>JAGSHD010000034.1 GCA_023954715.1 Candidatus Cloacimonadota bacterium | reverse complement strand
TCAAGGTTTTATTCCCACAAATGTGGCCTTGTCTTAGACGAATCTAATAGAGGCTCCTAGTGTAACCTTTTGAGCATGTCTTTGTCTCCAAAAGGATTCAAATCTTTAGCTCTTTGCTCTCGGGTGTTTTCGAAAGCCGTAAAGAATGCCACAGACTAATAACATAAGTCAAGAAATAAATTAAAATAATTTATTTTTTTTTAATAACCAATATCTGGTATTTTTACATTATAGTGATAAAATTAAATCTCAATATCACTAATCATAGCTAAAGTGGAGTCTTCCTCATGAATTTAATTATTTTTCTTCTACTTACAAGTTTCACTTTTAGCGTTGAAGTTACGCTTAATATTACGCCTAAATGGGTATACATCAAAAGTCTTCATAACAACAAAACTACTAATAGCAAAGAAAGCTCTGTTATAAAGCTAGTAGCTCCAAAAAATTCTATTCAACAAATTGAAGCCTATAAACATGGTTACGAATCAATTAATAAAACCATCACATTTGATCACGATAAATCAATCACACTTAATTTGAATAAACTATTTAACCAGTCTGTAAACACATTTCAAACTACAAAACAATTAGCTAAAAATGGTTCACCTGAAGCGCAATACAAATTAGCAGTGATCTATGCTACTGGTGTTGGAGCAACTAAAGATTTTCACAAAGCTGTATCATGGTATAAAAAGGCTGCAAATCAAAATCACTTAGGTTCCCAATACTATCTAGCTTTAATGTTATTAAACGGACGTGGAGTAAAGAAAGATCATACTTTGGCCAAAACTTGGTTTGAAAAAGCTGCAAATCAAGATCACATAGAGTCTCAATTTTTTTTAGGTAAACTATACGACGAAGGGAAAGGTGTAGATCAAAGTTTTAAACATGCATTCTATTGGTATCTCAAAGCTGCTAGGCTTGGACATAAAAATTCTCAATACTCAGTAGGCACAATGTTTCATAATGGCCAAGGAGTAACAAAAAATTTTAAAGATGCTTTTATATGGTATCAAAAAGCAGCTAAGCAAAATCATTTAAATGCACAATACCTAGTCGGACTATTTTACGCTAATGGGCTAGGAACAAATATCAGTTATAAAAAGTCCCTTTACTGGTATAAAAAGTCTGCACGTCAGAAACACAAAAGTGCTCAATATATGCTAGGATTAATGTATGCTGAAGGAATTGGTACACCAAGAAACTTAAAACTATCTAAAAAGTGGATGTCAAAATCTTACAAGAATGGAAACAAGCAAGCCAAAAAAGCTTGGAATAAATATCAGCTATGGAAGTATTAAATAAAACTATATACGGAAAACGTATAAAGCTTAGAAAGCTATGTCATGCTGATGCACAAGACATTTTCAATAATATACACGATAATGAAGTGTCCAAAAATACTCCTTTGAAACTTCCATACAATTATGAAGATTGTATCGCTTACATTGACCGATCTACTTTAAACCCTGCTCATAAAGAGTTTGGTATTCAACATTATGATAGCAAAGAAATCATCGGTGTCATATCCATATACAATTATACATCAAAACTACCATTTATAGGGTATTGGCTAACTAAAAAATTTCGTAAGCTTGGATATGCCCAAGAGTCTTTGGAGTTGTTAATTAAATATTGCAATATCCAGTTAAGGTTAAAAAAAATAGAAGCTACTGTTTTTGATACCAATTTAGCTTCAATAGAACTACTGAAACGAAATGGTTTCAATTACACTAAATCTACCATAGTCTCAAAAGCAAATTCCTCTGACGAACAAACTCTTGAACACTACTGCTTTACAGAAGCTATAGCATCTACTTGACCATCATTTAGTAAATGGATCGCCTTATTTAGCATTGCTAAACCAACATTTTCATTTGGTAATACATAATATTCATTAAAAATATCAATCATATCCTGAAATCTATTTTTAATATGGTGCTGGTTTTTTAATATTTTAGATACTCTTTCGCGAAACTTAGACCAATCTATGTCATTACCCAATGATATATCCTCATTAATCACATCTAAAATTGCTCGATTGACCCAATAAGTACCTTTACCCTTAGAGATAACAACTTGGACATCTAAAGAGCGCTTCATCACGGAATGCAGATCATTGTAACCACCACATGATCCCAAAATAGCCAGTTTAGTATTTTTTTCGATTTTATCCAGTCCTCTGTGTAAGTGATAAGAGTGTCCTCTATGCACAAAGATGTGAGACTGAGTATTTTCATCAAGCATTTCATTATCTATAGACTTTTGTCCAGAAATTCGTTTTCCAGGTTTATTGGCATATATAACTAAGTTTGTATTTAAAGATTCATCACTTCGAATTATTTTTACATAATTATTATTTTCAATTACCTTATCCGTTGCAATACGCTTATGCTTTCGTAAAAATGCAACCCAAGTAGCCCATCCATCACTATCTCCATAATAAAAGTGTCGTTGAGTAGAGTCTCCTTGTTCAGTTGATAAATCAATGAGTTCTACGCTTTGATAATTATTTGGAATATACTCCTTATTTGACTCCGCCCACTGCACTCCCTTAGCAATAAATTTATCGCTTAATTGCAATGTTCTAATTGAATCAAAACTAAAGTATGAGCCCATAATCAAGCCATAAAACTCAATGTTACTCAATTCCCGATGAGGAGAAAGAGATTCATAAAACTGCTCTCGATCTACATAATGCATCTTCTCAAAGTCATGTTCATAAGCAATTTGTTCAAAGTTACTTTGGTTGATCTTTTTTAGTAAAAAGTCTTCCATAAAAGACAAGAGTTTTCTATTGCTCGTTTGCAACATCACTTCTACCCAAGCCATTGCATAATAATAATTTTTAGTAGAGTTCATCTTAATAGCATAAGATTTCATTAAACTAATCTGTTGATCTATACTAAAAAAAGCAAAACACTCCCCTAAGCGGTTATAAGCTGAGCAAGTTTGAATGAAGGCGTTAAATCCTTCAAAATCATTAGATTTAAGGGTTGAAAACATAAGTGTTGCATCTTCACTGTTTTCAACTCTAGACTTTATTTTGTCAAAAACACCATTAAATGAAGAGGTATAAATAGCTTGCCTCCATAAGAATACCAGATCATATAATTGTTTGAGCGTCAAATGCTCGATAATCGCAAAACGCACTTCTTTCTTTTCATCATGAAAAAAGTTCAATACTCTCATGACATGTAATAAACGCTTA
Source organism: Candidatus Cloacimonadota bacterium (assembly GCA_023954715.1). Classification (GTDB taxonomy): domain Bacteria; phylum Muiribacteriota; class UBA6191; order UBA6191; family UBA6191. The sequence goes on along the minus strand of JAGSHD010000034.1, from coordinate 2,064 downwards.
GATCGATTCTTACTATTAATCTCTAAAGATAATTTCTTAGATATGCCCTGAATCTGTTCAATGAACATTGCCGAAGAGTCTTGCCTTTTATAATGAGCTAATAAATCTCTAGCCTCATTGTCATAAAATAGATGGTCAATCTGTTTGACACTATCAATACCTTGGAACTCCGGGCTTTCTTCGTAAGAAGGATTGTATGTTGCCTGACAATCACAATTCTGTACCCCCATGCTAAAAACATTAACCAGAAGTAAAAAGTTCACCAGTTTTTTTGTAAAGTTATATACGAAATTATCCATCTTCTTTTCCCCCCAGATAAAGAAAACTATCATTTAATTCAACTTTGGATCTAATAATAAGTGCTAATTTATTAAATTATGTACTATAAATATACCAGTAATTAGAAATAATGCACACAATCCAAGGGAAAAATTTTTGTATCTTAATAAATGTTTTGTTCAACGTTTAACTTATTTTCTACAAATGGTAACATTTTAGTATGACAAATGATGACAAAATAGTTGAGGTCTTTTTAGAAATTAGTGACCAACATTTAAACCGATATTCTGAGCTTCCTCTACCTATCCAAGAAAAGCTCAAGGAAAAGTTTTTACTTATCGCCTCTTCCAAAGAGTCTAGCAAGTCTAAACATATCCCAAAAGTAAAATCATCCCGACTTAGTCAATCTACATCTGACACCACACAACAATTAGTACCTCAATTAGAAACTTCTAACTTCTCAAATGCTATTTCTTTCATAGGAGACACGTTAATAAAGTTTGAGTTAACCTCCACCAGAGAAAATATATTTTCCGGTATTGGTTGTGTTAGTTCTATTGCATTTGTAGGACTACTATTTTTTGGAAGTTACTTTAATGCATTTATTGCCTGTGGTTTATTAGTAAGCTTTTTCTATTTATTAAACATTACCGATGATTATATTTTGTATGATATTACTAATAAAAAGCTTCTCTATCATAAGAAACTGGGAACAAAATCTAATATTACGGAATTAGCTCCAAAGCGATATATTAGGGCCTTAGCTGTACAAGGCAAAAAATGCTCTGACAAAAACAAATCATGGTGGGAATACCAAGCTGTAGCTATCACACTAGATGGAGATTTTATCGCATTAAGTGATTTTTCAAAAAACTCTTTCTATGACATACGCACTGGTATGCAAAAAATTGGATCCTATTTACAAATAGAGTCTCTTGATTATGCCATCCCTGAAACAAAGCTTGAAACTTTTGGTTCTGGCACAAAGCTACAATTAGTTTATAATGACGATTAAGCGATAATCCCCTTAGTCAAAGCTTAATACAAGGTCTTGTACAGCCTTTTATATCAAATTTAATTCTCATATATATTTTTTCTTACTCATACTATACATCTCTGCTCAATAAGCTAGATTTCACACACATTCCAGGTAAATCTCAAATTTACTCTGAAAGCTAAACAAGCCTTTTATTTATCCTAAATCCAACTTATACGTAAGTAGGTTACCTACTACTTTGTATAAATTAGAATGAGGTTGAAAATTATCATCATATTTTACATATGATAAAGTAGAAGTGTACTTTACTAATCGAAAACTCTTGTAGATTATCATGATCTTTACCCCTACAGTTTGTCTCAACTAGCCAAGCTAGTTATCATAGATATTCCAAGTAAATCTGAAAGCTATAAAAGCATTTTATTTCGTCCTAAATCAAATTTAGAAGTAAGTAGGTCATCCACTACTGTCTATAGACTAGACTCAGGTTGAAGATCATCGTCATATTTTACATATGAGAGAGTTGAAGTGTACTTTATACTCGAAAACTCTTGAAGATGAAAAAGATGATGATGAGCTAAACCGCATAAATAAAAGTGCTAAAACAGCGATACAACTTGTAAGCCAAAATATATCATCAAAGAAACAATCATCCTCATATATAAACCCCTGTAACGCAAAAATTCCTTCTAACTATCAAAGATAATTAAAAGGAATTTTAAAAGCTGGCTCCGACCTACTCTTCCACATGCAACCATGCAGTACCATCGGCGCTGGAGGACTTAACT
>JAGSHD010000021.1 GCA_023954715.1 Candidatus Cloacimonadota bacterium | reverse complement strand
TCAAGGTTTTATTCCCACAAATGTGGCCTTGTCTTAGACGAATCTAATAGAGGCTCCTAGTGTAACCTTTTGAGCATGTCTTTGTCTCCAAAAGGATTCAAATCTTTAGCTCTTTGCTCTCGGGTGTTTTCGAAAGCCGTACAGAATGCCACATACTAATAACATAAGTCAAGAAATAAATTAAAATAATTTTGTTTTTTTCACAACTACATAAATTCACTTCTTAAAGTTTAAATGTTTTACTAAAAAAGTTAAGATAACCCATCCTAAAGGCACTAAAAATACCTTTAGAACAATACTTCTACAAAGGACTCTGCCAATGACGAAGATTAAAACACTCTTAAAACATAAAATTATTCCAAAAAATACTTCCGATATCACAAGTGACCAAATACTTTATTTTGATGAGGATTACCTAATTACTCAATGGTAAGCAAAAGGCTCACAAATGAATATCGCCTCTGCAATATCCATTATTTCCGTAAAACATGGAGTTCAAATCAGTAAGAAGTTTGATAAGGATAATCAGTTTTGTTATTGGTATTGTGACATGATCAAAACAAAGTGGACTCCAAAGTCAGGCTGTTTTGAAATTACTGACTTATTAGTTGATGTGGTGATATTTCCTGATAATGAACTTCGTGTTATTGATTTAGATGAATTTATTCAAGCAAAAGAAGATCACTTGATTCATCTTGATGATTTTCAATGGGCTCATAATGCGGTGCTAAATCTAATGGATCGAGCTTTACTAGGAGACTTTCCTCCCAAAGCCTTTTTTGAACCCATTATCGGTCATATTCCCAGCGGTTTTTTTGATGTAGACGAGTCAGATCGTTCATAAATCGTACATAAAAAAGTAGCTCAAACTCAAGTCCTACAAAACAAAAAAGCCTTACAATTATTGCTAAATCAGCTCTTCAGATGGTTTCTAAAGCTTTATGTACTTTTTGATTTTGTCAACAAAAACAAAAAAATAAAATTGTACGTGCATTTTTGAAAATTATTCGTATAATGAGCACTTGTCAGACTAAAAATTCCTACTTAAATAATGTATAAATCTCTATAAAAAACAGACAAGTTTTTATGTTCATTATTTCACAGGATAAAATAGCTTTACCTTACCGTAAAGTTCAGGAGAAAATGTGAATCAACAAAATTATACACAAGAACAAGCAGATCAAAATAATATGCCATTAGCTTCTTTATGTTTAATTACTGGTGAAATCACAATCTTCAATCAAGATAGTCCTACTATCCAATGTTCAAACTACCAACAGTCTCCTAATACAAAAACTAAGTCATAAACTAAGTCTATATTTATCTATAGGGTTTATAGTAATAGTTTTTTTCTCTTCTTCTTAGATTACTATTAGGATGAGACTCAAGCCCCATCATAGAATTTTCTTCTCTGTAAGAAGGCTTTAAAAAAGACTCACTAGGTACACACGCTTTAATCTTTAATATGGCAAAAGAGTCGTAATTCTTTTTATACTTTTCATCAATGCTTAATACCCTTCTAACAACAGGTTTTAAATCTTTGCCGATTCCGGCCTTTGATTTGGGGGACTTTGTATTGATATAAAAAGTATGAATTTCATCAGGATAGACCATTTCATTTACAAAATGTCCATAGTATAACTCCGGTTTAGTTACACAACGCCTCTTGTCAAACTTACCTCGTTTATCGATGCGTAATATTCTTTTAACTTGATGCTTTAAAAAGCCAATAGAGTAACTATGATTTACCAATAATATTAAAACCAAGGCATTTAGTTTTATGTAAGATTTCATTTTTATCCTAGATTCGTCTTCTTTGTCCAAAAGCATAGCCGATTTTTATCTCAACCCCACCTCTAAAATTATCGACCCCTTAATTCTTATGTCTAATGAAATGATCGGTTTTCAGATCTATATTGGTATAAATATGGGTTTTGATTTACAAACAATTGATTTCCGTGTAATTCTAAGTATCAATCACAAAGTGATATATACAATCACTATCTGCTACACCCAAAAGGAATAATATGAGTCTCAATATTTTGTCTGTAAAAGATCTAAAAATCGAAGAGCTAAATCACTTAGTTCAAGAAGCATCCTCTGAACAACATAGTTTTATGCTTCGTATGAAAGCAGAATACATTGGTAATAAAAACAGATTCAACCAAGAGGGTGAAGCTATTTTTCTTGCTCTTAAAGACGAAAAAATTATTGGTTTTGTAGGATTGAATATCGACCCATATCTAGAGGATAAAAATGTTGGTAGAGTCCGTCATCTATATGTTCAAACAGATTATAGAAGACAAAAGGTAGCACAAGCTCTACTCCAGCAATTGATAGCTAAAGCCAAACAACACTTTAAGATTTTAACTTTGCGTACATTTCATCATGAAGCTAGCTGTTTTTATGAAACACTAGGCTTTACTAATACACCTATGATCTATGCTTCGACACATAATCTAACTTTGAGTGATGAGGATTATTTACCTGAAAGTTTTATCACTAAAATTGAAAAAGGACTCATGGTTGATGGTCATTGAAACTTATGTCGTTGCTTATAAAAACTAAAGAAAAACATAAATATTATAATCATAAACAACATAGAGTTAGCTGATTTAAACGATATTGCTTGAAAAACCTTTTCATTTACTTCGGGTACAACAGATAAAAATCTTGCCTTCATCTTCAGATTATAGCTTGCTATTTGCTCTGGTGTAGCCTCTTGCTTCTCTTTTACATGATCGTGATCATGTCCTTCATGACTAGCATGATCATGACCCTCATGCCCCTCAATAAAGTTTTTCTCTTTTTGTTTATGTTTTTTGGAGATTTCTCGCTGTTTTCTCATGGATTGAAAGTCTCCAAATAGCATTGCTGTTTGTTCCATGCGTTGATTATACTCTTCTGTACCAGACTCATAACCACTCAATTTGTAAAACTGATAAGCTAAATCATGGTCTTTAAGATGAAAAGCACTCAAACCAGCTTCAAGACCATATAACCTGATATGAAAGGTATCTTCTGAATTATAAGATTTCGGATCTAACTTTTTGAGCTCTAACACAGATTGCTTAAAATACCGAATCGCACGTTCATAGTCTTTAAATTTTACAAAATAAATATGGCCTAGCTCACCAAATAAACGATATCTTTTTACTTGATTTGGATAATACACAATAGATTGAAATAAAATCTTTCGAGCCTTTTCAATATCATTTTGTTTTAAAGCTGCTTCAGACGCAACCAATACCACTCTCTCTGTAAAACTTGGGTCCAAAGAAATACTTAAGTCACCCATAGCCTCTACGTCTTTTTGACGCTCAATAGTAGAAAAGTATTTGATTTGCCCATCTTCTTCAACTTGTTTTCTCCAGTTACCAAAGTGTCCATACAAATCAACTTTTTTCCAAAACCATGAGCTAAAAAAAGTTTGGAGCTCTTTTTGGGCCAAATGAATCATGTTTCTGCTTGTAAAGACATTATGCTCTTGTCTAAAGTCTAAAATAAGGGAGTGAAAATACACCGATATCATTACAAAGAAAAAAAGAAATATTCGAGTTTTCATACTACAAAACTTTCTTTTCAAACTGAATACTACTTAAAATTAAGTAAAAAATACTAAGAGACAAACCATAAACAGATATAAAATATACATACTCCATGCTCATCACTTTGGCATGTACAATCATATCAATGTATGAAAAATACTTATAATTTGGTAATAAAAGAAACAAGCTTTTAACTAAAGTAGGAAACTCAGAAACTACCTCGATATATTCGATAAAGTTTGATAAAAAAAATAAAAATAAAAATGAAAATATAGTGATAATTTTAGTGAAAACTTTTGCTAAAAACATCAAAATTGCCAATGTAAGAGCCATTTCTATAACTAAAAATAATAGTCCATACATCACTTTAACTTCAAAGCCTTGCATTTTATATACACAGGCAAAAAATCCAGCTCCAGAAATCAAAATAGAGCCTGTTATACTCAAAACAAAACCTAGATACTTACCTAGTAGATATTGTAAACGAGAGACATTTCTTACTAGATAAAAGTACATGCTTTTACTTTCTTGATCTTTATACAATGACTCCACAGAAAAAAAGATAGCCAAACAAAAATGTAAAAACCATAATACAGTAAAACCTAGCTCCAAAAATATTTTACCTTGAAAAGCCTCATTTGATGAAGAAGCAACAGTAAACAGAATAAAAAACAAAATATTTAAAACGATGCTCAACCAAAATATTTGATTTCGCCGAGCCTCTAACAACACATCTTTTGCTATTTGAAATATTGGAGTCATTATTTGCTCTCCTGTGTTGCTTGAACTTTTTCAATAAAGAAACCTTCTAGATTTTGCGATTGCGGTAACAAGTCTTTTAGTGCGCCTTGCGTAATAAAGTTACCATGATTCAAGATACAAATCTCATCACAATACTCTTGGGCATCTAACAAGTGATGCGAACTAACAAATACTGTTTTATTTTCAGACTTTAACTTTTGCATTAAAAGCTTTATCTCCTTTTTTCCTAGAGGATCTAAGCCAGATGCTGGTTCATCCAAAAAGTACAAGTCTGGATTATGCAATAAAGATTGAATCAAATTTAAGCGCTGTTTCATGCCCTTTGAAAAGGTTGAAATCTTATGATTTTTTACATGGGACAAATTTAAATGATCTAACCAAAATGAAATAGCAGTCTCAATATCATTTGCTTTCATGTTAGATAGTTTACCCATAGAATACAATACCTCATAAGGTGTCAGATAAGAGCTGAAATATGCGTTTTCGGGAGAATATCCAATAACATCATGGAGTGATAAATCACTAATATTAGAGTCAAAAATTTTGATATTGCCACTAAAGTTAGGGTTTAAACCTAGCATCGTTTTGATAGCAGTAGTTTTTCCGGCTCCATTTGGGCCTAAAAAACCAAAAATACATCCCTTTTTTACTTGAAATGAGATTCCTTTTAAAACCTCTTTTGGAGGTTTTGGAAAGCTCATTTTATAAGACACACTTAAATTATCCACTTCAATTGCGAGATCACTCATTCAAATTCCTTTTAAACTAACCAACAAAAACTACAATAACTCATCAAGACAGTAATTTCTTCAGAAAGATATTTGAGAGGAATTTTACGTATTGTAAATCAAAAAAGCAACTGAATATGTAAAATTAGTCTACCACTTTTTATAGGATAGAATAGTATCTTCCATCTGAATCAGATGCTGATCTAATGACTTTTTTAAATGAAGTTCTTTTTGATGATAAAAGGTATATAAACTAATCTCTCGAAACTCTACAAACTTTTCTAGGTTTTTTACAAAAAAGTCTGGTACAGGACAAATACTACTATAGGCCTTAAACAAAGCTTGAGTAAATTCATCATTAATTAAATCCCAATTTGCATCTAATTGATTTGCCTTTCTATAGGAGTTTACAACTACCGCCAAATCATCCACAAAAAAGTGATATAGGCTATCATCAAAGTCCAACATCACAATTTCTTGATCTTCATCTAAAAGAAAATTACCAGTATGTAAGTCGCCATGGATCAATCCAAAGTTTTCTTTTGTTTTTTTTAAAGACTTGAGCCACTCTAGTGCTTTTTTACCTTGGCTTAAGATCTCTTTATTTGAAACAAACAAGCTGGCATCAATCCATACTCTTTCAAAAATTGTACTTCGATGAATTGGTTCTTTTAAAGCAATCGATGCTTGGTGTAATTTAGCAAACAAAACTCCCCATTTATAAGCTAACTCCAGATCTTTTTCTTTTGATAGTCCAAGCTCTGTAAACTCTCCTTTTTCAAAACTATATCGAGAAAGTATAAACGAACCCTTTTCACACGAAATCTCGCTTGCTAAACTCCCATCTCTTAGATATTTAGAGCTCATCGTTTGAATTCCATTAGATTTCAAATATAAGATAAATCTTGCCTCAGCTTCCATATCAGAGACACTTCTATGAGAGCTATGAGTTAAGCGAATAATGTCTGTAGGGTTTTGCTTAGGGTAGCCATAGACAAATGCTTCTGATGTTCCTAGAGGTTTTAAATCATCTTTTAAAATTCCATGTTTCTGATAAAGCTCTTGAAACACTTTGTCATCTAATAAATCTATATGTTCTTGTTGCATACAATTCCTATTGCTTATTTAAGTGCCAATCATAATTTGAATAAACTATTTTTGGCTGTTTTTTCAAAAAGTGCTCTCGCAAGTCTTTAGGCATCCTATCAATAATAAATCCAATAACACCAGATGATTTCTGATATCTTCTGGTTTCTTTTTTATAAAACTTTTTAAAGTCCTGTGAAAACCATTTAAAAATTGTGCTTAGTCGAATCGTTTTACAGTCTTTACAATAATGATAGTTTTGAGGGTTATCTAAAAATTCATCCCTACTTTTATTTAATAATGAGTTTATATTTTTTTTTGTAAAAGCCTGTCCTTGTAGTTTAGGACAAGAGTTTGCTCCACAAACCATAGCAAAATGAACTCTTGGATCTTGAAATTTACGTATCTTTTGGTGTTCTAACTCATTCAAAGATAGAAGTTCACCAGAAATATCAATTGTATAATCATCCCACACCCTAGGTATTTGTAAAATACTTTCTTTTGGCTTCGATCGATTTGTAACTTTAAATGGATAATGATCAATAATGACTTGTAAAGTGAATGCATTATATACATTTAGATATAGTGCTAAGAGATCATTTCTCTCTAATTGTGAACCATCTAAATAAGCAATTTTTTTTAAATAACTATCCAATAGTTTTCTATTTTTTTTGAGCCCTAGGTAATCTACTTTTCCATCTTTTAAAAATCGATCATAAACACTTTGTAAAGCTCTATGTGAAACCGAACTCACTTTAATTTGAAGTGTCTTGCTTTTTACCATGGAACCAGAAGCCCATAAGTGACAGCAGCTTAAAAATGAAATAAAAATTTTAAAAAACATGAACCATCCTATTTTTGAAGTTTGTTAAGAGTCTTAAAATTAAGATAATATTAGTCAAATAACTTAGAGATTCCTTACAATAGTTTGAATCTTTCGCAAAATAGCAAACAATGTTAGTGTAATATGGTATTTGTAACAACAAAAATGAACCTATTTCTCCATGCTATTTAATTCTTATTATTTTATATTTGTTTTTTTACCCATCAGCTTTGCTCTGTATCATCTAGCAAAACAAAATAAAAGTTTTAAAGTAGCTAAGTTTTTTTTATTACTCAGCTCTTGGTACTTTTATGCTTATTTAGAGCCCAAATATCTTATATTGTTAATTGTAAGTATTTTGTTTAATTACAAGCTCGCAAAGCTTTTACTTAAAAACAAAAATCCCAATATCTTATTTATTGGAGTTGGAGCTCACCTACTAACTTTAGTATATTTTAAGTACTTCAATTTTTTTATAGATACAATCCAACAGATTTCTGGATTAAGTATAAGTAGTTCAAATATCGTCTTGCCATTAGCAATTTCTTTTTTTACCTTTCAACAAATAGCCTATTTAGTAGACGTATATCAAAATAAAGTCCATTCGCAAAATCTCCTTGATTACTCCTTATTTGTCAGTTTTTTTGCACAACTGATCGCTGGTCCTATTGTTCATCACAAAGATATTATTCCTCAGTTTGCATTGAGTCGTAGTTTTTCTTGGCTAAAAATACAATCTGCTCTCATATTTTTCTCCATTGGACTATTTAAAAAAGTTATTGTCGCAGATACTTTGGCTCAATTTGTAGACCCTGCTTTTTTAGCTGCTAGCCAATCCTATCCCATAACATTTGTAGAAAGTTGGGGAGCTGTTTGTGCTTATTCTTTACAAATTTATTTTGACTTTTCTGCTTATAGTGACATGGCTGTTGGGCTTGCCTTACTATTTCAAATTGACTTGATTCATAATTTTAACCGCCCTTATCAAGCCACTAATATTAAAGAGTTTTGGAGACGATGGCACATAAGTTTAAGCCTATTTTTAAAAAATTACTTATACATCCCATTAGGCGGAAACCGTATATCAAGGTTTAGAACAAAACTAAATCTAATCATTACAATGGGCCTTGGGGGGTTATGGCATGGATCGCAGTGGACCTTTGTCTTATGGGGTTTACTGCACGGCTTATATTTATTGATATACGAGTCCATATTTAGAGTCACTACTATAAAAATTCCGAGACTCTTTGCAACGATATTTACATTTTTTCTGGTTTCTATTGCTTGGGTTTTATTTCGTTCCCCTGATTTACATACTGCCATTACAATGTATCAAGGACTTTTTACTTTAAATGGAATAGAGCTAGATTATCGAAGCATAGAAGCATTTTCATTGCATTACCCATTGATTCAAGCTAGAAATACTCCCTTACCTTATTTTAGTTTTTATCAAATGTATTGTTTGATTGTTTTACTATTTGTACTCTACTTTTGTCCCTGCACAAAAGACATAGTGGACTATATAAAAATACAAGAAAAACCCCTGCTTTGGTCTATATTGATCTCCATTCTTTTTGTTTTTTCAATCGTTTGTCTTGAGCAACAACATCAATTCATCTACTTTCGGTTTTAAAATGAATCAAAAACAAGCTAAAATATTTACCTTTATATTTATGATGATTTGTAGCTTACTCCTATCTTTATTTATCTACTTCTGTATCTATCAAAAAGAGCACTATGAATGGGAAGAATGGTTTATGTATCAAGATGTTTTTAAAAAGCTTGCTCAACAAAACCATGAAGTTGATACAATTTATCTAGGCGACTCTAGACTAAAGACCATAGTTAAACCTAAAACACACGAACTAAACCTAGCTTTACCCAATGCAAGTCCTATTGAAAGCTACTTTATCTTAAAGCGCTATCTAAAAAATCAAAGCAAAGTAAAGCAAATTGTTTTGAGCTTTGCCCCCTATCATTTAATTCAAACTAGAGCATTCTTTAATCGATCCATCATTTATAATTTTTTAAGTAAAAAAGAGCTAGATTTAGTCTTTCAAAAGTCACTTGAATTAAAAGACCCACACTTTGATAAGTATCGCTATTACAAAACAAAATATCTTCCAAATAGCTATTTCACTAAAGTTAAAACTCTAATCTTTTCACCAAAAAGCAAACAAACAGCTGCCTTTAAAACTTTACTTTATAAAAATAAGGGGCAGACTTACTTTGGCAAACAAAAAGGATCTAGTGAGCTATGTGATGAAACTACCATAAAAAATATGCCCCACTCACCAACGATCAAATATTTCTTAAAGCTCATTATTCAATTGTGCAAAGATAATAATATCAAAGTAGTTTACTATACTGCTCCATTGAACCAAACTTCTTGTAGAGCCTTGGGTTCTCAGTTTTTTAAGAATCACTCAGATTATCTATCTAAGCTACCACTCAATTTGCTTGAAAGCTCATATTGCTGGCCTGATAAATATTTTGGAGATAGCAGTCACTTATACATAGGAGCAGATTTAGCACAGCAAGAACTCCGAAAACAAATTCAATAAAACACTTCTATCATTCGATTGCACTCTTGTTGAAGGTTTAGCCAATTGTCTTTACTACACCGAATACTAATCTCACAGTTTGTTGCTCCAAATTCTTTATCAATTACATTTAATTCAACACTTTTCATTTTATGTTCTACACTAGATAAATGGCTGTACAAAACACTAAACTTATAGATCTCTAACTTAATATATTTTTGTAAATTATTTTCTTCAATGGCTAAATTACAAGCATCGGAGTAAGCCCTAACTAACCCACCTGTTCCTAGTTTTACTCCTCCAAAGTACCTCACTGTAATAAGTGCTACATTAATTAACTTATGACCTTGTAAAACAGCTAAAGTAGGTTTGCCGGAAGTGTTTTTTGGCTCTCCATCATCACTAAATCCTTCTACTACTTGATCCTCTTCATTTAAGTAGCGAAAAGCAAAAACAAAGTGTCGAGCCTTAGGATGATCTAGTTTAAGTTTGAGCATTGTCTCTTTAAAATCTTTGTAAAACATCAGATAGCTAATAAATTTAGATTTTTTTTCTTCTAGAATAGAAGAGTTTTCAGTTTTTATTAAAAACATGGAGCTTTATTTCCTTTTATTGCAGACAATAAACTTTTTTATAACTTTTAATAGTAATCTTTATCTCTATTGAACGACTAGCAAGTTATAGTTTAAAAAGGTTAAACTTTAACTAGACAATACATTAGAATATTACTAGAATCATGATCTAATTACCAATTGTAGTTTTAGAGACAATTAAAGTTTTGGTAGTGTTATTCATTTATTGGCTACTTATAAAAGAGGAGACTCAAACAATATGAGTAAAGTTTTGTTAGTTGAAGATGATACAGATATGTCAGAAGTCTTCTGCGATTTTCTTGAAATGAGCGGCCATAAGGTCCACACTGCTTTTAATGGCAAAGAAGGATTAGCCTTATTTCAACAAGATTCCTTTGATATTATTGTAACTGATATCATTATGCCTGAACTCGATGGTCTTGAAATGATAAAGGCTATACTAGCTATCAAACCAGATACTGCTATAATTACATTATCGGGGGGACATCGCTTGGTTCCGGAAGTAGCCACTCAATATCTCGATGCAAGTATTAAGCTAGGTGCAGCTCGCTCTTTTTGTAAACCATTTAAAATGACAGATTTACTTACAGCAATAGATGAACTTTGTTCTTAGCGCTCCTGCCCAAAATATATCATATATATACCTTCATCCTTTAAATGATTTACTTTCTTCACTTTTGATGGAAACCAGTCAAATAATTGAAAGTATAGCTCAATAAATAGTGACAAAGTCCAACTTTTTGGATGATGTCTAATTTTACTAAACGAAGGGTTTTCATGAAACAAATCTCCCTCTTGAAAACCTAACAAGCCCTTTATTTTATGCTTACAATACTGAGCTATAGAAAACCATATTGGTGGGGATAACTTTACAATTTCAAAATTATACTCTTTTGACAAAGTATCGAACTCATTGAAGTTTATCAAACCTGTAGTCCCATGATGTTTTTGATTTGGAAAAAGTAAAACAAGATGATTATCCTTCGTTTTTAGATGATACAACCCTTTAATAAAAGAAGCTCTATCATGGGCATGTTCTAATACATCCAAACAATAAATCCAGTCAAAGTCTTCTTGTTGTTTGGCTGTTTCACTTGAAAAATAGACATGCTCTACTTCAGTTAAACCCTGTTTTTGAAGATCTTTAATTAACTCTTCTGATGCATCAATTCCCTTTATCTGGTTTTTCCAATAACGAAGTTGTCTTAATAAGAAACCATTGCCACATCCTATATCTAAAACTCGTTTGTGATTTGGATGTTGATCCAAAAAACCTAGATACAAAGTTTGAATCGGAAAGCCAAAATATGGTAGACGTCTTCGCTGTTTTTTTGGAAGTAAATTTAATAATTTGTATTTGTGATTAATCATAATATGATAAGAAGCTCTCTACAATTGCAATGAACCAACTCTTGAACAAATAATCATTTTAGAAAATGATATGTTCTGTAAATTTTAGTATAATATATACAAAGTTCAATCTACATTATGGACATAAAAGAAACAAATGACTCATAGCTTAGCAAGTTACAAACATTAACTTTTCTTAGTTGAACAAGAAAGCTCCAATGCAAATTATAGACCGTTTTCCTGACTACTTAAAACGATTGTCCTCCTTGAGTGAAGACTTTGCTGTGGAGCTCTTACAACTTAGGTCTTTTGGAGAACATAAGAAAGCTATCCGTCTAATTAAGGATAATTCATCAATAAGCCATATAGATAAAAACCTCTTACTCTATCGGTTTTGTTTTGAGATCAAAGACAAAGCTCTTTCTAAAAAGTATTTATACCAAGCTAAACTATTAGATAAGCAAAACCCCCAAATTCAATTAGAAGAAAGTTATTTAAACTTAGATGATATAAGCTTTCATCAATGTCTACAGTTACATCAATCCCTATTTCCTAGACTAAGTCTTTTAGATTGTGTTTCATATATATCTTGTGAGTTATTCCATAGAAATCACTCTCAAAGTGCCTTACTATTTTTAAAAAACTACCACAAAGAAGTAGAGCATTCCATAGAGCTTTCTGAACTATTGACTGAGATATCAGACAAGAGTAAGCATGATTTATACTACCATTATTATGGAGATTTGATCATACTCTCACAATTACTAGCTCCTGTTTTACTTTTAATTCTCGCAACAATTGCCTTATTTCAAAGCAACTCTGTACCAATCATATTTGAAGCCATCATCTCCTTAAGTTTTGAGCCAAACTTATTTTTTATAGGACTAAAACAGATCCTTGTTTGGTTGTTTTTTGTATGTGCCTTTCTTCCCATGATTCGTATCAATTATTTGGTTTTTGTTTTCAACAAATCCACTCCTAAACTCTGTAATATTCAAATTAATGCTAATTATTTACACATTGAAGAGTTTCACCGTATTGAACATTTGGAGCTAAACCCTAAACCTTATTTTGTCAGCAGTGATGACAATGACTTCTCTTACAATTCATTGATTCGTTTTTTACCCTTTGTCCCAAATTTACACTATATCTATGCCTACTCCATATTCGATAAATGCTACAAAATAAAAGCACTCTGGGGTATCTCCAATCGGTTTCACCATGAAAAACATCAAAGTAGTGGCTCCATTAATATGTTAGGAATTCGTTTTGCTCAAGTTGCCTTTTGGTTTCATAAATTAAAAGCCAATCAATTATTATACATTTGGATCTTTATCTTATTAAGCCCCATGCTTTTACAGCTTCATTTTACTTGGCACTATTTGACTCCTTTACAAATCACTAGAAACCTATTATTGCTTCTTGTGGCCTCACTAATTATTTTTAAATTAAATGACTGGATTCCAAATTATATTAAAGGAGCTAGCTCTCACTCTATCTTCAAAGTGAATATCATTCAACCAGGGATTTTAGTAATAGCATTTATATATTTTTATCAAGTTTTTAGCTACTTTCAACTACTTGGTTTAATCCCTAGTTTTTTATGTACCGTCATGTTTTATCTGATTTTTTTACCAGACAAGTTAATGGGTGCACAAAAGGAAATGAACGCTATTGCAAATCAATATTTAAATCAAAAAAGTCTCTTGAAAAACACAGTAAAGATTCATCCCGACTGCTTTTTAGTCCATTTATGTAGTGAAAAGACAAAAAGTAAAACCCTACTTTTAATATACAAGTCCCAAGTCAGTATCTCTAAAACAGTTTTTGGATTCCATCTATACTTTAAACAACTCAAGGGTCCTCTCACCCTTCATCCTCTTTCCCACTTTTGTATTTTAAGATCTAATGATGAAAATACCAATATTTACTGTTCCCCTACTTCTCTTTCTAAAACATTAGATTACTTTAAAGTGGATTTCTCCCAAAAGTATGAGTTTCCCCCTTCAAAACTTCATCGAAATCATGTACGCATGATAGTTGTTTGTCTTCTCTTTGGCTTATGGGAGCTTACAAAATGGAGCCTCTTTTCTATTGGAACCCCCAGTGAACAAAACCTCAGTAGAAATATTTTGAGATATATTAATTCACATTTCTATTATTCAGGCTCCTATTACACTCATAAAGTTGATATGGTTCCCTATGAGTTGCGTCTTTCTGAAGACAACAAAAGTTTAATCTTAGTTCAGTCAAGATTACCTACCTATCTGGAGTATGAAACATATTTAAAGAAGTATGTAAAATACCATCCTAGCCAAATTATCTCTTACCCTCCTAAAGTTAAACCATATAAGATTCGTTTTGAGCTGTTTAGCTATCTACAATGGCACTTTTATACCAAACATAAGAGTTTTTCTTCTTTGCGATACTCATCAATTTATAAAGATTATTGCAAAACCCTCAATAGTAATATGATTGAAGTGGATAATAAGTTACTTTGTGGCAGAAAATATAATCTAGCTTATGAGCTTACAAATTCACCTCAAATCAAGTATCAACTTCCTAAAAAATTACAAGCTTATATTTCTTTACAAAAATAAACTGACTCATGCGTAAAACATGTAGTTATTATGGTCATATTTGGCCTATAGCTAGCGCTTAGTAGTGTTGCTATATAAAAACATCTAATTCACTTACGAATAACTAAAACCAAAATTAGTTCTCCAAATTGATTGCCAAGACACTCATAAAAATGTAAAGTAAGTCAAACTTATCTAAAAAAACACTTTAGAGTTAAATACTAGCGTAATCTATACCCCAATAAAATAATTGATCTATTCACAATCAACAAAGGAAATTCAAGCATGAAAAAATTTCACTTGGTATTTTTTTTATTTTGTCTCCAGTCGACTTGGACTAAAACCTCCGTTGGCATCTTTTTACCCGAAAATATAAAACCTAAGAAGTTTATAAAGAGTGGAGTTAAAAAAGAACACGTTTTTAAAGGACTCAAGGTAAAAGTATTTTCTAGCTTCAAAACTCTGAAGCTAGCCATAAAAAAGGGAAAAAACCCCGACATTTTGATTGCACCCTCTAGTTACTTTGCTTCTAGTGATAGCTATAAACCGAGCTTACAGTTTATGTTAAAAGACCAAAACGTTACCAAGCGTCTCTTATGTTCAATTGATCCTAAGTGGTCACTAAAAAACACAACTTCTGGAGTCGTGGGAATCATTGAATCTGTTGGAAGAAAAGAAACAAAAAAAGAGCTAGCTCAACAATTCGCTGGAGTCAAATTTAAATCACCAAGTTTTTCAAAGTCACTCAAATCATTAATTTCATCAATAGGTTTAGACAATACAAATTACTTAATTATTTCAGAAAAAAACCTTGGTCAGTTAAAAGAAAAATTCGGTGCAGCTGTTACAGTTCTTAAGAGTGTACCTAACATAAAATATCCTATGGTCGGCGCTAAAGATGGGGTCTCGCAAGACGAGGTCCATAAACTACTAAAGCTTTCTTCTGATACTTTACAATTAATTGACATGGACAAAATTGTCCCTTGTGATGGGGAGTGTAAATAATGTATAACCTTATAAAAATATTTCTTTTAGCAACATTCATACTAAACAATCTAACAGCAGAAACTATCTTAGTTGTTCGTGAAAGCAACCCTGCTTTTTTACAAGTTTTACAAGGCTTTAACGATGAAATTGGAGAAGACTACTCTGTGGTAGACTTTACTATAAATTCAAAAAGTACTTACTCTGATTTTACAAAAAAAATTAAAGCTACAAAACCAGACCTACTTCTAGTTATGGATGAAACAGCTGTACAGTTTGCAAAAAAACTTAATTCCGTTAAAACCATTGCTGTTATGGGACTAAACTTTCAAAAAACTCTTATTAACTTTAAAAATATTTGTGGAATCTCCTATGAAACTGCTCCATACAGTATAGTATCTGAGTTTCAAGATATTAGTAGCAAAAAAGTCAATAAAATCTCAATTCTCTATAGAAAGCAGTATAACCAAAAGTTTATTGAAGATGCTAAGCGTCAACTCTCTCGATCCAAGGTTATAGTGAATGCTATTGATTTAGACTCAGTAGCTAACAACAAGAAAAAGCTACGTAAAAAGCTAGCTAAGATACTTAAAAAGCAAACCAAAAGATCCTCAAAAAATGATGCTATTGTAGTTTTGGGTGACAATGTATTACTTGAACGATCTCTATTCTCTAAAGTCTGGATTCCTGCTGCTAATAAAGCAAAGATTCCTTTTTTATCTGGCATCAAAGTCTTGAGTAGTAAAAAGTTAAACTTTTGCGCCTTTACAGCATCTCCAGATCACATCGCTATGGGGTCTCAGGCTGCTCAATTTGCTTATAATATTCTAGAAGAAGGAGTTTCTCCTCAAGAAATCGGTATCCAATACGCCGCTGAAATTGAAACTAATATTAATAAAAAGAAGTTTAGAAAACTACGAATCAAATAAACCCTCTACTTTTAAATCTAAATTTCATTCATACAACCCTTTACAAACTCAAGGAGAGTTTAATGATTAAATTATTTCGTCCTATCATATTTTCAACTATGTTATGTCCTTTTGCCGTAGCATCCATTGACGAAGACAGCAATTCATTAACTGATATTCTAAACTTAGCAGACACAGTAGTAACCGCATCTAGGACATCACAAAGCATTAGTAAAGCTCCAGCAACTATTCGAGTGGTTACTGCCCAAATGATAAAAGAGAGAGGCTACAAAGATATTAAAGATATTTTTAGAGACCTACCTGGTTTTGACTTTAGTGAAGACTTAACTGGAGAGGTTAGAAGTTTAGCTGTTGGTCGGGGTATATTAGGTGCCAATAAGTTTATGTTTTTACTAGATGGTAAAAAGTTAAATGTAGCCAGCGGTGAGAGATTTATTTTAGGCAACAACATGCCATTAAATATGGTAAAACAAATTGAGGTTGTTTACGGCCCTGCATCAGCAATGTATGGAGCAGATGCCTACTCAGGTGTTTTAAATATTATCACTTATGATTATGAGGACCTAGAAGACTTAGAAACAAAAGGTGAGTTAGATGTTTCCTTTGGAACCAACTCTCAATTGGATACATCTATATTTTATGGTGAAAAAATCACTGAAGACATAAATTATATTGCTCACTTTAGAAGACTAGGTAGTGATGGCTGGGACCTATCTAAAGTGGATAATAAATATTCTACAGCAAACTTGGGACATAAATATGATCAACCAGTTTTTGATTATAACTTTTACTCTAAGTTTAACTTTGGAGATGATTTCACATTATCTTTGTATCGACAGTTTGCTCATGAAGCCGGTGGACCATCAGCATTTATTGGCCTAGGTGGAGGAATGGTTTTTGACCGCGAGTTTTTCTGGCAACAAGTGCAAAACAAAGTATCTTTTGAGCATACTCATGAAGATGAAAAGTTTAGTTTGACTTCAAGACTTAGTTTTGATGAGTATGAAGTTTCAGATGGTACTCAATTTAAGTATAAAGCATTTACTAACTATGTTTATGCTCATACACAATCCATGAAATGGGAGGAGTTACTAGAATTAGAAGTCAATGACGACTCAAAGTTAGTTGCCGGTTTTAGTGTAGAAAAAACAGAAAGCTTCCCTAAAAATAATCGATTTAATTCTCCTTGGAGCGGAGGAAGCCTAAGCTCCTATCCAATGCCTGGAATTGGCGTTGCTTATCCAGCAAATGGACCTGCACAAGTTGCTGGACAAACCATTACTTACGGAGCGTTTAATTATACAGATTATGGTGTTTTTGCTGAGTACACAAAGCAAGTGTCTGAAAAACTACAAGTAAACTTAGGAGTTCGATATGATTATAACTCCGACTTTTACAATACCTTAAACCCACGATTAGGATTTGTATACCAAGCTGATGAACAAACAAATATGAAGCTTTTATATGGCTCTGCATATATTAAGCCATCTAAGTATTTAGCTTATGAATCTTGGAATGGTGGAGCCCTAAATGGTGGACCTGGACAAGTTTACTTTGTTCAAAACCCATCCTTAGCCGCTGAAGAAATGGACTCCTATCAATTTAATATTGAGCGTAAAGTGAATGATAAACTAAAGTTAACTTTAAACTCCTTTAAGAATGAGATTAAGAACTTAATCCGTCCACAATGGGCTATGTATGGAGCTAATCTGTTTGGTTTCAATGTAAATAGTGGTACACCAGAAACAAAAGGTTATGAGTTTTTAATGGACTTTACACCTAAAGAAGATAGCTTTGGCTATTTGTATTATTCTAATGTTGATGCTCAAAGCAATGATACTTTAAATAATCCAATCACTAAAGTTGCTGATAGAAAAATTCATGCCGGCTGGACTTGGAAACAAAACAAAAACTCTTATAGTTTACGAGGTCGTCATCATGGCAAGGCCCCATATAACCAAAGGTCAACAGGTAAAGTTGCATTTATGAAAGCTCGTACCGTAGTTGACTTCTCTTTTCGTAGAGACGTGAATGACAAAGGTGCTTTATATTTAAGTGTAAACAACCTATTTGATAAAGACTATTATGCACCTAGCCCATTTGGTGAAGGAACTGATTGGTTAGAAGACACTGCTGTACAACCAAAACGATACATCGAAGTTGGCTACACCTTAAAGTTTTAATTTACTTATTGTTTATAAAAATCTAGTCCTAAATACGGTAACTGAATGGTAAACATAGTATTCTTGTTTAGTTTAGACGAAACAAAAATACTACCATTCATTGCCGAGACTAGACTTTTTAAAACTTTTCTTGACTGTATAGCGGAGTGTCTATGCGGTTTAGTGTTCTAAACAAATCACTTTCTAAGTTTTTGATCTCATTTTTACTTACAAAATCAGATACAAAAAATCACACTTACTAAAAAATTACCTATAAACTAATGAAGAAAGCAAGTATCTAACTTCTTAAAGAAAGTTCTACTTTTTTATAAAATTATCTTTTAAAGCGGTTCCAAAGATAAAGTCTCTCTCTTTAACTGAATAGTGACAGTTGTGGCAAGTGTTTTTTACCACTTTCGAATCATCTACTCCTCTTAACAAAATAGAGTTATCCTTAGCAACCCAAGCATACTCCCAATCATTAGAGTTTTGATTGAAGCCTTTCTCTCTTTTGATCATAATTGCATAACTTATTGGAGACTTTGAAGAGTCATTTGTTAAGTAATGCTCTTTTATCATGATCGTTCCTACTGGATACTTACGAAAGATTAAGGCTTTTTGTAAAGCCTCTTCACCATGTTCCTCTTCAAAGTCTTCAGCCAACTCTTCATCTGATAGAAACTCTATGACACTAAAGTTATGTATATAGTCTTCACTACCTTTATTTAGGTAAATAACTACATTGTGATTCCAGTGCATTCCTGAAAAAGTCAAATCACACATTTGCTTGTACTTTTTATAGTTTTTTATAATTTTATATAAATCTTGGTGCTTTGGAGATTGGATTACTGGAGCATTTGAATAACTAAAAGTTACCATCAAAATTAATAAACAAAAACTATTTTTCATCTATCGCTACACTTCGCTTTAAGCTTAAAAAGCCTTTAACCTTACCTTTTCTTGTTAGTTCAAAGGTTTTGCTTTCTCCAGGCTTTAAGTTAACATGAAGTTCTTTGTATTTTGGCATCCAAATTACTAAAGAGTCTAAGTTTTCCGGTACACTACTCATTTCAAACGTCAACTCTTTTTCTCTTTTTTCAAATGGGACAACTTTATGAAATTCACTTTCAATACTAGCAATATATGATTTCATTTTAGGGTGAATTTTACACCGTAACTTTACTACTTTCCCCTTGTCCCACTCTACTTTGTAGTTTGTATCTCCCCCTGTAGTGATTAATCCCACATCAAAGTTTACTTTCTGTTTTTTATCTGACGCGTAAATATTATGATCTACAGCATCTGAGTTTTTGAATTTTACTTCTGAGCCTGGATTTACTACTAAAAGGGGTTTAACAAAAGCCTTATTCATTTGATCTAAATTTGCATTGCTTACTTTCAGTCCTTTATCTTGATCAAAATATAGTAAGGCAACTCCTGGGTTTCGTTTTTTAAAAGTAAAAGTACCAGTGATGTTAGTGTTTTGAGTAAACCCTACTGATACAATACATAAAAATATAATGATAATGTTTGATAGATTCATAGCAATTACTCCTTAGGTAATTTTGGTGGGAAAATTTCTAGTTTTTGATTTAAGCTACCTAAAAAAGCAACTAGAGAGAAAATCTCTTGATCTGTTAAGTTTAATGGAACCATTAATTTATCTTTGTTTGGTCCTGATCCTCCCCCTTTATTGTAAAATTTTATTACGTCTTCTAGAGTTCCTTCTTGACCATTATGCATATAAGGAGCAGTCATTAAGACATTTCTAAGGCCAGGAGTTTTAAAAGCACCATTTAAGGTTTTATCTTTGACTATTTTACCTCGACCTAAGTCTTTGTCATCAATACCTAAGTTGTGAAAACTATCATCTGTGAAGTTTGCACCATCATGACATTGAATACAAAGTGCTTTTCCTTTGAAAAGATTCATCCCTTCAATAGCCTTTGGTGTCATTGCTGACAAATCCCCAGCCATGTATCTATCAAATGGAGTATTATCAACAATAATTGTACGCTCAAAAGCAGCAATGGCACTAGTAACACGCTCTTTGTCTATTTTTTCATCTCCAAATGCCTTCTTAATCAATGATTTGTAACCTTTGATATTTCTTAGTCTTTCTAAAAACTTTGGCATAGGCATTGCCATTTCACCATTTGCTTCAATGGGTCCAACGGCTTGCTCTTCAAGAGTAGAGGATCTACCATCCCAAAAAAAAGTGGTAGCCCAAGCTAAATTATAAATATGTGGGGTATTTCTTTCTAGTTTTCCACCCATGGTTCCAAACCCATGAGCTACTCCCTCACCAAACCCCAAGTTAGGATTGTGGCAGGTAGCACAAGATTGATTTTTATTTTTTGACAATCTATGATCAAAAAACAATGTTTTACCTAAAGTAATTAACTCCGAGCTAGGCTCTTCATCATCTGGATATTCAATATCTTCTACATCCGGTGTAGAAAGTGGTTCGCTGTATACAATGCTGCCAATACTCAAAAATAGTATTAGACTTAAAAACTTTAACATGTCTTTCCCTAAAATTTATTAATTTGAAAGTATTATATCAAGCTTCAAACAAAGTTGATAGATATCAAAATCTAGTTTTTTACAGTCACAAACAGCAAACGATAATAAAAGACAAGAAATCATCATATCGAAATAATTAGTCCATATTTAAACCAAGTATCTCTCTCGCTTGTATTTCTCTGCAAACCATCCTCCATCCTAGGATAATCGATTAATTGGTATGATTAGTGCTAATATACCTATTTATAAATCATCTAAAAAAATTATGATTTAATAACCTATTTTCACAAATTTTTATACTTAAGAGGTTCGCATGAAAGTTTTAGTTTTAAACAGTGGTAGTTCATCACTGAAATTCGCTGTAGTAGATACCAATATCCAATGTAATTTACTGAGCGGTGTTGTTGAAAGACTCAACACTGGGCATGGCTGTATTCAAGCAAGTTATAATCAGTTGCCTTACAAAAAGGACCTAGATCAACCAAATCATAAAACAGCTCTGAAAGAAGTTTTAGAGTACCTTGAACTAAACAATATTACTGAAAACTTTTTTGATGCTATTGGACATAGAGTAGTACATGGTGGCGAAAAGTTCACACAGGCTCAATTGATATGTAGTCGAGTTCTAAAAGAAATCGAAAGCTGTATCCCTTTGGCCCCATTACATAATCAAGCTAACCTAGAAGGAATCTACGCTGCTCAGTCCTTTTTTCCAAATAAACCCCAAGTTGCAATCTTTGACACCTCATTCCACCAAACTATTCCGCAAAGAGCTTATCGCTACTCTTTGCCCAAAGAACTCTACACAGATCATGGTGTCAGAAAATATGGATTTCACGGGAGCTCACATCGCTATGTAGCATCTATTGCCGCAATGAAACTTCATAAGCCTGTTGAAAAGTGTTGCATAATTACAGCACACTTAGGAAATGGTTGTAGTGCTACAGCCATTAAATATGGAAAAAGCATCGACACAACAATGGGTTTAACTCCTTTAGAAGGATTAGTTATGGGAACTCGATGTGGCTCCATTGATCCAGGATTACACGAATATCTCCACGATAAACTAGGTTGGAACTTAAGTCAGATTAATCATGTTTTAAACAAAAAGTCTGGTCTACTTGGAATTTCGCAACTATCCTCGGATATGCGTGAAGTTACCAATGCTGCTAAAGAGGGTCATGATGACTCTAAACTTGCAACTGAAATCTTCTCTTATCATTTGGCACAGGCTATCGCATCCTTAAGTGTAAACTTTCATGATTTAGATGCTCTTGTATTCACTGGAGGAATCGGTGAACACTCTACTACCATTCGAGCTATCACCATGTCCATGCTTAGAATACTAGGTTTTGAATTAGATGTTATAAGAAATGATAATGACGGTAAATATAGCAACGGGATTATAACCACCGATAGCACCACTCCAAGGGCTTTTGTTATTCCTACAAATGAAGAATTACAAATTGCTTGGGATGTAGAAACAACCCTAAAGTCTTCTTAAGAGACTCACTTTATTCAACAGATATATCTCTTTGAATTGGACAATCCAACGAAATGAGAGTATCTGTTGATTGAATTTGTGGAATTGATTGTAGTTGCTCTGCTAAAAAGATGTGGAGAGCTCTTGTATCTTCTACCATGATTTTTACAAATAAGCTATACTGACCTGTAGTATAATGACATTCAACAACTTCTGGTAGCTTTTCTAGTAGCTTTGTCACCTTAGAGCTATCTCTTGCACTCAATAAATTGATACCGATATAGCAACAAACACCAAAACCTAGTTTTTGAGCATCAACTATAATCTTTGACCCTTGAATAATACCAGCTTCTTTCATCTTGTTTACTCGAACATGGATCGTTCCACCAGAAACAATATGATGCCTAGCTATCTCTTCAAATGAAGTTCTGGAATCTTTTAGTAAAGCTTTTAGTATGTCCTTATCTAATTTATCTAATATCATATCTCAAATTAAAACTTTAAAAAACCTTTTAGTTTATCACCAATTTTACCCTTAATTTCATCTATTTTTTCTTTGGTTTTGTCTTCAATGACTTGATGAATCTGAGATCGATACTTTTCAACATAAGCTTTTTTACAATGATCTTTTATCTTATGTAAAATCTGTTTCACCGCGTTTTTTATAGGAGGTGCTGGATCTTTTTGAATCAGTAAATCATTTAAAACCAAATCAGGTACATCTAACTTGCTAATTTTACCTTTGAAATTTACTAAGAGCTTTAGATTAGATATTTTGATTTGTTTGAACATGACTTCAGGATATAATTTATCTTCTTTTTTAGGGGTATCTGTATCCTTTAACACATTACCATTTATTCCAGACTGCTCAAAAGCCAACTCTATTGTTAAATGATCCAAGTTTAAATGGTCTACATTTAATCTTGTCTCTGATTGTTCAAACAATGGCATTTTGATATCAAGTTGATTTAAGTCTATAAAATTTTTATTAGTAAAGTTACTTGGATTTTCAACAGTTAAGCCATTTAGTTTTACACTAGAGTCAAACAGATCTACTTTTAGATTATCTAAATGAGCATTGGTTTTAAAACTATCATTTAGACCTTCGTTAACCTTTTTAAGAATTACTGCCTCGTAAGAAATATATGCAACCCCTAGAGACACCACAAGCAATACAAATACTACACCTATAAATTTTTTCATCACGGACCTCATTCCTTTCAATAATTGGTGCGATTATGACACTTTTTACATAAAATAGCTATGCATAGTAATTTTCACTACAAGAGATAAGTGATATAATTAGGATTATCCCAATCGTTCACTTATATATTAGTTAAAAGAAAATCTATGAAACAATTATTACTCATTACAAAAGAGAAAAACAATCAAATTGGCAAACTAGCAATTCTATCAAAAGTTCATGGTGACTTGCATACAACAATATTCGAGTTAATAGATAAAACAAATCAAGATCTAATTAAAAGTATTAATCAAAATAATTGGGATATCATTCTATATGACAGTGATTACCTAAACGAAACAAGCAACGACTTCGAAAAAGACTTTCCCTCCTATTTACGATCCAATATAACCGGTTCAACTCCTTATATTGTTTCTTTCTCTAACATTGAAGGAGCTGGTTTTTCTACCCCATCTGCGGATAATTATATTTCATTTCCAATCGTTCCCTCTATTTTCAAATCTGTGATCTATAGAGCATTGGGTAAATCACTTAGAGTTTTAGTAGTTGAAGATTCAAAGACGCAAAGAATAATTCTTCGACAATTTATTAAAGAGCGTGGCTACGAAGTCCTTGAAGCAGAAAATGGTAAAGAAGCTCTTGATATAATCGATAGCGAGTGTCCCGACATTATCATTTCAGATATTGAAATGCCAGAAATGGATGGCTTTGAACTAACACAATATTTAAGCCAACATAAAAGATTAAAACGAGTCCCCATTTTAATCGTTAGTTCTTTATCCAACTCTAGTGCCATCAAAAACGCACTACAAAAGGGAGCCGTCGATTATGTTACTAAACCTTATGATGTAGATAAAATTCATCAAAAAATTTCGCACTACACGGCCAAGTTTTCAAAAAACAGAAAAACTATTTTAGTTGTAGATGATTCTCCTCTAATCATCAAATTAATTTCAATGACTTTACACACAGAGCGATATAAAGTAATTAGCGCGAGCAATGGCAAAGAAGGCATCGAACTAGCCTTAAAAATCAAGCCTGACATTATTACTACTGATTATAATATGCCAGAGATGGATGGATGGGAGTTTTGTAGAAAACTAAAAGATAATGAAAGTACCAAAGATATCCCTATTATCATGATTACATCCAAATCAACTGATTTAGATAAAAAAATTGGACGAGCCTTAAAGGTATATGACTATATAACAAAGCCGTTTACCTCTGAAAGCCTTTTAAGTACTATTAATACTGCACTCATCGAGCAGTTAGCTGAAAAAGTCCGCAAAGAAAAGGACCATTTAAGCCAAGAAATGAAAATAGGTAATCAAGTGCAACAACAAATTTTATCTGATATTCATGTATCCAACCAGCAGATTAGTGCAAAAAGTGGATGGATTCCTTGTAAAGAGCTTTCGGGAGACTTCTATGACTTAATAGAGTGTTCTGATAATAATCATCTAGCAATCATTGGAGATGTGTCAGGGAAGGGATTACCTGCTAGTTTAGTTACCGTTGCTTCTCAAGCCTGTTTGCGAGGTCAAACAATGCATAACCAATCCACTGGTCAATTGCTCCACGGGCTCAATCAGTACCTTTGTATCTCAACAAAAGATGAAATGTTTTTAACTTGCTTTATCGCTAAGATAGATCATGAAAATAAATTCCTTCAATACTCAAGTGCTGGCCACAACGAAATGATTTTATTTAAAAAAACCAGCAATGAAATCATCGACCTAAGCGCAAATGGTCTTCCCTGCGGAATGTTTGATGAATGCGAGTATGATACAAAACAGGTGAGCTATGACAAGGGTGACATTTTAATTTTGTATACAGATGGTGTAACAGAAGCTGAACTCAATAAAAGCCAATATGGTATAGAGCGTCTATATGAAACTATTAAAGAGCATGGACCAAGTTCTAACTCCATAGAACTCAATCAAAAGATTTTAGATTCTGTTAAAGGCTTTGTATCAAGTTATCCACAATCAGATGATATCACTTTATTACTTGTTGACCTGCTCTAAGATAATATCAATGGAAACTTCACTGTAATCTCTGTGCCTTCTAGCAGTTTAGAATCAATCGAAATGGTTCCACCCACACACTCTATTACTTTTTTACACACGGCTAAACCCATACCTGTACCAGCCTGAACTCGTTTATGAGATGAATCTATTTGATAAAACGGATCAAAGATTTTCTCTATCAATTCTGGCTCAATTCCTATTCCTTGATCTTTTACAACTAATATTAAAAATGGAGAAGAAAATTGCTCAATATCTTCTGAGTAATCTAAAGCTACAAAAACTACACCTTGATTTGAATATTTAAGTGCATTCTCAAGTAAGTTTTTTAACAGTGATGCAAACAATTTAGCATCAATGGCAACGAGTTCGGGTACAGCATCACTTATCTCATATTCTAAGTCAACCTCTGATTCACAACTCGACTCTTGCATTTCTGTACATGCTATTTGTACTACGTCCTTAATACTAAACTCTTCTAAAGAGATAGTCTTAGGTGAAATAGAAGAAAATAACAAGGTATCTTCTAACAACTTTAAAAGACGGTGACTACTTTTTTGTATTTCATTAATGTACACAGGTCGTTCTGAATCATCTGACTCTTTTAACATGGAACCAAAACCTACGATGGCATTAATGGGAGTATGAAATTCGTGACTCATCGTTGCTATGAGGTTGCTCTTTAATTGTTCCTCGTGTTCAGCTAATTTTTTGGCTGAAATCAACTCATTTTCATATACTTTTTGCTCACTAATATCTCTTAAAGATAGAAAGATATATTTACCTTTTTTAAATGAAACCTTACTGCCCATAACCTCAAAAGGAATACTCTGCTGGCTGTTAATATCAAATTCGATTTCAGTTAGTAATTTACCTGTATTTTTTATGGTGTTTATGTGACCTGAAAGCTCTTCAAGAGATAGCTGTTGATACACGTCTGATAAATAGTGTCCTATAATATCAGACTTTTCCACATGAAATGTTGAACATACTGAGTTATTCATATCAAAGATTTTACCCTGCATATCAAGCCATAACATCAACTCATTAGAGTCATCAATAGAAAACCTCGTTAATCGTAACTTTTGCTCTTGCTCCAAGTATTCTGTAATGTCCTTTACTTCACCTTGTACTTGTAAAATTTTTGATTCTTTCTGTAAAATTGGATAGGCATTAATGATAAAGTTGCGGACTTCTCCATCTTGCCTTTGCACTCTAAAAGTAAGATCAAAGCCTTTTGAACCCTTACATAGCTTATCGAAATGCTTTTGAAAAGACTCTTTATCTTCTTCATGAATATAGTGTAAAAAATCTACTAATTTTGCTTGGGCTAAGAGAGTTGCTTTTTTCAATAAATGATCTAATCCTTTTGAAAAATAAAAATGATCCTCTTGGAGCAAGTAAGACCAAGTACCAATCGATGCAAACTCTTGAATCGAAGATAGTCGATCATTCACATTGATTAGATCACACTCTAACTCTTTTCTCGTACGAACTTGGGGACGAAGCCATCGATACAAAAGCACTAAACAAGAGGCCAGTATCAATAGGAAAGATATATATAGCAATATCTCATGATAATTTAATTCTCTTATTTCTAAAGAAAAAATAAAATTATTTAAGTCTTTTTCTTTATGAGGTAAAAGGTTTAAATCATAGAGACTTTTGGTCATTAATCTCCATACCTTTAAAATTGAAAACCCAATAGGAACTAGATCTTTTTGTACCATTTTTTTTGTTTCTTGATACTCTAAAAATAGTTCATCCTTAGTCATATTGGACTTATAGACATCTTTAATCAAGTCGATGGTTTTTTTTGGATGTGCTAAAGCATACTTCCATCCCTTTAAAGTGGCCTCTTTAAACCCTAAGGTCATCATTGGATACTTTTGGGCAAAACCCTTTGTTGTAAAAATTACATCTCCGTAAATCTGAATATCGAAATCTTTAGGTCTAAAAAAAGTGATTTCATCTTTATAAATATTTGTATACTTAAATATATCTGTCGCATAAACAATAAAGCCATCTACATCGTTCATGTCTTTGTTTACAATTCGGGAGTAATCAAATGGGATAGACATTATTGAATTGATATTCACTCCCATTTTCTCTAGCATCATGTAAATAGGAAGTGAGTCAAACTTTTGAGCATTCAACATTAATTTACTATAATTAAAGTTCTCAAAGTCCTTAAACTTATTTTTCTTCAAACTTGCTAAAATTAATGGGTTTTCTTGAAAGATGGTCGTAACCATTTGAACATCATATCCACTTAAGTAAGAGTACAAAACATCTACTGACCCTACTCCAAACTCTGCTTTTCCATCAAGTACTTGACTAACAGAAGTAATATCTCTGTTAATCTCCAAAATTTCTAAGTCTAATCCAATATCTTTGTAATATCCCTGCTCTTTTGCTTGATATATCCCAGCAAATTGAAATTGGTGATACCACTTTAATTGTATACGAACTTTTTGTAGACAAAAGCAGTTTAAAGTAGAGATCAAAAATATTAAAAAATAGAGCTTTTTCATTTATAAACTAATGACACCTTTCAAATCAGAAACCATAGCATAAACCTCAACTATGGATTGAGCTGATGGTACTTTTTTTTCAATTGTAAAACTCGTAAAGTTACCCTTTTTAGAAACTTTTGAGCTCAGTTTATCCTGTGAAAAAACATCTTTAAAATTGTCTATCTGATCTTTTGGCACGATAAACTTAAACTTAAATTTTGTTGGAAACTCGTACTGTTTATTTAATATATCAATAAAACTCTGACTATCATGACTCATTGTTTATCCTTTGAACTTATTTTTATCATCTTAAACCTACCATCCTATAGTGAATGTTTTGTAACAGGAATCAAACATACAAACTCACTACCTTTACCTATTTTAGATCGAACACTAATTGACCCATGAAAAGCTTCAATAATCTTATTACAAACAGCTAATCCCATGCCAGTCCGTTGTTTATGATCCATCGCACTAACCTGATAGAAGGGTTCAAATATTCTATCTTGGTGTTCTTCAGAAATCCCACAGCCCTCATCTTTAATCGACAAAATTAAGTAAGGAGATCCAAATGTATCTATCAAATCACAAAAAGATAAATCTACCTTAATCACTCCTTCTGTAGAATATTGGATAGAGTTATCCAAGAGATTTTTAACTAATATTTCAAAAAGAGGAATATCTAAGCTCACTGTACGCGGCACATCATCGCTACTATTATACTCTATTTTCAATGTACTAGCTTTGATAGATTCATACATTTCTAAGCAAGCTATTTCTAGCATTTCTGAAATATCAAAATCCGTATACTTGTCTTCATTTGTAGCTATTGAAGAGTAAACTAAAGTCTCACTTAATAACTCTAATAACTCTGAGCTACTTTTTACAATTTCATTAACAAAGGTATCCTGTTCAGCAATAGAGCTATCACTCAATTGTGAACTCAAATTCACAATTTTAGCCATAGGTGCATGAAACTCATGACTCATAGTTGCAATTAAGTTTCTTTTAAAAAGCTCTGCTGCTTCTGCTTGTTTTTTAGATTGAACTAACGTCTTTTCATATCTTTTTCTTTCATGCATATTTCTTAAGGATATAAAAATGTAATCATCTTCTAAATATTGTACAGAATTAGCTAACAATTCAAAGTTTTCTGTTTTTTTACCAACAACAATATCTAAATCTTTTTTTAAAAACCCCACTTCGTAAATCATTTCCAAATTACTTAGCAAAGTCTTATGACTTAGGCTTGTGTATACGCTCGACAAAGGTTTTCCGAGTAGATGCTCCTTGTTCATTTCAAAAAAGTCACATACAGCTTCATTTAAATCAATAATAGTTCCGCTTTTGTTTAACCATATCATTAACTCACTTGAACTATCGATAGAGTATCTAGTTAGCCCCAACTTATGTCTTTGTAAAACAAACTCGGTTACATCTTGTATTTCACCTTGAACTTTAACTATTTTTTCATTCGAAACTTGATCCACATAACCACTCACAGAAAAATATCGTATATCATCATTTATATATAACGTCTTTATGGACGTTTCAAATGAAACACCTAACTTACACAATTCATTAAAAGTAGTTGTAAACTTATTGTGATCATCTGGGTGTACAAACTTTAAGCTTTCTTGAAAAGTTAATTTCTCTATAGGGTCTGGCCATCCAAGCATTTCAAAAAAACCCGGAGAAAAATTTAGTTTATCTGATTCCACTTGATAACTCCATGTTCTGATGGAAGCGAAGTTTTGTAAGGAGGATAAATGATCCTGGGCAATATTCAGCTCTAGTTGTAACTTTCTTCTTGTTTTAACAATCGAGTAAATAAACCCATAAAATTGCTTCACTAAAAAATAGAGCAATAACAGTATGACAAAAATTAAAATTACATCATAGATCTGCATCTTATTTTCATTGGAAACATTAAAGAAGCTTTTTAAGTCCCTTCTTGGTTTACTTATAATATTTAAATCAAAAAAGGAGTCAACAACTTTGTTCCACCGCTTTTCATTAGAGTAACCAATAGGTATCAGTCGATTTTGAATCAAAGATCTCAGTACTTCAAACTGCTCATTTAATTCATCTTTAGAAAGTTTTGAACCATACTTGTTAAGAAATAGCTGAATCGAGTTTTGAGGATTGGACAAAGCAAATTTCCAACCCTTAATGCTTGCATCTTTAAATTTTTGGACCTGCTCTGGATATTTTTGAACAAAGGACTTGGAAGTAAACAAAAAATCCCCATACTCATTACTCCCATAAGCTATTGGATTAAAAACTTTAAGCTTATTGGAGTAAAATTGCTGAAGCCTTGGCAACTCCGTTATATACAATCCAAATCCATCAATATTTGTGGTATCTAGTTTTAGCAGCTTTTGATAATCAAAAGGAACAGAGTTTATAGAATCTAAACTCACTCCATTTTCAGCTAACATAGATAAAATTGATGTGGAGCCAAACTCCTTAGCATCGATCATTAATGAAGTCTTATCAAAATCTTTAATTGTTTGAATTTTTTTGCTATTTGATACTAAAACCAAAGGGTTATATTGAAATATCGTACTAACCAATACGGGGTTTTTACCCTTTAAATAAGAGTGTAATACTTTAGTAGAACCAACACCAAAATCTGCTTTTCCATCCAACACTACTGATATAGAATAATCTGTTTCATTACCTTCCAACAAAGTTACATCAAAGCCAGAGTCTTTATAATATCCTTGTTCAAGCGCCTGATAATATCCTATAAATTGAAGTTGATGATACCATTTCAAACGCAATTGAATTGCTTGATTAGAATACAAAAGTCCTGTGAAACAAAGGAATATAAAAGCATAAAATTTGGTCAAAAATTACTCCTCGTATTATAAAGTCAATCTACTAAATACTCGTATACAAAAATCTTAGCTGTCATTAAATTTAATAATACTATTCAATGGCTATAAAACTTTAGTGCAACGACTAAGTGAAGATCCATTGGACATCGAGGTACTCTGATCTTCATTTAAGTAACTTTGAAGTAAGGCTTTAGATTTTAAATCTAATACATTCAATAAGGTATTCTTTTCTATAATTTCTAAAGACTCTAGCTCATATATCGCAAGTAAAAAATGATGTAAAATAGCCTGATTAAGAATCTTGTCAGAATCCTCAATACACTCTTCTATAAATATCATTAGATCATCTATCTGAGTGTTTTCGCTAGACTCCACTAAATAGATAAAATACGTAGCTAATGCGCCGAGGGTCATCTCTAATGAAATAGAAGTTAAATTATGACCTTCATATAAGTCAAAAAATTTTGGACTCACTAAATTTAGCTTTTGATTAAATTCTTTGGTATTCATAGTGGTTTAGTCATTTACAAACTTTAATATATCATCTCTAGTAAAAGGCTTTTGTATATAGCCTTCTATGCCAAATGATTTACATCGCTTAATAGTTATTTCATCGTTAAGGGCAGAAGTCATTATCACTTTAACTCGCTGATTTTCATCAATACTATAAAAGTCTTCGAGTTGCCTGATTTTATTTAAAGCTTCTATACCATCTAGTTGTGGCATCATGATATCTAAAAACAATACATCGTAAGGAGCATCAGCTTTTAACGAAGTTTCAAATGCTTCGATCATTTCTAAGCCATCTACCGCAACATCGCATTGACCACAGCCCTTCAAATATCTCCGAAGTATGGCTCTACACGAAAATTCATCATCTATCACAAGAAATTTCAAAATACACCCCAAGAAGTCACTATCTATTCATTTTAATTCAACATTATAAACCTATTTTTGCTAAATGAAAACTATTCAAATCGGATTTATAATTAAAATCTAGAAACTACAAGATGATTTAATTTATTCAAACCAAAGAGTTTCATATCCAGAGTTATTAATTAAATCAGAAAAACTCTTTGTCTCAATTTTCATGGGATCATAACTTACAATTGCCATAGAGGTTGCATAACTAACATCGATGCTATCTACACCAACTAATTTAGAAACTTTTTTCTTGATACCATTGGCGCAGCCCTGGCATGTCATTTTACCAACTTTGATTTTTGCTGTTTTTAGATTAACTTTACTTTCTACTACTTGACTTTGCGTAGAAACTTCTTTATCACAACCAGTAATCACAAAAGATAACGCTACCACAGTAGCTAAAATTAATTTTTTCATGTTTGCCTCATATCTCCAAGTTAAATTGCTTAATTTACAACATTAGATACAACATGTAATAATAACAATCAAGGGAAAGCATCAAAAAGCTTCAAAGACTGAACTATAATCATTCAAGTCAACGCTTTATCCTTGTTTTCTTATGAACCCAAACAGACAAACAAATCTTGATTTTGTATACTAAATGAATATGTAGATTTTGACGCTCCTTCAATTAAACTAAACTCTTTGGTGAAACTTATGAATAAACAATTATCCTTCCAACAAATGAAACTGACAAAAGAGTCAAAAGACCGACTCAAGCAATTGGGGTATGATACTCCAACTCCTATTCAGCAAAAGTCTTTTCAGCACGTTTTAGATGGTAGAAACCTATTAGGTCTTGCAGCTGCAGGTACTGGTAAAACACTAGCCTTTGCTTTACCACTTCTAAAAATATTACCTAATATTTCAGGTGTCCATTGTTTAATTCTAACCCCAACTCGTGAGTTAGCCTCTCAAATTCAAAAAGAAATAGCTCCTATGGCCCCATTAGGTAGACGAAGTGTTGCTCTAGCAGTAGGAGGATCCAACTACTTAAAACAAAAAGAAGCAATCGATCTTCACCCACCTATTATTGTAGGAACCCCAGGACGAATAACCGACTTTGTTAAGGTCGGTGACTTAGATTTAAAAGAAACAAGTATCTTAATTTTAGATGAGGTAGATAGAATGCTAGATATGGGGTTTTTAAAAGAAATCTACACTATTATGAAAACTCTGCCTAGTAAAAAACAAGTCTTACTTTTTTCAGCTACAATGAACTCTCAAATTGAAAAGTTAATACTCAGCGAAATACCAAACCCAGTAAAAGTAGAAGTTGGTAACATACACACTCCAGTTCAAAAAATGCAGCAGGTTATTTACCAAATGTCTCGTGAAGAAAAGTATAAGGCTCTTTATACTCTATTACAAGATTGGGATAAAAAGGACTCTGGAATCTTATTCGCTAGAACCCGAGAGTCAGCCGATGAACTCTCTAATTTTATGGAAGCAATCGGTTTTAATATTGAAACTTTACACGGTGGCAAACTTTCAGGAGAGCGGCGAAAAGCAATTGAACGATTTAAAGATAAAAAATGTACTTTTTTAGTGGCTACTGATTTAGCTGCTCGTGGAATTCACGTGGATAACATTCACACAGTTTTCAATGTTGATTTACCCGATGACCCCGAAAACTTTTTACATCGAGTTGGACGAACAGCTAGAGCGGGAAATCAAGGTCGATCAGTTACTTTAATTTCTCATAATGAGCAAAGGTTCTGGAAAAAAATTCAAGAATTTTGTGATTTAAATATATTTTACTCGCCTTTACCACCACTAAAAGAAATTCCTCAACAAGTCAAGCTCCCTGAGTTTAATAAAAGAAACAAAGTAAAATCTAAAACAGAAGAAAACCCAGTTAAGGCAAATGAAAAAACTTTTATGACAGGTAGCCGTAAAGTTAAAAGATCAACGGGTAAAAAAGGTAAAAGTAAAAAGTAGACTTTTACTTGTAAGGTCTTTGTTAGATAACCGACCAAATCACCAAAAGAGTGCCTAATTATGTATCTGATATTTTTATAGGCGTTGGAAATTTTTTATCCCTAGGAGCAACAGGTGCACTCATCAAACAAGCTTGATAATACCCTGAAAGACAAATTACTTTCTCAAATTATACATACTATTCGTTATGTTACTTTTTTGAGTTTTTGTTTTGTCTGTTGTTTAGAGTTTTACCTATATCAATCCAGTGTAGAAAGTAACCTTCAAACAGTTAAAAGTAATGTGCAGCAAAGGCTCGGAGCTATAGCTAAAAACTCATCTATCTTTTTAAACGGTCAAGCTCATGATGAAATTTTTGAGTTTTACGATTATGAAAACCCAAGTTTCAAAATAGTAAAAGATCAACTCCTAAAAATTAAAGAGGTCAATCAACTTAAGTCCGACTTATATACTCTTCGACTCGATGATGAAGAAAAAAATATAGCAAAGTTTGTCGTAATGACAAATCTCAATAAAAAAACGAATCTCCCATATATTGGTACTCCTTACCAATTCAAAGATGAGATGTTACCAGCCTTCAAAAAAGGCAAAATAGTTTATACTGATATTTACATGTCTTCCTCTATAGGAAACAATAAATGGATGAGCGTTTTTGCCCCTTTTAAAGAGGGAGAAAGTTCAAATTATGCCGTACTAGAAGTTGATATAGCTATCAACGATTTACTAACTGTCATGGAACAAGAAAACACTAAACTACTCTCTTTGCATATCGCTAGGTCTATTGGACTATTTTTACTTTTATTTCTTATTCAATACTTAATAAAAAACAAAACTACTAAAGTAGTACAAAAAGATATCAATAAACCTTTAAACACTTTTATGGAGCATCTTAACTCCATAGATGGTCATAATCATGCTAGCCCCCTGCTACTAGAAACAAATGATGAGCTTCAAATATTATCTGAAGCATATAACTCCATGATACAAGTTGTTTCTGATTCTCATGATCAATTAGCTGAGTTAAATCATACTCTTGAGGATAAAGTTATAGAAAAAACTCGTTCTATAAAACATTTGTTAGACAATACAGGACAAGGGTTTTTAAGTTTTGACCAAGAGTTTTACATTCAAAAAGAATATTCTAAAGAGTGTTATCAAATTTTTAATACCAACAATATAGTTGGCGAAAAAATTCAAGATCTACTTTTTGATGATTCAATTCAAAAAACTGAATTTATAGAGTGGATGTCTCGGGCATTTAATGGTCAACTAGATTTTGAACTAATTGTTGATTTAGCAGTAAAAGAAGTCCAATACAATAATAGTTTTTATAACATAGAGTATAGATTACTTAAAAATGATCAAATTGAAACTATTATGATGATACTAACCAATATCACAGAACAAAGAGAGCTTGAGCTAGCCCATAAAAGAGATCAATCTTATGTAAAAATGATTTTAGCTGTGCTTCGATATCAAGAGCAATTTAGAGCTTTTTATGATGATTTTCAATCTATAAATAAACAAATAAACTCAGTTAATTCAAATGTAAGCCTGCTACGATCAGAAGAGTACTATCAAGAGTTTTTTAGAAATATTCACACTCTTAAGGGTACAGCTGCAGCTTTTGATATGATTGATTTACAAGATGCACTGCATACATTAGAAAGTTATCTTCAAAATAGGCAATTTGATGAAAACCTACTAAAAGATTATTTCGACTGCATACTAGACAAGTTCACTAAAGTTACAAAACAACTCAAAAAGGATTTAGGTGACGCAATTGAGTTTCATCAAAAGCGAATTATCATTTCAAACATAGATTTCAAAGACTCTCTTGAAGAAATTAAAAAGCATAATTTAGATCTATATACTAAACTATCTCATTATGTTTTAAGTCCAATAAGCCAACTTTTTGAGCCCTATAAATTATTGGTTCAACAGATCGCAGATCAACAAGAAAAAATGTTACACCCTTTGGCTATCAAGGGAGACCTTGTTTTGGTTAATTTAGACTCTTATCAAGAGTTAAATACTTCCTTAGTTCATTTATTTAGAAATGCTGTGGATCATGGTATTGAGTCTCCAGAACATCGAGATGAGCAAGGCAAAGATCCCGAAGGCTCTATATGTATTGATATACAAGAAGTGCAAGACAGCATTCACATTTCGATTGTAGACGATGGTGCTGGCATCAACCCTCAATTTATCGCTAAATCTTTAATCAACAAAGCTCTATCTACTCAAGACGAAGTTGATAAAATGACAGACACACAATTAGTTCATGCTGTTTTTTTACCTGGGTTTTCTAGTAAGGATCAGATTAATGAAACCAGTGGTAGAGGAGTTGGAATGGATGCTGTCAAACATGCAGTAGAAAAACTAAAGGGTTCTATTCGGATAGAAAGTAAAGTAGGAGAAGGTTCAAAGTTTTTTATTGAAGTACCAAAACTTGATATGATTTAGGACACCAAAGGCTCTTCTATTCTTTTGATCCCCTTTTTATC
This sequence comes from Candidatus Cloacimonadota bacterium, assembly GCA_023954715.1. Lineage (GTDB taxonomy): Bacteria > Muiribacteriota > UBA6191 > UBA6191 > UBA6191. The sequence goes on along the minus strand of JAGSHD010000021.1, from coordinate 18,066 downwards.
AAGCACTACCCTAAATTTACGAATCGACTCTCCACTACTAGAGCTATAACGTATTACAAGATTAATATGGTACACTTTTTTAGCTCGAATTTTTTCTCGCTGGTTTTCATGTACTAAGTTAATAATCTCACGTCCACCATCCATTTTTTCTAAAAATTTTAAAATAGTAAAGCGTGTTATATCAGTTATCCCTTCTGCTTTAAAATTAGGAAAAGATTTTTTTAAGCCACTTACGTTCAACTGTATCAACTTTTGATGATGAATTATATTTTCAGTTAGAAAAAAACCATCTTCTATCTCTGTAAATCGCTCTCTGTTTCTGTATTTCATAATGTCTTGTGGAATATACTCCACTTTTAAAAAACGACAAGACTCTTTACAAAAGCCAATAGATTTACCACTAGAACTGAAAATCTTAAACTTATGATCAAATTTACTACCCAAAAACTTCTTTACAAACAATAGCTTTAAGCTGTCTTTCATTCTATCTTTAAGCATGTAACTGATAACCAAAGTGACTAAAAAAGGAAAAGTCAAATTACCGTATAAAACTTGAAAGTAAAAAGCCATGACAGTGGCAAAAATCATAGCTATACCAGCTGCTATACTATATAAAACCTGCTCTAATACCTTTCCTTCTTTTACATACTTAGTATTTAGATACAAAACAGAGCTAGCAAACTTTTTAAGAACAGACCTACGATAAATGTACTCTTCATTATCTTCATTTGAAACTGGTACAGATCCGTAATTTTCGGCTAAACGATGATCCTTTTCTTGATTCAAAATATCATACAAAGTAGACATTTGTTGAGCACTTGCATTCACCGAGCACCCTTCAACTAAATCAATCAAACGAAAACATACAGACTCCATTAATAAACTTAGATATTCATCTCCAAACTTGTATACAGATAAAGCATCATCACTAATATTTTCTTCTTCAAAGTACACTCGCAATGATCTATATCGAGCTATTATCGTTACAATAGACTCTAAAAACAAATCCACTAAAGTTTCACACTTTTTATTAGAGCAACTTGATTTGATCACTGTAAGGTGATCTCGAATTGAGGTACGAAAAACAGAACAAAACATCTTTAAGTTATCTTCTAAAAGATGCATCTCATCTTGACTTAAACCCGATTTTAATTTTTTTACTTCTTTAAGTAAGTTTGTAAACGGAGTGCTATTTTCTTTGGTTAAATCTTCTAAACTATAGCTTGGGGTTTTTAATCGAATATTGGATTGTAAATCACGATAAAATTGCTCAGAAGGATAGCTATAATGATTCATCCCCAAACTACTGGGTATAAATATATAAGTATCTACTTGATACGAGTTTTTTTTCTGGCTATTCGGAAACGAATAGTTATATTTAAACTCAATCTGAGACTTGTTATGTAACCTGATTTCTTCATCAATCATAGAAGTAAATCCATCCTGTAGGTCTTAAAGCTGTGTCACTAAAATATTGTTGATATTTTACTATATGAAAACCTTATTATAAAACTATTGGTCTATAAACATTTGTATCTACAAATAAAAGAAACAAATTCCTAAGATAGAGTATACGGCTAAAAGCATAACTCCTTGCATCCAGTTTGTTTCTCCATCAGTAATTATCATATTTAGTGCTATAACGGAGACAAAAATCGCAACCACTTCCATTAGAGTAAATACAAAATTCATGGAATGAGCAAACCACTAACTACAAAAAACCAGTACAGGCACAACAAATAAAACAATTTGTAAGCTAGCTCCAACAGCTATATGTAATGACAAGTCCATTTTATTTTTATAAGTAACCATGATTGCTGTAGAGTGTTCCACTGCGTTACCAATAATTGCCACTAATATTACCCCTACAAACAGCAATGATAAACTTGCAAACCTATTCAATGAGGTTATAAAAAGCATTGATAAACTTAAAGTCAGATATTTAAACTACTATTGCTAAACTTTATTTCTTCTTTTATATGAGTAATATGATTATTAAATTGCTCAGCCATAGTATGAGAATCTATCTTTTCACCATTAGATACCTTCTCTTCAAACTTTGATACATACTGACTGAATTCAATTAACCCTAAATTGACACAAATTCCTCTTAAGTTCTGTAAGCTATGTATCAATACACTTGTATTATTATCTTCTATTAATGAAGCTAGCTTTTCTAATCGATTAGGAAAATCATCAATAAACATAGCCAAAATATCATCAGTATTAAGCTCTAGGCTGTCTGAACTGCCATACTTATTGTGGTCTACAAAATCCGTTGAACTCCATGTATCATCTATCTTACAATCTAACAAACGATCAGCTACCATTAATAACTTCGTACTATTGATTGGTTTTGATATAAAATCATTCATTCCAACTTGTTTACAACTAAGCATTTTATCTGCTAACACATCTGAAGTTAAGGCGATAATTGGTGTCAAACTATTTACTTCTACACTTCTAATTAGTTTTGTTGTTTCTAGACCGCTTAACTTTGGTAGTTGTAAATCCATAAATATAAGATTATATTTACTTTCTTCAAACAATTCCAAAGCCTCGTATCCATCATTTGCAAATTCAACTTTTTCGAATCCAATTTCATTTAACATGCCTAAAATCACTCTTTGATTGATCAAGTCATCTTCTACAACCAAAACTCGCGTCTCACTTGTAATTTTGCTTTGACAAGATCTTATAAGATGACTTGTTTCATTTTTAACTATAGATGTATTTTTAGACTTTTCAAAGTCCAATGCAAAGGAAAAAGTTGATCCTTCGTTTATTTTGCTAACTACAGTTACCTCACCAGACATCAAAGAGATCAAACTTTTAACGATAGATAAGCCCAATCCTGTGCCCCCATATTTCCTTGAAATAGATGCATCTACCTGTGAAAATTCAGTAAATAATTTGGTTTGATCTTCTTCAGTAATTCCTATACCAGTATCACTTACAGAAAACCTTAATCTAACTTCATTATCGCTTTCTGAGACCGTTTCAACTTTTAAAATAACTTCACCTGACCCTGTAAATTTAATAGCATTATTTACAAGATTCATTAAAACTTGTTTTAAGCGATCCACATCTCCTACTATAAGATTTTTCGATTGATAACTACTTTCACATTCAAACTTCACTTTGGTTTGATCTATCTTTATCGTATATAATTTGTATACTTGTTGGAGTAGTTCATTTAAGTCAAACTCTTCAAAACATAATTCAAGTTGATTTGATTCTATTTTTGAATGATCTAACAGATCATTTAAAACTTTCATTAAAGTCTGACTTGATGACATTACAATTTGAAGATCTTCTTTTTGAGCATCGTTTAATTTTGTTTTTAAAACTAACTCTGTAATACCTAATATACCATTGAGTGGTGTTCTAATTTCATGGCTCATATTAGCTAAAAACTGACTTTTAGTTTTTGTTGCAACTTCAGCTTGCTCTAAAGCGTCTTCCAAGCTCTTGTGGCTAGTTTCTATTACTTCTTTGGACTGATTTTGCTTTTCAAACAATTGTTGAAAAGATTTGGCTAAAACTGCAATTTCATCTGTACCACCCATTGGTATATCAACCACTAAACCCTGATTTAACTGATTCACTGCATTTATAAGCTGCACAATAGGCCTCATTATTTTCCTAACAAGTAAAAAGGTGATAAAGGATAAAATGATGATCAAAATAGATACTATTCCATATAATTTCATTTTAAGCTGAGTCGACTCAAGCATAAGGTGGGACAGTTGCTCCGCAGCACCAATCACAATAAATTTATCCTTTTGAAGACTGTCGATATTTAAATAGTGTAAACTCAACCCTGTTTTTTTCTTTGGTAAAATAAAAGTATCGATCTCCCCTGATTTTGAGATCATTGTTTTCTTTGTTATTGAGTCCCATGCAAGGTCATAATCATGTTGAACTGTAGACTTTTTACCAAACTCAAAGGACATTGCTTTTTTAGCATCGGGGTGAAATAGATAATCTCCTTTTTCATTACATATAAAATAAAATATTCCGTCGGGTGAAGAGTTTAAATCAGAAGCCATTTTATTCAATTCAATGTTGATGACAATTATAGCAAATAATCCTTGATCTATATCGTAAACAGGAGCCACCACTCGAATCATTGGAGACAATGGATAAGTAATCTTACCATACTCCTTGTTCAATGAAATGTTGGAGGTCATCAACTCACCCTTAGATAAGACACTTCCTTTACGAAAAAAGTCTCGATGCTTTTTATTTTGAAGTTCATCAAGGCTAAACTTTTTAACTTCATTATCTTCACGAACTATACGAACGATTTCGTCACCTGAATCAGAAATTAATCTTAGCTCTCTGTAGGACTTACGTTGAATTAATACTGTTTGGAGTGTACTTTCTACCCTTTCTCTCCATACTTCATAACTTGTATTCTCTTGATTATCAAAAAAATCATCGTTGAGAGATTTCCCTAAACCCATAATAGAGGGAGACTCGGTTAAAAATAGAGCATCTTCTTGAATGGTTTGTAGTGTATTTTTAAAATCAAGTATTTCTCTCTCCACTTTATGTGATAAAGATTGCAAAGCGTTTTTTTGTAAAACCTTGTCTGCATAATTATAGATTTCTATAGATAATGCAGACATACCCAACAATGTTAAAACTAATGAGATAATTGTTATTTTTAATGGTAATGAAAAGCCAACCCTATTTTTCATTTAACAGATCCAATTATTCATCATATAACCAAAAAATCAAGAAAAAGTTCAAAGGGCTATAGTTAAGTAAAGTACCTTTTAAATCCAGAGTTGATTCACTGCTGAGTAAGTTCGATGTCCTAATAGTCAAGATAAAAAAATAGAATAATACCCATATAAATTTAGTTTTTACAAACATACTTTACCTTTTTATTTTAGCTACTACTAAGTATAGTAGATGTCACAAAATTATTAAAGGAAAGACATTGTATTTTACTTACTTGGAGATTTAATTTTGTTTTGGTACTTCTAGACGAGTCTCTTCATCATAATCGAAAATTCGACCTTCATAAAAAGGCTTACACCAAGCTGAGTTACTAGCCCCAGAAGTGTTAATATAAAACTTCTGGATCCAACCCGTCCATGGTTGATTTTTTATCACATCAAAACGTTTGTAAGAGCTTCGTAAAATCATTGCATCTCTATTTATACTTTGTCCTTTGGGAAGTAGAGAGTAATAGAGGTATGCAGCTCTTCTAGTGCTTACTTTTCCAATTCCGCATGGAGGTCGCTTGATACTAAAAAAATCAGCATAGCCATCTTTAACTTCACCAAAGGCTCCAACAGACAAACCCTGTATTTCTAAATACGTTTTTACAGTATATTCATCCGTATCGGGTGGTTTATTAGTAACTTTAAAATCATAAGTGTGTTTCCACGAAAACTTATCAGGGAGCTCTGTAGACTCATAACTTGGTTTAATGGTACTTGTCTCGATCTGGTAACTAAAATTTGAAATACTATCAAATTGATACAAACAGTCCATTGGAGTTAAATTATCCCCACATACTCGTACATTTAAACTAGTACTTCTAGCTACAACAAAACTACATTTGTTTGAAATTGCATAGGGACATGGAAAACTCTTTGCCTCTTGGATCGTAGGATCATCATTAACAGTAATCATAAAACGATTTGGTGATGATATAGAAAAATCAAGCAAAATTGGAGTAGTATATTTACCCGCTGGTTTAGATACACTTAAGTCACTCAAAGTGCTAGCTTGCAAATGGAACGTAAAACTAACTAGCAATATAAATAATCTATACATCAAATACCCAAGGGTCATATGATTCAAAAAAGGGGCAAACCACATAAGTGGCCTGCCAAATTTTGATTAAATCAAATAATAGGAATTAACAACTATGGAACTAAAGCTATTGTAACGAGATTCACAATTCCTTGTAAAGTGCCCAAATTATATTAATCCAACAAAATTTCAACTCAAGCTATAAATGGCTGACTTTTTAACTCTTTTGTTCAAAAACTTACATTTTGTTTCTATAGCTCCCAATGTTAGCTGACTCTAAGTTTAGAAGTAGTCCCACTTCAAGACGATTTAAATAAAAGATTACTTAGTTTGGATTCAATATTTGCATGAATGTAATAGATACTCGGCACAAACAATAAAGTTAAAAAAGTAGCAGATAATATTCCAAAACACATAGCAACAGCCATCGGCTGCCAAATGGTAGATTTTCCACCATATTCTAAAACAACGGGTAGTAACCCCATAATAGTAGTAATTGTAGTCAAACAAATTGCCCGAACTCTTGATTTTGTACCCTCAATAATCGCTTCATTTAGATCCATTTTCTTGCGCAGCTTATTTATAAAGTCGATCAAAACAATAGTATCATTCACAACAACTCCAGCTAAACCTACCATCGCAATAAAACACAGCATCGTAAAAGGCAAATCATAGATCCCCATTCCTAACAATACTCCTATAAAAGCATAAGGTATGGATAGCATAATCAAAATAGGTTGACTAAAACTTTGAAACTGAGTTGCTAAGATTGCAAACATCAAAAAGGCTGCTATTAAAAAAGCACGCATTAATGAACTTAGAGATTTATTAGTCTCTTCAAACTCTCCTCCTAGGCTAAAGCTAATTTGTGAGTTGTCTTCTAAAAGGTCCTTTAAATACTTTTTTAGCTTCAAGTTAATATCAATTGAACTCATTTCGGTGGTGGAACTCAGTCCGGCCGTTATTTGAATAGAAGATTGTTGATCAAAGCGTTGGAGCTTTAAATGACCATGATAAACTTTAATTGTAGCTACATCCGACAAGTAAAGTCTTTGGCCTGTTTTATTGTAAATATAAAGGTTTTTAATTTGATCTATAGCAGGGCTAGGGTCATCCTTAAACTTTAATTTTACCCATACTTCTTCTTGGTTCCAGTGGCTCAAACCTACTATGACACCATCAACTGCCATACTTACTTGTTGCGCAATTTCATCTGGTTCTATTTGATATAGAGCAGCTTTTTCTTCATTGACAATTACATCCAACCTAGGTTTACCGCTTCTTAAATCCATTTCAATGTTTTCTAAACCTTCGGTGTTTAATAATTTCTTATATATTTGTTGAGCATAAGGAGCAATCGCGTCATAATCGTTAGCTAAAAGACGAATGGCAACCGGTCGACCAATCCTAGGTCCATCTCCTACTTTAACTACTTGAAAAGAGTTTACACCTTTATAAGTTTTTGACCTTAAGTGTTCTCTTAAATCTGTAATTTTTTGATCCACTTTTACTTGTTTTACTTTACTATTATCTAACTCTACTTTTATCTGAGCTAAGTTCTCTGCATCTATCCATTCGTAACTAGCAGTAAACATAGCTCCTACAACAGAGGTCAAATTTAAAATGTCTTCTTTCAAAAATCTTCTGATATCTCTCTCAATAGGACTAGATAACTTTAGAGCATCATCAACTGAGGTAGACTTTTCAAATTGTACGTCAACACTAAATTCAATGACATCCGAAGGAAACAACTCAATTTTAGGTTTTTTATTTCTTAAAATATAAGGAGAAGTGGCTATTGCCACAAAAAATACACTAAATATGATCACTGAGAAAATTGGTTTCTTTAAAAATGATCTTAATACTCGCTCTAAATAACCCTCTAACTTTATCCAAATTAAGCTTTTTTTTGCTTCTTTTGTATCTAAGTTAAAATACTGTAAAACTTTGCTTAACTCTACAAAGTGACAAGGTAACATTAAAAAAGCTTCAACAAATGAGGCTAGTAATATGAAAGCTACAGTTATGGGAATTAAGATCATGACTCTCCCCATTTCACCCGTCATAATCACCATAGGCAAAAAGGCGCTTACTGTGGTTAGGGTACTGGCTACAATAGGAAAAAACACCTGACTTGCTCCATCAATAGCAGCATTAAAAATCGTCTTTCCTTGATTATGATGAGATACCATATTCTCTAAAATTACAATAGCATCGTCTACTACCATTCCAGACACAATCACTAATGAAAAAATAGATATTTCATTAATCGTTATACCCCACATCTCCATAAACACAAAACCAGTTAAGAAACTAAAAGGTATGCCAATCAAAGCTAAAACAGAGTTTTTCAAACCCATGAATAACCATAAAATAATGGCAACAAAAATCATCCCTAAACTCAAGTTGTCAGAAAGTACTTTCAATCGTCGATGAATACTGATTGAACTATCATCAAAAGTCATTATTTTGATATCTTTTTCAATTGTTTTAGAATATTCATCCACCAACGCACGCACTTTCGGAACCAAAGTTAATGTATTTACATTTGCCGGTTTTTTTACCGATAAAACTATAGCCTGGTGAGAATCTCTTTTTTGAAAAATTCGTGCTTCTTCAAACCCATGTTTACAATTGGCGATATCTTTAAGGTATACCTTAGTGCCGTCCTTGTTCGACTTTATGATAATTTTTTCAATGTCTTGTATTGATTCGTATTCGCTCTTTGTTCTTACTAAAAAATTATCTTCTCTAGTGGTAATTGTACCCGCTAAATAGTTTTTACCGCGCCGACTCAATTTATTGTGAAGTTCATAAAAGTTAATACCATATTGATGCATTTTTTCTTTGTTAATTTCTATATGAATTTGATCATCTCGAACTCCATTTAGATCGACATTTTGGACTCCATTTAATTTTAATAACTTGCGCTTTAAATCTTTTGCTGTACGCTTTAAAATACCTTCATCAACGATACCTGACACAGATAGCTTTATAGCTGGTTTCCAGTCTTGAACCTTTACAAACGATGTTATTGGTGCTCGTGAGTTTTGTGGAAGAACATTGATTTCTCCCATTTTGTTTTGTACTTCTGTATACAGACGTAGATAGTCCGACTCATTTAAGTCTTCATCAAATTTAATACTTAACTTAGAAAATCCATACATCGAATTCGATGTAAATCGATAAATATTTTCGATTTCACTTAATTTTTCTTCTAGGGGAATTGTAATTTGTTTTTCTACATCACTAGGATTTGCTCCTGGCCATACGGTAGTAATAATTACTGTACCAAAAGACATTTCTGGAAAAGCTTCTCGAGGTAAACTTATAAAGGAGTTAAAACCTAATGTTAAGAAAAATATAAATAATAAATTAGTTAAAACACGGTTCTTTACGAAGTATGCGATCATCTTAAAATCTTTCTAGTATTAATCCTTCAAGAGCCAAGTTTTCACTTACAAAATCATCAAACACAAAGTCTCCTAAAACTCTCTTTAAAGAGCTTGAATCTTTTAACTTTACCTTAATAGTAGAAAATCCATGAATGTTTTTTACAAACTCTCTTGGTATTTTTACGACCTTCTTATTCATCTGAACCTTTACTTTTACCACTTGGTTAACAACTAATTCGTCACTAAATGAACTTTTCATGTCCACTGTCCTCATGTGGTTTTTATCTTCACTAGGGTGTATCCTCATGACCTTACCTTCAAACATCTTATCATCTGTCATAAGTGATACTACTTGCTTCTTCTTTAGTAGCTTTGCGTGTAACCTATTCATAAGTACTTTAATAAAGTTATTTTTTATTGAGACCATATTAAGTATTGGATTACCAATAGGACTAAATTCACCGGGATCTTTGTAATACTCTAAAACCACCCCGTCATAAGGTGCTTTGATTTCTTTTTTTGCTAAAGCTTCCTTTAAAAGATCAATTTTGGTTTCAATTGCTTGAATTTGTAACAAAGTATCTTGGACTTGTAACTGAACTTCTTCAACTATTTCTTCAGTATATGCTTCTTCATTTTTTACTCGCCTAGATAATTTTAGTTTCAAAAACTTTAACCGATTTTCTAAACGACCTTTTTCAATGTTTGCAGAGGATAGCTGAAAGTTTTGTGGGTAAGGGTCTAAGACATACAAAACTTGCCCTTTTTGCACTATGTCACCTATCTCCACATTTCGTTTAAATACTTGACCTTCTACTAAAGGAGATAGCTTACTTTGATACTTTGGCTCTACACTTCCATAAAATTCAAAGCTTTTAGACACATTACTTAATTTTATTTTTAAATTTTGACAATATGTTGTGGATATAGTTAATAAGATAAGCAAATATTTCATTGAATCTTCCTAAATAGGCTTTGTAGTTTGGGTATATCTCTTTGTCTTTGTAGTACTCTTGCTATAGCAGATTGAATTTCTTTGCTTTTTAAATCATGTCGCAAGCTAAACTGATAATATAATAAGGCCTTTTGCAGTTGTGCCATACTCTCGTAATAAACTGCTATTTGGTATAGTGAGTTTTTATATACTTGATATTCGAGCTCGCTAAACTGTTTTTGAAACCTCTTTTGCTCCAATAGATTTTTTAAATTGTTCAAAATTTCTATAGATAAGCTTGCTCTTGATTGTTTATAAGCTGAGTAAGCCTTGTTTAGTATGTCATGATTTAAATCTAGAGTAACCTTTTCTTTTTTAATATAGGGCACAAAGAGATCTGCTAAGACTTTTTGCTTTTCTACATATGTATTTAACAAAATTGTTTGGCTTGTTTGATGTAGCTGTGTCATAGACCCATCAAAAATCTCAATAGAGTACTTTAGCTCTTTATTTACTTGTGACTTTAGTAACTTAGTACAATCATCTATCCAAGGCTTTGGTTTTGTTAAGCTTTTAACTTGTATTAGTTCAATCCCTGCTGCTTGATAAAAATATGATTTTATATCTGAAAAGTGATTGGTTTTATCAAAACTAATATAGCAAAAGCTTTGTCCTTTATGTTCTAGCAAAGGAAACTTAGGCATGTTTCTATATGCTATTTCTACTTCATTTACGAAATGAACATTTATTAAGCTCAAAATCAACAAACCCATATATATCTTAAACTTATTCATTTCTTCTCAATTTGGTTTTTACAACATACATATAAGCCCTAAAACTTTCTTCAATTCTACTCAAAGGATTGTAACTACTCCTTCATATATTTTCAATTATTCTACAACATCTAGCTTGCCATTGAGTCTACTCGTCAGAGTATTTGCAATCTTTTTTAAATTATAATAAATATCGAAAAAACCCCTAAATAGTAATCTATTTAAGGGTTTTAATCTATTATACTAATCTCATTTACAGTAAAGCGTTAACTAGCATACCATTCAATCCCATTCCTTGAGAGTGAGCATACAAGTTAGCTTTTAATAATGCATCATCTTGGCTCTTTTGAACAGCTTCTAAGGCCACATCCAAATCTCGAATACGGGACTCTGTCTGTGCTATATTTGTAGAATAAGAGTCTAAGTTTCTGAATTCTGATTGAAATCGATTTTCTTGTGAACCAATACTGCTTCTAGCAGAACTAACTTCATCAATGGCATCATCTACACGACCCAAAAACTCGTTTCTGCTTTCTTCGGATGAAAAATCCACATCATCTATATTTAATCCCCCTGAAGAAAAGTCTCCAAAAGAAAAGTCAGATGATTGATTTTGATTTGCTCCAGTTTGAAAATTCAATGATCTTCCAAAAACATTCAAATTAAAATCAGCATCTCCTGTTCCGCTTGCAACTTGATCACTTACACCTAAGCTTGAACTTAATGTTTCAGCTCCTACAGAAGTATCTCTTACACTCAATTTTGATTGTTGGCCTACATCATTTGACTCAAAAGTTAGTTGATCTTGATCATCAAATCTTGCAGAAACACCTAAACTCGATAATTGATCATTAATTTGTGATTCTATTTCATCTTTACTCATTGTAGCATCAACGCCACCAAGCTTTACATTGACGTTACCACCACTACCGTTACTAACATCAAAAGACACTTCTGAACTAAAATCAACGCCTTCACTTTTTAATGATTCTTGGGTATTACCACCACTAGAAGCAACTTCACCAGATTCTGCACTAACTGTTCCGTCATATTGACCAAAGGTTTGTGAAAACTCTGAGTTTGTCCCTGAAATAGTAAAGTCTTCATTTGAGTTTTGACCGGCAAAATTTAAGTTTCCATCATTATCTATAGAAGCTCTAACATCTACATTGGCACCAGCCAAATCAATATTTAGCTGATCTACGATATCACTATTTGTCGCTGTACCCGCTGCTAAATTTAATGTTACGGCATCACCATTTGCATCTGTAACTGTCGTACTAGCTGCACCTGTTACTGAGGTAGTATCTTCAAAAGATACTGCATTACCAGTCACCTTAGCCGTATCTACATCACCTAATTGCAGGTCCACATTATCTATAGCACCCGAAGCACGGTTTCTAGAGTCTAAGGTCGTTGTACGATTAAAGCCATCTGTACCCGTAATATTTACAGATAAAACTCGGTTACCCTCATCATCTAAGCTAGATGATATTTCACCTTTGTAGTTTCCGCTTCGTTGAATCGAACCTTTTACAAAACCTTCAACATTACTACTAGCTGATGATACTTTACCACCCTGTGAGCCATCTAATAAACTTTTTGTATTAAACTCGGTTCGTTTTGCTGTGTCATTCATACCAGCAATGATCTGATTTGCTTCGTCTTCTAGTGCGCCAATTTCACTATCTGTATAAGCGCCATTGCCAGCTTGAATAGTTAACTCTCTCAATCGCTGTAAACTATCAGACTGTGAACTTAATCCACCTTCTGCTGTACGTAACAAGCTAACCCCGTCTTGAATGTTATTGGATGCTTTTCCTAATGATCTAAATTGTGCCGATAATTTACTAGCAATGCTCAAACCGGCAGCATCATCTGCTCCACTGTTGATTCGTAAGCCAGATGACATTCGAGTAATCGATTTGTTCATCCTACCGTAAATGCTATTTATATTATTTAAACCATTCCCGAATGAGTTAATATTCATGATGCAACTCCATTTGCAGTTATCCTGTCAAAATCAACAAGATACACTTCCCCCACAGAAAGTCCCTATTATAATTTTATTCTCCTTGAACCTTGTTGTCAACCGCTTTCTAATTATTAGTGTATGAATTATAACTAAATTCAATTTTATTCACTAATTTTGTACGTTTTTGCTCATAAATGTCTTTATATATGTAAAAAGTTAACTTTAACTTTATTCAAAATAGACATCTGTTTGATTTTGTTTCTTCTTTTAGTTATATATACACAATAATTTTACAAACGTACTTCAAAACAATTATTTCTAGGCTTTATCATGACCAAATTATTTAAAATTTTATTCTTCTACTCTATTGTTGGATTAATTATTACTGGATTGCTAGGCTTTTATCCTCGAATAGATCCAAGTTTTGTTGTCTTTAACATGCACAAAGATGTAGCAACTTACTCTATTTACTTACTTCTATTTGTTCAAGTAATGGGAGTCTTTCTTTTCTTTAAGTTAAGAGGGCAAATCAAAACCACTTTTTATAAAACAGAGTTAGGTGTAGATGAATTAAAGTCATCATTAAAACATTTAAATAAAATGTTATTAGCAATTTGTATAAATTTGCCCTTAATAATTTTCACTCTTGTTAGCGGTATATTATTAATGAAAGGTAGTATATCCAAACCAGTTCATTTTCACGGAAATATGACTTGTCTGACACTCTTGATTTTTAGTTTCATTTATATTCTATCTAAACTAGAAACATCGCAACGAATATTGAATCATTATCAAAGAGTTTCTGGTTTTAACTATATTGAACCACCATTTATTGATGACGAAAATAAAAGAGGATTTGATTTAGCATTAAAATTTCTATTTTTAGGAATCAACGTTTGGACTCCATATCTAATTTTAAAATATTTGGTGGGTCTTACAATGTTAAAAGGATTATATTTTTTACCAATCCATTTAGCTGGTGTTATCCCATTTTCAATTCTAAAGAGAAAGTATAAATTTGCTCGAACGATTAATCCTAATTATAAGGGAGCAATCAAAAAGCGTGAAAAATATAATACAGTCTCTGAATAAGTTTAACTCTATAGGATATTATAGACTATCCAGCTATAATTTGTTCATAAAGATAGATTACATCTAGTTTTTTGATCATTGTTATATTTTAATCTCTTGAAGTGTAGTGACCTACTCGAAAAAAGGTTTGAATAGAAAAGATGATGATCTAAACCTCATCAATAAAGCAAAAGCTGCGACAAACTTGCATGCTCCTCTCCTTTTATCGAAGAAACCACCTGAATAATTACCTATTCTTTTCCAGTTGTGAGTATAGACTGTATTACTCTACGTTCCACATGATCCTCTGAAAATTTAGTCATCCTTACTTTTTCGTTGACTCTAAATTTTGAGGCTCCAATAATTACAGTAGTATCAGTATAAGTTATACCATTTACATTGACTGTAGCGTAACATTGCGTCATAAATAACTTTTCAAGTTTAGTAATTTTATTAATATGAACCTCAATAGAAGTCATGTGGTCTTGGCGTTGTTTGGTAATACTTTGAATTTTTTGCTGGATTGCAGGCTCTAAGTTTGCAAAGTTTTTTAGTAAAGGAGCCATTTGTTTAATGCTTTCTTCAATAGGCCCTAAGGCTTCTTTACTTTCTTCTAATGCCTCTTTGGCTTCTTCCATTCTACGTTGAATAACGAAGCGATCCCCTACTGTAACAATAGTTGGAATACCTAATTTTGAACCAAGCTCTTTACATTCAATACCTTTTACAGCTTTAACATCTCCACCAACGATAGAGCCCTTTTTTGCCACTAGTAGTTTAGAATAACAAACAACTTTGGAGTCGATAATTGAATTTTCAATTAAGACATCTCCATTACTTTCAATATTTCCATTATCAACAAATTTACAAGTAAAAGTACCATGACACTGTAATATGCCTTTACCACCAGCTCGATAACCAGATTTAATGTAAATATTGCCACCGGCAATCAAAGTCGCACCTTCAACAACACCTAAGACAGTAATATCTTGCTTAGCACGTAGGGTAAACCCAGATAATACATTTCCATTCACTACGATATTCCCGTTGAAATCTATATTTCCAACATTTAAGTCAACATCATGAGCAACCATAAAAACAGGGGCAACCTGAATTTTATTTCCCTTTAACATGACTTGTCCGTTTATTCTGGCTGTTAACTCAAAGCCATCTTCTGACAAAACTGTATTGGAGGTCTCAGAAAGCAATACATCTTTGACTCCATTAGGGTCTACAGTGTCCCCGTAAATATTAGTACCTGGTGAACCCTCAGTTAAGGGGGTTTTTAATGCTAAAAGATCATCCTTTGACACATTATTAATTAGTCCTAGCTCTCTATGATCTACGGTGCCATCATCTTTTTCACTGAGTACAATGTCTTTACCAGTATTGAAAAAATATTCTAATTTGGCATCTGTTCCAAGAGTAGGTGGGTGAGCTTTGGCTATCAAATAATGTGATACGCTCTGACCCATATTGTAATCTTTAAAAGCATTCGTAATAGCAGCATTGTCCAAGCCAAAAACGATACCTTCTTTATTTATCATTTCAAACACATCTTGTGGCTGTAATAAATCTTTTTCAGCATTTAGTTCAAGACTTAAGTAAGCATGTATGCTTTGTTTATCTATGCCGATTGTAGCCATCCCATCGGGAGACTTAATCGTTTTTGTATAACGACGAGCATTTTCTGCAGAATCTTTATTACTCATATTGTTGCCTCTATAACCTACCAACTAGTACCCAAGTACCAGTATTTACGAAATATGTAAATGTAGTTTTAATATCTTTTTTACCAAAAAACATATTTCAACCTTAAATTTTAAAACTGAAGTTGACTTTTATCAACGTGATAAAACTTCTTTTAAGATAATTATGATAAGTATAGTAGGTACTTCGAAGTTTGAGCAAAATAGTTAACGGAGTAATTTTTAAAATATATCAAAACATTATTAATTCAGCTATAGTTTGTATGAGCTTTCAAAAATACCCTATAAACCATCTTTTCCACTCAATAATTGTAGCATCTGATATATTCCCATCCGCAAATTTTTTTCCCCTAAGTACGGAAAACCCAAAAGATTAGAAAGCTTTATCAAAACTATATTTTGAACAAGATAGTTATCACGAAAAATACAAAGTTCTGCAAAATTGCTTTTTTCATCAGTATAAACAGAAAAACCATTTACATTTTGGCATAAACACTTATCAGTATCTATTTACCCTGTTACACTTTTTAGAATATTGTCTAATAATCACACAAAATAGAAATTATAAAATGACAATGTAGTCTTAAAATTATAAAATAGTTCAAAAGTAAAAATTTTAACTAACTCTTAGTGCACAAGTCTTATGGATTCTCGTTTAAAAATTATTTGTGGAAACATCGCTTCTCAAAAAGTTGAAGCTATCATAAACCCTAGTGATTTAACCCTTCTTGAACCTTCTGATATCAGCTCACAAATTCATCAAATGGCAGGGCCAGCTTTAAAGTTGGAATGCAAAGCTATTTCTTCTGTTTCGGTTGGAGATGCGAAAATCACTAGTGCATATAACCTATACTCACAATATGTTATACACAGTGTATGTCCAGACTTTGTAGATGGTCAAAGTGGCGAAGAAAAACTACTAGAATCCTGCTATAAAAGTTGTTTTTCTAGAGTATCAAAACTAAGAATGCGAAGTATCGCTATCCCAGTATTAGGTATTAACAAGGGCTTTGATGTACAACATGTAATAGATATCGCTATCAAACAAACACAAAAGTTTCTAAAAAAAGCAGATCTCATCGACCGGGTACTTTTAATTAGTCCTAGTGAAAAAGTACACTCTAAGCTCCTAGTTCGCTTTAACGCTGTTAAACTTCTAGACAGTCAAAAAAAGATTTTTCGTAATGAATCAGAGCTACAGTCTTGTATTTCTCAATTTTCAATTTTAACAAATGTTAATCGTGTAGACTTTTCAGACATCGATTTAGTTAAACTATCCTCAATATTTCATAGTGGCCCTTTAACGGAGTTTATTCCTCCTACTCAAAATAATATTCTTAAACACCAAGCTTCTATCAATAAAAGAGGAGATTACTGTTATACGATAGATGATAACCAACATACTGTTCCTGCACCCTACCTCCCTTTAGTACATTTTATTTTTGATCATTTTTCTCATACTTCGGAGATAGTAAAGTTACCAAAACAAAAGGTTTTTCACCTCTTGTGGGATTATGTAGACGACATTGTATCTTGGGCCACTAATTTAGATACTTCATTGTATAGCCAGTCTTTTCAGGTTATCAAAGAAATAGAAAATGCACGTTTAGAAATTTTTCATGGTATTCAAAAACTGAAACCTAAGTTTGAATCGGATCCGCTATATGATGAAATTAAGATATTACCTGATTTAATTTTTACCTTAACTCGTTTACTCATATCCAGAGGTGTTAATTTAAACCTTAAAATTGATATCTTGTTAGCTCTTATTTATGTGGTATCACCAGTAGATTTTATACCGGAAGGTTTTGTGGAGCATCCTATTGCCTATATGGATGATCTTGCTATTTGTTACTTAGTTTTTAATAAAGCAGTGAATAAGTATAAATTACACCCAAAAATTCTCTCTCGTGAATGGCACAATACACCAGAAAAACTTTTATCTTTAAAAGATGACTATCAACGAGTATTAGAGGTTATGGATCCTGAGTTGATTGACCTGATTTGGGGTTACCTTCATATCAACTTAAGCAAATCAGACTCAAAAAAAACTATTTAATTATATAATTTACCTCTATACTAAGGTACAAAGAAGGAGAATTATGAAAAAACCAAAAGTAACGATTGGTAAAGATATGGCCAATTTGTTAAAAACTCGATTTAAAACAAAGATTAAAAAATCTAAAAAGATCTATTCAAAAAAAGATAGAGCTACAAATAAAAAACTAAGAGAAGACCGAAGGTCTTCTTTTTTTTATGGTGCTAATCTTTTGAGCATAATACAATTTTTCATAATAACAGCAAAAACCCCCTCAAACGTGAATTTGAGGGGGTTTTAAATGCTTTTGAAAAGCTGTCCCGAAATCAAGTCGGAGCCTTAGCGTTTTACCATATCCTAAAGTGCAATAGCTACTAACTAACGCTTCTCTCATGT
>JAGSHD010000023.1 GCA_023954715.1 Candidatus Cloacimonadota bacterium | reverse complement strand
TCATTGCCGCTTTTTTTGCTTTCAAGACTTCGATATAATCTCGTCTTGTCCGCATCTGCGACGCCCTCTCGGTTGAGAAGGTCGTTATATTACGCTCATGTTGATACAAAGTCAACAACTATTTTAATTTATTTTGTTTTTCTTTTAAAAAGTCAAAAAACTCTAGTTGTTTTCATCTATAGGTCTATTCATACCCTTCCATGAAGTCTGATATTAATAATCCCTCTAAATGATCATATTCATGAAAAAATATTCTGGCAGCTACACCTGTTAGTTTTTTTGTGTACGGTCTACCGTATTGATCTTGCCACGATACTTTTACCCACTTAGGTCTTTTTAACTCTATCCATTCGTTTGGTACAGATAAACAACCTTCTACAAAGTAACCTTGTTTGTTACTTACTTTTTGGATGATTGGATTAACGAATACTTTTAATTCAAAATTAGGCATTTTGGAATACCTAGGATTGTTATCCACTTCAATCAATAGAATTCTCTCATTAACCCCTACTTGTGGCGCGGCCAATCCAACTCCACCTGCTTCTCGAAGAGTAACAATCATGTCTTCAACTAAGTTTTGAACTCTTTCTCTGTCTTGTTTAGTATCAAACTTAGAAAATGCGCTCGGCTCTTTTAAGCTTTGTGCTCCATGTTTTAATATTTCTAGTACTTTAGCCATTTTTTACTTGCTCCTGTTTCCAAATATCTACTTCTTCCATAAGAGCGTCTAACAACTCTTCTTCTTTTACTGTACGAATCACTTCTCCATCTCGATAGACCCAGCCTTTACCGTTCCCACCAGCTATTCCAAGGTCAGCTTCTCTTGCTTCCCCAGGCCCATTCACTGGACAGCCTAATACAGAGATTTTAATAGTCTCTTTGATGCCTTTCATTTTTTCTTCTACTTCATGTACTAGCTTTTCTAGATCAATTTGAATTCTTCCGCAGGTAGGACAAGCTATCAACTCTGGCTCTAAAACTCGAACACCAGTAGATTTCAAAATATTGTAACAAGTCTTTATCTCTTCTACTGGATCTCCAACGATAGAACACCGAATAGTATCTCCAATTCCTTGTGTTAAAAGACTACCTATACCAACAGCTGATTTTATTTTTGCGTATTCACCCATACCAGCCTCAGTGATACCAACATGAAGTGGATAGTCACAAAGTTTAGATATTTTTTGATAAGACTGAATCGAAGTCTGAACATTAGAAGACTTTAATGATAATACTAAGTTTTCAAACTTTTTACTTTCACAATATTCTACCCATCGCATTGCTGACTCTACGATAGCATCAGGACAAGGATATCCATATTTATCTAACAAATCCTTTTCTACAGAGCCTGAGTTCACTCCAATCCTGATAGCAACACCTTTGTTTCTTGCCATCTCTAAAATTTTATCTAGTTTTCCGAGTCCACCTAAGTTACCAGGATTTATCCTAATTTTGTCAGCCCCTGCCTCCATTGCCAATAAAGCTAGTTCTGCAGTAAAGTGAATATCAACAATTAGTGGAATCTTAGTTAATCTTTTTATTTCTACTAAGGAGTCATACGACTTTTTATTTAAAAATGCCACACGAACCATTTCGCATTGAGCTTCTTCGAGTGCTCTTATTTCGGCTATAGTTGCATCAAAATCCCTAGTATCTGTGGTAGTCATAGATTGAACTATAACAGGATTTCTTCCCCCAACAGCTAAGTCTCCAATAGTTACTTCTCTTGTTTTATGTCTCATTTTCTTTCCGATCCTATACCAATATCACTGTTTCTTGGCTTTTATACTCTTAATAACTATATCCATTAAGATCTACAAATATAAGTAATCCCTATGGTATTTACGAGTTCAGTACAATTTACACCAAAGCAAATACAATTACAAAAGCAAGTCGAATTGGAGTTATTCTAAAGTCAAAAGTATTCTATAGTATTAAACAACAGCATTTTTAAATAGTATAAATACTTTGTTCACCATACAGTCAATAACAAATGAAAACGAGGGTAAAATTATTTATTGAAGGAAAGCTTTTAATCATTAGTCGATTAAAAGAGGTATCATATTAATCTTCTAGCTGATACAAGGATACACCACAATTTTGTAATACCTTTGTAGCCTCTCGAATCCCACAAATCTCATAAAATTGTATCACTTCAAGTGCTTGATTTCTAACCAACTCATCTTGATCTCTAACTAAAAAGGATAACACATCAAGACACTTAGGGTTTTTCAAGTGCTTCATGGCAAAAATTGCACTTCTTTTATATAGTGGATCCGAATGATAAGCTAACTCAATACAGTTTTGTAGTGGATCTACTCTAGTACCATTCAATGCAATAATCGCATTCGCTCTAACCCTATTGTTTGGATCATTTAGGTATTTTTCTAGAAAAATTTCAGCCTTCCCAAAACTACCAATTGTTTCAACAGTATTAGCACGTACTCTATCATCTTTTGAATTTAAGTAAGGTAAAATTTGAGGTAAAAACTCTTTTAATTTAAACTCACCCAAAATTCGAATCAAATAAGATACAATTTTTACATTGTTAGTGTGTGTATCTAAAATCTTAGATAGCTGCGAACCAAAGTCTACATAATGATTTTCAAGTATCCTAGACAAAGCCCTTAAAACTATATCTGGATCTTCTGACTCTAGGTCTTTTTCATCAAATCCACAATCAACTATATCGTCATACTCTAAATAGGAGTTATCGCCATAATATTCGGACAAATACTCATCTGCCCCTTCAATATTGTTACCAACAAAATCTTGTATAATATTTATAGCATTTTCAATCAAAGAAACATCGAGTTCTTGTGCTAGAAAGTTTTGAATTAAATACAAACCACTCACGCTAGGTGTCAATGAAATTACATAAAGCGCTGACTCTTTATATGCCACATAATCTGAATGTAACATATCTTCTAGTATACGATTTACATTAGATGAACCTAAACGCCTTAAGGCTTTGATACAATTGGCTTTAACTCTGTTATCAGTGTCACTTAACCACTGTACATATATTGAGTAAGTATTAGGGTGATTTATGTACTCTAGGGCCTCAATGGCATTTGCTCTCACTCTAGGAGATTCATCTTCTAAAAAAGTATAAACGATCGGCACATCTGCTGCAGAAGCTTGCATACCAATAGTTTTAACTAATGTTGCCTTAACACGGTCATCTGTATACGCTAGATAATGTTCTCTCAAATATTCTAAAACTTCTGGTATGGGACGTTCTTGCAAGTAAGTCATTATCTCAAACTCTTGCTCAGGGTCTCCATCAGCTAACATATCGTAAATTTTATCTAAAGTTAACTCTTTAACAGCCGAATCTTTTTTGTCTACTTCTTCTGCTTCACCAAAGCAATATCGATATAAAACATTATAGGCTTTTCTAGCGGATTGACGTACTTCAATGTCATTATCTCGTGAGACAATTTGGGATAACAGCTTAATACCATCTCGCTGTCCTGTTTTAACAATATCACGTATGAGGTCTAACTTATTTTGCTTGGTTGCACCTCTCCAAGCTTGAATTATTTTAGCTATTTGTTCATTCATAATTTCGATACTAAATTAACAATTGTGCTTAACACAAATAGTATTTCTCACTTATTTTGAAGACTCTATCTTTATAATCGGAGCATCCCCATGATATGTACATTGTATTCTACCAAATTTAGAAGAAAGATACTTTCCTCCCGTAGGACAAATTTGTATTTTTAACCCTGTTTTTTCAAAAAACTCGATTCGATCTTCAACACTTTTAATATAAACTTCTTTTCTCATTTTTCTAGAGTATTTCTCACGAACAGCCATCATTCTAGACATATTTTCGTAACAGTTGCCAAAATCTCGCTCTCGCTTTTTTCGCAATTGTCTTTGTTTACCTAACTTTTTCTTCTTTAGAGACATAGACAGTTCATTCTTTTTGAATTGAGGACTTTTGGAGGTCTGCAACAAATATTCGATTTCATCAAGATTATTAACAAACTCCTTTAATATGCCCTCTTCCAACAGAAATAAATAAATGGATGAGCTACTTGCTCCTAAAAACTGCTTAAATAACTTACTTGATAAAAACTCTTCAACAAGGGCTTTTTTTTTAGCTGCTTTCTTACGAAGAACTCTTTCAAAGTATCGCTGAACTTTTTGTTCTCCATCCTGAATTGCTTTGAAGAAGAGCTTTTTCTTAGTTAAGACTTGTATAGATTTTGCCCACTTTTCATCTCGGACATAACCATCATAAACTGCATAAAGAGGAGACTTTAAGGATGCCATTTGCTTAGGAGAAAGCTTCACCTCATAAAAGCCCGAATCTCTAACATTTCTTGCCATATTTTTAACTTCTTCTGAACTTGATTCAACAATCTCCATAAGTGAGATAACTTTTGCGTCAGAATTATAGTTCACCTTTAGATATCTTTGATATAGATCATCCCACTTGCTTTTAAACTCAACATCATTTTCAAAATAGTTTAGATCTGCGACGATTGAAAAGTATTTTTCTAAGTACCCTGACTCCACTAAAGGAGATACCATCGCCCTAAATTGAGGATCAATAAACACTGCAATCAAATCTGAATCCACCAATTTTGTCACTGCTTTTTCTACGCTTGTATCTATACTCGCTCTAGCTACTCTACGTATGGACTCTCTCATATAAAAATATCGTTTATCATTTACCTTTGTAAGAATATTCAAATGAATGATAGTACTGATGATTTTTTGATACTTTATGATATCTGACAACATTGAGGATTCATCAATCATTTTAAAAGATTTTAAATACCTTGGATCTTTCCAAAGATCAATCACTCCTTTATTTAATATTTCTGTAATCCGCTCTGAAGATGCGGCGTCTAAATCTTGGGACAAGTTATAATAAAACTCTGTATTTTGAAAAATTGTAATTTCACTTACACTCACAGAAACATGCAGAATAAGTACAAAAAGCAAAGTTATTAACTTAGTAGATATCCATCGACAAGGTATAAACCCTCTAGTTTTGTCTGATTGTAGTATCCATAATATGGGATTTACTTTAATCATTAATATATATCCTCACTTATATCTCCATAAGAAATTATGGGGTTTTCTTGTATATAACTTAAATAGGAATCTAACTTATAACTGTCTGCAAAGCCTGCTGCAAACATTATATCCAAAGCTCTATATTTCATCTGATCACTTAATCCCTTAACAGATACTCTATCAGTCTGCATAAGAATAGACAACAATTGACGCCCGTGAATTAAATCTATCAAATCTTCTAATAAGATATTGAAAACACACACAGAACTCAAGTCCGTTATCGGTTTTAGCTCCACATGAGAAGTGCTAAAGTCCACTTCAAACCCTGTAGTACAGTTTTCAATATCTATGCTAAAAATAACAGATTCGAGTCTACACTGTTTTTTCATCTTTGCATTTAGATATCGATAAAAATCCTCTAACAAAAATTTTCTAACATCAATTAAAGCCTCAACGGAGTGAACTCTTTCTTGAAAGCCACTACCAAAATTTTGATTGTGGTCGTAAAACCTATATTCATTGAATAAGGCCATTAGCTCATCAGAAGAGAAGCGATCTTGTCGCTTGATATTAACTTTTGAGTCCAATAATGTTATCTCATCCAAACTGATTAAAATATCCGACTGTATGTTTGGGTTTATCTCTCTCATCAGCTTTATAAACTGAAACGGTGAATACAAAAAGGACTTTTTATTCATTATATCTGAATTTGGATAATAAATTCCATCCTTAAAGGGCAATACAACTTGAGATTTAATCTTTGAAATCAAGGTCGCTTGCTCTATCAAATATTGATGCGACAACTTACTATTCTCTCTTTTTAAGACTGCCATTTCATCATAGCTTTGAAATGGCGCAAAGCATAAGTCCACCGTTTCAAATCTTAGATTTATCCCTTGAACTATCTCATTCGTCACTTTACAATCTGCCAAATTAAGAAAAGTACTGGTGTCGGTACTTAGTACAAACCCCATTTCTCCAAAACTCACATGAGAAGGAACTGACATCAGCTGCCCGCCAATAAAATTGATTGATTGCCATGGCTCTAATACTTCTACATTCACAAACTCAAGCTGCTTTAATATCGAAATTAATTGAGAGTTATTTGGTATCAGTATCTTTATATCCTTTTTGAAAGATAACAGTGTTTCGATACAAACAACATCCCAATGATGGTGAGTAAGAATTATAATATCTGCTGTGGGTAGCTGAAAGTCTAAATCCCCTAAATCCGGAAATCTTCTATACACCCCCATGATTTCTGATTGAAGGCATGGGTCCACAAGAATCTTCTGATCCAAAAACTCTATATATAAGCTAGAATGTCCTAACACTTTTATCTGCATGCTCAACTCTTATCTCTATAAAAACTCTTTTTCACACAAAAGACTAAACAGAAATTATTCTCCCTTTATACTTCCAAAAGCAACTTAACTTTGAAAACTTCTTTAAAATAAGACTGCTTGGTGATTTGCTTCCTTTTATCTGACAAAAGTATACTTTACGCTTTTTCAAATCATATTCCATTTGATAATTTGCTCCAGGTTCATCCAAAACCATAGGATACTGTTTTTGTAAGCTTGGTAGCGAGAAAAGAAAATCACTTTCAAAGAAGTCTTCTTTTTCTAGTAAAAATAGATCTTCATATATAGTAACACCAAAAGACTTCAAAGAATTATATAAAAAGGTTTCAATATCTTTAAACCCCTTAGAATCACTATTTGTGGGTATGAGATCTTGATGTAAATTATAGTAAAAACAAAATGTATCCATATCCTTTATAATACTAGCTAAAATCGATGGGGCTTTGTAATAATTTATTAAACTATCACCTTGTAAAATTTTAGATTCATTCCCTAAAATATAAGGACCACACATTTTATCAAACTCTTCATAAGCTTGAGAGTTTTTTACAAAAAACCTTTTAGAACGCAACGATGTTATCGGAAAATGCTCTGATTTGGTATTTGACATTTTTAAGTAGCTACTACCAAATATTTTTCTCTTTCTTTTTTCATCTTCTAATTCAAAAAAGTCTAAAACATAACAAACAGGGTATTTCTTAGTATCAATCTCCTCATTCAACAATAGCTCTACACCATAAGCATTACGAAAAACAGACCTCTTTACATGAAAATACATACCTTGCTTATGAATATTACATACCCTTAAAACAAAGCTGTTTCTCTCATCCAAGGCCATAGACTGATCAAAAATACACCCAAAGTCATTAGTATACTGTTTTAAGAGGTTTTTAAATGAACCATAATCTCGCTTTAACAACTCCTTTAACTTTGAATCCTCTAAATTATAAATATGTAGATCAATTGGAATTTTTAGCTCTTGCTTCTCTATAGCTTCAAAAAAAGAAGATCGTAAATTTAATTCTGCCAGGGCATACATAAATAAATAATAAGAAAGAAACTGACTATTGTTAGACTTCTTGAGTTCATCTACAATCTTAAACGTTTCTACTGAAAAGCTAATTGGAATCTCCGATGATGGACTTTCATCTAATAAACCCAATGATGATAATTTAAGCTTTGCATCTTTCCATTGATACTCTTTAGGTGGGTCTAAAAAAGATAATTGGTCCGAATGTACTCCTATTTTTAATCCTTTTAAAAGTATATCCGATAAATCACTTCTTAAGATTTCTGGAACTTTTTTTTCATCCAAACGAAAAGATTTATCCCATAAGCGCACACATACTCCATCTCCTGTACGCCCTGTACGCCCTAATCTTTGATTGGCCGATTGCTCTGATATGGCCTCTAGACTTAAAACCTCTCGACCATACCGATATTGAATACTTTTAGATAAGCCTGAATCAACAATTAAATCGATCCCATCCACTGTAATAGAACTCTCTAATATATTGGTACTTAAGAGAACTTTTTCTTCTTTACTTTTTAAAAAAAGGTCTTGTTCATCAAAGTCTTGTCCCCCATAAATTGGGTATATTTTTTTACTCGTTTTACCAGTAAGAAACTTTTGTAAGGCAAAAATCTCTCTTTTTCCAGGCAAAAACACCAAGGCACTATTATAGTCCCTATTTTTAAGTGCCTGATATATTCTAGTCTCTAAATTAATATGGGTGGGGAAACCTACTCCTTTATCGTATTGTAGATCTACTTTAAACCTATTTTCTGTCAAACAATAACTATCAAAAGAAGAGTAACCCTCTAAGTCCTCTACTTTTAAAGTGGCAGAAAGAAGCATAAACTTAGTAAAGCTCCTATTTTTGAGTAAAGCTAATATGAAATCAATTTCTTTTTGACGCTCATGAAACTCATCTAAAAGTATCATTGCATCTTCAAAGCCTTGAGGAAAACCATGTAGAAAATAGGAGATAAGTATTCCTGGAGTAACTATTATACCCCAATCACTTGTTTGAATTACACGTTCAAATCGTATCTGATACGCAATTCCCTCGACTTTCAAAACCTCGTGAAGATAATGATACAATGACTTTACTACAACCCTTCTTGGCTCGACTAGAATAAACTTCTTTTTCTTTTTAATCAGAAACTGGGGTAGTCTTGTACTTTTACCACTTCCCGTTGATGAAATAATTAATTTGGGAAATGATTTATTCAAAAACTCATCATTCAATAGTTGATCTACAGGAAAATCCGACACTGTACAAACCTATAGACTTAATAAAGACTTGGTCAACAATCCTTCAAACTGCTCAAAGGATTCCAGCATACAAAAATGTCCCCCTTCTATTTCATGCAAGACCGAACCATGGATCGAGTTCAGCAACTCTAAACTAGCTGCTCTAGGTACAACTTGGTCTTCTTGACCAACATATATAAATGTGGGAGTTTGAATAGATGAAACAAAGTGACGTGTATTGTATTGCAATACCACTGTATGTTGAGCTCTAGGGATTTTTGGTGAAACTGGGTTGTGATCTGCTTTTAAATATTGTAGATAATTTAAGTAGGTACCATCATCTAGGGACTTTTGAGAAAAACAAGGTTGTAAAACTCTTTCTAGAGGATCACTTAACTCTGGCGCACTTGAAAACCACCTTTTCAGTGTTTCTGAATTAATGGCCCCTGGATTATCTTTTGCCCCTGTATTAGTACAGACTAGATGTAGACTCTTAACATGATTTGAGTATTTATTTACAAATTCTTGAGCAAGTAATCCGCCCATCGAAAAACCAATTACATTCCATTTTTTATTATTTGGTATTTTAGAAAAAACTTCTTCAACCCATGTCTCGATAGATAAATTATCTAAATCAGTACTTTTTGGATCTACCAAATAATGTAATCCATAAGGTAATTGTTCAACAATAGGTAACAAACCATAAGCGTTACCACCCCAACCAGGAAACCAAAGAAAAGACTCATCTTGCAATGCATCCATACGCTCTTCTCCAATATTGTAGAACATATTATTACTAGCTATTTAATCCACTTGTGGCAAGAGTATATATACCTAAAGACAAATGCACAAGAAAATAACTCTCTTCTATAAACGCAAATGGTACAAAAAAACACCTATAAATTTATAGGTGTTTTTGATTTTGTAAACTATCAGACTATTTTTTTAGTTGAGCTGAAACCTTATTGTATTTCTGAAGCAACTGAACATACTCTTCTGACTCCATTTTACCTTGTTGAGTCATAGTCATCATTTCTCTATACAATTTGTTTTTTTCTTCTCTAAGTGCAGCATTATCATATCTATTAGTTAAAGCCATACCTACTTTAGGTTTAGCAGTAGATATACTTGTAGTAGCTGCTGCTGGACCTTTTGGAGCTGCTGCTGGTTGATCTATATTTTCAACAATCACTCGATCTACATTAGTTTCATCTGTACTAGCCTTCGGAGCTTCAACTGGAGCGGGCGCTGGAGCCGACTGCTCTACTGCTCCTTCTTTAAAACCTTTCGCTTCTAAAAACTCTTTCAATCCTTTACTCGCAAACATAAGATATTGATATCGATCCATACCCCTAGCCAACTTTGGTCTACTAATAGTTGCACCAGCTACTTTAGGTCCACCCCATTCATCTAAGTTATGACTTGTTAAGTACTCATCAATCAACGATCTTACTTCTGGGTTTTCCCATACTGCAGTTGTATCTACAGGAGCTTGACTTGCTTGCTCCTCTTCTTCAGCGTCTGCCGTAAAAGCACTTAACTCATTGTATTTATCTTGTACTTTTTGTAAAACTTGGCTGATAGAGTCTTGTTTTTTATAAAATGGTTCGAATTGCGCTTGATACTTATCTAACATTTCAGCTTGTTGCAATTGTTGCTGAACTTGAGATAAAGCCTCAAAACTCTTGTTGTTTTCTTCTACTGCTTTAACTATAGCTTCCATTTTTTCATCAACACGTTTTTTCATTTCAGGATCTTTTAAATCTTGAATTTGAGACTGTAAGGCATCTACATCATTAATCGCTTGGATCACACTATCTTGTGTCTTTTGAGTATTTTCAAGCATCACTTTAACTTGAGCCTCTTGCTCAGGAGCTAAGCCCTTTTTCTTGCCAGTGAAAAAACCTACAATCTTCCCCCAAACATCGCCCAACATTCCAGCATGACTACTTGGGACAAGTGCTGTTTGTGAAAAAACAAACAATAGCAATAATACATACGGTCTTAATATAATAGATTTCATCAGTAACTCCTTATGACTTACTACGATTCCTGATCTCAAAAAGTTTCAATGTTACTAGATATTTGAACAATATCTCAGAATATTTACCACTTCTCATGTGCTTTATTTATTTTAATCGATCAAATCAATAAAAAAATATAACCATTAATGAAGTGCAGTATAAGAAGTTTACTTGAAACGTCAATCTCCAAAAGCAAGCTTTACCCTCTTATTACCTGCTTTTTAAGTCATTATTGAATAAAACTCTTTAATCGTTTCGAAAATAATTGGGTATTTTGAAACTCATCTTCATTTAAACAACTTTGAATATCCTTCTCTTCACAAAAACTTTGACACTTCATGTCATAATTTAAAGCCAAAACATCTGAATTAAAAATGTCTGCTAAAATTAAACCATGAAATCTCATAGATATAACTTTTTTAAATCGACTAAAGTCCCTATAAAATGATTGTGCTTCTCCAGAGTATTCTTTTATGATGGCTTTAGGATCATGATTCTCGATGAGCTTTTTTAAAGCATCATCTTTTTGAAAGATAAAGTACACCCGTCTATACCCCGTGTTTGAAATCTCTTGTATCCATGACGCTAATGGTGCAGTTTTCCAAGCTCTCAAAACAATCGCTAGATGATCCTCTTTTTCTATTTTCGCAGAAGAAATATTATATTTATATACTAAATCACTCTTTAGCAATAACTTAGTAGTAGATACCCCTAAAGATTCTAAATAAGCAAAACTATCTTCATCCCTTACACTGATTTCATCCACTATTTTAATCAAAAAGAACACAATCAATTTGTTTAAGGACTTTTTTAATGGAGAGAAGCCTAAATGGTTCCAGATAACTCTACACCCTAACAACCTTGCTGTCACACAGTAAAAGCTATAATAATAAAGAGATAAAGAACTAGTCCTATCTTGAAGCACACCCCCTGGACCTAAAGACATGATTTCTGTATTTGAAAAGGAAGTAAAAATTTGTTCATAGTCTCTTCTGAGGATTTCTTTTTTATGATGTGAATTTGTGGAGTAGCTTTTAACAATATATTTATCATTGCTATCCCTACTCTCTTGCATCAATGTGAGCTTTAACAAATCATCTCCAAAGTTATTGAATCCAAAATAACCTAAATTTATGGTAGAAGCTCTTTGCCTCCAAAAGTGTAAGTCTATAAAGGCTAAAACAAGTAACGGAGTTAGCCCTAAAACAATCGTGTTAAGCTCTCTTAAAAAAACAAACCAAAAACTTGTATGAAAATGTGAGAACGAGTTAAAAAATGTAGTTAAATACAAACAAAACATAAGTTTAGAAAACAACTCTAACGTGTAATTGTTCTTTTTTAATCCAAGATAAAATAATACAAGTGAAAACAATCCCATTAACTCTTTAAAACGAGGCCTAGCTAAGAAGACATTCTCTAAATTTTGTCGAACCATTAACTCAAGTTGACTTGGCTCTAGACTAGGAGAGTTGCCAGACCGAATCAATACAAGATAAGAGATTAAGCCTAAGACAATTATTATAAAAAATCCTTGAAAGTACTTCGCTTTTTTTGCTTCTAAAAAGCTCTTAAAGTTTTTAAAGTTTTTAACAATCTCATAAATCAAAACACAAGCAGGTAAAAATAATAAAGAGAATTTAACTCCACGAGCCAAATAAAACCTTTGATCAAAATCGTGATAATCCATTAAAAAATAATAGGTGAAAGCAAATAAAATTGCCTTTATCCAAAGTGGGAAAAACCTTAAAACTAGTAAGACTTCTTTCTTATTTTGTAAACCTTTTACATAAGTATAATAGAGATGAAAAACACTAATTTGAACAAATAGAAAACCACTAACTTGAATATTAGTGGGGTACTCTAAGAACAAAGTGAGTAAAACTAACAGTATCCATTTACATTCTATGGCGAGAATCAAAAGAAATAGGCAAGTAAACAGATTTCTCACTCTATCCCAATTGAAAAATACTCGTCTAGGAGCTAAAGATATATTATAGGATTTTATGACATCACTTCTAAAAGCTTTCCATGGTACTTTTTCTGAAAAATTATAAAATATGGCTCTGATATTTCTTTCAATCAAAGAGCGCTTTAACCTCTGTTTAATCCTATCTGTCTTTAAGTTTTCTACCTCAGCTGATCTCAAATAGTGAATCCATCGTAATCGAATACCATAGGCTTCTGTTGGAACTAAAGGGAGATGATTCATTATTTCAGCCGAGAATGCTATATCAAAGTTTCTAGAATGGTCTACAGTACTTGAGTTTAGATCAATATAGCCATCTTTATAATCACTTACAAAAATTCCTGCTGCGTCTTTTGATATACCATTATTGCTACTTGAATTTTTCCAATAAATTAATCGGCGAGTGGAAAAGTTCAAGTTAAGTAATTCGTTATATTGCTTTGTATCACTATAGGCCAAATAGATTTCTTGAGAATGAATTGATTGCTGTTCCTCCTGAGTCAGCTTTATGTACTCTGTATAGGGAACAAGTATACTGATCTCTTTTGTGCTATATTTCCACTCTAAAATGGCATAAAAAACAACCATTATAAATAAACAAGATAGTAAGATTCGCTTTTTCATAAGCTACATATCCAAACAATAAAAAATTATATAAACCCTACTTATCAGTAATGGTTCATAATCTACGCATACATTAAATTCATATAGTCAACAAGCTTCTATAAATCATCTCATTAAACTAATTTTATCCATTAAGCATCGACGAAATTACTATTTTTATTTGTATTCATTTTACAATCGTACAAAAAAAAACATGCCCTAAGGCATGTTTTTCATCTTATTTCGGTTTAGCTCCCGGAGGTCTCGCTCCCGGAGGTCTCGCTCCCGGAGGTCTCGCTCCCGGAGGTCTCGCACCTGGAGGTCTTGCACCCGGAGGTCTCGCACCTGGAGGTCTTGCGCCTGGAGGTCTTGCTCCCGGAGGTCTTGCTCCTGGAGGTCTTGCTCCCGGAGGTCTTGCTCCCGGAGGTCTTGCTCCCGGTGGTCTTGCTCCTGGTGGTCTTGCTCCTGGAGGTCTTGCTCCTGGTGGTCTCGCTCCTGGTGGTCTTTGCTGTGGCGGCCGCTGTTGAGGTGGCCTTTGCTGGGGTGGTTGCTGTTGAGGTGGAGCTTGTTGTGGCGCAGCCGCTTGCACTTGCGCAGGTGCTGCACCTCCACCATCTTGAATAGCTTTGAAGTCAACTTCAGGCTCTCCTTCGATTTGCTTACATTCTTCCCAACGTCCCTTAGAAATCAAAAGAGCATTTAGAACTTTTTGACTTTCTTTTGCTTTATCACCATCTATATTTTTCAATCGATCTGTTTTAATTTTTAACGAAACAACTTCATCAATCTTATCAAAACCTCTAACACAAACTTTGTTACGACCTGACTCTTTACAAACGTAAAGCATATCATCAGCTGCTTCCATTACTTCTTTTAGGTTAGAACCATCTTCTGGGTAAGAAGAAACCCCTACACATAAAGTCACACTTAAAATACCAGCTTCAGTTTGATATCTAGCTGCCATAACATTTTTACGTAGCATTTCTGCCATTTTTTTAGCTTCTGGCTTATCAGTAGCAGGTAAAATTTGGACAAATTCTTCCCCTCCGTATCGACCGGCAAGATCGCCTTCCCGACTTACTTTAGAGTATTCACCAGCAACTTCAGCTAAAACTAAATCCCCAATAGCATGCCCATAAGTATCATTAAAAGTCTTAAAATGATCAATATCACTCATAAAAAAGGCTACATCATGACCTTCTTTTTCTGCTCTTCCCATCTCTTTTTCAAAGAAATCCAAAATTGATCGACGGTTGTTTAGACCAGTTAAGGCATCAATAGTTGCCCACTCTTGGGTTTTCTTGAACATACGAGCATTAGAGATCGCCATTGCTGCTAGAGATACCAAAATGGTAACAAGTCTCATCTCTTCTGATGATGCAGAAGGCTTACCTTCTTTCTTTTCAACTGATTCAATATTTAAAACTCCAACAACTGAGTCAGATGTACTTAATGGCGCACAAATATATGTTTTTTTGCCAGAAAACTTTGTCATTTGAGCTAATCCGGGATCACTTTTTAAAGCATCCGCATCTACTACTTCGTTACGCTCAACAACATAGCCAACTATACCCTCCCCAACAACTTCTGAAAAAGCTTGAATTTCAGCTGCATCCCAACCTACATTTTTACTTAGAGTCATTACTTTGGTATCTGGATCAACTAAGATAATCGCTGCTTTAGTCGCTTTTAGGTTACGAATCACGTTTTCCATGGTGATATCAATAACTTTTCTTGGATCTAATGTTGAACCCACAACCTTAGCCATATTAGACAGAGATACCATTAACGACGATAGAGCTAACACTCTATTTTTACTCTCGTCAACCTGTCCCTGTAGCTTTGAGCATTCTTTGGTTCGACGACCTAAATCTTCTTTGATTTGTTCGATTGTTCTTTCGCCTGCTTTGGGTTCTTCTTTTTTATTTAGAACAATATCTGCAATGGATGAAACCAAAGCTGCAGTTATCCCGCCTGCAAAGGCCATAATGAAAAACAATGTGGTTGCTTCTTCGAAGGGCTCTTCTGACATTTCTGAGTTGTATAAAAAACCAACTACAAAACAAAATGCAGTCGAAACTCCAAACACAAGTAGATTTTTAAGAATTAATTTCTGCTGATTTGACATCTATCTCCACTAACCTTTTAGCAAGTAACTTGGGGCAGTAAATAGCCCATTATATAATTACCCAAAAGTATAACAATTTTCTTGGTATTAAACAATGCTTGATTCGACCAAAAATACTAGCTAGATTGTCGTTTAAAAATAATAATTATCGTTACAGACAAAAATATCAAATTTTGCATCCATCCTGCTAGAAAAGGGGATAAAGCTCCACTTTTTCCAAGGGGCATAGCAAAGCCCATAATGACAAAATATAAAAAAGATAGAAGTAAGCTGATACCAAATCCTAAAAACCCCCCACCTCTATGAGAACTAATACCTAAACAGGCTCCTAAAAAACAAAATATAATAGTAGCGAAAGGAAAAGCTGTTTTAGAATAAAAATCTACCCACAAAGGAAGTGTAGGAATCACCCCTTTTTGTTCATGATATTTAATTTGATCTAGGATTTCTTTATAGCTCAATTCTTGGGGTTTTTTCATCTCATATTTTAGAAGATCTTCTTTATTTAGAGTTAGGTCATAAGCCAATAACTTACTATGGTGGTTCATCTCTCCTTCTCGCTCTAGATCGGTTAAGAAAACCTCTGAACTCCAGACATTTTCCAAATTCCAGATGCCGGCAGTTTTAATGGTAGCCTTGGATGAGGTTATTACTCTACCGTTGGGCTCTTGAATCACCAACTGAAATAAAATATTGTTTTTAAGATCAATTCGTCCTATGCATAAAAGTCGATCATTAGTTATTCTCATAACTACATTTTTACGATACTTTGGCACCTTAAATTGCCTAATATGCTTTCTAAATAGCTCTGTTCTTCGCTTCAATGCAGGAGGTATTATCTGATCTTGAATATAAAATACTCCCATAAAAACCATAATAGAAAATAGTAAAACAGGTTTTAGCATCGATAAAAAACTAATTGTCCCCGCTTTCATGGCAACCAACTCCGAGTCTTTGGACATTTGGGCAAATACCAGTAATCCCGCTAGTAAACATGAAGTAGGGAATATGAATAACATATCTTTAGGTACAGAGCATAAAAACCACTCTAACGCTACTTCAAAACTCACCTTGTTTTTTACAGAGTAGTCAATTGCTTTTTGCATTGGGTCTAATGAAATAATTAGAGTAGTTCCCAATAGTCCAAACAAAAATGGACTCCAAAGCTTTTTAAATATGTAACGATGAACTAATTTCAATTTACGACTTTACTACATCTTTTGGATTGAGTTGATTTTTATCAGACCCCACCCATTTATGTGAATCGTGACTTAAACGAACTTTTGCAGAACTCAATCCATTAAAAGGCCTAACAAATCGACTATTAGAGTGATTTAAAGTATCTCCAGACTTTATGCCTTCTGAAATATACAAACCTCGTCTTGCAATCTCACGCATCTGTATTTCATCTTTTATAACCGGTTTTTCGAATTTTCCAAGAGATTTAGAAAGATCAATACTAGCCTTAGAGAGAGCCTTAAACTCTGATGGGTCCATGGACATACTTTGATCTGGCCCATCCATACTTTTATCTAAGGTAAAATGTTTTTCAATAAATCGTGCCCCTAGTGCCACTGCACCTAAACTAACAGCAATACCCTCAGAGTGATCAGAAATTCCCACTAAACTCTTATACTTTTTATCTAGCGTTTGGATATATCGGATATGGCAGTCCTCTAATTTGGGAGGATAGTTTGAAATACAATGTAACAAGATCAATTCATAATCTTTTAAAAAAGATTGATTCATTAGATCATCAATTTCGCTAGCTGTAGCCATTCCAGATGAAACAATTAATGGCTTTTTAGTTTCTGTTATTTTTTCAACCAAATCATAGTAGTCCATATCACCAGACGCCACTTTAAAAGCTGGAACTCCTATTTCGTTTAGTACATCCACCCAATCCAGTGAAAATGGAGTCGACAAAAAATGAATATCCTGTTTTAAACAATGTTCATATAGTTTCTGGTGCTCATCTATGGATAGAGCCAAATTATTGAAAATTTCAAATGCTGGCTCTGACTCTAATACCAAGTCCGATGCTTTAAAACTTTGAAACTTTACTCCATGTGCACCTGAATCTTTTGCTACATCAATCATCTTTTTTGCTAGGTCTAGACTACCATTGTGGTTTAACCCAATTTCTGCCAATAAATAAGGCTCTAGCCTAGTATTAAAATCAAAGTCTGCTATTTTCATAAGATCTCGCTTCTATAGAAATTCTCGTTTTTACAGATTGTACCTTAGAAGATATTCCTAAGCAAAACATTCTACATTGCAACACAAATATCTCATCAATTCTTAAACCCTTACTTCTATCCTGATTTGTTTCTAGCCCCTTATTTCAATAGGGATTACGCTCTTTAAATCAAATATACCTATTCCCATTTACATTTTTAGTCGAATCTTTTATAAATATAATAACGAAAAACTATTTTTCAATAGCTCATTAAATACAAAGGATATACACATGAGCCTCATTAAAACTCTTCTGACCCTCTGTCTATTTATAAATTTGTTTCATGTCAATCACAGTGAAGCAGTTTCAAAAGCTGCTCAAATTCCTTTCAAAAAGGCACTCGAATTTAACGGCCATGGAGACTATGTTTCCGCTTTGAACTCTTTTATCGAGGCATATAACATTGATGCAGCTGTTTTAGGTTTAGATAATGAAGGAATTTTAGATAACTCCACTAAATTTTTTCAAAGATACTTACAAAAT
Source organism: Candidatus Cloacimonadota bacterium (assembly GCA_023954715.1). Classification (GTDB taxonomy): domain Bacteria; phylum Muiribacteriota; class UBA6191; order UBA6191; family UBA6191. The sequence continues at coordinate 27,144 of JAGSHD010000023.1, read as the reverse complement.
AACCCAAAAGATTTAAATTCCTTAATGTGGCTAGGGTCCATTCACTCACTTACTGGAGATATTAAAACTGCAATCGAATATTATCAAAAAGTGACAATGTTTTCTCCAAATTCCGAAGAAGCGAAAGAGGCTGATACGGAAATTATTGCCTTAGAAAAGCTCCTAAGATCAGAGCAAAACAAAGAAGAAGAAAAAGTTGTAGATGCTCAAAAAGAAGCAGCTAACTTAGATCGAATGAAAGTAAATGTAACTCGTGAAGTCAAACAAGAATATGAAGCCGCCATATCTAAACTAGAAGAGCAAATTGTAACTCTAGAAGAAGCTGTAAGTGAAGCTCAACAGCAGGCTGCAGATGCTAAAAAAGTAGCCGAAGAAACCAAAGCCAAGTTTGGTGATCTAGAGAAAGACTTGAAAAAATATAAATTTTTATATCGAAAATATCGAAGAAAGTCTGGATCTAACTGGTAAAATAGCTAAGCTTTAAGATCATTTTCAAAGGACACTAAGTCTTTGTGAATTGACTCATTGATGGCATGCAACTCATCTCTAGATAGCTTTTTGTCTTCACAAGTTTTCATATTTGGCTCTAAAATATGAATCTTTACTCTTCCAGCTCTAGGAATTTTAGAATTCTTATTTAGAATTTCATAGGTTCCTTCAATATATACAGGAACAATAGGAACTTTTACCTTTGACGCTATACTTACTCCGCCATCCTTAAACTCTTGTATTCGTCCATCTTCAGACCGAGTGCCCTCTGGAAACAAGGCTAAGTTATATCCATTTTTAAGTAATGCTAGAGCACCTTTAATTGCACCAATATCTGTTTCACCTCGTGATACTGCGATATTACCCGTTAAGTTTGACATGGCTCCAAATGCTGGCATATCATGCAGCTCTTCTTTTACCATAAAATTTAAAATATCTGGAAAATATGCTCCCAAAACTAAAGGGTCCCAGTTAGAGTTATGATTAGCAACAAGCATATAAGGTTTAGGTATCCCCTCTAAATGTTCTTCACCCAAGACTTCACAATCTGTTAAGGTAAAGGAGCAAATCAATTTATTTACTACTCTAGCTAGAACGTGATGGATATTATAGTTAGATCTTGGTTTTATTTTTACAAGATTTTCATTCATATTTGGCTCTATAAGTTGTGACATTTTTCTCATTTAATTTCTGTATAACTGATGCTAATGGTTACAAGAAATAGTTTTAAAAGTAATCTTTCATAAGCTCTTAAATAATAGATTACTTGAATATTCAATTCCATTTAATATACAATCGACTTTATGAAATTACAAAATAACCCAGACATCAAACAATTTCTTTGGAAAGATCATTCTGAAAGCCTACTTTCTCATTTTAGCGATGAAATTAAGGCCCAATATGGCTTTATATTTGCCATGAATGATTATCAAACTTTGCTCCAGTTAGATAATCAACATGTTCAAGATATGATCGAGCTCTATCAGACAACCTATCTAGAAGGTCTTATCAACCTACTTTTGAATGATATGTTTGACCCACATCAAATGACTGTAACCCTAAGTGGCCTCAATGAAATCCACGTAGAAAGCCTGTTTACCATGGGACTCATCCATAAGATTATCGAAAATCCTATTGGCCCAGGCTTTACTCTATCAAAAGTCTACAAAAGTCGCCCTAACGAAACTGAAGACGAAATGACCTGCAAAACAATTGATGAGTTAGTCAATGTTATAGGCCAAATGGAAACCCATTGGCGAGAAAAGAAGTCTTTAAAGATATAGGTATCAAACTACCAACAAACCGAACTTTAAGATCAAAGTTGTATTTTGAATTTAGACTATTTTATTAGTATCTGTAAAAGTAGCAGGAACTTCTCTTATCTCTATATTGATAGAGTCTAATATTAACTCTGCTTTCACAATTGCCCAAAGAGGTTTAAGATCATCGTTATATTTTGAGTTGAAAGCGTTCGAAGTGTAGCTAGCCTACACGAGATAAGCTTACGACACAAAAGATAATGATGAGACAAACCGCATCAAAAAAGCCAAAGCCGCGAAGAACTTTGCATGAAACTAATCTATTTCAAAGAAGCAATTTAACCAATAAATCCTACTTGGCTTTTTGGAGTATGATGCCAAACCCAAAACAAACTAGCCCATTCAACAAATACCACATAGATTCTATACCAAAAGCATCTGGCATATAAGCTAAATTAGCTGATGGAGCTATATAAGAGTAGATTAGGTAAGAGCCTAGTCCAAAACAAGCGCCTTTTAACAAGGACCTAAGCCAAGTCACTTGATAAAGTAAACCACAAGCCAAACTGATAACAATCGAAGATCGAAAAAACACACTAGAGTCTCCCAATCCAAACAAAAACTGATCCCACTCAGAAAGTGGCAAAACAGCAAAAGAACTGATCAAACTCATAGATGTTAAATAGTCAAAAAAGAAAAACCCGCTAGAACAAAGAATTAAAGCAAACAAATATGGAAAACTGAATGCTGCTGTTCCAACAAACAAGGCAGATGCTCCCGTCGCAATAGCAAATCTTGTCCATCCATCATTAAAGACTGCTGCCTCTAATGCCTTATCAGCTTGAACAATACCCGCACCATATAATTTGGCATCCTTCTTTGGGATTACCGTCTGCTTTAGAAGTGATCTAAGTTTTGGCTCGTCTGTAATACCCTTACTTACCAAAAGAGCAGCTACGCCAGCTACATGAGGTGCAGCCATAGATGTACCCATAAACAACATATAATCATCTTTTGATGGATCATCAGCATGAATTGTATTTTGCATCACTCCATCAGGGTAGCCATCGTTGTTCATGTCCTCTCGAATATTTCCACCAGGAGCGGCGATCTCAAGATCTTTTCCTCGACTAGAGTAAAAAGTCACTTGCTCATCAATCTGTACCGCTGAAACAGCCATGCACTCTGGATATTTTGCAGGATATCCAATGGAACCACCTGAGTTACCAGCAGCGCAAACCAATAAAACACCTTTACTTTTTGCATACTGACACGCTTTGCGTAATACACCAGAAGGCATTGGACCTCCTAAACTCATATTGATTACATGGGCCCCGTTATCAGCAGCATACTTAACAGCTCTAGCAATAGCAGTTATAGAACCACGTCCACTTCCATCTAAAACCTTAAGAGGCATTATAGTAGCTTCTGGAGCTACTCCTACAACACCTAAACCATTATTAGTTGATTGAGCTATCGTACCTGCAACATGTGTCCCATGACCTTGATCATCATTAGCATGAATTGTGTTATTAATAAAGTTATAAGGCTTGATAAATTTTGTTTGATTTAGATCTCTAGCCTTTTTATAATTTTTATAGTTTTCATAAGCTACTCCTGTATCAATAACAGCAACAATAGCTCCCTGCCCTTTTGTATATTGAAAAGCTTTATTTTGACCAATCATTTCCATGTGCCATTGGTATTTATAAAATGGATCTGAATAACTTTTTGGATTTGGTTGAGGATAAGATTTTTTTACATTATAAGCACTCAAAATATAGTTAGGCTCAACCCCTTCGATTCCAGCTAAAGATTTTAACTTTTTAACCCAATGTAAGACCTTTTTGATTTTTGGAAAGCGAACAACTTTTTCACTTTCTAGACCATTTACAATATCTCCGTCTATGCCATGAAGAGCTTCGAATTTATCTAAATCGGAGGTAGAAAAATCATCTGCGAAGTCAATGATCAATCCATCACTTTCGATTGTTTGATTTGGATTTACAAAAGACTTAACTAAAACATTGGGAGAAGCAAAGTTAAATGCAACGAGAGTGAATAACAAAATTATTTTTATATACATATCAAAACCTTAAATTTATGATTTAGCCAAATTAGGAAACTTTTTAAGAACATGCTCATATCGATCTGTTGATTGGCCAGTAGACTCATTATATAAAGGTGAGCCACCCATATACATTGTCCCCTTACTATCTCCAAATTCATTTAAGTTATTTTCAGACAAATAGTTATCTATTTTTTCTTGAGTTTTTTTTGGAATGTCTGCTTGTGACTTTTTAAAGCCAGCAGGCATTATAATTTTTCCATCTTCCATGAAACAGCCTTTATGCTTAATACAGTAGAAGTTATTCTACAATACCTATATAAATACAATAAGATATATTAAGGATACCAAACATCCATAACGATTGAAAAGGAAGAGACAGACTTTCTGCTCAATAGAATTAATTGGAGTGCTTAAAATCTTTTAGCTTTTTGATATTTTCTTGGCTTTGGAGTTTTTTAATGGCTCTATTTTCAATCTGACGCACTCTCTCACGAGATATTCCCATCATCTTACCGATCCAAGATAAGGATCTTGGTACACCATCATCGAGTCCAAATCTTAAAGTTACAATCATGGCTTCTCGATCAGAGAGACATCCCATAACTCCTTCGATTTGATCTTTCAAAACAGATTTTAACATAGAGACTTCTGGAGATTTTGCTTCGTCTTTATCTTCTAAAAAGTCCCCTATACTCGAACCTGAGTCTTCTTTAATATTAGCTTCAATAGAAACCGTATCTTGCACCATTTGTAATAAAGTGGTGATCTGCTTTTCTTTCATTTCTGTAGCAGCCGAAAGCTCTGCTAAAGTGGGTTCACGACCATGCTCGTTGGTCAGCTCTCTTTTTATTCTTTTCAGTTTATTGAGAGTCTCCATAACATGTACGGGGATTCGAACAATCCTAGGCTGCTCCGCAATCGCTCGAATAATAGCTTGTCGTATCCACCAAGTGGCATAAGTTGAAAACTTGTAACCTAAAGAATAATCAAATTTTTCTATGGATCGCAGTAAACCCATATTACCCTCTTGAATCAAATCCAAGAATAGTATCCCACGGTTTACATATTTTTTGGCAATATTCACAACTAATCGTAAATTGGACTCAACCATTTCTTGCTTAGCATCTAAATCACCCATGGCAATTTTTTTTGCTAGCTCAACCTCTTTCTCACGATCTAAAAGTTCTACACCTTTTAGATCGTGTAGATAAGTTTGTACTGAGTTTTCTAAACCCTCAGTAATCTTATCTTTAGAAGGACCTTTAACATGGCCACGGTTTTTTGATTTAAGCTTATTAAATTTACGATCAGACATATTTTATATCATTCAGTATAAACACCCATTTTAGAATATTTTCCAAAACGATTGTCAACTAGGTCGTCTATATTACCATTTTTTAACTCTTTTAATGATTTGGTGATAGCATCTTTAACATTAGCAAAAGTCTTTTCATGATCATGATGAGCTCCACCCAGAGGCTCGTCAATAATTTCATCAATAACCCCTAATTCAATCAAATCCTTAGAGGTCAACTTTAATGCTTTAGCAGCAGTTTCAGACATAGATGCATCTTTCCAAAGAATCGACGCACACCCTTCTGGAGAAATCACAGAGTAAATTGAGTTTTGTAACATCATGACTTTGTCACCAACTCCAAGTGCTACTGCGCCTCCGCTTCCACCTTCACCGATTACAGTTACGATAATCGGACATTTTAAGAAACTCATTTCAAAGATGTTTCTAGCGATGGCCTCTCCTTGCCCACTTTCTTCTGCCTTCTTACCTGGATATGCTCCTGGAGTATCTACAAATAATATCAATGGTCTATTAAATTTATTAGCAAATTGCATTATTCGAAGGGCTTTTCGGTAACCAGCTGGATGAGGCATACCAAAATTTCTGAAAATTTTATCTTCAGTATCTCGTCCTTTTTGATGACCAATCACTACAACTGGCTCACCATTAAACTTTGCTAGACCACCAATAATTGCAGGATCATCTTCAAATTGTCGACCACCATGAAGTTCTACAAAGTCCTCAAACATTGCATCAATATAGTCCATTGTATATGGTCTTTGAGGATGCCTAGCAATTTGAGTAATCTCCCATGCATTGATATTTTCATAAGTAGATTTTCTTAGTTCAGAAAGCTTTTTATTTAGTTTTTCTATTTCTTCACTTAAATCTAAAACATCACCATCAGATAGCTCTTTTAAGCCTACGATTTTCTGCTCTAGATCTTGGATTTTTTCTTCAAAATGTAAAGGCTCAACTTGCTGCATAATAACTACCATCCTTCTGTTTGAAAAAAGATAAAATTTGAGATAATTTGGATCTCATCTCTCGACGATCCACAATCATGTCGATCATTCCCTTGTCTAGTAAAAACTCAGAGCTTTGAAACCCTTCTGGTAGTTTTTCGTGAATTGTTTGTTCAATCACTCTAGGACCTGCAAAACCGATTAAGGCTTTTGGCTCAGCTACAATGATATCACCAAGCATGGCAAACGATGCAGTAACCCCACCAGTAGTTGGATCACATAACACTGAAATAAATGGCAACCTATGTGTAGATAGTTTTGCAATTGCCTGACCTGTTTTAACCATCTGCATTAAAGATAAGATACCCTCATGCATACGTGCTCCACCTGATGCAGAAAAGATAATTAATGGGATCTTTTCTTCAATTGATTTTTGAGCTGCTCTAGCAATTTTTTCACCCACAACGGATCCCATAGACCCACCCATAAATGAAAAGTTAAACATACCTAAAACAATACGGTGTCCTTCTATTGAAGCCACTCCAGTGATAATAGCTTCTTCACTTTCTGTTTTTTCTTGAGCCATTTTGATTCGGTCTTCATAACTTTTACTATCTGTAAAGTTTAAAGTATCAATAGGCTTCATGCTTTTATTAATTTCTTCAAAAGAATCCACATCACATAAAGACTCTAAACGTGTAGCATTAGGAATCCGTAAATGCTTAGAACACTTTGTACATATGTGTAGATTTTCTTCTAATTCTTTTTTGAATATAGCGGTTTGGCACTCTGTACATTTGATTTGTACACCCTCAGGAATATCCTTTTTGCGTTTTGCAAACCAACCTAGTCTAGTTTTCCATTCTGTACTCATATTTTCTATCCAAACAGACCCAGTCTGTCCCGTATACATTGAGCTTTACACTCATGTTTAGTTTGATGATCTACTTATTGTTGCCTCATAATCATAACAAGGCATAACTCAATCCAATCTTGTAGCCTAAGTTACCTATTTGACCTAGATTGAATCCCGAATTTTACAGTATATCAAATTTATTATGATATTTTCAATTACTAACGCTTGACAAAATTTTTAAATGTTCTCTAGTTATTAAACTTATTCAATAAATAGCTTTAAACACTAGCTCAACGAAGAAACTCCTATTTTTATTTTTAAGATAAAGCAAGATAATTTAGCACGGATTTACCTAAATTTTGTAACAGGAGCCGTTAAAGTGATTTCAACTTTTTCATCTCCTAGCAACGCATCTAACTCTTGTAAGGATGATAAGTTACCCGATATCTTAAACTCTTTATCCAAGTCCAAAAATACATCATACCCCTTTACCCTATAATGAATGTTTATATCTTTCTTTCCATGATGCTTAGAAACAATTCCATTCAAAGAAGTAAAAAAGTCATCATTAATATCATGGTTATCTAAGTGTAAACATAAGTCCATAGACCATTTTGCACTTTCATGAATATAGTCTACTAATTCCATATCTTCTACAAAGAATTGAACCTGCTGACGAAACTCATCCACCTTTTTCATACCAGATAAGAGCACAACTTGGTCATTATCTACTCGAAAAGTTACTCTTTTAAACTGACGAGAAAACACCTTACAATCTACGGTAGAACTAAAATCACTTAGATTAAATGAAATCCAGTCCTCACCCTTTTTATTCACTCTTCGCTTAAAATCAGATAACAAACCACCTAAAATGACCCGGCTTCCATCAACCATATCCGACATTTGATGGATGCTTGTTTGAATTGTTTTTTGTAAAAAAGGACGATATTCATCTAAAGGATGTCCTGAAAAGTAGATTCCGGTTAACTCTTTTTCCCACTCCAATTGCTCAACACTTGATACGCTAAACTTTTCATCTAACTTATCTTGTAAATCTCGAGTACCCCCCTTAACTTCAAATAATGACCTTTGCCCTATTTTTTGATTTTTTTGATAAACTTGTCCTTCTGCAATAGATGAGGCTACTACTTGCAATTTTTGAGCACGTGTACCAGGTAACTCATCAAATGCGCCTACCTTAATTAGGTTTTCTACCACCTTTTTATTTACTGCAAACAAATCAACCCTACAACAAAAATCTCGAACAGAAGTAAATGGACCATCTTTTGCCGACAATTGAATCATTTCAATTGCTTTTTCACCCACATCTTTAATAGCACCCATTCCAAAAAGGATATTTTCGCCATCGACAGTAAACTCAAAATGTGGGTTATTTACATCAGGAGCCAAAATCGGTAACTTCATTCGCTCGCAATCATCAGCTAAATAGGCAATACTTTCTTGAGATTGATATTTATCTGTCATGGCAGCCGCCATAAACTCTTGTGGATAGTTAGCCTTTAAATATGCTGTTTGATAGGTAATAAATCCATAACATGCAGAGTGCGATTTGTTAAAACCATATTCAGCAAATTTAGCTATCAAATCATATATGTGATTTGATGTTTCTTCTGGAATGTCATTTTTCAAGGCACCTTGCACAAACAAATCTCTATGCCGATCCATCTCAGACTTTTTCTTTTTACCCATAGCGCGACGAAGTTCATCGGCCATTGCCATGGTATAACCAGACATTAACACCGCTGAATTCATTACCTGTTCTTGGTATAAAATGATCCCGTATGTCTCTTTTAGTAGGTTTTTCATAGCAATATCAACATCAACTAGTGATTGAGAAGGCTTTTTAGTTTTTTGCATTAACTCATACAAAGGATATTCAATATTTTCTGGATCTTTCTTGTTTTCAATGTAAGTATCAACCATCCCTGAACCTAATGGACCCGGTCTACCAAGAGCCACTAAAGCAATTATATCTTCAAATTCTATTAAGCTACATTTTCTTAAAATACCTTTAAATAAATTCGAGTCTACTTGAAAGATCCCTGCTGTATGAGTACCTGAAAGCATTTCAAAGACACCCTTATCATCCAAAGGTATTTTTAAAATATCCAACTCGATATTTCGATTTGTTTTAATATGCCCTACGGCATCAGCAATAACAGTTAATGTGGATAGACCCAAAAAATCCATCTTTAAAAGACCTTGAGACTCTAAAACCGATCCATCATACTGTGAACAAACTCCATTGTCATAACCACTCACCGGTACATAATCACTTACAATTTTAGGTGAGATTACCAAACCTGCTGCATGAAGTCCTGTATGTCTTGCTAATCCTTCTAGTCGTAAGGCAACAGAAAACAAGTTTTCATATTGATCTCTAAACTTTTGAAGCTCTAAGGAAGTCTCTAGACCTTGAGCTAAGTTTTTAGCATCATCCGGAACAGCTTTAGAGATAAGATTGGCAACATCAAAAGGTACTTCTAACACTCTGGCAACGTCTTTGATAACGGCTTTACTTTTTAGTTTTCCGTAAGTAATAATCTGACATACTTTTTCAATGCCATACTTATTTTTACAATATTCAATAGACTCTTCTCTACGTCGAAAACAAAAATCAATATCAACATCGGGCATTGATACACGATTCGGGTTCAAAAATCTTTCAAAGTAAAGTCCATACTTCATGGGGCACAAATCTGTAATTCCTGTTAAATACGCAACGATAGACCCAGCTGCCGAACCACGCCCTGGCCCTACTGGGATTCCCATCTTTTTAGAAGCCATAATAAAATCAGCTACAATCAAAAAGTAGGCAGGAAAACCCATTTGTTTGATAACACTTAACTCAAAGTCGAGTCGCTCATCTATCTTTTGTCGGGTAAACTCCAACCTCTGCTCTCGATTCATTTCATCAAAATTTATTTCTTTTAAGCTTTGATCACTTTTTATCAAACAATCTAATAACTCCAAAATTACTGGTTCTGGATATCTGTTTGGAATCTGGTCTAAACACTCTTGTCTAAGAAATGAGTCTTCGTTATGCTCTTTTGGAATTTCAAACTGCGGTAAATACAATGCACCAAACTTTAACTCGCAGTTACATGCATCAAAGATTTTCATTGTATTTGCACAAGCGTCTTCGTAACCTTCCATCAACTCATACATTTCATCTGGAGTTTTAAAGTAAAACTCTCTATTTACGAACTTGGGATGATTTGGGTCTGCTAAGGTAACTTTATCAGCAATACACATTAATACTTCATGAGAATCGGAGTCTTCTTTATATGTATAATAAGAGTCATTACTCGCCACCAAAGGAACATTTGTTTCGTTAGACAGCTCCCTAAAGTTTTTGTTATCCTCTATATCATCTGCAAGTCCGTGATTTACCACCTCTAAATAAAGGTTTTCTTGTCCTACTAGAGATTTTAAATGCTCAATATATTCAACAGCTTGATCTCTTTTATTTTCTTGAATCAGTTGAAGGACTCTACCCTTCTTTTGGGCTATAACAATAATAATGTCTTTACAATGTTTTTCTAAAGTTTCTAAGTCTATTCTAGGAAACCCGTCATGATACCCTTGAGTCCATGCTATGGAAGTCAGCTTCATCAAAGTCTGATAACCTTCATAGTTTTTTGCATATATTAACAAAGAACTATTGCCATATAGATCTGGCGTCTTTTTGATCAGTCTAGACTTGTTAGCTACAATCATTTCGATTGCGATAATAGGCTTTAATTCTGCCGCCTTACATTTATTAAAAAAATCAATTGCAGCGTATATGTTTCCAAGATCAGTAATGGCAAGACCGGGCATCCCCAACTCTTTAGTCAGCTTAATCAAATCTCCGATACGTGATGATGCTTTCAAAAGAGAAAACTCTGAATGGGTATGTAAGTGTACAAATGGTTTTTCCATAAAAATCCTATCAAAAAGTTTTTACATAAATGATCAAAAAGACATAAGCTATTAATTCAAAAAGATTGTAGCTACCTCTTTTGCTTAACAAATAAAGTAAATCTCTAAACATTAATTGTGAAAACTACTATATAGAAAACCCTCCTATTTGGGAATATTTAAACAAAGTCTATTTTGATTTATATATAAGACTTTTAATAAAATGATTTTCTTTGCTTGTAACATCTATCATCAATCAAGACAGTGTCCCTATTTGTAGAATAAAAACCTAAATTTTAAATTTATGGTTATATTATAGAGGTAACAATACTAATATTTCATGGACAATATATTATGCAAGATCAACTTATTTCACGTTTAAATCAATTACTACACAAGTATAACTCTCCTCAAAATCAATTAGGTTTATGTGACTTTAGGCAAGAGGCTGACCTTAAAGAATTACTTGACTTACAAACAAATGAAGGCAATCAAAATTGGGATGAGATCTTTGGTTGGATTGAAAAATACCTCCAGTATTCTCCCAATACTGCAAGCTTGGATTTTAACAACAGAATGTGGTCAAAGGCTACTCTACCATCCGTCCTAGCAGAGATCGTTACAGCTACTAATCACAGTGATGCATCTACTTATGAGTCAGCACCGGTTGCTACTTTAATGGAAAAACACTTAATTATTGAAATGTTAAAGTTAGTTGGTTTTGAAAACGGTGAAGGTCAAATGACCTCTGGTTCTTCTAATGCAAATATGATTGCCATGATGTGTGCTAGAAACCTATATTTGAAAGACACTAAGACTTCTGGGCTTTATGGCAACAAAAAACTCATTTCTTTTGTAAATGAAGATGCTCACTACTCCTTTGACAAGGCGGCTAATATACTTGGTCTGGGATCTGAAAACACTGTTAAAGTCCCTGTTGATGAACACGGTAGAATGAAAATTGATGAGTTACAATCTGCTATGGATAAAGTTTTAAGCAATGGAGACATAGTCTTTTTTGTAGCTGCCACAGCAGGAACCACAGTCCGTGGTGCATTTGACTCTATAGAAGATGTAGCAGCTTTACAGGATAAATATAAATTTTGGCTTCATTTAGACGGTGCTTGGGGTGGTCCAACCTTTCTAAGCCCAAAACTAAAAGATAAATTTTTAAAAGGATTAGAAAAAGTCGACTCTTTTACTTTTGATTTTCATAAAATGCCTGGCATAGCACTTATCTGCAATATGTTCTTAATCAACAAAAGAAGAGGCATATTGAAAACAACTTGTTCTGCTGGAAACACCAATTATATTTTTCACGGAGATACAGAAGAAATCTTACCAAAAAATCTTGGAGAGTTTTCGTTACAATGTGGCCGTAAAATTGATAGTTTAAAACTTTTTCTAGACTGGAAGTTTTTTGGACAAGCCGGAATTGCTAAAAAGATAGAGACTTATCTTTCACTTGCTGAACATGCTGAAAAGTATATCAATGAATCCAAAAATTTAGAGCTTATTGTTAAGAGAGAGTCCTTTAATCTATGCTTTCGCTTTAAGGTGCCAAGTCATATCAACTCTGATGAATTTAACCAAAACCTACGTAACTCATTGCTTGAAAAAAGCATTGCTATGGTTGGTACAGGAGTAATCCACAAACAATTGATCCTACGCTACGTTATAACTAATAGTGACTCTACAACAGCTGACATTGAAACATTTTTAAATAAAGTAGAAAAAGAAGGGCTTGAGCTTTTATCTCAAATCGCATAAAGCTATTTTTTCTCTAAATAATTTTTTAAAGACCCTAGCAAAAAGTCCCATACTGCAGTGTCCATTGCAGTATATAACTCTTGATTTGGTAAGTTACTTTGAGAGACGCTTATCATTGTTTGTCCATTTTCTTCGCTCAATCTATATGAGATCTTTACTTGATTTTCATCAGCTCGCTCTGTCCCATGATTGTCACTCCAATAAGCGTAAGTATACTCCGTTGGTTCATCTAGAGTTAATATAGTCCCGTAGTCTGTAAACGAAACACCATCTACTGAACCTTTGTATAATACTTCTGATCCCACAATCCACTTTGATATCACTTCTTTTAATGGAAAATACTTTATAATTTTACTAGAGTCCGTGAGGGCAGAAAATACTTTGGATATGGGACTAGAAACCAAAATAGATTTATTTATTACTTTATCTTTCATTTTTCATATCTCGCTATAATAGTTGATGATTGAACTGAAGAGTCAAAATACTTTTTTCTAATATCTAAGTACAGTGGATTACTAAAAAAAGATTTCATGGATTGCTCATCTTTAAAATAGATCGTAAATACTCGATTTATATTGTGATTACCGTCTTCACTCTTTAGCACTTCAGAAACCTTGAAATCATAGCCAAAGCCACCGCCATACTCTTTTAACAATGGAAGCATTTTTTCACGATATTGTTGATACATTACGTTATCAACTACACTTAATCCAACTAAGTTTTCTATGGACATAATTATCTTTCTGTCAGCGCATTTTGCTTTGCTTTTAAAATAGGTTTTAGTAGATAATCTAGAATTCTCTTCTTACCCGTCATAATGTCCAATGACACTACCATACCAGCGATTAGCTTCTTTTGATCCTTGTTAGTGCCTAAAAAGTTCTTGTGAGTCTTAACCTGCACTAAATAAAATGGGTTTCCTCGCCTATCTTCGATGGTATCAGCTGATATATTGGTAACCTCACCCTTTAAACCTCCATAGATAGAAAAATCGTAGGCACTAACCTTTACTAGAGCTTCTTGTCCTGCATATAAAAAAGCAATGTCTGATGGTTTGATTTGAGCTTCGATTAACAAAACTTCGTCACTAGGAACAATCTCTAAAATATCTTCTCCAGGTTTTATTACCCCACCAATCGTATGTACAAAAACCTGCTTAATACGTCCAGTCACAGGAGATGTTATCTCAGTACGGGTTACTCGATCTTTAAGGCTTGCTTGACGTCCTTCTAAACGCTTTAATTCAGATAGGGCTTCACTTAGTTCTTTTTGTGATCTATTTTCAAAACCTAGATAGATATCTGTGATTTTTTGATCTGCTTCGACCAACTCCGATTCTAACCTAGCTGAACTATGTTTTGCTGCATCAATCTTTTCTAGTAAACTTTGCCTTTCTCTTTTTAAGCGAATCATTTCAACTTTACTTTCTATACCTTTTTCAACTAAAGGACTAGTGAAGTCTATCTGCTCTTTTAATAGTTTCAAGTTGCTTTGAGCATATTTGAGTGTAGATTCTGACTCCAAAATTCTCTTGTGTTTTTGATCAATTTGTTGCTTAACCATCATCACTTGATTTTCTAAAAACTCGTTGTGAGAGTCAAACAAATTTTTCTCTGTTTGAAATACTAACAAGTCTTTATTTTTTAACTCTTTAGATATCTCAAAAGGACCTCTTATGGACTCTGATTTTAGTCGAATCGTCTTGAGTTTTAATCGATGGATGGTAGCACTATTCTCTTGAAGTTCACCTTCAAATCGAGTATTGTTTATTCTCATTAAAACTTGATTTTTACTTACAAAATCTCCCGTCTTAACATTGAGTTCTTCAATCAATCCACCTTCTAAGTTTTGGATAACTTGGACTTTAGAACTTGGAATAATCTTTCCATTTCCGCGAGTAATTTCATCAACTTCTGCATGATATGCCCAAAACAATACCCAAGATACACTGATAAACATCAAGTATATAACTAACCTACTCTTCTTTGGATTACTAGCTAAGATGACTCGAGCTGTTTCGCTACTGCATTCAAGATCATTTATTTTCATTTCGCATCTCTTGTTACATCAGCTGAAAACTTTTTTAACATAGACTCTTTATCTCCATCAAAAACAATTTTACCTTTATCTAAAACAATCACGCGATCAACTAATGAAAGCATAGAAACTTTATGAGTAATTAAAATTAGAGTCTTAAACTTACTTATTTTTTGTAAATTTTCTCTTACTTTAGCCTCCATTTGGGTATCCATGGAATTTGTTGGTTCATCTAACAAAATAACAGGTGTGTTTTTAACAAAAGCTCTTGCTATCACCACAGCTTGGCGTATACCACCCGCTAGGTTCTTACCCCCCTCTGCGATCATCATTTCTACACCTTGAGGATGATCTCTAACAATCTCAGCAATGCCGGCTATTTCAAGAGCATTCCATAAAACCTGATCAGAAGCGTTTGGAGACTTAAAATTTACATTCTCTTTTAGTGTGCCAAAAAATAAATATGACTCTTGAGGAACATGTGCAACATTATCACGAAGGATAACTGGATGAATCTGCTTAGACTCTATACCATCAATCAAGATTGATCCCCCACTAGCTTCATAAAAACCAAGTAACAATTTTTCTATTGTAGATTTGCCGGAGCCTGTCTTGCCTAAAATCGCTATGCGCTCTCCCTTTTTCACAGAAAAAGAGACCTCTGTAAGTGCTGTCACCTCTTCATCTGGGTAAGAAAAGTCCACTTCTCTAAACTCTATAATTCCTTCTATATGATTTTTATCGAGATAAGTCTTGGAACTAGAGGTTTCTCCCACACAATCCATTATTTTTGCTACTGATGTGTAGGCCACCCGTGTTTGATCAAAATTGGATAAAAGGGAGACAACCTGACCCATTGGAGCAATCACTCTGGATGACAGTATAACAGCAGCGATTAATCCACCCATGCTTAACTGCAAGTCTTGAATCAAGTATACTCCATATACTACCAAAGCCACTGTGTTGAGTTGAATTAAAGTTGATGTTACAGTTGTTACAGATACGGTCAATAGTTTTGATTTCATACTCTTTCGAGATAACTCAGCAACCAACTTCTCCCATCTATACTGAAAGACACCTGCTGTCCCTAATATCTTAATCTCTTTTAGTCCAGTTAAGCTTTCTATCAATACTCTACTTTTTAAAGTAGCGGCCTCAAATGTATCTTCAATTGCATTATACAAAGGAGTTTTTATCAATAAGGCATAAATCAAAATCAGTCCCATAACAACTAAGGGAATGATATATAAAGGCCCACCTATCAAATGAATTACATAAAGAGAAATTCCTACAAACGGCAAATCGACTAAAGCAGTCATTACCGTTGAAGTTAAAAAGTTTCTTACAGAATCAAACTCTCTAAAGTTAGTAGCAAAGGATCCTATGTTTTTAGGTCCGTCTTTTAGTTGCAGATCTAAAACATGAGCAAACATAGCACTAGAAATTAAAACATCACTCTTTTTTGCGGCAACCTCTAATAGCCATGTACGAAGAAACTTTAACAGAGCATCTAAAAAAAACACTACTCCAGCCCCAACAGCCAGTACCCACAGTGTATCTAGTGCTTGATTAGGGACCACTCGATCATAAACATTCATTGTAAAAAGAGGACTTGCTAAAACAAAGATGTTGATAACAACCGATGCCATCAGTACATCAAAATAAATAGGCATGGATAGTTTTATTGTGCCCCAAAACCAATGACTATTATTAGTAGATAAGATATTTTTTAAATTACTGATCAATAGATCTTTATCAGAAACAAAGCAGACTATACCATCGTAAAATGTTGCAAACTCCTCCAGAGTTCTTTTAGTTACCTGATCTCCACTACTTGGCAATAAGTAATAGACTTCTCCTGATTTAACTCTATCAATCACACAGGCGGTATCATCTTTAAGTAAAGCCATAACAGGAAAAACAGCTTCTGGTAATGAATTTAAACTTCTTTTGGCGAAACGTGTATCTAAACCAAGTTTGTTTGCAGCTTTTTGCAGATTATTAATTTGGCCCTCTGAAGAAATTGTTTCTGGTTTACTAGAATTAGAAACTTTAGCAAGTCCAGCTTCTAAAACTTGTTGATCAACAGAGCGGTGATACAACCTGCAATAAAGACTTAAAGCCGCAAATATAGAATTATTATTACTCAAACTAGTCTCGAATGACAATTTCAAGACGATTGTAAACTTTTTCTATAGAAGAAAATATATCTAAACTATCATCCCACTTACCCCATGCAACGGGTACCATCTTTTGAACCTCTAAGCCCTTTACTTCAAGTAATGCTTTAATCATCAATGCCCTTGTATTGGACAATGCTATATTTCCTTGATTATCTCTTTTTTCATTACTAAAGGATATGATTTCAATATCAACCTTTCCTCTAGTTTTAAGTTTTGCAACTAGCTTCTTCATGTTAGCTTTAGAGTCTTCGTTTAACTTAGATGACCCTTTTAAAAATTGAACATTTGCCAGATCAATAATGTCATATTCTTTTTGAGCATTGGTCATATCCTTTACTACTTTCACTTCAACAAAGTTTTGAAGAGTGCCGGCATCTTTTGGATTTAAAAATGGATAAACTTTTATTATATCTCCTTCTAAGTTGTTTTTTATTAACAATCTTTTTAAAGAATAGGCTCTTTGTAATGCAAGGGTATAGTTTTCAGCATCTGACTCATACTCTTTGGTATATACAGATAGCTCAATAAGCCCTTCTAATGCCAGTTTTTTTAACTGAGTCACTAAGACCCTCATTATAAATTTAGATGCTCTTGATAGTTCGATGCTTTTTGGTTCAAATGAAATAAACTCCATTCGCGTTGGCACATCAACCTTAAGTTTTTTTATAATTAGCTCATCTTTACTGTGTATTTTATTTGAGGCAGTAGTAGTTTTTGGTGCAACTAATGGTTCAAACAAATATTGTGATGTTTTAATCTTATCACACCCGCTTGGATAGATTTCAGCCCCTAAGATCGTATTTACACATAGGTCATATTTTTCTATAACAGAGTCTAAATCAAAATCTTTTTTCAGTGGTAATAAACTTGCTGAATAATTTTCAAGATCTGGAGTATCTGATTTAACTTGTAAAAGATTTGTTGATAAACCAAGATCTCTTTGAATCCTACCCATAGTGTATAAAATTCTAAACTTGGCAATCATCAAATCATACTTTGTTTTTTCAAGTAGAGACTTTGCGCCTTGATATTCACTTTCAGCATCTAAAATATTAATTAACTTTCTCTTTCCAAGTTTAAACTCTTCTTTGTATGACTTAAGAACCTTTTGCATGAAAAATCTATTTTTACGAATAGCTTGCATTTGAGAAAACAACATCCTGTAACCAGACCAAGTCAATTGTAAATCATTCAATAAACTACGTTTTAGTCTTTTAACAACTTCATTTTCTTTGTGGATTAAACTAACCATTCTTGAAGATTCATCAATATCATTGCCTTTATTGTAAAGATTATATTTAAACTTAACTACAGCCTGAAAGTTCTTTTCTTCACCAATTACTCCACTAAAGCCTTGTCTCCATCCCTCACTAACTTCTAAGTCTACTTTAGGAGTGAATTTATTTTTAAATTTTTTATATTCATAGTATTTCGTCTCAACATTCAAGGCTCCCATTTTCAACACAGGATGCCCATCTGCTAAACCTTTTAGAGCGTCCTCTAGAGTTACAGGTAGTAGTGCATCATTAAACTGAGGAATAGCCAGATCTTCTCCATTTACATATCTACCTAAATATTTATGAAATACATAGATAGACTCTTTGTAATTATTATTTTTAATAATGTACTTTCCTTGGGAAGCTGCTAAACGACCTGCTACACGCTCAAGCTCTGACTTTTTACCAATTCCTTGCTCTAAACGTATTTTTACATTTTTTAGAATTTTACGATGAATATCTACGTTTTCTTTTCCCAAGTTTAACAGTGCATAATTTTTTAAAATATTGAGATAGGCTGTGATGGACTCAAATACAATTTGATTTGTTTTATCTAAATAGTTTTGAAATGATGACTTAGCCTTAGCTTGACTCGTTTTTATATCAAAATGAGTGCCATGACTATTAAATAACTGCTGTCTTAATATAAATTTCGCACCTTTAACGCTAAACTCATCTTCAATGAAACGAGTCGTTGAATTTTTATCATATTCGTAACCAGCTTCAGCTTCAAAGTCTAAGGTCGGTCTAAAGCCTTGCTCCGATTGTTGTAACTCAAGCCTAGAAGCCTGGTACTCTTTTTCTGCAGCAACCACAATTGGATGGTTTTTTACTATTTCTTGTAAAGAAGTTTGCATGTCAATAGCATGTGACGCAGATATAGTCAGTAATGTGGCTAAAATTAAATTTTTCATTTTTTCCTCTAATCAATTTTTTCTTATAAATCACTCTTTCTTTCGATCAAATTTTAGTGATTTTAAACAGAAATTTTCTCATTTATACTATTTATATCTATGGATTAGACATAAATAGCATATATGAGAAAATTTAGTTCATAGTTTTACTATGCTTTAAACCCTTACTTCATCTTAAGCGATTGTAAAATTAATTGTATCTTCAACTTTTAATGTTAAAACATTGCTATCTGCAACCTGATCAAAAACATTAAAAGTAACACTATCCTCTGTTACGGTACCATTTTGAGTCCAGTCAGCAGAGTCTCCATTTTTTAAGTTTACCGTATCACCAGCATCTCCAAAAATCTTCAACTCATTGTTACCATCTGTAATCTGTAAAATATCTGCTATCCCTAGATTATCTATGGTATGATTTCCACCCTGCTTTAAGTCAAAAGACTCCATATTCGATATATTTGTTGTGGTAATCGCATCAAAGTCTATACTTGCTCCATCTTGTAAAACAAAAGTATCAAAATCTGCTCCACCATCGACAGTGTCTTCAATATCAAAAACTATTTGATCTGTACCGGCATCGCCATTGATTGTGTCTGCACCATCGCCACCATCGAGTTTATCGTTACCGGCTCCGCCATTTAAAATATCTACGCCTGAGCCACCAAATAGGTGATCGTTTCCACCACTGCCGTTTACAGTGTCATCTCCAGAGTGTCCATACAAGTAGTTATCTGAACCGTCACCATTTACCGTATCATTACCTGATACTGCACTGATTCCAACTCGAATACTATCTGTTGTTGCCCCAGAAGTATTTAAAACGGTAGTGCCGTTTACTTCTTGTGAATAGACATTTACTGCTAGATCAAAAGTTCCTGTTTCGTGTGCTGTATCTCTTATATATAAGTTATCAAACTGAGTTTGCGTCAATTGAGACATCAAATATGAGTCCGCAGCTGCATCTTCGTCAGCTATTTCAATATAGTCACTTCCACTTTTATAGAAAAAGTCCATTGTAGATTTTACTCCAGAAAATTGAACTTTGTATAATTCGTCTGAAACATAATTAGCCCCACCATTACCAGGATCCTTAATTGGCGATACGTTAAAATATCCCTGCTCATATAAGGTGCCTTCTAAAAAGGTTTTTATAAACTCATCTTCACTTCCCGTCACATTTGTAGGAGTTATAATTACTCCATCTGCTATTGGATTTACCGTTACAGTAAAGGACTTTGAACCAGCTCCAATAGTAAAAGTTGAATCTGATCCTTCCAACGCATGTTGATTGAAATTTAATGTAACTTCTCCTGATTGGTTAGGCGATGGAGAAAAATATAAATCCGCTAAGTCTGCACTTTCAATCAACCATGAACCATCACCATTATTTTTACCTACAATCTCTCCTGCTGCATTTTGTAATAATGATCCATGAGGCATACCTGAAATTGTTAAATGCTGGTTTTCAGAACCATCATTATCTGTAAAGTTAGCCACTAGGTTCAATTTAACAGGAGTATCCTCATTAGTTGTTTCATTTTGTACAGTCACGAAATCAGTGTGCGTATCAGGATCTGCTGCTGCGGTAACTGTAATATTTGCTGTTTGATTTAGTTTTGTATCAGTCAAAGTTAATGGATCAGCATAAGTTGTTTGATCTTCTACATCATATTCTACAACAATATTGAAGTTTCCATGTTTATGCTCAGGAGGTAAGTAATAAACATCATTGCCACCAAACTTTACAATTCCACCAACAATTGTCACAGCTAATTCTGTAGTACTTAAAACATTGTCGCTTACATCAACAAATGATCCTTCAGATATCTTAATACTTATATTAGTTAATACTTCTGTACTATCATTTGCATCTGTTGATGAATCACCCACAGTTAAGTTGAACTTAATTTGAGTTTTAGTATCCTCAATAACTGACTTTGTCATTGCACTACTATCTAACACACTTTGATCAGCAATAGGGGTTACTCTAATGGTTGCATTTCCACTCGAACCAACTATGCTGCTAGCTTGTCCACCATTTGCCCCTTCTGTTGAAATAGCGTAAATACTAACATTAAAGTCTCCCGAAAAGTCATCTTTAGGAGTCAAGGATACTGCTGCTAACGCATCATTTATTGTACCGGTAACAGGTATACGATATGAAGTAAAGCCTGATGGATCTGTGTAGCTAACAAATGTACCGGTTACTTCTACACCCGCTGGCACATCCTTTAAAATAAAAGCTAAACTTTCAGTTCCTCCATCTAAGTCATTTAGGCCTGATGCCCCAACATTCACAATTGAGTTTAGTGCAATAGACACATCTTCAGTGGTAGACGCACTGTTCAAAGCTAAAGTCGGAGCATCTGCATCTTTATCAGTAGCACTATTATAAAGCGATCCTGTACCATCATGTGTTGCACCTACTCCTGTATCTACATCACTTATTGTTACTGTGGTGTTAGTTATTGCACGAGTATTTTCATCACTATATGCAGCTACTTTAATTTCAGCATTTACAAAGCCATTTGGGCCTTGAATTTTTAAGCCAACCAAATCTGCAGGCGTCAAATACCAAGTATTATCTCCATTGTTCGACCCCTTGTTAAAAGCCCAACTTGAATTAGGTACTTCTAAAATATAGAAGTGAAACTGACTCGCATCATCATCAGGCCATGTTACATTGACTCCTTCTGTCATGTTGAAGTTCATCAAATCGCCGCTAGCTGCTACTGCTGTTGGAGTAATCACTCCAAATACTGCAGCATCTGCCCTACCATGCAGTGATACTATAATACTATCCGTAAATGTCTGAGATACATCTGGTGTCATAGAATCACTATCTACAACATCAATGGTAACTCCTGAAATCTGTAATGAGTTATCTGTTTTATGAGTATGTTCTAATCCACCACCAACTTTTACACCCACTGCCACATCATCTTTAAACGATGTTAAATCATAATATTCACTCGCTCCAGTACCTTTGATGATTCCAGGTACATTACCATTTGTTGCTAAAACCCAAGATCCTCC
Organism: Candidatus Cloacimonadota bacterium; assembly: GCA_023954715.1. Taxonomy (GTDB): domain Bacteria; phylum Muiribacteriota; class UBA6191; order UBA6191; family UBA6191. The sequence continues at coordinate 5,066 of JAGSHD010000023.1, read as the reverse complement.
ATTTTTCACATAGAGTTCTAAATGTTCTGCTGAACCAGCCGCTTTAAAGGTCGAAGTTAGTATCTCTACTCTTGTAATAGTTTCTGAACCACTAGAGTCAGACACTTCAAAATTCAAATCAATCAAATCACCTTTTGCACCTGCACCACCAACTGTAGCATCTTCAATCCCTGAAATATTTTTGATTGGATCTGTAGTTTCTATCACTGAGTTCACATGTAAACTAAAAGGAACATTTTTAGACGTAGCATCTCCTCCATCTTCTGTAACAACAATATCCAAAGATAGACCTGTTACAATACCTGAGTAATCTTCGGGAGGATCAAAATAAACACCCGTTGTAATTTCTGTATCAGTTAAAGCCCATTTTCCGAGTCCGCCTGTTACAGAAAGTAGTGTACCAACCTTTACCCCAGCTGAATTTGTAATACCTATTGCAGTCGGAACTCCATCTAAGACGTAAGTTAAAGTCTCTGATGTATCTCCAGCTTCTTTTGCTGTATTATATGCAGGGTCTGTCGATACCGTAAGGCTAGAAGCTTCTCCAGTTATACCTTTCATAGCTAGCGGAATACGATTACTCCCAGCATTGGTGCGCTCTTGCCCAAACACCACAATAGTTTCTCCGTCATTAAATGCCTGCGTCGCACCGTCTCCTATATCACTACCATTTACTTTAATTCCGGCATTTACGTCGCCAGATGCTACGTCTGTTAAATTGATAGTGGGTGTATCTGCAACTCCTTCTATGTGAATGTTTACAGGTATAGGAGCATCAGCTGTATTCGTGCTTCCTCCTTCTCCTATAGTAGGTGTTACATTCAATGTAATCTTACCATCCAAATGAGGCGGAATTGAGATGTATAAGTTATCTAAGTTTGCTGCAGTAATCTTACCTCCTGTATCAGAGCCAGATGCTGATTTTAAAGTATCTGTCAATGCTCCATCTACCGTTAAAAGATAGCTTGCTACTCCAGCTGTATTATTAACAAATACAGTTGTACCATCTCCCAACTTTAATGCAGTGCCTGATGGTATATCGTCGATCAACACAGAAACTGTCGATTCACTTCCGTCAATATCTGAAGAAACGGCCCTAATATCCAATTTAACAGTTGAGTCTTCTTGTACAATTAAATCTCTAACTTGAATCGTCGGCTCATCAACCGTTGGAGAGATAACTATCTCAAAAGTATCTACTTGGACGTTAGTATCAAATGCACTATCATCACCTGATTCAACGATTGTTGTTTCCATTTCTAAGTTGATTGTCCCAGCAAAATTTTCAACAGCTTTAACATGAGCAATGGCAAGCTCTGCCTGTGTTAAAGTCCAGCCAGCAGAAGATTTTGTACCAATATTAACTCCAGAACTATTAGTAATGTAAAAGTCGTTTGTATCTCCAGACTGGTTTCGAATCACAATCGTAGCCACTTCTGAGTTGTCAGTAGTTGAATTTGTTTGATTTTCATAACTATTTACAATTGCATTTAAATTAGTTACAACGTCTTCTACTCCAGCAAAACTAATTTCAGTGCCACTTGTTAGAGTATTATCTATCTCAGTATAAAGTCGTCCAGCATCTGCTGTATCTAAATCACCAGCAGATGTATCAACAACACCAATCACAGTAATCTTTTTATTACTAGCTGTAATTGTAGAAGTAACAGCTGATTGTACTCCGTTATCATCTACATTTCGAATTACTGAGGACAATCCGATGGTAATATCTGTATTACTATCTTTAGGTGGTAATATCAAAAGACCTTCGATCTCAGCTTCTGTTAAAGTAACATCTTCACCAGCAGGATCTACTCCAGCAACATCGATAACTAAGTCTGTACCATCACTTGTCCATACCAAAGTCGTTCCATCAGCTTTATAAATTATAGCTCCGTTCGGAATACCAGAAATTGTCAAGGAGTCCATAGTCTCAGAGTCAGTAGATGTAAAGTTTAATCCCATAGAGATTTTAGTATCTTCGTTACCGGATGTTCCTCCACCATTAATTGTACTATCATTGGCTACTGGGTTAACTAAAACATCAATATCGATAGTTTTAGTGATTGTCGCTGGAGTATGGCTCGAATCTCCATCCGTGTCTTTTAACTCTAAGGTTACAGATAGGCCATTAATATCATTACTATCATGTGCTCCTGTCATTAATTCTATTGTAGGAATCGTCCCGTTAGTAGCAATAACATCAAAACCACTAGAGGCATCTATTGAAGAACCTCCATTGACTCTATATGTTGTTCCGGCAGGTAAATCTGCCGCATCAAACTTTAGAGTATAGGTTTCAGAGCCATCTGTATCATTTGGAGTAAACGTAAACAAGTTATCAACCCGAATCCATCCATCTTCATCACCTGTAACAGAACCACCATTCGCAGTTACAAAACTCGCTGTAACATCGTCAGTCACAGCTTCAACTTCAATTGCCACAGTTGTAGTTGCAGCAGACGAAACAGCTACTCCTTTATCCGCTCCAGCATCGGTTACTTCATGAGATGTAACAGACAATGTTAGAGTCATATCTGTACCATCATTTGCTTTTGGAGTAATCGTTAAAGCAGCATACTCAGCTTGAGTCATTGAAACAGAGCCAGTAGTATCTAAATCTGTTGGATGAAAGTTTCCATCAGAAATATGAACTTTCATCTTGGTACTGCCATCTCCGGTAAAAATAGTTGCTCCACCTTTTTTAATGACTACCCCAGTAGGGATTCCATCTACTTCTATCAAGCCAAAGCGTTCTGGTGCATCGTTTGCTGTTCCGGCATTTCTGTCTGTACCATCTGATTGGTTTGGTAAAGCTAAATTTAAAGCTATTGTAGCAGCATCTTCGTTTCCTGAAACCCCAGCATGAACATTCCATGTTGGCGTATCGGATATTGGATTTACGTTTACAGTAACAACTGTATCAACAGTACTGCCATCATCAGCTGCTGTTCTGTATGTAAAAGTATCTTCGCCACTAAAGTCTTCTCCACTGGTTGGAGTATAAGTAATCTTACCATTCGCATTTACAACTGCTGTACCATATGTACCTTGAGCAAATATAGAAGTATTTGCCTGAGTTGCATCGGCATTTGTTGTCATAGTAACAGCTGTTTCTTCATTTGTACTTATTGATTGCGCCGATGGAGAATCATCTACAACTTTTACCGTAAAAGTATCTGAATCTTTATCAATCGTAGGATCATCATCATTATTTGCAGTTACATTGAAAATAAAATCCAAATCTCCATTTCCATCTAATCCGAGAGCTGGTTTATGATCAATTGCTTTTAATAATTGAAAAGTATATCCAGTTCCTGCACCTGTATTTGTTGGATCTGTGATATCTACTATAAATACATTTTCACCATCCGCTACTCCGGTTAATGTATGACCTGAGTTTGTAATAGTATATGATATTGTTTCTCCACCAGATGATAGTGCGTTACCAATCAAGGTATCAAGGTTAGTTTGAGTAGCATCAAAAGTTGTATCTACAGCATCAGTACCTGTAGTTACATTTAGAGTTGCCGATTGAGTTAAGCTTCCTCCAGCTGGATCTGTACCATTATCTAGATAAGCTTCAACTACAGATGTATCAACAGTTGCCCCAATAGTTGGTGCAGCCCCATCTTGTATATTTACAATTTGTTCCGATAAGTTAGAAATATCTCCATCTTGATCGATTATTGTGTACTTAAACTTAAAGCTTAAATCGTTTCCTGCTGCTCCATGATCTAGACTACCATTTGGAGTAAAAGTATACGAACCATCTGCTTTTATAAATAGAGTTCCGAAATCTGCTGTAAATGTGTAACCACCAGACCCAGATGAACCACTAGTGATTAAAGCTGTTGAATTGTATGTTCCAGCAGCATTTGTAAACTGAACTTGATGTACAACAGATGCACTATCTCCATGAGTTGATTGATAATCTACACCGGCTAAAAAGTTGGCTCCGTCAGTCAATACATTACCAGAAACACTGACAGCTGTTGCGCTATCCATGTTTTCTACAACATTTACTGCGGCACTATCTGTTGCATATGGAGTGTCATCAACAGTAATCGTAGCTGTAGCCGTTGGACTATATGTTACTCCATCACTAGAGTCATTATCTTTAGCCTCGTACATAAAAGTTAATGTATCGCCAGCTGGGTCATACCAATTAGGCCCATAAGTCTCACCACTATCTGTAGTATCAGCTGAATAGTCTGGTTTAAAGTATATAGTCAATTGATTGGTAGTGGCTGCCATATCTTGATTTAAAACAACTAACTGAGTTAAACCCGCATCTTTATATAATAGACCATCTGTAGGTAATGTAGATACTTTAAAGTGTGAAACCGTGCTGTCAACATCTGATCCTGTTAAAGTAATAGCAACACTCTCGTCTTTATCCACCGTAGCTGCTACGTTATTTGCAACTGGTACATCATTTACAGGTACAACAGTGATTGTTGTAGTTGCAGTGTTTGAATTAATATTTCCATCATTTACAACAACCGTCACTATACGATCCGCTGCATCCATGTCTTCATTTGTATTTGCAAAAGTGATTGCTTTTATTGCTGTTTGGTACTCGGCTAAAGTTTTACTACCCGTTAAAGTTATAATCGTATCATCACCTGATGTACTAGGAGTAACCGTTAAGCCAACAATAGCACTTGTATCAAAAACATCTCCTGTCTTTGTATTTGTTAAGGTGATTACAGCGCTTTCAATATTTGAGTCATCCACATCTGTGATACTAATATCTGTATCTGCAATTGCTACTGCTGTACCTGTTGCTGATCCTGGTCCTTCCGTAAAAGTTGTCTGATAATCTGCATTTGTTGAAGTACTTGAGTTGTCACCATCTAGATCTAACACTGGTGCATCATTTACAGGTACAACAGTGATTGTTGTAGTTGCAGTATTTGAATTAGTGTCCCCATCATTTACAACAACCGTCACTATTCGATCTGTTGCATCCATATCCTGACTTGTATTTGCAAAAGTAATTGCCTTTATTGCTGTTTGGTACTCGGCTAAAGTTTTACTACCCGTTAAAGTGATAATCGTAT
>JAGSHD010000019.1 GCA_023954715.1 Candidatus Cloacimonadota bacterium | reverse complement strand
CAATGCGGGGAGGTCGCCTAGTGGCCAATGGCAGGAGACTGTAAATCTCCCGGGTTTTCCCTACGAAGGTTCGAATCCTTCTCTCCCCATTATTATTCCAACCGGCCCACATGGCTCAGAGGTAGAGCACACCCTTGGTAAGGGTGAGGTCATGGGTTCAATTCCCATTGTGGGCTTCATATTCTAGTTGACAATTCGTCAAGCAACGGAGGGCTGTAATGGCTAAAGAAAAATTCGATCGTAGTAAACCACATCTTAACATTGGTACAATTGGTCACGTTGATCATGGTAAAACAACACTTACTGCTGCAATCACTAAGGTTTTAGCTGATGCAGGATTCAGTGAAGCAGTTGCTTTTGATGAGGTAGATAATGCCCCAGAAGAAAAAGCAAGAGGGATAACCATTAATACATCACACGTTGAGTACCAAACTGACACTCGTCACTATGCTCACGTAGATTGTCCAGGTCACGCTGATTATGTTAAAAATATGATCACTGGAGCTGCACAGATGGATGGTGCTATTTTAGTAGTTTCTGCTGCTGACGGTCCTATGCCACAAACAAGAGAGCACATTTTATTAGCTCGACAGGTAAACGTTCCTTACATCGTTGTTTTCTTAAACAAAGCTGATATGGTTGATGATGAAGAATTAATGGAACTAGTTGAAATGGAAGTTCGAGAGTTATTAGACTCTTATGAATTCCCTGGAGATGATATTCCTGTAATTCCTGGATCTGCTCTTAAAGCTCTTGAAGGAGATACAGGGCCTTTAGGTGCTGAAGCTGTTCTTAAATTAATGGCATCTGTTGATGAGTATATTCCAATCCCAGAAAGAGAAGTAGACAAAGAATTCCTAATGCCTGTTGAGGATGTTTTCTCAATCACAGGTCGTGGAACTGTTGCTACTGGTAGAATCGAATCTGGTATCGTAAAAGTTGGAGAATCATTAGAAATCGTTGGTATGGGTGAAGAAGTTCAGACTACTACTTGTACTGGTGTTGAAATGTTTAGAAAACTTCTTGATGAAGGACGAGCTGGAGACAATGTTGGTCTATTATTAAGAGGTGTTGATAAAGAAGCTATCCAAAGAGGACAAGTTCTTGTTCGACCAGGAACATGTAAATCATACAAAAAATTCAAGGCAAAAGCATATATCTTAAGTAAAGAAGAGGGTGGACGACATACTCCTTTCTTTAAAGGATATAGACCACAATTCTATTTCAGAACTACTGACGTAACTGGTGATATTACACTAGCTGACGGTGTTGAAATGGTTATGCCTGGTGATAACGTTGAAATCACTGTAGATCTTCATACTCCAGTAGCTATGAACGCTGAACTTCGATTCGCAATTCGTGAAGGTGGAAGAACAGTTGGTGCTGGTGTTGTTATGTCTATCGAAGAGTAAACAATAATCCATTAGGATAAAAGAAGCTGAGTCTCAGGACTCAGCTTTTTTTTTTACCATTTTAGTTTGTTAAGAAATACTTGATACAATCACAGAGACTCCGAAGGTATCATAAAAGATAGTGCAGCCCCACACAAAAGGTATATGAATATGGTGTATTAGATGTTCAACAAAGTATATGAATATCACTAAGACTTGTATTTGAAAAAGATTATATAAGTGATTTAGAGTATAGCCAAAGACAGCTTAGTGTAAAAAAGATCACTTCTAAAATGAAAAGGGTTATTGGCTCTAATGCCAAAAAAGGTTTGACATCGACTAGTTCTTCAATAAAGCTAATCTCTTCTTCTTGCTCAGCTTTGAGTGTCTGAGCATCACTATTGTTTAGTTTTAATATATCCATTAAAGCAATAGTAATTCGGTAGCTAACATATAAAGCATAAGTATAGATGAAAAATTTTAAAAATAAGTTCATTTTACTTAAGTAGAAAAATGAACAGGTGAGACTGACATAGCAAATTATATAGATACAGCTAAGTAGCTCAATGTGGGGGTTTTTAGTAATTTTTCGTTTTAACTTAAAGTAGTCTTGAGAGTCTTTACTAGAGTTTAAAAGACGAAACAATTTAAAGTTTCGAAACAAATTAATCCCTACAGAGTACGAAAATATACCAAAAAAACATGCATTCATAGCAAATATTATGACAGACAATGGAGTAGATAAGTAGGGCTTAATCTATTTGGAACTGCTTGTAGAAACATGTTATTATGCTAGCTCATTCGTAGAAATGTAATTGTACGAGAGTAAGCGAAGTTAGCAGATTAACAAAACCATAGTGCCAAACGATCTAAGATAGATAATATGCAATTGAAATTAAAACCCCGAACACGAGATAAACGAGTTTTTTCTGTATCAGAGTTAACGAGTTATATTAAAATCCATTTGGAGTCAAAATTTCCCACTATATATTTGGAGGGAGAAGTTTCAAATCTGACTTTTCAATCTTCAGGTCATGTTTATTTTACCTTGAAAGATAGTGGTGCTTCTATATCTTGTGTCATGTTTCGCTCAAACACTAAAAATGGTTCAGATATTTTACAAAGAGGTAAAAAGGTTTGTGTTGTAGGTTCACTTAGGGTCTATGAACCTCGTGGCAACTATCAAATTGTTGCATCAAGGATTGAGTTAAAGGGTCAAGGAGCATTATTTGCTGAATACGAGCGAAGAAAAAAGGATTTTGAAGCAAGAGGCTGGTTTAGCCAAGATTTAAAAAAAGACTTACCAAAGTATCCTAAAAGTATTGCGATTATCACATCGCCAACAGGGGCCGTTATTCGTGATTTTTGGAATGTTGTACGTAGAAGGCAAACAAAGGGCTTAGAAGTACACTTATACCCCGTTCGAGTACAAGGTGATCAGGCTGCAGAAGAGATTAAAAGTGCAATTGAATTAATTAATGAAATCAATAAGGATGATTTAATTGTTATTGCTAGAGGTGGTGGATCAATAGAGGATCTATGGCCTTTCAATGAAAATATGGTAGTAGAAGCGGTCCACTATTCTAGGCTACCGATAGTATCGGCTGTGGGTCATGAAACGGATTTTACGCTATGTGATTTTGTAAGTGACTTAAGAGCATCTACTCCTTCTGTAGCAGGAGAATTAGTCGTTTCTGATTCTAAGACTATCACAGATAAAGTAAAAAGTTATACGCAAACTTTATCTTATCTTTTACAATCAAATATTGAATATAAAGGTTTACGATTGTCGCCTTATAAAAAGTCTAAATTGAAGGATATATTTTTACGTCAGATTGAAAAACGAATGATGGATTTAGACTTTACTCAAAGAGATTTATCTGAGTTAATGATGAAAAGTTTTGATACTAAGAAGAGAGAATTTTTAGATCTTGGCGGTGATAGACCTTCATTGATCCATTTGTTGGAGTTATATTTAGAGAGGTTAAGAAGCCAGTTCTCAAATGTTAATTTGAAACGAGTGTTTCAAGACTTAGACCTAGTTATTTTGAGCAATAAAAAGGATTTAAAAAAATCTTTGTTACAATCGTTTTACAGAATGGAAATGATCTTAGTAGACAGAAAGCAAAGATTAGAAATTATAAATGAAAGACTTATGGCCCATAGTCCGCAAGGAATATTATCAAAAGGTTATACTCTATTGAGTGATAAGCAAGAGTGTGTTTATTCTGTAGATCAATTGAAAAGAGAGAAAAGCTATAATTTACAGTTTAGTGATGGAAGCGCGAGAGTTGAAATAAAGGAGATTCATCATGGCAAAGAAAAGTAAACTAGAGTTTGAAGAGGCACTAGGAGAGCTAGAGAATATAGTAAAAGCATTAGAAAATAGAGACTTACATCTCAAAGATGCATTAGTAGCCTTTGAAAGAGGAATGGAGTTATCTGATGTGTGCTCCTCTAAATTACAAGAAGCGGAAAGTAAATTAAAAGTTTATAAGGAGTCTCATTTTGAAGAATTGGATTCATTGACTTCAGAACCTTAAAGAAGTGTTTCAAATAACTTTTGTAGTTAAAGTAAAAAATTCTACCTAGGATTTGTTTTTTAGTTGGTATTTTTAGGGATTTCATTTTAAAATGTTGTAAAGAACTATATCGATGTATATGAAGATACAACTTTATTTCTTAATAAAAAATGCTGTTGTTTTGACTTTTTTACCGTAAAAAGGTTTTTAAGATCGTATGATGATCACTTTAGCAAGCTCATATAATTATAAAACTTGATTTACTATATAAATAAAATTTAAATTATGGCCTTATTTTTTTTAGTCACTGTCTTAGGTATCGTTGGGTACGTGGGATATTCTATAATAGCAACCAATCCCGCTCAGGTGCATTTTAAAAAGGCTCTTGAGTTTCTAGAGGCAGGAAACCTCTATGAAGCAGAGCAGTTTTTTATAAAAACAGTAGAAGCTGACCCTTTGCATGTTCGATCAATGAATGAACTAGCTAACATTTATGAGTCCCAGGGTGTGTTAGATAAATGTGTTGCAGAGTTAAAAAGGCTAATTGGTTCTAGTGCGAATCCATTTGATAAACTGTGTACTAGTAGCTACTGGAGAATGGCAGAGATCTATTATGCCCAAGAAAAATACCAAGACGCTTGGCAAATATTTATACTATTATTAAAGATGGGGATTATTTCTTCTAAGTTGTATTTTTACTTAGGAGAGTTATACATGATTCAAAAGAGGTTTGCAGAAGCCATTGTGTTTTTTGATGAATCCTTAGCCTTGAATAAAGATCAAATACAAACAGTATTTTATAAAGCCCTTTGTTTGATATCCATTAAAGAGCCCCGAGAAGCTCTCAAGTCTTTAAAGGTTACCGAGTTAGATAAGGAGTTTAAATCTCAAAGTCTATTTTTGTTAGGTATGATTAACCTAGAGCTCGAAAAGACAAAAGAAGCTAGTTTTTTCTTTGGAGCTTTGTTAAGTGAAAGAAACCCAATATTTTTAAAGGATATCCTTTTTTACAAGTCCTATGAAATTCTTTTAAAAGAAGAAGTGACGGATGAAGAGCTTAATAAAGTGGTTGCTTATTTAAACCGTGGTATCCAGTTAAAAAATATTTTTTCAGATGTAAAAAAAGAGTTTTTGTTTCATCTTGGTGGAGTTTATTTATTAAAAAAGCAGTTCAATGAAGCTAAAATGGTTTATCGAGACTTATGTAGAATAGATGCTTACTATAAGGGCGCTGACCAAATATTAAAGTCTGTAGCCAAAGAGTTGCTGATCAAAGAAGAACATGCCGGAATCATCGAACAATATACCAAGTTTCAAAGAACAGGTCATTACAAGCACGCTTTAACGCAAAGTTTAAATATTGAGGAGTTTTTCCCTACTAATCTCCCAATTTTAGTGATAGAAAAACTAGAAGAAAATGCTCAAAAGAAATTTTTAGAAATGATTAAAAACCAAGATAATTCTACGAAAAAGTTATCTATGGTCGTGCCAAAAACTCCTCTTGAGTTATCTAATTCAAAATATGAAGTCTTTTTAAATACATGCCAAAGCCTTTGTGAAAAGTTGGCAGTTGTAGTAGATAAAAATCTAGCAGAAAGAAAAACAGAAGCAATGTTTTTGGGGATAGACAAAGAAAGTCTTCAAAATTTAGTGTTTTTTTATAAGCCCGCTGCAATGGTAGGGGCGATTGCCTTGTTGGATTTTTTAGATTTAAAAGATAAGTATAATGCAAAAAAAATGATTTATATTAGTTGTGGTGGCTTTACCGAAGAAGCAGTAGAAGTTTCTAAAAAACATGGCATTGTTTTGTATGATCGACATCAACTTAAAAAATTAATTTAGTCAACTTAGCCCCTAAAATTTAAACAGATAAAAAATCTAAAATACCTTCAGAAAAGTGTAAACTTTACATTCTTTTTAATATCAAAATATAGTAGACTGCAATTGTAATTTCTTAATGACTATAATTACTATATTCAAATGCAAATAGTTTTACTGTTTTGGGGTAATACTCATCAATTTCACAAGGTCGTTTAGGTATAGCTCTCCGACCTAGTTTCTTTTTTTGAAAGAAACAAAAACTCTATATAGATGAGTATAGTTAAAAAATTTACTAACAGAGGTAATATGGAAACCTATATCGAAAGTTTAAATGAGAAGATTAAAGAGTCAAAGTTAGGTGGCGGTGAAGTAAGACTTCAGAAAGAACTAAAAAAAGGTAAGTTGGGGGCAAGAAGACGATTACAGTTATTGTTTGATCCTGATACTTTTCAAGAGTTTGATGCTTTTGTAACTCATAATTGCCATGACTTTTCCATGGAAAAAAAGAAGTTTCTAGGTGATGGAGTCGTAACAGGAACAGGTTTAGTAAATGGTCGAAGAGTGTTTGCTTATGCTCAAGATTTTACAGTATTTGGCGGTTCACTGTCTTTGGCTTATGCCAATAAAATTTGTAAAGTAATGGATATGGCTTTGAAAGCTAAAGTTCCTATTGTTGGCTTAAACGATTCGGGTGGTGCAAGAATCCAAGAAGGGGTAAATTCACTTGGTGGATACGCAGAAATCTTTTGGAGAAATGTAGAATGTAGTGGAGTTATTCCACAATTATCTCTAATCATGGGGCCTTGTGCTGGAGGTGCTGTTTACTCACCAGCAATCACTGACTTCATTTCTATGGTTGATGATAGCTCCTATATGTTTTTAACCGGTCCTGATGTTATCAAAGAAGTAACCAATGAAATAGTAACCCAACAAGATCTTGGTGGGGCTGTTACCCACAATGAAACATCTGGGGTAGCACACTTTAGAAACGAGTCCGAAGAAAGTGCTATAGCTCACATGAAAGTTTTACTTTCGTATATTCCATCTAATTGCGATGAAAAATCTCCACAAATCACGGAAGGAGATATTTATCATCGTGAGACAGCAAGCTTGAGAAAGCTTGTACCAACCAATCCTACAAAACCTTATGATATGCTCGATGTTGTCAAAGAAGTAATTGATAAAGATAGCTTACTTGAGTCTCAAAAAGACTTTGCTCCAAATATTATTACAGGTTTTGCTAGAGTTGCTGGACAAGTGGTAGGGATTATAGCAAATAATCCTATGTATATGGCTGGTGTATTAGATATCAATGCGTCTAACAAATCCGCTCGCTTTATACGCTTTTGTGATTGTTTCAATATTCCGCTGATTAGTTTTGTTGATGTACCAGGGTTTTTACCAGGTGTTGAGCAAGAGCATGGAGGAATCATTAAAAATGGTGCAAAGCTTTTGTATGCTTATAGTGAAGCCACGGTACCGATGATAACCGTAATTACTAGAAAAGCTTACGGTGGTGCCTATGATGTTATGTCATCAAAGCATATCCGCTCGGATTTAAACTTTGCGTTTCCAAATGCTGAAATCGCTGTGATGGGGGCAAAAGGTGCCGTAAACATCCTATATAGAAGTGAAATCAAAGAAAATGAAGATCTTAAAGATGGTTTTATCAAAGAATACGAAGATCGTTTTGCAAATCCTTATGAAGCAGCTTCTAAAGGTTATATTGATGAAGTAATCGATCCATCAGTCACAAGAAATAGGTTAATTGATGGACTAGATATGCTAAAAAACAAGTCAGTAAAGCGAACAACAAGAAAACACGGAAATATACCACTATAAACCAAAACGATCAGGAGAGTAAAAGAGGCTCTCAAACTTAAATAGGGACAAGTAAAATCCTATTTCATTGAAACGATGAGGCAATTATGAATAAAATATTAATAGCAAATAGAGGCGAGGTAGCAAGAAGAGTTCAATCAACTTGTGATAAATTAGGTATACAAAGTGTTTGTGTCTTTTCTGATGCTGATAGAGACTCATTGCATGTTCAATATGCTCATGAAGCTTACTGTATTGGAGCGGGCCCATCAAGTGAAAGCTACTTGAATCAAGATCGTTTGATCCAAGTAGCCAAAGATGCAGGGTGTAATGCTGTACATCCAGGATATGGTTTTTTAGCTGAAAATGCTGCTTTTGCTCAAAGAGTAGTTGATGAAGGTTTAGTTTGGATTGGACCTAGTGCAAAACTGATTACATTGTTTGGTGATAAGTTAACAGCTAGAGTAGAAATGGAGCGGTTAAATGTACCTCTTCTTCCTGGCACTAATGAAGCCATTGAAGATATTAATATTGCTAAAGAGATAGGTAAACAAGCGGGCTATCCTCTTCTATTAAAAGCTGCTGGTGGTGGTGGCGGAAAAGGAATGCGAATTGTAGAGAAAGAAGAAGATTTGGAGAGATTATTTGAACAATGCTCTTCAGAAGCTATGAAAGCTTTTTCTGACCCAAGGATTTTTGTAGAGAAATATTTACAAGACTCATTTCATATTGAGTTTCAAGTATTGGGAGATAAGCACGGAAATGCAGTTCATTTTGGCTATCGAGAGTGTTCAGTCCAAAGACGACATCAAAAAGTGATTGAGGAGTGCCCATCACTGAATGTACAAGATAAAGAGGTGGTAGATTTACTAAAAATTCTTGTAAATGTTGTTTCTAATCTCTCGTATGACTCTTTAGGTACTTTTGAATTTTTGAAAGATCAACATGGTAAATTTTACTTTCTTGAAATGAATACTCGATTACAAGTTGAGCATTCTGTCACAGAAATGACCCATCAGGTGGATTTGGTTGAGCATCAAATTAAAGTTGCATTTGGAGAAAAACTAACTATAGGACAAAAAGATATTAGCAGAGAAGGCTGGGCTATAGAGTGTCGTTTGTATGCTGAAGACTGTTATGAAAATTTTGCGCCTTCTCCTGGTAAATTGCAATATCTTGATATCCCACGACAAAAACATGTACGCTTAGATAATTACTTAAAAGCAACGGGCCATATTCCATTGGAGTATGATCCTATGTTTGCTAAAGCAAGTGCTTACGGTATCAACAGAAATGCGGCTATTGTTAATTTGAAAAAGTATTTAAAAGGTTTTGCGGTTCAGGGTTTTCCAACAAATATTAATTTTCATTTATGGATGTTAGAGGACGCCAGATTTATTGAAGGAAAAATAACTACCGATGAAATAATGACTAGACAAGAGGACTTCAGAGAAGATATGGATGCTAAAGCAATCATCTTTCAAGATATCTTATTACTTGTCCAATTAGAAATATCTAAACGCTCTTTAGATTACGATAAGTTAGGACTTGTAGGATCAATCGATGAGGATGTAGTGAAGGTATTTTTTCAAAGAGTTAACTCTGTAGGTGGCACATACTTTCAATCTTTTGATAAAGATGAAGAAGGCAATGAAACTCTTCGGACTCGAGTACAAATGATCGATGTGACTCAAGAGGCCTTTGTTGTTAGCGTAAATCATAAAATTTATACTGGTAAAATCTTAGAAAACCATAAAATGCAGATAGAAAATGAGATTTTTAAGGTTAAGCTATTTAACCCAGGGACTCTACCCTTGAAGTTTTTAGGTGCGAAAGATTCTATAGATACTGGTAAGATAGCTTCTCCAATAAATGGTAAAGTTGTTTCTGTAAAAGTATTAGAAAATCAGAACGTAAATGAAGGAGATATTTTACTTGTTCTCGAAGCTATGAAGATGGAAAATGAGATTAAAGCTACTAGCTCTGGTCTAGTAAATATGGTAAATATCGTTGAAGGTGACACTGTAAATAAGGGCGACTTGTTAGTTGATATAAACATTTCAGAATAAACCTCCATTTTCAAGTGTTTGCCCTTAAGGTATAATTCGAAAAGTCAGTAAATATAAAGAGTACAATTAGAAAAAAATTCAATATGAATGCCGAAATAAAAGCTATATGGTCATTTTTCGCTAATATTTCAGAACAGCTAGATTGATTTTAAGATAAAATCATTTTGTATTAGACAAGATAGCTTGTTTTCTAGAAATTATAAATATGGAATTCAGTTATGGATAAGTTTAAAATTCTATTGGTAGATGATGATGAAGAAATGCATCAACAAATACCACAATTGTTTCAAGATGAGCGATTAGAGTTTCATCATAGTTACAGTTTTAAAGATAGTGTAGTGAAGCTAGCATCATCTAGCTTTGACCTTATGATTAGTGACTATGATTTAGGAGTAAAGTCTGGAATCGACTTAGCTAATATTTCTAAAAAATATAGACCAAATACTGATATCTTTTTGTTGATTGTTAACTTTGAGTTTAGTAGTGTACAACCTCTAGCATCGGCTGCTAAAGTGTTACAGTGTTTTGAAAAACCATTCGTAGCAGCAAATTTGATCCAGGGTATTTTAACTTTGTTAAATAAAAAAATAGAGCTGTTACAAAAGCTTAAAGAGCCGTTTCCTGTTGAAAAGAAACAAGTAAATCAAGAAGAGATAGTTGACACTCCTCCAACGTTTGCAACAATTGATCGTAATAAGTTTAGTGATGCTCCACCGGCTCCAAAGGTCTCGACAAAACCATTGACTGGGGTGGAAGCTTCAATTAAAACAGAGTCAACTCCAAAAACTAATGATGAGTTGTCTCAGGATCCTAAACCAAAAAATGATCAAATTGTTTCAGAAAATATAGTTGTAGCGTCTGAAAATGTCATTTCAAATGAAGTAGTCATAACTTCATCAGAAACATCTACGCCAAGTAAAGAAATTGATGAAAATTGCTTAGTTTCAAGAGAGGAAACTTTAAAAATTGAAAGTGATTCTGAACCTATTGTAGACAATAGCAGACCTTTAACAAAACTGACTTCCTCTCAAGCAGTTGACGAGGAGAATCGCGAGCTCGAGACAAGTCTTGTAGCTACAGTAAACGAAGAAAACCATGTTTCTGAAGATGTTGATCCAGCATCACAAGATCTCACCGAGGTGTCAACTACAGTAGCTCCTCCTAGTAGGGCTCAAGACTCTGAAGAAGATGATGATGAGACTTTTGATCTTGAGGAATTAGTATCGCTGTCATCAAGTACCAAAAATAGACTATCTGAATTAGGTGAACCAGAACTAGATTTGCCAAGCCCAATAAAATCTATAGATAGTGATTTGACAGAGCCAGAAGTTGACCCAAATAGTGTTATAGAAAACTCTTCAAATGAGAAAGCGATAGAAAAAAAGTTCGTACGTCCATCAGCCTTTAAAACTTTGGACGGAGACCAAGTAGAGTTACAAGAAGTAAATGAAAAAACCAGCTTAAACGTCAAAGTACTTAAAGATGAGCACAATGAAAAGATAGCTCTAGCAGAAAGTAATGCTTTTTTAGAAGAATTAGTTAATGAAGTGGATGAAGTTAAAGGTTCAGAACCATTGGATTTAGACAATTTGGGCAAAATGGCAAAAGTTAAGGTTAACTCTATTCAAGAGATAGAAACTCAAAAAGAATTAACAGAACAAAACCAATTAGCCTCGGAAGAAGCAAACGCTCAAAAAAATATAGAAATACAGCAGAATGCTTCTCAGGAGACAAAGGCTGAGAGTGAGGACTCTGGATTTGGTTTTTCGTCTGCTCCAAAGTCATCTAGTGACGATTTTAACATCGGTTTTGATAATTTAAGTGGCGATGTAAATTTGAATCCTACTGAAACTATAGAAGCTAATCCATTTGAATGTAAATTTCCCGAGGAGCGGCCTAGAAAAGATCCATATTTAAGAGTAGTTATTGCACAAAATATTTTATCTGCTGCACTTGTTTGTTATCCCTTAGAGGATGATCATCATACTATGGAAAGCGTAAAAAAAGAGTTAGAATTAAAGAATGTTGTATACAATATTGATTTTGAACTAATAGAAAAACTGATTCAAAAAGTAAACTTAATGCGAGAGCCAATTCTTGGTGAAATTATAGCTACTGGGCATTCAGCCGTTCATGGTAAAAATGGTTATATTGACTTAAGTTTTTCAAACTCTTTAGATGTTTCACTGGACGAAACAGGTGATGGAAAAGTAGATTTTAAAAATATTTATAAAATTGATTGTGTTAGAGAAGGAGACTTTTTAGGAGAGATTATTCCACCTACCATGGCTATTCCTGGAAAAGGTGTAACAGGCTTTGTTTTAAAAGGTAAAAACGGCAAACCAAAGCCAATTTTACCAGGTAAGGGAGCAAGGTTTGATAAGACTACCCAAAAGTTTTATTCTATGATTGAAGGACAACCTTTTTTACGAGGGAATAAAATCATAGTGTCTCCTTTATATGTGGTTCCTAATGGTGTTGATTATTCTACAGGTAATATTTCGTTTGTTGGATCAGTCCATGTATGCGGCGATGTGGGATCAGGATTTACCGTTGAAGCTGAAGGAGACATACTCGTAGAAGGTATTGTTGAAGGGGCAACCTTAAAAGCCGGTGGCTCTGTAAAAGTTCAAAGAGGTTTTGCTGGAGCAGATAAGGGTGCGATTTATGCAGAGGGCGATGTTCGATGTAAATATATATCAAACGGGACTGTAGAAGCATCGGGGAATGTACTTGTTGAAGACTCTATTATCAACTCAAATGTGACAAGTCACGCAAAAATCAAAGTCTTTGATAAGAAAGGCAATATTTTGGGAGGTCTAGTAAGGGCTCAGGATAGTATTAGAGTTTTAAATCTTGGCTCTGAGTTTGGAGTAGGAACTAAAATAGTCGTGGGCTCACACTTTATTTTAAGAGAACAGTTAGGTGAGATAAATAAAAGTCAAAAAATGAATAGTCTGAAAATGGATAAAATATCCAAAGGTATTCAAAGTTTTACAAATCTAGCAAACGGCAAAAATTTAGAGAAATCGCATATGTTGAAATTAAAACAACTAAAAGCTATTTTAAAGAAGCTAAAAGTTGATGAAGATAGTTTTGAATCAAAAAAAGATGAACTACTAAAAGAGTTTAACAAAAAGTGTATGTCTAAAATATATGTTAGAAATAATGCTTATCCTGGGGTTTCAGTTCAAATTGGTAACACTGTATATGCCCTAAATGATGTTTTTACTAATTGCTCCTTTTTTGAAGATAGATTTAAAGCTGTTGTTAAGCTTGGTATCTATGAAGAAGAGTAAATTAATTGGTGGTTATTAATCGAAAAATCATGCAATATTTGAATAAATAGGCCTATTGTAAAGGTTTATGTTTTCAATTTAAAAGGCTATAATTATAACTGTGATTTACTGTAGGTAAAGTTGCTAGATGTATTGTTTTTAAAGGATATAAGTAGAAAAATTTGGGTAAAAAATGGCATTAGACGCAAAGAAAAAAGAAACATTTTGGGATTTTTTAGATAACAAAATTGAAGTCTTAAAAATTAAAGTTGTTGGTAAAGATGAAATTTCTTTCAATTCCAAAGTAGATTTTGTGACTGATGATTTTATCGAATTCACAATGAATCGTGTCAAAGGAGCCATTCCAGCAGTTTACAAGAAAGATAAGTTAGATGTTGTTGGAACATTAAACAATGGGCAGCAAGTACTATTTTATGTAAAAGTAAGGCAAATTAAGTTAAGCGATGACTCGAAAAAGCCATCAATACTTGTTGTGGATTGGCCAGATAACTTTGTTAAAAAACAAATGAGGCAAGATGTTCGGGTAAGTGCCAGCTTGAAAATTTATTATTCAGATCAAATAAACGATCAAAACTACTTTGATAAAGATAAACAATATGTTGGTTATCTTGTAGATGTTTCTAGAGGGGGAGGTTTCATTATTACCAATGAAAAAGTTATTTTCAAAGGTAAGCCATTTCACCTCTTTTTATACATTAATGAAGGGGAGCATCAACTACAAACGATTATTCCATGTGAGGTTGTAGTAGTTAAAAAAGTAGGCTCAAACAAGGAGACGAAATGCCAAGGTATGGCATTTTCTTTTAAAAACTTGAGCAAAAAAACAGAAGAAGTTATTGTAAACTGGATATTTATGTGCCAAAGAAAACAGCTTGCAAGTAGAAAAAAATAAACAATTTTTGGAGATAAAATGGAAGATAAAACAATATTGGTTGTAGATGATGAAGAAATGATTCTAGATACCTTCCAAGCATTTCTTGAACTAGAAGGGTATTGCGTTTATACAGCGAATTGTGTAGCCAATGCAAAAACAGTTCTATCAGACAAAGTGATTAAGTTAGTTTTAACTGATTTAAAGATGCCTGGAGAAAATGGTATAGAATTTTTAACATACTTAAATAAAAATCATTCAAATATTCCCGTAGTGATGATCACCGGAAACCCAGATGCCAAAGCGACTTATGCAGCCTATGAAAAGGGAATCATGGACTTTTTGATCAAACCTATCTCTCGAAAAGATATTACAGAAATAGCAAATAGAGTTTTTTCTGATTTAGCGGGTGGTGATGAGGATATCGATGAACTATTAAGGGGGCTGAGATGAGAGTATTATTATTAATGTGCTTGTTTATAAATATTCACTTTTCTTGTGATTCATTTTTAAGCGCCAATGAATTTTATTATCAAGGTGAGTATGAAAATGCTTTAAATGAATATAAAAAGTGCGAAAAATCACCAAGTTATTCATTGTATTACAATCTTGGTAATGTATATTTCAAATTACAAGAATATGGTTTATCAAGATATAATTATGAGATGGCTGCAGTTCTGTCTCCTACTAACAGAAATCTAAAATATAACTTAAAACTACTTACAGATAAGTTAAGCGATGATACGGATATAAACCTGTTTGTTTCAAGTACATTGTTTGATGTTGAAGTTGAATATATTCTATTGATTTCAAGTGTAATATTTTGTATTGGCTTTTTATTTAGAGCATCATTAGGGAAGTGGGTGTGGATAATTAGCCTTGTATTTATTGGTATAATATTTTTTACCTATAGCTCACTCTTTTTTAAGTCTAGCCAGTCTGGTATAATTTTGCCACAAGAAACTCAAATTTATAGTAGTCAAGATAAGTCTTCAGCTGTTTTAGGTCTTGTTCATACAGGTTACAAAGTGAAAATATTACAAGTTTTAAAAGACTGGGTTTTGGTTGAGTTTCGTTTAAATAATTCTGGTTGGGTGCCTGCTCAAGAGATTGCTATTGTAGGGAGTTTAAATGAGTTGGAAACAATATCTTCTAAGTAAAGAGTATAACTATCATAAGCAAAATGGAGAGAGACTTTATAAAGAGTCGGCTTTAGGAGAGGCTAGAATTGAACTAGAAGTAGCCCTAGAAAAACTACAAAAGATTAAAACCGCCGAAGAAGAATCACTACTTTCCCTTTTAAATACTATATCAGTTAATCTAACAGAGCAAAATCTGTCAAAAGCTAGATACTATTGGTCAGAAGGTGATTTAGAAAACTCTTTAAATTATTTTCAAAGTGCTTTAGGCCTCGTAAAGTCTAGTACTGTACGTGATGAAATTCTGATCGAAGTTTCACGTCTAAAGCTAGAGATGGCTCCGGTAGAAGAGATATCAGATCTAGAAGTGGCAGTCAAAAATGAACCTGAAAACGTTGATGTTTTATTAGATTTGGCTCTTGAATACGGCTTATCAGGTTATTATGATCGTGCAATTCATGAGTTACGAAAGCTCCAAACTTTATGTCCTAACCACGAAGAGGGCTTATTACGGTTAGGTAATGCCTATTTTGATTCGGGACAATACCATAATGCAATTGAGTCATATCAGTTAGGTATACAACTCGGTGGAGAGTTGAGTAGTCAATTTTTGTATCGACGAGCTCATATAGCATTTTTTGCTCAAGAGTATACAAATTGCTTATCGTTTTTACAGGAGTCTCTTGATTTAGATCCCTCACATAGTGATGCTTTAGTATTACAAGGTCGTGCTTATGGCAGAGTTGATGAAAAAGAAAATGCTATTGACTCTTACGAAAAAGCCCTGTCTCTTGATTCGGATGATACTCAAATTATGATGAAGATAGCTGGTTTATGGGAAGACCTTGGCTACATTAAAAACTCAAGAGACATATGGAGAGAAGTGATAGAGCTAAAATCGAATGATATTTATTCAGAGAGTGCTGCTGAAAAACTACGATTTTATGAAAGTGTTATATAAAGCAATCATCTCCTCATAGATTTACAGCAAAAAAGACAAGTTGAAAACCTTGTCTTTTTTTGTTGTAGGGCAAAGAGGTAAATTATCTCAGTGGATTACTATCGTTTTACGCCAATACCTGTTTGAAGTAGTTGATCTGCGGTAGTAACAATCTTAGATCCCAGGCTATAAGATCTTTGAGCAATAATGAGTTGAGTGAATTCTTCGGCTAAATCGACATTTGATAGCTCTAAGTAGTTAGATATAATAAGTCCATGGGTTGAAGAGTTCGGTTTACCAATTGATCCTTCATCAAAACCAGAGTTGTCACCAAGTGAAAAACGATTACCGCCTACGGAGTTTAAACCACCTGCATTAGGAAAAACTGCCAGTGCCATTTGCCCTAATATTCTTTCTTGATTATTGGAAAATGTACCCACAATGGTTCCATCTCCGTTTGAGGTTATAGATGCATCCTTTAGGGTACCTGCAACATATCCATCTTGAGCGTCAACTTGTGTAGAAAAAGGTGAGCCAAATCCAGAGATGAGATTTGTATTCATATTGATATTTAAAGTGCCTACATCTTTAAGTTCATCGGTAGGCAGCTTATCTACAGCTCCGTTAAAAAGAGAGTCTGGCAATGGTGAATCGAGTTGTCCTTGGCTTAATGTTGCTACGACTCTTGGAATTGTACTTTTTACTAAATCAACAGCTCCTAATTCATCATATACAATGGTACCTGTGTTGGAGCCTTTAAAGATTATATCATTTAACACAATTTGTTCATCTTCACTTATGTTACTTGGATCAACAATTCCATTGAGTGGATCATTAGCTAAACTTTGTATATCGGGATGATTTGTATCTAATAGTAAAGTATACTTATAGTCTGCTCCTTGTGGCTGAAATTTCGTTGATAATTCAGAGATAAAGGTCTTATCGACGGACTCAATGTTTGCAGTTCCTAGTATAACTGCTTTTGGTTGAGGCTTACTACTTAAAAGTTTGGGGATACTAGCAGTAGATTGATCTATAAATCCACCAGTGTTAAAATTAAACAGACCTGTCCTAGAAGTACCGAAAATGAAATCATTGGCAGCTTCTATCTCTCGATCTGTGGGTAGTTCAGGGTTGACTACATTATTTATGGGATCCTTTAAATATGCTGTTACAAGTGGATCATTTTCAGGTAGTTTTACTTTGTATTCCCATTGGTTATTTTTAGGATCTACAAACTCAAAAATTGTAGATATTGTATGTGGATATCCAGCAGAGTCTACTACTTCACTTGAAGCTACATGCCTATCACCTTGTGTATAGACAGCTTGATAGGTACCTGATCCAGAGCTTAAGTAGTCTGGGTCACTAGGATGTGCATTGCGAACTGTATGAGAAAAGTTAGAGGTATTATCTTTATATACAACATTAGAGGGGAACTCTATGGTCATAGTTTTTTCAACGGGTTTTAGATCAAAGTCTTGTGTATTATAGTTCCAAGAAATATGGGTAATTTTATCGTTTGTATCTCTTGTTATTTCTAACTGATCTTCTGATTGTAAAGTGAATTTACCTACATCCCCAAAGCGATTTATATCTACTTCGCTTGTAAATTTAGTTTCTTCATCTTGGACGACAGAAAACTCCCAAGTGTTTTCATCTTTTTGCGTCCATTTGGCGGTAACGTTTGCTGTGTTGTTAAATTCATCTCGGATACTATAGGTACTTTGATCTAATTCAACTTTCCGACCGATAGTTGCAGAATTTAAGTTTGAACGGAAACTCATTTCAGTGGTAGGTCTAGCCTCTATGTTTTGGATGAATTCAAAAGACATTTTACTAGATTCACCGGCTGTATCTACAGTAGAAGTGCCGTCTGCTGATAAATTAGCAACCCATCCTTTAATGAAGGAACCTGTACTTTCTTGTACTAAGACTTGATTTTTGTTTACTCGAAGATTTCCATCTCTGGAGTAGAACTGCCGTCCAAGATCTTCAACCACAAAAAACCCATCCCCTTGAATTGCTAAATCTAGTGGATTTCCTGTTTCTTGATATTGTCCTTGAGAAGAGTCTAAATCTATAATAGCTTTACCAATTCCATATCCTTTAGAGGTTGGTCCTAAAACGCTACTTGCACCTTGCGTTTCAATAGAATTGGAGGTCACATGATTCCAAGACTCAGCAAAACTTACACCAGACTTTTTAAATCCTGTAGTACCGGAGTTTGATATATTGTTACCAATAACATCTAATTTTTGTTGGTATCCACGCAATCCTGTAGTACCAAGGCGCATGTGTTCGAGAAAGGACATAAAATCTCCAAAACCTTCAATTTAGTAGAAAGTAAATTAGACAAACATAAACCAAAATAAACAAATTCAAACAAGTTAGTTTACGATATTCTATATATATCGGCATTTTGAAAGAATTTCTGAAGTTATAAATCGAACCAATAGAATATAGGTATAAAAGTATAGATAGGTTTCAAAGTTAAGTGGAATATTTCTCAACAAAATATAGAAGGTAAAATTGGTCATTTTATCAATAATACTGTACAATCCTTAGAATAAAATCCATTAGAAAATACTGGTGTTTTAAGAATTAAAATTTGTTCTGAATTATAAGCAGATTTTTAAACAAGACTTAAGCAAGATCAATTACTTAGAAGCTTTTAGGAGTGTAATGTTAAAAAAGATTTTTCCTTTAAGCATATTTATCTTAAATGGCAATTACCTTGATTTTGCATGTATTGTGATTGTTTTGCTAATGATTGTATTTATTAGTATTTACGGCAACTACTTTTTTAATAATATAGAGTATCTAGCTCTAGTTTCAAAAGTAGATGTTGGGCAGTACTCAGAAACTAAGTTTCAGTTTAGAGCTTTATGTATTGTTAGTTTTATAGCCATGTATTTCTGTCCACTTGAATTAAAATCGGAGAAAAAAAATGATTAGACAAGAAAGTGAAAAATTATTTAGCCAGTCGCAAAAATGTATTCCTGGAGGAGTAAACTCCCCGGTTCGTTCCTTTCGTGGAATGAAAATCAGCCCTCCGTTTATTAAAAGTGCCAATGGATGTCATATAGTGGATGAAGATAATAATGAATATATTGATTATGTTTTATCTTGGGGGCCAATGATTTTAGGTCACGGAGATCAGGATGTAAAAAATGCGATTCAATCACAATTAGATTCTGGTACAAGCTTTGGGGCACCTACCCGATTAGAGTTACAGCTGGCAAATGAAATTATATCTGTATATGACTCAATGGATATGATTCGTATGGTAAGCTCGGGTACAGAAGCGACTATGAGCGCCATTCGTTTAGCAAGAGGTTATACTGGCAAAGAAAAGATTATAAAATTTAATGGTTGTTATCATGGACATGGTGATTGTTTACTAGTTGAGGCTGGGTCGGGTGCTTTGACTCATGGTGAGCCAAACTCCCCAGGTGTTTTGCCCGATATTGTGAAACATACTTTAGTTGCTGAATACAATGATATTGCTACAGTTGAGGCTTTGTTTAATAGTAACAAAGGAAATATAGCTGCAATTATTATCGAGCCAATTCCAGGAAACATGGGCTTATTGCTTCCTAAAGATGATTTTTTGAAAAAACTCCGTCAATTGTGTGATCAAAATGCGAGTGTTTTGATTTTTGATGAAGTTATGAGTGGATATAGGGCTTCTTTTGATGGTGCAGAGAAACTTTTTGGTGTAGAGCCAGATTTGATTACACTTGGAAAAGTCATAGGAGGGGGACTCCCAGTTGGTGCTTATGGTGGCAAAGAAAAAATCATGAAACAGATTTCACCACTTGGACCAGTTTATCAAGCCGGAACACTATCTGGTAATCCATTAGCGATGACTGCAGGTTTAACAACCTTACAAAAGATTAAAAAATTACAACCTTATGCAGACTTAAGTAACAGTGTGCAAGAAATGTCCAAAGAAATAAAAAAAGCCAATCAAAAATTTGGGAAAAACTACCAGTTTAATCATATTGGATCTATGTTTACATTATTTTTTAATGAATCTGAAGTTTACAAAAAGTCTCACGTAGATAATTGTGATTTTGATTTGTTTGCTCAATATTTTGCTTTTACTATGGAGAGAGGTATTTATATTGCTCCTTCACAATATGAGGCTGGATTTGTTTCAGTTTGTCATACATCGCAAGACTTAGAAAAAACAGCAAAATCTTATTATGACTTTTTACAACAATTATAATATACTACTGAATATATGATATCCGTTGCAATTCAAGATATACAAATTGGTATGATTTTAGGTGAAGACCTGATTCATAAAGCCTCCGTAATTATTCCGCGAGGTACTCCTTTAACGGCTATACATCTTAAGAGACTAGGAAAGTTCGACTTTAAAGATGTTATCATTGACGACTCTGAAGATGAGCAAAAACAGCTTGAAGTAGACAGCCCTAAAGTGGCTAGTACTTTGATCAAAAAACTATATAAAACAGGTGAATATATAGTGATTCAAGGAGAAGAAAGCGAAGCATTGTATATCTTGTTGGACGGAGAGTTAGATGTTATATATACGGATGAGGTCTTGTTAACTAGTGCAGAAGATACAATAGATAAGATCCGTTTGATCGAACGTTCAGGTAAAAAGATTTCAACCATAAAAGGTAAAATGGTTAATTTTGGAGAGCTTGGTGCGATTCTAGGAGATACAAGAAGCGCTACTATTAGTGCATCTGTAGACTCTAAAGTAGCTCGTATTAGTGTGAGCGGAGATGGATTTAATAAAACAATTATGTCCAATGCCCGCTTAGGTCTCAACATTTCAATTACCATTGCTAAACGCTTAAAAGATATTAACGTGTACATTGCTAAATACAATAATATTTTATCTCAAGTTGATGGCATGGTTCGCGAGTTTTCAAGTATTTATGTAACGATTGCTGGAAAAGTCTTAAAGCAGGCTATTTTTAGTGGAGATAGGGAGTTAAATAAGATTCATGAAGAATTTAAAAACTCTCCTTTATATAATCGATTAATGAAATACAAAAAACAAGGGTTTGATGCCTCTAAAATGGGTTCATCCAATGTCTTAAATCAAGACAATGAGCGAATCTTTGCTGGTGGAGATATCATCGGTAAAAAAGCTGGTGAAATCGTTTGTTATAACGGCGAAGCTGGCGACAAAATGTATATTCTAGTAGTAGGAAAGCTCGGTGTATATGTTGGAGATAAACTTGTTGCTGTCTACTCTGAAAAAGGGGACATAGTTGGTGAGATAAGTGTGCTTTTGGGTTATGCAACCAAGGGTGCTGGTATGGATAAAAGAACGGCTACTGTGAAAGCTATGGTCCGCTCTAGATTAGTTTGTATTGGCATAAAAGATATTGATGATTTGGTAAAAACAAATCCCACAATGGTTTTACATATCACTAGAGTTCTGGCTGAACGATTGAAAAACTGTAATCAAGTATTTATTCAAGCGCAAAAAGATGCTCAAAGTTATATGGACAAATTAGCTGTGCAAGATGGATCTTGTGGTAGTGAGATAGGTCATATTTTGGAGCTATTTTCTGAAAACGTTAATTTGATTGAATTGTGTCAAAATGAAGTGAAAGTTTTAAGCAAGATGCAAGAAGCAATTGACTCTAAGTATGATGTGTTGCATGAGCGTTTAGAATCTATAAAAATATAGACAATGATAAAATTACAAAATTTTGATGTTTTCGAGTTTGATGAGCTCACCTCAACTTCTACCTATTTAAAAACGGACTATTTGAATTATAAGAAGCATGACGTGATTTGGTCTCTTGAGCAAAGTGAAGGTCGAGGCCAATATGACCGGGTTTGGAGCTCGAGTTCAGGCGGTTTATATTTTTCAGTGTTACTCGAACCTAATTTCGAGAGGGTTCAAGTTGAAGATCTTATTATTGACTTTTCTACACATCTAAAGCTGTATTTACAAAAAAACTATCAAATTGAAGTCAGGATTAAAGCTCCTAACGACGTATATTATGGTGATAAAAAGTTGTGTGGTGTTTTGATAGAAAACTCTTTTCTAGGAAGTAATTTAGAGTATTGCATAATGGGAATAGGTATCAACGTAAACCAAAACTTTAGTAATCAAGATGATTTAAATGCCATTTCAATCAGTGAAATTTTAGGTAATAAAATCGAGTTACGAGATTTATTGGTTGAGCTCTTAGACTCATGGAACCCAATATATTAATACCCTTATGAGTGAAATTTTAATAAAATATAGTTTAGGCGAAGAAGAGTTTCTGGTAAAAAGAGTCTCATACTCACTTCACTTCAATCAAGATGACACCAACATTAAAAGTGATTTTTTTCCTAAAAGATTAATCCTAGGAAACTTTACAAACGCATTACTTTGGAAAACCATCTTATCTACCCCCGAACACTTTCATGGTTTTGAAAAGTTGATTCCACTTTCAAGAATAAAAATTTCAAAAGAGCTTCTATATGAACTTCAAAAAAACTATGTTAAGAAAATTGAATTGAATGAAGAGCCAGAGCTTCGTGTTAGAAAGTTTTCCTATCAAAATATATTTAAGTATTTGTTGAATATAGATGAGATAGACTTGGTTTCATTGAGTAAGTCATTAAAATTAAGCCCATTTTCAATACTTGACTCAGATGTTAATGGAGAGCTTTTTCTATTGGGAGAAGATCTTCAGATCATATCAAAATCTTATCAGTCTATATGGGAAAGTCAGATGGAATACTTCAACTCATCACCTTTGCGTTTTTTACCTAAGAGTCTAATGGTAGATGGACTGGATTTGTTTGATGGCTTTTTTTATGAAAACTCGGGTTATAACTCACACTTAGTTTACATTCCTAAAGTACAAGCAAGTTTTGTTTTTTGTGGGGATTTAAGTTTTGCTGAGATTTGGCTTTTAGTAGTACAAACCTTGAGCGAAATAGACTGTTTTCGCAATCAAGATTATCTAGACAAGTTGATGCAAATAGTATGTCCGTACCCTTGGGTTAGTGTAGAAGTGATATCAGATGATTAAGGCCATAAGAAAAGTTCTTCCTATCTTGGGGGTGTTACTTTTTCTTCGTTTGATGAGTAAATTAAATTTTACAGAGTTCGTATATAATCTATCTCATGTACCATTAGAGAAAATATTAGTCTTAATTTTTTGTTGTTGGTTCGGTTTGATCATGAAGGGCATTCGTTGGCTTATTATTACACGCTTTGTAAATGTAAGTAAAATAGATTTACTAAGAGTTTTTTATGCTTCTATGTTTTTGGGAGTGATTACACCAGGTAGATTAGGAGAGCTTTCTAAAATCAGCTTTTTGAAAGATAGGGGTATTGATTATTCAATTGCTTTGTATCTTACTATTTATGATCGAGTTTTTGATGTGGGGTATTTGTTGATTGCTAGTCTATTTTACCTGTCTTATGTATACGACTTTAACACTACACTAATCTATTCAATCATTGTTTTTACTTTATTATTTATTTTTGTCCAATATTATGTGGCAAAGAGATTAATCATTGAAAAAATCGGTATTTTATCTAGTATGATATGTTATGGGATAACTATTATAAGTTATTTAGTTTTTGGGCTCGGATTTGCCAATTTATTGGTATTAACAAATAATACTCAGGTTGCTCTTTGCACCTTATCAATAACTCTTGGCAATTTAGTAGCGCTTGTCCCAATTTCAATAATGGGTCTTGGTACAAGAGAGTATGTTCTAATCAATGTTTTGACTTTTGTACCTTCAGTAGATATTGTTGCAAGCTCTTTGATTCATCTAACGACATCTGTATTGGCAAGTTTATTGTTTTGTAGTTTCTTTTACTCCAAAAGCTTATTTACTAATCCAAAAGCAGGCGAGTTGTCTCAGTAATATACTCAGACAACTCAATCAATATTATCCACCAAGTAATTGTAATGCTTGTTGTGGAAGTGCATTGGCCTGAGCTAACTGGGCTGTTCCAGCTTGAATCAATATTTGGTTTCTTGTAAAGTTTACGGTTTCTTCAGCTATATCAACATCTCGAATACGGGATTCTGCCGCTTGTAAGTTTGTTGATGTAACAGTTAAATTGTTAATCGTCGATGTTAATCTATTTTGTAGTGAACCAAGCTTTGATCTTTCAGAAGAGACAAGATTAACAGCGTTATCAATTGCACCGAGGGCTCGTACAGCAGCAGGAAAACTAGTAACATCAAGGCCATTTAATCCAAGTGCTTCGGCACTAAAGTTGGCAATGGAAGACTCTAATGTCTGGTTTTGGTTAGCACCAATTTGTAATGAAAAGCTACGATCAGAAATATGTAAAGCATATTTTGTTTTACCTGATCCTTGAGATGCTTGTGACCCATCGATACCAAAGGTACTAAGCATAGTGGTCTGAGAGGTTGCAGAAGTAAATGATGCTGGCTCTCCAGCTGCTACAGCAGCATTGGATGAATTAGCACCAAATCTTGGATCTTTGGAGATTAAAAGAATTCTTGAAGAGTCACCCACAGATTTAGATCTAAATCTTAACTTTCCTCCAGAATCAAATTCATAGGCAATATCTGTAGTATTAATGGAGCTTGCATCCATAATGGCTGAAATAGAGGCTTTAGACAATGTAATATTATCAGTGGTAGCGGTAGGAGAGCCACCTCTTACAGATGGGTTAAGCCCAAGACCTGGTGCAGCAAGATCATTTGTAGTTTTTGATCCAAATATGATATCACCTGACGTAGCCCCAAACTGATCAATAACTTCAAAACGAGTGGTGGTATCAAAAGTGTAACCAATGTCTACAAATGATTGATTTGTATTACCAATAAAGGATGCTGCTTGACCGTTTGATCCAGAAGCTGCAATACCATCTACTAAACCTAAATCTGTTAAGCTTCCTTGAACTTGACGGATTTGTATTGCTGTATCTTCTCCATCTTCTAAACTTTCAATTACTAGCCTACCGTTAGCGTTTATGGTTGCAGTAGCTAAAATGCCTACAGAGTTAAGTTGGTTGTTAATTGTTGTGGTTAAACTTGTAGATGATATATTGGTACTTGGTGAAAAGCTTATACTTTGTCCAATAGCGTTGGTTGTACCAGTTGTTACTCCATCAGGACCTATGATTTCAAAAATGGGGCCTATTACTCCAGTGGCCAGACCACCCGATACATCTTTACTGCCTACGATTCGACTTTTTTCTCCAGAATCACCTAAAAACACTCCATTTTGTATCCCTAAAATATTAGTCGCACTTGCGTTGGCAGCATATATAGATACTTTAGCTGAACTACCGGTGGTTCCGGAAGATAAAATTAAGTTATTACCATTAAATGATGCACGAATATTGGGGGGAGTGTATATGCCGTCTGGTGTACCTACCCCGCCTGGGACTATACTTGGACCATTATCAGCAAATCTAGCGGCTGAACCACCTGACATATCAGTAAGTTCATCTCGTCCAGAAGCAATGTTACCATTAATGATATTTTGTATAGAAACTAAGGTATAACTTGTATTTGCGATTAAAGTAACTTCTACGGGATCACTTGGTACATTTTGATTGGGCCCCGCATTGGTATCAGCAAATCGAAAATGTACATCTGTGGAGCCAATTGTTATAACTTCATTTGGAGTTTCAGTTCCTTCGATGAACGCGCTGGTTGGAGGTGTGAATTTTACATCAATTCCTGGTATCAAGCCTGAAAAACGATCGGTAGTTGTACTGGCTTTATTTTTAATTGGGACATCTACGCCTTGTTGTACAGCAGAAGCTCTATATGCAGGGTCTTTAGAAGGTACTGTTTCTTGAAAGCCAAAGGCTTTAATTAGGTTTTCATCAGATGCAAAATAAATGTCTCCGCTACTTCCTTCAATACCAGAAGTCATAATTACTTGACCTGTGTTTTTATCAAAAGAAACATCGGTACCTTTTACACCTAAGCCACCAGCAGACACATCTTTAGTGATCAACTCTTTTAAATTTTGTGTAAACTCTCCAATAGAAACATCTGAAGATAGAGTGATTTGTGCGTTATTTTGATTACCACGCACAGTTAGTTCAATAGGTCTAGACAAGATATTGTTGCCTTCGTTGTCGTAAAAGGAATCAATGTCACCTAATTTTGTATCTAAAGTCACTAAGTTACCAGATTCTTTGTCGCTCAAAATATTGGATGCTTGTTGTTGTCGATCACCTACTGTAGAGAGATTTAATTCGACTTCATAATCACCACTAGATGATTGAGTAGATCCTACTTGAATTCCTTTAAGACCTTCATCATTCACACTAACTATAGCTGTTGCAGTACCATCTAAGAGTTTTTTAGTGTTGAACTCTGTGGTGTTAGCAATTCTATCAACCTCGCTAACAAGTTGATCTACTTCCTTTTGAATTTCGAGTCGATCATTTGTAGTTAAGGTATCACTAGAAGCTTGGATTGCTAGTTCTCTCATTCTATTTAAGATCGTAGCATCTTCATTTAATGCTCCTTCAGCAGTTTGGATCAGTGAGATACCATCTTGAGCGTTTAATACAGCTCGGTTTAAACCTTTGATTTGACCTCTAAGTTTTTCTGAGATGGTTAGTCCAGCAGCATCATCCGCACCACGGTTAATACGTAGACCACTGGATAATCTTTCGATAGAGGTGGCGATAGAATCTTGGTTCTTAAGGAGTTTACCTTGTGCAACAAGTGCGGTAATATTATGATTTATTCGAAAGCCCATGGACGTACCCTACCTATTTTATGGCAATCCGTGCCACAGAAAATCGGAGTACTTCCTTGATCCCGAGTATGTAAAAATAAAACGAATCTTATTTTATTTTGAAAGAAATTTTACTTCCTTCTGGAGTTATCGGCAAAATATGGATTTAAATTTAGTTTTTTAGAAATGAATTTGATTATACTTACAGAATTATAGGTGACTAATTGTAGTGTGGCTCTTAGGAATAGCACAGGAATCTCTTAAAAATATAAGCTCTGCACAGACCCATCTATCTGGAATACTGCTAGTAATATTAAATTGTGCGCCAATTAAATTTGATAAACCTTGCACTAGAGTCAAGCCGATCCCGAGTCCATCCTGTGCTCTAGTTAGGCTATTATCAAGTTGTCGAAATCTAGTACATATAATCTCTAGGTCATTTTCGTCCATACCTGGACAATCGTTAATAATAGTAAGTGTTACGGTATCGGATGACTCTATAAGTTTTATTGAAACTGTGGAGTTTCTATCGCCAAACTTAATAGCATTGTCTAAAACTTGAAATATAATTTGATAAAGTATATTACTGTCGGACATTACAAAGGCTTCAGTGCCTTGGTGAGTATAGTCGAGTGTCATTCCATACAGTTTAATCAGTTTTTGTTCATCACTAATTACTCTTGTAAGGATTTCCTCAAAGGACGCTTCTTGCCAATCTATGTAGATTTGTTTTGCGTCAAGTTGGGAAAGTTGTATGATGCTATCGATAATTCTATTTAAATGGTAGGCCTGCTCTTTAATGGTTTGTAAACCTTCATTTAAAAATTCTGGGTCATCTAAAGATTCAATAAGGCAATCAGACCATGCTATAATCGGTGTGAGAGGTGTTCTTAACTCGTGACTAATGGTAGAAATAAAATTTGTTTTGAGTTTGTTTGCTTCAATCAACTCTTGGTTTTTCACTTCTAGCTCTTCTAAATAAATACTTTTTGCTATAGCGATACCAGCTTGATCTGCAAAGAGTTGAGCCATTTCAAGATCATCTTGATCAAACCCATTTTTATCCAAATTGTTAATGAGTTGTAAAGCCCCTATAACTTCACTTTCATGAAACAATGGGATACATAAAATAGAGCGTGTTACAAAACCAGTCAATTTATCAAAGGATGGGTTAAACTCTACATGGGAGTAGGGGTCATTTATAATGACTGGTGTTTCAGTTCTAACAACTAAACCCGAGATGCCTTTGTCCAACGGTACTGTAAACTTTTTAATTTCTTCAGAAGCATCACCAGTAGCCGTTTTAAAGTATAAGCTCTTACGATCTTTTGTTAGTAATAAAATTGAAGAAGCCGCACAGTCGACCATCATAGCGGCTTGCTCTATCAACTCGAATAGAATGGAATTGTTGGCTCCTGATTTACTCATAAAGCTATTTATATTGGTGATTGTTTCTAGTAGGAGTTCATTTTGATACGTTTGATTCAAGAGTGCTAATTGAGTATCTTTATCTCCTGTAGGCAAAAGCAGTTTATTTTGAAAAAATACTAACTTTTTTTCTAGGGCTAGAATTTTATCATCTTTTTCTT
The DNA here is from genome assembly GCA_023954715.1 of Candidatus Cloacimonadota bacterium. GTDB lineage: Bacteria > Muiribacteriota > UBA6191 > UBA6191 > UBA6191. The sequence continues at coordinate 37,431 of JAGSHD010000019.1, read as the reverse complement.
TAATTTGATGTTTTAAAGAGCTTATGGATAATTTTGTATCAGTCATGTTTTATAAGACGTCCAATAACTCTAATTAGTTGTGACACAATAAGAGCTGGCAATAACAATAGTATGAACATTAATATAAATAACATACTTTGAGAAAATAATTTTAACAGAATATTGTCAGATATAATAGCTGCATATCTTGGAGAATACTTATAGTAGAAAGCCATAATTGTTTGACCACCATAAATATGTAGTAAAAAATGATCTCGAAACTTTTGAAAAAAGGTTACCGGGAAGGAGGTACTTCCGAAACTAGCACTTACTATAAAGCAACCACGTTTTTCTTCTTGTTCTAGAATCGTTGTAGGATTGAATGATGCAGACTGTGTTTGAGTACTTGGTGGAGCATCTACAGCTGCAATAACGATAGTATCTTGTAACGAGCTTGTTTTACCATCATTTACAGTTAGTGAAAATGAATACAGTGCGGGACTTGGAGCTAAAAAAGTAGTAATCGCTGCACTAGAATTAGAGAGTATAACTAATGGACCAGATATTTGCTCCCAAAAGTACTGCAACTGGTCGTTGTCCTGATCAAAACTACGTGACCCGTCAAGGGTAATCGGCTCTAATCTGGAGACAGTAGAGTTTTGTCCGGCGATGGCTACGGGTACAAACTGTTCGTTTGAGTTAACTACTACAGTAACTTCATCAGGTGGAGAGAGGTAAAGATCTGTACCTACAACTAATGAAAACTTGTAAGTACCGGATTTAGTAGCCTGAAAACTTGTAGTGGCCGTGTTCATTCCAGATAGCTCCACTTGCTCTGGACCAGAGAGTTGGTTCCAATAATAATATTTTACCGGATTAGATCCTCCTAGACTTTGTGATCCATCTAAAAGTACAAATCGTTGGGTTAGTGCAAAAGAATCCAAACCTGCATTTGCTGTTGGTAAAAAGAAATTGTCTTGTTCAACTTTCAATGTATGGTATGCAGGTTTAGATATAGCACCTTCTTGATCTATCACTTCTAGTTTAAACCGATACAAACCTAAATGCACTGGGATAAAGGTTAAATCAGTAGAAGTAGTGCTCTCAATAAAAACAGGTGGCCCATCTATTTGTGTCCATTTATATGTGATACCACTGGAGTGACCCGAAACCGAGATTCTATCTATAGATCCTGCGGAAGATAAAGTAATAGTTTTGTTTATCTCGTAGCTTTTCTCACCTGTAATAGCAGCGAATGGTGTAGCGTTATTTGTCCCATCAGCTACGATTGCCACTGTATCTACATTAGAATATAGAGTTTCATTGCCAACGGACTTTGATACCACTAGGTCAAACTCATGAAAACCTGCTTGATTTAGTACGATTTTGAAGCTTTGATCTTTCACACAAGATGTCACTGAGTTGAGTGGGCGAAGAGAATCGAAAAAATGTTCTGAACAATTTGTACGATTTTCTACATATTGGATAGGAGGACCAGACTTTTGTCTCCAATAATATGTTAGAGGACTATTGAGTCGATCACCTGATCCAGCACCATTTAGAGTGAGCTCTGAATTGATAGGGTAGTTTCGATCTAATCCAGCATAGGCTCGTGGTAAACTGGTGTCTGTTCCTGAAAGATAAACTTTATATGTTTTATCACTCAAAACACTTTGACTTGAGCTTGTAAAACGTTTTTGAAACTCATAGATACCAGATTTTGTTGGCAAAAATAAAGAAGGTGTTGCTTGGGTGACATCATGAAATATCTGAGTAGTATTACTATGACTTACTAAAGTCCAAAAATAAGATAAAGAAGCATTGGAAGTATTGGCATCAAAACTTGGATTACCTATATTAGGTGAGCCATAAAAATAGTGGACTCTACCTACTGCATAACCCAGTGAAATATCAGGTGGAAGCACTATTGTAGGTGGTACGTCATTTACAACAATAGCACTCACTACTGTACTTGTAGAGCTTAAAGTTGGGCCAGCCCCTGTTACTACCAATCTTTGATTCAAGCCTATTTTATAGGTTCCGGATTGTTTCAATAAAAGTTTTAAGGTTGTGGCCGTATTGTTTAAGATGATATCTGAATCTTGAACGCCGCTTGGTTTAGATACTATACTCCATATATTAGTTACAGTTTTACTAGTTAGCTCTCTTCCATTTAGTGTGAGAACTGTAGGATTTACTAAGCCCGGATGACTATCGATAACTGGTTTTGGAATCAAAGCCAAAAGCTCGTCTCTGTTGTACACTAATGGATTTGAGTTAATATTGACTTCGGTTCCATCCGAAAAGCCATCTCCATCTGTATCTGTATTAATTAAAGATGTTCCAAGTGATATTTCTCTAATATTATTTAGATCATCGTTGTCATGGTCTAAAGTGGCATCATTTGGATTGTAAGGACTTAGAATTCCAATAAATTCTGTCTTACTCTCTACTAGATTATTAATATTATCACCATCTACATCCGTTTGTGATTGCTCTAATGCCCCCATGTCGATTCTTCCGTCGGCAGTTTTTACAATAGAACTTGGAATGGCGTTTGTAGGTAATAAAAACTCTTTAGAGATACTACTGATATAAGGATAGTCAGGATCTCCAGCATTTAATGCGATAGATCCATCTTGTAGTTGAAATGCGTACCAAGGATTTGTATTTTGAATGGTAGAGTCAATGGAAAAAAACTTAGGATCTAAAATTGCACCCGAGCCAGAAAATGTACCAAACAGTCCTCCTCCACTACTACTATTGCAGAGTGAAAAATCTACGGTCAATTGAGTTTGTGTAGTAGTAGGGATAAGGTCGATACAGGGGTCGCTCCCTAATTTTAAAACGCTATTAGATATTTTAGGGAAATGACTGTTATTGAACGAAAAGCCAGGGCCGGCATTATCAATCGTAATTTTATCATAGCTGTTATAGTGATTTGGAGCTTTTAAGGCTTCTTGAGATAGTTTTATACCACTTTGAGAATCAAATATAATGCTAGATTCAATTTTAATTTTATGTGAAGAAGTGATCTCTAAGGCAGCATTTTCATCTAAGCCATGTAGAGCAACTTTTTCGATATGCACATGTCTAGAGTTTTGAATATGAATCCCCCTGTTTTTACATGGTGATCCATTTTCTTTAAGGTGAAAGTTTGAGAGGTGGATATGGCTTTTTTGATTAAAATCAATAATATTGGAGTTTTGAGAACTACAGGTAATTATGGGTTTTCTTAACTCACCTTGTATCAGAGAGTCTACACCCTCTATGGTTACTTCTCCCCATCCTGGAATAGTTTTATTTAAATCATTTAAGTTTAAAATATGAGCTTGAAAAGGAAAGTTAGGATACACTTTAATATGGTCTCCAGGAGATGCATTGACTAATGCAGTTGCAAGAGACTGGTAAGGAGATAATTTTTGTCCATTGTGTATTGTAGATGTTACGTTGATATCTACATAGATCACTCGAGTTGTTGGAAAGGTTTTGCTTGTTCCTTGAAAGGCACCAATATTTAATCCACCAGTGCCCGTTTTAATAATAGGAGAATTGGTATGGAACAAAGGAGCAAAATCATCGTTTTCAGGGTCGGACAACAAAGGATCTTTAATCACCCATGAAGCCACGGGAATTGCGATGATATTAGGGTCCTTTTCTACTGCGATGTTTTTGTAACTTACATGTTTTTCAATAGTATTTTGTAAGTGATTAGTAATTAATGAATGATAATCTTTAATATTGTTGAGAAATAAACAATTTGTAAATGAGTTGCTTGCATTGTTACCAAAGTTAAGCCCAGAGTCAAACTTAGTTACCCCATCATACTCTGTACCATTGTCATAAAATGTAGAAAAGCTGACTAAGTTACTTTGAGAGTTTTGTAGAGCTTGGAAGTCAAAGAAAATTCCGTATTGAGAGTTTTTTGTAAATGTGGAGAGTAAGATACTATTGGAGTCAGAGTCAAACAAATGAACACCGGTTTTGTTGCCTTTGAATGTGGATGAACTGATTTGTGTGTTGTTGGTTTGATCTAAACGTACTCCAATATTACCATTTGTAAACTTACAGGAGTCAATCTGTATATTATTAGAGCCTACTAAACGGATAGCTCCAGCATTAAAGCCAACAAACTCAATAAATTTAAAATTGATAAAACTCTGTCCACTAATTAAAAAAGCAGTGTCTGTTCCTTGGGCCTTCAATTTGATTAGATTATCTTCTAAGGCGATGATTGATATTTTTTGATCGATGTTACCTGATTTAGCAAGGTTTATTGTGGAAGTGATATCGTAGGTGCTAACTTGCGGAATATCTTGCTGAAGATTTGGTAATATAATGATTTCATCACTGGGACCGACATACTCAATAGCCTTTGTTATACTATTTAAAGGAGTTGTTAAAGTAACTTGATCTACTGTTAAGGCATCGTTACCTTGGCCAGGATGGACAAATATCTGTTGTGTATCGGTTACAGTAAAAATCACAATGTCTGTTTCTGCAGTGTTTATATTGCCATCTTGATTATCCGCTCTTACATTTAATGTGTAGCTTCCTTCTTGGGCGATAGAAAAAGATATATTGGATGTGGTTCCGAAATTTTCTAATAGTGATGGTGTTGGAGCATTTGTCCCCGGAAAGGATTGAAAGGTCCAAGTAAAATCAAAATTTAGCCCGTTGTCATCTACAGCATCAGCGGTGAATGTAATTAGTTTGTTTATTTGAGGTCTTGTAATAATTGTTTTGTTGGTATCTGTACGGTCGTATGGTCCTGTGATACTAACTGTTATAGCATGACTGATATTACATGAAAATAAAATTAGAATTATAAGATTTAAAAAAGTTTTCATAATGATTTTTATACAATACCCTGTTTTATTTTGAATAAAAAGATCTTTAATGAGTTATGATATTAGTTAACACTTTAAAAACCAATTCAAAAGCTCGCTTATGAGAAGGAGTATTGTAGTCTTATCGTCAAGCTTTGTTGGTTTTTCAATACTAGGAGTAAAGACAAGTATCTTTCGTTTTTTTAGTATCTTTAACATGGAAATAGTTTTAATTTTCATTGGGTTTATTGAGAATATTCCTCATAAATTTACCTAAGCTATCCACGTCGTTAAGTGAACAGCTTTAAAAATTATTTTTTTTTTAATTAATTAGATGCTTTTTATCCCTTTTTTTTGTAATTGAAATGGTGTAATGTTAAGCTTACATAACGATTTCAAGAGGTTATTATTTTTAAATAGTAAAGTTTTTCCTAGATTTTCTCTAGCTGTAAAAATAGTGTCTTTTGACTAAGTAAAATTGTTTGTTTTTACTTAGGTGTAATAGTTAGATTAAGTAAAAGTACGCTATTATATATGCTTTGATTATATTTAAGGAGATTAAAAATGAGTTTATGGCAAAGAATTAAAAGAATTTTTTCCAGTAATTTGAACAGTATGTTGGATTCAGCAGAAAATCCAGAAAAAATGTTGGATCAGGTTATTCGAGATATGAGTGATCAGCTTAAAAATACAAAAAAGCATGTTGCCTCAGCTATTGCCAATCAAAAGAAACTAGAGAGAGACTATAAATCAGAAAAAAACAAGTCTGATAACTATCTAGCAAAAGCGAAAGCTATTTTAGGTGACGATGATGAATCCAATGATCATCTAGCAAAAGAAGCTTTACAAAAGAAAAAGCATCACGAGCAAATTGCTAATCAGATTAAAGGCGCTTTAGATCAGCAAGTACAGATGGTAAGTAAGCTAAAGGCTAACTTACAAAGACTTGAAGCAAAAGTAAAAGAGTCTGAAGGTAAAAAGAACTTCTTAAAAGCGAAGCATTCTACTGCAAAAACGCAAAAAGCAATCGCAGAGCAAATGGCTGGCATTGATACAAGCTCTCATTTTGAAATTTTTGATAAACTCGAAAATAAAATCAATGAAATTGAAGATACGGCAATGGCTCAAATCGAATTGAATGCTGAGTCTATGGACAATAAGCTAGAGGACGTTACATTTGATGTTGGAGTTGAATCTGAGTTTCTAGAGCTTAAAAAAGAAGCATCAGGGCTCTTAGAAGATCACTCTGCTAGTGAGGCCGCACCTAAAGCTACTCCTAAAGTGAGTAATGAGGCTGTGGATGAAGAGTTTGAAAAATTAAAAAATGAGTTAAACTCATAGCATAAATTAGTTTTATTCGCACAAAAAGCCCTATATTTTATAGGGCTTTTTTGCTATAACTAGTTTTTCTACTGTTTACTTAACTCTATGTTTAAGACTGTACCATCATCACTTTCAGTGATTCCTGTTATAAAAATACTACCACGACCAGTAGTTTTTAATACGCTTTCTTGGACTTTGTCTAATTGTTGTTGCATGTCGATGGGGTGATAAGTGTACATTTTGATACTTCTTTGAAACTCATCTACAAGCTCTTTTAGGTCTTCTATGTCTGCTTTAGTTATTTTATATCTCTTTAGCTCTTTCATAGAGTGAATCTTTAATAGGGCTCCATAGACTCGAATAACAATTCTCGCTGCGTGTTCTTTTTGTGAGTATCGAGATCGTATCATCCGTTGATCATGTACAGAAGGGACCAAGCCTTTTTTAGCTAATCTTCTCATAATTGGATGAAATCTAGATTTGTTGGATACACCTCGAAGTAGATTAGTTTCAAAATCAAACTTCTTTTTAATGATTGTTTTGTTCAGTCGTTTAACTTCTTCACTGGGTTGAATTTTGTTAGGAAGATGGATCGTAAGATTTACGTTTTCTTGTGCATAATCAAAGTTTGATGGGAGACTTAAAGACATTGCTTTTTTGGAATGGCGATTATCAACTTGGAGTATATCTCCGCTATAGGTTAACTGAGTTAGTATTAAGATAAGTAAGATTTGTAGTTTCATAATATTTTTGACTCCTGAACAGCAGACTCTAAGTCCTCTTGTTCTAGATTCCCCACATTTATGATGCTGGGGCTTTGTAAAAAGACTTCTTTTGCGACTTTGATAATATCTTCTGCTGTTACTTCGTTTACTAATTGTATTAGGGTATCTGTATCCATGACTTGATCAAAATAAAGGTGGCCTACTCCAATACGATTCATACGAAAGGAGGTCTTTTCTAAGCCAAGTAAAAGCCCACCTTTTAATTGTGACTTTAATTGAACTAACTTTTGAGTACTAAGGTCGCCATTGATTATCTTTTCAATATTTATTTTAATTAACTCTAAAATTTTAGATGTGCTTTCTTTAGAATGTGCTGAATAAACTCCAAAAAAACCAACGTCTTTATAGGCTCTAACGAAGGAGTAAATTGAGTAAGTTAACCCATGTGTTTCTCTGATATCTTGAAAAAGCAGTGATGACATTCCACCACCTAAATATGCCGAAATTAAATGAAGAACGTATCTATTTTTATGGGTAATATTGTAGGCATGCCACCCAAGAGTCAAATGACATTGTTCAATAGGTTTAATGACTGCTTTAACTCCTGAATGTTGTAGCTCTTGCTTTGGGGGGACACTTTTTAGATTAAGATTAGGGACATTAGAGAAGTACTTTTCACTTAATTCTTTGATATCAAAATTATCGAAATTACCAACTACCGATAAAAATATATTAGAGGGTTGATAAAACTTTTTATGAAAGTCCAAAACTTCATCCCGTTGAAAGCTATCTACATTTTTTTTGTATCCGATTACAGGGTGACCGAGACCGCTGCCATACATTGTTTGCACTAAATGTTCGTGGGCTAACTCTTCTGGAGAGTCATCATACATATCGATTTCTTGCGCGATAACAGTTCGTTCTTTGTCCATTTCTAGTGCATCAAAGTTGGAAGAAAAAACAATATCGGATATTACATCAAATACAAGATCTGTCTCTTCGGCAATCGCTTTGGCATAATAGCAGCAGTGCTCACGAGACGTAAAGGCATTGAGATCTCCCCCAATTAATTCTAAACTTTCAGCAATCTGTTTAGCATTTCTTTTTTTGGTGCCCTTAAATAGCATGTGCTCCACAAAATGAGCAATTCCATATTGATTTGTATTTTCAATTCTAGAACCTTGCTTTACCCAAAGGCCTAAGAGGACAGATTGGATATGAGGAATGTGCTCGGCTAAAATTGTTATGTTATTTTCTAAGGTATATGTTTTGATCTGTTCCATAGGGCTGCTTTTTGTCTTTGAATTTGGATGATCTGATCTAATTTATATGTCTTACAATGTTTCGTCGAATCGTATAACTTTTGTTATAGTATGCTATTAATCAGGGATTGATTTAGAAAATAGGATAAAAAAAAAGACAATCTATAAGATTGTCTTTCATTTAGTAAGCAAGGGGTTTAGTTAAACTTGGGGGCTTTTTGAGATGAGAATGTAGTTTGGTATCGTTTAAGTCTTTTTAATACTTCTTTTGCTTCATCCTCATTTTTAATCAAAATTCTCTGATTGATGATTCGAATAGCTCTTTTTAAAAAGCTTCCATAGGTTAAGATTCCACAATTGTTATCATCATTTTCACAAGAGTCCACTAGCCCAAAGAAGGATTTATATTTACCATCATATAATTTTCCGAGAAGAATATTTGTTAATTGTTCGTTAGCAACAACCTCTGTGTCTTCAGGATCCATTACATGAAGTGCTGGTTGAAACTTTAGAGGATACATTTTTCCAGTTTTACTTTTGGCTTGAATGTACATATTATAGAATCCAGGAATAGAAGGGGTTTTAAAGTTTTTACACTTTATAATTAGTAGAGCATCTTCACCTTTTCTCTTTAAGTTCAAATTTTTAAGAGTGATGTCCCTTTGGCTTAAGTACATAGTTTCTTTAGAAGTTGATTTGATTTGTTTTCCATTTTTCATTCGGTAAATTTCAACTGATGCTTCTACAGCTGGTTCTGTAGATTCTTCTCCTTCAACTTCTTCTTCGGCTTTATTAATATCGCCCCATCGTGCTGGAAATTGAATTTTCAACTCATCTGTTGGGATACCATTTGTGCTTATTACCAAATCCAATCGGTCTATTTTTTGGTCAATAAATAGTGCTTTCTTCTGAGACTTGAATCCTGCAGTAACTCTAGAAAGTCTTCCGAACAGTTTGTTGAATTCATTAAAGTATTTTGTAGTTACTTCTTTGTCACGGATGATGACTATATTTTCATCATTCATTTTATTGCCATTTTTTGAAGCGTTTAATGAACCAAAGATTACTCTTGGGTTTTCTCCTTCTGCATCTATAATAAAGACTTTGTGGTGTAGTTTTCCTCCAGTAGGCGAATCATACACAATCACTGGAATATCATTTTGAGTTAATCGGGAGAACTCAGCATAAGGTCCAGTACTTCGATATAACATTCTGTCGAACATCCCTTTGACCTTAAGGCCACTTTCACGCTTGTTGATTAATGCGTCACCGAGTTCGTCTGAAGTCATAGCAAATTGCATGAAATATACTGATTCTTCAGCAGAATTAATCTCTACTTCTATTTTACCAACAGGATCATCCTCTGGTGCGAAATAAACTTCAACAGGGGTTTTTCCTACTTTAATTTGTTGGTCTTCAGCTGTAGAAGGAGAAGAAATGCCATAAGCACCATCTTCATACATTTCGACAAACTCTCTAGTAAAGATAGCTGCCAACTTTTTGTTAACAACTTCAATAGCGTTGTTTTCGTTTTTATGAGTACCTGTATCAGACAAGTTATAAGAGCCAGTCCATACGTGCTTACTATCTAATACACAAAACTTATTATGCATTAGGCCAGATCTACCTTTATTGATTCCAGTCTCTTCATCTACTTTTGAAGATAAGTCATACTTTACTACAATACCAGCATCTAAAAGAGGTTTAACAAATTTGTTTCGCTTATCAAAATCAAATTCAAGTGTATCATGATCTCTCAAAAAGAAGTTATGAGAATCAACTATCAAGCGGACTTCAACTCCTCGCTCATGTGCAGCGATAAACTCATTCATTATGTTTTCATCTCTCAACTCATAGAATGCTGCGTCGATAGTTTTCTTTGCTTTTTTAAGGTATTTAATAAAGTGTTGGTCTAATCTTGTTTCGCCTTTTTCTACAGGACCAAAATAAACATTAATACCTTTAGCTTGAATACTCGTTGTGTTGATCAATAAAGATATGGCACAAACTTTTAATAATTTAGTTATTCTCATAATATATCTCTCGTTATTTATATAAGATACAAAAGTATTAATAATATAATATATTTTGTATACAGCGCTTTTTTATACTTACTTGTAATCACTACGAACTAATACATTAAAAGTTGCATAGTAGTTTCATTAAGTGGGAGTTTTTTTCATTTAATGTAAATGTATTGATCAAATTGAATATTATGATTCAGTCATCAAACAAAATTATCTGATGATTATTATAGTTTTGATTGTATTATACAAAATTTATACAAAATTACATGATTAGTTTTGCTTTAACTAGAGCTGATATAATATAATTGCGCTAATTTATCGAATGTTATACTAAATGTAAAAAGGTTTATATTATTTAATATAAATCTTTTTGGTATATAACTATGGTTTAAGTAAAGTTTTAGAGTAATTTTTACTACCATACTTGGAGATATATGGCCGAAGAAAAACCAATTATTTGGAAGGGGGACGCACAGTGTCCACTTTGCAAAACAGATTTTAAAGTTGAAAACGTATGGTTAAATCGTGTAAAATTTCAAGAAGTCTACACGGATTTAGCAAAAAAATATGAGGGTGTTAACCCTATGGTATATGAAGTTTGGGTCTGTCCTAATTGCTTTTATGCCGCTTATAAAAAAGAGGTTTTTTTAGATACATCAGATTTGAATGAAAAATTGTTTAAAAAATTAGAGCCTGTACGTAAGAAACTAGGAAGTGCATTAGCAACAGATGTAGCTCGTACTCCTGATATGGGGATTCTTGCGATAAAACTAGCATTGGTTACTCTTCAAGCTAGAAAAGGTGTATCAGCAGCTAAGTTTGCGTCCTACTTTTATAAAATAGCTTGGATATATCGTTCACTTGGTGAAAAAGATCTAGAGCTAAAATATATGCAAATGGCTTTACATCGCTATGAGGACGCCTACGAGAAAGAAATGGAGCCCCAAATCGGAAAAATGGGAGAAACTGGATTAGTCTTTACCATGGGTGAACTTCACCGTAGAACAGGGGATGACCAAAAAGCTCAAGAGTATTTCATGAAAGTAATTACCAACAAAGAAATGCAAGGGGATCCAAAGTTTTTAAAATACTGTAGAGATATGCTTTCTGGAATTAAAGAAGGCGAGCCACCCGAGTTTTGGAAGTAAAACTTTCAGGGTATAAAAAAAAGACTTCATTTTTATGAAGTCTTTTTTTTATGCTTTGAACTAGATACTCTATTCAAATAACCAATCAACAAATGATCCTACAGCAGCAAGGCCAAATATTCCAGTGGATAGTAATCTAGAAGTTCTGTTATATCTAGGGTAATAATAGTTGTTATAATATCCTGGATTATAAGTATTTCTTACATAAGAGTAGTTTCTTCCATTCCATACTGGTTGATAGTAGAAGTTTCTCCTGTTGTAAGCGGAGTAGTTATTATAATTATAACTATTGTAGCTGTTATAATAGTTGTAACCATAGTAACTGTAAGAGTTATAGTAACCTGGATAAACATAAGGTGCAGCTGGTTTGTTTTCTGGGTTTGCTTTTATCTCTTCTTGAAGAGTATTGTAACCATCAACAGCTTTTACTTTTAACTCTGAATCAAGCTTAATTGTTTGAACCAAGTTTGCTTTTAAATCAAGAAGAGAAGCCTCTTTGATTTTAACAGAAATGTTTCTAGCCATTACTTTCGAACGGTCTAACATCTTTTTCATGATTTTTGCACGAACTAAGTTAGGGTTGATTTCAGTTTCTTTACTAACTTCACTAGAATCTAATTTACCGTGATGTTCAAGTAAGCGTTTGTCATCCCATTTTTGCAGTTTTTTAGCATGTCGAATCTGATTTTCTTTTAAATCCATTAAAATAGACTTAAAAAGTTTATCTTTAACAACTTTTTCACTTTCTGTAGAGTTCAAGATTAACTTGTACTTATGCAGGGGAGTTTGATTTGCAAAAGTGCTATTTAATGCTAAAAGTCCCAAGCTTACTATTAATTTTAAAGATTTCATTATTCCTCCAAATGATTAAATCACTTGTTATTGGATTGTTCCTAGAAAGGAGTTATTATTTTGAGTTATTGTTTGATCTAAACCGTAAGAGTTTGTTGATCCTGTATTTGAAGATGATGGTGATAATGGAGCCATAGGCGCATTGTTTCCAGGAAGTGGGTAATTACTACCGCCTCCAGGAACATACGCTGGAAGTCCATTCATTGGCTGATCATACATGCCACCAGGGTTTACACCACTGCCATCATATCCACCTGTACTACCATTATATCCATTAGAAGGGTAGCTTCCAGGATATTGTTGCTGTGGTGGGTATTGTCCGCCATTGCTTCCGTTGTATCCGTTGGATGGGTTAGATCCAGGGTAATTTTGAGGAGGCATCTGCATATTTGGATATCCACCTGTAGATGGATAAGCACCAGGATAGTTAGAATAATTTGGAGGCATTTGTCCAGGATAAGCACCAGGATATCCACCTTGTTGGTAAGGAGGAGTCATTCCAGGGTAAGCACCAGGGTATCCGCCAGTAGATGGATATGCTCCAGGATACATTCCAGGCATTTGTCCTGGGTAGCCCATACCGCCACCGCCCATGATAGATCCGTTACCGTAGTCCATTCCACCACCGTAACCCATACCGCCACCATAAGGGTCGCCGTATCCATTATCCCACTGATCGTCATCATCGTCATCTTTATCTTTTTTGAAAACTTGTTTTAGCATGTAAGCGCCCATACCAATTTTAGCGCCAAACATTACAGGCTCCATGATGCTTGAAAACATGTCGCTTGTACTTTTTACTTTACCTTCAACTTGATTTTCACCGTACTCGATATTGTCTGGATGAGGAGTGTTTTTCTCCCAATCACCATCGGTATTACCCATGATTGAGTCAACTTGACCAACAGTGTCTTTGTAGTCTTTCATGCCAGAGTTAATATCTGATGCACCTGTATAATCATTCGCTGGATCAATTAAGCCAAACTTGACTTCTTTTTTTGAAGACCCACTAACAAATAAAAATCCGTTTCTTCTTTTAAAACCATGTAAGATGAATTTAGCTTCTTCGAAACCTCTTCCTCCATGGCCAATTTTACCCTGTGAATTATAATAACAAAGTAGCTTTGATCTGCCGTCTTTTGATTCGTAGACTCGGTAGATTAAAAACACTTGCTTTGAACCAGTGAACATTGCAATAACGGGCTTACCGCCATCGTATCCCATTGCTCCACCTGGTAGGTAGTCCGTGATTGATTTAAACATAGAGTATTTATTTGAGTATTCGGTTACCCCTTGAGACTTATATAGATTAACACCTTCTGCTACTCTTTCAGTAAACATTTTGTGATCATTAGAAGGGTTATAGCCACAATCAAAAACTCTGTGTAATTTTCCGATATATGGATTTGAAGTATCTACTTCACCTGTTCTATTAGAAACTGTATTGTCATAATCACCAACAACTAAACCAGTATTTCGAACAGAAGAGTCACTACCGTTAATAATTAAACGGTCCATTAAGTCGTCTCCAGCTATGATAGGCGATATGCTAAAGCAAGAAAAAATTCCGACACATGTTATAAGTTTACGCATTTTTAAATTATTCATTGGAGTTCTCCCAAATTAAAGTAACACCTTTTTATACGTATGCTTTGATTGAAAAGTTTCAAGAATTACTGAACTATTTAAAAAAAAGCCTTACAATTCGTGATTTAAGTACATTTACATAATGATTTTTGCTTGTTTTGCTGATAAAAGGTTAATTTATTTAAAACAAAAGCCCAACAAAACTATGATTTTTTGTCGGGCTTTTTGTAGAAAACTGGATTAATATTAACTGTGACTACTTTGTGCTTTGCTATAATCCGTGACTCTTTGTATGGGAGTATAGCCAGCTTCAGTAATCAATTTACAGATATCATCAACTAAAATGTACTTATGAGTTTTAGTACTAGCTTGAGATACTACATTTTCTTCAAGCATGGTTGAACCAAAGTCATTTGCACCATAAGACAATGCTTCTTGGGCTACTTTAAAGCCCATTGTAGGCCATGAAGCTTGGATATTTGTATAGTATGGATTTAAAAAGATTCGGGCCATGGCTAGGTTTCTTAGATAATCTTCTTTGGTAGCTCCTAGTTTGCCTTCGTTTTGACTTTGCTTACCTAGTGGAGTTAACTCGTATTGTAAAGGCCATGCTATAAAAGCAATAAAAGCATTATTGTACTTTTTTAAAGACTCTTTTTGTTGATCCCGAAGCAATTGAAAATGTTTGATTCTGTTTTCAACTTTTTCGCCAAAGCCAATTACCATAGAAGAGGACGTCTTTAATCCTAATTTATGAGCAATTTCCATGATTTCTAGCCATCTTGGACCAGAGATTTTTTTTGGGCTAACTTTTTGTCGAATTTCGTCATCAAGTAACTCAGCACCGCCACCAGGAAGTCCTTGTAACCCTGCGCCAATCAAAGCTTTCAAGATGGTTTCAGCATCTTGGTTTTCTAATACACACAAGTTATCGATTTCAGATGGAGAAAAGCAGTCTAATTCAATACTAGGAAACTCTTTTCGAAGCCATGATAGGATATCTAAATACCAATCTAGTTTTAAGTCAGGGTGATGTCCACCTTGCATTAAAATTCGAGTTCCGCCTACTGCGATTGTTTCTTCAATCTTTTGTCGTAAAATGTCTTTAGATAAAACATAGGCGCCTTCATGGTCACCTGTTCGGTAAAAATTGCAGAATTTACAATTAGTTATGCATACATTTGTATAGTTTATGTTTCTATCGATTAAATAAGTGACTTCACTTGGGTTAGTCTTTTTAATACGAATCTGATTTGCCGCTTCTTGTAATGCTTCTAGAGGTGCTTCTTTGTAAAGATATACACCTTCATCAAAGGAAATTTCTTGATCATTAACTGCTTTGTTTAAAATATCTGGATAGTGCATAAGTGCTCTTTTATATATAATATGATTTGGATGGAGTGTTTGATTTTCAGCCTAGAATACCCAAAGGCATGTTTTTTTACAAATACGTTTAGTTATTGAAACAATTAATGATATTTTCAGAAATCAAAATAGTACTCTATAGGCTTTAATGATCTCTTGTTTTCCTTTTACTTGAAAAGGTTCGAGTTCTTCAAATGAAAACTCATCCTTACAATATTCATAAGTGTTTGCATCGATGATCACATCAAAGGCTTTTGCTTTACTTTCTAAACGTGCGGCTAAATTTATCTTGTCACCAATAGCGGTATAATCTTTGTGCTTTTTAGCTCCAATGTTTCCTACAACAGAAAACCCAGTAGTAATACCTATCCCAATATTGAGTAATTTTAGCTTTGGGTCTGTATTTGCTTTAATGGTTTCTTGCATTTCAACAGCAGTTTTGACTGCATTTATGGCCTGGACTTGTGGATCATTATCGGGCATGGGTGGGGCACCATATAAAACCATAATGGCATCCCCAATAAATTTATTGATGGTTCCGTTGTATTTAGAGATAATAGCCACCATGAGTTCAAAATAGGTGTTTAATATGTCCACTACTTGTTCAGGTGTTTTATTTTCTGACATTGTAGTAAAACCTCTAACATCAGAAAATAGAGTTGTGATTTCAAGGCTTCCACCACCCATCGCTAAATTTTCTGGATTTAGAAGTAACTGATCCACAACTTGGTTAGAAACATATTGATTAAATACTTTACGAATCACAGATTTTTCTTGTTCTCTAGCCATCATTCTAGCTGTAATCACGCAAACATAACTAGCACATATAGCGATTAATGTTGGTGCTATAGCTGCTAAATAATGTGACTTAAATAAAAAGTGAACAAAAATCCAGTAACTTAAGAGTTCAATAATTAAAAGAGGTAGGGAGTATCTAATAGCTAGAAAACCCGTACCTAAAGTGAGGATACAAGCTAATAGATAAAAGATAAAAAAGTTTTCAAGATGTCCAAGTTTTTTAATTGAAGGTAGTTTATCGCTTAAAAGTGTATATAGTGCATTGGCATGGATCTCTACTCCACTGGTCTGCTTTCTGTCGTAGACATAAAATGGAGTTGGATACATATCTTGTAATCCAGGATGGTTTAGTCCAATTAAGACGATTTTACCTTTAAAAACTTTTTTAAGCTTGTCTGTTTGAGAGTCATCAAAAAGATCGCAATAGCTTACATTAGGATATGTATCAACAGGTCCTCTATAGTTGATGATAAATTTATCCTGACTCGTGGTATCATTGGCAAGATGAATTTTTTTACTAGGGAAGTTTGGGGTATTATTTGGAATATGCCATTGCTGATCAACTTTAGAAGACTTATCTAAGGAGAAGTTTTTATTAAAAGGAAAGTTGTTCCATAATTTTAAAGAAAACGAGGAAACTTTTTGGCTTTGTTGATTTTCTAAGTAAATTAACATTCTTCTTAGAATGCCATCTGTATCTACAGGGACATTTACAAAACCGATACCAGCAGCACTTTCTTTTAAAATAGGAATAGGCTCTTTATAGACAACTCCGCTATTATTAGATTCAAACAAGGATGCTAAAATCACGTTATCAGCAGCTTTAATAGATTTTGCTAGAGCAAGGTCGGCTTCTTTTGATTGTTCATGAATAAAAAGTAAATCGATCCCTATTGTTAGTACACCAAGGGCCTTTAACTTGTCTATGGCCATAGCAGTAACTCGCCGATCGTATGGCCAAGCTTGCGTATTAAAGTCTTTATAGGGGCCACTTTTAAACTGATCCAGTGTAGGCATAGTTTCAAGAGTTTTTTTGTCTATTGTAACTACAATAATAGGCTCAAAGCCGAGTGTAGAAATATCTTTTGAGAGGACTACCGATTGATTTTCTGATAAAGTAGGCTTTTCATATCGATTGATAAAGAGACGATCTAAGAATATATTTTCAAGACGAATATGTGTTTCTGCAAATAGTAAAAATATAAGTGAAATTAATAAATAGCATCCAATTGGAATCGCTAAACTATAAAATATTATTTTATTTTTTTTTATCATGAAACTACTTTCAAAGGGTTTATACACAAGTGCAAATGGCTTTTCTGGATGGCTATTTTAAATTTATCAAGAAAACTCGTTTTTGTTTGAATAGGTTTAATATAACCATTTAATCTTCTCAAGAAAAGAATAATTCAACTTTTGTCATAAAATAATCAAACTCCAATTGTTAAATGTGTTTTTTTGTAGATTTTATCAAGTAATTGGAACTTTGCTTTTATATAAGACTTCTAGTACCATCATTAAAAAAATGAGATGATTAATAGATGAGTAAAATTTAGATAAAACAGTTTTAGGAGAAGTTAATGAATGAAACTAATTTTAGTTCGGTATCGGTTACCCAACTTAAGAAGGTTATTGTTGGGTTTATAGTGGCGGTCATAGGTGCCTCACTTTTGTGGTTTGTTTTAGGGTTTCGAATCAATGTTCCTCAAAATAAGATTTTAGTATTAACTAAATTGTTTGGAAAAAATCCAGCCCAAGGAAGTATCGTATCAATTGATCCTTCAGAAAAGGGGATTCAATATGATGTTAAATCAGAAGGTTGGCATTGGTTTTCTTCTTTTGTTTGGAAAAGAGAAATTTATCCAGCAACTATAGTTGAAGCAAAAGAGTTAGGCGTTTTGGTTCGACAATATGGTAAGCCATTATCAAATGGTGATGTCTTAGCTAGTTCACTTGACTTAAATATTGCAAAGGCTACAGATACTAGAGGGGTTGTGGCAGAAGTTTTAAAACCAGGTAAATACAATATCAATCCTTATGCTTATAAAATAGTTAAATTTCCAGTAACTGAAGTACCTGCAGGTCATGTAGGTATTGTTATTGATAAAACAGGTAAAGATCACCCAGGATTTGATTATCTGGCGGTGAAAAGCAAAAGAGGGATTCAAAAAGAGACAAAAAACCCAGGTACATACTACATTAATCCTTTTGTAAACAAAGTGATCCCTTATAATATTAGAGTACAAAAAACAGATTTTGATCATACTAGTGCAATTAGTTTTATGAGTTATGACTCTTATGAGATTAAATTAACAGCAACAGTAGAGTGGAGAGTAGATGCAACGCGTGCTTCTGAAGTTTATGCTAGGATCGGATCTTTAGAAGAAGTTCAAAATAAGATTATTGTTCCTTTTGCTAGATCGTACTGCCGAATCATCGGTGCTAAATCTTTGGCTCGAGAGTACATCTCAGGGGACGCTCGCCAAGAGATTCAAGTTAAGTTTAAAGAAATGCTAAAAAACAAAGCTATGGAGCACGGGATATTAATTTCTAGTGTGTTAATTAAGAAAATTATTCCTCCGTTGGTCCTTCGTGAGATTATTAACAAAAGAGGTCTTGAAAAAGAGACTCGTGAAAAATTATTAAAAGATATAGAAAAAGTAAAGTCTGATGCGCAAGTAGCAAAAAGAAAAGAAGAAATTAAGCAATCTCAAGCTAGAGTAGAAGAGACTATTTTAAAAAGAAATCTTTTAACAAAAGTAAAAGGAAATCGAACGATTGCTTTAAAAAACTCCAATAAAAACTTGGCTATTGCAAAAGTAGATATTAAAACTGCTGAAGTTGAAAAGGCTACTGTTGTGGCAAAGGGTGAAGCAGATTTAATTGAAGAGTTCAATCGAAAAAAAGCTGATGCAGAAGCACTTCGAATGGAAGTACTGAGTTTCGGAAACGGTAAAGAATTCGCAAAGTTTCATTTTAATAAAAAGATCGCCATTCAAAAAGTATTCACAAATGATGATTCCCCAATTGCTATGATGTTAAATCAATTTGGTGCTTCCTCGACTCAAAACAAGGGAGTAAAGTAATGAAATTACCAATTATATTAGTGGGAGTTATTTTATTTGTAGTTATTTCATCTCTGTCATTTTTTTCTGGTTTGGTTTATGTTTCACCAACAAAGCTAGGGGTAATCACAGCAAAATTTGGTAATGCTAAAGCTCCAGGTAAAGTTTTAGCTTCAGAAGGTGAAATCGGGATTCGTGAAAATATCTTAGGTGCTGGTTATCACTGGGTAACACCGTTTATGTATGAAGTAAAAAAATACCCTGTAACGATTGTTCCTGCTAATAAAGTAGGAGTAGTTACTGCAAAATTTGGAAAGAAAATTACTGGAGATAGATATTTGGCAAACGATGATGAAATCGGGATTAGAAAGAATGTATTAGGTCCAGGTACCTATCGTTTAAATCCTTTTGGATATACAGTTTCTATGGTAAATCAGACTTATATATCAGCAGGACATGTTGGTGTATTGATTAACTCTCAAAAAGGTGGAGTTGAGCAAAGTCGAGTTTTACCTGCTGGAGTCCATTTTATCAATCCAAAACGATATAAAGTAGAAGTAGTTCCTGTTGGTTTAAATGAATATACTTTAAGTACAAAACAAGAAGTTAAAATCACAGATGCTATGTTACGTGGAGAAGAAGAAAGAAGTGTTCAGCACTTTACTAATAAAAGTACTCTTACTGGTGGCGAGATGTTGTTCCCTTCTAAGGATGGTTTTAACGCTGGGATTGATGTAACTGTACTGTGGGAGCTTGATCCAAAAAGAGCAATTTCAGCGGTTACAAAATATGGTAATGTAACTCAATTACATGATCGTGTCATTAATCCGATGTTAAACTCTTCTGCCCGTAATGAAGGGTCTAAGTATACGGCAAAAGCTTTGATTCAAGGAGACACTAGAGCAAAGTTTCAAGAGACTTTTACAGAGACATTGTCCGACTATACTAAAAATGCTCCCTTAGAAATCGTGGCAGCTTTACCAAGAAAAATCTATGTTCCTGTAAAAATCCAACTGCCTATTATGCAAGCTCAACTGAAAAGAGAAGAGATGCTTACTAACAGAGAAATTGAAGAAACTTCTAAAGTAGAAGCAAAACTAGAAGAGCAAAAGAAACTAGTTAAGCAAGAAATCGAGCAGGTAAGAGCAGATACTAAAGTAATGGTGTTATCTATTCGAGCAGAAACTGAAAAAGAAGTGGGAGAATTTGAAGCAGAAACCCGACTAAAAACACTTAAGATTGACTTAGAAACTCAAAAGATAAAAACTCAAATTATTGATATTTTATCTAAAGCTAAAGCGGAAGTTATTCGTATTCGAGGGTCTAAAGAGTCTGAGATAAAAAAAATGTACGTGGATGCTTTTGGTGGAGTTGAGCACTATAACTCTTATATCTTTGCTACGGAGGCTTTACCACAAAATAAGCTACCTATACAAATCATTCACTCGGGTGAAGGAACCTTTTGGACTGATTTGAAAATGACAGATAAACCAAACTTAAAAATGTTAAATCAGTTAAATTTAATTAAGAAGTCATTGAACAAATAGGTTTATGCTAAACACTGGCTTTTATTGGTGTAAGAGCTAGTGTTTTAATTTAAACTAAGACTTCTTAATCTTTTGGAGTGAGCATTGTTAGAATTGAGCATGGATCAGCTAGAGTTAAAGATTCAAAGAAGAGGTAGTAGTAGAAACACAGGTATTGTTATTTTTGTGATTGCTACGTTAGTATTGATTGACTCTCCTTTTATTGTACCTATTCCTGTGATAGGTTTTTTTAGCGTAGTTCTAGCTTCACTTATTTATCTACTTTCTTTTTACTTTATTTATCACGGTATAAAACTACCAAAAAAAGAGTTTTTACAATTTATATATTTAAAGGGTAAGACTATAGATAAACAAGAGGCATTTTTGTTTTTTCAAAATGAGATAGATGAGCGTTCTTATCAAAAAATGATTGCTCAACTAGAGAAGTCAGATTTTTTGAGTTTGCCAGAGCATGATATAGATTATGTTGAGAGTCATGCCATTATTCCTGAAAATCAATTAAATTTAACTACTAAGGGATTGGACTTTTTAAAGAAGTAACCAGATCCAACTTATAAACAAAGAAGGTAAAAATGATTATTGAAAGTTTCCCAGTAGGCCCTTTAGGATGTAATTGTAGTATATTGGCTTGTGAAGACACAAAAGAGGCTGTCATTATTGATCCAGGGGATGAAGCAGATAAAATTACATCTGTCTTAGAAAAGTATGACTTAAAAGTGAAGTATTTATTACATACCCATGCCCACTTTGATCATATTTCAGCAGCGACGCCATTAAAAAGAGCTGGGCATGGAGAGATTTTATTGCATAAGGATGATAAGTTTTTATACGATATTTTAGAGGAGCAGGGGCGTTGGTTTAACATGCAAATCCCTAAAGGTGATCCAATCGACAAAAACTTTGTTCATAATGACGAAATAGAATTTGGCAAGCATCAAATTAGTGTATTGCATACACCAGGACATACGCCTGGTAGTTGTTGCTTTTGTGTCAAAGAAAAAGACTTATTGTTTTCTGGTGATACTTTGTTTGCTGGGTCAATTGGTCGAACAGATTTACCTGGCGGAGATATGGGGCAGATTGAAGACTCTATAAAAACTCATATTATGTCAATGGATACAGATTATAAAATCATAACAGGGCATGGAGAGAGTACAACACTTTCTAATGAGATGAAAAGAAATCAATTTCTAAGAAGTTGGGCATAAAAAAACACTGCAATAAATTAAATTGCAGTGTTTTTAAATTTTGACTATGAGTCATAGTATTAGCTACTCTAATAAAGATTTAGCTGAATCCGTTTGATACAAATTATTTGTACTTTCGGGACTATTTAAAAGAGTTTCTTGAGTTTGGTTTACTAATTGTGCTGCTGCTGATAAATCAAATGACTCATTAGATGTAGCACTCAGGTTTTCTCGGACACTTTGAGTGTTTTGATACTGAATCTGTGTACTTTTAATATCTTTATCTAGTAAAGCTTTATTACTGTCAATTTTAGACATTAATTGTGAAGCCTTTTCATCAAAATCTGACTTTGATGAACTATTTTTAAGATTTTCAAGATCATTACTAAAGTTTGAAATTTGAAACTCTTGGGCATCTTTGACTTCAACATCTGCTTGTAAAGATTTACTTTCAGAGTTTCTGATAGCTTCTTTGTCAAAATAAATCTCTACTCCTGAGATTAATCCTGTAGTAGGTACTAAACTCGTAGTTATTGTTTTATTGAAGTCTTCGTTACTTGAGGATACTTCAACTGTATAATGAACTTCATCAGAGTTATTATTAGAGTCTTGAAAAATAGAAATAGAATAAGCTCCAACTTTAGGAGGGCGATCTACGGTAACAGCTTGCAAATCTGAGTTAGATGATGTGTTTGCATCTTTCTGATTTAGAACTTGCTCACCTTCAAAAGTGTGATCTTGAACTGTTTTGTCGATGGATTCGCTCAATTGCTTTGGGCTAATTTCATCGTAGTTTTCTTTGAGATCTTCTAGCTGTGAAGAAAGATTGCTCAAAGCTACTTGAGTTGATTGTCCTTTAGATATTTTATTTTGAATATCTACAGACTTTTGATTAAGTGTCGATAGTTCAAATCGTAAAGTATCCGAACTACTAGCTTTCATTGTGGGAGTGGTTTTATTGCTGGTTTGGCTCTTGTTGTCCAGCTTTTTGTGGGCAACTCTGAGCCTTTCCAATTTTCCACTCGCCACACCTTGAGAAGATGTGATATTTGAAATTGTGAAAGACATGAGTACTAACCTCCGTGTAACTATACATTTTAGCGTTTATCACCAATTGATAAAAGCTAGGGCCAATGTATATGTATCAAGCTAAAATCCTTTTTAGCCTTACTATAATTGTAGCCCCATAACATGATGGGGTCAACCTGTGCAAGATTGATTTTTTAATCATTTTAACATAATAGTGAAAAAAAGTTGTATTTTTGTACTATTATGACGAAAAAGATATTTATGGAAAATGGAAAAAATGCCGACCGTCATAAAATTGTTTTGGTTATTAAAAAAAATATAGAGTGTTTTTTGTGCAAAAAAAAGAGTGGAAAATACGCCTTCAGCTCAATAAAAAAGTGGACAAAATTTGTCTCTAATGATGAGATTTGGGAGTATTTAAAAGAGTGGAAGATAGAAGACCTTGCTATCATTTGTGAAGAAGAAAATCTCTTTGAAATGCCTTATAAAAATTTAAAGCCATCTCGAAATGCCATTAGTGTGTTTCTCAAAGATCAATGTAATGAAACAACTGATTCCTTCCAAACCATTACTCACACAACCAAGAAAAAAATGGTATTGATAGCGACCCATTCTAAGGTTAGTATCGCATATTGGAAAAATACTTGTTCTGAATATAATATCAAACTCAGATTTTTTGAATTTGAGGCCATTGTATTGAGTAGGCTTATTTTTGATAAGTTTCCATCTGGTGCCGGATTGCTACGAATTGAAGAGAATCAAGCGCGTGTATATTCTTTTTCAAAAGGACAGATGAATAGAAAAGGCTATACAATATTTCAAGATGAGCGTGATTTTAATCGCTTGGAGGATTTATTTTCTAGCCATAGAATGATTCATCAAAAAAATTATCCCTTATTATTTGATATGACCCCCCAAGATGATAAGCTATTTGAAAAAATTAGTGAGTTTTGGAGTGGTCCAATTTATAGTTTGTCTCATTTTTGTGAAAGTAAAGATACTGCTAATTACTACAAAACGCTTTTAGAAGGTATACATGGATTACCAGAGTATGCATATTTGAGTTTTTTTTCAGGTCTTTTAATTCTACGACTAGCTATTGTACTAATATTGTTGTTAGGTTTACTATTTTTAGCATTGGATAAAAAAGATGTTAAACTAGGCTATTTTGAACCAGAAGAGTACCAATCTCAAAAGTCACAAAGCAAAGAGAGTACTATTGTTTCTGATGAGATTGAAAACTCGTTAAGTGAGTTAAATGCGGTAATTCGTGAATTAAAAACTAAATCTAAAGCGATGATGAATAGAACTACGGGTGCTGACAACGCACAAAGTATTGAAGACTTAGATCTAAACTCTTTACGATATGTTGGCATTTTTAAGAATACTGACAATAAAACTTGTGGTCTTTTTACATATAAAAATCAAGATATGACCTTTTGTGAGCAACAAAATGTCGGAGGAATTAACTTTAGTTTTTTAGGAAAAGAGAATGCTTTAGTTGTATTTCAAAAGAGTCAGTATAGAATAGATAAAACAAGTGTAACTTTGTACGAATAAAGGAAACCAAATGGATGAAGCTATTAAATATCATGGCATTCTAAGAAGAATGGGAAATGATGAAAAAATAGGAATGCTTGAATCAATGATTCAAGTGAATGGTAAACAGAGTATCCCCATTTTATTTGATCTTCTAGATGATCCTAATTATGATTTCAGAAGAGTTGCTTACAAAGAGCTTTTAAAGTTTGGTCTTAGTATCAAGGATCAAACAGGACAATTGCTCAAAACAGGATCGAATGATCAAAAGTATTGGGCGTTACAGATTTTAATCGCCATGGGAGATTCTACTTCATCTCATGTAGAGCTAGCACTCAACGAAGCAGATGACGTATGTAAAAAATTGGCTATTCAAGCATTGGGTCAATTTAAAAAAGAGTCGAGTGTAAGGCCTTTGATACGAATGTTTGGAGAAAACAACTGGTCGGTAAGACAATATGCTTTTGAGGCTCTATCTCAATATGACGAGTCGATTATCCCTATTCTTGAAGAGCATTTAACATCTTCCTCAGAAGATTATGTTTATTGGAGTGTAAAACTACTCGGTAAATTAGGTTATAAAGCAAAACAGTCATTATATGATGTATTAAAATCAACAGATGATGAGTTAAAATTCATCATAGCTTCTGCTCTTGGAGAGTCTGGAGACATGAAGATTCTAAACATGTTAGTAAAATGTTTTGGAGAAGATAGTTATTTACATTCTAAGCGATCATCGGACTCTTTAATTCAGATTGGCAATACAGCAATACCTGTTATTATTGAAGCTTTGAAGCTACAAAAAGCAGATAAAGCCTATTGGTATATCTTGACTCTTTTAAAAATTGGGCCTACTGGTATTGATGCTTTACATAAAGTTTTAACAAGTAAATCAGAGCACTTTTTATGGAATTTACAAGATGTTTTCTCTAAAATTGGCAATGATTGTTTACCTATATTAACAAGATTGAGTGAGGACTCAGCAAAGCAGATTCGATTCTTTGCTTTTCAGCAATTGTCCCAGCTAACAGACTCGGCTATGTATCCTTTGTTAATCAGAGGGTTGAGTGATCAGTATTGGGTGATTCAAAAGCTATGTTCAGACTCTTTGATTAGCCAAGATGAAAATGTTGTTTTTGAAATGAAGGCAGCTATGGCTAATGTAGATGAATCATCTATGTATTGGTTTATTAGTGTTTTTAAACATTTTGAAAAAGGTTTGCAAGTTATTGTAGATCTACTTCGATCCGAAAACAAGCAATATGTGTCTTTAGCCGCAGCAGCATTAAAGGGAAAGGTAACATCTACAATGGTTACTGATTTACTTCATTGCTTAAAAAACCCTCACTGGATTGTAAGAAAAGAAGTATCGGATACTTTAATTTCTGCAGAAGAGATTTCTTTAGAGAAAGTAGTCGAAACTCTTTCGAATGAAGATGATGAAATCATATTTTGGATTTCAAATGTTTTAAAAAATTACCCTAAAAGAATATACGGGCAGCTCGCGAGTTTACTGTATAAAAAAGCTTTTCCTAACAATCTAGTAGCAAAGGCTATGGGAATTATTGGAGATAGATATTTTATTGTGCCCTTGCAACAGAGTTTGATGGAACAAGATAATCTATTGGTATTAACCTCTCTATGGGGATTAGACCAAATCGACTCAGCGATAGACTCTAAAGCAATTTGGGGGCTTATGGAGAGTTTAGACTTTAGGGACTATCCTATTGCTGTTGAACTAGTCAGGGCAAACATTGACGATGCTAAAATGTATGTAGAAGAGGGATTTGATAAAGTAAACCCAACTTTAATCAAAAACTGTTTGTATTTATCAGCAGAGCTCAATTATTTAGATTTGATTCCTAAAATAAAAGAGGTCTTTTTAGGAAATAACTCAGACTTAACTGTCTGTGCAGCAAAGTCTTTATTATATTTGAAACATAAGCAAGCTGTTCCTTGGTTTCATAGTGTTTTAGAAAAGGACTTTTCTGATTCTACTCGTTTAACTTTACTTTCATGTTTGGGTACTCTTGATGAAGACGAGGGTTTGTACCAAGTCTTAAAGATTATTAGTAATTGTACCAATGAAACAGAAAAACTAACTTTCACTTGTGAGGTCCTAAGATTAGGTATGCAAGCAATACCAGGGTTGATTAGAGCATTTAGTAGAGAAGATCCAGCAGTACGTAAAGTATCATCGGAGATTTTACTAGAGTTTGGTGGTTTAGCCATACCAGAGCTAAAGAAAAACCTAGACTCTAATGATGTAAATGTTAAGTTTTGGTGTTCAAAATTATTAAAATCAACGAATAGATCATGAACCTTCCAGAACTAAAAGACAGAGTGCTTCTAAATATTATCGAGCATGGTGCAGGCATCGTTTTAAATGAAGTCTATAACATAGCTGAGTCTCCCAATGATTTGCTTCATTGGCCTAAAGAAAAATGGTTACACTATTTTAGCCTTCAAAAAGTTAATCGAGTGTTTAAATTAATGCTTGAATGTCGTATTGATGATGAGGTGGAGTACATTTTAGAAAACAATATTGGTGTTGTATCTATCGATGATGATAGCTACCCAAATCAATTAAGAGAGATCTATAACCCTCCCTTATTGTTGTACTATCTTGGCAACCTTCCTCCCAATGATGCAGTCCATATTTCTATTGTCGGAGCTCGAGACTGTACTTTAGCAGGACGTTGTAATGCCGAGGAGATAGGGGAGTTTTTAGCGGATCAGGGAGTAAGTGTAGTTTCTGGTTTAGCTAGAGGAATTGATAGTTCAGCCCATAAGGGTGCAATAAAATCTGAAAATGGCTTAACTATTGCGATTATTGCTTCTGGAATAGCTGAATTTTTAAAACCAAAACTATATGACTTTCATCAACAAATCGTTTCAAGAGGTGCTATTGTTTCAGAGTTTCCTGTTAAAAGTGCCGCTTTCAAAAAAAACTTCCCCCTAAGAAATAGGATTATAACAGGTTTATCTATCGCCACGGTAATTGTTGAAGCAAAAGAACGAAGTGGTAGTATGATTTCAGCACGCTTAGCCAATGAGCAAGGCAGAGAAGTGTTTGCCTTACCGGGGCCTATTAACTCCGAAATGTCTAGCGGGACAAACTCCTTGATTCGATCAGGAGCAATATTAGTATCTAAACCTTCTGATATATTGGCGGACTTAAATTTGGCTTGGTCTGAAAAAGAGATAGACTCTATGACTTTAGATGAAGAGTATTTATTATCTCATCTGACTAAATCTCCTAAGGTAATGGATGATATTATTTATAAAAGTCAAAAGCCTTTATCTTGGATCTTAAAAATTTTAGATTCATTGGAGCAAAAGAAAGCAATTCAACGGGTTCCCGGAAATCAAATCATTAAAACTATTGATTCATCTAAAATATAGTTTTGATTAGGTTTACCCATTGAAAATTAGGCTATAAGTGTATATATTGAGGGTTTTACAATTAATTGTACTTGTTGGAGTAATTTATGGATCAGTTTTTAAAAATAATCGATTTCTTTGTTAGGGATATTTTAGAGTCCGAAAACAACATCGATGAAAAATTTGTTCAAAAGTTATTAGATCAAGGTCTCAGCGAAGGTGAGATTGAGCAAGCTTTTACTATTATTTACAATTTGCTGCTTAACAGAAATAAATCACAGTTTAAATCCAAAGATTATGTTTTTCGTCATTTAACAGATGAAGAGCAATACGAGTTAGGTCCTGATATTTCCAAAAAATTGTATTCTTTGCAGATTTATGGCTTGTTATCCCCTAGTGATTTAGATTGTCTTATTTACGGATTTTTTGAGACCAAAACTGTGTTGACTGAAGATAGTGATTTTTGGCAATTACTTAGTACTTATAGACCAGATGTATACCAATGTGTAGAGATAATGTCTGGATCAGAAGAAAAGAAAAAACAACATCTAAATTAAAAACTCTCGGTTCAAAAAAATGAGCCAATCAAGTCGATTCAAAGCCTGTTATACGACTTAAAGAAATTGGAGAATATTATGTTTAAATTACCATCAATTCCGTGGGAAGATATCGAAAAGCAACTAGAAGAAAAAGTTGGGGATGTTTTTTTAAAGGTATTTGAAACTATAGATGACAAAGAAGAAGAAGTTCAAAAACTAAGAAAAGAGTTTACTACTCTAAATGAAAAAGCATTAGCAGATGAAGTAATTAAACAGACTTCTCAAAAAACAGCCGTGATAGGCGGAGCGGCAGCATTACCAGATTTACTACCAGGGATTGGCTGGACGGCTATGATTGCTAGTTTGATTGGTGATTTTTGTTTAACACTACGAGAAGAGCTTGGCATGTTGCTACAGTTTTCATTTTTATTTGATAAGGATGAAAATTTAGGGCAAAGAAAAAAGGATGTTATTTCATTTTTGGTTTTTTTATCTAGAGATAAAGACAACAATGCTTTTGCGAAAGAAGTTCTTGAAGAAGTTCAACAGTTTCAATTTGATCAAATATCCAAAAAAATTATGATCAGAATTGGTGTACAGTTAGGCATCAAATTTTTCAAAAAGAAAATGATCTCATTTATTCCTGGAATAGGGATCGCTTTGAGTGGAGGAGTAAATTACCTCGGGACACGAAGTGTAGGGGCTCTTGGAATAAAATACTTTGAAAATAAAGCGGAGTTTATTCGAGTACATGGTCAATCATCCTCTAATATGGAAGTAACGAATCGAACGACTATGCAAATGATGATAAATATCATAAAAATGGGCAGCTCTATTTCTGATGCTCAAAAAGAGGCAATAAACTCTAACCTAGAGATCTTTGGTTACTCTGAAGATGAGAAAAAGGCCTGGACCGATGAGCTAGAAAAGGATGAGATAAATCCTATTGCCATGAAAGATATTAAAGCTATGACGGACGAAGATAAAAAATATGTTTTACGTCAAGGTTTACAGATTATGCCAAGCTCCCCTCATAATAGACAACGTGGATATATCGACTTTATAACCCGTGCATTTGGTTTAACACCTTCTGATGTAAACGCAATAAAAAAACAAGTTGAAGAAGGGGCATAGACTTAAATGGACTTAGTAATTGATACAGTAAGTCAAGGCTTACGCTTGACCTTGATCGATCATGGCTATGACTTTAATTACTTAAGTTTAGATAAATCGTGTGCACACTCTTTGTTAAAAATACTTGAAGACGAGTTGGTAAAAGGCTCTAAATCTTGTGATGATATAAAGAGAGTCTTTTTTAATCGAGGACCGGGGTCTTTCACTGGTATAAAGATGGGATATGTAACAGCTATGACCTTTGCTTTAGATCCAGAGGTTGAGGTTTATTCGTTTACAAGTTTTGATGTAATGCATACTCAAGTTAATGCTACTTCACAAGATCATTTTTTGCTTAATGCTTTTCAGGGGGACTATTTCTTAGCTAATAGATCAGAGTTAGCTTGGGACTATCAGGTTGTTTCTTCCAAAGAACTGCCAAATATGCAGCAGGCTTATTATATGGGAGTTCAAAAATATTGTAGAGAAGAGTTTACTTCTTTGAATGATTTTGACGAAGATATTTTAAAGAAATTAGTACAAAAAAACTACTATAGCAAAGAGACATCTCCATTGTATTTAAAAAAATCCACAGCTGAGATAGCTAGAGATAAAAAAATGGGATTAATTTAACGGATATTGTTGATAATCAGTAGTTAGAGGAACAAAGTGGCAAAAAAACAAAAAAAATCAGGAATAGGATGCTTAGGTATTCTGTTTATATTGAGCTTAATTGCATCTATAATTTTTGTAGGGATTTTTAGTGTTGTTGGTTACATAGGGTATGATGCATATACCAACCCAGCAAGATTTATTGAAAGTCATAAAGATGGTTTTCGATCTACCGGAAAAATGATAGTTGGTGTTTTTAGTTCAAGTATTCCTTTTGATATCCCAGATCAAGAGTTAGATGGAGATGCTTTTGATAGTTTTACTCAAAAGTCGATCCAATTAACAAATATTACCCAGGATTTAAATAAAAAAGATCAAGACTTAGTGATCGAATTGAGTCGAAAAGAGTTTTTATCTGGTTTTATGACAGAGTTCTATAAGTGGGAAGTTAAAAAGTATGATGTACAATTTACCCCTGGGGCCTTTGATTTGATGGCTTCGGTTGAGGCTAAAGTATTGTTTCCTTATATACCAAAAGATACCCATCCATTG
This sequence comes from Candidatus Cloacimonadota bacterium, assembly GCA_023954715.1. Lineage (GTDB taxonomy): Bacteria > Muiribacteriota > UBA6191 > UBA6191 > UBA6191. Next base: position 6,969 of record JAGSHD010000019.1, on the reverse strand, counting down.
GTCGAAGAAGCTTTGTTAAGTGCTGAAATTTTAAATATAAAACTTAAAGCTGATGTTGATTACGATAATGGCCTTAGAAACTTACAAGTAAAAGAGTTACTTATTGGTAATGTAAAACTTCCCGATTTCTTTTTGGTTGAGATTAGTAAAAAATTACCAGAGACTCTCCAATTAGATCAGCACATTAAAAAAGTTGAACAACAAACAAAGGTTCGTGTACAACAGCTAAAATTTAGTCAAGGCAAGGTTTTGTTTAAAGGTGTTTACAATCCCTCAAAATAGGTTTCGATTTTTAGATAGAGCTAAAAAAGCTTCCCCTAAAAAAGGCGTAGTTATTTTTATAGCTGTGTTTGTGATTGCAATTGTCGGGGGTATCGCTGCAATTTATAGTTATACTACTAGACATAGTAAAATGTCCTCTCGTAGGATGTTTTATGGAGAGACTGTTTATTTTGTCGCTGAGTCGGCCCTCGAAGAGGCTTTTTTAAAGTTACAAGATAGACCTGATCTGATTGACGCCATATTTGCTAGTAAAATTCATATTCCGCTCGAGTTATCATTAAGTGCTATGAACCTTGGATCTTTAAGTGACTCTGGAGTTGAGGCTAAAGATATTAAAATAATGGCAAAGGCTGTGGTTTTAAAATCAGGAGAAACAATTCCCGATGGATTTATGGATCCTAATGAAAAAATAGGGATAATAGAGTTAGTTGCAACAATTAAAATGTATGGTGGTGGATTTCGTTCTGGTAAGCCAACAATACGCCAAGTAACCGGTAGACGAAATTTTCGATATGTTAAACTCACGGGACCATCTAGCCATACTAATTATGGTCTGTTTATCAAACATCGTACTGTCCCCACTGAGTCTCGAGCAGATACATCAAATAATTTGACGATTGCTCCTGGTAAAGTCGGAAGAATATATCTAGGTACTGATGAAAGAAAAACGTGGGAATCTACCACCCAAGTCCTACGGCCAAGTTTTTTGAGCACCGCTGAAAAAGAGTTTATGAAAGCCGAAGGATTTAGAGATGATGGCTCAGGGGTTTATGTTGCTATGATCAAAGAAGGAGATCAGTTGATCGAAGGTAGTGACAAAAAATTGATCGACTCTGATTTGTTTGTTGACAGTTTGATCTGGGATCCAAAACTTGAAAGAACATACGTTTTAACTGGTAATTATGCATCGATGGGGGACGTAGAAAAAAATCAATATAGGTCTGCCCTTCGAGGAGCAATTCGTAAATATTTGCGAGAATCAGACTCAAATTATATAAAAGTTAGTCTAGAGTCAAACTATGAACGTAATTCAGAGGCTTTAAATCTAGGGATTGAAGCTGAAGCAGGAGAATTTGTTGGAATAGAAGGAAACGTTCTACGGCAATTAAAATTTAGTGCATCCAATGAATACCCTGGTAATATATTACCTCGAAAAACTCAGTCTAGTGGTTATGCGTTTGCTTGGAAAAGTAATCAAAGAAATATGATATCACTGTTAAACAATGGAGGTTTACCTTTATATGAAACAGTTGAGGGTGATGGAGTTGCTCGTAGTGGACTTGAATTAGAGCAAGATAAACTAAACTTCACCCCATATCGCAAGAGCAATCAATACTCCTATGTCTATACAAAGTCTGCTAGTAGAAGTGCATGGCAAAATTTTAAACAAGAGCAAATGATCGAGTATGTTGATGGGTCTGCTACTATTAAGGTAGATGGGGTCATGGTTGTTGTAGGAGAAATTGATTTTAATCAAGATATTACTTATCAAGGTAAGGGAGTGATTTTAGCATTAAACGGGATTAGGATTTCAGCCAATATCAGAAGAATGTCTCTTAATGACCAATTAATTATTGTCACAAGAGGGGTAAAATCAGACTTTATTTTTGAAAGTGATATCGTAGTTGATGCCTACTTGATGGGTCACAAACTTGGAGCCGGGAGTCAAACAGTAACTCTCAACGCCGGTGCGAGTTCTAATGTATTTGAGATAAACGGTGGCTTAAGCTTAGATGAACTGTCAGTAAATGATTTGCCAGAAGGCAGTCGAATTAAATTTGATTCGAGTTTTGCCTCAGATTATTTTCATCTGTCTATGGCTTACCCGATTCATTACTATAAAATTGACAATCAAGAACGGCAAAAACTTGAAGTGAAAAAAGCAGAAAAGTAAACTATTGTTGTCATATTAAACAAATGAGGACAAAGTATTCTAGTTTGAGTATAATATTATAAGTAGTTAAGTTTTTAAGAATAAACAGAGGTTACGATGTTTCTAATAAAATATATTTTTTTACCGTGTATCCTGTTGTCAACAGTATATTCAGCTCGTCAAGTTCGATTAGAGTATAAAAGAGATTCTTCTAACGAGTTGCAATTTAATTTTAAAAATGAATATCGTGTAGTGCATACGGACATGGACGAAATACATCGACTTCATGCTATCAGTGATGGGGTATCCCACGAAAAAGTGACTGAAGAGAACTTTGAAGGAAAAACAAGAATCTCTAAAAAGATAGTTGTTAACAATTTGTCACTGAATGGTAATGAAGATAATAAAGTTTCACCAGAGCTTTTGAAACTAGCAAATTACGAGTACTTGTTGGACAAACATAAAGGGAATGTTCAAATCGTAGGTTCAAAAGATTTTCGTCGAGATGATTTGATGAATATGAACATAGTGTTTCCTAAAAAAGCTCTACGTAGTGGAGATACATGGAAAGCAAAATACAAGTATTTTTTCAATTTAGGTAAAAGAGGAGCTGTTCCTGTTTTTGGAAAGTTTCAATTAGTTTCTATTGTAGATGGTTATGCTAAAATAATTGGTAACTTTGTCGGTAAAATCGATAAAACTCGTAAAATTAATTATAAAGGTCTAGTAAAATTATCATTTGATATGAAGTTTGATATCGTAAAAGGTTACTTTACATCAGGTAAAATGAAACATAGTTTGCGATACGAATCACGTACTGATCTAGCTAATGACTTAAAAAAGTTTACTTCTGGTGCAACTAGGCTTGGTTATAAATTAGACTATAAAACGAGTTTTGAACTAAAAAGAGATTGATACATTGTTTAAAGCTATTTCTTTAAAACGCAATGGGTTCACACTCATTGAAATTGTCATTGCATCTCTTATTGTTGCTGTTGCTATTATTCCGATTATTAATATGATTTCACAAGCAAACCGGTCGGTTGCAAGTGTTGAAGAGGAAACGATTGCTTTTTCTTTAGCAACTGAAGCGAGTGAGTGGTTGAAGGCTCTTCCCTATCGTGAGCTACGTCAAGTTCATTCTTATCAAGATGCGTTTATCCCAGGTGGTTCAAAAGATGATGGTGTGATTACTTTTAAAGAAGAGCCTGTTCAAAGCTTTACTGCGGGAGATACTCAAATAGAGTATGAACCAAAATCTCAATATGACATTTTTAATAGATACATTACGATCGAGGCTCCAGAGGGTAGTTTAGACTCACTCGGGGTCAAGGTAGAAGTTAAATGGACTTCCAAGTTGACCAAGAAAAAAGGCAATAGTGTTGTTCTTGAATTTATGAAATTCAAATACTAAATTGATTGTTTATTGTCAATTGGAGAGTCTTCTACTCAATTGAAAAGTAAGAGTTTATAGTAGTTTGGATTGTTGTTGAAGCTTACTCTAAGCCTTGGGTACAGCAGGCAAATTTACCCGTTCGTTGGTTTCTTTTTATAACGATATTGTTAGCTCTTCCGGTGATGATAATTTCATCATCTTTGCCATCTACTAAGGTGATGCGACCGCTGCTATAACTATAAGTGCCTCCACCAGTTATTGCTTGTCCCATATCCATTGCAGTCAGTGTAGCAGTAGCTTTACCATCTGAATTTAGACCCAGACTATAAACTTGTCCGTCAGTATCTAAGAGGTAGAGGGTTTTAGCACCACTTGCTGTTGTGGCTGCCATGTGAATGATAGACTTGGTACTAATGTTTAGTCCTAATAAAGCAGATACGTTTTTATTTAATGACCATGTAGGGTCATATGCGGAGCTAGTATCTGCATAAATAGAATGAAAACCTCCACCTGTATCGGTAACATAACAAGCACCTTCTCCAGGGCAAAGTAGATTTCTACCTTTGTCTCCATCTATAATTTTAAAGTCTTTGCCTTTATCAACGCTTGTTGCATCTGATTTATAATATCTAACATGAGTATATCCATCGCCACCATTATCTTGTGAATAGGACATGACAAAGTAAGTATTTGGTTTTGACTCACCGTTATAGTAGTTCCGCTCAGCAAGTTTTCGGACACTAAGATTTTCGAAAGACGATGAATAAACTTCGTTATTGTTAGTAGCTTGGTTTTGAATGCTACCTCCGATAGTATAGACTAAATCGTTTAGGACTACGGCTTCCATATCTAGTCGTACACCATAACCACTTGAAGTACCGTGATCATACCAAGTAATACCGTCATAGCTAGACCAAATTTCATTATTGGATGCGGATCCGTTGGTACCACCGGTAACGATGATTCTAGCGTTGTCACCATCATCGTAACTGAGTGCCACATGCCTGTTTCGTATACTCCAAGGAGCATTAGCTATCTTTGACCAAGCAGTACCATTTGAAGATCTAAAGATATCATTTGTATAGGCTGTACCGTTGTGCCCCCCGAGAATGTAGAGTTTTTCTCCAGAGCCATCGTTATGTGTGACTAAGCGATGCTCTTCTCTTTTAGATATTGTAGTACCCGTAAGAGTCTCTTGTGTCCAAGTAACACCATCTGAAGAACTCCATATATAATCTGCGGGCATATCAGCTCCACCGATTAACCAAAGTTTACTGTTAAATTCAATAACTTGATGCTGTTTGATATTTCCCCAAGGACCGTATCCTCGAAATGCCCAGTTTTGACCATCGGTTGAAGACCAGATTTCACTATTAGTTGTACCATTTGTACCCCCAAAAACCCAGATATTTCCGCCAAAGGAGACGGCTTGGTGGGAGGATTGTTTTTGAAAGATGTGGCCTGGTTTTCTAGTTGGTTTAGGGAAAGCATTATTATATCGAGCTATACCTTTGCTAATACGGATTTCGTCAGCATAACCATCGTAATTCCATCCGAAATATAGTGTACTGGAGATATTAGGAAGGTTATAGGCGTTTGTCTGTGTTGTTTTAATGGCTCCATTAAAGTAGATAGTATAATTATTACCTTTTTTAACTATGGCAACATGTGTCCATACATCTTTTGTTGGCGCACTAGTTGATATAAAAACTTTGTCTGCACCCGAACCATTTCTAACTTGAAAGTAAAAATTATCCTCACGAATATATGTTCGAATTATATAATTTGAACCTCCATAGTGACTATATTGTTCTCTATATGTAGTATCTGAAACTTCTTTGGGGTGTAGCCACATTTCTATAGTAAAATCTCCTGTGCCAAAGGTAAAATCATCACTATCAGAAATGGTTAGATATCTGTTGCTACTATCAAAAAAGTAGCTAGTATTTGAAAGTTCCTTTTGGTCGATTGAATGGGTAACAGTATTATTATTGTTGACTCGATGATTATTCCCGGAGCTGTCGAAAAACTTTGTTGCCCCATTAATGTCATTAGAATTAATCTGTAGTTTTAAATAAGGATCTTTTGAATATCCTTTCTTAGTCCAAGTTTCTCCATCAGTGGAGCTCCAAACATCGTTAAAGTAATTGGTATTGTCAGTACCGCCAATTACATACATCTCACTTCCATGTACGACTGCTTCATGTTCGTATCGCTTTTGAAATTTCTGTAATGGTTCCATACAAAAAGCAACTTCAGTACCGGTACAACTTTTATCTTCAATCAGGTGAGAATTGTTAAATCGGGCGCATTGGTTACTAGTACTATTGGGATGGTTACTATCTTTCCATTTATAAAAATCAAAAGGAGAGCCATCTGTATACAGATAATCGTAGTCTGCATTACCATTGTCTTTGTAGCCGACCCAAGCGTTAGAGTTTGCGTAATTTCCATCAATAAAAGTCCACTGATCTTGTGAATGGATAGACACCATGTTTCGGTTAGTTTTAGCCTCACAATGGGTTTTTGCAAGTGCCCAAGTTATATCATCACCTTTGGAATAGTGATATCCATTAAAACTATCTGATGAGGTTACTAAATCTGCTGAAACCGAAGTCATTTTTCCGTCCAAAGAGATCTCATTATCAGCAGGGCTACCATAATAAGTTGTATTTCGCACTTTATCTGTATCATACAATGCAAGGCCTTGATTAGAACTAGAGTTTTTATTAAAAAAGGTTAGATCTTTTAAGTTGGTATATAGATAACCGGTACTAAGGGTCTTATTTACATTATGATAATACTTGATTGCAGAACTAGAAAAAGTAAGAAATGAATAGTTGTATGAACCATTTCTATTAAAAATAAACTGACTAGTATTGTCCAAATTACTATTATTGGTTACGTCTGCACCTTCAAACCATGCTTTATCATTCTTCCAGACTCCACCGTCTTTTTGAATATAGTAGAATCCGTCATATTTATGGACATCTCTAATCGTCCCCGTTAAATCAGTGACCTTAACAGGAGTAAATTGACTCTTCATAAAGTCATACTCTAAATCATCCGGTGCAAAACAATCCGTCTTGTTTAACTTAACCATAGGATAAGTAAGATATTGTTTAGACTCTACATTATTATAATAAGGATTAGAGGCAAAATAAAAATCATCATTTAAATCAGTACCGCCACCTGAGCGACAAATATTAATTAGTTGGTAAGTATCACATACTTGAGCATTGTCCGTTGAGCAGGTAGTTTGAGCATCTTTTAATTCATCAGCAGCTTGAATCTTATAGTTAAATTGTGTTCGCCCAAAGGTGTTTGGATCAATTAAAGTATAACCACTCTTTGTAGCTCGCTTATAAGCAAAAGGGGAGTGTTGGTGTATAGAGGTTGAGATGATAGCTCCGCCATT
>JAGSHD010000013.1 GCA_023954715.1 Candidatus Cloacimonadota bacterium | reverse complement strand
GCAAGTTCATGCAATTCTATTGGGGTACTAACTTCTTGTTGTTGGTCGACTAACATTGCATGATAGCCTGCACCAAGTACCGGATCCGCTGATAAAAGCATACGTTCTTCAAGGTTATCTACCTTGAAAATATCCTCTTCTCGATGGTTTTTTTTCAGTGATGAATTGCTTTCACGCAAACGCATAATTCGTTTCTGATTTCTGGGAATAATTCGATTGTTTTTTCTTCTAGCCATAGAAATTCCTAATTTTATTTCACAGTAAAACAGTGAAAATCGTGGGTATCAACCACTTTTATATCTATAATTTTTAGACAATTTACTGTCTAACTTTTTAAGTCTAATTTTACGAGCTTTTAAAAAAGTAAAAGCTCTATTTACGCACTTAAGACCCTTACACATTTACTATGTAAGGGTCTTAATAAAAACCTATATGTTTTGCTACTATCAATTTATCTTTCCTTGATGATTAACTATATGGATTATTCCAATTTAATTTAAATTAGAAGTATCTTTTGTATTTTTCTTTCACTCTAGTATTAAAAATTATTTTAAGTGGCTACTGAAAAAAGCAATTTGATTTTAATTTATGAGATCCCCCATCTATTGAATAAAACTTTTTAGTTAATTATTGTCTATATAAGTTAGCACTAGTATTTTAACAAAATAAACTCTTGTATTCAAGCAATATACCCCACCTTTACTCAGTTAATTTTACATTTAACTGATTTAATGCTAAGGATCTACAAAAGCCTTGCTATAATAGATAAATAGTCTCTCCCTACATAGCTCTTAATTTTAATATTTGATAATAAACAAAATACATTCTGTACTCATCTTCATCTTTTTTTCATGTACTTTTAAAAAATGAAACTTCCATGATGCTTTTCTCGTAGTATAATGTAATGATAGTAGTAGTCACTTTACAAAATGATAAAAATGAATAAAATAATTTCATATATATTAATAGTTACCTTAATTCTTCAAACATCCATTCCCCTATTTGCTAATGGCATGTCAGAAGATACCCGAGCAGAGCTGTATAATGCTGTTTCGTTACAAGAACACTATCAAGCAAAAGTAATTCAGCACGAAGGTAAACTCTACAATCTTGAAGCCGAATTAGAGGTAATGAATGCCGATGCAGGGAGCGACCCCGATTTATACCGTGGACAAATAGCCCGCCGAGCAGAAATTCAAAGAGACATCAAGACACTTGAAAGTAGAATAAGTGATAATAGACAGCTATTACATCAAACCTCTACACAAGTTGACAATATACGGAGTCATGGTTTTTCTGGCCCCGCCAGTCCCGATCAAGAAAAAATAGCTACTAGTGTGGCGGCTGTCAATGCTAGCGCAGCTAGCAGTAATTTTGGAAATGCTGTAGCTGTTGTTAATCCTACAACCGGACTTCAACCACATGTGATTGGTACAAAAAATAATATTGTTACTGCCATCGAACGTCATGCTGATGGGTGGCATAAAGTAAACCGACATGCAAGTGGACCAAACAAAGGTAGGTACGCAAAAGGTGGACGGCAAAAACTTACTGATGCTGAAGTTACTAAAATGGGAAACCAGCTCAAAACCTCTCATGTCAATAATCTTCAGACCTCAATACAAAACAACCAAACAAAGATTACTGATTTAAAAGGACAGCTAAACGGAGCAGACAAAGCTGCAAAAAAAGCTATCAAAGCAGAGATTAAAGGCCACGAAAAAATTCAAAGTGAACTTAAATCAGAATTGAAAAGAAGTCAATCTAGCCCTGCTTCACGATTTATCAAATCTGGTGTAACTTTTGCTGCCATGAGTGTAGCTGTTACTGCTAGTTACAATATCGTACACCAAATTATCCAAAATAAAGGTGACGTCAGTAAAGTAAACTTTAAAGAAGCATTTCAATTTATTACGACAGCCCAGTTTTGGACTGCTAATGCAGGAGCCTTTACTGGATCTATGGTTGGATCTGCCTTAACTTCATTTTTACCAGGACCATTTAAAATTTTAGGTGTGATCGCTGGTGGAGCTTTAGGATATCAAATCGGCTCTGGCCAACTTGGTTCAACAGATTGGGCTAGTTTAGGCGCACAAGTTATTGGAAGCACAATTGGTTATTTTGTTGGTGCCTTTGTTGGTGCTTTTCTTGGGCCGTTTGCCCCTATTGCTATTATTGTATTTAGTATTCTTGGTAGTATATTAGCTGAAAAAGCACTGACTTGGTTAAGAAGTAAATTTACACCTAAAGTTCAAAGTGGTGACATAATGGATCTTAGGGATGGCTCTTATGAAGATTTTGAAGAAGAAGCTAGCCGTATTGATGGTGTAGACTATGCTCAAATCGATAACATGTCTGAAGTCGAATTACGTGATCTCATGTGGGTGACCTATAATCAATATCGTCAATCTCAGGAAATGCTTTCAGCAAACCCAGATGCCCAAAACATTGAAGACCTACAAAAGCTGAATGCTGTAGAATTTGCTAAATACACCTATATTAAGCAAAAACTTAATGCAAAACGAACCAGCCACTTTGCACAATAACTTCAAACATCTTCTAAAAAACTAAGTCTTTTGTCATAAATTCACTCAGTTTTTTAGACTTTATCCAAAAAGTACAGGCTCACGATAGAAATAGTCCTTCTGTTTATTATATCTCATTAAATTTACTAGATTATTCAATAATTTCTGTATAAGATAAAGTATCAAGCCAATCTTACTAAAAATACACCAATTGCTACAATATCTTTGCGTAAAATTATGACAGACGATAATAGAGATAATATTAAGGATGATGACGAAAAGTCAGACGAACAAAGCGTCAACTTTTTATTGTCACTGCTAAAAGGTGATGCCGACATTGAAGAGACTGAAAACCCTGAAGGTGCGCCTAGAAGTACCGCTGAGATAAGCTTCCCCTTCAAAGAAGGCAATTATACTCGACGAGACATTAGTCTAATTGTTTCTAGCGACAGCTTGAGAGTATTTATTAGTCTAATTCTTGAACATGATCAACTTCCTTTTACTTTCGAAGAAATCTTAAAAGAAATAGATCGACACCAAATTATCCATGGTATTAATCGTCAGTTGATCCAGGAGCTAGTAAACACAATTAACAGCAATCATCAACCCATAAGAAATGTATTGATCTGTGAGGGAACTCCTGCTGAACCTGGCAAAGATGGAAAAATCCACTACAAATTCAATGTAAAAGTATCAACAGTTTTTGATAGTGAAAGTGATGAACCCATCGACTACAAGGAGCTTCATCTCATAAATAACGTCTCTAAGGGTGATTTGTTAGCCACTCGAGTACCAAGTACACCTTCTATCGCAGGGCTAGATGTTTTTGGCAAAGAGATTATTCCCCCTCCACCAAGAGTAGTATCTTTTGTTGCTGGAGACAACGTCGACGTTAGCGAAGACAAAAATAGTTGCTATGCTGCCGTAGACGGAAAAGTCCAACTAGACAAAAAAATAATCCATGTAAGCCCCATTCATATTGTTTCAACTGATGTAGACTTACGATCAGGAAATATAAATTTTAATGGTTCAGTAATGGTACTTGGTAAGGTATTGTCTGGCTTTACTATTAAAGCCTCTAAAGATATTACAATACTTGGTACAGTAGAAGCAGCCCACCTTATTGCTGGTAGAAACATCATTATCAAAAGTGGCTTTATCGGGCAAAATCGGGGTAAAATTCAATGTAAAGGAGACTTAACCGTAAAGTTTATCGAAGCCGGTATAGTCGAATGTCACGGTAATCTACTTGTGGAATCTTCAATTATTACAAGTCAAGTTACCGCATATCAAAACATCCGCTTTTCAAGCAATAAACGAGGACAAATTATCGGTGGTGACATAACAGCAGTTGACGGTATTATTTGTAAAGAAGTTGGCTCTAAAATTGGTACCCCAACCAAAATTTCAATCGGAGATAAAAAAATTATCCGTGACCGACTAACCGAAACTGTTTCCTCCATTAGTGCACTAGAATTAAAACTAAAAAAAATAAAAATGCTACAAGCGCAAGACAAAGAAAAATTTACACAAGCTCTTTCACAATTAAATGAAGAGCAAAAACAAGAGATTATAGAGCTAATTACCAATAAAGATACTTATGAGAAAAAATTCAAGTTTTTAACAGGCAAAAAATCTAAACTACAAATCCTATACAATCGACCAACTTTAGCCCAATTACAGGTCAAGGGTATTGCACATAGCGGAGTAATAGTACAGGTAGGTAACCACAAACGAGAACTCAAAGAAAGCTTAGCCCAAATTATTTTTTCGGATGATCCGTTTAACAAAAAAGTGGCACTCAAACCACTTTAAGCACTCAAACTATATAAATAGTCTTAACTTTTTGTAACCCAAATACATTTTTTCCACCTCCATCCTTTATCATCTACCCATTGTTCCGATATACTTAGTGTAATTCATTGTATAGTTCATTTTCTAAGATCACTTACTTTTAATTACTATTTCACCAAGTTGCCTATGGAACAACCATGCCGGAAAAAATTTTAAGCTTCAAAAAAAGAGTCGTTAGCCCTATGGCCGATTTTGAGGTAGCTATTAGTTTAGATAGCTTAATAGCATATCTCGAGCTAAAACCAAATACTCCTGGCAAAATGTACACATCAGAAGAAGTTCATAACGTACTAGTTAAAGAAGGCATCGCTCATGGTGTTCTTTCGGAACAAATAGATCACGTTGTAGATAGTTTTAATAATTTGGGTCAGGTCTTAGAACCCGTTATTATTGCTAAAGGTACACCGGCAATCCCCGGAAAACATGCTAGAGTAGACCTAAACTTTACCATTGCAGTAAAGGCCGATTTAAAAGAAGACGAAGACGGAAACATAGATTATCGTGAACTTGGTCTTGTTAATAATGTTGAAAAAGGTCAACTACTTGCTAGAAAAACTCCCTCAGTAGAAGGCATTACCGGACTTGATATTTATGGAGAAACGGTTCAGCCTCCTCATATTCGTGATGATAATTTCGTATCGGGTAAAAACACTACCGTCAGTGAAGATAAACTAGAATGTTACTCAGCAATTGATGGACAAGTGATTCTTAAAAAGAAGATGATCCATGTTTCTCCTATCTTTACTGTAGCCCATGATGTTGACTTTCGAACAGGCAACATCAGTTTTAATGGCTCAATAATCATTAACGGAAACGTACTCTCTGGGTTTACTGTAAAAGCCAGAGAAGATATTACTGTAATGGGAGTTGTCGAAGCTGCTACCCTAATTGCAGGAGGTAACATCTTTGTTAAAACTGGCTTTAAAGGTGGAGATAAAGGGCTAATGAAAGCAAAGGGTAAGATCACAACAAAGTTTGTTGAAACTGGCTCTATTGAGTGTTACGGCAATCTCTTAGTAGAGACTTCGATTATTAATGCAAATATTATCTGCTATGCAGACGTTCAAGTCACTCGAAATAAAGGCTTGATTGTTGGTGGTGATGTAAAGTGTGTAGGCGATATTTATTGTAATGAGCTAGGATCTAAACTTGGAGTTACCTCTCATGTCACTCTCGGTGATAAATTTATCATTAGACAAAGAATGGAAGAAACCCAAGAAGAGATTACAAATTTTCAAAAGCGATATGCAAAGATTAAATCTAGCCTGATACCAGTCCAGTCTATGCTAAAAAGCCTAGATAGTTTTCCACCTGACAAAAAAAGTCAGTTTGAGGCTATATTAAAGCAACAGGAGCTCCTAAAAGCACAGATAGAGCAGTTAGAGTCTAAAAAAAAGAAACTCATGACTTTATACAATGTTGTTTGTAAAAGTAAATTGCATGTAAAAGCCTATACCTACCCCAACTCAAGTATCACAATCGGAACTTCAAAAAGAACGATCAATTCACAAACCGTAAACTCATCATATTACGAAGATCCAATTTCAAAAGTCATCGCTATTGGCACCTATTCGCCCCCAAATAAATAAGCTACATACGATACTTATCTACCGCTTCAGTCTTCTAGCCGCTTTCTTGCGCTCGAGTTGATCATGAAACTTGCCTAGCTTTTTCTTTAGAGAGGTGTAAGAGTTATAAACATCTTTTTTGGTCGTTCTCTCTACCTTCTCAATAGACTTATTTAAGAACTCATCTTTACGCATTACAGCCACTGGTATAACACGAGCCTGTGTCTTAAAATCTTTATTATATCGAACCTGCATAGATGGATAATCTGTCCCAATACCGATACAGCTAAAACGAAAAAATACATATTTAACCTCTTGAGGTTTTAATAAATCAATTGTTTGAAGATTATCTCCACGATAAAAAATCAAACGCCGTAAGTTTCGTTTCTCCATGAGTAAGTGAACATTTTTCAAAGCAATATACTTGGAAGGATTAAAGACTCTAGCGATTAATACCCCTTCTTCTCCATTAAATAACAACTCATTGTCCAATGAGAAGGTTAACTCTGGAGGAGATAATTGAAAGATACCTTGGGCGGTAGTAGCTAACTCTTGAAAAACTTTCGCATAGTAATTTTCAGCCGCAAGTACAAAAAATACAGAATAAAAATAACCTCGAACCGCTTCAATTACAGCCGGATCTACAAATTCTGATTTTCCTTTCACTTGAATCGTTTTGTTAGCCAAAGAAAAAATTGGAGTTCGGGTTAATGGCGTCCATTCATTTTCTCGACGGTTCCAACCAAGTAATCTTTTTACATCTTGCCCTACATGTTCGTAGGCTTGTTGTTGATCAATGGAGGTTTTTCTTAATAGATTAATCCTATCTAAAAAACCATTTCTTGATTCAATAACGGGAAACACACTCCATCTTTCAATTTCTGTGTCAGAGAGTTTTCTACATTTATCTAATTTTTCTAGTATTCTTAACTCTGAGCCGACAATTCGAATCAAAGTTAAAAAGTGTTGATGATTGCTTAAATTTTTTGTGTACCCCTGCATCATCTGATTTACTTTAGGCATCAGCGAAACTAGATTAAAATCCTTGTCATCGATATTTAAAAACTTCTTCCACTCTACAGGAAATTCAATTTTTTCTTCAAGCCCCTCTGAATAAGAAGTAATAAACTCTGCCATATACGCTTTAAAATCGACTTCATCAAAAAACTTTACTAAATAGTCATTTACTCGTCTATGATATTTTTTTAAATATCTTTTTGGGGTAATACCATCACGCAGCTTATAAGTAGGATCCATTAATCTTCGAACAGAGTTATATAAAACATGTAAAATTTGATTTCTTGCTTGTCCCCATCCCATTAACTTGTGAACCGATTTTGTGTAAATACGTTTTCCTTCAAAAGTTGGATATGGTGAGAGATAAAAGACCTTTTCTTTTTTTGAGGTACGTCCTGCCCAACCAAATTTAACTTTCGTTTTTTGATGAATGACTAATTTCATCCTATGAAACTCTGTATTTGCTGAATAGAGATTACTAGGTAACTTAATCCACTTATGACGCTTATAAGTCTTTAAATTGTCATTTTCAGAACTACCACCTTCGATTACTGAAGTATTAAAGCGCCTTACCCATTTAGAAGGTAGTTTTGGAAAATTCACATCTTCAAAATACTCAATACGAACCATCGCTTGAATAGCTGATCTAGTAGAAGTATCTGAAAAATGAACTTTTACCCAAAGGTTTCGATCATCATTTTCAAATAATACTGTGCCATCATGATCTGTATAAATCTCTGAACGAACATCTAAAGAGTGAAAGCTATGATATGACGTAAAAGCCTCAGCAATAATTTGCCGCTCACTAAAAGTAACTGTACTCGTTGTAAACATACAAAAGAAAAATAAAAAGCTAGAAAGTAAGTTAATTTTATTACTTAACATTCCACACTCATGTCTTGCTGTGCTAAATACTCTTTTTATAGGTCTTAGAAGAATCATAATCAATCGACTTTTTTTATCTCTGCCCCTAATTCATTGATTAATCGGGACAAACCATTGTCATTCAGTAGTTTTTTCTTTAATTCATCGGGTATTTTAGACTTTACATTGTTAGTTTTAGAAGAAGTATTTGATTTTCTTGCAACAGCTTTGACCACTTGAGCCTCTTCACCCGGGACCTCTCCTAAAATAATCTCTATCTCATGGTCTTGACCATATCGACCATCAACTAATTTGCTTAGTAAAGCAAAATTACGCTCATCTTGTACTTTTTTATAATGAAAACTATGAGCTTCTGAATAATACAAACAAAACTTACCATCAATATCTCTTGCTTGTGCAGGCTCTACTAAAGCAAACAACAAAGGATGCCTCACTTTAATATCTCTTTGAATTAATATCCAATTTTTTTGAGCTTCTGGATAACTATCTAATGTATTATCCTTAACTTGAACTCTTGGTTTTATGGATGGTTTAGCTTCATCCGATTTTTTCACTGCACCCGAAGAAAGACGCTTCTCTATAGTTTGTAAGCGCTTCTCTAAATCTTTAGGAATTTCTCCCGATACACTTCCTTGATCTTGGCTCATATCTTTTAACAATGCTAGTTCGCCATGTAACTCAGGATGTAAACTGTGTTTCATTGAATCCAAAACACCTAAAAACCAATGATAACTCTCTACCCAAAAATCTAATTTTGTAGCAGCTAAAAACTGAGGCACTTTTGGATACTCTCCCGTAATCTTAAGTAAAAAGTGTATATAGTTTTGCACTCTTTCTACCATTTGTAAAAAGAGATCATCCACTCTCTTTCCACTTTGTAAAATCGATTTTAAATGGGGAATTAGTTGATTCTTTTTATTGTTACTCCAATGCTCGAGTAAAATATCAACCTCTTCTAAAGATGTTAGGCCCATCATTTTTAAGTAAGAGTCTAACTCGATGTAATCCCCACAAAAGTGAATCGCCTGCTCTAATAGAGTAAGAGTATCTCTCATTCCTCCTGATCCTCGCTGGATGAGCTTCTGATTTACAGCACTATCTAATTTTACCCCTTCTAAGTCAACAATTGTGTTTAATCTTTGCTCTACTGCTTTATGAGATAACAAAGAAAAATCTAAACGAATACATCTAGATAAAATAGTAGCCAATAGTTTTTCTGGCTCAGTAGTAGCTAAAATAAATACTATATATGGTGGTGGCTCCTCTAGGGTTTTCAAAAATGCATTGGATGCTTGCACGGTAAGCATATGAGCTTCATCAATTACGAAAACCTTAAATTTATCTTTGCCAGACATGGGAGGATATTGAACCTGATCTCGTATCTCTCTAAAATCATCAATACCACGATTACTCGCTGCATCTAATTCATAAAAGTCCGGAAAAGTACCTGATGCAAAAGCTGTGCAATATTTACATTCTTCACAAGGCTCGCCTTCTCTTGGTGATTCACAATTAATAGTTTTTGCAAAAATCTTTGCTGAAGAAGTTTTACCTGTTCCTCTAGGACCACAAAACAAATATGCGTGACTCACTTGCTTACTGATTAAAGTGTTTTTCAGGATTTTCACTACATTATCCTGCCCGCAAACATCTTTCCATACCATGGGGCGGTATTTTCTATAGAGACTTTTATTTACATCTGAGTTATTCATTTTCTATCACCAATAATATCTTTCTATGAAGTTCTACAAATCTCTCTTTTTCACTCTCTTGAATTTAAAATAGACTGTAAACTAGAAATAGCCTTCTCACACT
This sequence comes from Candidatus Cloacimonadota bacterium, assembly GCA_023954715.1. Lineage (GTDB taxonomy): Bacteria > Muiribacteriota > UBA6191 > UBA6191 > UBA6191. The sequence goes on along the minus strand of JAGSHD010000013.1, from coordinate 135,271 downwards.
CTTCTATAAATGGACTTTTATCATTCACATTTACCTTTAATGCTTTTTGATAGGCTTCAATTGCTTTTTTATATTCATAACGGCCTTCGTGAGACAAAGCCAACAGATACAAAAGCTCTGTACCTGTGCCATAAGTCTTGATGGATAACTTCACCAATTTATCCATCTTATCAAATTGCTCAATATAATAATAAGAATATGCCAACCATATACTTGATTCTTTATCTATAGTAGGCTTTTTAGCATATGACAAGGCTTTTTCCATAGAGTTTACCACTAAAAAATAATTTGAGTGTGCATAAGATTGTGATGCCATTTTCAAGTGGTTTTTACTCAGTAATACATTGATAGTAGACATTATTTCAAAATCAGTCTCATCTAATCTCTCTCTTAACTCAATCAATTGCTTAATCGACTGACGATAAAATTCAAAATCATGATAAACTTTTGCCAGCATTAAATAGGCATCTAATAAGGTATCATCTTCTTTTATCGCATTCTTTAAATATGCAATCTCCATGGAGTGCTTACGATGTTTCTTAGGAAACTTAAGCATCAGTTTTGCAGAGTAATAATTCAAATCACTTCGATTTTTACTTCGTCTTAGAGGATAGTCTTTCATTTTTTCTACAAATTTTGACACTTCTTCTCGTAGGCTTATTGATAGAGATTTTCTACCTTTTAGCTCTTTTTCAATCTCCAATAAATATACATCCGATAGTTTTACATAAGCATCTGAAAAATATGGATCAAAGGCTATAACAAATAACAAATATCGTTTTAAGTCAGCCGTAGATCCATGCAACGAAAACAAAGATATATCTTTTTTTAACTGCTCTAAAACTATCTTCTTAAAGTGAATTAAACGCCGGTTTGATTTGGACTCTTTAGGGTAGTCTCTTGATATTTTTTTGAGTAATAGAACCATTTCTTCGAGGTAATCTTTTTCATAGAAGATTTCACAAGCTTTTAATAGATCGTTAAAACTTAAAGATTTAAACTGACTGAATTTTAACAAATAGTCTTTAGCATAACCCCAAGTCTTATATTTTTTTGGGTATTTAAACAAAAGCTCTGCAATATCTAAGAAGGTCTTAGGATGACTCAAAGAAAGTAAAACTAACTGCTCTAATCGAGCTAAAGCCAATTCTGGCTCTTGAAAGCGAAACAAAAAATCAACTTCTTTTCGAATTTGATCAACTCCCACGTCATAGAGGTGATCATTCAAATTTCTTTGTAACAGCTCCACTTTTCTTAAAATCATTTGATCTTTAATCAAAGCTTTACAAAGCTTTATAAAAACCTGACAAGACTGAAAATTTCTATCCTCATACTCAATCAGTGCATAAGGGTATAGATATCTTCTATCAAACTTTTGTTTTATAAACTCTTTGTTATAGTAAAATCTAGCTGCTTTTCTATCTGCTTGTAAAAAAAAGTACTCAGCGAGTTGTCCCCACTGAAAATCAGAATAAAGCTTTTTTTTCTCTAATATCTGATACATCCTAGCTAAAAAAGGAACATGAACTTTAGACTCTAAATTTTGAACTATTGTTCTTAGCTTACCTGGTTTCTTTTTGACCGTTTCAAACAACCTGCTCCAAGTTTTCCAAGATAATTCAGGATTTCTTTTTGAATTCAAAGCGATAGAAATACTCAACATTTTTTGATAAAAGTCATCATCATTACCCTCTGGTAAAAGATAACTAGACACGGACTCGGCTAGATGAGCTAATTTGGTATTTTGATCCGTCTTTTCATAGATGATAGCTAAATGTTTAAAAATTGATAAATTTTTAGCATCCAAACTCAGAGATAACTCATATAGATCCTGTGCTCTACGATACTCTTTATTATCAAATAAGACATCTGCTCCATCTAACAAGTCTTCTAGTTTATACTTTCCACGAATATCTGATGCTTCAAGACCTGCATTAAAAGCACTTTTTACAGCTTCTGTTTTAAATGTTCCAGCCTCTAAGCCAAGTGAAAACACATTAAACATAACTACAAAAAGCAGGTAATTTAACTTAGATATCCGGTATTTTTTGTAATCCTGAAACATACATTATTCCCATTTAGAGCTAAGTCTAAATCTTTATCTTCGAAGCCAATAAAAAGTATATAAAACTTCTAACCTTGATTTTATATACTATACATCGAAGAATTTTGTACTCTTCTTAACAAATCCCCAAACAAGCAGTACATTAAGAAAAGAAACTACCATCTAACAGCATTAAATCAAAAACTACTTGAGCCATCATGGCCTCAATAATCACAGGGGCTCGCAAAGCCACACAAGGGTCGTGTCTCCCTTTCAAGTCAAACTGAACCTCTTCGTTATTTTTGTTTATTGTATCTTGTGTTACAAATATAGATGGTGTTGGTTTTATGCTTACACTAGCAAGTAGGTCTTGCCCTGTTGAAATACCGCCTAAAATTCCACCCGAATGATTGCTTTCAAATCGACCATCCTTTCGGATCACATCGTTGTTTTCTGAACCCATTTTAGTGACAACTTCAACGCCATCTCCAATTTCAACAGCCTTTACAGCATTAATAGACATAAATGCATAAGCCAATCTCGCATCTAACTTTTCATAGATTGGTTCGCCAACTCCAACGGGGATATTTTTAGCTCTAACTTCAATTTTTCCGCCTATAGAGTTGCCTAGTTTTTTTACTCTAAGAATCTCTTCATGCATTAAATCGACTGATCCTTTTATATCACCAACTTGAGTTAACTGAGCTTCAATACTTATATTAAAAGTTTCTAAAAACTGCTTGGCTACGGATCCCGCTATAACTCTTGCTAAGGTTTCTCTTGCACTGGATCTACCACCACCATAAGGGTTGTAGTTTTTGTATTTTTTATGATAAGTATAATCTGCATGGCCTGGTCGGTATAAATTTACAATATCAGTGTAAGATCTTGATTTTTGATCTTTGTTTCTAACTAAAAAAGTCAGAGGAGTACCGGTTGTCTTTCCTTCAAAGTAGCCTGAGACCAACTCAAAGTCATCATCCTCTTTACGCTGACTCATCAACTTATTTTGACCAGGTTTACGACGATCTAGGTCTGCTTGAATTTTGGTTAAATCTAAAGGGAAATTTGAAGGAACACCATCCAAAATAACCCCTAAACAGTCTCCGTGAGACTCTCCAAAACTTGTAAATCTATATATTAATCCAAAACTATTTGATGCCATAATAACTCTTTTTATTAAAACTTAGGCCATTTCTGACAAAGACTACTTTGGATATTTTGTATCGAATCTACTATAGATAAACCAGAGCAATCTACTTGTAAATCACTCGACTTTATATATAGATCCTCTCTATAATCATAAGTATCATCGATTTCTTGACTTACTGATTGAGCTCCATTAAGCAATGGCCTAGTTTTGTCATTTTTTCTACGCTCTTTAAGGTCAGCTTTTGCTACCTTAATATGAACAATCTTACCTCGTTGTTTTAAAAAGCTTAAGGCCTCTGATTGAGTAACAAGTCCCCCACCACTGCTCAGAATAATAGGTTTTTTTGGAAGTGATAAAAGTGTTTTCAGCTCTAATGTTCTAAAATATTTTTCACCAAAAACCTCAAAAATATCTGAAATATTTTTCTTTTCTTTTCTCTCTATTTCTTCATCTAAGTCGATAAAGTCTAGGTTTAAATGCTCTGCTAGTTTCATCCCAAGACTTGTTTTGCCACAAGCTCTTTGTCCTATCAATACAATCCAACCCATCATTCATCCAATTTTTTGTCCTTAGGACTTTTTATTTCTCATTTTTCAAATCAGTTTACATTGACCCACAGTTTTTATCTAGCTTTTAAGCAATTAAAATGGCACTTATAGTAGTTTAGATGATACACTTTTTATAAATGTTATCCCCTTTATAATTTCAAACAGGCCAAGCTATATGAAACAAATCAAAAACAAACTGATCCTCTGCTTTATAAGTGTTTTTTTATGTGCTTGCACAAATCAGGACCAAAACCAAAAACCCAACTCCAATATAGCTAGCGAGCAAATTCAAAATCTAGACTTTTTTGAAATAAATAACGAAGTTCCTGTTGCTAAATCATCTACAATTAATCAGATCCAAAAAATTGTTCATCCTACCAACAATATGACTAAATCAAATCATAAAAAAGTGCTAAATGGCGTTCAAACCACATTCCATAAAAATGGTGAAGTCCATGTTAAATCTACCTATAAGGATGGTGTGTTAAATGGCCCTTACCAGGCTTTTTACAAAGATGGACAGCTTCAAGTTTCTTGTAACTACATTAACAACAAACTCGAAAATGTCTATAGAAGTTATCACAAAAATGGACAACTAGAGTCTGACCGATTTTACATCAATCACAAGTTAACAAACACTTATACTGAATACTATCCCAATCGAAACCTAAAAACTGTCGTAAATTATTTGAATGGTCAATATCACGGTAAAAATAAAAATTTCTATCCTAACGGTCAAATACAACTCATACAGTTTTTTGATAAAAATGTTAGACATAAAGTCTACCAAGAGTTTTTTTTAAATGGAAACCTAAAACTCCAAAGTTTTTATATCAATGGAAAACTAAATAAGAAGCACATACAATATTATGATAATGGGCAAGTTTTAGATGTTACTACCTATAGAGACGATAAGGCCAATGGCCCCTACATTAGTTATTTTAAAAATGGAAATATCAAAAGCAAAGGACAATTTGTTAACCACCTATCTCATGGTACTTTTTATAATTACTATGATACCCAAACAATAAAAGACGAAACCAACTACAAACAAGGCGAGTTGAGTGGTATTTACAAAGCATATTATAAAAATGGTAAACCTAAAGTACTAGCTTCTTACAAAAATGGTAAATTAAGTGGACTTTATATAGAGTACGACCAAAACCAAAAAGTCACTCGTTCTGAAAGTTTTGTTGATGGAAAACCCCTTGTTGGGTTCAACGACAAAGTTGAAAAACTGAGAAAAAAGTGATCCTACTTTGCTAACTCTTCTTCCATCTCAAGAAAATCTAAAGACATTCCATCAAACCAAATTTTCTGTTGTTCAATTGCCTGCGCGATAAATAAGTCTTGTCCATAAATCACTTGAGCACCCAACTTTAAAGCATGATGTACTATTGGTGTATGAGAAGGAAAGTAAACTGTTTCAAACAAAATACTACTTTCACACAATAACTCTAAATCGATCGGTGTAGATATATCCTCGCCCATTCCACAAGCCGTAGCCTGAATGATTATCGTTTTTTCTAGTTTTTGTAAATCACAAATCTCACAAAAGTTGACTCCAAATTCATTGGCAAGGTATTGGGCTTTTTCTTGGGTTCTGTTTACTATGGTAATCCTGTCTTTATATTCAAAAAATACACTTAAAGCTGCTCTAGCAACCCCACCAGCCCCTACAATCAATAAGTTATACTCTTGCCAATTTTCGACTCTCGTTTCTATTGCAAACCTTAGACCTAATGCATCTGTATTATATCCTGTAAATCCATTTGCATTCCGTTTTAAAGTGTTTACTGAACCACAAGATTTTGCTACTAAATCTAACTCATTACAATAAGTTAAAACTGCTTGTTTGTGCGGCATCGTTACCGATAATCTTCCAACGTAATCGGGCAAGTTATAAAAAAAACTCGATAGATTTTCACTAGGAAATCTTAGGTATTGGGCATTTATGTCACGTTTTTCAAAAAAAAGATTATGTACTTTTGGTGACAAAGAGTGCTCTACAGGAGAGCCTAAAATACCAAAAATCTCCGTATTTTTATCTCCTAAGGGGTAGTGCTCTGATAAAAGTTTTTGTACACTTACCTGACCTGGGGCTATCTCATCCAAACAAAAGTAGCTCCACTCACTATCAAAACTCTTATAAGCAATCCGACTCCATTGCCCCATACCACCCATCAAGACCAAGATCTTTTTGCCACTCATCCTCTCAAACCTCTTCAAGCAGATAAATCCATCGGACGTATCATGGGGCATTAATGCGATCTTTTTGACTCCTGCTGGGTTTTCTTCAAAGACTTGTAGCAAATGTTCTGAAAAAGAAAAATCATTAAAATTATGATAACTTAATATTAACCGCTCTTTTTCTTCAATGACAGACTCACTTAATTTTTCCCACGACTCAATATCGCAGTCCACATAATCAAATCCCTCTTTTAAAGCATTCACATAGTCTATTTTTATTTGTTCAATCTCTTGGTTTTCTTCGCGGCAAGTATAAATCAATAACCCCTTACAACAAAGCCTTAGTGTATTAAAGTCTAGAGATTCAATCATTTGATCTCCACGAATTTCAAAGCCGTCAAAAAAGGAGTATTGGGTCATCAGCTTAAATAGTTGCTGATTCGTTTCACACATTAAACTCAAAACTCTCACGAAAAAATCTCCTCTTTTTCAAAAACTTTTTCTAATTGCACAGATGTAGAAATCTTTTGTAAGTCATACAAGACCCCAGGCTTTTTTAGAAATGCAAATTGTATAGTAGCATCGAAGTTTTTCTTATCAACTTTCAACCAAGACTCTAAATCTCGCCATTTACCATCAAATTCATCAAGCCCTAATTGCCGAAATTTATCTAATACCTCAAGAGGATAATTTGAGTCTACATATCCCAAATGTTTACCTAAGGCCCCTTCTAAAAAAAGCCCATAAAATACACATACCCCATGAGGAATCTTATACTTATAGTACGACTCTATTGCATGGGACATAGTATGACCTAAATTCAATACTTTTCGTAAACCCTTTTCAAAAGGATCTTCTTGAACTACATTCTTTTTTAAAAGCATAGCCTTATAGACGAGGGTTGAAAATTCATCACTCACTTCTTTTGACTCAAAATATCCTTTGAGATCTAAATTTAGTGCTTTTTGGTAGAACGCTTCCGAATCAATCAGAGCTGATTTGATCAGCTCACCATATCCTGATAGCAATTCAATCCAAGGCAAAGTTTTTAAAAAATTAAAATTGATAAAAACTCCCTTTGGACTACTAAAAACTCCTGCAAGATTTTTACCTGTTTTGAGATTTACTGCTGTCTTTCCACCAATGGAAGAGTCAACCATAGAAAGTAAAGTAGTAGGAACCATATAAAAGTCGATCCCACGAAATAATAAGGACGAAAACAAAGCTCCCAAGTCACCAATCATTCCGCCACCAACTAATACAACTCCACTAGCTCGGTTCAATTGACTAGAGTACTTTTCTAAAAGATAAACTATACTTGTAAATGACTTAGTATCCTCGCCAGGAGATAATACCTCTAACAAAGATTCGCAATTCAAGTCATTTTGTATTGTAAGCGCATGTTGCTTAGTATTACTATCACAAATAAGTAAAACTTTTGACTTTTGTTTAGCAAAAGATTTTAAGTCATTCAAATTTTGAGTTATTAAATAAGAACCACTATCTACTTTGACACGAATATCTTGCATGATTATCCCTTATAGGTGCCCCACCTTGATCGAGTCACCCCAAGCCAATACTTCAAAGCCTCGGTTAGTTCGTTCTAAGATTTTAAAAGCTCTTTCATACAAAGAACGATCTTCTTTTCGTTTTTGTCCTAGCTCTGCCAAACCAATAGGAATCAATACATCTGGATCAATTCGATCCACTGCATCCAACCAATTTTGAATCACTTCTTCATCATCAGTAATTGGCAATGGTGTTAATAAAACATGAATATCACCCAAACTATTTGTTGAATGTACGCCTAATGGTTGAAGAGGTGTATTTATCTCATGATCTGACAAATGTAAAATATTAAACTTTTCATGCAAAGACATCTTATAACATCTCAAGTCTATGTCTTGAGCAGAACTCAATCGATATAATCCTGGGAGTGCTTCGATTTGTAGTGACATATTTTGTGATCCAAGAGAATATAAATCTCTAGATTCGGCTGGTTCAAAACCAATCACACCATTCAAACATAAGTTTTCCATTTCACTAGGAACTACCACCAATTTATCTTGCTCAATCATTTGATTTACAATATCTAAGTCTAAATGATCCGGTAGCCTGTGACTTACAAAAGCAATATCCAACATAGATACTAACTCTTGAAACAACTCAGGTTTAGTATTCCAAAACACATCCCATACATGTTTACCACTTACAATATCTATCCCTATTGTTAAAGTAGGCGTTTGAATAATATATCCACAATTATACAGTTGATATAAAAACACACCATTTTCAACTTTTCTAGTTTTCAAATGATGAATAATTTTAGCAATTCGCTCTTCGTAAAACTCTAAGACTAATGGACTTCTAGCTATGTTTTCATAAGATAAAACTTGATCTAGTTCTCCTAACAGTTTTCGATGTAAATTAGAATGTTTTTTGATACTCTCAATAGTATTTAAACTTTTTGATAGTGATAGCAGTTGGTTTTTTGTTTTATTCGTACCATGTAAATGAACCACAGAGTTAAAGCCACCATAGCTATCATAATGTTTGTTCGTATTTAAAGAATCATCCATCCATGTTTCTCCATCTACCAAAAACTTATATTCCCAAGTTCCTTGAGATGGTAAATTAATAAGCCCTTCAAAGATTCCCTGTTTATTTTTTTTCAAAAAATGATCGCCTGTTTTCCAGTCATTGAAACTACCAGCTACCTCTACTGTTTTTGCATGTTTTTTAGTAAACAATAATTTCACTTGGTTTTCAGTAATCTCTGGATACTCTACGCTAGTTGAAACGGATCTTTGAACAGCAAGCTCCACAGCTGCACGAGCCTGTACAACTCCACATCCCTGCTTTTCTACGGGGACATTTTCAAGCCTTTTCGCGCTCTGCATTAAAATGTCTTTTACATTTTTTGGAGATAATTTTGGATTAGCTTCTAACATTTGTGCAATAATCGAGCAAACAATTGGAGCTGCAAAAGAAGTCCCATCCACATGTTGATAATGAGGTGAGATTAATTTGAACTCTTTTATTTTTTGAGAAATAAACCCCATACAATCTTTGTATGACATTCTTTTTAGATCGTCTAAATACTCTAGCTCTCCTTCAAATTCTTCTAAAAGCTGCTTTAAATGAAACAAGCTTTTGGCTTGAGACAATTTCCAAACAAATTCCGCTTCCCGATAAAAGAATGTTCCTGGCAAAGTAGGTGCTGCCACCCAAATTCCAGGAGCGATGATTTCTGGTTTCATAACACCGTCATAGGTTTTTCCAAAACTAGAATGATACATTCCAAAGTCATCAGAGTTTAAGGAGTTTCGATCATCTAATCCTCCTACAGTAATTACACTAGGAGAGTTACCGGGAGGGGTTACTTCTGCCCATGAGTCATTACCAGCGGCTACAACTACATTGATACCCGATTGAACTGCTTCTTCAGCAGCATGGTTTATCACAGACTCTCGAAAAGACCCAGAGCCATTGACACCTAATGAAATATTTAAAACTCGGATATTATATCGTTTTCTTTTACGAATACACCACTCGATTCCTGCCACTATAGACTCGGTTGAAAACCCTTGTGACCCTGCAACTTTCAATAAAGCTACATTGGACTCATAAGCTATCCCTTTATATAGTCCTTGAGATAAAAAACCATTTCCAACAGCACTAACCGATGTTTGCATACCGTGCCAACTACGATGATCTGGCTTTTCAAAGTCAGACTTAGGTCGATCTGGATCACCTAAATCTTTATATGCCACTACTCGACGACTTGGTTTCATTAAATCTGGATGAGGATAGAAACCACCGTCTAAAAAGGCAATCGTAACCCCTCGCCCCGTATAACTAGGGTCTACGTCTAAACGAAGTGGTGTGGGTAGTATTTCATATTCAGAAGTAGATTGTATAACTCGAGTATTTTTAAGTTCATCAATAAAATCTTGCTCGGCGTTTTCTCTGATCAATCTATGAATCTCTTTAGAGCTTTTACTACGAAAATTAGAAGAAAACAAAAACTTACCTTTTGCCTTCTTCAAAAATTTAACTAGCCTCGCATTGGTTAAATGTGACAAATGAGGTAGATCAGATGCAGACTTCATTTCTAAAAACTCTGTTGCTCTCTCGCAAGATAAGTTCAGCAACTTATCCCAAGATAAAACTGTAGAGTACAATAATTCTATAAATAGATTTTCTTCATTATCTAAATGAGAGTCTTCTGCCAAAGTATAGTGAATCTCTTCTCTTAGTTTTCTTTCTGTAATTAAATTATCAAAAAAGCCCTTCATCTTATTGGTCCTTTAGTAAAAAATTTCGGTAAAACCAAATTACTTTTTCTTTGGAGTTCACCCAAATTGGGTATCTCTCTTGAATTTTATAAAGAATATGGGCTTCGGTGGATCGATGATAGTCATATAGCTCCTCATCTACTAAACATTCACATATATCACATAGCTTTTTGTTCGTCATTTCTAGTAAATTCCTTTTTTCCATCGTAGTTTACCTTGTTTATATTCTCCGTATAAACTACTTGATAAGTAAATATCCCATTCAATATCTAATTTGGGCTCAAAAACACTCAACAAGTCTTGTGAGCCAAACTTAAGTACTTGATGTACAATCTTTGGATACAGAAGATTCATTTTTTGAATCACCCTTGATCTCCACTTTCTATCGTAATCATAGTAAGAGCTACTGAATATCAATTGTACTTTTACTTTTTTCTCTCTTGTAAATGAAAACTTAGTTTGAAAGTCTTTTTCTTTCCAAAGTAAGGCTTTACTTTCTAAAACACTGATCATCCAGCGATCTTCATGAGGAAAGTAGTCACAATACTCAATTCCCACAAATAACACAAAGAAACTACATAAAAAGAAAATATGTTTTATCCCATTTTTCATAAGTTATCCTAGGTTTAAGCTTGGATTTTTTCTATTCCCAACAAAGTCTTACATTTATACAGACTCTCCACCCTATTTTTGAAGGAGAGCTTATCTTTATAATTTCGGAGTTTGTCTACCGATGGCTTAGTGATTCAACTCACATACTGAGACTAAATAAAGACAATCCAAAAACTTAATTTTTATATGCTTTCAAAAATTTAAAAATGTGATAAAAAGTCAGTTGTTTTGTAGTTTGTTTTGAGACCAGGAACTGCTACTTTTAGATGAACTTGAAGTGCTTGTTTATCCTCTATAATAGCTAAGTTATCTCCAGACTTCACTTGATCTGAAGTCTTGGTCAACAAATCAAACTTACCCATTAAAGTCACCTCAAAATGTTTGGAGCTTAAGTTTATTTCTGTGGGGGTAGCTCGAAGCACTTGTCCATTGATTGGGCTTAACACATGTAAGTGTCCTTCAGGTCTTAGAGTTAAATATGGAGTTTTAGCAGTAAACTTAGTAAGAATCACACCTTCATCTTTTAACGGCCATGCTAGCTTCTGAACCTTTTTCTTATTTCGCTGTTTTTCGAACCATTCTTTAAAGCGGTCTTCAAAACTAGATTTATTTTTAGCATGACTCGGAAAAATCTCTAAACCATCTCTAGATAAAAAGCTAATTAAGGCCTCTTTCTCTCGATAAAGTCGATCTCTAAGCACAGATATTTGCTTAGCTTTTAACTCGTTTGACTTTAAGAGATTTTCAGTTTTTTTTACACGCTCTAAACTTCGTTGTACGGGATAACTCATTACCCCTTTATGGACTTTTATAACATCGTGGATATACTCTACTTCTTCTTCTCGTGGAGCTTTATAATTTGATGTGCGAAACTGATAGATTTCTTCTCTTTGCTTTTTTAAAGATAAACTCGCTTTTTTACTTAAGTGATGATCAACGCCATACATATCTACCATAACCAGATACGGTGCAAATTTGCGCTTAGCGTCAACAGAAGTATAGGATGCTTCCCAGTTACCTACAAATTCAACTAACTCATCTCCATCGAGCTTCTGAGAGACTTTTAAAGCCTGATTGATTGTATAATCTTTAGGAGTTTTTACTTTGCTTTCCGGTCTTTTGGAATTTAAATATCCTTTAATCACGCGATGGGCTAGTTCACTCTTATATACAATCAACTCTTTTTGTTTTTTTTGATATTTTTGTGCAATTGCTATAGGCAGAGTAATTGCCTGATCCATTAACTCAATTTTTTGGCTTACCTTTTTTAATCGCTCTTCTGCTTTTTCAGCAATACTAAAATACAATTGGGATTCAAAGACCTTTTCTTCTACGGAGATATCAGTTTGTATAGGGCTTCTACTTTCTGCTTGGTAAGATCCATTTTCTTTTAACAAAATATCTTTAAATAAATCTTCGGATGTATGTAAAAATTGATTGTTCATCAATAAAAATAAAAGCAATATTCGAGTCATATAGTTCACCTTACTCTACAGTTTTAATCTATGTTTACTGTGTAGTCCGCTTACAGTATAGAGCGTTTTTTTACACATGCAATGCAAAAAGCAATTATTTCTTTTAAAAATAATTGCTTTGATACTTAAACCTAAAATTTATTAAGTTGTATTTATATACTGATTTGAAGGTTTGACTTCTGGCTTATTCGTCAAACTTGATTTCTGGTAATTTAGTTAACGCATCTTCACAAATATCAACATTCTCATCAGATGCATCATCATTCACTGACTCTGTTCCTGATGTTAAAGGACTTTGAGTACAATCTTTGCTCGCCTCTAAGTCGATATTCTCCATACGTTGCCAACCAACAAACTTTTTAGGATCTACACCAAAGTCTATAGACAGCTCATTGAAATAATCATCAAATGAACCTTCGCCACTTTCTTTTGTATTAGTTTGTGCTTTATCTTGTGGAGTTTTAGCAATATAATCATCCATTCTCATTAACAAGTCTTCTTGGTACGAGTAAACATTAGATGAATTGTCTGTTCTTGGTACAAAACTAAAATCGGCATGATCTGCCAATGAAGTGTTCATAGTAACTGCCCCACCATAATCCGATGGATTAGACGAACCATTGCTCCCTGCTCCATTACTTCCACCAAAACTACTTCCATTTGAGCCTTTATCTCCACCAAAGCCAAATGCACTAAATCCTGCACTATCTGGTCCACCAACTTGAGGTACATCAGCCAAATAGTTTCCGTCTTTAACTTCTATGTCGATACCATTTTCCAGGTCCACTTTACGATTTTCTGAAGGTCCGTACTTTTCTTCACTAAACTCTAAAACACTGAGTACACCAGACTCCATTTTAATGGGCCCATCTGGCCCTGCTAGTGCTGAGTTTGCAATTAACTCTGGGTTGTTTCTAATCTCATAAACTGCAATTTCTTGATACGCTTGATGAGTTGCTAAAGCATCTAATGACTCTTTATCTTCAATTGCTTCGTTTTCTTCTTCACGCTTTTCAGCCATCTTGTCCAATAAACTATCTTCATCCAATTGAGTTCCAGCATCTTGCGACATCTTGTCTAACTCATCTTCATGTTGTTTTTGATATTCTAAAAAGTAAACTTCTTTACAATAATCTGACACTTCTCCACCCTTACTCATAGGTAATGACCCTATCTGAGCGGCTTCTTGGCAAAGTGAGCCTTCTGTTATATCTGTACTTTGCTTTAGGATGCTTGTTTTTGCCATTAACTTCATTCGCTTTTCAAAGACATATTTTTTTTGAGCCTCAGTAAGATCTCCTAGTCCTTCTAGCGCTTCTTTCATTGTTTCTATGGAGTCAGCATCATTCATAGCGTTGATAAAACCAATATCATTCATTGCTTGATCAGACATCAAATAGTTATCACCTTCTGTGTCTAGAAACTTATCATTACAGCCGTCTGCCATTAAATTACTAGAATATATATCAGAGTAGTTAGAAGCACTCCCACCTTTTGAACTATCACACGAAGAAGGATTAGCAGCACAGGCATAAATAAAGTTTGAACCCACATCAATTGAATTATGTAAACTCGTAGAGTCTTCACCTATATAAAAGTTGTTATTTAAAACTTGTTTTACATTGCCACCATCATTACAAACTTTAGAAAAGTTGATTGTTCTGCCACTTTTACCTTCAAAAAAGAACTCTTGCTCCTTGGCACTATCTAACTGTCTTTTAATATATTTTTGCTCGGTAGTTTCTTGCCCATTATAAAGAGCAGTCGCTCCCGCTTGATCACCTTGCATTAACTTTAATATATAGTGAGAATGTAACTCCAAACATCTTGCTGCACCAACTGTAGAACAAAATACATCAGCATGATAGGACATAATATCGATCGGCTCACCTGTTGCACTTGAGAACGCAATATCATCACTGAAAACTTTTGACTCTAGTGCACCTTTGGTAATATCTTCGTTTAGCTTTAAACCATAACCAGTGTTTTCTCTACACGCATCTCCCGGACCACCATTAGTTGCTTTACAATGAGTATAAAACTGGATGATCATCTGGCTTTCAGCGGTAGTTTGAACATTTTTACAAACACTATTACCAGTCAGACCCTCATTTTCAAACATATTGTTACATTCTTTGATGGCCGTTTCTTTTTGCTCTTCTGCAGACACCTCACTAGATGAAGCCGCTCCATTTACCTCACCAGAGTCAGAACTTTCATCCAAGCCCTCATCATTAGAATTTAAGTCTTCTGTTTCAATCACTTCTGTAGATGTATCTACACCTTCTTCAGCATAAGTTGATTGATGAAAACAAATCGACACCCCTAAAAACAATGCTAAAATCATGAATATATTTTTCATAAAGCTTCTCCAACTTTTGATTTTTTTGTCAAGTCTATATAAATATTATACTAAGTAAAATATTTAATGCCAAGATATATGACAATATAATTAAATATCTAGTAGTATGTAAAAATAGCTTTAAGCATACACTTAAAGCTATCCATACATAACTATATTATTTTTTAGTATTTTTGTCTGTAAATCTTTGTACTACTCTTGAATTAATAGTCCACCAAAAGCATCTATATCTTCTCGGATACATTCAGCAATACTGACTTTCTTCTTTTGAACTGACTTCAGCTGCTTACATCGATTGATCTTATTTCTTAAGACAGCCTCATCTTGATAAATATGCTCATACCTTTCCATTATCTCAGACACACTCATATTTGTTTCATTTACTAAAGTATCCTTGTTAGAATCTTCTTTATTAGATATAGATGTACCCATTTCTTGACCATTTTTCTTGATCTTAGTAATGGAGCCTGTTTCTACAAACTCTTCTGCATCAATCTGACTTTGTGCATCAGCCAAAGCACTGCTAAGCTCTATCTCTTCTTCTTCAAGAACTTCTCCAGTATCTTCGTCCACTGCACTCACACCTGTTTTTGGTTTTTTCGCACTTTGCTCTAAATTTGTGACTTCAAGTGCTGTCTCAGGGTTTGGTAAACCAGTTGTGTCATCACTATCAAAATCAATCTCATTTGGGTCACCAAATATATCATCTACATCATTATCCTGACGTGAGGTATTTTCAAATTCATCTGCATCATCTTCATCCGATTCTTCTGGATCAAAGTCACCATCAAAAAAGTCCCCTTTATCCGAATCGTCTGAGTCTTCATTTTCATCCTCTTCGGAGTCATCTTCATCTGATTCGTCATCATTTGACTCATCATCGGTCGATTTATTACTGTTTTCTGAATCATCACTATTCTCTGTCGAATCAGAACTTGAAGTAATCTCTAAAGTAGAATCAGATATCCCGTCATCACTGTTCGTGTCATCCGCATCGGACTTATCATCATTATTTTCATCATCTGACTCATTATCAGATTCTTCTCCATCCTTTTCTGCTTTTAGCATAGAGGCAACTTCTGGATTTGCCGCCAAAAATGCTTTTCTTTCAGCTGGATCCATTTCAGCTAATTGCTCTTGAATTGATTTTGTTGACTCAACTTCAACTTCTTCCAATGGAACTGGAGTATCTTCCTTATCATCTTCTGAATCACTATTACTTTTATCACTATCAGTAGTATCTACATCTGTATCATCTGACTCGTCATCTTCCGTAAATGACGATATAGAGTCAGTTACAGAGCTTTCTTCAATATCAGGAACTAAAGCATTTTGTGATTCTACACATTGAGGAGAAGGAGGCCCAATAAAGTTAGGATCTGAGCAGCCAGCCATAGCGTTAGTTGTCCGACCTGCGTCTTCACTAGCCTCTATAAAACTCTGAACACATCCTGCAGAGCCTGCACTACCTACTGGCACAGATCCTCCAGTAGATCCAGCTTCACTACATTTTTGTCGATCCAAAGGAGAAGTAGTCTCTGGATCTTGTGATCCAAAGTCAAAACTGCTAGTACCTGTACCAGTTGAGCTAGTATTAAAAAAATCATTTGAAGAGGTATCATCTCCACTGTAAGGCAAAAGTACCAGCGGTGGAGTTTCTGCTTTTGAACTTATTCTACTAGGGATTAAGCTCATTTGCTTTTCATTATCTGTGATAGTATATTGTCCTCCACCAATTGGAGTTACTTCAAATCGACCATTATTTAAGACGGGTTTTCCGTCTACATAAACATAACGTCCATCTTGATCAGTTAACCAAGTACTAGTGCTATCATTACTATTGTTATTAAAAAGCCAATCAGGTCCTTTGGTGATATCAATATCAGGACTGGTATCAGGAGCTACTGGGCCAAGAAGTGGTGCCGTTGTACTTTTATCATCATCGCCATCAGCAAATACAGAATTTTGTACTAATGCTCCACACACGGCAAATAGAATAAAACTTCTTTTTAAAGATTTTTTTAACATTACAATCCCCTAGCTCTTTCGTTAATTTAGCTACACTTTCGGATATAGGCCTTATTAATTATGTTTAACTTGTATTATATACTACGACACTACAAAGAATTTGTTTCAGAAAAGACTTTCAGTATAGAAAAAACCTTATTCTCCAGCCCCACTTGGAAAGCTCTCGCTGTTTTTCACCCAAGAAGGATCTGGCACTTTTTCACCTGGAACTCTCACTGTAACAATACCGTAATAGCGCAAGGCAGTTTTTGGAGAAGACAAACCATTTGATTGGGGGTCATCCATAAGGAGTTCAATATTATACATATTAAACTGATAGGCATCCTCTTGTCCTTCATAAGACACTCCATCCTCTGGACGCATCATTGAAAATACTCTAAACCCCAAAACCTTACCCTTAGCAAAATTTTTAGGGTTATTTCCACCATAAGTTATAGAGATAGAGTTTTCAGAAGCTGTAAAATCAAAGTTGATTTGGTTCCCTTTGGAGTCTTGGCCTTCTAAGAGGTTTTCTTCAATAGTTGGAGTCGAAGCTAATCCTCTTAAAGCCATTTTCATGTGATACAAAATAATATTTGATTGTTGAGCCGTTTGTACTTTCCCAGAAAACTGCTCTGAACTCTTATAAAATTTTGTTAGTAAAGTCATTAAAATGATAGAAATAGTCCCGGCAATCATTCCTGCAATCATCACTTCAACTAATGTAAATGCCTTCTTTTTCATTTATTGTCCCGTTACCACTGTTTTTAAAGAAAAGCTTCGTTCTTTTGTACCATCTGTTCGCCATTGTATTTTAGAAGCAACAATACAATATTTAGCTCCTTGAGTACTGCAATCAATTGTAATATTTCTTTCAAAAAAGTATTTTTCAAGAGGCGGTAAGTAGACTTTACTTGCAGTTGGCATTCCTGGGTTTAAAAGTTGTGAAAAAAACACATTACCCGTATCCGAGCTAGCATCTAAAATCCATTCACCGCTGATCTCACTATCTTTTTTCATGACCGAGTCATTACGATCATAAACCATAAACCCTTGTTGCTTACCTGAAAGCGATCCATTCTCATCACAAAGTTTTAAAATTAAATTAAAAGGCAGCCCCTTAAAGTACTCTATGATTGAAGAGGTATGACCAACGGCTAAAATCTCTCTTTCTCCGATCTCTACACCTCTAGTGCCTGAGGTCATTAGATGATAAATAGGAATAATGCCAGTAGCCATAATCATAGTGGCAACAATAACTTCCAGCATGGTAAAACCCTTATTTTTAAAAAATATTGATTTCATTAACATCCACCTTCTGAGTTACCACACATTTCCCATGTATTTATAAATGGCTGAAAGCTAACTACATAATCATCTGCTTTCAAATTACGGTTATATCGTACAACGGGAGTTCCGCCAATTGAGTTGTTTAACTCTTTTACAACTAAGTTACCATTTAGCTCTCTAAATCTTGCGCTAAATTTACCGCTTGTTTGTATCAAACTTACATTATTTAAAACTTTTCCTGATTTAATATCAATAGACTTTGCCATTAGTACTAACAATCCACCGGTATCTATATCCTCTGTGATTTTAAGATTATTTCTAACGTAAATAACACCCTTACCTGTCATATTTATACCAGATATTGGCAATGTTAGGTTATTGACACAAACAGAAGTATCTAATTTACCATCCGTTTTTACCAATCTTCGTCTTAAACCCTCTTCATTATCAAACTGAAAAATACAGCGTCCATTATATAAAGACTCTAAGTCAACTTCTGCCAACGAGTCTCCTGTCATCTCTTTCACAAAAAAGTAACCCTTATCTTTATTAGCATCTTTTTTATATTCTTTAACAATATTTCTTTGGGCCGCTTCATTTAGTGGAGTTGGTTTTCCCTCGTCTCCCAAGTTCATATATGGATTAGATGCACCAACATAACCGATTGAGTCTCGAATTTCTGGGATAACACTATTTGCCATCAACTCTTCACGATTGGGAGCACTAGCCCCTTTTGCAAAAAATACTTCTTTCAACTTAGGAAAATAAAATCTCGATGAGTAATTATATGGCAAAACCCAAGCAGGATCCGTCATCAGTCTTCGAAAAAACTTAAACAAATACTCTCCTCCACCTTCGCTACCAAGATTTTCATGCTTTGTCATATATGTATCATTCCCTTTGACAGTTTCTTCGATATCTCGATCGATAGCCAGAGGTTTAGAAGACCTAGATAACCAAGGGTCTGGTAGAGTAAAATAATGAGGTTTTCCGTTGCTTTCACCACTATTTGTAGGATTCCATTGTCTCATTTTGATAGCCTTGGATTTAGAAGCAAAGGCTCCAGACGACATGGACCAAGCTTTTTTCAAAGAGTACTTTTCCCCTTTATCACTCATTCCTTGCAATAAATCCATGATTTCAAACCATCTAAGAGCTCCACTTTTAATGATATCTTGATCGTTTTTAGTGGTATAGCCAGCAAAATCTTCGATGGAACTCTGAATTTGGTCTAAATCCTCACCTTGACTCACATGAAAAGCGGCCACTGCTTGATAGCTATTGTAATAAAACATCAGCAATAGCTCTTTATAATAAGCACTGATCTTTGACCCCTTACTCGTCCAAGATAACACTCCACCCTTATCTTCAAACAAAACAGGAAAACCATCTCCCCCATCGCCTTTATATCTCTTATAGATTTCTTCGATCAATGGAGAGATTAATCTTTGCTGACTATCTGATCTTTCTATAGCATTTTCTATGGTCTGCCCATAAATTTTATCTGATTTAGGATCTCCTTTTTCGCCAGTGATACTAGTAGACAAACTAAAGAAGTCTGGTTTTTTCTCATAAAAGCCAATAATTGAGGGAACCAATCTCCCCATCAAACCGTCACCAGAAACAAAAACCCATGATCCAGTCATTTTTTCAGCTTCTTTGTTTTGAGGCCATTGCCAGTTCATTCGCTGATCCCATACCTCAATTGGTGCGTACTTTGGATCATTTCTAATATCCATTTCAGATGATCCACCAGAGCCACTAATTGTCTCATTGATGAATAACTTATGAGCATGTAACTCTTTATAATTACCATAAAAATAAATTGGCCCTGCTTGAAATTCAAAGCTTCTTTTACCCTTTTTCTTTTGAGCCGGTGCTTTTCTTTGCTTGTATCCAGCTAGAGACAAACATCTTCGATAGACGTTTCCAAACACTACAGAAAAACTAGGTTCTTCGCCTCTCCCAAATAAATGAAAGTTATTGGCAGGAATCCCTTTTGTTGATCTTTTAAATCCAAACTCTGGGTGTTTTTCCCAGGCGGCTGAATAACCATAATCCTTTCTACTTAGATAGTAGTATGGTAAACCATTTGAAGCGGAGTCTTTATATTTTTCTCCATTTTCTGGAGATAACAGATCTCTTACTTTTTGAAATTGCGTTTTATGTGATGGCTCTTTGGCACCGTCATAATCTTTGGTCAATGTAGTTTTATAATCCGCTGTAAACAGACGATAAAAATCACTTTCACCTTGGTTTCCACGATATAGGTGAAAACTCTCTGATGCCTCTGCCTTACCAGCAGTTAAATTTAAATAAAGCTGTCGACTATCATCACCACCAGTACCCATATACACATAACCGATATCAGTTTTAAAGGGATTTCTTTCTTTTTCAGCGATTGCAGAAAAGTTACTATCGCTACCATTATTTAAAGTCAAATATGCAAAAGGATAATTACCACCCTTTTTGCCTCCGTATTTACTTCCCTCAGAGTTAACATATAATTTGTTAAATTTGCCACCCGTATAATCAGCTCCGTTTTCATCATTACCCAAATCTGCACCGAAAAAAGTAAAATGCCGAACAACAGGAGCTTGTATCCGGACTCTTTTAAATTCAAATGTGGATTGCATTGTTTTTGGAGTAGTCTGTAAATACCCGGACTTAGAACCCTTATACTTAATTTTAAGATCCATCCAAAAGTGTACTATCAAGGTTGCCTTTCCTTTAAACTCTCCCTTGTATTGGGTTACACCGTCTCGTGAAGGAAACTTATTACTTTGATCTTTGCTAAGAATAATTTTAACTTTGGCAGTTATTTTTTCAGCTGCTCCTTCTTCATTGCCAAGAAGTTTAGCAATCACATCGGAATAATCTCCAGCTGCACCTTTTACCACGCCACTTTCAATTGAAAAAAGCTCTTCAGGACCTGTTTGATCACCCTGCATTTTGGTTAACATTTCATCTAACTTTGAACCGGGTGTATTAGCTAGACTTTCTGCTATTTTCTTAGAGATATCCAGCAGTCCATCACCCATCGCGAGTGAGATTTCGTTGGTTTTAAATCGGTAGATTTGTAATACACTGTTCATCGTGAACTGGCGAAAAGCCAAGCCAATTACAAAGATCACTCCCAATACCATGAAAGCCATCAAAGACACGGAACCTTTATTTGAAAGATTGCGAAGGTATTTGATCATAGAGTTTCCAAATTACAGTTGATTAGCTTTTAATACTATAAAGAGATAAAAACGAAAAATCTTCTCACTCCAAGATAATATTATCTCATAATATAACACACAAAAATCTCTGTGAGTAATTCACTGGCAATTTTTTTCTACTCAGTAACGGAATCAAATTTAATTTTCTATCTTTTGTAATATCAATAAACTATTTTGAATCATTTACTGAACAAAATCAAAAAAGTTAGATTATTTATGCTCATCAGTATAAAATGTCGCATTCAATTTAAAATTCAATTAGCCCATCCAATAGAAAGGCAACAGATGCTACCAAAAAAATACAAACCTCAACTAGAAGAAAAAAAATGGCAAGATTACTGGAAAGAAAATCAAACTTTCGCTTTTGATCCTAATTCTGACAAAGAAATCTATTCCATAGATACTCCTCCACCTACTGTCTCAGGTGTTCTTCATATTGGTCATGTATATTCTTATACGCAAGCAGAGATTATTGCTAGATACCAACGAATGATCGGTAAAAATGTATTTTATCCTTTTGGTTTCGATGACAACGGCTTACCTACAGAGAGATTTGTTGAAAAAAAGAAAAAAGTTCGTGGAAACAAAATGAAAAGAAGCGAGTTTAATGACTTATGTCGAACAACAGTTGTTGAACTCGAAAAACAATTTCAAGACATGTGGACTGCTCTAGGGTTTTCAGCTGACTGGAACCTCACTTACGCAACCATTCAAGATGATTGCCAACGAATATCCCAAAGATCATTTTTAGACTTACATAAAAAAGATTTAGTAGAGCATCGAGATGAGCCTAATATGTGGTGTGTTGAATGCCAAACTGCCATTGCTCAAGCCGAGCTTGAGTCCGTGGACAAAGACTCCTCTTTCAACGACCTTAAGTTTCAATTAGAAGATGGCGGAGAGATCATCATTGGTACTACTCGTCCAGAGCTACTTCCATCATGTGTATGTATCTTTGTTCATCCTGATGATCCGAGATATAAATCTTTAGTGGGTAAAAATGCTATTGTCCCAATTTTTGGACATGTAGTTCCTATTCTTACAGACGAAAAAGCGGACATGGAAAAAGGTACTGGAGCAGTAATGTGCTGTACTTTTGGTGATAAAACAGATATTGAATGGTTTAAAAAACATAAACTACCCTTACGTGTATCTATCTCTAAATACGGTAAAACCACAGAACTTGCCGGTGAGTTTCAAAACCTAAAAATCAAAGAAGCTCGAAAACAAGTCATAGCTCGACTTGAAGAGGATGGTACACTTTTAAAAAGCGATGCTATTTCTCATCCAGTAAATACCCATGAACGATGTGGCACAGACATCGAGTTTTTATCCACAAAACAGTGGGTAATCAAAGTTATGGATCACAAAGAGGATCTTCTTAAACTGGCTGACAAAATCAACTGGTATCCTAAGTTTATGAAACAAAGATATATCCACTGGGTTGAAAACCTTAGCTGGGACTGGTGTATTTCACGACAAAGATTTTTTGGAGTACCTTTCCCAATTTGGCATTGTGAAGATTGTGGCACTCACGTTACTCCTGATGACTCTGAGTTACCGGTGGATCCAAAAGAAAATTCTTCTAGTAAAAACTGTCCTAAATGTAACTCTACTAATCTTGTAGGTGACTTAAACATAATGGATACATGGACAACTTCTTCTGTAACCCCACAAGTCAACTACAAATGGGGCGAAGAAAACTCTTTAGAGAGTAAATTAGCTCCTATGTCCATGCGGCCTCAAGCACACGATATTATCCGAACATGGGCATTTTACACCATTGTTAAATCATGGTTTCACCAACAAGATATCCCATGGAAAGACATCATGATCTCTGGCCATGTTCTTTATAAAAAGGGTGAAAAGATTTCTAAGAAAAAAGGAAACGCCCCAAGCGGACCTGAGCAACTAATTGAAAAATATAGTGCTGATGTTATTCGATATTGGACCGCAGGAGCTAAACTTGGAGCGGATTGCTATTTCGAAGAGCAAGAGTTTAAAATTGCTGCTAAATTAGTTACAAAACTGTTTAATGCCTCTAAGTTTGCCTTAATGCACTTAGATGGTTTTGATACTCCAGATACCAATAAAATTACTTTTGCAATTGATAAAGGTTTAGTGTCATTACTACAAAAGGTTTGTACTAAAGCAAACCAACATCTAGAGCAGTATGAGTACTCCCTAGCCCTCTCTGAGATTGAAACTTTCTTTTGGGATTTTTGTGATAATTACATGGAGCTCATGAAACATCGTATCTATAACCCACAAGACCATGGTGAAGGCTCAAAAGAATCTGCACAAAATGCATTATATACAATAATATTTTCATTAATCCGACTCTTGGCACCCTTTATTCCACATATCACAGAAGAGATCTATCACGCTTTTTTCAAAGACATTGAAAAAGTAGATTCTGTTCATATATGTGCTTACCCAGTAGGTGATGATAGTTTTATCTCAGAAGAAGACGAAAAAGTATATTTTGACTCTAAAACTTTTGTTGGAGCTATCAGAAAGTTTAAGACTGAAAATAGATTGAGTTTAAATACAGAGTTAGATGCCATTGAGTACATTGGTTCTCAGTTTCCATCTATCGAAAAAGGTCTCAACGATGTATGTAGAGCTTCTGGATGCTTAAATTTAAAAGCTATAGAGACTTTATCAAGTGAACTAAGCGTAATTGAGTTTGAGGATCGGACATTAGGCGTAGATTATACGGCAAAGGCTCCTGAGGTAAACTAATCTTTCAAAGCCTCTCATTTTTATGGGAGGCTTAATTTTTATAATATTATGGCTGAAAAACAATTTTTATTTTTGATTCAAAAGTTAGAAACAGGAAACTTATCTGTTAAGTCTTCTTGTATCACTAACGAAGAGCAAGCAAACAAACTACTTCACATCTTTCATTACTACTCTGGCCGATTATCTGATTTTCGTATCTTTTTTGATGAGTATTCTCATGAAAAAATTGCATTGAGTCATTGTAGTTATTCTTGTAAACCTGTTAATCCACTAGAGATCAACATACTTAAAAAGTTTAACCTAACTCAGTCTGGAGTAATAACTCCCCTGCTTATTCTAGAAGAGTTTGAAGCTCTCATGGGAGAGCTTATTATTAATGAAGATACAGGCCAATATATGCTAGATATCGAAGAGTTTGATGATGAAGAAGTCATCGAAGAAGATTATGGTGAGATTGATGAAAACTGCTACTCACAAGATATAATTATTTGAGTCGTAGAGTTTCTTAGAGATTTAAATAATTATTTTAATCCTCATCACCAAACATGTTATTCATTTGAGACTCAATCGATTTACCTAGATTATCCCCAAAGTCTTCCATTTGTTTTCCGAAGTTGTCTCCCCAACTCTCCATATCTTTTCCAAATTTCTCTCCCCAACTAGATAAGGATTTATCTAAACCCTCACCCATAGAATCCAACATTTCATCTTGATGGTCTGATTTAGAGCTATAATCAGCATCTTGTTTTGAAAAGCTCTGAAAACTATCTATAAAGTTTGAACTTCTAAAAAAGTCTCCTGTCATCTTTTTACCTGTTAAACCTTGAGTCAATGACTTGAGTCCACTTTCTAAGCTTGAAGAGATTGTTTCAGAGAGATAATTAGTTAAATTAGATTGAAACTCTTTTTGATCAAACAATTGAGAGCTTTGATCACCCATATCACCCATATTTAAAGAGTCATCAATCGTTTTTTGAATAAATGGAGCTAGTTTGTCTTGTAATCCACCCATGTCTTTAGCAACTCCACTCATAATGTCTTTTTGTAAATCAAAAGAAAACTTTAAGCTATCTTGTACGATCTTATTTACTCCGGTATTCAAATCACTTTGAAAGTTTTTCATATCACCACTCATAAGATCAGACATATTAAACATATTAAGGCTTGAATCTAATGACTTACCCACATATTCATCAATCCGGGTCTCCATAGACTCCATCATTTTTTCATTGACTGGGCTCCCTGATGGGCCAAACAAATCTAATGAATAAATAGGGTTTAAAGCTAAGGACAAACCCACTCCTACAATTATACTTTTTATATTAATCATCATCACTCCAATCCATTTCATCATCATTGTCATTATCTTCTTCATCATCGTCGTCTTGCATACCCCATGAGCCGCCTATAGAAGTATCAAGATCAACAGATGAATCTATTTTGAGGGGACTCACATTTAACTCTGGAGCTTTAAAATTTACTGATCCGGGATCTACTACTATTTTTGGCTTGAATGGGTTGGAAAGGTCCACACTACTACTAGGACCTACAATTGATAAAGCTCCTGGCTTTAAACTAGGTTTACCACCCTCTACAAGCAATTGTGTGTTTACTGAGTAAGAAAGATCCATTTTTTTACTAAAGTTTAAGCTAGAAACATCCATCAAAGCATCTTGATCAAACCAATCCGATCTATACTGTGAAAAACTACTGTCAACCTCTCCCAATGCATATACCCTTTGATGCTGAACCTTAGTTTTTACTTCTTTAAAGGTAACTCTACGTAACTTTCCATCATAGTTTTTGTTAGGAGACTCATATCTAATTTTTACTCGAGCCCTCAACAACATGGATATCTGAGAGTAGATTTTAGATAATGCTCTTGCTCCATTTACTTTAAAATATTGCCCACCGGTAGATTGGGCAATATTGGACAGTATTGTTTCGTCCGTACCATCCCCAATCCCAATCACAAAGACTGGAGCTTGCTTTTGCCTAGACCGAGCAATCGCACTATTTAGAGAGTTTTTACTATATGGTTTATTATCATCTGGGTGAAACTGATCTTTACCATCTGTAAACAAAATTGCTATGGAGTTATCATAAGGTAACTTGCCTAAGGCCCCATAGAGCCCATCATATAAGCGAGTTCCACCCTTTGCCTGTAAACTATCAACCGCTTTAGTAAGTAAAGACTTCTTAGTGGTTAAATCTTGCTTTAACCTAACATTTCCAGAAAAAGAAACTAACAAGGCTTCGTCTTTACTATCCATACCTTCAATAAAAGTTTGTACCCCTGATTTGATTTCACCCATAAAATCTTTAACAGAGCCAGAAGTATCTATAATCAAAGCAATTTTTTTAGCTTCTTTTACAAATTCAATCTCATAATCTTTTATTTTATGTAAGTCTTCATATAGTTCAAAGTTTCGACGAATTTTTTTGGTGGTTAAAACTGTACTTATGCTTAAAGTACTTTGAACAGAGATTAGAGGAAAATTACTAATATTAAGAGGTTCTAAAAATACTTTTGTCTCTTGTCCCCAAGAAACCCCAATCAATAAAAACAAAAATAAAGTGATCATAGCTCTATTGTATATTAGCTCAAAAAATTTTGAAACATATTTTAATAACTGAATATAGTTATTTTAAAGCTTTACAACATATCTTTATACTGATGTTTAAAATATTCAAAAAACTCGCCTTTTTTATCAATCAACTCTTGATACTGGCCAGTCTCTACAACTCGTCCATCTTTCATCACGATAATTTTATCTACATTTCTAATGGTCGACAAACGATGAGCAATAATGATTGCTGTTTTATCTGCTATAAAGTGATGTAATTCCTCTTCAAGAAAGCTTTCTGTTTTTACATCAATATTTGAAGTGGCTTCATCTAATAAAAAGATCTCTGCATCTTTAATAAAAACTCTACCAAAGGCTACTAATTGCTTTTCTCCAATAGAGAAGTTATCCCCACTTTGCCCCACATCTTTTGATATGATTTGCTCACTAAATAAATCTCTATCTAAAAGTTTGTTACAAAAATCTTTGGCTTTTTGTATCCTAGACTCATCATATAAACTTAAATTATCTAAAATAGATCCTGCATATAAAAATACATCTTGTAAAACAAGACCAATGGATGATCGTAACGAGTGTCTTGAAACATTATCTATGTTTACTCCACCAATCAAAATCTCACCTTTGTTAATTAAATAAAATCGATTGATCAACTTTATAATGGTTGACTTTCCGGCCCCTGTTCTACCAACGATGGCAACTTTTTGCCCTTCTTCGATAGTAAAGTTGACTCCCTTTAGGATCATCTCTTCACCATAAGAAAACTCCACATCTTTAAACTCAATAGAGTACTTTTCAATGGCTTGCTCATGATCAGAAATAACATCTCTCTCTGTGTTTTCTTCAAGAATAGAGTAAATCCGCTGCATAGACGTATAAGCATTTAGGACTTGGTGTAACATACCGGATAGATGACGAATAGGATGCATAATTCGTTGAACATAAGTTATAACTGCTACAAGCTCCCCAAACTGCAAGGTATTTTCTAATATTTGGTTTCCGCCATCAAAAATCAAACAGGCTAATAAAAAAGAAGTGAAAAACTCCACAAAAGAATAATATGTTGGTTCGAAAAAATTTAATCTATGAAATTCGTTTGTGAAGTTTCTTGATAATTTATGAAAAGAGGCATGAGTATCCTTTTCTTTTTCAAAACTTTTAATGATCTCAAAACCCTGGATTGTTTCTGAAAAAAAGCTAGTCATTTCAGAAAGGATCTTTTTCGTTACTGTCATCCCTTTTCGGATTTTTCCACCAATAAAACCTGTAATATAAATCAAACAAGGTATACCAATTACGATATACATAGCTAATCGTACATTGATCGTAAGTAAAACGACTAAAATAGAGACGATCGCCAAAATATCAGAGAGTGTACGAACTAAAACTCCAGAAAGAGCGTTACCCACTGACTCCACATCCGAGCTAAGACGTACAATGATTTGACCTGACTTTAATCGAGAAAAAGTTCCATAAGGTAATTGTAATAAATGTTTATAAAGCTTTTTTCTAATGGATAAGACAATTCTTGCACCAGCAAAAGCCGTTATATAGCCTTGTAAATATTGAAAGATATGATTTACAAAAATAAAAGCTAGTAATACAAAAGTTAATTGCAATAAATTTAAACCATAACTAGTGCCTTCACCAACATCTATGATTAATTTAAAAAGCCAAGGTTGAACAATACGTATCCCTTGAACAATAGGGATCAACAAAAATGAAGCCAATAACCAATAACGAAAAACATAGGCTTCTTGCATTAAAAACTTTTTCATGAGGAAACCTCCTCAAACATTTGTTGTATACTCCAAATCTCTTGATAATAAGGGCAAGTTTTTAGTAATTGATCGTGACTACCTTTATGAGTAATCTCTCCTTTATCAAACACTAAAATTTGCTCACAATGTTTTAGAGTAGAGATTCGATGACTACACAAAAACAAAGTTTTATAAATATCTGATTGTATCAATGATTGTAGGATTGTTTCTTCAGTTACTGTATCTAAGGCTGAAAAACAATCATCAATCAAAAGCACATCTTTTGGGTGAAAGTGAGATCGAGCTAAAGTTAGCCTTTGTTTTTGACCTAAGGATAAACGCACACCACGCTCTCCCACAATGGTTTCAGTACCATTTTCAAACTTTTCAACATCAGAAAATAAATCTGCAAAAGTTAGGGCATCTTTAATCTGATCTTGAGTAAAATCTTCAAAAAAACTAATATTATCTTCTATAGATTTAGAAAACAAAAATACATTTTGAGGCACATACGAGATAAACTTTCGTAAATCAGCATAGTGCTTTGATGAGATTAGTTGATCGTCGAATTGAAAATCACCCTCTTTGGCCTGATAAATCCCAGCCAACAATTTAATGAAAGTACTTTTTCCTGATCCAATCGGACCAAATATACCAATCGATTTATTTAAATCTAAATTTAGACTTTCGATATCCAAAGAAAAGGACTCTTTATCATGAATATAGTGAGTAAATTTTAGCCTACTCACCTCTAGTTTATTGGGAGACTCTACCAAAGCATCTGATTTTTCAGGTTCAGACTCTAAAGTATAAATCTCACGCAATCGAATCCAAGAAGTAAATCCACGGTTAAAAGTAGAAACTCCAAAACCAACAGCTACTGAAGAAAAAATCAAGATAGAGATATATCCATGATAGGCTATAAATTGACCCTGACTGATCTCACCTGCGTTAATCATAGGTACACCTAAATAAATAACTATCCACTCTCCAAAACTAGAGATTAGGATTAAGCCTGGCATCAAAATCAAGTTGTATAAAGTTGCTCTCCATTGCTTAGTAAAAAGCTCATCACTTTCTGCATCAAACTTTTGTGAAAAAGAAGTCATAGCATGAAAAGATTTAATCACATATATGCCGTACACAGATTGCGAAACAAAATCTGTTACTTGAGCCAATTTGGCTTTCATATCTAAATTCAGATAATATAGTTTGTGATTAAGTACAGCAATATAAATTAACAATAATGGGTAAGGGATAATCGCATACATGGTTAGCTTAGGAGAGATTGCTATCATATATGGTAAGCAAAACACATACACCATAATAATATTAGCCAACTGAACAAAACCAAAGCCAACAAAAATCCTAACTTGAGTCGTATCCTCAGACATATTGGTCACATAATCTCCAATAGACTTTTGCGACAAAGTTTTTATTGAGAAACTACAGACCTTTTCCATTAGTTTGTCTCGTAAGCTATGCTCTTGTTCTCGGCAGGCTCTGTATACTAGTATTCGAGCTAAAACTCGAAATATAAACTGTACGCCAGCACAAGCTATGATCATGCCAGCAAACCATATAATTTTATCTGAAGCACCAGCATTAGCAGTAGAGTCAATAGCACTTTGAACGCTATTTGGGATTTTAGCCGAAAAGAAATTGGACAATGCTAAAAAAATAAATGCGAAGAAATATAGATGAATATACGAGGAGCTAAAAACAAATAACTCTCTTAAAAAATCTACTAAACTTTCTTTTTTTTGCATTTTTAGTCTCGCCAAAGTTGTCTTAAAGGATTTGGATTAATCCATCAATCGAGATAATAAACAAAGCTTCTTAAAAAGTAAATGGAGTCCAATTTAAAGAGTTCAACTAACTCAATTACTGAGTCTACTTTACTAGCTCTAATGAACTTGGCTGAATCAAAATCTGAAAACACTCTTCTATTGCTTTTCTGATCTCAGGCTTTTTTGAAAACAAACGATGTGTTTCTGGCTGCAACTGAATCATAAACTCGATATCTTCTTCACTTAAAATTGCTTTCATCTCATAAGAGTTTTTAATCATTTGCTCAGCATCTAAACTCCAAAGCTCTTGCCATGGAATACCAAAACGAAATCGATTTTTTTGAATAATAAAAATAAGTGCTTCTAAGTACACACTCTCAAAACTCTTATGCTTAAAGCGAGTAAAACTCTTTAAGTGTTTGGCTGCTAAAGACCCTTGTCTTGAAAAAATCAGACTCTTAATAAATGGGACATAGTCTTCTTTGTTTAAAGGGGCTAAACTAGACATTTTCACCCAATATTCAGCGGCCTTCTTTAGGTTTCTAGCTTTAACAGCTGCCCTTGCAGATAATGACAATACTTGTAGATTGTCAGGAAAAGCCAAACGAGACTCAACTAAAACCTCTTGTGCTTTTTTTATTTCTTCTAGTCCTAGATATGATTTAGCCAAGTTTAACTTTAAGTCTACTTGATCCGGAAATATTCGAACCGCCGACTTTAATAAATCAACAGCTTTTTCAAACTCTTCTATCCCAATATAACACTCAGATGAGCCAAGCATGACTCCACAGCTATCAAATTTATTTTCTTTGCAATGTTCAAAGTAAGACAAGCCCTCTTCGTATCTTTCAAAAGAAACCAAAAATAGTCCGACGAGTTCATATACCTCTAATACTTCAGAGTATTTACTAAGGGCTTTTTCAGCCTTTAATTTACCGTAAGAGTAGTCCTTTACTTCAATACTAATTCTTATCAATTGCAATAATGCTTCTAAATTATCTTCATCCATTTCAAGAATTCGCTCGTAGTATCCACCGGCTCTTCTGAACTCACCAACACATTGATATAAATAAGCTATTTCTTGTAAAAGAATAATAGAGTCTGGATACTTTTTAGACAGGTGAGAAAACTCTCTTAATGCACCCTTCCAATTATTTTGCAGAGAGTATTTTTCAGTAATAGCTAAAACTGAACTTTGAAAAGTCAATCGATCAATGTCTGCGTTAAAACCAGACATTCCTTCATCCTGAATTTTCAATCCCTTAGACTCAATTGAATAAGCTTTCCAGTAACATTGCCTTGCTTCAGAGTAATCTTTAATTTGCCCGTAGTACATTGCCAATTTTCTATAAATTCCAGAATCATTTTTTCGTAGAACTAATAGTTTTCGCAATACATCGATTGAGGTCTCGATCTTAGATTGATGATAATAGCACTCGGATAAAAGCTCATAGGCAGCTTGCTCTTGATCATCAATACTTAACAATCTGTTTAGCACAAAGCCTGCGTCAACAAACTCCCCTAAGCTCATATAAGATTTACTCAATGCTAATAAAACGCTACAGTCATTTGGGTATGTATCAAGATAACTTGACAACATATCTACAGCTTCTTTGTCAAAACCTAGTTTGCCAAAACCAATACCTAGAGTTTTTTGAATCATAGGGTCATCAGGATTTATCTCATAAGACTTTTCAAGGTATTCTAAACTTTTAGAGTACTCCTTTTGAGCCTGTAAAACTCGACCTAAATTGTAAAGAGCATCAATCTCTTTTTCTTCTTCTTTAAGGATAGACTCGAAACATTCGCGAGCTGAGTCATAATTAGCACAAACATAATGCACCACCCCAAGATTCATTAAGGCAGCTTTATGGTTTGGCATTTCAGACAGAATTAACTGATAAGCCAATAGAGCTTCTTCGTAATTTCCTTGTTGGTGAAACTCTAGCGCTTCTTTGAATTGAGTTTTAATATCAATTCTAATTATTTTTTGAGGTTTATTCGATTTCGAATTTTTTTTCGAAGGTTCTTTTGGGTGTGACATAAACTTTATTACCAGTGCTTATTGATTTTCTATTTTTAGGATCTTCTTCAAAATGATCCATGTTCTCGATCATTTCATTATAATATTCATTTTCAGCTTTAACACATTCTTTGTAGCGACATTGTGAACCATAAAAACGATAAAACAACCTACCTAGATAAGAGGAGGATTTATTTTTCACAATATTTAACTCTATAATCGGAATCATTGTATCTTTTGTTGCCCATTCCCACTCTAGTAATGGCGTATCAAAGTTATTTAAGGTGTCATTATATAACAATCCGATAAACTCTGCACCATACATCAAAGCAACTTTCTTTTCTAATTGAGACAGTTTTGGACGAAACTCACGTGCACCAATATCTAAATCAACTCCCATTAAAACTACTACACCATGAACTCGAGCCAATCTTTTCAGCTCCACAACAAAGTAGCTATCTCTTTCTTCTCCATAAGCATGGGAGCTATCAATCAACTGAGAAATTGGATCAATGGCTATCACAACGGGAGAATCTGGAAACTCTTGTTTTAATGACACTACTTCTTTTTCAATTTGATCTATTTGTTGCACATTATGGTTTTGATCCAAAATAATCATTCTACTTTGAATTTCTTCTAGTTTTGCAATTCCTTCAAATCGTTTTTCTAAGTCTTCTTCTGATATTTTCGCTGGATTTTTTATCTGATCTAAAGGCAAGTTAGATGCTAATGATAAATACTTACCAACTTGCTCCAAATAGTTAACATCATAAGAAAAGTGAAGCCCACAAACATTTTTACTTTGAGATAAAAAGCCAAACATAAGATTATTCAAAAAACTACTCTTACCAGTACCGGTCCCACCAGCAAATATATATAAACCAGGCCGAAAAGTATCTACAGCCTCATCAATCACTGTGTATCCACTATTGATACCAGTTAGGGGCCAACATAGTTCTTCTCCTATTTTTGAATTAAACAAATCCAAATGATCTATTAATTTTCTTGGGTGTTCTACTTGTTTCTTGCTCATGATTCCTACTTTAAAATTAAGAGTTTTTTCTAAAACTTTCTACTAAATCTATATAGTCTAACTCTTCTATGATCTTAATCCCAAGATCTTGAGCCTTTTTTCGTTTAGATCCTGCTTTTTCTCCACAAACTAATAAAGTTGTTGTTTTAGTTATACTTGTAGAAATGAGTGCTCCATACTTTTTTGCTATCTCTTGAGCTTGTTTTCGCTTCATTTCTAGTAGAGTACCTGTAAAGCATACTACTTCACCACTAAAGCCACCTTCTATTTCTACTTTTTCTTCTTGTAAAATCTCTATGGACTCAAAAATCCGCTTTTCTTCAATACTTTTAAAATAGTCTGACTCTAAAAATAAGGAGCAAGACTCAGCCATTTTATCTCCTACCCCATCAACTTCTTTTAAAACATCTAAGCTACAAGATTTAAACTTATCTAGACTAACAAAGTGTTCTGCTAATAAAACCGCTGTTTGAAGACCAATAAATGGAATCCCTAAAGAATATATATATCTACTCAATGGAATAGAACGACTCTTTGAGATAGCCTCATAAAAATTAGTAGCGGACTTTTCTTTTGTTTCTTTTAAACGTAAAAAATCATCCAAGGACAAACTAAATAAGTCCATAGGGTTTTCTACTAGTTTTAACTCTAACAATTGCTCTAAAACCGATGTGCCAATCCCTCTGATATTTAAAGCATCCCTTGAAACAAAATGCTTTAACCTCTCTAAATTTTGTGAAGAACAATAAAAGTTATCACAACGATAGGCTACTTCATTTTCTCTTCGGATTGCTTTTGCATTACAAACGGGGCACACTTGGGGTGGATCCAAAATTAGCTCTGATCCGGTTCGCTTTTCTTTTAAAACCGTCACAACTTGTGGAATAATATCCCCCGCTTTTTCAATCTTTACAAAGTCACCAATCCGAACATCTTTATTTTGAATCTCATCCCAATTATGTAAGGATGCAAATCGAATTGTAGAACCAGCCAAAAATACAGGAGAAAACTCCGCAACTGGAGTTAACACACCTGTTCTACCTACTTGCACATCAATATTGATCACTTGTGTCTCTATTTGCTCCGGTTCATATTTAAAAGCTATAGCATATCGAGGGGATTTTCCTGTAAAGCCCATATACTCATACAAGTTATACTCATTCACTTTATTAACTACGCCATCTATATCATAGGGTAAACTCTCTCGCAAATCCCCTATCTTATTATAAAAGGCTGTCAGTTCTTGCAAGTTAGTACACTTTTTAGCTTGTGGATCTGTCACAAAGCCAAGAGAGTCTAAAAAGTTAAGTGTTTCCTCATGGCTTTCTAAGCCTAACTCTTCTCGATTTAACACATCATATACAAAGGCACATAAGTTTCTTTTGGAAGTAATCGAACTATCTAATTGGCGAATCGCACCGGCTGCTGCATTTCTAGGATTAGCAAATACTTTTAAACCTTGAGAGATTTGAGATTCATTTAGGTCTGCAAAGTCTTGTTTTTTCATTAAAATCTCTGCTCTTAAAACTAAGTCTTTTTCAAAATTAATTTTCAATGGAATAGTACGAATTGTTCGAACATTTTCTGTTACCAGCTCGCCAGTTTTACCATCCCCTCGGGTCAATGCTTGCTCTAAAACTCCATTTTTATAATATAGAGCAATTGACAAACCATCAAATTTTGTCTCTGCTACAAATGAAAACCTTGCTGCTTGAGGTAAAGTTTTAGCGCATCTTTCCATCCAATCATTCAGCTCATCTTCGTTATACACATTTGACAAACTCATTAAATGATGTCTATGAGCTTGCTTATTAAAGCCTCTAGAAAGCTCTGCTCCTACTCTAGTAGTTGGAGAAAAGTCTACCTTTAAATCAGGATAATCCATCTCTAGTTTTTCTAATTTTTTGTATAACATGTCATAATCATAATCAGATATTTTGGCTTGATCCAAAACATGATAATGATGATCAAAATCTAAAATTTTATGGACTAAATCTAAGTATTCTTCTTTCAAGGGAGGTCTCCTAAAGACAAATCTGTTTATTATTATCCTGCATTATACGCAAAACTCTTGAAAAACAAAATATCAGTTTATGCCTTAGGATATGTCTAGCAACTTAATCTATGGTTCTACTCACTATAATCTTCCCTTTGTTCTTTTGGTATGGCAATTGTATACTAAGGGTTTAAATATACTATTTTACAACCTTTAGTTTGATCAACGGACCACAAACAAATGAAACTTACATATATTATTTTAACTATATTATTATCTATTCAAGCTTACTGTCTTGAAGGAGAAACAAATAAAAAACCCAAGTTTGGAGGTACTTATCAACGAATACTTACAAATCTCCCTGAAACCTTCGATCCTGCTTTTGTAACGGACTCCGATTCAAGTGAAGTTATTGCACAATTGTACTCTCGATTATTTCGTATGGGACAAGACTTATCAGCAAGCCCCGATATAGTAAAGTCATGGGAAATCTCCGAAGATCAAAAAACTTATACTTTTTATCTTCGTGAAAAAATCCGGTTTCATACGGTTTTAGGTGATAGCTTTAATACAAACTCTTATACCACCAAAAATAGAGGTAGAGAGCTAAAAGCACAAGATGTTAAGTTTTCTCTAGAGCGAGTCTTAAACCCAAAAACCAATAGCCCTCATAAAAGCACTTTACTAAGTGGAGTCGTTGGAGTAAAAGAATTTCAAAATCACCTAGCAACGCAAGTGTCTGGGATTAAAGTCTTAGATGAACATATCTTAGAGATTCAGTTGGTTGCTCCTTCTCCCTCATTTTTGATGGAATTATCCTCCCATGCTCTTAGTATAGTAGCCCAAGAAGACATCATTGCAAATAAAAACCAACTACATGCCAACCCCGTTGGTACAGGCCCTTTCATACTACAATCCTTCGACCCAAAAAAAGACCTTATTATTAGAGCAAATCTTGACTACTTCAAAGGTAGACCTTATTTAGATGCTATTCGTTTTCAGTTTCGCCGAGAAAACAATTTAAATGAATTCAGTCTTTTTCAAGAAAAAAAACTTCATCACATCAACTCTATACCTAGAAAAGAACTCAAAGAGTCTATTAAATCTAGTGAATACTCATTTTTTGAGAAACCAAGTCTTCAAATCCAGTATTTAGCGTTTAATGTAAATCAAAAGCCCTTTGATGATGTACGAGTGAGGCAAGCCTTCAATTATGCAATCAACAAAGATGTTATCGTTAAATATGTACTTAACAATCGAGGTTTTACTGCTAACTCTCCCCTTCCTCCAGGTATTTTAGGACACATGAAAGATTATAACCCTTATGAGTTTAATCCTAAAAAAGCTAAAAGACTCCTACTTGATTGCGGGTTTTCATTTGATGAAAAGGGATTAGTATCTGACTTTCCTGAGGTAAAGCTCTATGTTACAGGTCGCAAGGGCAGCACAAATCGCATCGGGCGAATGGTTCAATCTAACCTACTTGATATTGGTATAGAGATTCAACTGGTTTTACAAAATTGGTCCAATCATTTTGGCTCTATATCTAAGGCAGAAGCTAGTTTTTTTACTATGGGTTGGATTTTAGATTATGCTGATGCGGATAATGTACTAAGGTATAATTTTACTTGTAATAACATAGACAATGACAATAACTCTTCACGGTACTGTAATCCTAAGGTAGACAAGTTGATTGAAAGTGCACGCTTTACTAATAACTCTAAAATTCGTAACGAGTATTACGACCAAGCGCAAAAACTATTAATGAAAGATTCCCCATGGATTTGCTTGTACTTTCCTACAACCTACATTTTAGCCCATCAATTTGTCCAAGGCATACAATTGAGCTCTTTTGGCGAGTCTGAGTTTAATTATCATAATATCTGGCTTGATCTAGATAAAAACATTAAAAAATGAAATACCTAATTTTATTTTATATTTGCTTTAACTGTTCTATAGCAAACGATCCCGCCGGAAACTTAATTCTCAAATATCTAAAAAAGAAACAAAGTAATCCTGGATATATCAGTCATAATGACAAGAAGTCTTTTAATCGACTCTTTTCAAAGATTGTCTCTCAAAGTTTGTTTAGCCGTAAAAAACGTGTATCACAATCTATTTTAAATAATACTAAGTCATCGTATCAAGGCAATGGAATATTTCGAGTTTATGGTACAAGTTTTGGTAAACCTGGTAATAAGGGTGAGACAAATGTCTTTAAAGATGGATCTAAAGTTAAATGGGGCCTAGTTACTGCTGCTTTACCTCATGTTAGTATCATCGGAAAACATATTAAAGTTAGACTCGTCAAAAAAGATGGTAGAGTTGGTCGTTGGGTTCGAATGAAAGTAAGAGACTTAGGGCCTTGGTTTCGAGATGACCCCTATTGGAAAACAAACTCAAATCCAAGAGCGATTCACTATTTTCAACATCGTATGAGACGTTTTGACGGTCGAGTAGTAAAAAATCCTGCCGGAATTGACTTAACACCTTGGGCTTGGCAAAAAATCGGAATTAGTGCAAAAAAGAGCATGAACTTTTCTGGATGGGTTGAATGGAAAATCTCTCACTAAGATCTAGCGATATGTGGAAGGAACCTCTTCTTCATGAATCTTGTTATCAGCCACTAACAATTCGAAGGCTTTTTTATATAACAAACAGTCTGACTTTCCACCACTTTCTAAAAAGCTCATAATCGCGGTTATGTTTGCCAATAATAAATGCTTTTTAACAGATGGATATACTCGAAACATTTCATGGATAAAAAAGGCTTCTTTACTTTTATTTCTAAAATAGCTTTGATGAATGACAGCCAAAAGATTCTCTGAGATTGCTTTTCTGAAAAACTCTGGATCCCCCATACAGTGTAGGGATTTAAATAATACGTTTTCTATGTCACTTGCCACGATGGACGCGACAACTAGTAGGCCTTTTGCCGAAAGATCACAGGCTAATTTAAAGTCTTTTGCCTCTTTAATCTCTCCCATATCTAAGATATCTATATCGCTCATCAAAATAGAATCTACAATAGACTCATCTTTTTTATAGTCTATATCTTCAAGCCTTTGGGTAACAAGACTGCTTGGATAATCAATAAACTCTTTTTCAATTGTTTCTGATAGTCTTAAGGCATGATACGAACGTTGCGATACATAATGATGAACTAAAGCAGCACAAGTAGAAGATTTACCAGAGTTAGGCGCACCGGCAACCAAAATTAAGCCGCTGTTTTGCCTTAGTAAATTTGCTAAAGTATCCATATCAAAGCCAATATTACTCAAACTATTTACTTTCTTATTGATAATTTTCAAAGAAATAGCCAAAGTACTTCTTTGCTTGTATACATGAGCTCTTGCAAAATGCTTGTCATCTATATCTATAGAAGTAAAGAGTTCTGAGTCCTTCAATAATCGCTTTTTTTGCTTTTCATCAAGTAGTCCATCAATCAATTGATATACCTGAGGTGGTAATGTACGTTGATCTGAGATTTGAATAATCTCTTTGTATTTTTGGCAAATTGGCATGGTTCCTGATACAACATGAACTCGATCTGCTTGCAACTCGATTGCTTTTTTTATTAAATCTCTCATAATTTTACCTACATCAGCTTTTATATCAAGTGATTTATATTAACCCTTGTGATCTCATCTTTTTTTCAAAAGACTCGTAATCTGGAATCAAATCCATAACTTCGTTCCACTCTAACTCTGATTGCTTTATCAAATCTTCAAAATCTGCATGAAATGAAAATATCTTAGCATTTTTGGTTTGGTCAATTAAATTCGACAAGACTTTAAACTGCCCTTCTCGTACCATTCCTTTAGTACTGGAATCCATCATTACTTGCTCTTTCACCAAAGCCTTTCCACCCTCTCTTCTAGGTACTAAAATTTGGGCAGAAACATAAAGTAGCACTCTAGATAAACGCTGCTGATAACCAAATTTCACAGTTTTATCAGCCCCAAAGAATAGTGACTCTATACTTCTAACTACATCAATAGCTGTAACTGTAGATATGACTAATACACCTGTTTCTGCTGCTGTTAAAACGATCTCTAGAGTCTCTAAGGAATCAATTTTCGTCACATATAAAATCTCTACTCCATCTTTGAGAGAGTATTGAATCACTTTAGATAGGTCTTCAAAGTCTGAATACTTTTCTCTTTGAGTAACTGAAGACTTGTTATCTCGAAATAGATATTCGATGGGATCTTCTAAGCAGAATACCTTTCTTGGGAGGTTTTGATTAATCCACTCTAGCAACACTGCACAACTTGTACTTTTACCAGACCTAGAAGGACCATTGATTAAAACAAGACCCGATAAGTCTTGATTGTGTTGTAAAAGATCTAATAACTTGGGATCTAACTTGGCAGTACTCAACTCGGGTATCTGTAGAGGAACCTGTTTAAATACCAATCTGATATTATCATTTTCATAAAACGCATGAACTCGAAATCTTGATACTCCAGCCAATGAAAGTGAAAATGAAACCGATTTCATGGTTTGAAATTGATTATATTGTACAGAGCTAAAAGTATTAGCTATCATCTTTTGTAATTGAGACGCACTAATTGATAAGTCCTCTTCTACCTCCATCAACACACCAGCTATTCTAAACAACGGTCTTTTATTGGTTCGAATATGAATTACTTCTGCATTTCTAGATTTAGCTAACTCTAATATTGGAGAAAAGTCTTCATCATCCAAAGTTGATTCAATAGCAACTCGCCTACTACCAGACTGTTTTTGAATCATATCAAGTTTATAAATCGCCTGTTTTAATATACCTTGGTCTACATTTTTTGTTTTTAATTTTTTGGTTACAGTTAGTAAAAAAACAAAGTCCTCTTCCTTTAAAGAAGTTAAAGTCTCTGTATTTTGCATTACTAAAAATGAAACGGGATCTGTAAATTTACCATTGCACTCTTTTAATTGTTGCTTAAATTGTTTTATAAAAGACATAAATCCTCAAAATCCATTCAAATAACGCTCTAATAATTATAAAGCTGTTTTTCTTCTTAAATCTTATCGAACGAAAAGTATAAATATTTTCTACTCAGTTTATAAACATCTATGCAAAATCACAATAGAAGGCATCCATCAATTTAAAATATCTAATCTAGAACCTATAAAGTTCAATCGATAAAACTCCACTTAATAAATACAACTCCTTCTAATGTTAAACAATATATATCAAGTAGACCAAGTGATTTAATTGATATATAGATTATTTTTTCAACTTAATATATACTTTCTAGCTTTTGTAAAACCTATACAAGTTATTGAAACTCTACACAAGGAACCCCATTTGCGTATTTTAAAAGTCTTTATCTTTCTACTCTTCATTATGACTTGTACTGCCATTGAAAAAGAACCCAATTTAAAAATACAACCCTATTTTAACAAAGCTAAAGTTACGATAGACTATATGACTCCGGGTATTTTCTCACTCAAACTGATAGATCAACTAATCCAACTCAAGTCAAAAGGGATCTTGATTCGAATTATTAGTGACCGTACTTTTGAATCCTTTCCTGAAAATCTAATTTTCGATGCTTCTAAGCACTTTTCTATTAAAATTATTGATGCAAAGTTTAAAATTGCTCACAATTTACTCATTATAGATCAAAAAGAAGCTATAATCGGAGGAGCTTACTTTCCGGCAAAACAACTCTTAGTAGATAACCTTGCCTCCATCAAGGATAAAAACAAACTACATAATATCTACCTAAATTTTCAAGATACTTGGCAAAATATTCAACTCTCCCAAACTCGTGATTCTTTATTGAGATTTCAGCATTATATTGATGTAAACTCTAGTGAAAATCAAATTGATTCAAACACTGCTCCCAAATCAGGTTTTGTAGCTTCAAAAAATGGTA
Organism: Candidatus Cloacimonadota bacterium; assembly: GCA_023954715.1. Classification (GTDB taxonomy): domain Bacteria; phylum Muiribacteriota; class UBA6191; order UBA6191; family UBA6191. The sequence goes on along the minus strand of JAGSHD010000013.1, from coordinate 94,251 downwards.
AGCGCTATTATCGTGTAGATAGTAAAAGCGCAAAAAGGATTTCTGATAAAAACCGTATCTACTTTGAAAGTGAAGAACTAGCCAAAAACAGTGGCAGAACTCGCGCAAGGAACTTCTAAATCATGAAACTCCCATCAAACCCTAAAAACATACTTATTATAAGACTTGGAGCTATTGGTGATGTTATTCAAACCTTGCCTGCGATACAGCAAATCCAACTCAATTACCCAAATGCCAAAATACATTGGGCTATAGAAGATAAGTCTTATCCCGTTGTAAAGCACCAAGCCAACATGGAGTTTATTCTTTTCCCAAAGAAAAAGATATTCAATGTAAATCCTTTTGTTACACTTTATAACAATCTAAAATTCCGTAAAAAACTAAAAGCTTTAAATTTTGATTTAGTATTTGATTTTCAAGGGCTTTTCAAATCTGGTTGGCTTAGTATGCTTACCGGATCTAAACACAAAATCGGCTTTAATAAAGCAAATACTCGGGAGTTAAACCATTTGTTTCACTCCTATACCATCCCCGAAATCCCAGAAAAAGTCATGCACCGAGTTGATTTTTATCAAAAACTACTCTTTGACTCTGGCCTAACACAACATAAACTAGAAGACCCATTTAATTTTCAGTTTTTACCTAGCGAGGTCAAAGGATTTCGTGATTTAATCCATCGTTTGCGTATTCGAATGCCATACATAATCATAAATGTTGGCGCCAGTAAAGCCACAAAAAGATGGAAAACGCCTTATTTTATTGAAGTAATAAAAAAGCTCAAAGAAAAACATCCAAAGCATCGAATCTTACTCACGGGTGGTGGTAATGAAGATTATCTTACAAGCCTAGAGATCTTAAAAGAACTAAAACCAGGAACTTGTCAAACTGCAATTAATAAAACAACCTTAATTGAGTTAGCACTTTTAGTTAAAAAGTGTAGTTTTTTACTTTCTGGAGATACCCTAGCATTACACCTAGCTAGTGCCTTTAAGGTTCCTTCTATAGGGCTTTTTGGTGGGTCTGCTTTAGCCGTAGAAACCAAACCATATTGGGATGAGTATCCAGGTTTAGATTGTGGGGGAATCCCCTGCTATCCATGTCGAAAAAAAACATGCTCACATCATAGCTGCATGACTTACATCACACCGCAACAAGTCTTATCAACTATTGACCAAATATCTTTTTAGTAGCTTGAATCTTTCTTTGAAACTCGCGATCCTTATAGGCAAAATAGGCGAGTTGATCGTCTATACCAGTCACAACCACTTTCTTAAGTGCTCTAGATCCTTTTAACTTTTGGTCTACTGTATAAAATCTATTTCCGATAATAATGTACTCATTGTTACGAATCCCAAACTTACCTGATATAACAAATGGTGGTAATATTACCGGTGCTGCTGGTGGCCCTTTTTTAGCTTTTGATGAAGAAGATGGACTACTTACACTACTCAAACCACCAAATGACCGTCGTTTACTACTCGTAGTACTTGGACGAGCCCCTTTTGTACCAATTGCTACAAATTTACCTCTCGTCACTTTTTTCTTCTTTTTGGAGCCGCCTCTATTAACCTTAGTTGTTGTAAAACCACCAATATTTTCTCCAACAGATGGAATCAAGTTTTTTGATAACATAGGTTTATGACCATCTGCCCCAAAAGGGTAAATGAATTGTTCAGCGATAATTTTCATATCACGATGCTGATCTAAAAAGTCTAGTAAGTTTTCTACTTTTCCTCGAAAAGTTTCTTCTGCACCGGACTCTCCCTCTTCATCATCAAACTCCGCATATTCGTCAAAGCTCTCTTCTTCGTACTCTTCATATTCTTCGTCAGACCCTTCTTCTTCGTACTCTTCATCTCCCTCTTCTTCGTCTTCGTACTCTTCATCGCCCTCTGCATCTACTTCTTCTGCATAGGTATAAGAGAGTTGTGGACTAATTAAAGTTGAAAAACTTAAAAGATATAAAAAGAAAAATATGCGCATATTATATAGTTTTGCTTTGTTAAATGAGGTCATAGTACAATAACTCTTAACATAGTTAAATCTTGTACACTATAAATCCATTTTATTTAAACTTCTATTATTTGAGTATAAAAAACAAAAGCTTTGTTAGCAGAATTTATTAATATATCGAAAAAAATTAAAAAAAACTGTAGGTTTTGAATAAAATTTGATGGATTTGGTGTAAAATAGTTACGTGGAAAGAATTATTATTTTACATATCTACTCACCTGCTCTAAATTTTAGTCACAAACAAGCACTAAAATATAATCAACGTTTGAGTTTAGGTCAATCTAATGACTGTGACGTACACATTAGAGATCAAAATGTTGCTGATCGCCAACTTGATTTGAAACTCACACCAAGCGGTTTTTTAGTAAGCAACTTGTCCTCTGATACTGAAGTCTTTTTAAATCAAAGTAAAGTTTCACAATCCTGCTTTTTTGTCCCTGGTGATTTACTTGAGTTTTCTTCCACTTCCATTCAGTTTGAATATCAAAATAAAGAGGTAGTACAAAGCACTTTTCATACACCATCAGCCAATGTAGCATCTTCAGAACTATCCTTTGAATACTATGTAAATAACAATCTAGCCAAAGTATTTCCACCAGCATTAGCTCATGATCAATACATGACAAATGATGTCTACATGAAACTACTTTCTTTCCCTTTTTTACTCTTATTTTCTTTATTTTTAATCTTTCCATCACTAAGCTCTTGTGCTATCACTTTAGCTTATTTAGCTATTGCCCATACTTTGGTAATAAAGTTCACAAAATCTCAAATACCCATGTCTAACTTTCGATTACCTATATCTCAAAAGATTTATGACCAAGAAAAAGTTGTACAAAAAAAGATAAGGGCCCTTCCAGAGTTTGATCAGGATTTGTTAAAAAATATTAAAGCTGAAATAAAAAACTTTGTAAAAGTTAAGCTACCTAAAGTTGAAAAAGATATCTTCTCTTTAAACACTTCTCTCAAACCAGAGATTCAAAAAAAGCTACAGCAGCGAGAGCACTCTCTAAAAAAACAACTCAACAATGTTCAAGATGAACGATTATCTAAACAACTTCAAAAAAGTTTATCTCTAGTTGAAAAACAAGATAAAATGCATCAAAACACCAAAAACTTACTAATGGGTCTAGTACTCAAACTACAAGATTTTCAAATCCAACTAGATCTTTTAGAGGGTACTTTGATCACTCATACCTTTAAGGATATCTCTACTGATTTCAGCGAGCGGTTTCATGAGCTACAAGCCGAGATTGATGAGTACTATAATGAGTTTCAGCAACTCAATGACGTGGATGAAAAAAAGCTCTTAGAGGACCAACACCAACAATAGATAGAGCCATATATAAAAAAAGAAGCGACTTTTTTGCCGCTTCTTGTTTATCTATTTTGGTAAACACTAACTAAGAGCTAAATGAAAACCCTTCTACTTTAATAGCCGGAACAGATAGTCTTCCAAAGCCTCTCAAACTCCAACATTGCTTTGATAAAGCTATAATTGAATTGAAGATTCTTGGTAAAGACTCATTGTATCTCATATTTTTGATACCAGATACAAGCTTGCCATCCTCAATCAAAAACGTACCATCTCTTGTCATACCAGTTAATGTCAATTGACCTGGATCAATCAAGTTATCATAAAAGAAGCGTGTTACTAAAATCCCTTTTTTAGTGGATTTCACCATTTCATCTACACTACTTTCCCCTCCTGATAAACATAAGTTCAATGGTAGAGGCCCAGATCGACTTGGATATGGTAATGCATGTCCCGTATCCACTTTATTCATTTTTCGAGCTGTAACTCGATCAAATACTGGAGTATTAAATACACCTTTATCCATAATATTTAAACTAGACTTTCTAATCCCATCATAATCAAACGGTGCCCCAAAACTTTGGTCAAATGCAAAATTATCACTGATAGAAATGTTATCCCCAAAAACTTTCTCACCAAACTTTTCAGAAAAGAACGATCGTTTCTCTTGAACTCCTAATCCACCAAATCCAGCATACCCCAAAAAGAATAATAAGCTTTGAACAGCGGGTGGTTCCAAAATTACAGTATACTCTCCGCCATCAATTTCGATTGGGTTTTCACTCAGCAATGCTTTCTCTAAAGAAACTCGATACAGTTCTTTGGGGTTAATATCTGCCAACCTATGTGAATGAAACTCTGACCAACCTGTCCCACCATTTGGCGTCATAATAGAGAAAGTAAAATCACAATCTGTATTTACATGATATCGAAACATTCCGTTTTGATTACCAATAGCACTAATAGAATCTCCATGAGAGAAAGCACCGGCAATTTCTACATTCTTTTGCTTTGCATCAATAAAGATTTCATTCAGTTCTTCAAGCTTTTCTTCAAAACAGGAGTCCATTGTATCTTTACAATAAAACTTATCATCTACAATTTCATCATCAACATTCAAAAAACCCTCCCAATCCGGATCTTGAGCTTGATGCCTTGCTATAAATGTAGCGTTATGAATCGCTTTTTCTACATCTTCACCATAAAAACGATTGGTACTAGCATTTCCAACCTTTTTATAATCAGCAACTTGAACTTTTAAGGTATATTCTTTGTTCAACATATTTTGATAAACAGTATTTTTTCCTATTCGAGCTAATTGCTGTTTTCCACCCGACAAAATAACTTGAGTAGGATTTTCTGATTTACTTAAAGTTTCTTTAAAAACCTCTTTGGTATTTTCTACACTAATCATTTCGATACTCCTACTTTTACATCTTTAAATTTCGCGTACGAAACTCCGTGACCAACTCGAATAACCTGCATAGGCTGTCCCTTACCACAATTTGGTGTACCCCAAACTTTCCATTCATCTTTAGAAGCTACACCTTCACAGTTTCCCCAAAACTCAGGGGTGATACCAGTATAAGTCGGATTTTTGACCATGCCAGTGATTTTTCCGTTCTCTATCATCCAGCCAAGTTCAGACCCAAATTGAAAGTTCCAGCGCTTATCATCAATAGACCAAGAACGATTCTCACACATGAATATACCGCGTTTGGTAGATGTAATTAACTCATCTAGAGTTTCGTTACCCGGAAGCAAATGTACGTTTGTCATTCTAACGATGGGAACGTTATACCAACCTTGAGCACGACAAGCTCCATTGGATACGCCATTCTCAAATTTAGCAGAATCTCTAGACTTTAAGTATCCAACAAATTCGCCATCTTTCACTAAATCAGATTTAGTACAAGCTACACCCTCATCATCATATTTTGCACTGCCAATAGCTCTAGTAGTTGTACCGTCTTGAACTAGGTTAACCTTCTTAGAGCCATAGGTGTAGTTTTTCCATTTATCTAGAGTTAAGAAACTTGTACCAGCAAAGTTTGCTTCATAACCTAACACTCTGTCTAACTCAACAGCATGCCCACATGATTCGTGTACTTGCAATACTAACTGAGATCCACCCAATATGATGTCCATCTTTTCTGTAGGACATAATATAGCTTTATGCAATTCTACAACTTCTTTGGCTAGCCTAGGGGCCTCTTGTAGAAAGTCCATCTCCTTAATAAACTCGTACCCAGCCATATTATGGTTTCCTCGATGTGCACTTGGGTAAGAACGCTGCTGAACTTCTCCTCCTAATAGTGACATACAAGAAATCCCTCCACCTGATTGAACAAACTTTTGAGATATTTCACTACCTTCTGTATCCATATATAGGCGGTCTTCTCTAATAAAGTCTAATCCACCATTAGTAATTGCAACACCACTAACTTTAGACATTTCTTCGCAACACTTCATCAGCAGCTCTAACTTTTCTTCAAGAGGAACTGTAAAAGGATCAACTTCAAATTTAGATGCCCACTCATCTTCCACAGATTCTTTTTTTGCTAATTCGATGTTGTTTCCAGAGACTTTATTAGATGCCTTGGCTAAATCTACAGCTCTTTTAACCACCGTCTCCATCCGAACGCTATCATCAAGGTCTGGATTGGATGCAAAACCCCATGCCCCACCACAAAGAACTCGGATACCAACACCATAATCACTATGGTAGTCTACCCCTTGAACTTGTCCGTTTTTAACTGATATACTCTCAGAATCAAATTTGCTATATCGTATGTCTGCATAATCTGCCCCCATCGATAAAGCCAAGTCAATTGCTTTTTTTAATAAAATCTTCATTTCTATCCTTATATATTAGTCCCATTCCTAAAAAGATAATCTTTATTGTACGGGGCTATATTAATAGCTAACTACATTTAATATGTTGAAACTATTGTAAAAGTGCCTTGTTTTAGTCAATAAACAACGAAACTCTATCACTTTTTGTTTTATGCCTATTCTTATCATTAATCGATTTTTATTTAAAGTAAGTTCATAAAACTAATAAAAAAAGTTAAAAAGCCATTGACACTTTTTAGAAGTGTTTCATAATTATATTATAGCCTTTTAATTATTGAACTTTAAATACTGACAGTAAGACGGACTTAAAATAAAAGTTAATCTTTAATTATTGATAAACTCGTTACATTTATATGTAACATTTAGTATATGGAGATGTGATCATGACTGAATTTCAAAAAAACACAATTACTTACTTACTACAACTTGGAAAGTCTTCTTCACTCTATTACGGAAAACTAAATTCTCCGTATAAAATCTTTAGCTCCATACAACAAGCTAACTGTTTTAAAACTACGCATCATTTAGGGGATGACTACAAAATCATTCAAGCAAATGATGAACTCCTAGAGTCTTATTACAGTACTTGCTTCTAATCCATGTAAAAAATCTACTGACATTCTATATATAAATGGCTTTACAATTGTTTACTGAATAAAACCCCACGTTAATGGGCTTTGTACTTTTCATGATACTCATCTTATTCAAAACATAGTTTTGATAAATTTTTTTGATTTTCCATATAACAAAAAACAATTATGGCTGAACATATAGCAATTGATTGTCTCTTAAAAAAGAAACCCCCACAAAAAATTGTAGGGGTTTTATTTTTATCATGTAATTAGTTGAAAAGATTTTACTCTTTCACTGGACGCACAATCCATACTAACGACAGGGCAAGAAGCAAGAAGGCAAAAATACCTTTATTTTCAGCGTGTGGTACTTGTGATGAAACGTCTAATTTATCACCACTTACCTTTACCCATTTTTTATCCCACTTCTTAACATCTAAAGATTGATTATGAGTTTTGCCATCAGCTGTCCATTGTACATAGACCTTTTTGACTTCAGTCTCGTCTTTAAACTGTAAATTAGTAGAGTCGTATTTACCACTCACATCTTTTTTATCTACTTTTAAGCTTTTATTTGTTGAATCAGAAAAAACAATTCCAGGACCTTTTAGCGCTTTATTTATTGACTCTGCCAAACTGTAATCATTTCTCATAGAAATCATTCCTGCAATCAGCAATCCAACCAATGCAGCTCCCGCGATTAATCCAGAACAATACAACACTCCAGACTCTCGTCTATCCTCTTGCTTTGGATCCTTAGTCGAAGAATCAATCCATAGTCTAATCAATCCACCAATCATAATTGGCACCGACAAAGACATTGGTAAATAAAGCCCTACCGCAAATGCAAGAGAATTTATCCCCAGCATTTCAATAAAAATAGCAACAAAGACTCCTGCCATAACTAATGCCCAAGGTAAGCTATCTCCCATTACACCTTCAACCACAATTTTCATTAAATTTGCTTGAGGAGCTGGGTATTCACCAGAGACAATTCCATCTTTTAAAAGATACATTACAGATCCCATGGTAAGACCTGCTGCAATCACTCCTATAAACTCACCTATTTGTTGCTTTTTTGGGGTAGCTCCCGCTAAAAAACCAGTTTTTAAATCTTGAGAAGTATCACCCGCAATTGCTGCTGCGATACAAACAAAAGCACCGACACTCAAAACTGCAATGCTTACATTTTCCATTCCACCTAAACCAGCAGCTAAAAATGCAATACAAGTTAAAATAAGTGTAGCGATCGTCATACCAGAAATTGGATTAGAAGAAGATCCTAACAAACCAACGATTCTTGATGAAACAGTTACAAAAAAGAAGGAGAAAACAACTACTAGTACAGCCGCTATTCCACCTGCCATTAAATTTGATTGAAACACTGTAGAACATAGATAAACTGCAATAGCTACTGCCAAAGCTAGTGAGCCAAACAATATAAAGTTCATTGGTAAATCTTGTTGAGTACGTTTTTCTTCTTTATTAGACCCTGATGCTAAACCCTTAATTCCAGCTGAAAAACTTTGAATAATTACAGGAATAGACTTTATTAATGAGAATATACCAGCAAAAGCAACACCACCAGCACCTACATAACGTACATACTTAGACCAAATTTCCCACTCAGTCATGTCTTTTAAAGCAGTTGTAGTTTCAGGATAAATAGCAACATCAATATATTGTCCAAACATCATGATCATTGGTATCATCACAAACCAACCAAGTAAACCACCAGCAAACATAATCGCCGCGATTCTTGGACCCACAATATATCCAACACCCAATAGCTCAGGGGTTATTTCTGCTGCTAAAAGCATACCTGAGAACTTTTCTGACATGGCTTTAAAGTGAATCTCTGGGCCTTTTGCCCACATGGCTAAAGTATCGCTATTCATGAAGAATTGATATAAACCACCAAGCCCCATTCCATAAAATAATGGCTTAGCTCTAGAAACATCACCTTGGCCGGCTATCAAAACCTCTGCACAAGCTGTTCCTTCTGGATATGGTAATTTACCGTGCTCTTTAACAATCAAGTACTTTCTGAGAGGAATCATGAACAAGACACCCATGACTCCACCCAAAATGGATACGATTACAATCTGAAACTGCGATGGATTTAAACCAAACAAGAAAAATGCAGGGATCGTAAAACACACACCAGCTGCTAAAGACTCTCCAGCTGAACCTATTGTTTGCACCATGTTTGTCTCAAGCAAAGTCCCATTTCTTAGAACTTTAAAAATAGCTACTGCCATTACAGCCGCCGGAATTGACGCTGATACAGTTAAACCGACTCTTAATCCCAAATAAGCATTTGCTGCACCAAAAACTGCACCAATCAAAGCACCGATGACGATCGCTTTCATTGTCAGCTCTGGCATATTTTCTTCTGCCGGAACGAATGGTGGGTATTCATCTCCATCAATAACTTCGTAAGCTAATGGCGATAAGCCTTTTTTCTCTTCCATACTATCCTCTTTAAATTGATATTTTAATTTGCACTCTCATAAAATATGATTTTTTTTATTTTAAAACTCTGAATTCTAATCATATATTTTCTGCTGTCAATCTTTTAAAGAGTTTTTAATCACAAATGCCTGATTGTGTTGTTTATTAGAGTGGAGTATACTGCAAACAACAAGCATCGTAATTATATATGGAGAAAAAATGAAAACCAAAAACACCTTAGATACTCTTGAATTAAGCAATAGTGTCGTTTTCGTTAGAGCAGATCTCAATGTACCCTTAAACGACAAAGTCATTAGTGATGAAACAAGGATTATTAAAAGCATTCCTACTCTACAATTTTTACTCGACAAAGGTTGTACGATCCTTTTATCATCCCATTTAGGCCGACCAAAAGGTAAAATCAATAAAGATCTTAGTCTTGAGCCCGTCGCTAAAAGACTGAATGAGCTAGTTTCCTCTCCTGTTTACTTTGTTAATGATTGCATCGGTGAGTCTGTGGATAAAGCCGTTAATGATCATAAAGGCGAAAAATGTATTATTTTACTCGAAAACCTACGTTTTTACAGTGAAGAAACAGCCAATGATCTTGATTTTGCTAAAAAACTCTCTAAACATGCTCAATTTTATGTAAACGATGCCTTTGGTACAGCCCATAGAGCCCATGCATCCACCTATCAAATTGCTACTTTATTACCCGGTGCTCCTGGATTATTACTTGAAAAAGAGATTGAGTATCTAGGAGGAGTTTTGACTGCACCAGATAAACCTCTCATTACTCTTCTTGGGGGTAGTAAAGTCTCAAGTAAACTTACAGTGCTAAAAAGCCTACTCGAAAAATCAGATAAAGTACTACTTGGTGGAGGAATGATCTTCACCTTTTATAAAGCACAGGGTTTAGATATTGGTAACTCACTTTGTGAAGATGATTTTTTAGAAAATGCCAAAAGCATCATGGCAGAGTTTCCAAACAAACTAGTACTTCCTAGTGATGTACGAGTTACTTCTGAAATTAAAGAAAGTTCAGGGACACAAAACGTATCTGTTAACTCTATTCCAAAAGGAACAATGGGAGTTGATATTGGCTCTGAAACAGAAAAGCAATATTGCGACCTACTAAAATCTGCTAAAACGGTTTTATGGAATGGCCCTATGGGGATTTTTGAAATTGCTGATTATGCATCAGGTACCAAAGTTGTATGTGAAACAATGGCTGTACTAAATTCAAAAACGATTGTTGGTGGAGGCGACTCTGTTGCCGCAGTTACACAAATGGGATATGAGGATAAAATGGATCATATTTCCACTGGTGGTGGCGCTAGTCTTGAGTTTTTAGAAGGTAAAATTCTTCCCGGAATCGAAGCTTTATCTTAAACTATAAATAACCCATCAAAAACCCCTTTATATGATAATATTTAGGGGTGTTTTTTTTAGGAATTATATGAAACTAAAATTAGTATTATTACTAAGCGTCATATTAACGCCATCAATCTTTACCTCATCACAGAACACCCTTGATTACATGATAGATAAAGAATCAAAGTGCAAAGTCAAAAAATTAAAACCTATAAAAGGCCAGAGTATTGAATACTCCGGAAAATGTAAAAATGGATATGTCAACGGCCAAAGAAGCGTCAGATGGTATGAATATTGTATTTTTGATCATGAGGACAAGGGTACATTTTTAAATGGACTACTCCACGGCAAAGGCTCTAGAAGATGGATCACCGGTATGGAGTATCGAGGAACAATATCAAACGGCCTTTTACATGGACAGGGTGAGATGCTACTGCGAGACAAGTCTAAGCTTGCTGGAGTTTGGCAAAATAATGAACTTAAAAAAGATACCCACTTTCTAAAAAACGGTATGAAATATACTGGGCAGTTTGCGTCAGAGAACTACGACGGATTTGGTGAACTTACTTGGCCAAATAAAGTTAGATATAAAGGTAAATTTTTAAAAGGTAAACAAACTCATGGAGTTTTATACCTTCCAAATGGGGATCAATATAAAGGACCCTTTAAAGATGGACTTGCATACGGAGAAGGTACCGTCACATTCAAAAGTGGTAAAGTTTTAAAATGTAATTTTGTAAATGGCAAATGCCCATCCTCGCAAAAACAAAAGTAAGTCACGTCAACGCAAGGAATCAAATGAAACTCAATACCCTAATTGCTTCTATCATTCTATCTTCAACAACTTTCGCTACCGTAGTCCCAATAGATAAAAAAAAATATGTATATATTGTAGACCAAACAACCAAGTGTAAAGTTAGAAACTTTAACCCACTACCTAATGAAACAATAAAGTATGAAGGTCAATGTAAAAATGGCTATGCTAATGGGTCTGGTTCATTATTCTGGTATCAAAATGGTAAATTTAAGCAAAGTGCTAAGGGTGTTTTTTCAAACGGTGTACAACACGGTAGCGGAACTCAAAAGTGGAGCAATGGTAACCACTATACAGGGTTTGTAGCTTTCGGAAAGTTACACGGAAGCGGCAAGTTAGTTTACTCTGACGGCTCAACTTTAACCGGAGTTTGGAATAATGGCGAGATTCTACAAGGAACTCATACCCAACAAAACGGTATCATCTATACAGGTCAATTTCGATGGGATGAATATGCTGGGACCGGTACAATGACTTGGCCAAGTGGACAAAAGTATGAGGGTAGCTTTTGGAGAGGCCGTAGAACCAAAGGAACATTACACTATATCAATGGAGAAAAATACCTAGGAGATTTCAAAAGAGGACTTCGTGATGGACTTGGTAAAATTATCTATACAGATGGTAAATATGTTGAATGCGTTTTTCAAAAAGATAAGTGCTCTATATTCACAGGTGGAACAACATATTATCGAGATTCTAAAAGAAAGTAGCTAATACTAATTTTGAAGACTAAATTTAGCATTTAACAAAAGATACACCAACGAACTAAGTCCCCATTTTATCTGTATCAAAAAAAGCCCTAAAACATTTGCAGTGCTTCAGGGCTTTTACTTATAAGTTTATTTTAGAAAAATGCTCCAGCTATTGTTGCTGTACAACAAGTTACAAGCATTCCACCAAACATGGCAGATAATCCCATGGTAGCTAGCTCGCTCTTTCGATTTGGAGCCATGGCACCAAGTCCACCGATTTGAATACCAATACTAGCAAAGTTAGCAAAACCACATAATGCATACGAACATAGCAACTGAGATTTAGCAGATATTGTTCCTGCTTTAATCATAGATGACATTTCTGCATATGCTAAGAGCTCAGTTAAAACTACCTTTTTACCAAGTAGCTGACCTACCAATGCCCACTCGTGATAAGGAGCACCCATTAAAGCAGCAAATGGCATAAACAAATATCCAAGCAAGCTTGTAAAAGAAAAAGTAGAGGCAGGGTTGATCAGTTTAGATACATAAAGAATACTCTGATCTAACATAGTGACCAACGCTACAAATGCAATCAACATAGCAACAATGTTAATTAAAAGTTGCATACCTTCAGTTGCTCCCCTAGCAGCTGCTTCAATAAAGTTTGAATCTAAACTTTCTACATCTAATTGTATATCACCCATGGTATTTGACTCTTCGGTTTCGGGATACAAAATTTTAGAAATCACTAAAGCACCAGGCGCAGCCATTACAGATGCCGTAGCCAAATGTCCTGCAATATTAGGCATACTTTCTTGTAAGATCCCTACATATAGTGCTAAAACACCTCCAGCTACCGTACCAAAACCTCCAACCATTACAGCATGAAGCTCACTTTTTGTCATGGTGTCGATAAAAGGCTTAATCATTAAAGGTGCTTCTGTTTGACCTACAAAAATATTAGCTGAACAAGACATAGACTCAGAACCAGATGTACCCATTAATTTTTGCATTACTTTAGAGATAGCTTGAATCACTGGTTGCATTACACCAAAATGATATAACAAAGCCATAATTGATGAAAAGAAGATGACTGTGGGCAATACCCAAAAGGCAAAGTTAATATTAGCTGGATCTACTGAGTTTGATACAAAGCTTTTTAGTACAAAACTAGCCCCTGCCTCAGAAAAACCTAAAAGAGTAATTACAAAATCATTGATTGGCTTAAAAACAATACGTTGTACTGTTTCAGTTAAAACCACTACAGCCAAACAAAACTGTATAGAAATCCCGATCCCCACTGTTTTCCAATTAATTGCCTTTTTGTTTTTTGAAAAACACCATGCAATAAAAATAAATCCTGCTAATCCAGCAATACTTCTAATAAACTCCACTTGCGCTCCTACTTTTTAATATCTCTATGATACTTATTGATAAATACCTCTTGTAAATCACTAATCTGTTGAGCAATAAGCTCCACACTTGCTACAGAACGATGATGGCCCCCAGTACACCCTATAGCAATAGAAAATTGTTTTCGCCCTTCTTTAACATATCTTGGAATCAGTTTTAGTAAATAATCTTTTGTTTCATTTATAAAGCCTGAGCTATCAGGATTGTTGAAGATAAAATCTTGTACCTCTTGATCAAAGCCACGTTTACTGCGAAGACCCTCTTGATAAAAAGGATTGTCCATAAAACGTACGTCTAATACCATATCAGCATCTTGGGGAATTCCGTGTTTAAAACCAAAAGAGCTAATACTTATGTCAATTTTTGTACTCTTATCATCAGATTTAATGATATCTAAGATCTTGTTACTTAACTCTCTAGTTTTTAAATTGCTCGTATTGATAACAATGTCTGCATTATCTAAAAGTGGGCTTAAGAGCTTTCTGTCTCTTTTGATAGATTCGCTCAAATTACTCTTATAAATTGGATGGCGTCTTCTTGTTTCTTTGAAACGTTTTATCAGCTCTTCATCTTTACAATCCAAAAAAATTACTTTATAAGGAATCTGATGAACATCCAGTATTTTTAATGAATTAACAATACTTGAAAAGTGATTTCCGGATCGAATATCAACCCCTAAAGCTACATTTTTTCTTGTTTCGATGCTTTGAGCTAATAGTTCAAAAAACTTATCAAACAAGGCTGCAGGTAAGTTATCAACACAATAAAAATCTGAATCTTCTAGAGCTTTTAAGGCCGTACTTTTACCTGCCCCGGCCAATCCTGTTAACAAGTAAAATGCTTGCTCTTTCAAGTGAATCCCTTTTTTCTATAATTTCAACAACTGTATAACCAATGCAGTATAATATATTCATTGGTAAATTACTTAAAATTTGGATAATAAATTACTCTATCAGAAAGTATTTATCTATTAAATAGACTAAGGATATGGATTTTAATTCAAGTTTATCCTCTGTAAAGGTATCCTAGTACACAGAAAGTAGCGGACTTCTGAAAAGATCATTTCATATAATCAACTAACAAGCCTTTTATATTATCAATCGTAGCTGCTAAGTCTACACTAGACTTTTCGTTACCCATAATCTGGTTGGTAATATCTACAAGATTATCATTTATGACTCTTGATATTTGTAGTTGATTGTGATCATTTGATTGTGAGCCTCCAACTAAAAATGAAGTCTCATGAGCCTTATTGCTAAACTCTTTAATGAGAGCTCTAACCCGTTCTTTGTAGCTTTTAAGTGCACCCATGTTTCGTTTTAGAATCAATTCTTTTCCAATTTCTTCTAACTGATCCATGATAGACTCATAGTCGAAGTGATTTTCTTGAGGACGCTCTTCTAGAGCTTGTATCGGCTGAAAAAGAGATGAAAAAAAGCTGTTGGTCTTTTTAGCCGTCTTTGAGTTTTTTTTATCTTTTTTTGATACTATTTTTGGAGAGCTTGAATCAATTTTCATAATTTAGCAACTTAAGCACACGATCCTTTATCTCACACTTTATTGTGTCTAGATCTTGGGATGCATCAACTACAAAGTATCGATCTCCCTCTTGAGCTAAAGATAAAAAACCCGAACGTACACTTTCATGGAAAGACAAAGCTGCCCCTTCAATTCGATCCAAGGCACCCGTTCTTGCTGCTCTTTTAAGCCCAAGCTCTGGATTAATATCCATTACTATTGTTAAATCAGGATATCTACCTTTGATAGCAAAACTATTCATTTTATCAATCGTCTTAACATCAATCCCACGTCCATACCCTTGATAAGCAACCGAAGAGTCAATGAAACGATCACAAATAACTATATCTCCATCAGATAGGGCCGGTAGGACTAATGATTGTACATGCTCTGCTCTTGCCGCTAACATCAAAAATAGTTCTGTCTCATCAGAAATATCTCCATGCTCAGTAGATAAAAGTAGCTCTCTAATTTTAGTGCAAAGCTGCGGTCCGCCCCCAGGTTCGAATGTACAAGTTACCTTATAACCCTCTTTTATTAAATAATCCTTGAGAGCCTTTACTTGAGTACTTTTTCCTGCGCCTTCTGGACCTTCAAAAGTGATTAACCTACCACTATTCACTATAAAATCCTTTGCATGTTTTCTTTGACTTGCGACCATTGGACATAAGGAATAGCTTGCTCGATAAATTTTAAATAATGATGATAAGAAGGTTTCATCATGGACTCTTTGAAAAAGTAGTTACCTAAGTAATAATCTATTTCCGTTAAGTCTGGATTTAAGGTAATTGACTTCATAAGATATTTTCTACCATTGTCATGGTCTTCATTTTGATTTAAGAGCAATATACCTAATTTCATTAATAGTCTATCTGCTATAGGACTTAATGAAATATGCTTTTCTAAATAAACCTTCTTCTTACTATTTACCCATTCTGGACGAATTTTTTCTAGTTTTCCTTCATAATCAAAACACAACAACATGTATTCATGGAACTCTATCAGTGTCGAATCTAATCGAATAGCTTTTTTAAGAGCTTGTTGCGCTCTTGATAAAAACTCTGCACTCGGACGGTCTGCTGTAAATATTAAATAAGCCATAGATAAATCAAAATATGCTAAAGAGTCTTTACCGCCCGTTTGAGCACAATTACTCATTAATTGCTTTATGCTTTGGTTTATTCTTATATGTTTATTATCTAAATGTGCCCATGAAGTATATGCAAAATTTAGTTTATATACCCTCCATTTTAGATTTTCTGGATTTGCTTTTACTTCTTCTTGTAAAAATATCAAAGCTTCTTTATATAGTTTTAACCTTGATAGCTCTTGAAGATATAACTCCTTTGTTTTTTCCCGAGCGTCCACTTTTATCCACTCTCGTAAGATAGAAATTAACTTGTCTTGATTAGAGTTTAACATTGCAACGAGATAAAGCCCCTCGTATGCTGATGGATGTAAGGCTATTTCTGATGTTCTAGAAATAACTTTGTTAAACATTTTACTTGCACCAGAAACCCAATCATCTACATTTAACAAATGAGATCCTAAGTAAAGATAGGCATATCCACAAAGTAAACTATCTTCTAGCTGAAGACTAATCTTTTCTTGTTTTTGATATTGAATCAATAAGCTAGAGAAAAACTCAGTATCTCTAGACCTTTCTGCTAATAGATGCCTATAAGCCCTAATTTGCTGTAGCTTTTGATAAAATTGAAGTGTACTAACTTGAGAAAGCTCATCTACTAGCTCTACTGTTCTTGAAAAATCATCATAAAGTGTGGATAAAAGAATTTGATTACCAAACAACTCTTCTTTTTGATCATCTCTAGAATATATTAAAGCCTTATCATAACTTTCCATAGCTGATATATAGTTGGTATCATAAGAATATAAACTGCCTAATTGCTCCAGCCAATCACGGTTATCAGGCACTTTTTCAACAATTTCTTCATAGTATCTTAGTGCTTTTTTATAATGACCAGACTCCAGAGCTGCTCTGGCCTTTTTTAATACAGAGAAAGTCTCTTTATATGCTTTGTCTTTCTGAATCAACTCTTGTAATTTGTAATCATATTCTGAGCCAGGAAACTTATCCTTTAATTTTTCAAACCATTGAGTCGCTTTTGCATAGTAGTTTAAGGAGATTAATATTTCACCTTTTAGCAAATGTAAATCCTCATCTTTACTATAAAAAGGCAATGCTTTATTTAAACACTCCAAAGCATATTCAGGATTATCTAGCTTACATAAAAAAGCTAATTTCAAATTAGCCCAAGCATTGGATTCTTCATCTAGGTTTATTTCTACCAACACTTTTTGTAAATGATTATATTGGTCTGTTTCCTCTAAAAAGGAGCAAAAGTCTTGGATGTTCTCTAAACTTTGCTCTTGATCTAAAAGAAAACCATAATCATTCATTACTTCATCTAATAAATTTAGTTTCTTTTTTAATGTGATACTTTTTTTCAAAAGAATTGTTTCTTTTGGATACTCTTCTTTGCAATGATTGATTAGCTCTTGGGCTTGATGATAGTTTTTTTGTCCCATAAGCGCATCAATCATCAAAATATACTCTTGAAGACTTAAACCTTGATCTTCTTGTAAGTCCTTTAACAATTGTAAACCACCATCGTACAGCTCTTCTTTTATATATACTGTAGCTAATTGAATACGTAGTTTTTTGAGATGAGGAGCTAGCTTAAATGCCATTTTTAAATGCTCGATTGCTTTGATATTTCTGTCTAGCTTTAAATAGCAGTCTGCTAAAGACAATAAAACTTCGGCGTTATCTATCTGAAGATACTTAAGTCTTTCAAAAATCTTTAAAGCCTCTTGATACTCTTCTAAATCAAACAATAATTTACCGTATACTACCAAAACGTCTTGGTTGCTAGGGTTTATTTGCAATGCCCTATTATAAAACTCTCCTGCTTTGCTCGCTTGAGAAGATTGAACATATAATTCAGCAATTTCTAAAATAATTTCTTCACTATTTGGATTTTGTAACCATAATATTCGAAGTTCATCTAAGGCTAATTGGATGCTTCCAGCGGATAAGTAGATACTTGCCAGCTTTTTACCAATCTCCATTTTTCTTGGGTTTAGGCTCTTAGCAATTAAGAGATCATCTATAGCGTCTTCAATATTACCCATTTCATGAAGTTTCATAGCCTCATCAATATATTTATGGCTTGTATTCTTTTTTAAAGGAATCTGTGTCGACATATGGCTCCTCGCCAAATTTAAGTTTTACAGTCAATTTTAAACAAAAACAGACAAAAACAAACAAAATAACTGAGGAATTGTAATGAAATTATAGAAAAATAACAAGTTTTACCTATCTATGAACTCTTTTTTATAGAGCTGTCACAATAATTTATGTGAGAAAACTCATCATATTCTAGTTTATAAAGGGTTAAACCTTATCGTGCTCATAGTTAAGTCTTTACTCGGCGCTAATCACAATGAAAAGACTTACTTTATAAACATTTTTTAACTGACATTGATAGATACAATAGCTTTTAGAATATATTGAAGTGCCACTCTTTTCTAATCAATAGGCAGGTATTAACAAACTTATTAATTGTAGGGGTCAAAAAAAGCATCTATCAACCTACCTGGGACAAAGTTAATCATCTCTTTTAAGCTTGAATTAGTAGTATACTGATCTGAAAAACGAGAAACACCTTCAGAGTCTTTCCCTAGATAGGTGAACCAATGCGGCAAATAAGACATATCTAAAGATTGTGGATCTGCTCCAGGAGCTGTATTAACATAAATAACCATTCCTGGCTTTAATGAATTATCTAAAATTGCTTCGTCAATAGAACTCATGGATTTCCATCGATACTTTTGAGATGACTTCCAACTCCATCCATCTCCTGTTGATCCATTATTACGTGCAGTCAAAACTGACACAGGATAACACTTTCCAGAAGTTCCTGGCCATACATTATAAGCGTCTGTCGCCGCTTTTTTTAGTGATTTATAACTAAACTTCTTACTTGTATGAGATCGGTCTACATTAAACAAACGATCTTGTTTTTCTTTGAGAGTTTTTAGACCTAAAGTATAATATTCAGCATCCTCAGCATTACACTCTTCACTATTAACAAACTCCTCCACAAATGAAACATGATATCGTAAGTTCGATTGGTAGTCTTTATTTTTAAGAGCAGTTTTATTGCTCTTCATAACAAGTAAATATTGTTTAGCTAAAAAGTAACGGAGTTTAACATTCTTAAAGTTAGTTTCCGTAACTGCTTCCCTAAGAAACTTCAAGGCTTGTACTTTTTTCCCTTGTTCATTTAACACTAAAGCTCTTTCTATGCTTAAATCACTCTTTTCCTCAAAAGACTTATATAAATCTTTTTGACTTGCACTTTCATCGACACCTTTATCGCTAGCAAGCTCAAGACTTTCAAAAAATGGCTCTTCAGTATGGACATTTTGTAATGAACACGTTATTAGTATAATAAAAAAACCGACAATTCGTAACACAAACACTCTCCCAATATTATTTTATAATCAGACTAGATCATACTTGTAAATAGACAGAAGTCAAGGGTGATAATGTGTGATTTTAGAGATTTTCTAATCTATAAAATGGGTGTTGACTATATTTACTCTTCAAGCTCGAGGCTTTTTTGATCTAAATAGGTTTGAACAACACCAGGCTTGGAGCCTAAAACATGAAAGGTCTGTAAGGGGTCATCGATACCCTTAACCATAATTGGCTCCATTTTTTCATATTCAATAAAGTCTTCTATACCCTCTAAAGTAGTGGCATTAATCAAAAGACTGTTCATGGGAGCTTTTGACTCTACTCGAGAAGCCACATTTACAGGATCACCATATACATCATTTTCTTTTAGAAAAACTTTACCAGTATTGAGCCCAATACGAGTGTTTACTCTGTCTCTTTCTACGTGATGCTCGTTATAATCTTTTAACTCAGCTTGCACCTCTAAAGACATCAATACTGCCTCTAGTCTATTTTCGAATGTATACATAAAACAGTCACCAATTTTTTTAATCAATGTACCATTAAATTTTTCTCCGATTGGAACAATCAAATTCGAAAAATCATCTAACATTAACATGATCTCTGAAATGTCTAATGTATTAGACTTTTTGGTGTAGCCGGCAATATCTATAAAAAAGATCGTTAACTCTTTCATATTTTGCTCAAACTGAAATTTTGCCTTGTTTGACAAGCCTGAAGATCGCATTTTGCCGAATAGGGAGTTTAATTCATCTTGCTCATCATCGGAGAGGGCTTGATCTTGAGATGCTTCGTATTCATCTCTTTCTCCAGTTCGAATAAATCGTAACTCTGATAATAAAGCCTTTTTTTCAATCGTTGACTCATCCTCTTCAAAATAGGTCGCTAATTTTTGGTGAACTAAAAAAGAGTCGATCGCAATACAATGTA
Organism: Candidatus Cloacimonadota bacterium; assembly: GCA_023954715.1. Classification (GTDB taxonomy): domain Bacteria; phylum Muiribacteriota; class UBA6191; order UBA6191; family UBA6191. The sequence continues at coordinate 73,790 of JAGSHD010000013.1, read as the reverse complement.
ATATCTTAACCCAACAAGAGTTAATTTTTATTCTTCTTGCATATTCAATTGCCTTAGTAACAACAGAAGGCTCTGTAGAATCTAAGCCTTTGACGATCATCGTTTCGCCATAACTTTCGCCCATCAAAAATAGCAAACATCCAAGATCAGCATAAAAGTCGTCATTCTCTTCTTTCATACATCCATACAATAAGTCTTTTAACTCTTCTAAACTATCTTTTTTAGAATCATCTACGTTTTCCACATAAGAAAACAATAAATCAATATCGCCTTGATTTAAGATAAAATGCCGTTTTCTTATGCGAATCATCACATTATTTAAACCAACTAAACCACCATTTTTTGATAAAAAGAATTCTGTTCTTGATTTAAGTGCCTCATGAACTTCACCATATTTACCCTGCGATATGTTCATTAATATCCGTAGCCAGTCTTGATCTTTTACGTCCTCGATTTTAGAAAAAATTAAAAATAGATTTTGTAAAAAAATAACTGATAGTCTACGGTCATCCTTAAAGCGATTTTTTAAAAAATTTAAATCAGTAACATCTTGAGGAGGTAAATCTTTTAAAACAGCTATACCAGTAGCACCATCTTTATTTTCAAGATAATTTAGAACAAACTCCATCCCCTTTTCTTTGCCAGAATGGGCTATCCAACTTAAAAGTGTCAATCGAACCCTACGAGTACTAGGGAAGCTCCCAAGTAAATCAAAGATTTTCATGTATGTGTTGTAAACCTTGTCTCCACGAAAGGCCCCACCAAGGGCAACTAAAGTCTCCAAATCTGTCAGCATCCCTGAAATAGACTCTGTTAAATCTATTTTAGAGCATGCCATCCCTAAAGAAGCCCTGTGCCTAGTATCTTCAACACTTAAAAGTTTGAGTGTACTGGCCATTAGGATCTTTTGTCTTGGAGATAAAGAGTCTTTTAGTTTCGCTAAAACTCCTAAAATCAGCCCTCTTTTTGCTGGCTCAATTGGATTGGACTTAAGATATGAGATAACTATGGTTAAAAGTTTTTGGTTACCAAGAGTATCAAAAAACTCAACAAAATCTTGTTTTAACTCACGATGTCTATCAGGCCCTCTCGCACTGATTTTAGCTTGAAGGAGCGCTTGATAGTTATAAAGTATCTTGATGTAAGTTGATGTGATCCCCTTAATCGAAATCTCATCATCCTTAATATCCTCAAACAATTTTAAAAAGGCCTGTTTTTTTAAAATTTGACCTGATTTTGATATATGTTTTGATATTAAAATAGCATTAATACATTTTACAAAAAACGGCTTATCTACTTGCTTCAAATTAATCAATATATTGTAAACAAAGTTACACTCTGCCTCTGAAATAGATCGACATTTTAAAACTAGTCGCTCTTTTAGTTGATTCATTAAAACTTGAGACGATGAGTCTTCAGCATAAGTATCAAACATTGCTACTACGAAAAGTTCACCCTTGTCTGTATGGGGCTCTCCGATTTCTCTATACTTTCTATAGAGCTCTTGGAATAACTCAGAATCTTGATATTCTGCCACAGCCTCTAATGAATGCTTGAGCAAATCGTAATCCTCATCATGTACTACGTATTCTTTCCAGAGTTGAGATAAAAAAGAAAAATCCTTTGCCAACTTTAAGGCACTAATCCCAGTTTTTCGTTTTTCTAGATCACTGGTAGCAAAACCTGCGATATTGCGTAGTTGCTGTAGTATCTCTTCGTCATCCCCTGCTGCTCCTAGTGTCAATATAACTCTGTTGACAACTGCCTTACTCTCGCTCGAATGAAGGATCCCTAAAAGAAACTCTTTGTACTCCTCATGGTAACTTGCCTTCATGTTATCAATAACTTTTAGTTTAATACTTTCTTTAGAAGACCTAAATAGATTTTTAGAATGCTCTAAAATACTAGTATCTCCCATTTTTTCTAAAGTTTTTAACGAGGAAATAACTACTGACGGATGGCTATGAAACAGGTCCTTTATAACTATATCTTCAAGCTCTAGCTCTTTTGAAGACATAATTTTATGTGAGGTTAAAATTGAACGAACTAAATCCATTAATAAAATGCTTGAGGTAGAGTTTTAACACAATTTTTTGAAATCAAACAGGATATTTTATAGTTAAGAATAAAACAATAAAAGACCTTTTCTATCAAAATATTATATAACAATTTCTTCAAAGAAGCCATACCAAATAGCAATTGCTTTTTACATTGACTAAACTTTACAACGGCTAGTACAAAGCATTACTTCAATCCATTAGAAATTATAGGCTTCAGTAAAATAGTTGAAGAATCTTCTGAGTAAATCCAAAGAGTTCTAAAACTTTTTCAAGGGTGCTTTTTAGTAAAGAACAATACTTCAATGAAATGACTTTATTGTAGTTTTCTTGTATATTAAAATACAATTTTAAAAACTAATCAAAATCATCTTACCCCTTTGTAGGTAATGTATGATCACACTTGAGTAAAATTGTATTTTTAAACATACAAGCTAAACAGATCTAACTATTTCAATCTGGTATAGGTTATCAAATCATTGGATTATTTCTATGGAAGAATTATTACTCGCAGCGGCAATCTGCCTTCTAATCGGCTCATCTGCTTTTTTATACTATTACCCTATCGTGACTCTCTTAGCATTAGCAGCAACTTTTACTGTGTCCATTCGTTGGTGGCAAAAGAAAAAGCTTAGCCTTGCTCACCAAGAAAACATTAATAAAAGAATAGAAAAAATCAAAACTCATCCAGAAATTGATCAAGTTTATATTCCGAACTTTGAGCAAACTCTACAATCCCATTTAACTCAGTTAAAAAAACACTTACAGGACAATGAACAAGATGTGATCCTTGATCTCATGCAAGATTTAGAGATTACTCTACAAAATGGAGTGTATTCAAACAAGGACAAAGTTTTAGCCATGCTAGATGACTATGTAAATACCAATCATCGAGTGATCCATAGCGAAATTAAAATCGCCAAAGAAAAAATAAACGGCATCAGCGATGAACACTCAAAATCCATGCAAACAGAGATTTTAGATTCGCTTCTTGAAAAGCAAAAGCTTTATCAAAACAATAAACAACAGATTATCCATTACTATTCTCAAGTTAAAAGTATCTTACTACAAATTGATAATCTAAAGTTAAAATCCAGTAAAATTGCTGAAGGAGATCAGTTAGTCATTGATTTCAAAAGTGATTTATCTAAAACAATCTCTCAGTTTGATGACGCTAACGAAGTCTTGGACGAAATAGCCAAACTAAACCAGTAGCTGCCAAAGCGAAAATCAGTGCAAGACTTAAACTAAAGCTATACACAGTTATTATTGAAAATAGCCATAATGGTAATAATGCCATAGCTGTTAGCCACCTCAATACCTGACTTTCAGCGATAAAGTTAGCAATTTTAGGAGAGTAAGTATAATAAAGGTTAACAAATTGTGTACCCGTATTACTTTTCAACAAAATTTGATCTCTAAACTTAACTAAATCCTTTACTATAGGATGGTATAAACTACCATAGGCAGCTGTAGCGATAAAACAACCGCCACCGCCACCACCGCCGCTGTTCTCTACTGCTGCTACAGTGGGGTCTCCCACCTGAGAGCTAGAAGACTGCACTTTTTGAAGTACATATAATAGACTTTCATTGGAGTTGCCCTTATTAGCAATTCCAAAACTTCTAACACTTCTAGGAGCAATCGTATAAGATGCATCCATTGAATCCTGAGCAAAGGTGGAGTACTGAATTGACTTTTTAGTTAGAATTAAGGTTTTCCAATTTGCAGCAACTCTAGATTTTGAAGCGGATGGATTCGTTAATAAAAACTTTTCTGAAGCTTTTGTAGAGTTGTTTAAACTAAACTTAATAGAAATGGCTTCATCCGTATTGTTTGTAATCTTTAAAATATATGGATTATCCAAATCAGACAAAGAAGATATATTTACACTTTCTCCCGTTTGATTACCACTACTAAAGTCTAATGCCCCGATATCAACTGCTTTTGTAACCTGTTGTGTTGGATTTGGATCCTCTTCTATGGTTGAACCACTTGTATCCTCAGGCTGCGGAACCTCTGTATCCCCTTTAGATAAGTTCTGTTGATCTACCCATAACAAAATTTTATATCTTAAGTTTCTAAAGGTCCCAGTGATTTTTTCTTTTAATAATGCTGTATTTTTATTATAGATGACCTTTGTTTCATCTGTTTTGGAAAAATCTATAGTTTTAAAAGTTGTCGTATAATTTCTGAAGGCAGTATCAACATCATATACTGAAGGGTTTGTTCTAACTTCATTTACTGTTTTATATCGATCCCACTGAGTTACCCCAGATATAGCCCCAACTGATCTAGACAAATTATAATTTTTGAGGATACTGGCGTGGACCCCTTCTAGTCTTTTAGAAATGCTCGCTGAACCTCTAGCCCGGTTTTTACTTATTCTCTCTATCCTAGATTTTGAAGAAACTCGACTCAAGGAGCTATTAGAAAAACTTGCTTTTGGAATCTGTATACCAATTTGTGATTTTTGAATACCGGATGCATATAAAACTCTACTCGAGGTTTGATCTGTTGCACTAGTTGATTTTCCTACAATATAAGTGGTAATTCCATAATTCATTTTTGAATTTTGATCAATAAATTTCGTCTTTATGGAAGTTCTAACAAATGATCTTTTTGAGGATACATCATTTAACTGTGTAACATCATCAATACCAAATGAAATATCAGCTGTTGACGCCGAGTTTAATAACTTATAATAGTCAATAGAGTACTGATTCACATTTGCTTTATTGGGTGTGAAATCTTGAGAAAAAAGAGCCGAATACAATTCTTCAGAAGCCGTATAACTAGCTGACGTAGATTTACTAGATATAGATGAAATGACTTTCACTAGTTCTGTTGGAACACAGTTTACTGTATTGGCACTATTAATTTCACAGCGATGATCTACTCCAGGCCTTTGACCAATATTGAAGCTAAAAACATTCTCCTTAGAAAGCCCTGCATAAATATTATCCAGTTTAGCCATATCAAAATTTCTTAGTTCATATCGACTCAATGGTGCTGTGCGGTCTGTGGCTGGGCGATCCATATACATTGCAACCGCCATGTCATCAAAGTAATCTTGAAAGTTTCTATTCTTTTTACTCTTTTCTGGATTTACACCAATAAAACTAGCGAAACTATCTGGTCTGTCTGCTACATCGGCATCACTCATTAACAAATCAAACAGCGCTTTATTAATTTGACAAATTTTATCTACCGGTGCGCCCGCTTGCGTGCAAGCTTTCCTACTAGCAATTTGTATTGGGTCAGGGATCACAGTAGAAGTCTGATAAAATGACGACTGTACTCCAGGAGCTATTTCGAAAGTATTTTTTAAATTAGCTAAAACTTGTATAAAGCGATCCCCCATACGCCGAGTTGTATCACCATCATCAACCCCCAAACTTTGTAATTGTTCCCACATATATATCATGAGAAATGTACCTAAATTATCTGATAAATCTCCATAGTTTCTTTCTGTTAAAATCTCACTTTGTTGATATTTTAGCAATACTTGATCTTTATAAAACAAATGAGGGAATGGGAGATCTTTTGGCTTATTTTTAAGATAGTGGATTAATGATCTTGGGGCTATATTTTTATCTATTGAACTATAATCGTTTGGATTATTTACGGCTCCCGTTGTATCGTACAAACTATCCCCATTACTCGTTTGATAAGTTAATAAGCCACCAATCAATGTGGCAGTTGTAACTTGCAGTTTTACACCTGGCTCTACGCCATACTGATCCACATTTAAATTTTTCATCGCTCTAAAAGAGTTAAAGTTTGCCAGTATCGAATCTAACCAATTGTAATCGATATTAATCAAATTATTAGCTATTTGATAATCTTTAATGCCTGCATTCATTCGTTGAAAATGAATCAATTTAGCCAACGATCCAGCATATGCACCATAAAAAGAGTTTCTATTGGCAAACAAGCTCTTTGTTGTAACGTCACTACTTGAAGTTGCTAGTTTCAGAGTAGGGTCATAAGGATCCAAATCCAGATAAATTATATTCCCAAAATTTGAAACACCATTGATTATCTTATCAACACCCGTACCATTTTCTTTTAGTTGGTCAAACTGTGAAAAATATCCCGGCATTCTATTAGAGACGTTGCTATCACGATCAATAATGTCATATAAGAGCACATTGATAATTACTTCATTTTCAACATTAGAGTATGGATGAGTAACTTCACCATATACTTTCATTGTTTCTTCTGTGATTAATTTGATCGTTTCAACAACGGTCTTTAACTCCAAAGAAACATTGGCATTGGCTTTTTGAAAGTCAACATCATTAAATTGAGTGTTTTCAAAAATGATAGCTTCAGAAAACGGAGTAAGACATAAAATAAGTAATAACAATCTTAAAAATTTCATTTTTTTAACCTTAAAAAAATAATAGAAACGAATAAACTTAATACGAGTATTTGTAACAAAGAACTCATTAATAAACTAGCAAATAATACTAGAGGCAATAACAATAACTGACATCCCCATCTCAACAACTTGGACTTTGAAATCCAATTGGCAATGGGAGGAGAGTATTTATAATAGTTTTCAACAAAAAGTACACCCACACCATTTTTCAATAAATACTGATCTCGAAACTTACTCAATAAAATTACTATTGGGTGACTTTTAGAGCCAAAAGATGCTGTAGCAACAAAACATCCTCCACTTCCACCTCCGGCAATTTTTCTTCTTTCTGCCTCTGTTAGTTCTGTAGAAGGAGTCGGTACAACAAGCTCTTTCTTCGGAAAAAGTGTCGAATCCAATGGTTCATAAAACAAACTAAAATTAACTAAATTAGTATTTTCATTTATCAAAACAAAATCTGCCTTGCTATTCTCTCGAAGCAGTGACACTTTTATTCCTGTTTTTGGTGCCAATGTAGAAAGGGATAGGTTACTTGTATTTTTAGTATACAAATGTACCCTTGTAGTTATGACACTTTTTTCTAAAGACCATAAAATTGGAGAATTTGTTCGGTTTTCAAAGGTCAAACCTTCCCATACTCCCGCTTGATTTAGGCTAACCTGAATAACACCTGTCTGATTTTGTGCGGGTAGATTAGAATCATTTACAATAAATGTCTGAACTGCTTCAGAGGTTTCGCTAGACGCTTCTTGTCCTACCATCAATAGTTGAACCTTTTGATAGGCGTTTCCAATAACTAGTTGACTATGAAATTGCTTCGTCGAACTATCTAAATTTAAAGTCATAGAAACCATTTTTTCTTGCTCTCCTACAAACTCCGAAAGATCGTTGGCATACATCTCTCGATATATATAATGGTTTCCTTTAGCATCTGTTTTTAATAAGTAAATTTTTGACTTTTGTAAAGATGGCTGAGGAGTATATTGAGTTGTTGCGGTATAAATAGTGTTTAGATTAGTCAAATTTAAAAAATTTGACTGATATTTTTCTAATTGAATTAAATCAAATTGTCCAACTGTAGTTAATGTCTTTTTATTTGTAAAATCTATTATAGGAGTGTTAAAAGAGTCTAAATGAAAATTATTTTCTTGGTTTCTTAAAACTAAGGCCAACATATAATCAGAATATAAAGTCTTAAAATCAGGTAAACCTCTTGCAGCTAACGATGCTTCTAAGCCAGAAACACCATCTAAAGGCTGGCTCATTAAATCTAAAAAAAAGCGATCCCCATCTGTCTTTGATACTAAAAAGCTGCCCCCAGCTCTTTGAAACAGATAAGTAAAAAACAAGTAAGAAAATGATCTAAAGCGTTTTGAATCAATGTTGTCATTGGGAGACAATTGATTTCTTCTAAAATACACACGATCCAAATTTGCTTCATTAAAATTATACTCAGCTTTCATTAAAGAAATATCTTCAAAATACTCACTTAGTTCTGAGATACCTTTTGAGGGGGCATCTAAAATTAAGCTCTGAGAATTGGGAAAGCTTTTTTCTTTTAGAAGTCGATAGGTCATAAACTGACTAATGCCTTCTTTGATCCATGTCTCTTCGGTTTTATCCGATTGATATTGTAGCAATCGAGAAATTACTCGAACCACTTCCCTATAAAAACTTAATTTTGTAATCCCTGATTCAATTTCAAGCTCAATAGTTCCAGGGTTCACATCTAAATAGATTAGGTTCATTCCATTAAATCCGGTAGATGGCTCTTGATCTAAAGGACTAAAGTGCGAAGCAAAATAAGATCCTTTTGTGCTAAAGCCATCTTTTAAATCTAAAAATAGAAAGTTTAATCCTGGAGAACCTGAGTTGTTTACTTCTGAAAATGTTTTAAAGCTGTTCTCAAAACCTGGAATCAATACCGTCTTTAGCCAAGTAGCAAACTCAATCACACCGTTGGTTCTATCCTGCAGTAAATCCCCTTTACCAGTTTGATTTAGTCCATTCAAAGTACTCGAATTATATACAGAGTCTTCTACCCATACAGTTAGGTCTAATCCTGGTCGTACGTTGACTGTATATCTTGCCGTAGCAGAGAAAGTTTCGATCTGTCCAGAAATAGTATCTGGCACGTCAAAATCCCTTCGATCGCCGATTAATGCAGCACTCGTAAGGTTAATACAGTATATAAAACAAATAACTCGAAGAATAAGGTTCATTAAAATTTCTCTCTTTTCAATAAGAAACACGTATTCAACATCGAACAAATTCTACTAATAATTGATACTTTTTGAATGATGAATTGGTGGCTATTCCGAAACTCGTTTTAGCCACAGTCGATAAGAGTTGTCCTATCTAGCCTATCACTTTGATTTAGTATGAACTACTTTCTTCTAGAAAGCTTTATGGGTAACAGAATCATCAGTAGGAGCGAAAAAAGAAAGAGCTGAAACAAGCCTAACTTTAAAAGCGAGCTTACAAACACTAACGGGATCAATAAAACTTGCCCGATAAACATAATTTTAGAATTGGTTTTCATCCAATTAGCCACCTGAGGTGAATAGGTATAATAAGTTTTTACAAAGGCTCGACCAAGAGAATTTGTTAATAAATATTTATCTCTAAATAATGATAAAACTTGTACTTCATAACTATCTTTTCCTAAAAAAGAAGCACTAGCCAAAAAACATCCTCCGCTACCTGTGCTGGATCCAAAAGAGCTACTTACATCTGAAACGATAGTAGGAGCGGCATTTTTAGGAACAGTAAAGACACTGGCTTGCGTTACTCGTGGGGTCATAGAAAAACTACTTGCTGATTTGTTAGCATAATATAAATCGTAGCTCACTCCATTATTTAATGATAAATTACTAAAACTATAATCAGTTCCACCTACAGAAACACTCATTGCCGAGCGCTTAGGCTTTACAGCTAGTTTTGAAGCATGAACACATGCCTGAGTAGCGATACAAGCAGAAATTTGTATTTCTTGAGGGTTTGGATTTAATAGATCTAGTGTGTTTCCGGTATTATTTGTAAGCCTTTGTTTTTTAATTTGAAATCCGTTAATGGTAACTGGATTTAGCAAATCACCATCTATATAGCCAGCCGTTAAGGATACTGGAGTAACAACATCACCTGATACACTTAAACTCTGAATATACTTAATAGATACATCTACAAATTTTGCATTTGCATTACTAATTAATAAAATCCTTTGCTGATTTGCAGGAATAGATATGCTGTGACTTGAGGACAAGTTTTGATATTCAATGATTTTTCCTCCAAGTGAGTCCAAACCAAATAAAGTCGCCTGAAAGTTTTGAGCTCCTTGTACATTAATCACAGCGTTAGTGCTTGTACCATTCAAGTGTATAAATCGAAATGCATAGGCATCTAACCCATACACTCTCTCCACCATATCAGGAGATAAACTCAAAATATTTTGACTTACATTTAAAGCTAGACTTGAATTAGTATTGTCCACATGATCTTGAAAAAAGTTAAAAGATAGCGCACCTTGTGATGCTTTCAAATACATTGCCATAGAAAATGAGTTAAATAAATCATTAAAATTTAAACCTTTTGAATTGATAGCCGTTTGAATCGAGGACAATCCATTCAAAGAAGATGAGGCAACATTCAAAAATACATCATCAGCAGCAGCTGAACTTGATATCAATTGTTTAGATAGATTAAAGCCGCCACCTAATTGCTCCCACAAATAACAAAAGAATAAATAACCTATCCCACGTAACTCCACATTGTCTTGTCTTTTACTAAAGGACTGATTAATCGATGAATCTTGCAATCCCGATTCATCAGAAGTCATTAAATGAGAAGTCTGAGGCCCTCCTTGCTTGAAACCATTTTTTGAATAGCCATACCACCATTTTACTTGGTTTGGTGCATCCAGTGGCGTATCAATAATATTAGATGCCGTACTTGGAAATGTTTTTCCATGAAAAATCCGATAAATCGCAAACTGAGATAAGCCCTCATTGAGCCAGATTGTTTCATTTTGATCGTATTGATTATGTAATAAATGTTGAAACTCGTGAGCTAATACGTGATAAAAATCTTTTTTCGTTACGCCTTCTGCTACACGTCCCCCTGGATTGTTTGGGTAGATATCCATGTGAACGGCTTTCATATAGTTACCTGAGCCAGTCACATCTAAAGGATCAAAGTATCCTCCAATATAACTACCACCATTAGGACCAGGATCTGAAAAGTTATCAGTAATATCATACAAATATACATTTACACCCTCAGAGTTACTATTTGGTAAATCTTGAAAGCGACCAAAAACTTTAACCCCCTCTGGTAAGATATCATCTCTTAAAACATCTCCAACATCTTGAATCACTACATCTCGATCTGCAATACGCGCAGCTTGTGAAGAAAAACTATTAGCAGAGTTCAATAAATTTGTTGTCTGACTTTGATATAAAACATCATCCACCCAAACATTTACCCGAACCACACCAAATTTAGTAGAAGACAGACTACTATACTTTAACCTCATGGATAAAAATCTAGAGCCTTCATCAACTCTCATACTCCTAAGGTCTCCTAAATTAAAGACCGTTTTTTGTATACTTTTATGACTTTTAGAAGAGCGTAGTTTTGAATACTCTACTGGATCTAAATCTTGAATAATTTGAATTGTTTTACAAACATTTTTGACCTGTGAGAATACGATTGAATTGCTTAGCAATAACAAAACACCTATAACTATGACTTTTTTCATCTTGAACCTTTAAGTATTAATCTAATATCCCCACCACAAAGAAGTGCACACTTTACAACAAATCATACAATTTATCTAAAATCTGACTTACTTTTGTCCAAATTTTATCACAATCACAAGAATTAGTCCCTTGAAATTAAACTTGTAATAGTAAAGCCTTCAACCACTAACTTAAACAAAGTACACTTGATACACTATTTATGTTGTGTTTCAAATTGATATATAAAAACTATAATGTTTGGTATAGATTGATAAGCTAAAGTTAGATTCTTGGGTGAGCTATTTTCCTAGTGAAAAGAAACCTTTTTTCTTTTTTTCTACTATTTTAGGAGCTGGACCAACTACCGATCGCTGAATTTTTTCAGTTTCTTCGGGAGCTATTTTCATTTTTAGCTTTAATGGGATTTCTAAAATTTCATCAGTTCCAAATGCTGAACTTGATCGAACAAAACGATTGATCTCTTCTGTTAGCTTTCTAAATATTTTATATTGAGCCATAGTTTTGGCAGAGTTTCCAATAGTATAAATCATTCTAAGAGGCATATTATACACTTCTGATAACTCTTTTTTTACCCCAGAGTCATAAGTAGACGGGTAAGTCCCTTTAGATCGTACAGGAAAATGTAATACATGAATAGAATCTTTTGATTCTGCTGAAAGCTTAAAAGCTAGTTTCTTTTTTGGATTGATTGGATAATTTAGATCTACTCTATTTTCTACTCCAATTTTAAAGGCAATCCCTTTTAAACTCTTAACCAACCGACCTTTGGTATCTCCTACCCGATCAACTTCAATAACGTCTAAACGAAAGACAGGATCTGTACCACCTTCATATCGTAACTCATCGCCCTTGGTATAAAACTTTGGTGTTAGATAAACGCTCTTTAGCTCATTTGCTTTTTTGAACAAGTAAAAATAAACAGCGGACTCTACTTTTTTTGTATTTTTAACTCGAAGCTTACCACGATAGTTTTTTTTCATTGTCAACACAGATTTAGATCCCACTTGAATCATTCCTTGTGGAGAAGTACTACTATGGTCTTCTTGAGCAACCAAATCCCGCTCTTTATCAAAATCTACTCCAATTTCCATAGAACTTAAAACTCTGTTGGCTGGTAGTGTTACTGTAAATACCCCTTCAAATTTATTCTTATCCTCTTCACAAACAGTCCATTGTACAAGTCCGAAACAAAATAATATAGATAATAGGGATAACTTCATGTTTTTCTCTCATTCAAATATATAGGGTATATTTGGGTTGATTTATTGTAGTGAGTAATAAGAGCTGAAGATAAACTTAATTTATTTCTTCTTCATCAGTGATGGTTTTTACTACCCACGATTTCATTACAACGTTGAATTCTGCTTGAAGAAAGTCTTCTAAGCCATCTACTTCATCGCTTCTAAATTCATCATCGGGATTTTTTCCGTAGATAATTACATCGTGGGGTAGAAAGTTCATATTGACAGTATCTGTCACAAAGTTATGCTTAAAACTCATATCAAATGAACCTAGATCATAGTTATTATCTCGAAAAGCATCTTTATCCATAAGTAAACCATTTTGAGTATAAATCGATGGATCTACCTTTACATTAGTATCTGCTTTTTCACCACCGGACTCACTCCAGTCATTATCATCATGTGGTTTCATAATAACGTGACCTGTCTTTTTAAAAGATGCGTGATCGGTCGTAGTATAACCACCCTCTCTTTGAGGATCCTCATAAACAATAATATTTAATAATGATGGGTGTCCTGCTTGATCTTTATCCAAAGCTCTTACACTTCCACCTAAATAGACGTTACCCTGTACTACTAACAAACCAAGTCCTTCATACCAACCTTCAATAAAAACATCTCCACGTACAAACGAGATACCGTCGATATTAATAGGTTTTGACATGTCATATTCTCTAGATCTAGGGCCATATCGATTAGGATCTACAACAGGAGCGTTTCTCCAGTCTCCATATCCATACAAAGGTAGTACTTTATTATATTTGGCTGTATTTAAACCATTTTCACCTTCAAAAATAATATCTTTGAAGTATTTATCATGGCTTGCTTTTCCGCGGCTAGAGTAACGTCTTGGCTCTAAAACTAATTTAGCCATACTCTTATAAAAGTCTAAGCCTCTTAGCTTGATTACTTGATCATTGTAGTAGCCATACGATCGGCTTACATTAGCAGCGTACTTTTCTTTTACAGGACGCCCAAACACATTAAACTTTCTAAAGATTCCGTTTTTTTCGTATTCAACCTGACCTGCATCTAAAAAATCTATACCACCTTTGTCTAGTCCATAAGAGGTAGGTGGATGATCTATATAATAATACTCGTCCCAAGTTAGCTCATTTTTATCGATCATTTTTCTTATAATATAATCAGATAGTTCAGCACTCATTCCATTCTCAATAAATACATCTCCATTTAAAATTTTCATTTCACTTGGGTCAATATCATCTTCAAAGTTGTAATTTAGGTTTTCTTTTTCACGTATAAATAAAGCATGTTTAGGAGCTACAATACCAAGGTATAAAGCTTTTACACCATAAATTGCCTCAATCTGTCTTTTTACTGTTTGATTTAAGCCGTTAGTATAAATACCTGTAGCTAAAATTTGTACATCACCAGTATATACACCATCATCATAAGGGGCTGGTACATATATATAGTTGGCTTGTATCTCGATATCATTCACGCCATGTCCGTTGCCAAGCATCGCTATTTCTTGTTTTATAACATCGGGTAAAGTTAACTCACCATCTTCATTCGATCTCATTAAATCAATTAGTTGGCCATTAAGTACCTTATCTGATTTCATGTAAAACAAAGCTTGCTCTACACCAGAGTCAGCGATTCGTTCTGCTAGCATATAATCTACAAATTTATTGGTAAGCTTACTCTCTGATTGTGCAAAAAATAGCATAGCCGACATACCAATAAAAGTGATCACAGCAAGAACCAACACCAAAGGAAAAACAAATCCCTTGGCACTCTTAAAATAAGCTTTATGTAGTCTTGCTGTTTTCATAGTAAATTAACTATTTTACTCCATTATTCACAAGTGTTGAAAAGTCGTCTGCCTTCAAAGATGCCCCACCAACTAATCCACCGTCAATATCGCCTTGTGACATATAACCTTCGATATTTCCTGGTTTTACAGAACCTCCATAACAAATTGATATTTGATCGGCAATTGATTTTCCATATAAGTTCGCCAAGGTCGTTCTTACAAGCTTACAACCCTCTTGTGCATCTTCTTGAGAAGCGTTAACACCCGTACCAATAGCCCAAATCGGCTCGTAAGCAAAAGTAAGCTTTAATACATCAGATTCGCTCATACCCTCTAAAGCAGAGCGTACTTGTCGATTTAATTTTTCTTGAGTTTGTCCTGCTTTTTTTTCATCTAATGACTCACCAATACAAACCATTGGAGTTAAGCCAGCCTCAAGCGCCATTCTGGTTTTTTTAGCCACTAACTCATCCGATTCTTGAAAGATTTCTCGTCTTTCGGAGTGACCCGTTAAAACCCATGTACAACCAAGCTCTTTAAGCATTGCTAGAGAAACCTCTCCTGTATATGCACCCTTTTCTTCACAATAAAAGTTTTGGGCACCATAAGCTATCCCACTCGCCTTAAGATACTTTTGCATAAGATGTAAATTTGTAAACGGAGGAAACAAGACCACTTGACAATCTGTAGATATTTTAGTGTTAATAAAATCCTGTAGAAAAGCTTCTGTTTCAGCTAATCCATGATTCATTTTCCAGTTTCCACCAAATACTTTTGTTCTTGTCATAATATCTCCTATTGTTTACTTACTCTTTTCAACCATTCAGTTGAAGATTTACTAGCCATAGGTTTTTGTAAAATAAGCACCTATATTTCTTAAGTGAATTGTACAATACTCGTTTACTCAAAGCAAAAAGATTCATTAAAAACAGCCTAGTTTAAAAGACTTCCTCCAAATATAAATAGTGCTTTAAAACTACAGTTTGCAAAAGCATTCTAGCTCATTTAACTCCTGAGAGAATCATTATAAAATTATTTGTAATTACTCTATTTCTTTACAAAGGTTTATTACACCATGGTTTTTGATCAATGTTATATTTTGTATTTACAGCTTTTGAAGTGTAGTGAACTACTCGAAAAAAGCTTTAGATACAAAAGATGATGATGAGCTAAACCACATCAATAATGTAAAAACTACGATAAACTTGTACGATCCTCGCCTTTTATCGAAAAGGCCCGCTCATTTCAACAACTTTAAAAAAAAACTCCCACAAATTAGTAGGAGTTTTTGAATATTGAATTTATCTAAATGATTATTGAACGAACCACTGATCTCTCAAGGCTTTGTAATCATCATAAGCTTGATTCACTTCGTCCTGTCCACCATCTCGAGTAGCTTTTTCATACTCTCTTTGCTTCAAGTACAATTGTTGTCTCAACTTTGAATCTAGACTCATAGAAGAAGATGGAGCAAATGCACCGTAAGGGCTAGACATTTGAGATTGTCCCCCCAAAGGAACTACTTGGTTTGATTGATAAGTTGAAGTTTGATTAAAACCAGCATATCTACCTTGAGTCTGTGGCATTTGAGTCATACCTTGAGATGTTCCAAACTGTCCTGGAACTCCTGAACCGTATTGACCAGATTGAACCATTCCTGCTTGCCCCATTCCTGCTTGACCTTGAACCATACCAGTATTATTTGCAAATCCTTGCTGATAACCCATTCCTTGAGTTGATCCATAACCATACTGATTTAACCCATTTGATTGATAAATCGACTGATTGTATTGAAAGTTTGGCTGTTGCTGAGAAGTCATCATATTGTTATAAGGAAACTCTGGTAAGTAGATTTGACCACTACCTGGCTCAGAGCGTGTCTTAAACATAGATTGATAATCCCAAAAAGCTTTATCAAATGACATTTTATTGTTCATTGCAAATGGACCTGATTTTTCAACTGATCTTAATTCACTTAAAAATCTTCTTTGTTTTCTTTGCAATTGAGATTGAGTTTGATGAACGAAGGTTCTAGCGTAAGATCTAAATACCTGTAAAAATTGTTGCTTTGCATACTCTTTCATTTGTGAGTTTGCAGGAGTTTGTTGCCATCTTATAAACATTCTTTCATAAGCTGGCATCGGAAACTGACCACTAGATCTTAAAAGTCTAGCACTAAACATTGATTGATATTGCTTAAACGCTTGATAAACTTGAGTAATTTGAGCATCATTGTTGTTTCCACCAAAGAAGTTACCCCATGAATTTTGTGAGCTTGCAAGTGCTTCATCTGCTGCAATGAAGGACTCGATTGCATAACTTTGTTGAGCTGCTTGTTGCTCTACATACGCGATTCTTGCTTGCATTTCTTGTTGCTCTTGAGGAGATCTACTATGTAATAGTTGATTTAAACTATTTGTAAATGTACCCATTGTTTGACCAAATGTAGCCAATCCATATAACGATTGTGAAAGCTCTGCTTGACTTGTAGTTGTCATCGATGCACACATGGCACCCATTAAAGCTACTTTACTTATTTTTCCTATGATAGTCTTCATGGTAATCTCCTTCAATATTCTTCATATAATACTACGAAGATAGTGAAAAAATGTTTCAATAACAATTATACAATTGTTTTCTTTTACAAAAAAAAGCAGATGAGTACTTTTAAAAACATCTGCTCTATTGCTTAGTCTAATCCTTTAGTTGTACAAAGTATACATACTAAAGTCTATTATATAAAGGGCTCTTGACTACTTTTGAACTTCTTCAATCAGAAAATCATCAAACCAGGCTTTCCCTTTTACCCCTTGTATTCTAAATTCTAAAATAGCAAAATTAGTTTTTTTAGTTGTTATAAATGTATAATTTACATCAATAAATTGATCAGAGCTATCCTTAATCAAAAATTGTGGTAGATGCCCCCGCACAAATGCTCGATTAGAATTTTCATTTAAAATGACACAGGCCCCTTCTCCAGTAGGAAACTTTTTTGTTTTTAGTTTCGAAGTTTTTATCCTTCCTTTGAGGATATACATAGTATTTGGCTTGATAACAAACCTACTGCTCACCAAAGAAGGACTCGCATCAAAGCTAAAAGCTTGTATCTTTTGTGAATAGTCCCCTTTGATCTTTTTATCTTCTTCTAGTTTAAACAAGCCTCTTGAGTTTTTGATAGTCAAGCCTTTGGCAACACCAAAGCGGTTTCCTGATGAGTTGAAGTTTTGCTGATAAGATACAATCTTTGGCTTTGATTTGACTGGCGATGGTACAAGCACTTTTTTAGCATCTTTAGTTTTTACCTCTTTTTTCTTTATGGGATGTTTTGCTAAAAAATTATAAGAAAGTTTCATTGGACGATTTACCACTTCACTGGGAAAATCTCTCATATAATCTCTCATGTGCCCTAGACGCTTAGAAGACAAGGGATGCGATCGTAAAACGGCTTCTATTCTTGAGGGTTCTTTCTTCTCCATGGATTTAAACATTTCCATGATGCCTACTGCACCTTTTGGATTATATCCTGCTTGTGCCGCATATCTCGCTCCCAAATAGTCGGACTCCGACTCATTTTTTCGAGAGTATCTTAAAGAAGAAAAGGTCTGGTAAATTGCTCCTAAAGTATTGATTTGGCTCTTATGATTTGTAGACTTCTTTTTGGCATATTTCATAATTGCATACCATGCAACTTGATGCTCAATGCTTTTAATAGAATGGCCAGCAACCACATGACCTACTTCATGTCCTAAAACCGTAGCTAACTCATCATCACTTTTTATTTTTTGTAATAAACCGTAAGTAACAAATATATGTCCCCCCGGTGTTGCCATAGCATTAACATGTTTCGATCTCAAGATAGTTATATCAAATGAACCTTTATACTCTTTTCGTCCTTCTCGAACTACTTTATCAAAAATACCTCTAACCCAAGCAGTTGCCTGTGGATCCTTATCAAATACACCTTGCTGCAATTTAATTGACTCAGATACTACTTTTCCTATTACCGACTCAGAGATAGAAAATACAGGCTGTAAAACTTTCCTAAAAAAAGAGCTCAAACCTGCTCCACTATAAGAAAAACCTACAAAAAACAAGACAATAATTAATATTTTTATTTTCATAACAAACCCTTAGCTGCAATCAATATTCAAATTTTAAAAACAAACTTCTCTCTATCTTCGCCATCACCGTAACAACCTTTTATAAAGGATTTTGATAAGACCTCTAACTGCGACTTATACAAGTGTAATGCTGCTTTATTTTCACTTGCCACAGTTAACTCCAAATTAGTAAAACCAACGCTGCAAAGTTCAAGTCTTAACTCTTTTAAAAAGGACTTACCAACACCTTTTCCTTGTTGGTTTTTAGCCACACCAAATGAAAACAAATACACTGTTTTTGGGTCTTTAACTTTGCTTAAAAGTATAGCATAAGCACAAAGATCACCCTGACCATATTTGTAGATAAATTGATATTCTGCTATAGGCTGTATAGCCCATATATTGAGCCCTCCATCTAAGAAGAGCTCTTTTTCTAAATCAACTATAGAATTTAATGAAGCAATATCTTCACTTCTAACTCTTTTCAGTTTCAATGAAAATCCATTCTGTCTTGATAAGCCTGATAAGAGCTCATTAGAGACTTTGCAAAGTTTTCGTTAAAAACTTCATTAGAAAAGCTAGCGGCGTGATCAACTAAGTCTTTTTTATCAAAGGTCATAGACTCTAATTGATCCATTGCTTTACCTAAGGACTCTTCGGTTTGCTCTTCAAAAAATAATCCTGTTTTATCTTGCACAACTGTCTCTAGCGCACCACCCTTTTTAAAAGCAATCACTGGAGTAGCACAAGCTTGTGCTTCTAGTGGAGTAATGCCAAAGTCTTCTTCGCCCGGAAACAAAAATGCTTTTGCATTTTGATATAAATCTAGTATTTTCTCTTGAGATACTCTTCCAAGAATCTGTATATTATCTACATTTGCAAGCTCTCTTAAAGCATCTAGCTCAGGTCCACCCCCTGCAACAATCAATGGTTTACCTAATTTTTTACAAGTTGATATTGCTAAGTCTACTCGTTTATAGGGCACCAAAGCAGATAATACAAAATAATAGTCTCTTGATGGGGACTCACAAGGATAAAATGCTTGCATATCAACGGGGGGATATAAAACTTCTGCGTCTCGACGATAGTATTTTTCAATCCTTTTTCTCACATTGATAGCATTTGGTACATAATGATCTACACGATCACAGGTATTTTTATCCCACATACGTAGATAATGCATAAAAAATGGCCAAGCAAATTTCATAATCCACTTAGGTTTTGCTTTAGCTTGATAAATAGCACTAAAGTCCCATGCATATCGAATTGGAGTATGTACATAACTGTAATGAAAGGTATTTGGATATGTAATTATCCCTTTTGCTACACAATGAGATGTGGACACCACAATATCATAATCTTTAAAATCAAAGCTCTCAATAGCTAGAGGAAACAAAGGCAAATAATATTGATGCTTTGTTGATGACAGTGGTAGATCTTGTATAAAAGATGTTTTAATATTACAAGAGTTTATCTTATCTGATAACTCTGATTTATTTGCAATCAGAGTATACAAATCTCTAGGTCCTAAAACATCAATCATCTGCTCTAATACTTTTTCACCCCCGCGCATCCCTGTTAACCAGTCATGCACAAAAGCTATTTTCAAGTTTTTAATTTTTTCAATATCCAAGATATATCCTTAAATAGGTTCGTTTTTAATCATCTTAAGGGAATTTTTTCAATGTATCAAGTTGTTGCTAATTTCATTCAAAGTTTATTTGCTAAAGCTACATAAGCCAAAAAAAAAGAGTGATTGCTCTACGCCCTCACTCTTTATATAAAATTTTTGAATTAAATAGTTAGACTATTTTAAAAAATCCTCTAATTCATCAGCACCGCCAATGAGTTTTCCACCAACGAAAACCTGTGGAGTAGAAGACTTTCCTGAAACAGCTACTAAGGATCGATGGGTTAAACCTTGACCTAAAACTACTTCTTCATAAGCTAAGCCTTTATCAGCTAATAAGTTTTTAGCACGAGTACAATGAGAGCAACCTTCTCTTGAAAATACTGTAACGTACTCTGGCTTACTAGCAGAAGAGTTTAAATAGTTAACCATAGTGTCAGCATCAGACACTTTAAAAGGGTCTCCAGGAACTTCATCTTCGATAAACATTTTATCAATAATACCGTCTTTGACGATCATAGAGTATCTCCAAGACCTCTTTCCAAAGCCGATTGCTGACTTATCAACAAGCATACCCATTCCCTCTGAAAACTCTCCATTTCCATCAGGCATAAAAGTAATATTTTTTGCATTCTGATCTTTTTTCCAGGAGTTCATAATAAATGTATCATTTACAGATACACATACTATATCATCGATGCCGTTTTCTTTTAAAACTCCAGCCAAGTCATTATATCTTGGTACGTGAGCAGAAGAACAAGTTGGAGTAAACGCTCCAGGTAACGAAAATACTGCTACAGTTTTTCCTGCAAATAAATCTTTTGTACTAACATCTTTCCATGCACCGTCAAAAGTTTTGAATACAACTTCAGGTACTGATTTTCCTTCTCTGTTTTCTAACATTTTTTCTCCTTAGTTTTAACCAAAATATATTTAAACGTTAAAGCGAAAGTGAACTACATCACCATCTGCTAAAACATACTCTTTTCCTTCGATACGCAGCTTGCCGCTTTCTTTTGCTTTTGATTCACCACCACAAGTAATGTAGTCATCATAAGAAACGACCTCGGCTTTAATAAATCCTCTTTCAAAGTCCGTATGAATCACACCGGCACCTTGTGGAGCAGTATCACCTTTTTTAATAGTCCACGCTCTGACCTCTTTTACACCAGCTGTAAAATAAGTTTGTAAACCTAAAAGGTTATAGGCAGTTCGAATTAAAGAGTTCAAACCGCTTTCTTCTAATCCAAGTCCTTCTAAAAACTCTTCTTTTTCTTCTTCGGATTCTAGTTCAGCAATTTCAGACTCAATTGTAGAGCAAATTTTAACTACTAGATTACCTTCTGCTTCTGCTCGATCTCTCACAAGTTTTACATATTGGTTATCATCTTCAGTGATATCGTCTTCACTGATATTAGTCATGTATAAAACTTTTTTCATAGAAATTAACTGAAGAGGCCTCAATATTTCAAGTTGATCCTCTGTAAAGCCTTGATTACAAAGCCATTTACCTTTTTCCAAAAGATCCTTCACCTCAGCAATAAAGACTAGGTTTTCTTTGTCTTTTCCTTTGGCTTTGTTTCCTTTTTTTAATTGATTTTCAATCGTTTCTAAATCTTTGAAAATTAATTCTGTTTCTATGATTTCAATATCCCCAATGGGGTCGATCGTCCCGTTCACATGAATCACATTTTCGTCTTCAAAACATCGAACAACATGGACAATTAAGTCTGTTTCTTTGATGTGGCCTAAAAACTTGTTACCAAGCCCTTCTCCAGAAGATGCCCCTTTAACCAAGCCAGCAATATCTGTAAACTCTACCACAGCAGGTAAAACTCTCTCGGGTGTGACGATATCTGCTAAAGACTTCAATCTTAAATCAGGAACCTTTACAATCCCTTTATTAGGCTCAATTGTACAAAATGGATAGTTACTAGCTTCAGCACCAGCTGATGTCAAAGCATTGAATAGGGTTGACTTCCCTACGTTGGGTAAACCAACAATTCCACAAGATAATCCCATTATTTCCTCTATTTTTCTAGTAAATCCACCTCTAAATATTTGTTACTATTATATAGAGGGTGGGGGTGAAAATTCTTTACTCTTTTATTTACAACATACGTTTTTTTCTTAAACCATAAAAAAACACGAGAAGCATCTACCACTGCTGTCTTAGCTGCTTGTTCTAGCATTTGCCGTCTAAGGTCTGCATTAGACTCTTTTCTTGATTTAGTGATGACTTGATCAAAAGTTTCGCTTGAATACATTGGATAGTTACCTTTAAGACCCTTACTTTGTGAATGAAACAAAGGATATAAAAAGTTATCTCCATCCGGAAAGTCCGCTATCCAGTTTCTGTAAAACAAGTCGTAGTCTAATTTGACCAAGGCTTCAGTAAAGGCGTTCCAATCCAAAGGCTTCAACTTTATTTTAAAACCAGCTTTTTCTAAATATTGCTTAATTGATTGGCAGATCATCATGTTTTTTGGTTCGTTCCAGAGGACTAAGTCTAAAGTCTGCCCTTCATATGAGCTCGCCTTCAAAAGCACTTGTGACTTTTTTGCATCAAAAGAGTAGGTGCTTTTCTCTAAGTGTCCCTGTAATCCCTTAGGTACAGGCCCATGAGCAATCATACCCTGCCCTTTTAATAGTTTCTCCAAGATCACTTCTTTATCGATCGCTTGGGCAATTGCCTGACGAGTTTTTAGATCTTGTAGCTTTTTACTCTTCATGCTTAATCCCATGAAGTATAAATTATATTGATTTACGCTCATCTTTGATGAGGTATCTGTAATTTGTTTTTGCTGGCTTGGGGAGACTTCAACAATGTCTAAATTTGCCTTTTTATATTCAGCTAGTCTAGTAAAAGGATCCTTTAAAATTTTATAATGAATAGCGTTTAAGTTACCCTTTTTTTTATGATAAGTATTTTTAATAAATAACAGATCTTGATCTCTTCTCCAAGACTTTAAACTAAAAGGACCTGAGCCCAAAGTAGCCTCTGACAAATCGCCCCCTGCTTGCATAAACTTTTTATTCAAAATAGCCATTTGAGGCATAGCAAACATAGATAAAAACGGGGAAAATGGCTTAGATAAACGAATCGTAAGCTTTTGTGGTCCTTCTATTTCAATACCTTTTAAAGAGTCAGCTCTACCATTTTTATAATCATTATATCCCACAACATCTTTTAAGAGCCATGCCCGAGGTGAGTTTAACTTTGGATTTGCTAAACGGTTTAATGTATATGCCACATCAGCGGAGGTCAAAACATCACCATTTGAAAATTTTATATTCTCTTTCAAAAGAAAGGAGTATTTTCTACCTTTATCTGAAACGGAGTAAAATTTAGTTGCATCCAAAACAATGTTACCCTCTTTATCAAAAGATAATAAATTGGAATAGCAAAGCCCAATCAAAATACCACTATAAGTCCCTGTGGAAAACGCTGGATCTAAAGTCTTTGGATTAGCTTCTAATGCTAGCTTCAAAGTTGACTTTGGTAGCAGAAAAGAGTTTGTACATGCACTCAAAAAAAGTAGACTCATCGCACTTAATATTAATTTTTTCAATGGAATTCCTAGTGATCTATTCTTTCTAAAAGAATTTCGGCCTTTTCAACCCATGGAGAGTCTTCAAATTCTTCTTCATCTACCATCTCAATAATTTGGTTTAAACATTCAACAGTCTGCTTAGTCTCACCAAGCTCTCTATGGCAGAGCGCTTTTTGATACAAGGCATGCTCATCTAGCAATAATCTTAAGGCGTTTTGATACTCCAAAATTGCCTCTCTGTATCGATCTTGCCTATAGTATGTATCCCCAAGTCCGTTGTAAGCGTATAGATCTTCTGGATCTAAGTCTAATGCTTTAGAAAATTGAGCTTTTGCCTTTTTATATAGCTCTTGCTCTAAATATAACTTACCCAAAGAGTATTGGGCATAAGCATAACTTGGATCAATTTCAATAGCCTTTCGTAGGTTTCCCCAACCTTTCAAAATTAAACCTTTGGTTTTTTGACAAAGGGCCAAGTCAGTCAATAAGGCACTAGAGTTTGGTAGCATTGTAACAGCTTGTTCGTAGACTCTAAGAGCAGCATCTGTATCGTTTCGCTCTTGATATATGGAGCCAATTGCGGCTTTCACCTTCCAGTTTTGGGGATCAACAGACTCTGCTTTTTGATAATAGACTAAGGCATTGTCGAGGTGCTCTTCTTCGAGCTCTAAGTTACCTAAACTATAGTATCCTATTGATTTGTTTGGATATTTTTCAATTAGGTCTTCAAATACACCTCGTGCTTTTTTAAAGTCCCCTTCACTTAATAATATCTCTCCTAGATTACCTAACAAAAGATGGTTTTCTGGTGATATTGTCAAACCTTGCTTGATCACAAATTTTGCATCTTCAAGGTGTCCCCCTTGAAACAAGATAATTGCTTTAGAATTGTAATTATAAATATCTTGTTTATCGATAAATATAGCTTTATCTAAACACTCTAATGCCATATCAAAGTCTCTACTCAACTTATATGCTAATGCTAGAGAGTTCCATGAGTAAACATCTTGCTCGTCAATTTCAACAGCTTTTCTAAACTCTATGATGGCTTTAGCATAATCTCCTTGATCCATATAGGTGTTTCCGAGAATATAATGAGAAAATAAATCTCCACCTTTTAAACCAATTGCTTTTTTTAAAACTATAACTGCTTCTTCAAATAAGTTCTTTTCATTGTATACAAATGCCAATTTGTTGTAGGCGTATACATCTTCAGGGTACGCTTCTATGGCTTTTTCTAGCCATTGTTTGGCAATATCAAGTTCACCTTTTCGTAAAGCTTGAACACCCTCTTCATAATACTGATTTGAACTCATAAAAACTCTCTCAAATTGACTTTAAGTAACCATATTTGCCTGTATCTACGCTAAAAATATCAAGATATGGATAATCCTAATCCCAAAGTAAAAAAACACTGTCATTTGGGTATAAAATTATATCAAACCTAGGATTATACGAAGTTTTCCTCAACAAAGTAAAGAAACATGCGAAATAGGAATCTAATTTAAAATCTACTCCAAGGATTTATCTAAAAAATTCTAATAACTCAATGATTTCCGAAACAGCCCGAACCACTTCTTTGTCACTATCATCTATTTGAGCCAAAACCCTTTTTGGAGCATAAACCCTATTTAATCCCTGTCTTTTAACTTCACGGACTCGTAAATCAGCATGTGAAATCATTCGAACCTCGCCACCTAAGCCAACTTCTCCCATAAATACTACTTCAGGCGGCACTCTTCTCTCTTTTATTGATGACAATATAGCAACGATTACTGCTAGATCTAAGGCTGGATCTTTTGATTTAACTCCT
Source organism: Candidatus Cloacimonadota bacterium (assembly GCA_023954715.1). GTDB lineage: Bacteria > Muiribacteriota > UBA6191 > UBA6191 > UBA6191. The sequence continues at coordinate 48,474 of JAGSHD010000013.1, read as the reverse complement.
CCAGCCAAACTCACGCAAACATCATACTGTCCAAACTGAATCATTAAGCGCTTTTCCATAACAGCCAATATGAGGTTTAGCTTGTTTAGGTCATATCCCATAACAGTTCTTTTTGGATGAGAAAAATCGTTGTCTGTTACCAATGCTTGCACTTCCACTAAAAATGGCTGGGTACCTTCTACGATCATTGAAAAGCAAGAGCCTGAAACAAGCTTTGAATCTGAAATGAAATAACCAGCTGGATTGGATACGGCAACCAAACCCCGACCTTTCATTTCAAAAATACCAACCTCATCTGTGGCACCAAACCTATTTTTTATTCCTCGAAGCATACGAAAGTAGTGATTTCTATCCCCTTCAAAATGTAAAACTACATCCACCATATGCTCTAATAATCTTGGACCAGCTATGTCCCCACCTTTAGTTACATGACCAACCAAAATCGCTACTAAGTCTCTTTTTTTAGTATACTCCATGATTCTCATGGTACATTCTCTCACCTGGGACACTGTACCAGGGCTAGACTCCAAGTCTTTTGACCCCACAGTTTGAATGGAGTCTAAAAAGTACACTGTTGGCTTTATCTCATCAATTGCCTTGAATATGGACTCTAATTGAGTTTCTGAATATAAGTAAAGATACTCCGTATGAACCCCTAATCTTTCTGCCCTAAGTTTTACTTGAGCTTGAGATTCTTCACCAGAGATATACAATACTTTATGCTTTTGCTCACACAACGCTTTTGCCATTTGTAAGAGTAATGTGGATTTCCCGACACCAGGTTCGCCACCTAACAATACCAAAGAGCCTAAGACCAAGCCCCCTCCAAGTACCGAGTCTACTTGCCCAATTCCTGTTTCAAAGCGTGTCTCCATAGACTTTTTTACTTCAGTCATTACCAAAGGTGGGTTGGATGTATTACTTTTAGTATGCACATTATTAGATTGAATTTCTTCTTCTAGAGTATTTCTTTTTCCACAGCCGTCACAAACGCCTTGCCATCTCATATGAGAGCAACCACAATCTTGACAAAGATACTTTGTTTTAGTCTTTTTTGCTTTTGCCATCTTTTACTCCGTAACTTATAAAACAACAGGATTCATCTAATCTTGAACCAGACATAAAGGTTTGAACAAGCATCCTTTTTTTACCTTCTAATTGAACTTCTATTGGATATAAAACTCCACCTTGTAATGCTATACCAAAAGACTTTTTTGTTTTGTCTACTAACTCACCATGACCATCTAAGCCTTCTTTTTTCACAAATTTTGCCAGAAATACTGCAAACTTTTTACCTTCATAAGAAAAAACTGCTCCATAACTGCTCTCTAAGCCTTTTACTAGGTTGTAGATTTCACATCCATCTTGTGTATCTACATTCACATAAGACGAATCCTTATATATTTTTTCAGCATAATTGACACCTTGATCACTTTGCTCTACAGCTTGGCAAACTTTAGTTGAATATTCATCTATACACGTACAAAGGTTTTTTTTGCAAGAGTCGAGCATTTCAGACTCAAGCTCCTTAAAACACATATCCTCTGAAATCTTAATCTCTTCTCTGCTTAACACGTCTCCTTCATCCAAACCAGATGTCATTTGCATAATGCACATAGCAGTAGATAAATCCCCCGCCATAATAGCTCTCTCCATAGGAGCAGCTCCACGCCATCTTGGTAAATCTGAGGCATGTCCGTTGAGATAGGATACTTCTGCTGTATCTAAAATTCTTTGAGGAATAATTTTTCCATAGGCTACAACAACTCCAAAGTCATAATCTAAATCTCGAAGTCTATGTAAAGGCTCTAACTTTTTTAATGAGTAAGGTTGATAGACATCGACACCAAATTCTAAAGCAACTTCTTTTACTAATGGAGCTTTTAGCTGTTTTTTTCTGCCAAATGGTTTATCGGGTTGTGTAATCACCAATACAACTTCATAACCCTTTTGGATTAAATCTTTTAACACTGCCGCTGAAAAATCGGATGACCCAAAAAACACGATCTTTTTATTCATAACTTTATCTACCTTTATACATTAGTTTTTAGGATTGTGAATTTTTACATAATTTTTAAAAAATAAAAACATTTTTTTAGAAGATTCTACCTACATAGTACGTTTTGAGCTCCTTTCTTAGTCCATTCTATAGATGATAGTTGAAACAATTTCTATTTTTTACACGTAGTAGTCTGTTAATAAACTTATTGTTTGAAATATAATCCTTTTGGAGCTTCCTTATGATTTTACGAATCTTATTCTTACTCACCCTTTTTATAGGGACTTGCCATGCCCAAGATTATTTTGAAAACATTGTTGAAGACGACACCGAAGCCACCGAGTTTCTTCTAGAGTTAGAAGAAGATGAAGATGACTACTTTCAAAGCGGTAACGATGAAGTTATTGATGTAGCTTTCAATAGATTATATGTGGAGCAAGACGAAACAAGTGAAATCAAAAAATGGACACATAAATCTAATGTTTCTAAAGATGGTGACACATTAAAAGTTGTTGTAGACTTTGCAAGACTTCGTAAAAGTGCAAAAAAAGATCCCCTAGAGCCAGAGTATAATGCTAAACGAGATGATGAATTTACTTATCTTGGAGAAGAAGGAAGCTGGTATCAAATCGCTATACCCGATACTTTCGAATACGCTACTGCCGTTACATTTCAACTAGGAAAAGTAAATGCCAAAAGCCCCGTAAATATTCGAAAAAAGGCTAGAGTTGAAAAAACTAACTCCATCATTGGCGGAGTTAAGCCTAATCAAAAAGTCCAAATACTTAAAAAAGTTGGCAACTGGTACTACGTTAATACTGGTGAAAAAACCGGATATGTTTATGCCCGATATATCAGTAAATTAAATGAATTTGAAGAAAACTGGAATGGTGGGAACATCACTTATGATGACACTGATCCAAACCCAAGTACAAATACTGAATCAAGTGAAGCTAGTTCAAGTACACACTCTAGCGCCTCCAAAGATTTGTTAGACAATGTCATACGTGGTGCCAATGGTGGAGTAGAGGTCAATCATGTTCCTGCTTTTGCTCAAATGGGTACAGACCCTTATGACCCAAAAGGTGGAAAAGGATGGAGACCACAAGCTTATTGTGGAGTTACAAGTTTCCAAATGGTTATGGGTTATCACGGAATAGAAAAACCTCGTGACTACTATGGATTGACTAACCTACGTACCGGTGAAAAAATGGTTAAATCTTCCACAGCAAAAGGACAAATGTACATCAAAGGTGTAGGCTCTGCTTACGAGCCAATGGTTCGAATGGCAAAACATCTGGGCTATAAAAATACTAAACAAGTATGGAAAACAAGCTTATCTGATATGAAAGCTAGAATTTCAGAAGGACGTCCACAAATTGTATCTGTTAGAGGTAAAGTTAAACACATGGCCCATACATCACGGACTGGTGCAAATGACCCTGGACGATCATATTATACCAATGGACACATCATTGTTGTTCGAGGATTCACTGATAACGGCAATGTAATTGTAAACGATCCAGCAAGAGGCGGAAAAAGACGTATTATTAAAGCATCTGACTTTTCCAAAATCTGGAGAGGTTTTACAGTTGACATTAAAAAGTAGTTCCTCTTTTATTAGTGACAATTCTATCTAAATCTAAATCAAAATTGTTTTTGTAACCATTGGTTTATAAGGTTTATATATTGTATACTTCATACAATACTTAAGCTAGATACGATTGTGTCATTAATAAGTTTTTCAAACTCAGTCCATCTCTATCTAGTAATATAATTAAAGCCTAAACTAGGATATTAAATGAAAATATTGTTGTACGTACTGTTTTTGGGAGTTATTCAAATTAATTTTTCTCAAACTATGATACAAATCCCCTTAGAAAACGATGCATCTCATCCAAGTTTTTTAATTGAAAACTTACAAAGCAAATCCTCTGATACATTCACTGAATTCATCCAAGGCCCTATTAGTATAAACGCAGATGAAAACAATTCATTTTATATCTTAGACCAAATTGGAAACAAAATACTACCTTATGATGAAGACGGTATTCCACGTAAGCCTATTAACTTAGATTCTTATGAGAATACAGCCAAATACATCGATCTTGCCATCATAAAAAAACAGCAATTGATAGTGTACAACGAGCAAAATCAACGATTCTCTCTGATCTCTTTGAACAAAACCCCTTCAGAGACATTAAGTCCTTCTCTACCTCAAACTCTTTTTGGTTCTCCATTTATTATTAATCGATTTGAGCTAACTGCTAATAAAAGCACTCTGATTATTCAAAATGAGTTTGATGGGCATATCTATACTACACCTCTAGCAGAGTTATTTTCTCAGCAATCTATAAAGCTCCGAAAGGTCAAAAACTCAAATACTACCGGAGTAACTACCAACTTTCACAAAAAGCTTGGCTTTCTCGCTTGGACAGCTAATGATCCAGCAAAACACAAAGTACAATTTTCACATTTAGATTCTACACGCCAATTAAAAGACTGGTTCTCCACAAGCACTTTTGATCAATTTTCTGGAGTAACTCCTTTATCATTACACGACAATGACTTTGTGTTTGCCTTATTTCAAGGCACAGAAAGCTCTTTAAAGTTAAATCAAATACGGATTGCAAGTATTTCAAAAGAAACAGTAGAAGAAACTTCTATTCCTTTTGTCAGCAATCAATTACCTTGGTACACATCAAGAAGAATCTGCTCAAATGGCAGTAAAGTGTATGTCATGTCATACCATAAGAAGCTTAGAAGCTTAAATATAGATATCATATCTATTAATCAAAAAACCAAGTAATCCATTGTTTATTGGTATTACTACCCTAATTTGTGGCCAAAGTGCCATAGGAACTTATGAAATCAAATAATCTAGAAAAATCGCTCTTTAAAATTTTAAATTTTCGGGGCTCAGAAGGTCTATCCAAAAAACAAATCGCTGAGTATTTTCCTCCAGGTAAAAAAGCGTATAAAAAAGTAGGACAAGTAATTCAAAAACTTGTAGGACAAGGTAAAATCAGAATAAAAGACGGTAAATACTACTCTGTTCCTAGAATCGATGGCAAGTCTGTTGATTTTTCTCCAAAATCCAACAACCCTAAAGACAAACCGATCCGACAAGAAAGAAGTGGGAAAAGGTCATACTCCTCTCAATCACGAGGCTCTGGAGGAACTGTCGAAGGTATAGTAAAAAAAGCCGATGACTCTGGCTGCATCATTATCGACCAAAAAACAAATGATTCTATTAAAGTATATCCAGAAACCTACCCTACGGCTATTGTTGGTGATACAGTTGAAGTTAAAATTATTCGACGTGGTAAGTTCAACTCAGTTGGTAAAATAATACAGATCAAAAAGAGAGAAACAACCCGATTCTTTTTTCAAAAGGTGGCCGGAGAAGTTGCGCCTAGGCAGTATTTCCCTCTTAAAATAACAATTAATAACCTCTCTAGCCTTAAAGAGAACCAATGGTATTTAGGAGAGTTTTTAAATAATATTTCCACCCGAAGTTTAAAAGCTAAAATGGTAGAAGAAATCAAAGAACAAATGGATTTTGATATCACTGAACTCCTTGAAAGATATAAAATTCGTTGTGAGTTTCCACAACAAGTATTGGACGACTCTAAAAATGAGCCTAAAGAGCTACTAGCAAGAGTTGATAAGTTAGATACAACTACTTTTACAATTGATGGAGAAGATGCAAAAGATTTTGATGATGCCATATCTATTGCCAAAGAAGGAAGATCTTTTCGATTGCATGTACATATCGCTGATGTGAGTCATTATGTAAGATCTGGCTCTAGTATCGACAAAGAAGCTTTAAAACGTGGAACATCAATCTACTTTCCAAAACGTGTAATTCCCATGTTACCTGAAAACCTATCCAATGAACTATGTAGTCTTAAACCAAACGTCAACAGAAATGCATTTACTTGTGAAATGATTATTTCACATCGTGGAGTCGTTGAAAAAGCATGGCTCTATCCTAGTAAAATTAAATCAGATCGACGATTTACCTACAATGAAGTCCAGGCAATACTAGATGGTGAGTTAGAAGACCCACTTGTAGAAGACCTTAAAGTCTGTCATGAGTTATTTTTGATCTTAGAGTCACGTAAAGATCAATTAGGGGCAATTGACTTTGATCTCCCTGAAGCTCAACTTCATATTGATGATGACGGTAATCTAAACGATATATCTCTCATTGAACGAAAGACTAGTCATAAAATCATTGAAGAAATGATGATTATTTCTAACGAAACCGTTGCTAAATTCTGTGTCTTAGCAAATATTCCTGTATTGTATAGAAATCACCCTGTCCCTTCTGAGGATAAAGCTGCCAACTTAATCAAAGCTTTTGAAGCCGCGGGTGTTGAAATAGGAGACCTTGATCTAAAAGAGCCAAAAACTTATCAGACCTTATTACGCAATACCCCAGACGAGCTGAAACCAATGTTTCAACCCATGGCACTAAGATCTATGCAACAAGCATTTTATACCAATGATGACTCATCTCACTTTGGCTTAGCTCGATCATATTATTGCCATTTCACCTCTCCTATACGTAGATATCCTGATCTCATTGTGCATCGTCAGTTAAAGCAATTCTTTCTTGACTCTAAGTGTGAATTTCCTTTACAAATAGCCCGTTTCCCTAAATCAAAAAGTAAAAACTTTGTAATCCCAGAGTTTAAAGGGATCAATGGTGTAGGTAAACTCAACTCTCAAAGTGAAAGAAAAGCAATTGAAATAGAACGAGAGTATGTCAAAAGAAAGAAAGCTCAGTTTATGAGTGACAAAGTCGGCACAACGTATGAAACAGTGGTAAATGGCTTTCACTCCAATGGAGTCTTCTTAGAGATCCCAAGATTAAAAGTTGAGGGGTATTTACCATTTGATGAACTTCCAGGTATTTGGACCTACGATCAAAATACTCAAACGGCTCACAATAGATCTTATGGTGATTTAAAGTCACTAAAGTTTGGCGATGAAATGAAAGTTATTTTAGATCGAGTAGACACAGTTCGAAATACGATTGATTTTAAACTTCCTGATTCAAACATTAGAAAAAAATGTAACAATTAAATAAAAAAGCCCCCAAAGCTTCTATGAAGTTTTGAGGGCTTTTTTTTTATAAACTATAAAGTTACTTCTTTTTAGTCAAAGCTAGGTTTACATCTATGTCACCAAAAGGCACCGCTAGAGGTACAACAATGATTGGCAAAGCCTGAGGAGTAGATACAATCATGTTTTCTCCTTCAAACAATGTTGGTGGAGTAATATTAAAGTTACCCCCTTCATTTTGAAGCTTTGAAACGGCCCTACCAGAGATCATATTTCCGATTTCACCCATGGAGCTTTTGACCAAGTCATTGAATTCGCCAATATCCTCCATGTTCATGATTTCTGCAAATTTAATAGCAGTAGACTTTGCCATGTCGACAATGACTCTACCTTCTAAATCTCCAGTTACTCCAATGATCACAGCAAAACCAAGAGAGTTACTCTCAGCCTTAGTATGTAAACGTAATTGCTTTCGAGAGACGCTTTCGCCACTCATTTCAGCTATAACATCGTAAGCCGAAGAAAAGAAGGGATTCAAATACTTCGCTTCTATTTTCCCCATCAGATCTCCAATTTTAAGAATCGCCTACAACAGACTTTATAATCTTTAAAAACTTCTTAACATTATCAGGTTTAATTGGCTTAACCACAAAGTTTTTAGCACCCTTAAGAATAGCATCTTTCACCATTCCCTGATATCCCATTGCTGAGACCATAACGATCTTAGCTGTATTATCTCGAGCAATGATTTTTTCTACTGCTTCGATACCTTCCATGATAGGCATTGTAATATCCATTGTTGTGATACCAGGAGTCAGTTCAAAATATTTATCTACTGCTTCTTGGCCATTTTCAGCCTCACCAACAACTTCGTATCCAACACTAGTCAAGATCTTTGATATTGATCTTCTGATAAACATAGCATCATCAGCAATTAGTACTCTATGAGCAACTTTATTTTTCTTTAGTCCGTTATATTCGATATCATTGGCACATTCTTCCAATATTGAATTCATGTCGATGGCAGTACCCTCCTACAATCTCTATCATTTACTTTTTGTTATTTTTGATAATACAAGCAAAGTTTATACTATTTACTTGTTAGTATACCTAATCAGAAGATAATTTCCAACAAATAGGCATAGGCAATTTTAATTTTTTTTAAAGGAGAGTTATTGAAAAAAGACATATAAATAAATTGCAAAAGTTAGCAATTAAGGAAGTTCTAGCACTTCTTTGATTCAAGGGAGACCAATACATGAAAAAAGCTTATTTTCAGTCATGCCTTTTAGTAATATTTACTTGTAAAATCTGCTTAGAGTCTACTCTTTCAATCAAAAACTCAATGCCACCAATAACGTAAGCATCTCCCACGTGGGGCAATCTTTTCATGTGTTCTACTAAAAATCCGTTCAGTGTCTTCACATGCTTTTTATCTAGTTGTGTATTTAACAGTTCTTCTAATTGTAATATATCAAAGCTTCCATGAACTAAATAATTATTTTCACCGATTTTTTCGAGATCGCTTCTATCAAATTCATCTTCAATTTTACCTACAAAAACCTCTAGGAGATCTTCTACTGTTACTAATCCTACGACCTTATCTCTTTCATAAATTAAACCTAATTGTCTTTTATTTTTTTGTAGAGTTCTTAAACATTCGTAACAACTCATTTCTTGATACAATTTACATATATCATCCATGTAAGCTATAAGGTTTTCTTCTCGCCTTGCAAGTAGAGAAATTTGATTTCCACGAAATATACCAATAATTTTATCTTTATTTTCTTCATCAAAAACTGGTAAACGACTGTAGCCTGAAGTACTACATTTTTGTAAACCATCCTTTACCGTCGATGAAGATGATATGGTTTCAACTCGGCTTAACTCTTTCATGACTTCTGAAACATTTTTAGTAATAAAAGGTTCGATATTATTTAAAATCAACTTTTCTGGATAGTCATAGTCTTCTTCGTCAGCTTTTACTTGCTGACGGCTAAAACGAAAATCTAAACTCTCTTTAAAACTTCGAACGGCCCGAAAATAAGTCTCATCTCCTAAAATTAATTTATGCAATATCCCCTCTAGGCGAGAAAATACAGACATAATAACGTGGATACGCGCTTGCAGATTAAATAAATAACTAAGCCAAGTAGATCGCCCAGCTCTTACCGTTGATTGAAACCATACTTGAAAGATAAAGCTTAACAAAGAGACTACTAGTAAAATATAAATAATTTTTACAGTTGAAAAGTTATATAGGTAAGCGCAAATAAAAATAGGAGCTAATGAAACTAGGTAATACATTGTATGATTAAAAAAGTTGCCAAACAGGTTAGAACTTTCTTCAAAAGTAAAACCTGTATATTCACCATCTTGCTCTAAAAAACACCCTGATTCATGAAATGGAGTTAAAACTAAAAGTTTTTTGACACACAAGAAAAAAGTCGCCCACCATACTAAAAAAAACTCCATTAATGCAGCTCCCTTAACAATAGTTTTCTTATACGAAAGTCAGACATTTCTACTACTTCAATCCTCAAAGACTCATACTCGATGTATTCACCGACTTGAGGTAAATGCCCTAAGTTGTTGAACAAAAAACCACCAATGGTTTCTACTAAATCTGAATCGATCTCCTTTTGAACCAGCTCACTAATATCATCGAGCTCCATACGAGCATCAACAACCCATTCGCGATAATCATTACTGTGCACCATTACTTCATTATCGTTTCGCCTATCATGGAGTTCTCCAATGATTGTCTCCACAAGGTCTTCCATGGTAACTAGTCCAGTAACTACTCCATACTCATCCACTACAATGGACATTTGGATTTTCTTTTCTTGCATATCTTTTAAAAGAATAGCTTGCTCCATTAACTCTGGTACAAAATATGCTTTTTTACTATGAGTCCGAATTTTATGCTGTAGTAATTCTTCCCACGTTTTATCTAGGTTACTTTTAATCAACTCTTTCGCGTAAAAAATACCAGTAACATTGTCCTTCTCTTGATCATAAACCGGTATTCGAGAATAAGGTTTGTACTTTTTTACTTTCAGTAATTCTTCAAAACTAGCGTCAATATCAACTTTTAAGATATCATTAATAGGAATCATAACTTCTCTTATAGTACCCTCTACGAAATCTGAAAGCCCTTCTCTTAGCTCAAGCTCCAAATTATCTTGTTTGGCATTATCAGACAAGCCCTCTTTTACTCTCAAATGAAAGAAAATCCGAGGTAAGAAGTGTCCTCCACTTAGTAAAACAAGTAAAAGCATCCAAAATTGTTTATGGGGACCCATGGGACGAGTATTTAACTCTTGGAATATGGCTAAAAACAACCATATCACACCAAGTTCATAAAGAAAGTTTAACCAAAAGAACTTACTCCATGAAGACTTTACACTAAAACCTTCTGCCTGAGATTTATAGTAAATCATAGCCAAAATAATAACACTTAGACCCCAAAACTCTAGCTGCATATACTACCCTGTATAGTTTTTAAGAAGCTGAAAGTTTCATCTAAAATTAGATTATTTGATTCATTCATATTATTGCAAGTCACAGTTATATAGTTTCGTAAATTTCTCTTTGATCTGAGCTAATAGTTCACAGACTTCTATAGTATTCGTTTAAAAGCTCTTTTTGGTAAGCCATCATCTTATCAAAGGTTTCGGGCTCATCATGTGTCCACCCTAACAAATGTAAGAAACCATGAGCCAATAAAAAGTATAAGATTTTTTCATCAGAATTCAAAGAGAAGTCATCAACAAATAAGCTTGGACATAAATAAATATCCCCCATATCCATGTTTTCCATAGGTGATTCAATAGTAAAAGTTAAAATATCAGTAACCTTATCTTGGCTTCTATAGTCTCTATTTAAGTCTTGAATCTCTTGCTCATTTACAAAGCTAATGGAGATTTCACAAAAAGACTCCATCTCCAACTTTTTTGATAGATATTCGGTATAAGCATGCAGTTTTTGGCAGTCATTCCCATTAATGATAAATTCCATCTACTACTCGCTTGCCTTTTTTTCTTCTTTAACTTTTGGTTGAAACAAGTTATCTAGATCCAACTCTAAATCTTTAACCCCTAATACAATCTCCGAAAGTTTTCGAGCAGCTCTTTCATAGTTATACTCGTTTCCTGCTTGAATAAAGTTAAATCGCTTAGATATATCATCTAAAAGAGTCTTAAATGTAGATCTATCATAATCTTCTAAAAGTTTGAGCAAGTTTGCATTATTCGTATCTCTTGTTTTTGTATATAAAAACTCAGCTAGGTCATAAAACTCATACTCTTTATCTGAAACCATTCTACACGCTGCAAATTTAAGTTTTACTTCTAGTTCTGTGGAATGAGTTAAAGTTGCAACACCTGGTGTATCCATTAAATAGCATTTACTATTTAGTTTAATCCATTGTCGACCTTGCGTTACTCCTGGTTGATTTGCCGCCCTAGACACTTTTTTCTTTTTGATGGCATTTATTAAAGTGGACTTACCAACATTTGGAAAACCAACAATAACGATTCGCATTACCCCAAGAATAGAGTTCTTTGGTCTATGCTCTTCTGTTAATGCACTAAATAGACTCAAAAGCTTTCCTGTATTGCCTGTAGATTGTATAGGGTATGCTTTTACCCCTCTATTTTTAAAGTATGAAATCACTCGGCTCTTATAGCTTGGGCTTACCAAATCAGATTTAGTAAGAAAAATAACCTTTTGTTTTGTTTCAAACTTACTATGTAAAAATCTAACTCTAGATGCTAAAGGAAGTCGAATATCTCTCAATTCAACTACAAGATTACAATCTTGGATATCTTTGTAGATCGTTGGCGTGTTTCCACGAGCTCTACTTGATTTTTTATGTGCTTTTCCCATTGGATATAACCTATTCCTTTAACAACAGGGAGTCTAAAATAATCCCAATTTATCGATTTTTCACTTAAGTGATTTAAAAATCTTTATGCATTCCTATCTAAAAGTACAACAGACTTTCAAACAGAATCTAGACAGACCTGCATTACTTAAGTGTTACAATTAAACCAAACATAATCTCTTGTTACTTTTAAACTTGGTCAAAATATTCTTGTAACAAGCATGCAATTCAATTTGATCTAAAAAACTTATGCATAAAAAAATCCCTTTACTAAAAATATGCTCTTCAGATAAAGGGAGTTTTTCTACGTATTCTTACGGGTAAAAATACGTAGTTGAGCTGAATTAAGCTACAATTATTTTCTTGCTCTTTGCTTAATTTTAGTAGCTTTCTTACCAATTCTATCTCGTAAGTAAAACAATTTAGCTCTTCTTACTTTTCCTGATTGAAGAATTTCTACTTTTTCTACATTTGGAGAATGATATGGGAAAACTCTCTCAATACCAATTCCATTAGATACTTTTCTTACTCGGAAAGTCTTGTTGATTCCACCGTGAGCTTTTGCGATACAAATCCCTTGGAATGCCTGAATTCTTTCTTTGTTTCCTTCTTTAACTTTTACAGATACTTTAATTGTATCTCCAACTCTAAAATCAGGAAAACTAAGTTCTTGCATTCTTTCTTGATCTAATTTTTGAATAAGGTCCATGTCAACCTACTCCTTCTACCTGTCTTTACTTCGACTTATTATTTTTTATTAACTTTAATTCTAATTTTGAAAACTCATACGATTCATATAAATCTGGACGAGTCTTCATTGTTTTTTCAACTGAATCCATAAAACGATATTCATCTATCAATTTATGGTTTCCCTCAAGAAGCACTTTTGGAACTCTATGACCATCGTACTCTTCTGGCCTAGTATAACACGAGGCTCCAAGTAATCCTTCATAGTGAGAATCTGTAGAAACAGATTCAAAATCCGAAACAACTCCAGGTAGAAGACGCGCTACCGAGTCCACTACAATCATTGCTGCAAGCTCTCCACCTGTTAGAACGTAGTCCCCAATAGATAGCTTTTCATCAATGTAGTTGAGGATTCTCTCATCAATACCCTTATAATGTCCACAAATTAATACTAAGTGTTCAATCCTTGCAAAGTTATTTGCAGTTTTTTGCTTATATGGAGCACCATCTGCACCCATTAAAACTACTTTTGCTTTTTTGTAGTTGTCACTACCAACTTCGCTTTCGATACTTAATAAACACTTATGAACCGGTTCAACAGAGATAACCATCCCTGCGCCACCACCATAAGGAGCACTATCTACCGTCTTGTTTTTACCTTTACCAAAGTCTCGTATATCATGCAAGCAAATTTCTAAGCTTTTTTTTTTTGAGCATTTCGTACAATACTTGCCTGAAAACATTCGAAAAACATTTCAGGAAACAAAGTCAAAATATCAATACGCATTACAACCTTCAGACAAATAGATCTTTTTTGCTGCTAAATCAATTTTTTCTATCATTGCTTTAACAAAAGGAACATCTATTTTTTTTGACTCTTTTTTGATCTGTAGATGAGATTGTGCCGGGTGCATTTGAATATTAAATACTTTTCCAACATAATTCTGTTCATAATCAAAGACTTCCATCCCGATTAATTGATCTTCATAAAAGTCGTCTTCGGTTAACTCAACTCTGTTTTCTTGCTCTATACATAAGTATAGCCCACGTAAACCTTCTACATCTTCAATAACATCATAATCAACAAACTTTAATAAGTATTCTGATTTATGTGGCCTTGAAGACTCAAGTACCAATGGCTCTTTGTCTTCTTCAAATCCGTCCAAAATAAATTGAGCACCATCTACATAGCGCTCTTTTGGAAAATCCGTCAAAGGCGTGACAGATACTTCTCCTGCCAAGCCATGGGGTTTACGAATAAAAGCAATTTTAACAAGTTCTTTAGACATTAATCTCTTGTTCCTGAATATCTTTCACCATACCGTCTTCTAACAATACAGAAAAACCAGTCATTTGAGTATGCCAATTATCGCCAACTTTAATAGTAACTGGAGAGTCTACTGTCCCGTGAGCGTATTCAGTACCAATAGTCAAAGATTTTACTTCTTCAAGCTTTTGAGACAACTGTACTCTAGAACCATTGAATTTCTCTTCTTCAATTGCCATTTTTTTCATTAGCTCGTAATCAGGTTTTACGTCTTTTTCTCGACACTGAGCTACATAACCTTCTCGGTGTGCATGAAATCTTTTATATTCTTCTTCTAAAGAATGTAAGTTTCCTTCGATTTCTTGACCCAATACAGCCTTTAACTTTTCAGTAACAATTGACCGAACTAATACTTTTCTTATAACGTTAATATCTTGTGCCACGATTAAATAACCTCTATTTGTATTTTCTTGTTGCTATCTTTTGAAGCTGCTGCTCGAACTACTTCACGCACAGAATTAATGATTTTACCTTGCTTACCAATGATTTTACCCAAATCACTTTTAGCTGCAGTAATTTCATATACTGTTGTTGTCTCTCCTTCAATCTCCTTAATCGATAATTGATCTGGATGATCGACTAAATGAGAGAGTACAAACTTTACTAATTCTACCATGATAAAAATCCTAACTAGCTGCTTTAATCCCAGCTTTTTTTACTAGGCTTTTTACTGTTTCACTCATTGTAGCTCCGTTAGCTAAATAATAAGCTACTCTTTCTTCTTTTAACTGAAAAGATGCTGGGTTTCCACATGGATGATAAAATCCAAGCTCTTCAACATTTCTTCCGTCTCTCTTCATTGACTTTTCTGCAGCAACAACTTTGTAATACGGAGACTTTTTTCTTCCCCCGCGCTTTAATCTTAAAATAATCACTGTTCCTCCTAGAACTTGAACGGGAGCTTTCCACCCATACCGCTCATTAATTTGCTCGGGTTCATTAAACCCATTTTTTTAAATTGTTTCATCATTTGTTTCATTTGCTCGAACTGACGAAGTAGCTGATTGATCTGTTGAACTGTTGTTCCAGAGCCCTTAGCTATTCTTCTTCTACGACTCGCATTTAAAACTGATGGATTGTATCTTTCTTCGGTCGTCATTGATTGGATTATCGCAAGAGTCTTACCCATTTCTTTGCTTGCTCCATCAAATTGTCCACCCATCTCTGCCATTCCCGGAATCATCTTTAACAAGTCTTCCATGGGTCCCATCTTTTTCATCATCTCTAACTGTTGTAAAAAGTCAACTAAGTTATAGTCTCCAGAGCCCATACGTCTCTGCATTCTTTTAGCTGTCTTTTCATCCATTGCCATAGATGCTTTTTCGATTAAACCAATAACATCGCCCATACCTAATATTCGTGAAGCCATTCGTTCTGGATCGAATAGTTCGAGTCCATCAAGCTTTTCACCAATACCGATATATTTGATCGGTTTACCAATTGTTTTTCTGATAGATAAAGCAGCTCCGCCTCTTGCATCACCATCTACTTTAGTTAGAACCACACCAGTTATCCCTAAAGTATCGTCGAAAGTTTTTGCAACACGGACAGCTTCTTGCCCTGTCATCGAATCAATCACTAATAAAATATCATCTGGACGAATTGCTTCTTTCATTCGAGCTAATTCTTCCATTAATTTTTCGTCAATTTGTAGTCTACCGGCCGTATCAATCATCAATAAACTGTGATTGCCAGCTTTAGCCTTTTCAAGTCCTTCTTTTGCTATGGTTACCGGATCGTGATCCGTACCTTTTTCAAAGGAGGTTACCCCTGCCCGTTTAGCTACAGTCAACAACTGATCTACAGCTGCGGGTCTATAAACATCACATGCAACCAATAATGGATTTACATCTTGAAACTTTTTGGCGATTTTACCAGTAGTTGTCGTTTTACCGGATCCTTGTAGTCCAACCATCATTACTTTATGTAAACCACCCTTTTTGACATTAATGTCTTCAGGATTTGTCCCCATAATTTCAACGAGTTTTTCGTGGACTAATTTTATAAACTGCTTACCAGGGTCAAGGCCTTTTTCAACCTCTGCACCTAGAACTTCTTTTTTGATACTGTTAACAAACTCTTTAACAATCAAAAGATTTACGTCAGCCTCTAGTAAAGCTAACTTTACTTCGCGCAACGCTTCTTTAATATTGTCGTCAGTTAACTTATCAGTTCCACGTAACTTTGAAATTGTGGATTGAAGTCTGTCTGAAAGATTTCCAAACATTTTGCATTTCTCCAATAAATCGACTCCCTCTTACAATACGAGGGACTTAACTAAAAAACCCTTCTCTTGATCTTTCAAGAGAATTTACAAAGCCAAAAACATCAGTAAATTGGCCAGATTTTTGAGCGCGCCATTGTATCAAAGGGATCTTTAAAGAGTCAACAAATATAAATAGAGACTCCAAAATAGAATTTTTCTATTTATATGTGGCCTCTAATAGTGATTAGAGTTATGCAAAAGTTGATAAGTATTTTGGATCATCCCATAAGGTTTTAAAGCATATATTCTTCTTAGATAAGGATACGTATTTGGAGTCCAATGCCACCGCTTTTTTAAGATTATTAATAGCAGCACTTATGTTTTCTTTCAACGAAAATATACTGGCTTTATAATAGTAAAAGACACCTGAGTCTTTATACTTTTTAATTGCTAAATTTACCCATTTTAAAGCAGAAGCAAGATCACTCTTACCCATGAAGTGTAAAAATAAACTATGATATAGCTCTTTACCTTTTGGTCTAATCTTCGCAATGAACTCTAAAGCTTTTTTATCTTTACCTAATGCCTCTGCCACTTCTAAAAATAACAAATAGACTTCAGGGTCTACATACCCTAACTGAATGCTCTTTTGAGAACAATTATATGATCTAACTAAATAGTCTTTTGATTTATACACTCTCGCTAGAAAAAAATTAATCAATGCCAAAGAGATCTTATCTTGAGTATACAATACACTTAATTTCAACATTTCTTCGGCATCATCTAACTTATCTAAATGAAAATAGCATCTCCCAAGATTATATAGGGCATTAAATTCACATTGTATTACTAGCGCTTTTCGAAGGTAGTAAATAGATGATTCCCAATCTTTTTTTTCAAGGTAAATAAACCCTAGATTATTTAGTGCTAAATAAGACGTTGGCCTTAATTTTAATAGCTTTTCATAAGTCTCTATAGCTTGCTTTTCACGATTTGCCCGATAGTAACACATGGCCAATGAGATCATTATCTCAAAGAGCTCTTCGCCTTCACCCTCATCTTTTAGCAAACCTTCATAACACTCAATGGATGCATCTAAATCTTCTAACCACTCATAGGCTAAAGCTTTAGCATGTTTGGCATCTTTATGATCTGGATTTAGTTTTAAACATAGATCATACTCTTCGATAGCAGCTTTAAACAAATCACTTTCAAAGTAACAATCGCCGATATAGTAGTGTATGTCTGCATCATCATCACCGATTTTTAAAATAACTTGAAAAGTAGAAATCGCTTTTGAAATTTCTCCTCGTCCAAGCTCGATCATACCAAGTCTCTCTAAATGAACTAAATCACCCGGTGTTTGAGATAAAGCCTTTTTTATCATAAATAAAGCTTCTTCAAAGCGACTTAACAACGATAAAATAAAAGCCATATCGGAGTAAGAAAACTCGTCGCTAGGATCAATAGAAATAGCTTTTTGATAGTAAAAGATTGCTTGCTCTAAAACATTCAAGCGAAAACTACAAAAACCACAAAGATAGTAGTAATAGGCAACTTCAGTATAGTTACCAGACTGACTTTCTAACTCTTTTAGAGCTTGGCTATACAACTCTTGCTCTACTAATTTTTCTATTGTATCTAAAAACTCTTCAGACATTATTTCTCATTATAGTTGTGATCAAATTTGATCTCTTTGTGTTCTTACTCTTGAGAATAAACTTAAACTGATAATATTTTTAATCCACTTGAGCTTTTGCTTGGCCCCAGTAAGACAACTTATCTTGATAGTCTAAGTCCTTCATACTTTTTTCATCTTTAGTGATACTTACATCCATTGCTTCATATCTTTTAGAAAACTTTTGAATTGCACTAAGTAAAAGCTCTTCTGAAGAAAAGCCTAATTCAGAGATACTAGAGCAAGTAGCTAACAATAAGTCTCCTAACTCTTCTTTTAGTTTTGGAGATTTTTTACCAAGGTGAGCAACTTCATTGACTTCTTGTATCTCTTCTTGAACTTTCTGTAAAGAATCTTGAAAAGATTCAAAACGAAAACCTTCTTTTTTTACGAATTTAAACAACTTATCGGCTTGCGTTAAAGGCTGACCTTTTCGGTGAGAATCCAATTTGGACTTTTTTCTCCCCTCAGCATCTTTAATTTTCTGCCAACTTTCAGATAGATTAGTATCTTTATCGTGATTGTCTTTGTCAAAAACATGGGGATGTCTACGAACCATTTTTTCACAGATCTTTTGAGCAATCGTTTCAATATTGATTCGATTTTGTGTCTCTTCTTTTAGAAGCTGTGCATGCAAATAAATTTGCAGTAAAACGTCCCCTAGCTCATCCTCCATTGCATCCAAGTCATTGTTGTCTACTTCGTCTAAAAACTCATAGACCTCTTCTAAAAAATATTTTTTTAAACTACTATGGCTTTGTTTTAAATCCCAAGGGCATCCATTATCTTTGTCTCTTAGATCATGGATAACCTTTTCGAACTGTTCTCTTTGATTTACCATTATTTCGCCTCTTGTTGAGTCGCTCCCTTTGGTACTTTTGTAGATACAGTAAACTTTAGCTCGTCTTTCTTTTTATCAAAGCCAACCTTGATACTATCACCAGATTTTATTTCTGAATTTAAAATCATCTCGGCTAGTGGATTCTCAACAAATCTTTGAATTGCCCGCTTCAAGGGTCTAGCTCCGTACTTTTCATTGGTACCTTGAGCCACTAGAAACTCTTTTGCTTTTTTAGTCAAAGACATTTGATATTGAAGTTTTTTCAAGCGATCTTGAACATCTCTTAACATGATATCCATAATCTTTAAGTTTTCTTCGTGGTTTAATGCTGTAAACAAAGTAATTTCATCAATTCTATTCAAAAACTCGGGAGGAAAGATTTTTTCTAGAGATTTTCGAGTTTCTCTAAGCTTTGTTTTATCATCTTGAACTTTTTTATTATCGCCAAATCCAATAGCTCCAGCCATTTGCTCTAAAGACTCAATACCAATATTTGAAGTTAAAATAATGATTGACTCGGTAAATGAAACTACATTTCCTTTAGAATCTGTTAAACGGCCCTCATCTAAAATTTGTAACAATAAATTATGTACTTTTCTGTGAGCTTTTTCAATTTCATCAAATACAACAACAGACTCTGGTTTTGATTTTATAGCCTCTGTTAAATAACCCCCATCATTATGACCAATATATCCTGGAGGAGCACCGATCAACTTAGCATACTCATGGGACATGGCATACTCAGAACAATCAATTCTAATCAAGTCCTTAGTTTTATATAGATACTGAGACAATGCCTTAGCTAACTCTGTTTTACCAACACCAGTCTGTCCAACAAAGATAAATGAACCAATTGGTTTTTCAGGACTTTTCAACCCTACTTTAGCTTTTCTAACTGCTTGAGATACTACTTTTATAGCTTCTTTTTGTCCTACTACATATTTTGCTAAATCTTTGTCCATATCTAAAAATTTATCATCTATTTTAGGTGGAGCTTCTTCTTCATTTGAAGAGATAATATGTAATGACTCATCATCACTATCCATTAAGATAGTAACCTCTTTAATATCCAAACATGGACTAACTTTTACACATAAGTTATATAACTCTTGCTCAATGATGTCGCCCAACAATGGATAATCTCCACTGTTAAAAATTTGTGGTGCAATCTCTTTTAAGTAATTAACAACAGCAGCGTTTATTACTAATCGTTTATATGATTTTTTATCTGTTATTTTTGAATTTTTAAACAACTCTTTTGTGCTAGCTTGAGTAAAAGCTCGTATAGCTACAAAACGATCTAAAGATTCACAAAACTTCATTTTTACATTTCCGGAACCATTATTTGAAGAGCTCATAATCAGCCACCTTATTTAATATATCAATCAAACTAATTTTTAATGAAAAGTACCTACAAGTATAAACTTAAATTAAGCATTTTTGTATGGACCTTTATTATCTATCGGCGGGTAGACACCCAATACATAACATCGTCCCAATTTTATATCCCCATATACTAATTTTATCATATTTTGCTATTCTAGCTCAAAGGACCGAGTCACTTACTTTTCACTATTTTAACCAAGACTCTTAGCAACAATATGGAAAAATTTCAAATCGCACTCATAGAACCCGAAATTCCTGGCAACACCGGCAGCATCGCTAGAACCTGTGTAGCAACCGATACTTTTTTAACTATTGTAGGACCAATCCCTTTTGATATCTCAGACAAATCTGTCCGCAGAGCTGGTTTAGACTACTGGCCTCACTTGAGACACGAATATTTAAATAGTTTTGAGGAATTCATCGAAAAATATAAAGATAGAAGACTTATTTTAACAAGTGCTCGAATCGGTGACTGTTATAGTGATTTTGAGTATCAAGAAGGCGATATTATATTAATGGGAAAAGAAACAATGGGAATCGATAAAGAAGTTTTACACTCTGGAGACTATCCAGTAGTACATTTACCTATGTGGGGTAAGACTCGTAGTTTAAACCTAGCCAATGCCTCTACAGTATTTTTGTATGAAGCCCATCGCCAACTTGGCTTTGGTACTCCAGAAGCATAGTCAATAAGGCGGAAGTAGTCTTCTAAATCCGTGAGTTAACACTGCTATAAAAAATAAAATATTTCTCAGTATCAATACAGGTACTGAGATTTTTTTTTGAATTCCTGCTTGTTGAGTTAATTTTACACGGGCTAACTCATCACTTAACCCTTCAATCCATTGGATACTTCTTGGATAATCAGCTATGTTTTTTAACCAATCTTCTGGAATCCCTTCTTTGCCAACTCTAGCTCCGATGATTCCTCCCAAAATTGACGCTGTGGTGTCAGAATCTCCTCCACATTCAATAATTTCAGTAATCCCTTTTTTGTAGTCACATTGATTTGTTAACCAACAATGAATCACAACAGGGACAGTATGATACATATATCCACTAACTCCTTTTTCCAGACCAAGGTTTTTTGCAAAGTCCATAGTGCTTTCACCTTGATCAATACTAGTGACGATAGTTCTCATAATCGATAAATATTCTGAGTCTTCCTTATCAATGCACTCTACGATTAATTTATAAAAATCTTGGGGTGAAATATCTGCTTGCTTTATAGCTATTGAGCTGGCTAATGCAATTGTTAAAGCTCCATTATATGCTTTAGGATCTGTATGACTAATAATGGTACTCGTGTAAACAAACTTTTTAAGTTGTTCATAATCATCGTAAAAAAACACACCTATAACTGAGCTTCGCATAGCTGGCCCGTTTCCAGCCGAGAATACCCCACTCTTTTTGATTGAAATACCAACGCAAAGCTTTAAAATTGACTTTAGAGTACTCATACCAATTCCAACTGGTAATCCCAACAGCCAAAACCGTAGTTTATTAGCAAAACATTTTGCAAAACTTTCGTGGTTATCAAAATGTGAAATTAAAGACTGTGCTATCATACAGGAATGCTCTGTATCATCAGAAAACATACCCTTATTCCATAGCAAGCAATGACATAGATCTTTACCAAAAAGCCTTATCCTTCTTTTAGGACAAAGCCCTTCAAAAGGAAGTCCAATACTATCTCCCACAGCAAGACCAAGGAGATTGCCTTTAATAGCGTGGTGTGTATTCACAGTTTAACGTCCTTAACTTTGAAACTTGCTAACAGTATCTTCAACAGATTATTTATAACAAGCAGATGAGTTAGCTCTTCACAACCCAAAGTATACTATTCGTAGAGTTCAGATGTCAGCTTTATAGAAGTAATACTTAAATTAAGATCATAGTATAACTTTATAAATCCATACTCGGAGCTAAAAAAGCCCGCTTCCTTGATACATTTACCTAAAGACACTACAGCAACATATGGAATATTGGATAGAATTTTGGACTCTAAAACTTGCTTCAGTATAATCTGTAACTCAACCCTCTTTGGTACCAAAATATTTTGTGACTTTATAACAAACCGATAGTCCTCACTCTGTAAAAATGCATGAGCATCTGTGAGAATTTTATCACTATCAAAAGTTTTATTTAAGCTAGTTAACAAAGTACTTAACTCCATACTAATAAAACTCCCTATCCCAATCACTTGTAACTAAATTTAAATCACTATCAAAGTGTAACACCACAAAGTAATACGGACTCTTCAAAACATTATCTTCATCAAAATATGTTTCACCAATTGAAATGGATGCAGTTAACGGACAGAAATAGGCATCGGGATCTCCATCATCTAACTTGCGGTAAACAATTTCAAAACAAATATCCTTTGGTACAATCAAACTTTTATCTATATCTAAAACGTAATTCGATTGTTCTAACATTTCTTTGACAATATTAAAAAGCTTTTCGTCTGGCAGTATTTCATTTAATCGATCTTGAATCATATTTCTAATCTATTTAGGTCTATAAAATCATAACTCACAAGCATTATTATGTAACATGAATAGTTCATTTACAAATACAGCTTGCCACTTTTCTTGACTGACTCTATAGGATGATCGATGCTTTCTACAATCCAAAGCTGGCTCTCCATTACATTTGTCAATTGGAAAGTCTACATGCCAAATATTTTGATGTCTATCACTTCTTAACTTCGAAAAATTACATAGATCCACGAAGTTTTTCATTGTTTTTTCATGATAGATCTTTAAAGAGTCATTGCCTGTTAGAATGATAGAATCTTCATTTAACATAGGATAAATCTTCTTTTTTAAAAGCAAAAACTTCTCGTTATAATAATTATATGGAACCACATATGCAAAGTGACACCAGTATTCAAAAATCTGCCAATAAAAAATCATAACTACCACACTACTAAATACATATCGTTTTTGCTGCTTTTTTATCACCATGGTTAACATAAAGATCAGTATAAAAAAACAAAAGATTGTAAAGTACCTGAATGTTACTATAGCTTCCACTCTAATCATGCCCCTTCATCAAATTCACAATCCCTATCAAATACCACTTTGCAGTGTATAGCCTCTCTATCCCACCATTCTCCATCATTTATAGGTGTATCCCAATATCTACAAATGTCTTTCATATATGCCAATAAACAAGATCTTACACTATTATCCTCTTCAATCAAAAGATCAAATGAGTTTACAATAATAAGCGTAATTGAATCAAAGTTAAGCCACTCTAAATCTGTCATACAATCATTTAGTGCCGAAAAGTTATGTCCATAATAACTCGGAAATGAAAATCCAGATACAAACTGTTCATGCATACTATTTACTGACTTCATTTTGCTTGCATCTAAAATTACACATAAATCTTTGCAATTCACCTCTGGTCTATCTCTGACTAAATCATCACAAAACCTTTTATCATATAAAAGATGAGAGTCTTTAATATTTTTCATAATTATCAAATTTCTTTATATCTTTGTTAAAAAGGCACCTTTTATTAGGACTTTTATAGACTATTATCCTCTTTAGAGTATAGTGTACTTATGAGCATATCAAAATTTATTAGCCTAATCATGATTTTAGGAACACTTAACTTAGTGTTTTGGTTTTTTGTAACTGATTTTAGTATACCTACCGAGATCCGTCAGTCCGTTTTCAACTCTCAAAACAAACCTAAATCCGAAGCCTTTTTATTTCAACAATTCCAACCATCACAAATTCAAGTCAAACTCAGTGATGATCAGGTTGCTAAATTACTTTCCAATCAAAAGTTCGCAACTAAGATTCATTCACTAAGTAAAAGCCTAAACACATTAAAAATCTCAAAACCAAGAAAATCTCCAATCTTCCCTATTGAGATTGCTGAGGTAGGAAAACTCAGAATATTTCCAAAAATTAACTTTTATCCCATCAAAAATCAAATTAGACTTTTAATATTTTTAGCTGAACAAAACTTAGAAACTAAAAATCAAAAGCAAGCAATAAAACACTATGTAGCTGCATATACTTTAGCTCAGTCAATAGAGCACATGCCTGGGATGAAAAAACCATATCTTAGCACCATCCCTCAAGTTGCTTCTCTTGGATTAAAGAGCAAAGTTTTAACTTCTGTCCTAACTGCGATGGAGCAAAGTAGCCTTACTACCAAAAATTCCAAATATTTAATCAATTTATTAAAACCCATGCTTAAAAATGATTTAGACTATGAGTTTTATTTAAAAACTACATATGCTGAATTTCAACAGACACAATACAACGCTATGATGGAGTTCATGAAAGATAACTTTAATAAAGAAGGCCGTTTATACGAATGGTGTCTCTATTTTTTATATGAGGCTTATAACAAAACTATCCAATTACAAAAAATGCACCTGAAAAATGAAATTGAACTATACAAAAAGTCTCAATCATACAGCGAACTAGAATACTCCCTTGAGGATTATCATAATAAACAAGGTTATTCTAAAAATAGCTTGGTTTCAAGGATGATTACCTTTATAGCAGGAGTTTTCTATCCAAAATATGTAATTACCAAAAACACTGAGAACATGGCAGAGCTAAATTGTTCGCTTGCCTTTCTATCTACTAAATTTACTAAACCATTTGAAAAGTTTTTCGAGCTAAAAGAAGAGGTTTTAATTCATGAGTAGAAAAAACTAACTAGCAATCAACTTTTAAATTAAGAGATAAACCCTTACATTTTCAAACGAAAGCTACATATAACATAATGACAGTTATACGCAGTTGAAAGAAAAACCTAGTGTTCATGAGGTTTTACAGAGATCCAATTTTCAGAATTCAAATTGTCAAAAAATAGACCGTATTTAACTGAAAATAGGCTTTAAAAACCACCAAAAACAAGCATATTTTGATAATCAGATGACATCATTTTTATAGTTTGCTCGTATGGAGTATATTGCAAAAAATTCATTAATAAAGTGGTATTATCTTGAATATTTTCAATAGTAATATCTTGTTTAATTGCCTTAATTTTAGAGTTTTTCCCAAAAACTAA
The DNA here is from genome assembly GCA_023954715.1 of Candidatus Cloacimonadota bacterium. GTDB lineage: Bacteria > Muiribacteriota > UBA6191 > UBA6191 > UBA6191. Next base: position 23,343 of record JAGSHD010000013.1, on the reverse strand, counting down.
ATTTTCTGGTTTTTTAGTGAGTACAGGATATGGCAAATACTCTTCAATAGCATCTAATGTTTGGCTTCTACATAAAAACTGAAATTCACTTACGGGAGAGCTATCTTCTAAAACTAAGCTAGGCATAAAAAAGTCTGACAAACATCACATTGTACTCTAGTATCTTTTCTTACTATCTCTACCATAGTATAACCTTTTGGCACATGAGGAGAGCTATAATAACTTTTTAATTCCTCCCATGTGAATGCCTTATTACAATCTGGGCAATAAGAAAAGTTCGTCAAAGTTAGATTACCTATTTTAATTGGCGATACGTTATTTTCTTTATTTCATGGAGAATTGTTTCTCCATTTTTATCATTAAAAAATGATAGAGCGTGAGACTCTTGAGTAAACATACCTCTATACTCTTGAATTCGTTCTTCTTTTTTTACCAAATACTTTTGTAAGTCTTCTATTGATTGGAGTGATTTTATTGCAGGTCGAGAAGAATCTCCAGTTTTAGCTACCAACGAAGCTATGTCATCTGCTGACATTATATTATTATTTGAACTTGTCATTTTCTCTCCAATTATTTACTAAACTATATGAAGTTTTCAAGTAATTGAGGCTATTTTATAAACAACTCTTTTTTGTGGAATTTTATTCTTCTTTGATAGATTCTAGAGATTTTGACTCTATGCTATGTCTGGATGCTATCCAAAAGAAAACGCATCCCATTAAGAATAAAAATAGACCTAATCCAGCAAACATAAGATACGAACTATCATTTGTATCTAGATAATCTCTAATACCAACATATAAAAATCCTGAACCTGAAATTATTCCTGCTACAAAATAAGAGTAATATATATAGCTTACTGTACTTAATGTTTGAACATTGATGTTAGAGCTTTTCATAGCCTTTCTCACCATTTCTTTACTAAACTCATTTAACTCATATGCTTCTTTCAATGAAGTTTCACATTTATCTTTACAGGCAAGTCCATGCATCACCTCAGTAGCACAAGAAGTACATAATGCACGACTACACCAACCACACATAGCAATGCCATCTAATTCATTATGATAATAACATTTCATCTACTTTTAGTCCGTTCGCAGAATATAATTAACACACATATTATATTGATAATTTAATACCTTTGATTTTTCAATGCCTTTTTGGTCCAAGCTATTATTGTTAAAGTTTTAGAAAAAGAGCTATAGCGATATTGTCTCGGTATTAGAATTGGCTTTGTATATTATATCTTTTAAATAAAAAAACCGTATAACTTTTTACCTTGTCGTATTATTAGAAAAAGTAAGAAATAGGACATTTCTAAATTGTGGAACATAGGACACTTCTAACTTGCGTTAACAAACTCTGTAAACCCAAAATATCATCCTTGAAACCTTCAACCAAACACAGGTCTCAATGGATGAGTGTATTTTCCTTGTCTTATTTTTGACTAGTAGTTTACTACTCGAAAAAATAAAGAAAAAGGAAAAGACGCCATCCAGTGACGACCGCATTAAAATAATGCCACAACGAAGACAATGCCATCGCTTAAGACCAAGCAACAAAAGCCCTACCCCATCGCCACCACAAACAACTCAATATTTGTATTTATCTAGCACACTCGAAACAGAAGTCCCTGAATGAATGGAGTTAATCGATTTGGATAAAACATCGGCAACTGTAAGTACTACAATTTTCTTTTCATCATAGTCTTTTCGAATAGGAACAGAGTTAGTCACTACCACTTCAGTAGCCTTACAACCTTGCATCTTTTCAACAGCAGTTGCTGAAAATACTGGATGAGTACAAGCTGCGTATACTTCTTTTGCTCCTGCTTCTAATAGCATTTCAATTGAATTTACGATGGAGCCACCGGTATCGATTTCATCATCAATAATGATCGCTGTTTTATCTCTTACATCTCCGATAATACCAGAGGAAACCGTTTTATCTTCGTTGCCAATTCGTTTTTTATCGATAATAGCTAAACCTGCATCTAAAGCCCAGGAGAAAGTCCTTGCTCGTTTGGCTCCACCAGCATCCGGTGCTACCACGACTAAGTTTTCTAAGTTTTTGTCTGCAAAATACTGACATAAAACAGATAGACCAGAAACTTGATCTACAGGTTTTTTGAAAAAGCCCATAATTTGCTCTGAGTGCAGGTCCATAGTTAAAACTCTATCGATTCCAGCTGCTTCAAGTAAGTCTGCTAAGAGTCTTGCAGTGATTGAGATTCTAGGCTGATCTTTTTTATCTGATCTAGCATAGAAAAAATATGGCACAACAACAGTGATTCGTTTTGCTGATGCTCTTCTTAGTGCATCTACCATGATTAACATTTCCATTACATCATCGTTGACATTTTCACCAATACAATGGATTAAAAAACAATCCATGTCTCTAACATTCTCTTCAATTTTTACAAAAGAGTTTCCGTTTTTAAACTTTACCGTTGATGACTTACCAATGGTTACTCCAAGCTTTTGACAAATTTCTTCACTTAGACTTTTTCCCCATCTACCACTAAATATTTTTAAACGGACCACTATTTCTCCTCTTTTGGGTCTGATGTGTCTGTTACCATATCTTTTTTATCGATGACAATCTCCCCAGCAACTTGGCTAGAGTCTCGTTTCTCTTGATAATAATAATTCATTTGTTTTTGAATATTGATGTGCTTTTCTTTGAGTGAATCCATGTAAGATATATCATTTTTGAAAAGATCCACGGAGATTTCTTGCTTAGCATCCATTTTTTGATGGATTAACTCTCCCATTTTTTGATGGACTAAATCTATCTCTTTTGTAACGGAGTCGAGTTCACGTCTCAGTTTCAATACTTGAAACTCTTCATTGAGGTTTTCTTTGAGCTCTTTTGCTTTGAGCTCAACCTCACCAAAAGACTTTTTAAAACCCTCTTTAATCGTATCCCAAACTTCCATAATACAATCCTTCTATCAAAAGATATTTGAGTAGATAGTTTACTAAGTTTAATCTGAAAGCTTAGTAAAATTATTAGATAGTCTAAGTCAAAACACCTAAAAGTAATTTCTAACCTGCTATCTAAGACTGAACTAAATCAATTGGACACCATGATAACGAACCAAGATCATAGTCTCAAGTAATAATTTAATTCTAACGATTTAACTTGACCATTTAACAGAAATAAGCAAAATATAGCCCCATTTATGCAAGGTATTACTATCCCTCAAGGCGGTTCAGACGCTTAAAATTCTTTCTACCTTCACCTTTTCATTAAAATATATTGAATTATAGGTAAAAAACGAATAATTTTATCCCATCTTAAAAAAGTCGGGCAATCTGCATTTTAAGAATGTATAATATGCCCCACAAAATCTAATCACACTTTCAATGAAAGGTATCCGAATGAATCCCAAACTTGAGACAATCTGGAATGATCTCAACGAAGAGTCTTCAAAAATTAAAAGCACTAAAGACGCCTTGACTTTAAAAGGTAAGTTTATTGGAAAGCAAGGGATTGTTCCTGGCTTACTAAAAACAATTAAGGACCTTCCCATCGAAGAAAAAAAGACCTTTGGTAAAGAGGTTAATGAATTAAAAGTCAAAATTCAGGATAAGCTTTTCAATCTTGTGGAGTCTTTTGAAAACAAAGGTTCAACTAGCATAGATTTAAGTATGCCAGGTTTACAAACTAAAACTGGTACACTTCATCCCATCACACAAACGATCCAAGATTTGACTCATATCTTCAAAAAGCTTGGTTTTGCTGTTGAAACAGGCCCTGAAATTGAAAATGATTATTACAACTTTGAAGCGTTAAATATTCCCGAGCATCATCCAGCTAGAGACACTCAAGATACATTTTTCATCGATGAAAAACATGTACTTCGGACGCAAACATCAGGGATTCAAATTCGAACCATGGAAAACCAAAAACCACCAATTCGAATTGTTGCCCCTGGTAAGGTCTTTCGAGTCGATCATGATGTAACTCACAGCCCTGTGTTTCATCAAATCGAAGGATTAATGGTTGATAAAGATATCAACTTTCGACATCTTAAATACATTCTTAGGATGTTAATACACGAGTTGTTTGGTCAAGAGCGAGCGGTTCGATTTCGCCCTAGCTTCTTCCCATTTACAGAGCCTTCAGCAGAAATGGATGTTTCTTGTTTTAAATGCAATGGCAAAGGTTGCCGACTATGCTCAAATACAGGATGGATCGAGATATTAGGATGCGGAATGGTGGACCCAAATGTACTTACAGGAGTTGGAATAGACCCTGACGTTTACTCTGGTTGGGCATTTGGAGTTGGAATTGAGCGGATTGCAATGCTAAAGTATGCTATTACAGATATTCGTTTATTTTATGAAAACGACTTAAGATTTCTAAAACAGTTTATTAAAGCGTAAGTTAGCGAGATACCATGAAAGTTATTAACAATAACTTTCATGATTATAATGTATAAAAGAGTTTTCAATAGGATTATATAATGGCTTCACTCGGAATTGATTTAGGCGGAACAAAAACTGCATTTGGTATAGTAGATAAAAGCGGTAAAGTGACTCACCGACATGAGTTTCCTAGTGCATCTACTGGGTATAATGACTATATCAAACAATTAATCCATGAGATACAAACTTTTTTTGACTCTAACAATTTACAGATTTCTGATCTAAAAAACATCGGCATTGGTTGTGCTGGTCAAATCGAACTCAATACGGGTAAAATTTTTCACGCTCCTAACCTAGGTTGGAGAAATGTTGAAATTGGTCGTGACTTAAAAGAAGCTTTTCAAAATATTGTTGTTACTGTAGACAATGATGTAAGAGCAGCAACAGTGGGTGAATATCTTTTTGGCTTAAAAAGTCGCCCTAGCAGTTATATCAATGTGTTTTTAGGTACCGGAATCGGGTCTGGATTAATTCTTCAAAATAAGATCATCCGTGGAGCATCAAACTCTGCTGGTGAAATCGGACATATATCCATTCAGCATGATGGCCCTCTAGCATCAAGTAGAAATCGAGGTATTTATGAATATTTTGCTTCTGGGACAGCACTAGGTCGATATGGTCAAGAACTAGCAGATGTACAATCACAATTTAAAGCAAACACCTCAGAAGAAAGATTTTATGAGGCACTAAATGGAGCTAACTCTGTAGATGGTAAGTTAGTTGGTGAACTTGCTTTATCCGGAAATAAAGATGCCATCGCTTTAGTTGAAAAAACAGCTTACTTTATCGGTGTAGGGATCACTAATATTATCAACTTATTAAACCCTGAAGTTATCAGCTATGGTGGTGGATTGGCTAATCTTGGAGATATATTAATTCAACCTATGATCAAAACAATACAAGAGCGTTCTATACCTAGTGCCTTAGAAAAACTAACTATTGTACCTACTAACCTCGGCAACGATGGTGGTATTATTGGTGCATCTCATCTTCATTTGATTCAGGATGATGGTAGCATCCTAGCCTTGTAAAAAATGAACACTATTTTAGATTTAGGAACAAAACATATACGTGTTTTATCAAAAGATAAGCACGGTATTCATACTATGGGTCTTGCTTTAGATATGGATGATAGTTTTGACTTAAACTCTTACTTAAAGTCATGTGAAAAGGCCCTTCAATCCAAAAAGCTGTCCTTTTTAAAAAATACAATTGTAGATTGCCTATTACCCTCATCCTTTTTTAATTATAAAGTAGAATGTTTAGATCAGGCCGGCCCTAATACGCAAATAGACAAAAAGAGCCAAAAACACTTCAATTTCGAAATCGACCTTAGCTTAGATTTAAGAAACAGAATCAATAAGCTCTTTTCATACTCTCAAATAGAGATAGACTATTTAGGATCCTCTTTAACTTGTGACTTACAAGAGATTATAGATCTTTCAAAACAAGACTCAGACCTCAAACTATTTGTAAACTTTTCTCATAGCTCTCTAAACCTAGCTATTATCCGACAAGGTGTTGTATTAGATTTCTTTCAAAATAGCTCGCTGTGCAGTAAAAACTTTGATGGATTTTTATTAAATGATCTTGATAAACCTTTTCAAATTGAAGATGATAACTCCTATTTTATTTTTCTACCTTCTATCCATATAGCGCAAAAAAAAGTTAAAGCTTTTCAACAAGTCTCGCCCTTTTTGAAAAAGCTACTTAATAATTTACATGAAGTAATCCATACTCAAGAAACTCTTCATAAGCAAGTTATACAGGAGGTTCACCTATCTGGTGGTGGCTTTCAATTTAAATATTTTCCGCAGTTTGTAGAACAAATGCTACAAAGAAGAGTAGTTAGTTTTGATAACGATCTAAATGATAAAGACAAAAACCTTCTATACTCCCCCCTATTTCACTTCCAAAAAAGGAGAGAAAATGGACTTGCATAACAACTTTAACAAGGAGCACAACTCTCAAAAAAAGAAAAAACTGGCAATTGGCCTTATTGTTGTCTCTATCATTTTGTTTGCTGTAGGTTACAAGTTTCTATGAACCATTTAATAAATGACTATAATTTACTTCTTGAGCAAGAGAGCCATGATCTTAAAGTTTATGCTCTACAACAACTCTTTTTAGCAAAACATCAAATTGCATTTCAAAAGCTCCAACTACTTTATACTTATAAAGACGATCAATTTTTAAATCATTTATACAAATATACTCAACTCTTTGATGACTCTATTAAAAACCAGATTATATTAGAGCACCTAGAAGTTCACGAAAATTACTCTCAAGAGTTTTTGCATTTACTATCATCATTTACTTGGGACAAAACCCTCTTGAAACTGATTCTTTTAAAAGTTAGTGAAGCTGATACTATCTTGCAAGCCAAACTAATCTCCTTACTTGGTCAATACCGGTTTTTACTTCCGGATCATTTTGTTAAAAGATACCTATTCTCTAAGTCAAAAGAAGTATCTATAAATACATTTCATATGCTGTCAAAAACACCTTTGGCTCAAGATGAAAAAACATTTAAAGACAATATCAAGAACCCAAACCAACAAATAGTGGCAGCATGTTATGCCGGATTATGGAAACTCGGAAACACCATGCTCTTACTGGCTTTCACCAGTGATGACGAAGAAATATTAAAAGCTCCTCTAATTGCCTCAAAAGAAATAGTGGCAGACGAAAGAGTTTTAAATCATCTACATCGAATGTTAAAGTCAAGAAACCAAGACTTATGCCTACTAGCACTCAACGCTTGTATTCATAAAAACTCTGTAGAAATGTTGATCGACTTGATTGCTCAAGAAGAAATTAGTTTTTTTGACCAAGCATTAGAGACTTGCTTGACCTTAGATCCAGAGCAAAGTATCAACCACCTACTCAATTATCTTGAAGTTTCTCAATCTTCACAACAAGATAGTAGCCATTTATTAAACTTAATGGACAAAATTCATGTTTGGAGTAGAAAATCAAAGCGCAATTTATTATCCAAGCCAACATTAAACCAAGTTCAAAAATATAGTAAACAAATCAGTGACCAACAAATACAAAACTCCAAAAGAAATAAGTTTGCTCATTACTTTTTAACTCCCAAACATGTCAATGATGAATCATGGCCAAGTCCATTATTTGAAAGATAATTATGTCCACTAAAGCTGATCTCCACATGCATAGCACCTTTTCTGATGGGCAATACTCCTGGCAAGAAATTTGTAAAAGTGTTTCTAGGTCTGATCTAAAGTTATTTTCAGTAACCGATCACGATAACATCGATTTTTATAAACAAGACCTCAGTGATGACATAAAAGAAAAACTCTTAAACGGAGTAGAGATCACAACTCGATTTAAATCTCATTCAGTCCATTTACTCGTTTATAATTTTAAAGTTGATGATCCATATTTAAATCAGATTTTGCAAGAGCTTCAAAACGCCCGCAAAATTAGAATCCAAAATATTTTAGCTAAGCTAAAATCAATGGGTTATACACTACATTATGATGAAAAAAAGGACATCACGACTAGTGCCGAGATCGCTGACATTTTAGTTGAAAACTCCTACGCAGAAAGCCGTTCGAAAGCATACTACACAATTTTAAAGCACAACGAGTTTCCTGAGCTTTCTTATGATTGTTTTCCTGACTTACAAAGAATATTAAGCGTATTATCTCAATCACCTGATTTAATATTCATAATTGCTCACCCTGGTTTTCAATTTTTCTTAGAAGACAAACTCATAGAAGAAATGTTTCAGCTTGGGGTACATGGCTTAGAGGTTTATCATTATTCTCATAACAGAAAACAAAGATTGTACTTTCGAAGACTCTGTAAACAATGGCAAAAGTTGGTTACGGGTGGGAGCGATTTTCATGGAAATGGCTTAAGCCCTCATCGCATCGGAAAGTTTGGCCTAGACATGCATCAACTCATGAATTTCAACGATAAATCTAAACTAGGCTTTCAGTTTAATGACGGAAAGATTCTTCTATAAATGAAAAATGTTTTTTTATAGGAAAAATGATATCCTGTACACATTCAATTCACTAATAAAATATTCACAAAACCAATGGTTGGTGGAGCTACAGACTCTTTTCTTAATTAACTTTAATATTTCATGTGGCATTTTCTGACTAAATATATAGCTGAGGAAAAATGAAGCTTTTTATTTGCACCTTATTCTTATTCTTGTTTTCTTTTAACAATTGGGCTTCTTTTGAGAAAGGCCTTGAAATGTATCAACTCAATCGAGTCCGTGATGCAGCTCAAGCCTTTCATAAAGCCATAGAAAAAAACGAACAACTGGGTAACTCCTACTTTTATCTAGCTCGTATTTTACAAAAAAGTAACGAAAACCAAAAAGCCTTAAAATATTTTTTTAAAGCAATCCAAAATAAGTCAGACCATAAAGACCTTAGTTTTCGTTTTTCTGAGCTATTAGCTAAACTAAAAAAGAGTCTACCCTATTCACAACATAAAGCTATTTACGAAGATGCATACAACAAAAAATTATATCACCCTGACATTGTTTATTATATGATCAAACAAGCCCATAACAGAGTAGATTATGAGTCAATTCTAGAAGTTTATCAAAAGGTAAAGTCAAACGATTACTTCTCATCATATCGCTCTAATTCTAAGCAAAATACTTCTTTCATTTATTACTATGTATCACTAGCATATCTCAACGAAAAAAAAGATAATACAAATGCCCTTAAGTTCGCTCAACTTTCTTTAAAATATGAGAGTAATTTTAAAGCCGCTAAATCTCTTTTTGATAAGCTAAGAACACGACTTAGAAAAAGATACAAAGTCCACTTTGATAAAGGGACTGAGCTTCTAATCTCAAAACAATTTGATGATGCCAAAAAACAATTTGAAATGGCACAAGCTGTTGCCCCTGATTCTCAAGAGATTAAAGATGCACTATCTTCTGTTAAGGCTGCCAAAAAATCCTTTGCTTACACAAAAGAAGCCGAAGACTTAATAGCAAAACAAGAGTTAACAAAAGCTCTTAAACCATTAAAGTGGGCAATCACACTTTATGAAAAAAACTTCAAAGCAAAGTCTCTCCTAGAAAGAACCAAAAAACAAATCACCGAAAACATGGTTTTGAGTGAAAACAAACAAAACAAAACAGCCAACTTAGAAAATCAATTTATCAAATTGACTAAGCAAGCAGATAACTATTTTGAATCCAAAGAGTTTACTGAAGCCATCGAAAAATATGAAGAAGCCCTCAAATTAAAGCCAAAAAATAGTCGTATTCAACAAAAGTTAAAAGATTCAATAAACGGCTTAAAATACCTTAAAAAATTTCAAAATGCTAAAAAGCTACATTCAGAGCAAAAGTTTGCTCAAGCAGCAGATATATTAAAAGAAGTTCTTAAAAATAATTACTATTATGAAGGGATCGATTTTTTATTAACTGACGCATATTACCAAAGTAAAAATTATTCTGCAGCCATTAAACATGCCAATAAAATTTTAGTTTCTCAACCCCGTAACAATGAAGTTTTATATATTCTAGGAGCGTCTACATATTACGAAAAACCAGGTGATACCCAAGCCTTAGATCAAGCCATCGACTTTTTATCTCGGGCAGTTGATGTGGATTCAAGCTATTTAGACAGTAAATCAAAATTGAGGAGGTTTCAGAGAGAAAAGTACACCCCTTTTGTAATTGCTTTGTTAGGTGGCATCGCTTTATTAATTATTATTGTCTGGTTTATCAAAACAAAAGGACTACGACATAAAGCCAAGTTTTTGCGTAAAATGGATAAGTATCTAGAAAACCAGCAATTTGACAAAATTGTTGGTTTGTATCCTGAGTCCCTATATGTTGATATTTCTATTTTAGAGTCTATGAGCTTAACTCCCACTTTTATTCGGGCATTTGTTGAAGTCGGAGATTACAACACAGCAATAAATCATGGTACGCAATTTTTGAAAACTCAAAAGAATCATAAACAAGTAATGATTAGTTTGGGTCGCTCTTTTTATGCCATCGAAAAAATTGATTCTTATACTATACAGTTTTGTCTTGCCGTGATAGGTTCAGAGTACGCTACAGATGACTTTGTAACTTATGTCGGAAAAAAGTGCTTTGATCAAGAAATCGATGGTAAAAAGTACGACCCAATTTTTTTAGAGTTTAGCAGATTGTATCCGGCCCATACAGAGTGTCGACAACTTTTATTAAAGCACCTTAAAGATACCACTCGTATTTCTCCTCAAATGGTAGAGCTTTTAAAGGCACAGGTTGAACATGATGCCAAAGATACTCGATCACGATTGCAACTAGCTGAATACTATTTGTCAAAAAGAAAGATTGAAGACTGCATCTCTTTATGTGAAGAAGTCATTAACTTAAATGTTACTGAAAAAAAGCTACATGTTTTGTTATATAGTGCCTATGAAAAAATGGGTAATATTGCTGAACTCACTCCTATTTATCAATCTTTACTTGAAGTGTACCCTAATAGTACCGTTTTACAGCAGGCTAGTAACAAAATTCGAATGGCTATTCAAGACGGACAAAGTAGTTAGGATGAGCCAAACACTCTCCATTAATTTTTTTTCTTTCCAGTTTATTGTAAACTCACCTTATCATTCATCAAGACTCTCTTCTAGCAAGGATAAATATGTATTTGGATATTTCTAAACACTTTTTTCTATTCGTTTTTTTAATTTTTGCACAGTGTTCTAGTAGTCACTCCGCTATAGCAAAAACAAAGCAATCCCCTTTTGCTTTATTAGCTCAAAAATATTTTCAAAGTAAAAACTATCAAAAAGCAGAAGAGTACTTTAAAAAATCCCTCCTAGAAAACTCCGAAGATATTGAGTCCACTTATAAGCTCGCAAAACTATATTTTGTGCAAAAAGATCATCTAAATGCTTTTAAATACTTTCGAGAAACTCTCTCACTCAATAAAAAGTACGAAGACACAGTAAACCTATTTAAAGAGTCTCTAAGACAATTAAGAAACTCCAAAACACTTCAATTTAATTCATCACCAGAAGCCAAAACTTTTTTAATTTACTTAGCTCTTAATGCCAAACAATTTAGTAAAGCTAAAAGCCATATCGATGCTTTAATTAAGCAGCATCCTGACTACGCCTTTGGATGGGATGATTTGGCCTCTTACCACTATAAACAAGGTGAGATCCAACAAGCTATGGTGGCCATCAAAAAGGCTTTAAGCCTAAATGCAAACTCTCCTACTATTTTTAAGCATTATGAAAAAGTATACTTCAAACTCAACCATGAAGCGGCTCCTCCTCGAAGACAACAAGAGACCCAAGTCATCAGCAATACCAATGCTGACTTTATCAAGTCATTAGACCAAAAAATTCAAACAGAAGAAAAACCCAAAGATATCGTTGTAGCTAATAATGTGAATGTCCGTGACCTAGAAGCTAATATTCTTAAAAATCTCATTGATAAACAAAAACATCTAATCATAGTAAAGCCAAAAGTATCTGTAAAAAAGGCCGAAAAAACAACAAAAGCTGTTTATGTTCCTCTTCCTGAAGTCAATAATGATGCAGTCAACGAAAAAGAAAACATGACAGCTTCTGCTGCAAATAACTTTGCAGAAAAAAATTGGGAGCTTGCCTATAAAATTTATCAATTATTGTCTGAAAATCACCCCAATGAGCCAGACTTCAAAGAAAAGGCACTTCAAGCTAAATCCTATGCTGATTTTGAGTACGACTTTCTAAGAGCTCGTAGCTTCTTTAAAAAAGGAGCAAAGAACCCTCAAAACTATACTAAATCTAAAGAGATCTTTAATAAACTAGACCCCAGAATCTATTTTAAGCTGTATCAAAGACATAGTTTTGATGATTATTTAGGTCGAATCGCTTTTACTACAAAAAATTATGCCCAAGCTGAAAAACACTATCAAAGTTGGCTACGAAAAGAACCTAAAGATATCGAAGTACTTTATTTACTATTGTTATCTCAAGACTTCCAAGGTAAATCTGCAGAAGCCTTTGAAACATTCAAATCTGGAGTATCAATCAATAGAAAAATGCTACTTTCTAAAGAAGGAATTTCTAAACTCCAAATTAAATTATATGTGATTCATTATTGGTGGATCGGTTTAATTATTATAATACTTTGGGCTGTTTTAACTTTTACATATATCTCAGTTAAGGGCTATAGACGAACCAAAGTTAGTGGACGTAAAAATGCAATTGAACTAGTAAATAATTTATATAGTGAATCAAAATGGCTTGAAATGATTGAGAAAATCGATGCCTTGTTACTCACTGAATTAACTCCTGAAGAAATTCAAAAATTTCAATACATGAAGGCCACAGGTTTATACAAAGCCCAACAATACAGCTTTGCTGAGCGTCAGGCAAAAGCACTTATCAGTAGAAACAAAGAAAACAAAAAAGCTGTTTTACTACTTGGTAAAATTTATGCAAAACAGGAAAACACGAACGAAGAGTGTATTGAAAGCTATACCCTATTATTTAAAAAGACCAAAAAACCTGAAATCGAGTTTTTACGAGTCTTTATCAAGACACTGAAAGCCGCTAAACAGTTTGGTAAACTCACAGAGTCAGTAGCACACGCCATACTTAAAATCGATGCCTATAATCAACAAGCTCTAATCGATCTAGTAGAAATCTTTCTAAAAAGAGACAATACGGATCAGTCTTCTATAGATATCTATAAACGCTACCTAGAAATGCACCCTAATAATATTTTAGTTAATACTCAATACTTAAAATCTTTACTAAAAGCACAAGAGTACATAGAAATTGTTAAAATTGCTAAAAAGCTAATCAATACAAACCCTGATATACCAGAAGTTCATACTCATTTAATTCAGGCTTTTAATGAGCTCGGAATGAAAGATGAGATGAACGACTATTATCAACTCTTAAGTTTAGATTATAACCACAGCCCAGTAGTTCAAAAAATGTTACTCTTAGTTGAGACCAATTATAAAAGCACATCTAAGTCACCAAAAAACAATGCCATTAAACAAACTCAAAACGATCAACAGCTTAAATCATTTTTTGACTTGGGTAAAAAATACATGGAAGAAGCTAAGTATACCGAGGCTAAAATAGAGTTTCAAAAAGTCATCAAAGATGATAATCTTGGATTTTCAGCATCAATGCATTTGATTCGTATGGAAATAGGAGAAGAGTCTTGGAGTGAAGCAGAATACCTGTTAAACCAAGTTACACTTCTTGGCAAATTGACTCATTTTGACTTAGAAAACCTATACGATATGGCAGAACATTACAAATCGCAAGGTGAAAGTCAAAAAGCACTAGACCTCTATCAAATTATAGCCAAAAATGACGTGTCATTTAAAGATACATTTCAAAAAATAGAAGAGATCAATTTACCCAACTAAATAATTAGCTTTTATTACATAAATTCACTTGATCTGTAAATAAATGTATATATCTCGTCGAAAATTTGACTATGAAAAAGTCTATTTTTATATATATGTTTCTTTGTACATTTACTTCATTTAGTGATGATCTAAAGATATTACAAGCAAAAGTCAATATCAGAGAAACAAAAAAGCGAGCTCAACTCAGCTTAAAGTTACAGATTAGAGGATCATCATATATTGCAGATAAAACTGTTTACGAGCAGCATCTTTTAAGTAAGCTAAAGCAAGGACTACAAAAGGCAATCCTTAAAAAGAGTAAACTTAAGTTTCATAAAGAGTTCACTCATCTATTTATCACCTGCTGGGACGATAGTCCAAACGAAGAGCTCTTAGCCATGTTTACTAAAATCCCGCGTAAAAAGTTTCCTACTATTAATATCTACCCCAGAAAATTAAGCGTGGCTCAAAGCAAACAATTAGAGCAACCTCTAACCAGTATGTTTCAACAGGTAAAAGTTTCCAACAAATAAAAAAACACTCAATATATTGAGTGTTTTTTCTATAGAGCCTAAAATTATACATTAAGCACAAATATTTTTATAACTATTGATTTTAGCTTGATTTAGCTAGCTGACTCGACAATCAGCTTTTGGATAAAACCTGCTAACTCATCAATAGCAACTCTTTCTTGGTCCATACTATCTCTAAATCTCACTGTCACTTTATGATCATCTCTAGTATCAAAGTCATAAGTAACACAAAATGGAGTACCTATTTCATCTTGTCTTCTGTATCTACGGCCAATTTGCCCAGCAACATCAAACTCAGTTCTAAAACCATGTTTTTTCAACAAAGTTTCAACTTCTTTTGTTTCATCAGCTAGTTTTTTAATCAGTGGCAATACTGCAACTTGAACAGGAGCGATATGTGCTTTAAATCTAAGTACTGTTCTTAAATCTTGCTTTCCACCTTCTTTAGTCAAGTCTTCTACATCGTAAGCACTACATAAAACTGCCAAAGTTAATCGATCCGCTCCAATAGATGTTTCAACTACACTTGGAATAAATTTTCGTTTTGTAGCTTCATCAAAGTATTTCATATCCTCTTTAGAGAAAGTTTCATGTTGAGTTAAGTCAAAACATCCACGATCATGAATTCCTTCTACTTCTTGCCAACCAAATGGAAACTCCACTTCAATATCTCTAGCGTCTGTCGCATAGTGAGCTAGTTCATCTCCATGTTCATGAAAACGGATTTTTTCACTCGGGATTCCTACTTTTTCAAAAAACTCTCGACGAATTTGAGTCCACTCTTCATAGTGGTTGGTTTCTGATTCTGGATCTACAAAGTATTGCATTTCCATTTGTTCAAACTCTCTAGAACGAAAGGTAAAGTTTCTAGGAGTTATCTCATTTCTGAAAGCTTTTCCTATTTGAGCTATTCCGAATGGAACTTTTTTCCTAGAGGTTTTTTGAATCGTCTTAAAGTTAGTAAAAATAGCTTGTGCGGTTTCTGGTCTTAAATAGGCTGTTGCACTACTATCTTGTGAAGCTCCAATTTGAGTGCTTAACATCAAGTTAAACATCTTCGCTTCAGTTAACTCGCCTCCACACTTTTCACATTTAACCTTATTGTCTAGCTGGTCTTCTCTAAATCGTGCCTTACACTCTTTACAATCCACCATAGGATCGTTAAAGCCTTCTACATGACCAGAAGCCTCCCAAACTTTTGGGTGCATGATGATAGAAGCATCTTGTCCAACCACGTCATCACGCATTCGAACCATTTCATCCCACCAAAACTTTTTTAATGCATTTTTAAGCTCTACTCCATAAGGACCATAGTCCCAAAACCCATTGATTCCACCATATATTTCACTACTTTGGAAAATAAATCCTTTTCGTTTACAAAGAGAAACCAAGTCTTTCATATTTAATTCGCTCATACTATATCTCCACACAAAGTGATTTAGACCTTTAATTACGTAAATTTACATTAAGTCAATGGACTCGACACACTCTAAATCATACCTGAGTTAATGTAATAATTTTATTTTTTTTAATAGTTGGAATTTTAAAGGCTTTTAGTATGCATTGCAATATCAATTTAAGAAGATACAAATACCTAATGTCTTCAACGCTCTACTCAAATGAAAATAGTTTTATTCTTTTGGATGCATAATTATCTAATTGAAAACGTAGTTTTGATAAAAATTATCAAGCTTTTTGGCTTCCACTATAACGGGAAAGACAACTCTGAATGACTATATACTATAGAAGTCTTGAGCCAATGGATTCATAAAAAAAGCCTCTAGTCTTTGGTCTGTTTTTGATTTAATTTGTACTTTTTCACAGCTTTTTAACAAAAGATATTAAATAATGAACTTTTTTGTACGACTATTAAGATATGAGATTACCTATTGCATATACTCCAATCAATTGTTTATTGATCGTTATGATGATTCTTTCTCCTTGGATAGGGAAAAAAGCGAAAGAACACTTACAATCAAATCATGAAACTCGCCAAATTGAAAAGATCAAAAAATCTTTCGTCGCTTCTAAGTCAAAAAAGAAGAAAAAGCCAAGAAGAGTTAAGAAAAAAGTAAAGCAGGCAGAGCCTTCCAAGAGTTTACTAGCCAAAGCGCAAGAACAAATCATTGAAGAGCTAAAAGCAACTGAAAAAGCTAAAGAAGAACCAAAAGAAAAGCAATTTTTATTAGGTGAATCACGGGTTATAGAATTGAGTAGCCGCAGTAATGAATCGATTAAACAATCTAAAAAGCTAGCCTTTTCACAAGTAGAAAAACCATTGAGTACTCCAAAAACTAAAAAGCACTATATGAGAAAAATCAGAGATCATGCTATCAATAAAGATTATATGAGTGCAGAGTCTGTGTTTTTAGAAATGTTAGAGTCTCAAGACATCTCTTTGTCTCCACTCGATTCTTTAGAAAAATTAGATCAATTTAAAAATAAGTTTGAAAAGCTATCCAATAGCTTAGCTAAGAACTAACTTAGCATCAGTCTTCATCTAAAATATCCGAATAACTTTGTAACACTACTTTAAGGTCACCCTTAAGTTTACGTTTTAAGTTTTTAAATTTTCGGATATCATTTGTGATTGTTTTTAACTCATGACGAGCTTCATCTAAAATTCTCTCTGCTTTAAGCTCGGCCTCTTTCATCATCAATAAGGATTGCTTCTCAGCATTACTTTTAATGATTTTAGAAGACTCTTTAGCAACAATCACTGCTTCTTTCAAAGATTTTTCTAGACTAGAATTATCAGAAATATCAGACTTTATAAGATGAAGTTCTTCAGCTACTCTAGCAGAGTCTCTTAAAACGATCTCATAATCATCAGAAACTCGTTCCAAAAACTCCCGAACTGAAGATTCATCGATTCCGCCTAAGCGCTTCTTAGGAAACACCATGTTTTTAATTTCAAGTGGAGTAAGTTTCATAGACAATCTTAACCGATACCTAAACTACTATAAACAGCACCTTGAAACATATTCAATGCAACTAAAACTAAAATACAAGAAAAGTCAAAGCCACCTATGGGAGGTAAGAGCATTCGAAACGGCGCATAAAGGGGTTCAGTCAACTCATAAATCATTACTTTTAATGAAAACAGAGCGTCGCCTTCTTGTACCGGAATCCAAGACAAAATTATACTACCCCAAACTAATATTCTTAAAACACTGAACAACAGCGAAATGATCGCGACTATTTCTGAGTGCATAACTCTCTCCCTCCAAATAATAATGATCCAACTCTCACCATGTTGCTCCCATGCTTTTGTGCCAAGATATAATCCCCTGACATTCCCATAGAAAGATACGAAAAAGAGTATTTTTCTTTTAACTCCAGAAAAACTCTATTCATTTGGTCAAACTCATTGATAATTGTATCTTCACTAAGTTGTTTTATATTAGAACCAATACACATAAGCCCCTTAATAGGAGCATAAGTACTATCATACTGAACTAATTCAGCTATAGTGTCAGAAAGGTCTGCCAAGGCAAAACCTCCCTTTTGACTTTCATTTGATACATTTATCTGTAGCAAACAGTCTTGCACAATATCGCGTTTTTTGCACTCGGATACTAATTTTTGGTACAAAGCTACAGAGTCAATACTTTGTATCAATGAAACTTTACCTATCACTTTTTTTACTTTATTTCGTTGTAAGTTACCAATAAAATGCCAACGAATGTCCAAGTCACTTAACTCTTCATACTTTTCTAAAAACTCTTGTACTCTATTCTCTCCAAAGTTTTGTATTCCTTGTTCGAATATTTTTCTAATCTTAGTTATTGGGTGAGTTTTACTAACAGCAATTAGAGTGGTATCGGCTTCGATATTTTTTGTGATTATTGACAAGTTTTCCATAATAATAATTATAGTTTGCCTACAATTGAGAGTCAATAGATTAAAAACTTAGCTATTTACTAATAGTGGTTGTTTCAAAATGTATATTTTTTAAGTTCAATATTAGTTATTTTATGACATAATCCATAATTGTACTTATCTAGCATATAAATGTTCAATAAAAGCTATTCAATTCTTCAATACCTTTGCTCTTGGAACCTTTTTTTTGTACAATTCGTATATATATTATGCATAGCAGTAAAAATCACCAATTATTACAAGACTATTCTTATATTCTTGACGATAGCTAAAGCATACCCAAGTGGAAATTGGGACATAAAGGATATTACATTCATGAAACTTTGCATTCAAATATTTATACTTTTAAGCTTATTGGCATTATCAGGTTGTGGTTCAATAAAAGAAGAAGCCCCTAGACTTGAATATTTAGTCGCTTATTCTGTTTTAGATAAACACTTCAAAACCTCAAGTCGATTAGATTTGACTGCTGATATTCTCAATCTAACTTCTGAAGAGATGGAAAACGCCACTCTTGAAATTATAGATGCTCAAGGAAATAGATACTCCCTAAATTATGACACAATTGGTACCTTCTCCCAAGAAGGACGATTTGGAGCTTTTCCTTTAAAGGCCCCTATTTCAAATCTTGAAATTGGTGGCAAACAAGGCGAAGAGTTTTTCTCTCCATCTGATTTACATTTCTTATTCATGAACGCTTTTGAAGAAGCTACTATTTCTTATCGAAATAAAAGTGGCATCCATAAAATCAAAGTAAATAACTTAAATGAAATCATTAGCAAATCTCGAAAAGAAACGATGGATTGGATGCAAAAAGAATACGACGAACAGCAAAAAGTACTTGCTGATCTAGAAGAAAAAGCCAAGCCTATCGTTGAAAAATGGCATGAAGCCTCTAAAAAGTAAACTTTAATTTTAGTAAATACCCCTTTTAGTTTTATTGATCCTATCACCAAACTATAAATTTTATTAACTTTCTTCACGTACAACCAATAACGTGGAGAACAAATGCGAATCAACCAAAACTTAGAAGAGCTATTACTTAAATGCCCAAGAAATGTAGCTTTATTTGAAGATAGTACCCTAAATAAAAAATACTATAGCCAAACTTGGGGTAACTATACCTTAGTCACCAATATGCATTTTATCAAGCTTCAAGATAATACTTTGCTAAGTGCTATACTCCACTCATGTGCCGATCTAGGATTCAATATTAATAGCTCTCTACTATTTACTACACTTACTAAACGAGTGGATCCATACTCAAAGATTTTGACCATTGGGCATCTTGAATCCTTTCTTAATTTTTATATATACGATCTCATTTTAGAAATTGATCAAGATCTAATCTACTTAAGCCAATCTAAAGCTCATTTGCAACACAATTGACCAATATATAACAGACAAATTAATACACTTTAGGTATAATGCAACTTGATCATTAAAACTACTATGCTTAGGACTCTCAAGCCTCTATGACTTTAGTCATTCAAATAATATCATTCACTCTCAGTTATGCTCTCGCATTATACCTAAGGCAAGAGCTTTTAATCGGAGTGTTTAAATCAGAATCAAGCTTTGAATACTATAGCTTTTATTTTATATTAAGCTTAGCTGTCTTCTTGTGTTCTAACTACCTTGAAGGTATTTTTCGTGTTAACAAAACAAGCCAAAATATCAAACTTTTTTCTCATATAAAAACGTCTTTTACTCTCTTTTTAATCCCTGCTTTAATCGCATTTTTACTCTCTCATCATACAATTTCAAGGGGCTTTTTACTTTTAAACGCTTTGATCAACTGCTGTTTCCAAATCATAATTTATAAAGTATTTGTTAAAAAATCTCACAAGAAAAAACGAATTGCATTTATCGGAAAACGTAAGCTATTTGAAAAATTAAGTACTTATTGTACTGAGCAAAAATTGGCAGTCACATTTTTGGAGCCAAAGCTATTTCCTATACATAAAGTAAAATTATTAGAAGCTATTGAAAAGTATGAACCCGACGAAATTTATTTCACCCACTTTGAAAAACGAGCCAAAACTATCATCACCTATGCGCATAGCCATAGCTCTTCAAAAACAACCTTAAAAGATATTTCACTCTTATCTGTTTTATTGCAGAAAGAGTCTAGTCTACAAAGATCTAAAAAGTTTATTAGTGCATTTTTAGGTGAAGACAATCATTTCCAATATTATAGTAGGATGAAAAGATTGTTTGATTTATTGATTGTTTTTATCTTTCTTCCTTTATGGTTCCCTGTCATTGCATTTATATTTTGTATTTTAAAGATCACATACAAAGAAGCCATGTTCATTCAAGCTCGTATAGGGCAATTTGGTCATGTAATTCATGTCTTTAAGTTTAAAACCATGCACAGCACCAAAAATACCAATAAGCCAAATACAGCCACTGATACACGAATCACCAAACTCGGATGGTTTCTTCGACGTAGCTCATTAGACGAACTACCACAAATATTTAATGTTATTATTGGTAACATGAGCCTAATTGGCCCAAGACCAGAGCTAATCAGTATCGTATCAGAAAACTATAACTCATTACATTTAAGACGAACCTTTCTAAAACCAGGAATCACTGGATTATGGCAGATTTATGGGCGAAAGCAACCCATTCACTCTCACTTAAAATACGATTTCTATTATCTCAAGAATCAATGTTTAAGTCTGGATCTTTGGATTTTATTAAAAACGATTCCGGCTGTGATATTTAAGCGGGGGGCTTATTAAGAAGTAGCATACGGAGAGACAGGGATTTGAACCCTGGGTGCAGTTGCCCGCACACACGCTTTCCAAGCGTGCTCCTTCGACCACTCGGACACCTCTCCAATGCTGCTATACACAAAGTGTATAATTAGAAACGGTCTCCTATATAAAAGAGTCCGCCACTAGCATCAAAAATCGTTAAAATGAATATCGATCCTTGATGGACGGTAAGATTATCAAAATAGTGGAATTCTTGCAAAGACTTTTTTTCTGGATACAAAAAATAAATTTTATTTCCGTGATACATTTGTACTTTACAAGATGAACTTAACTCTAAGTTAATGTCCGCCTTTTCTATTTTTTTTGCACTCGGATCAGTATGATAATTTAAATTTATACTTTTGATTTTTTCTAAAATTGAGGATCGACCTTTGGGCGTAAACTGCCCTATTGGATCACCGCTCGAGTAGGTAAATGTGTTACTATTCTTTCCTGTGATATTTTTAGCATGAACAACCCATGTGGAGTTATACAGCAATTCCCACATAGATAGATCTAATGGTAAAAGATAGGTGAAAATGCCATCTCCCTTTTTTAGATCTCCAGTTATCTGCTTTCCTTCCCAATCTGAATTTATATCTAAAATCGAACCATCATCATAAAGAGTAAAGGTTAGAGCTTCATCACCGTTTTTATAAATCGATAATCTAACCTGATGAACAAGGCTTCCGCCTCCTTCATTCACTTTAACCTCTAATTGAAGCAGTTCTCCTAGCTTAGAATATAGCCCTGTACTAGCATTGTTCAAATTTTTTATTTTAAAATCTACAATAACTGGCTGTTGAAATTTTCCTAATAGATTATCTCTAACTTCATTCTCATTTAATATGCCATCATTATCATTGTCTTGATCATCAGTATCTAGTAAATCCCTGATTCCATCATTATCATCATCATGATCATTGCGATCCATGATACCATCATTATCATCGTCTGGATCATCAAAGTCACTTAGCCCGTCATTGTCATAATCAAAGCGAGTACTCTGTTCTCCGTCACGTAAAATAGTTACTAAGCCATTGTGATAAAACTCTTGAGTTCCATCCGCTTTTACTTTTTTTTGCCAATCGCCATAGTCAAACTTGATATCCTTTAAAACACTATCTCCAGTAATCTTTTGAGTAAATATATATCTCAAACTTTTTGATCGATGATCTACTCCCTCTATGCTCAGTTGAACATGAGTTTTTCTACCATTATTTATCTGGAATTGGTTCTCGTATATTTTTATACCATTTGCTTTCACAATATAGGTATACAAGTTTTCTGGAATACTATCTTGAGTACTTCCACCTTCAATGACTTTAATCTTTTTGGAAAAGTGCCCTGCTTTAAACTCTAGTAAAAACTCTGGTATTTCTTTGGTCGTCGATTTGAGCTTATGAGTTGAACTTGCTTTTAGATACGAGTCAAAGTCTAATTCAAAAACTAAGCTACCGACTCTTGAAAAAATCTTTTCTTTTTTAGTTTTGGCATACATTGGACTTACACAATATGCAAGTAAATTTAATAGTATAAAAAGTCGTAATTTAGAATTCATCATCAAGGTTGATTTCTATGTCATCCAAGTTTAGTTCACCCTCTAGATCTTGCTCTAAAGCATCTTCTTCATCAATTGGGCTTTGTTTTACATCATCAAGATCTATTTCGCCATCCATATCGTCTAAATCGATAGAAATCTCATCTAAGTCTAACTCAATGTCATCATCAACGCTAATATCTTCTTGTGAACTTGGCTCTAGTGCTGGTTCATCATCTAAACTAATTTCATCTAATTCTAATGAGTCATCTTCTAAGTCTAAAATATCTACTTCATCTTCTAGAACTATTTCTTCGCTATAAGCAGGCTCTTCTACTGGCGTCTCTTCTAAGGCTACTTCTTCAAGTGCCACTTCATCTGAATAAACCTCTTCCTCATAAGCAACTTCTTCTGGGTAAGCATCCTCTTCATAAGCTACTTCTTCTACGTAAGCATCTTCTTCATAGGCCACTTCTTCGGTGTAAGCACCATCTTCATAAGCCACTTCTTCTACGTAAGCACCATCTTCATAGGCTACTTCTTCTGGGTAAGCACCCTCTTCATAAGCAACTTCTTCTACGTAAGTATCCTCTTCATAGGCTACTTCTTCTGGGTAAGCACCCTCTTCATAAGCCACTTCTTCTGAATAAGCACCTTCTTCATAAGCTACTTCTTCTGGATAAGCACCCTCTTCATAGGTTACTTCTTCTACGTAAGCATCCTCTTCATAGGCTACTTCTTCTACGTAAGCATCCTCTTCATAGGCTACTTCTTCTACGTAAGCATCCTCTTCATAGGCTACTTCTTCTACGTAAGCAT
>JAGSHD010000024.1 GCA_023954715.1 Candidatus Cloacimonadota bacterium | reverse complement strand
CCAATAAGGTAACTTCCCCCTGTACCTAAAGGTACAAATAGTGAAGGTATAAGGCTTGCAATCTAGTATGTGATGAATAGCCTATTATTATTTTTATCAAAGATTGTTAGATCCTATCTTTTGTATATTTTTTTACTCTTCCCTTTACTGGCAGGTAATCTTTTTGCTGTAGAAGAGCTTTTTGGTAACGCTTTAAACTTTCAAGGTTTACTTGTTGATGAAAAAGGTGTTCCGTTTGGTACAGATCAAGAGCCAGCCATCTTTAAAATGCGCTTTTACGTCACATCTTTAGAAGACGGTGGAACCATCCTTTGGCCACTGCATCTAACAGACGATTCAGCCGAAGTCTTTTTTGAAAGAGAAGTTGCTGTGGAAAACGGTGTTTTTGCCGTTCGGATCGGTAAGTTCACCCAAGATACAGATATCATTGAGCTAGACCAAAACATCTTCACAGGAAACGACGGAGAAGATAAAAAAAGATTTCTTCTTATGGAGCTTTTTGATGTAGAGTCCAATAAATGGTATCCCTTCTCTAAAAAATCTGTAGATGAAACCCTTCTTGGAAACGATGTATCTGCACACATCCCTGTACCAGGAGTTCCTTTTATTGTCTCCTCTGTTCGAGTATTAGGAGATGATGTCAAATCCGGAAAACTAAGACTCTCCCATGATCCCGATGCCTTAACTACCCTCGATCCAAATCTAACCATCTATGCAACCGGCCCTTTTCATGGCATGAAAATCATTCAAAATAAAAACATCGCTTTATCTATTTTTCAAACCAGTGGAGATTTAAAAGATGCTATAGTCGCTGATGGAGACGCCGCTATTAAAGGGTCTGTTTTAATCAAAGGAAGCGCAAGAGCTGAGCTGATCCTTCACTCTGATCTACTTGCAGAAACAGAAGATTACGGAAAACTAACCTTAAAAGACTCTAATATAAACTCTAGCCTTGTTTTAGACGCAGGAGATATTCAAACCCCTTTAATCGCAACCCAAGCAGATCAAAGCGGTATGTGTAATCAAACATCTTTAAACTATCAAGCTTGTGTTACACAAACCCTTGTATTGCACGGACTAAAAATCCAAGATCACCAAGATGCAGCTAACACTTTTGCAAGAGTCGCTAATTTAGACTCTAATGGTCTCACAGAAGTTATCTTAGACCAAGACTCAGATATAAAATTAAGTAATCAATCCTTTTTACATATAGGTGGAGTCTTTCCGGGGGCTTTAAATATTACAGCCCAAGATAAATATGTAGAAGCACTAGGTCTTTATGATACTTCTCAACCCATCGATTTAAAATACCCCTACCAAGTAATCCCTCACGGATTATCTATCTTTAATAAAATCCAGTTTGGTGAATCAAAGATTTTAAGCTTTGAAAAGCTTTTTGCTCTCATTGGTCAAAAACAACAAATCGGTGCCTTACATGATTGGCAACAAAGTAACAACGAAACCTATATCGACCCAGAAACAGGTCTTAAACTGCACCGTCACGATCTAAGAACCGGTGCTGATTCTGATGAAATGATCAACAAATTAAATCAGGTTAAAAACGATCATTTAATTAAAAGAAGAATATCTGATGATTTAGCCTATTTAGATGAACAAAATATTTTTGTAAACCAAAACCATTTCTCCTACGCAGAAGACACATCTATTTTTACAAACTACTCTTTAATTACCAAAAGTAATTCATTAAATATATTTTTAGCTGGTGTTAGAGCTAGCTCTAACTATATTGCTGTTGGGGCTAGATACCCTGGTTTAACAAACTTTAAGTTTGTTCAATGTGTAGCGCCTAATTTAGATTGTGAAGATGATGCTCCTTTTTTAGATTTCTTTGGAGATAATCTAACTCTTTCTAGAGACCTAAATGTAAATAACCCCGAGCAATCTGCTTTATCTGTTAATGGTAACTTAGTTTTAAACGCCACTCCTTATGACTCTCAAGCTTTTAAATCTAATAACTTTAAAAAATATCGTTTTCATACAGGAGAGTACAATCCATTTTTTATCGCAAACGCTCGGTACCATGTTTTTAAAAAATCTTTAAATGTAACTAAAAACCTTAGCTTAACTAAATCTCCTTTTTTAAATACAAAAATTATCTTAAGCTCTCCTAACTCTACTCCTACATCAGTAGCAGCCTATAAGTTCAATGATGCTCAAAACTCCGCTTTTTTTGTGGATCCAAGTGGTTTAAGTGTAATCAATAGTTTATCTGTTTCAGATACCTTAGTCATCTCAGATGATGCAGAAGGCGCTACCTTAGATAATATTAGTAATACCATCATTAAAGCAGCATTAAAAGTAAGAGAGCATCTAACAGCTAGTATGTATCTAGATTTAGTAGATTCTACTGATCCCATTCAGTTTCGATCTTTAGATAATACTTTTTTACTTAACCCCTATCATGGCAACACTCAAAAGCAAACCAAACTAAATCATCTCTTTGTTGACAATGATTTAAAGTTTCACAAAGACTTATCTGTAGATAGACAAGTGATCTCAAGCTCTTTGTACTCGGTGGCTAAAAATGTCTTTGTAAGCTCTAGTTTATATACCAACGATAAAATCATAGCCGATCGTTTTATGGATCAAAACTCTAACTCTTATTTTTTAGACTTAAATAGTACTTCTGACTTTTTCTTACTTAATCTAAATAATACTTTAGATATCCATGGAGCTAATGGTTTTTCATCTAATGACTCAAGTAAAATTCTTTCTATTTCAAGAAACATCACAGCAAATAACTTAGATGTTTTGCGACGAATGACTTTAAAGCAGTTTTTTGACACAAACCCAGATTTTTATTTAGATCCAGACCAACAAAGTAATCTAAATCAACTCTATCTAAACTCAGCTCAAGCTGGTTTTTCTCTTGTTACTAAAAGCGTACAAATCCACAACACTTTAACTGTGTCAAATCAGATGAGCTTTGCAAATACCTTGAGTTTTTCACACTCTAGTCTTCACAACGACTCCATTGAAATAAAACAAGGTAATGCAGCCGGACCAAGTCGTTTTTTAGTCTCAAAAATTGGAGATATTACCAATGCTACAAATCTTGTTTTAGAAGAAGACTTTAGACTAGACTCCCCTTTAAGCACCATCACTATTTCTCAAGGCTTGTATCAAAATTCAACCAATGGATTAAATATCCTTTCTCATACAACCATTGATGAAGATGTCCATCTACTCTCTTCTTCTTTTGAAATCTCTAATAAGCAATTTACTATTTCAACCAAAGGTTTTATCCACTCTAGTGGAGCGATGCACTATAAAGATGAAATCGTTGCTTCTTTATACTCCTTAGATTCACAAATTAAAAAAACAAATCAGCTTTTAATTTTTTCTTCAAACCAGCCTCAACTTGTTTTAAGCAACACCATCTTAAATACCCCACTAAACGCTCAATTCAATAATGTTAATATAAAAGACCAAATTGTAAGTCAAAATAGATTGATCACTCCTATCATTCATGACAAAGACTCAAGCTACTACCAAATCGATCCGAATCAAGTGACTCGTTTTAATCATTTAAAAATAATTAAAAATGCAAGCAATACAGGAGGTGGTTTAAAAGTCTTTGGACCAATGCACTTTGAATCTATCTTAGATTCAGATCGCGTGACTCTATCATTAGATCCATCTAAATTTACTACTCTACAAAAAATAAAACTTCGTAAAATACAAGCAAATGACGGAGTCTATATTGATTCAAAACAAGATAACTTTGTTTTACACTCCTATGACTCAAACGCTTCTCATACCATTCTTACTTTAGAAAACGGCTCTTTTTCTATCTCAGCAAACCATACTCTTTTTTCAACAGGTCACTTAGATATTGATGGTCGCTTTCAAATCGATTCTACCAATGGTTTAGTTTTTACAAAACCAGGTGCTTCTTTAGCTAGTATTAAACTAACATCGAATGTTTTATATAAACTCGTTGGTAAAGAAAACCAAAACGCAGATACATTACATGAACACTCTGTAATCCAAGGTCATCTCTTAACAGATATTCTAAGAAGAGATGTTCAAAATATCTTAAGTGAAAAAAACACCTTCATTGCTAGTGGAAACAACATCATGCTATGGCCTGATGCAGCATCAAATAATCCATTGCTTGTACAAAAAGATCCATCCGGTACAAACCAAGTTATTTTATATGGAGACGGACGAGTACAAGCAACAAAGTTTACTGGAGATGGTACTTTATTAAAACAAGTCACAGGAGCAGATATTATTAATAATAGTATAGAGCACTATGACTTTGTTACAAATACCATCGATCAAACAAAGATTGCTAATCAGACTTTGCAATCCAAGCACTTCAAAAGCTATATCGTTTCGCAAAATAAACTCTTTGCTCAAACAGTAGATGCCTCAAAGATTGCAAATAATACTTTGCAATCCAGACACTTAGTCAACTCTTCTTTGCAAAACCCACACTTTAAAAAGAATGTTTTGAATCAAAATCATTTAGCTAGAAAGTCTATGATCTCACAGAAGATTCAAAACCAAACTTTATCTGCTAAAAAAATAGCTTTCTTAGCGATTCAAAATGAAAAGATCATTGCAGACTCTATTACAAATAATAAGATTTTAACGGATCAAATCAGAAACTATCATATTAAAGATAACGCCATTTATGCTAATAAGATTACAAATAACTCCTTAATCACAGAAGACTTTTCTGATGACTCTGTTGGTTTTATAGAGATTTTAACTCTAGCTGTAGACTCTTTTATTATAAATACAGGTGCTATCACAAATATTAAGATCAATACATCTGCTATTACCAATACTAAAATTGTTTCAAAAACTCTTTTAAGCCAAGATTTTTCAAATGAATCGATCATATTAGATCGAGTACAGCCTTTATCTATAACATCAAGAGAGTTTTTAGATTACACTTTGCAAAATAAAGACTTTCAAAACCTATCTATTACCAAACAAAAACTTGCTTCTAACTCCATTGCAAGAAGACACTTTCAAAGCTCCTCTATCTCTAGTACAAAACTAAAGACTCAAAATATCCTACAAGAGCATATCAAACTTTACACTATAAAAAGCCAAGAGATCTTAGATAACTCTATTACAAACTCAGACTTTAGAAGCAATACTATTAACCCTCAAAATCTAAGTGCAAACTCTATTTTATCTATTCATATACAAACAGATGCTATTACAAGAGATAAAATCGCTTTATCTGGGATCGCCTTTTCAAGAATACAACCCTTTGCTTTTCATACAGCAACATTAGCATCAAAGATTATAACTAATGGACATATTTTAGATGAACAGATTTTATCTTTGCATATAAAAGATCAATCCATACAAACAACAGATGTGGCAACCTTAACTATATCTGGTAGTAAAATCCAAGACCTTGGTCTTGCTTCTACCAATATAGATAATTTCTCTATAACAACCAATAATATTTTGGCTAACTCTATTTTAAGAGATCACTTTGTTACAGACTCTATTCGATCACAAGATATTGCATCACAAACATTTACATCTGCTCGAATTAAAGATTTTAATATTGATTCAACTCATCTTATTGATCAAACTATTATTACTCAAAACTACCAAGACAATGCAGCTATCGCTGGTAAGTTTTTTGCAAATAGTGTGGATCAGACTAAAATCATTACTTTGGATTTAGTCCATTATAATTTTGATCCTCAATCTATTACTAATATTAAAATAGCCTCAGAGACAATTCAAAGTTTACAAATAAAAGACTTAGATGTTTTAAGCGAAGATATTGATGAGTCTCAAGTATTATCTGCCCATATTCAAAATGATGCTATCTCTGAGAATAAAATCACAACAAATACTTTATTATCTAAAGTATTTAAATCTTCTACGATCTCCAGTGATAAAATTCATCTAGAAACATTTGTTAATATTAACTTTGCTACTTCTTCTATAGATTATGACAATATTAAAGACTTACATATTGACTCTCGGATTATAAAAGATCAATCGATTTTAGCAATCGATATAGCTAGCAAACAAATTTCTAGTAGAGCCATTCATCCAACAACGATTACCTCAAGATCTATTGCTATGTATCAGCTGAGCTCTAGGGTTTTAAAAGACGAACAGATTACAAATGCTAAAATACTAGCAAACTCTATAAAGACTCGATCTATAAAAGATAGAGCCATTCGCTCTTCATTAGTTGCTAATGAGTCTATTTCTGCTTTAGATATAAAATCTAACTCTATTTTTGCTCAGCACATTAAAACCAATGCGATTACTAATTCTAAGTTAAAAAGTAATATTATTACTACAGGTAATATTATTGCTAAAGCAATCTTATCTTCTCACTTAATCACATCAATCGTAAAAAATAGGATGGTTTCAGATAACTCTATTGTTTCATCAAAGATTGCTTCACAAACCATTACTAAAGACAATATCTTAGTAGATACTTTGCTTAATTCCAAACTGCAATTAGGGATCATTAAAAATAGACATATACAATCCTTACAGATTACAAATAATGAGATCTTTGGTGATTTAACAAAAAGTGTTTTTGCTCAAAAGTCTATTTCTGGGGATGTTATAAAAAATCTTGCTATTACCAAGAGTAAGATTCAATCTTATAGTATTGGTGCTATTCATGTACAATCTGAGGCTATTGTACTTGCAAAAGTACAAGACAAGGCTATTATAAATCGTCACTTTGAAGATGAGGTTGTTACAACAGCTAAGATCAAAGATCAAGTAATTGAAAATGATCATTTAGTGGATGCTATTATTCAATCTATTCATGTGATTGATGGATCACTGAAGTCTGAGGATGTGAAGGTTAAGTCTTTACCAGGGACTAAGTTTTCTTCTTCTTCTGTTGAATCTACTAATATCTTGAGTCGTAATATTTTAAGTACTCATGTTGCTAACTATACAGTCTATGGAGATTTATTTGTAGATAAGAGTATTGACTCAAGTAGTTTACAAACTGGGTTTTTGAATAAGGATTTATTAAAGGCTTTTACCTTATCTAGTGATCAAGTAAATGCAAATACAATCACAGCTGCTAAATTAGACTCTCACTTTTTTCTTGGTGGAAATATCATTGCAAATGATGCTTTTGACAAAGACTCTATTACAACAGGTGCGATCCATCCTTATCATCTGCAAGACTCTATTGATATTAGTAAAATCTCTTCTGTGTCTGGTGTTAAGTTTCAAGACTTTGCTATAGGTACTTCACAGATTAAAGATCAAACAGCTACTGGTACTCAAGTTTTAACAGAGACCATTGGTGCAGTGGATTTTAATATTATTTATAAGGCAGATAATCATATTAATAAGGTCTCTCAAGATGAGTCAGCCTCCCTTACTTGGCAGACCCCTGTAGCAGATACTAATACTACTCAGTTTTCACTCAATGCTTCAAAAGATAAGTTTTCTTTTACATCAAATACTGCGCTTGTTTTAGCTGCTACGGATACGGGGACTGTTGAAAAGCAAGTCTTTGATGTAGCTTCTAGGTTTTCTGGGAGACGGGGGCATAAGGTTTTAACACTTGGTGGAAAGCTTTATGTTATTGGGGGGAAAGATCAAGGCGGTACTTATTTACAAGATGTATGGGTTTCAAACGATGGCCTCATCTTTAAGAGGTTAACCAACTCTGCTGGTTTTGGACCTCGTGCTTTTTTTGGTGCTGCTGTATTTGGTGGTGCAATGTATGTTGCTTGTGGTGAAAGCTCTGTTGGAACCTATACTAATACTATTTATAAATCTTCTGATGGGATTACTTGGACACTTGAGGCTACTCCAGCAAATATTAGTGCAAGACGACTAATTAGTCTCTCTGTGTATGGTGGTAAAGTATACATCATAGGTGGCAATAATGGCACGGGTCGACTAAATGATGTTTATTTCTCCAATGATTTTATCTCATTTACTAAAACTGAACCTGTAAATATGAGTGACACAGAGACAGTATTATTGATTCATTCAGACACTACTAATGGTAATGCTACTTTTACGGATATGTCTCATAATCAAATGACCGTTTCAAGAGGTGGTTTAATTACTCATTCAAATGGTGATCAAAAATTTGGTAACACTTCTATTTATTTTGATGGGATTGATGATTCATTAACTCTTGCAGATAATGCTGACTTTCAATTTTTTGGTGGCGCTTCAACAGAGGCTTTTACTATAGATTTTTGGGTCAACTTTACAGATAAAGATAGAGACACATCAAATAGTAGAACACTACTTGAATATAAAATCTCTGGCGGTGGAACTGGCCAAGGGCATGTACGCCTTAAAATCAAAGACAATGCTGGTACATTAACACTAAGAGTTGGCGGAGACGAAGTTACTTCTATTACAGATGTAGGAGATGGTACATGGCATCATATCGCTATAGTCAGACGAAGTAATGACTCAGTTATACTTTTTATTGATGGTACTGCAGAAGACAATAATCTAGGTGATGACCCAACCTCAGATGATACAGACTTTTCTGTTAATGCTGATGGTATCATCTTTGGACGAAGACAACCAAATGCTTCTGATGGTAGATATATTGGGTATATGGATGAAATTCGCATCTCCAAAGGTATAGCTAGATGGATAAGTGACTTTCCTAAACCCACTAAAGCCTATTACACTCATTTCGAGCCACGTGCTGGCCATCAAACTATCGCCTATACAGATGATACTGCCAATCGATTATTTTTGCTTGGTGGACAAGGTGACTCAGCAGATTTCAACGACCTTTGGTACACTAACAACGGAACTCAATGGTATCAGTCCACATTTACACCAGCTTATACTCCTGCTAGATATTTTGATGTCTTAACCTTTAATGATGGTGGAGGAGAAGATTTATATGTATATGGTGGGTACAACGGTGCTAACTTAAATCAGATTTATTCTTGGAATGGAGCTAGCGGAGGTAACTTTACCTCATTAACTCCAAGCTCTGAGTTTACTGCTAGAAGATTACCTTCTATTGCTGAATTTAATAGTAAAGTAACAATTATTGGTGGTTACTCTGATGCTACCAATGAAAATGATATGCTAGTCTCAAGCGATGGTCATAACTTCACTCTGCAACCAGACTTTTCAACTCTTGAGGATCAACTCATTTCAGATACAAACGAGTATGAAGCTATCGCCATGGATCTTAATGACGCTAGCTACAAGCTACTTGCTTTTGATGATACAGGAGATGGGGTTGCTAGTTTAAAAACTCCAAATATAGAGATTAAAAGGTTTTCTAGAAAAGATAGCTCTAATTATTTGGCCATAGATAAAGACGATAATCTAATCTATTCAAATAGCGGAGACTTTACTACTCCTGTTACTGTCATATCTAATGCACAAAGTTACAAGTCCCCTATCTTTTCACCGGTAGCTAATGATTATGTTTATGCCTTAAAAGAAGTGTCTCCTACTAACACTAAAATTGTTAAAATTCAATGGGATGGAGCAAGCACCTTTGGTACAGAAACAGACTTAACTCCATCAATCACTGATGAGGATTTAGATCTATTATCTTTATCTTTCTCATCGGATGGTAAAGATCTCTTTTTTGTTGGGACCTTTCCTTCTGTTGGTAGTGTAAAGATGTATAAAGTATCAACAAGTGGATCTGGTTTAACTACATTTGCATCCCCAAGTCCTAAAGGTTCTGCTCTTGTTTTAGATGGAGAAAAATATAACCCTTATATCAGCGACTATAGTATTGAATCTCTAGACATTAAAGATCAATCCATCTTTGAATCTCGTATTGCTTTACAAACAATTACCGCTGGTGATTTTGTACCCGGTGGTTTAACTGAAGGAAGTTTCACTACAGGTAGCTTACGTAACTTTAACTTTGAAACCAATAGTTTAACTTACGATAAGTGGGATACCCATAGTATAGATAATATCTATTTAGCAACAGGAGTTATTACTTCTATAAAACTAAAAAACGCTTCTTTAATTGACTCTTTAATCCAAAGCTTTACTTTAGATGATCAAACTTTATCTAATAACACCTTTTCAACAACTCATTTACTAGCAGCAACTATTACACACCAAAAAATTCTAGAAAACACTTTTGAAAATGCAAAACTTGCCAGTGATTTAGTAGGAGCTGATTTTGCTTTAAAATCACTACATGGTAAGCACTTCACTAACTTGAGTAAAGATAGTATTAAAGATCAAAGCGTAACTTCAAGTAAATATAAAAGCTCTATCTTTTTTGATACCCATTTTCAAGTAAACCAAATAAAAAGTACACATTTAAAAACTAACTCTTTATTAAACTCTAGCTTTTTAAGCAATCAATTAGAGGGAGATTTAATTATCAATGGAGATATTTCAAATGATAAAATCGCTAATAATACAATCTTATCTGCTAATCTAAAAGCAGCCTCTGTAAAAAAAGAAAATATTAAAGCAGCTACTTTATTAGATCGACACTTCAGAAGTAATGCCTTTGAAAATCCAAATATAGATAATGACTCAGTAAATCAGCGTACTTTAGCTCTTAGCTCAATCACTCATGATAAAATAGCAGCCTCTAGTTTTAACTCAAATCATTTTAATCAAGAGACTATCTCATCTGCTTTTATTAAAACTGATGAAATCCAAAACTCTAAAATGGCTAGTAAGATTTTTACGTCTAGTAACTTTGCTAGCAACTCCATTACTAACTCGGATTGGATTGTAGATAATACGATTCAAGCCAGTGATCTTGCTTTTGATCAAATCACTCAAGATAAGTTAACTGATACATTGACTCAAGCTCATTTCAATACAGCCTCTTTTGATCAAAGTACTTTTACAGCAATCACTGCAAACAAGATCAAGGATCAATCTGTTAAAGCAGAGCATTTTGTAACAAATGAGATTGCTACAGCTAAGATTAATAATAATGCCTTAAGTTATGCAAAAATAGCTGATCTCTCATTGCAAGAAAGGCACTTTCAAGATGATACTATTTTAAACTCATCTTTTGTATCTGACTCTGTTAGTGGGGTTCATGTTAAATCTTATACTTTACTTTCTAATAAAATTAAAGATGGGGAGATCACAACAAATAAAATTAAAAACAATAGTTTAAATACAGATAAAATATTAAACAGAAGCCTAGAGTCAGGTAACTTTGATTTTGACTCTGTAACTAAAGATAAGATTCAAAGCTTTTCTTTACTCTCATCAAATATCGCTGCAAATACTATTTTGACTACTCATATTATAAATGGAGTTTTAACCACATCACAAATTCAGGCCGCTTCACTAACAGCTGGAGTTGTTGCTACTAATACAGTTCAAAACCAAGATCTTGCGAATACTACTTTAAATCTTGCCAATTTCAAAGAAGCTGATTTAGAAGAAGAAGATTTTAAACTAGACTCTTTTACAATAGACCCTTTTAAAGACTCTGCTTTTAGTGGCTCTCACTTTGCTGGATCTATTGCAAATGATAAATTATTAGATGGTGCTATTACTAACTCTAATGTTGGATCCGATTTAACATCGGATCAAATTGCAAACTCTACTTTAAGTAATCGTGAGATTAATGATGATGCCATTACTGGTGCTAAAGTTATAGATGGGTCTTTCACAGGGGATCGATTTAATGCAAACACCATAGTTAACTCTAAAATTAAAAGCAATACTCTAACTCATGCTGATTTCGCAGATAATGCTTTTACTAATGCTAAATTTGTAACAACCGCCTCCGACTTTACTGCTAAAACTTCAAGTAATGCACAAATAACCCAAGATAAAATTGCTGATGATGCATTGCAAGGAACTGATTTAGCACAAACTATTGGAGAGTTTCATCAAAGAGTATTTGCTGCTGGTATTGTTACTGATGCTAAATTAGATGCCAGTCCTAGCTTTAGAACAGCTAAAGTTAAAAATGGTGAAATTACAGCTATTAAAATAGCTGATGGAGCTCTTTCTAATTTTACTGGAGCTGCTATAGACGCTAATAAATTTAATTCTGGTTCAACAGGGATTAGTGCAAAAATAGCAAATGATGCTGCTACTCATGCTAAGTTTGCTGCAAACAGTGTAGGAGAAGCTCAATTAACCGGAACACTAATCGATGCAAAAGTTGTAGATGATACTATTGAACAAGATGCCTTTTTAGATACTTCTATTAATAAGATTGAAGATGGGTCTATAACTACTGTTAAGATATTAAGTAGTCCATTTATGACTATAAACAATATACCTACAATATCTGGGGCTGATTTTGAGCCTGTTTCTGGTACACAAATCCAAGATAATATTTTTGATAATAGCTACTTTGAAAATGGGTATTTTACTACTGATCATTTGTTTGAAATTAGTGGCTCATCCTTTGCCTCAGATAGTTTAACTGGTGGACAGATTATTGATGGAGAGTTAACAGCAGCACAGTTTGATACAGGTACAATTACATCAGATAAAATTGTTGATGGTGCTATTTTAGAGTCAAACATTGCAGCAGCTGGGCTGATTTTAGACAATTTAAAAAATAAATCTATTCAAAATAAACATATAGCAGATAATACTATTGTAGGTGTTGATTTTGACGCATCGAATACGGATGGTATCTCAAATGGCGGAGCTATCATCTCAACCTCTATACACCAACACTCCCCTTTTGCTTATAAGCGAGCTACAAAGAGTGGTTATACTTTAATTGATCCAAACACCTTTGGGCGAACACAATTTAACTATAAGATTCAAGCAGCAGATGAGCTTAAAGATGCTCAAACTACCTGCTCAACTGATAATGCTCAAGTATGTGATACTTATCAATTGATTAATATTTGTCGCTCGGGTGGAGGTACTGATTTAAATGATGATTTTTATTTTGCCTCTAATCCTTATTATAATAATGTAGAGTCTAAACAATATCTTACTTATCCTATGGTTAAGTTAAACAAGACGGATTGTTTTGCACCGGATGATTTAGAGTATGATTTTATGAAGAGTCAATTTACTCCTGTTAAGGTCACTGATTTGGGTGGGACGATTAAAGATCTTCATAAAATAGGAAACAAATACTTTGTCAAAATTGATAACGCAATATGGGAGAGTACAAAGGCTTGGTATGAAGGAGGTAATATTGCATCTGGATCAAGTTTAGAGAGCTTTGCAGAAATTTATGAAAATAGAAATGGCCATGCAGACTATTCTGCTATCAGCTTTTCAAATGATCGAATTCGAAGATATTACATTCCTACCAGTGTTTTCACCACAAGCACGGGTTTTACTAGCATTAAAGATCTAACCTTTTTCAATAAAAATACTGATTCTGGCGGCGGCTTAGTTATTCACAATACAGATAAAGTACGAAACATTTTAAATACAGGTGGAATCACCGGTAACGACATCTCTTTGGACGGAAAAATGACTTCGGTTTCAGCAGATTTAGTAACCTCATCAAATAGTTTTAATGGATATCACTATTCCAAAGGTGATGATATAACTTGGGCACTTGCAAAAACCCATTGTGAAGCTAAAACTAACCGAAACATGGTGTCTATCCATTCACAAGATCAGTGGACTTTTATTGATGGAAATTACGCAAACTCTAACGCTTGGGTGGGCTACAAGGACAATGGTAATGCAGACTACGATTATCTGTATACAGATGGCTCTCCCTTTGATTTTTATAAATGGAAAGATAGTAACCATCCCAATAGTACTAGTAACCAATGCGCGCGATTTAACAATTCTCACCTGATTGAAGATAAAAGTTGTACTGGCAGTGAAACTGCTTTTTGTATGGAACCATTACAGAAGTTTCAAAAAAGATACGAACATGAAGCATTTGTACATGGTAGTGACATGTATGTTATAGGTGGAGCTGATGGAACAAACTACTTTAATGATGTGTGGAGCTCTTCTGATGGAGCAACTTGGGCTAAAAAGGGTTACTCTACAGATCCTTTTTTAAAACTCCAGATTAATTCTAATGATCTTAACGGTGTGACCAAAATTTTTGATACTTCTGGCCGAAACCATAATTTATCTAATACTAATACCGTTACCCACCAAACTACTACCAAAAACTTCAATAGTAGTTCACTTGATTTTAAATCTTCTAATGAATATATTTCGATACCTGATAGCGCTGATTGGAACTTACTAAGCAATGACTTTACAATTGAAACATGGATAAATCCTAACACAGTTTCCACTACAACTAATAGATATATCTTTCTACATTTTCAAAATGCAAGTAACAACTACCAACTAACTATTAATGATAATTTGTTACTTTTTAAGGCTACCTCTGGTGGCTCCGAAATTGTCTCGTTTAATACTGCTGCTCCTCCCATTAATACCTGGACTCATATTGCACTCGTAAAAAGCAACAATGTTTACAAGATATATTACGATGGAGTTTTACAAACTACACATTCTGACTCATCTTCAATTCCTGACATTTCTGGTTCTATATGGTTAGGATATAGGGTAGATGGTTTCATAGACAATTTTCGCTTTAGCAATGGCGTTGCCAGATATGTACAATCATTCCCAAAACCAACACGTAACATTGGTCATATCTTCCAAAAGCAATCCTCCCACCAATCTGTATCTTTTGCTGGAAATATGTGGGTGTTTGGTGGAGCAAACGCCAAAGGCTCTAACAGTGAAATCTGGTCTTCAAGCGATGGTCAAAATTGGTCTTTTAGAGGTTATGGGCCTTGGGGGAAAATCAAACAACATCAGGTTATTGAGTTTAACAGTAAACTTTGGTTGATTGGTGGTGCTGATAAAGGGGTAGATTTTATTTGGAGCTCTTCAGATGGCGTTACTTGGGCACAAGAAACCCTTTCAGGTACGTCAATATCTAAAAGAGAAGAACATCGTTTGGTCACACATAACGATGGCTCTGGAGAAAAACTCTACATTCTTGGCGGACACAACGGTACAGCATATACTAATGATGTCTTTAGATCCTCAAATGGTACAGCTTGGTCAAAGATAGCTAATGCCCCATGGAGCATACGTAACAGGCATGTTGCACTCAGTTACGATGATGGTGACAATGCTAGGATCATCGTTACTGGTGGTACTAATGGATCAGCATCCAACAATGAAATCTGGTCTAGCTATGATGGTATTACCTGGTATGATCACGGTACATCAAGTGGTTATGGAGTACGACGAGATATGGAAGCGGTAGTCCTAAACAATTTAGTTTATACTATCGGAGGAAGTATTCAAAACCAAGCTACTAACAATAACGAAGTCCATTCATCATCTTTCGAAAAGCTTAGTGTCCGAAAACTTGCTGAGCGTAACTACTATAGCGGTAAATCAAAACCAAACACTTACTTTGTCATGTCCTACTCACAAAATAATGGTGGCGATGGATATACTCATGTTAGATACTATAAGTCAGATGCAACAAGCGTTGATAAAGGCAAAGACTTTAAAATTATAGATGGAGACAAAGGTAGAAATCTACTTTGCCCTGGAGAAGGTGCTTGTTATGTTACCGATACAGGTGGAGGTTTTCATTCTATTTATGCAAATACAAGCTCCGCATATGATCCTACGTGGACATTAAATAAAAACGTATCCACTTTATTAGGACTAAATATTAGTACCAAGTCTATCATTCACATGGCAGCCACAACAGCAAGTGGAGCTAAAACTCTCTATCTCTTAGATACTGACGGACAAGTTTATAGTCTGGGTTTAAATTCAGATGGTAAAGCTACTGCTACACTGACTGCAATGGATATGGGACAAGCTATAACTGGTGGAGGCACTTATAGTTATGGCAGCGGTCGCATCACCTTAGTTGATGGTAAAGATGATGAAATCATCATTACGGGTAGAGCTAATAATATCGTTATAAAAAGAAACCAACGCACAGGTAAGTTTGCCTGCTGTACTCAAGGCTTAGAATAGTATTAGCTATTCAGGAAATCAATTTATATTGCCCCATTGATAGTCATAATATCAAGTTTGTAGACTCAAACTAGCAAACTTGTATGACCTCACAAACATAGTATCAATAGTCACAAAAATCTGATTTTTAATTGCTCAAGTATTTTCAAGTTTAACCGTTTACTAATCATATCAGAACTGTGATAAATGTAGTCTTCTAACAATTACCCCCAAAAGACTACAATACGCAAAAAAGCTCCAAACCATAACTAAGTTTGGAGCTTTTTTAAAATCAGATCTTGTGGGCTTATCTAGATTTTGCTTCGCCTTTTACAGGGTTCATCAATCCATCAAAAGTAGTTAGCATTGCACTCGCTTTTAAACGAACTACTTGCCATGATTCTCTAAGATAAACATTTGGGTGCTGCATAAATCCAGCGTTAATTTGTCTTGATGTTTTTGTAGCTACTTTGATTAACTCAGCCATTTCAAATCGTTGAGTGATGAAACTATGGCTCATCCCCTTCAATCTTTGAGTGATCGCTGTGAATTGATCAACATAAGCGATTAAAGCTACGTTTTCTGTGTAGTTTGTTGTTACAGATTGCTTTAACTGATATTGAAACTGCTGGGCAATCTCTCTTAGCTCTTCTGCTTGTACTTGTAAAACTTTAATCTGTGGAGAGTTAAAATCAATTGATGAGCTTTCGCCACCTACAGGCTTACCAGTAAAAATTTGAACCATTTTTTGATAAGTTTTAATTGAGTTTTGCCACATAGGTGCAACATGTTTGAAGTTTCTATTGAAAATAATATATTGATTTACATAAGTTAGAGGTTGTTTCATTTGAAAGAAAGCTTCTCTGCCTTCTACGTTTGCAATGTCGTAAGTCTCCAAAGTATGACCTAAGTGAATCAAATGATCGATCCCTTTCATTATTTCAAACTCAGGGTATCCAAAATATGCAGAGTAACGTCTAGCATGATATCGGATGTCTTCAAGCTCTTTAAGATATTGTTTAGAAGCAACTTGAAAAGGTGACTCTTTATATACACCTGTTTGAGTTGTACTACTTGCCACAGAATCTAACGGTGGTCTAACTTCGATAGTATCTAACGCAAAGTTCATGCTTAACGCTAAACAAAATACAGCAAAATGCTTCATAATCATCCTCATTTTTATTCCCAAAACTTTAAACAAAATATATTTGGGTCTAAAATAAATTTAATACCTACAAAGATACTTACGTAAAATCGATCAAAAATGTTTCTTAAATGTGATAATACTTAACTATTTTCTTAGGATTCAAGCACTATTTGCTTAATTTGCTCTCTTATTTCTTCTATTTTTGTAAAAATATCATTAGAGACTTCAAGACTTTGTCTATTTTGTTCGTCTTCTACTAATACAAGCAAGTCACTATATTGAGAAATCTGATCTAAAAAACAATCTTTTACCAAATCGTTCATATTTAAAAATTCGATCAACTTTTGAAGCTCATAAATTAAATTTTTAGAAACTATATATTGGGCCTTTTCTTCGTTTTCAATGACAACCCTAGTCTTTTGGTTTTTCAAAACCTTCGACTGAAAAAGCAAAAAGTTTTTTGTCTCTGTAAAACGTTGTTTTTTTAACTTATCAGAACTCATTAAAAGTCCTCTACTTCTACATATTCTCCAAAATCCCAAGAGTTATCATTTTCATAAAGGGTATCAAAGTCTAAATCCCCTACTTTTTGTTGTACTTTATCTTCTGTTATAGCTAAAGTTTCTTTTGGTAGTTGTGCAGAAGAGGATAACACTGCCTTGATAGCATAAGAGTCTTCGTTAAACCCTAAAATTAATCCAACTAAACTATCTCCATTGTGCTCAAACAGTACCAAGTCTTGACGTTGATGTAATTGAAAAAATTCATTCATGTTTAAACCTCCCAATAATATGGTTGAAACAAACCAACCGTGTAATTTTTAAACTCTTGAAGCTAAAAGACAACTCCATCTTTTAGCTTAATCAATATTTCCCATACATAGTAAAAGATTCATAGCGTATTGACCATAACTACTTTAAATCAATCCATATAAATATATTTATACAAAACTCTTGTAATTATGCACTTAAACAATAGTAATATTTTTATCTAAATGAGATAGAGTAAAAAATTACAAAAATATATCTATTACAACATAAACAAACAAAATCAAACGTCCGATAATTTGCATTGATGATAGATGAAATACTCTTAACACTGACTATTAATAACAAACATCCTAGATTCAGTATTTTAAGGAACTACTATGATATTTTGGTTTTTACTACTTATAGCTCTTGCCACTACCATGGGACTTTTTTCTTTTTCATTAACTTTTTTAGATCACAGGACCACAAAAAAAGTACAACAAAAAGAACTCTTACATAAAGATGCTCAAGTTGTAGCTCAATTAGCTCATGAACACCTAGGTACACCATCCACTGCTCTAGTTCGATCTAAATTTTGTGATCTACGCTTTTCACAAAAATCTGCTCGTTACCTAAGTGGCTTAAATCAACTTAAAAAACAAGACTATGATAATGTTATAAATACCGTTGAAAATAAATTTATTCGTATCGATCGATCCATTTATAAGATTTCTTCTATGTGTAAGTCTAAAAAGTCTCTAGAATATCAAAAAGAGTTTATTGCTTCACACGAAAGCAAATATGATCAGATTTTAAATAAAATTGATCGATTAATGAACTCAAAAAATGAGACAAACTTTCTAAAGGTATTTTTGGCTTTAAACGAGTACATCAACGCATACATCGCACAAGTAGAAACACAAAAAACTGAATGCCAAAAAATTGATGACCCTAGTATCTATCATTGGGCATAAAAGTTTTTGTCTCTGTAAATAGCAATATCAGTAAAAATATTAAGATCTTTAGACTTCGAGCCTGTAAAAGTAATAAAGATATAACTAAATATTACCTCTAGATTTCTCCACTTCGGTCGAAACGACTCTATAGTAAGGGTTATATCATATAATCTATTAAACAAATAAAACCCCATGTTGATGGGCTTTGTATTTTTGATCCCTCTAGCCGAAGCAGAGGAATCTTTGTATTGTAAGCTAGTGAGCCATTTTGAAGAGCTAGATTTCTTCTCGAACATTAAACTCGAGTTTCCATTTTTCGTTCATTCCTTCGATATCATTGCAGTATAAATCTAAGGTACCAATCTCGGTGGCCGTAGTCTCTAAACTCACTGGAATAAATCGTTGCTCATCAGCAGCGTCTAAAGTTTTTTCTACTGAGCTGACTTCTTCAAAATCCACTTCATTATAGTCAATGATACTACCCTCTTGATCTTTTCTTATGTGGGATCGAAACAATCTAAACTGAATATTTTCACCAGTAACTAGATATAATTCTTGGTCATCTAAAGTGACTCCTTGTCCTTCTTCTAAACCTCGTGGAGCTATACAAACCATGCTAAGTTCTGGCTCCATTCCTGGTACAGCCATTTGAGATTTTTCTACGGCGATGTAATAAGAAAAAGGCAAGGATGCTTTTATTCTAATTCCTCCACCATCAGATAATGATGAAAAATAAGAAGCTCCTTGAGATACGGCAAGAGTAAACTCATTTCCTTCTAATACTTTTAAGTTTTCACATCCCCAAGACTTTAGTCCATCTATGATTTTTTCTTTTAAAATCTCTGCTTGAAACATTGACCCATTAAACAAAATATAGTCTGGTAGTAAAAATCCGCCTTCTTGATTGGATAAAAACTCAGATAAATGTCTTAAGATAGAAGGGTCAAAAGCGTAGTCTAGTCCCACCTTTCTAAATCCCATTTGACGCTTTTTGTTAGCTTTTTCCCCTTTTTCACAGGGAGTAAAAAATCCATCTAATAGTAACTCGTTTACATCTGTCTTTTGAAGTGTAACGGT
Source organism: Candidatus Cloacimonadota bacterium (assembly GCA_023954715.1). Classification (GTDB taxonomy): domain Bacteria; phylum Muiribacteriota; class UBA6191; order UBA6191; family UBA6191. The sequence continues at coordinate 24,725 of JAGSHD010000024.1, read as the reverse complement.
CATACTAGAAGCAAATAAACTTGAGCCGCTACCGGCTAAAACGATATCTACACTATCCTTTTTACCTGATAAAATCTCTTCTTTCGCATCTCTTGCTTGGGACAATAATGTACTAAACTGTTTTTGGTCTGGATTTTTTCCATCATCTTTTAACTTTTTATTTAAAAAATGGGCCAAGGCCAAATCCATATTATCTCCACCCAATAAAATATGAGATCCCACTGATACTCTTTGTAGGGATAAGTTACCCTCTTCTTCGGTGCTTTCGATCAATGAAAAATCACTTGTACCACCACCCACATCACAAACCAATATTTTTTTACCGATTTCTAGGTGATCTCGCCAATCAGAGCCATGTGACTCAATCCAAGAGTAAAATGCTGCTTGAGGCTCTTCTATTAAGCGTACATCATCATATCCAGCCTCTAGTGCCGCCTCTAAAGTTAGATCTCTAGCCGCTGGATCAAAAGATGCAGGAACTGTAATCACAATTTTTTGATCTTCAAAAAGTCCGCTCAAAGTTCCTTGATTGTAATCGTAGTTCCAGGAGTCTTTAATATGATTTAAAATCATAAATGTAGCTTCAAAAGAAGAGACTTTATGATCAATTTCTGAGCCAAAAGGTAAAACCGATTTTTTTCGATCAATCCCCTTGTGACACAACCATGACTTTGCTGAATGTACTACTCTATATCCAGCTCGTCCCCACTGATTTTTTGCCATCTCTCCGATGATATAACGGCTATCTGATGCCCATGGTAGTTTTATACTATCTTCACTAAATTCATTTTCAGCCGGAAGATATACCACCGATGGTAAAACAGGTTTTTGTACTAAAAGATCCTCTGAGTTTAATTGATGAATCAAATATTCAAAAATCTCAGAGTCATCTTTTTTACTATACGCAACGGATGAGTTTGTAGTACCTAAATCGATACCTATATGATATTGATACGACATTTTAAACCTCTACTTCTGCTGCCATGATCACTCTATTTTGATCCTTTTTAGCTCTCTTTGGAAGATTCATTTTTGATACCAACCAACCTTTATGTCTTAATGTTCCATCAAATGGAGCTTTAGCATCAACATTACCAGTCAGCTTAAACTCCTTGTTAGAGTAACCTTCAGCTAGATGAATTGTTCCACCCTCTTCTACATCAGCTACCGCTTCGATTTTTACAAATTGAGAAAAAACCTTTTGTAAGTCTTTATGAATCAACTTAGATACAGACCCCATTTGTGAATCTCCTACATCGCTTAAATCCTCTTGAACAAAATCAATCAGACGCGCTTCTTTTTGCAATAAACTAAGTAGTGCACATGCTCCTTCATCTAAAAACCCATGGTCTTCTAATTTTGGAGCGTTTTTTAATTTTTGTATATCTAAATTTAATCTAGCTTGTTCGCTTTCAAGCTCTTTCTCTAAGCTAGCTAGCTTTATTATATTTGAATCCATTTCAGATAATTTTTTGTTGTATTTACCATTAAAAAGCACCTTAAAAAATACTGAAATTGCTGTGAATATTCTCATTGAATATCTCCTATATATCTTTGTTTCACTATGAAACGTAATCGTTTAATTTACTACACACCATAATTTTTGATGGTAGAGAATAGATTATATTAAAGCCTCTTAAGCTCTGTCTACCCTAGTATCTAATACTTTGTAGAAAGTTTTATCTATAGACTTTGGCTTATGTATAAGACTAAACTAAGCACAAAATAACCTATACAACTTGATATTGCAGATTATGTGCCAAAATGTTTAGGAGTTTTGTTTCTCTGGTAAAGTCTTGATGCTGATTAAAGCTAAAAATACTACAAATAGAATTGTGTTTGAAAATATATGCAGATTAAAATCTACCACACCATGAATCAATATACACAAGACTCCACAAAGCATTCCCAATTCTTCAAAACGAAAAAAGTAGAGTTTTGTTGAATAAAAGTTTAACAATGACTTGCTCATAATCCAGAGTATCCATAAAAGGCAAGCTATAAATAAAACTCCCCCTAACTCCATGGCAAATTGAAGATAATCATTGTGAGTATAATCAAACTTATAAGGAAAGCCCTTTTGTCGGAAGGGTCTCATTTCCCATGAAAATGAACCTAATCCATATCCCCATTTTGGTGCCTTCAAAATAGCTTGGTAAGTAGAGTCCCACAGTTTTACTCTAAAGTCCAAAAACTCTGTTTGCCCTTCTTTTGTGAAAAAACTATCAAATCTCTTAGACATAGATGGGTTTACTTCTGATTGAATAAAAGCTAAAAACGCTACAATCACCAAAATCAATGATGCAAAGATTTTTAGACCAACTCCACGTAGTCTCCTATCTCCGATGAGCAAACAAGACATAAAAAATAGAGTTAGAAAAAATGAGATCCAACCCCCTCTAGAAAGAGATAGTAAAAATGCTCCCCATTGAATCATTAATAAAAACAAAAATAATATTACATTTTCGTCTCGCCGTGATAAAACCATACCTAAACTCAAAAAAATGATCATCTCATGAAAACCGGCAAAGTGATTATGATTTACAAAGGTTGAGGATACAAATTCAGCCTTTTCCCACCAAGGATGTGGTATCCAATCAAAAAAATAGCAATATGCTAAAAGGGAGTAAAGAGTAGAAATAGCCAATAAGATATATAAAAGCTGTTTTCGTTTTCGCTCTTTTAAAAAAGATACTCTTATTAAATAAAACACGAGCAAACAACAAGCTAAATCCCATATCCTAATGAATGAGTCTGCCAAACGAGTCGATCGTAGATAACTTTGTAAGATGATGACCAAAAATAAACCCAAAGCCACTAAAAATACAGAGTTATTTTTAAAAAAGTTTTTGAAGGATGAACCGCGTTTTGTGATAGATCGTGTTTCCCACAATACAAATAAACCGACAAACCCAACGCCGAACAATACTCGCTCCAAAGGATAAATCACCCCTCGAAATAATGGCATTAACAAAATTAAAAAATAAAAACTATAGAAGTAAAAGTACTCACTAATTTTGTAAAAGTTTTTTCTAAAACGTACCATAGCTTTGTTTAATCGGAAAAATAAGACTCGTAGTAAGCCTTATACTCCTTAGGTATGTTTTTCATTTCAAGTCTAGATATAATGTAGCCAGCCACATTACTTTTTAAGATCTTCAAACTCTCTAAGGAGCGACTTAATTGCTCTTCTGTGGTATGTCCAGATCCGACTACAAATAGTAGAGGGATCTCTTGGGCAATTAGACTGCTAGTATCAGAAACTAGATTAACCGGCGCAGAATCAATCAATATAACATCAAATTCATTCTTTGCTTCTTCTAAAACAGAGATAAACTCATCACTCTCTAAGTAGATCCCAAAGTTTTCTATTTTTGGAGCTTGGAATAAATATAAGCCAGGAACTTCTGTTTGTAACAGACCACTATTAGTTGGTTTGGTTTTGAAGTAATTATGGATTTTAGGTTTTCTCAAATCACAATCCATCAATAAAACCTTTTTCTCAGACATGGCAAATGTAATCGCTAAATTTGTAGCAATCGTTGTTTTACCCTCACTAGGTAAAGAGCTAGTCAACATAAAAGTCTTTTGATTATTTTGCATTAAAAATTGTACATTTTGTCGCAAAATTTTAAAGGACTCCCCTAACATGGAATTTGGATTAGTAAAAGTTATACTGGGTAATAAGTGTTTTTCTTTTTTAAGAATTTCTTGCTCGTGAAAAACCCCTAGTAGAGGATACCCACCCATGAGTGCATCAATCTCTGTTTTTGTCTTAACACTGATATCCATGTACTCTCTAAAAAATGCTACTCCCACCCCTAAAAAGAAACCAATAAAAATAGAAGCAACTAAGTTTAATAGCTTTTTAGGACGAATCGGAAAAACTGGTAAAGAAGCTTTTTGAATAATTTTTACGTGCCCAACCTTCAAAGTAGACTCGATTCCTACTTCCTTTTCTTTTTTTAAGAGTAGTTCGTATAATTTTTCGTTGGCTGTTAATTCTCTTTTTAAAACCAAGTAATCTGACTTTTTGTTGAGTAGTTTTTTTAACTTATCTTTGTGAGTATCAATTTGAGAAGTTAATTTATCTCGTCTTACCGATAAAACTCGATAGTTTCTTTGAGCTTCTGAAAACTCTTTTTCAAGGCTTTGTAAAAACTCAGATACAGCTTGCTGCTCCCCTTTCTTAGATGATTTGTCTTCTTTTGATATTCGACTTTTTAAAAGTGATAGTTGTTCAGCAATAGCGATAACATCAGGGTGTTGATTGGTAAACTTTCTTCTTAGCTCGTTTTTCTTGAGCTCTAACAAAAGCTGCTGTTCTTTTAATATTTTATAAGTACCAAAACTACCTGAGGACTTTTTACCACGCTCTTTTCCCACTTGTGCATGAAAAACCTCAACCTTTTCTCGCTCTTCTTCTAGGTCTACCTCTACTTCTTCTAGTTCTTTTTCAGCTACAATAATTTGCTTTTCAACTAAAAACTCAATTCGTTTATCTAATGATATTGCTTCTTCTGTGAACTGAAAAACATCTAATTTATCCTCTGACTTAGTTAGTTTTTCGTATACAGATTTAAGTTGTCCCTTTAAATAGGTACTCGCATCCATAGTATCTTTATTTTTTAGATATAAAGAGCGCTCTACAAAGCTCTTAGCTAAACTATTTACAATCTTTTTAACCTGTACAGGATCTTTGTCTTCTGCTGTGATGATCAAAATGTTTGTACCTCGAACCGCTTCTACAAAAACTTGTTTACGTAGACCTTTAATAGCATTTTCAATAGAATGTCTTTTTTTCTGCTCTGGTGATAAGTCGTAATCAAGACCTAACAAACTCTTAACTCTTGCTTTAATCGCAGTTAATATTGATCCCTTTTTGACTTTGTTATGTAAGTCTAACTCTAAAACAGCTACTTCAAAAACTGGGTCACTCTCAAAAATCTCTCTTTGTGTGTCAAAAAACTCCTCTTGAAAAGGAAGTAGAGAGTTTCTTGTAATGTTTACATCTTGTAGTTTTTCTTCAATGAGAAGTCTTACTTCAGCTGAATATATGGGAGACAACAAGTGATTTAGCAAAAATGTTGCTGAAAAAGTAAACAAGATTGTAAATAAGATAAATACAAATCTCTTTTTGACTATGTGAATATAATCTTGTAGATGTACTGTTTTACCACTCTGCGACATAAACTACATCTCCAGCTTTTAAGGCAAAGTCTTTTTCTTTTCCTTCAAAAATTTTCACCGCATTTACACGAATTGCCTGTTTTTGGTTTCGGCGAATAATCTTTACTTGGTCCCGTCTAGCATCTTCTAAAAAAGATCCTGCCAACGCTATAGCTTGTAAAAGAGTTAATCCTGACTTAATCTGAAAAGACCCAGCCTTTCGTACTCCACCTAAAATTGATACTGTCTTAACGGGCTCAGGTACAAAAACTTTGTCTCCTGATAACATAATAAATGGTTCGTCATCACCTTGATCAATTAATCGATCATATAAGTTTACAATATGCTTTTTTTTATTTCGAATGACATAAACATGTCGCATATCAGGTTCATTTAATGCTATACCTTCTATTGATGGAATCTTTGCTGAAAAGCCCCCTGCCTCAGCCAAAACTTCAAACAAAGAAGTATACTCATGCCGCAACGGAATCCATCCATTATTATAAACTTTGCCTAAAACATAGACTTTTTTAGAGCGATACTCTTTTATAAAAACTGATACTTGAGGATTAGTAACATATTTTTTAAACTTTTTCTTAAGAACCAAAATTAAATCGCTGACTGTTTTACCTTCAGCTTTAACGATCCCAACTAATGGTACATTTACATTACCATCTTCATTTACATAAAACTCTAACTCATCGCCAAGCCCTTTACGTTGAAACTCTTTGAGTGATAAAACGGTAATCTCTAAGACATCTCCCGTACCCATATAATAGGTAGTATTATCTTCACCTTTTTTTACGGTTTCAACCTTATGAAACTTTGTTCCCCACTTCTTTTTACTTTTATTCAATGCTTGTTGAAAAGCAGATGGCTTAGCCGCACTATGTGATAGTGTACAAGAAATACAAAATATAACGATAAGTTTTAACACAAAAATCCCCTATTTAACTTTAAAACTACTTGAATAAACGAATGGTAAGTTGATACTTCAATCTCCTTAATTACTAAGGGACAAGCAATACAAACTCAAACCTGTTTGCGTTCAAAGTTTAGTATATAACAAATGAGTTTAATTATCCTCACTTGTATGATCAAAAAGCCCCATTAATTTAGAAATTATTTGCTGAGTGTTACCAGAAGCTACCAAATTTTGACTTTCTGTTAAGCACTTAAGCTGATCAGCATCCAAAGATCTTAAAAACTTCAAAAGTCGAATATGTGAGACACTTAGTTTTTGAGCCCTCTCTCGTGCGTCCTTGGTGTTTTCTTTAATGTAGTCTCGCGCTTCTTTGTCAGCTTGATCTCTTTTTTGCTTTAATTTTTTATACTCTAGAATTAAATCATCCACCATATCGTCCTTGGTAAAAACCAATAGTTAAATCAATTTATCATATATATCCATCTAGAAAACTACCTTGTAAACTAAATACCTATCAATATAAGGGTTCATCAGTAAAATCAGTAACCCCATTAATATTTGGGTATAAAACAAAAAAACACATTCATTTCTGAATGTGTTTTTTTATCAAAGCCAAAATACAAGATTGTATTTTGGCGATTTTGAAATTAGTTTCCGTAGATAGCGTTGAAGTTTTCTTTTTGCTTCTCGCTTACACCTTTAACAGCCTCAACAGAAGCCATGATGTCAACTCTACCTTCACCATAAGTAGTATCTTTTCCGTCAGTACCTAAGTCAACTGAATGAGCAGTTAAAGCTTTTTCAACTTGCTTAACAGTTAAAGCAGGGTTTGCTTGAAGTACCAATGCAGCTAATCCAGCTACGTGTGGACATGCCATAGAAGTTCCACTCATCTTTTGGTAACCTCCGCCTGGCTTTGCAGAATAAACATTTACACCAGGAGCAGCGATGTCAGGCTTAACATACTCAACACCTTCCCAAGTGATTGGTCCTCTTGAAGAAAAATAAGCTGCCTTATCTTTATCATCAGTTGCAGCTACTGCGAATGAATGTGGGTATCCACCAGGAGTTCCAACAGTTTTAGCTCTAGGTCCAGAGTTTCCAGCAGCAAATACAGGAACCATTCCTAATGATCTCCATGTCTTTACTAAGTTCCACATAGCTTTTTCACTTTGCATAGAACCTTTTCGTCCACCCCAAGAGTTAGAAACGATTTGTGGAGCATCATCAGTATCAGCATTTGAATCAGGATCAGTAACCCAGTTCATAGCACCTAAGATTCCAGAAAGAGTAGCTCCTCCTGAATCACCGAAGATTCTTCCTACTACTAATTCTACGTCAGGAGCAACACCGATGTTCTTACCAGAAGCATCTCCACCAGCAATTGTACCAGCACAGTGTGTTCCGTGTCCGTGAGCATCTTTAGGAGTTGCGCTTGTTCCAGCCCAATCTTTCCATGCTACTACTTTACCTTTTAAATCAGCGTGATCAGCATCGATACCTGTATCTAAAACACCAACTCGGATTCCTTTTCCAGTTAAGTTATAAGCAGCTCGTACTTTATCAACTCCAACTTTCTTTAAACCATATGTCCAATCTTCAGAAGCGTTCATGTTGATGTCTGAGTTTGCTGGAGTTTCTTCAAACATGATTTCTCTGTCTAAAGTGATTTGAGCGATGTCAGGATTGTTAGCTAAATCTCTCAATGTAGCGTTAGATACGTTTGCAACCATTGCGTTAGCATAAGGAAGATCAGCAACTACTTGCCCTCCACCTTGCTTAGAGTTACTAGAGAATAGTGATTTAATTTTTGCACTAGACGCTTTGTAGTTTGCACTCAAAGTTCTTTTAACTTCAGCAGAAGATCCTTTGAACTTTAATTTTCCTCTATTAGTTTTATCTTTAAAAGTGATAATTACTTTAGAAGCTCCGTTATTAGCTATCTTAGCTTGTAAATCACTTGATACTTCTGTAGCGCCTAAATGAGCAGCAGCTCCAGCGATTAAACTTAGTGAACAGAATACAAATTTATTCATTCAAATCTCCTTGTTATGTGCAAATTTTCTTTGCCTATCTTATGCATACAATATTATTCTAAAAGTTATTTGACTCCCATATTAAGGAATCTTGACATATCGTCAACCCCTGAAATAAAAAAAATCGAAATTTATTTTTACGGCCTATAAATAGAGCCTAGAGGACACTTATTGAACCACTTTTAAATTTCTTTTGCAAAAGTTTTTTTGTTTCTTAAAACATATTTTTAAACAAAATCATACAAGTTTGTCAATTTAGCTTAAATCAACTCTTATATAACAAGGATTTGTCCCACAACTGTGCTTCAATAAAAAAATCATACTTTCTAGAGGGACATTCCTGCCACTCTCTGTTAGGTAAACCAAAATTATCCACCAGATCTATTATTTCAGATTTGGTAAACACAATTCCATGATAATTTTTTTTGAAATAGATTTCTTTTTTGTGCTCTAGCATATATCTAGACACCATACTATCTGGATAGGTAAAGCTTAGCTGATCTTCTGCGATATCATCTAGATTTATACTTATTATATTGCAATTTTTGTCATAACCCTCAAACACATAAGGTGAATTACCTAGTACAAAGTATATGGGGTAATAGTTTTTTGGGTTTCCCCCCTTTTCTATAAATCCCTTTCTTAACCAATCCTCAGTTTGACGTCTATCGTTCAAGTATTTTTTGGGATCTTTGAATCTTTTATAGACAAGCTCCGTTTTTGACGCAAAGCTATGCATTAAAGATATTGCATCCTCAGAATCTAATGCTGAGAGACTTAAAAAGGGTTTGGAACCCTTTGGGTAGTAATGATTTAATTTCATATATGTACAAACTTAATAGTAAAAACTTTTGCTGATTTATTTATATCATAATCCCAATACGCTTGGCATTATTTTCGCTTATCAAAGGATATAATTAATCCTGTAAAAGAGGTATATCATGACCAAAGTTGTAAGCCCTAAACAAGCCATTTTAACTATTCCTAAAGGGAAACGAATTTTCATCGGTTCTGGTGCCGCTACACCAAACGCTCTAGTAAAAGCCTTACATCAAAATTCAGGAGCGTTTTCTGATAATGAAGTAACACACATTTTAACTCTAGGAGCTGCTGATTATTGTAATGAAGCAAGCCAATGGAACCTAAGAGACAATAGTTTATTTATTGGACACAATGTCAGAAAGTCGGTTCAACTTGGCTATGCCGATTATACTCCTATATTTTTATCTGAGATTCCTAGACTCTTTGCCTCTGGATCATTTCCAATTCATACCGCTTTAGTATCTGTATCACCTCCTGATAAACATGGGATGTGTAGTTTAGGTGTGAGTGTAGATGTTGTACGTGCCGCCATTGAAAACGCTAAAGTGCTTATCGCTCAAATTAACCCGAAAATGCCTCGGACTTTTGGGCGCACTTTTATTCCTTATGATTCTTTTGATTATGTCGTAAATGAAGAAGAAGAACTCCCTCAAATCCCTGGTTTTGAGAGTGATCCTGTTATTGATGCCATTGCTCAAAATGTAGCTTCACTTATTTCTGATGGATCTACATTGCAACTTGGTATTGGATCTATACCAGATGCCATCTTAAATTATCTAGATGATAAAAAAGAGTTGGGCATACATACGGAGATGATGTCTGATGGTGTGATTGATTTATTAAAAAGTGGAGTCATCACTAATGAGCACAAATCTATTTTAAAAAACAGAAGCTTAACTAGTTTTGCCATGGGTACCAATAAGCTATATGACTACTTAAATGAAAACCCTCTAATTGAGTTTTATCCTTCTAACTTTGTAAATGACCCCTTTAACATAGCTAGCAATCCAAAAATGATTTGTATTAACTCTGCTCTTCAAGTGGATTTAACAGGACAAATCTGTGCGGACTCACTCGGTCCTTCTTTTTATTCAGGAATTGGAGGTCAAGTAGACTTTATGAGAGGAGCAGCAAGGTCACAAGGAGGAAAACCAATCATCGCACTCCCTTCCACTGCAAAAGGCGATACTATTTCAAGAATAGTCGGACAATTAGATCAAGGAGCGGGAGTCGTAACATCACGAGGAGATGCTCACTATATTGTAACTGAATTTGGAATTGCACAGCTTCACGGTAAAAGCATAAGACAAAGAGCCATGGAACTCATCCACATTGCCCATCCTAACTTTAGAGAAGATCTATTAAAGTTTGTGAAAAGTCATCACTATGTATACTTTGATCAAAAACATAGCTCCATAGATGAAAGAAAAGCAGATACATATACTGAGCACAAAGTATTTAAAAATGAAAACTTTATCGTTAGACCATTAAAAGTAACTGATGAACGAAGATTACAAGACTTTTTCTACTCACACCAAATAGCTACTCTTTACCATCGCTACATGGGAATCCCAAAGAAACTAGATCACAATAATGCTCAAACCCTAGTCAATGTTGATTATAAAGACAATATGGCTTTTGGTATCTTTAAAGTTGGAGAATATGATGATGAAATCATAGCTATCGGGAGACTTTCACCTACACAAACCAAAAATAGACTAGAGTTAAAGATAGTTGTTGGCGAAGATTTTCGACATTATGGTACCGGAAAGTATCTCAGTAACAAGCTTATCAACTATGCCAAAGACCGAGGCGTTAAGGAGATCGTTTCAAGTTTTTTTAGTAGTAATCGCCCTATGAAAAGAATCATGGAGAAGCTAGGAAAGCAATTTGGAAGTGGACAAAGTATTTACAATGGTGATGAGATCTCTTATGTCATACAATTGACCAAATAGAGACAAACTAAAATCATGTTTCATGATCTAGACTTGGTTCTAGATCATGATTTAGCATAATCTTAATTATCAGACAAATCACCTAACATAGCTTCTTCTGATTGAATCCAATCATAAACCCAATTTGGTATAGGTGGAGATGAGTCATTGATTCCACACAAGTGAAACACTTCACTTGGTGTAAAGTTTCTTTTATCTCGACACTTTACCCGAGCCTTAACTACTGCAAGCGCTATCGTATCGTCTTGTTTATCTACAAATTTTTGCTGTAGAAAGATAAATTTTTCATCCCAACCAATCACTTGAGTATGTATATAAAATACTTGAAAGCACTTTATAGACTTTTGAAATCGTATGGTTTGAGAAGCTACTACAGGATAAAGATTTTCTTTAACAATTCTAGATATAACCTTACAGCGAAAGATATGATCAAAACGACCAAGATCCATCATTGAAAAATAAACCCCGTTATTCACATGAAAATTTAAATCCAAATCAGTGGGAAGAGCTCTAAACTTAGTAACAACTTTGTCTAAAAACCCTATTCTTTGTTGAAATGGGTAAGATAAACACAAGAGAAATAATCTAAATAATAAATTCATAGCAAACTACTCAAAACACGCTGCTTCAATAGCGAATACAAGTCACATGGAGATGATACTCCATAAACAAAAAACTTACCCACTATAAGGGTAAGTTTTATCTTAATCATAAATCAAAAAAAATTGTAATGATTCAACTATCTAATCTAGTTCGCTATACACTGGATTAGATAAATATCTTTCTCCAAAGTCACAAACCATAGCTACAATCGTTTTACCTTTATTTTCAGGACGAGATGCAATTTGTAAAGCTGCATGTGCAATAGCTCCTGAAGAAACTCCAGCAAAAATTGCCTCATTTTTAACCAAATTTCGTGTGGTTGAAATAGCATCTTGATTGCTTACTTGGATTACTTCATCTATATATTCTGATTGATAGTTATTTGGAATAAATCCAGCACCAATACCTTGAATAATATGTGGGCCTGGCTCACCACCACTTAAAACAGCAGATGCTTCGGGCTCAACAGCTACCACTTGAATAGCAGAGTTTTTAGACTTTAAATATTTACCTGTCCCAGTAACAGTACCACCTGTCCCGACACCAGCTACAAAGATATCTACCATACCATCTGTATCAGACCAAATCTCTGGTCCTGTAGTCTCCACATGAACCTGTGGGTTTGCAGCATTATCAAATTGTTTTGGTGTCCACGCATTTGGCAAATCTTCAGCTATTTTCCTAGCTAAGTCAATTGCGCCATTCATGCCTTTTGCTCCTGGTGTTAACTCTAGTTTTACTCCTAAGGATTTTAACATGTTACGTCGCTCTAAAGTCATTGAATCGGGCATTGTTAAAATGACTTCATATCCTTTTACAGCTGCTACAAAAGCTAGACCTATACCAGTATTCCCGCTAGTTGCTTCTACAATGACCATCCCATCTTTTAAGTGTCCTTGTCTCTCAGCATCTTCTATCATAGCTAGACCAATGCGGTCTTTTACGCTCGAAAACGGGTTGAATGACTCTAACTTTAGTAACAGATCTACGTCATTATTTTTTAGTAACTTTTGTACTCTAACTAAGGGTGTGTTCCCTATCAATTTTGTTATGTCATTATATATTTTTCCCACTGTATCTCCTTGGTAAGTTATAAAAATAGACTGATTCTACTTAGATTTCTAGTGTAAATTAAAAATAACCCCAGTTTTTTCCACTAACTCCTATATTTCACCCATATTAAATGTAAAAAATAAGGGTATCAAACTAAGTTTACAATTTGTTATCTCGACAACATTTTAAATATTACCCATTCACTACTTTAAGAGAATGCACTAAAGGTTGACCAATAATTAACTAAAGTAAAAGCGATAATCACACGTTCAAATATGCCTCATTTGTTAAATGATGATATGCACTCAAACTGGTAAAACGCATGTCATTAACTGGTCCACCAATAGTAAAGTGATACAGGCTTTGAAAACTTTTGTCTTTGATTCCTGCTAATCTATGACATTCATCATCAAAAAAACATCCAATCCCAGTTGCTCGAACCTCAAACCTTTCGGCTTCAAGATATAATAGCTGCCCTAGCGCCCCACACTCCCAATATAAATCTTTATAGCTTGAGGGATTCAAGCTAACTTCTTTATCAAAACGACTTAACATTCCTAAGCTAAAAGCTGAGTCACTAGCGATACTTTGACCACAACTGATGCTCTCTGCCTGCAACTTATAATCCCCTTTTTGCAATAAATATAATGGAATTGATGCATCTTCTATTTGCTGCCATTCAAACTTTGGATTGAGGCTGTTTTTGAGCTCAGAAAGATGACTGTGGTTTCTTACAAAGATATATAAACCGCTGTCTAAACCAATCACTCGATGAACAAAAATCAAAAAATGTACTTTTGGTGGCCCATCAAAAAAGTCAAAAGGTGCTACATTTTTCTGATACAAGGTTTGTGATAGCATACATTTAAACTCTGTTAGACTTATACTCGTAACTCCATCATAAGAGGCTGCACTACGCCTTTGTCGTATTAACTGAATCGCATTGTAATCTTTTGGGTTCTTTTCTCTTGAATAACTTATGTCATCGGGCTTAGGGCTTGATTTTGGGATCGCTAGAGTTGCATCTGCTACTTGCTCGATAGCACTCCACTTTCTATGATCTCTACTCAATTGATTTACATCCAAATGAATATCTTTTACTTCTAAGTTAGATAAATATCCTTTATTGGCCACAAAGTCATCTTTAGAAGGTACTAACCAAGCTCCAAGTTCAAGATCTTCTCTTTCTAAATCATGCCTATTGGATTGATCTATTTTAAGTAAGTCATGAGCCACTTTTTGAGAATAATTATAATCTCTTTTGAGATCATAGCCCATCATTTTAGCCGAAATAGATACTGCTGCAATACTATGTCCCATATCTAACTGACAATATCGAAAAGCTCTCTCTCCGTATTTCCATGCTTCACGCCAAAAGATACTACTCATTATCATATAGGAGTTGTTATCAACAACTTTTGACTCACTTGAAGCGATAGTCCCAATAGACTCTAAACCATGCCAAAACGGAGTATAGTGATAGAGCTTTGTCTCGTCATCCTCTTCTAAGTTGTTTAAAATTAAGTAGATCTCACACGGATGAAGGTTACCAGAGCTTGGATTCATTCTTAAAGACCAAGAAGAAGACTCGATTGATTTCCAGCCAGATAAACCCATAGATAACTCAAAAATAAAACCCAAAGTTTGTACATCACTATTTTGAGTTTCTATTGCTTGGCAAGAAAAAACATCTGCATAAGAAAAGTCATTAATCGTAGTAAAGGGTAGTCGGAGTAACTTGGATCCCCTAAAAAAGCGAAAAGGATTTGGTTGATTACTCCAATCCATAAATGGAGGCCCTAGAGCATACCTATCATAACGATGTTTTGTTCGATCGTGATATGAGTAAACTATTTCTGAGTTTGTATCCATTTTGATCCCTTAAAGTTACTAAAAAATTACCTTTCTATTCTGCTTGATTCTAGCACATTTTTCATTTACATAATTTCTTTCAAAAATAAAAACTATGATCTTAGAAAATAATATTGTAATCAATCCCTGTCATCAACGACCAAAATTCGATTTAATATAGAAACTAATTAAAAATTTAAAAAATAGGATAAGATATGATAAACGTAGATGTAGCTATTATAGGAACTGGAACTGCTGGTATGGGAGCATACAAAGCTGCCATCAAACATACAGACTCAATTGCTTTAATTGAAGAAGCAGTATATGGAACAACCTGTGCTCGAGTAGGTTGTATGCCAAGTAAACTCTTAATCGCAGCCGCTGATGCCATCCATCACGCAGAGTCCATCAAACCTTTTGGTGGACTTATAAACGGTGAAGTCCAAGTAGATGGCAAAAAGGTCATGGATCGAGTAAAGTTTGAGAGAGATCGCTTTGTAGGATTTGTTGTTGAAGGAGTTAATAACTTCAAAAAGGAGCATTTGTTTAAAGCAAAGGCTCAATTTATTGATTCAAACACCCTTCAATTAGACAATGGTCAAATTATAAAAGCTAAATCTATTGTAATCGCTACAGGATCTCGAACCTTTATACCAAATGACTATCAAAATCTTGGAGATCGATTGATGACCAACGACGATATTTTTGATATGCAAACACTACCCTCATCCGTTGCTGTAATTGGGCCTGGTGTTATCGGCCTAGAATTAGGACAAGCTCTTCATAGGTTACATGTTAAAACTACTATATTTGGTCGTGGAGGACGGGTTGGAGTTTTAACAGACCCCCATTTGAAAACCCTAAGCAAAGAGGTCTTATCAGAAGAGTTAGATCTTCAATATTGCTCTGAAATAAAAAAGTTAACTCCTAGCGCTACCAATGTACAAATTGAATATTTAGATAACAATGGCAATCTACAAACTCAAGATTTTGAAAAGGTATTGGTCACTACTGGTCGTAAACCAAACACCGATAATATTCAAATCGAAAATACAGGTCTTGCCCTAAATGATAGAGGTGGACCAATCTTTGACTCTCACACCATGCAATGCTCAGACTCAAACATTTTTATAGCTGGAGACGCCAACAACGAGCTACCCCTATTACATGAAGCATCTGATGAAGGTCGTATCGCTGGCACGAATGCAGCACTCTACCCAAACATTAAAAGTGGACTTAGGAGATCACAGCTATCTGTTGTTTTTTGTGACCCTCAACTCGCTATGGTAGGAGACTCCCATGATGTGTTAACACAAAATAACATTGATTTTGTGAGTGGTAAAGTATCCTTTACAGGCCAAGGAAGAAGTAGAGTCATGCTTGTTAACAAAGGAGCATTGCATGTTTACTTTGATAAAAATAATCGAAGGCTTTTAGGTGCAGAAATGATTGGTCCAAGAGCAGAAAACTTATCTCATCTATTAGCTTGGTCCCATCAGAGTAAATTAACGGTAGATCAAATGTTAGACATGCCATTTTATCATCCTGTAATTGAAGAAGGACTCAAAACTGCCTTGAATGATGCTAAGTCAAAATTGGGTTAATCACCCTAAATAACAAGTCATAAAAAAACCTCTGATAATTTTATCAGAGGTTTTTTATAGTGGATGATAGCGGGATCGAACCGCTGACCTCCTGCGTGCAAGGCAGGCGCTCTCCCAGCTGAGCTAATCACCCATTTGTATAAAGATTTATACTTTCATAAATAATAACATAATTTTCAATATAACTTAAGAAAAATAGATTTGTCTCAAAATGAGATTTTTATTAATTGTTAAACTTAAGTCAATGAACCATAATGCTATAGACAGCATAAATGGTTATAAATTATCTGGGTGCTCCCTGTTGATTTATTTTAAACTATAGTATTTTATATTTTCTAAAACTAAAAAATTAACTATAGGATAATAATGGAATTATATAATTTTGAGTTCAAAAATGCTTCAGATGAAGTTGTATCAATGTCAGACTACAAAGACAAGACACTTATTATAGTCAACACAGCATCAGCTTGTGGACTCACTGGGCAATACGAAGGTTTAGAAGAACTATATGAAAAGTATAGAGATCAAGGACTCGAAGTCTTAGGGTTTCCATGTAACCAATTTGGAGGACAAGAACCAGGTACAGATCAAGAGATTCAAACATTTTGTCAGGTAAAGTTTGGTGTTGAGTTTCCAGTTTTTCAAAAGATCAACGTAAACGGTAAAGATGCCCATCCCTTATATGATTTTTTAAAAGAAAAGGCACCAGGTCTATTAGGTACAAAAGCCATTAAGTGGAACTTTACGAAGTTTCTTGTTTCTAAAGATGGCACTTCAATCAAACGCTTTGCACCAAAAGACGAGCCATCAAGTATGATTGCTGATATTGAAAAACTTTTAAACTAAACGAAAAATGATGGCATTATTTGAATGCCATCATTTTGTTAATAACTATTAAAAAACTCTATAGTCTTTTTATACAGATCTAAGCGTGTTTCTTTTATTTCATTATGAATTTCATGCTTTGCTTTTGAATAATGATATATCTCAAAGTGAGAAGCATTTTTATTGATCAGGCGCTTTGTCCGTTTATGAAATACATAACGATCATCTCCCCCGGTAAAAACTAAGCCTTTTATATGGGAGCCTATAGTTTTTTTTGAAGATACTAATGATGTAGCAATTAAGTTACTTGCAAAAAATGGCACTTTAATGGGGCTATTTGGTTTTATCATATCTACATGAGGATCTTTGTTATCTAAGTATTGTGCACTAGTTAAAGTGCCCATCGTAATTTTAAATTTATCTCCAACAATTAATTTTGGAGCTAGGCCTGGAGCGATTAAAACCACTTGATCTGCCCAGCCTTCAACAGCTAACATATAACTAGCTAAGCCTCCGGTTGACCAGCCAATTAAACGAACTTTTTGATCCCCTTCTTTTCTTTTAAATCTTTGATATATGAATTTAGCCATTACTGAAATACTCTTTTTATCTACTTTATCATACAAACGAGTATCGTTCATTGAACCTTCGGACCCACCCTGCCCCATATAATCAAAAGAAATAACTCTGTATCCTTCATCTGATAGGATTTTAAAGTATGGATCATGATTCAACATAGAATCCCCTAATCCTTCTAAATACAAGATATTACCTTTAAAAGGCACTTGATCATTTTCTTTAAAAAAACCAGCTCTTAGAGAAACCGTTTTAGAAACTAGAGTTTTTATGTTCCAGTGAACTGACTCTATATGCCATGGAGATGAGCTGATCGTTTTACTTACACCATAGAGTTTTTCAAACAAGTTATGTTGATCTAATGCAAAGTTTTGAGTCAAATTACATAAAAATACAAAAACCAAAAAGTACTTCATTATGTTTAGTCCTTATAAAGGCTTTCATACAGAGCCTTTTTCTTACTTAATTTTTGAGATGACTCTGGCTTAAGCACCGAGTCAACCCGTGTACGATAAGCCGGTAAAAAAAGAAACATCAATTTTTTAAGTTTTGAAAAATCATCTGTAAAAGTTAATGTCCACTCATCACCCAATCCTTGAACAAAAGAACGAGTTGCTTTTGCATCTTGAATATCTACGCCCTCTGTATTTGGAGTAGTAGCTTGAAAGTTGGCTGATCTAAAAAGTCCAACATAATAAAATAGGTTTCCTACCACCGGAAACAACTTAGTGCCAGCTCTCATATCAGCTTTAGAAATATCGCCCAATTTTTGTTTGTTTTGATCAAAAAAAGTATACTTTTGAGAGCTTCCTAAACTAGCTGCTCTTCTAAGAACACTATCTTCTATGATCTTTCCAACTAACTTATTGTTACAATCGTAAAATGAGATATGAGTACCCCAAGAAACATAGCGAGCTTTAGCCGTAGCTATTAAGTTTTTGTCATTGTCTCTAAGCTCCATTACAGACTTTAACTTAAACATTTTATTTTTAATTATACCTATCTTATTTTTTGAATAATCTAAAAGTTTTAGATTATAAACAAAAGGTGTTATAGCGGATACAGCTGTCTCTTGTAAATAAACTCGATTTTTAAAATCCAAAGTTGAGCAAGTCTCTTGTGCGAAAGACTGAGCTAGACCAAGATAAACACATATAATTACATTAAAATACTTCATTTTCACTCCAAATATTGATAACAAAATGTACTACGCTAAAAACATCACTTTGTTGCCTTCATCCTATAGATTTTTATAAAACCTCAAGCAATCATATATAGAAAAATCCCTCAAAACTTGAAGGATTAATTTTATCTAAGTATAAGAAACTCTTAGCTATTTTCTATTTTGTTTGGCAACTGCCTGATAATCTGCTGGCTTTTGAGTACTTAATGCTTGATAGATTTGTTCCACGTTAATTGCTCGTGTAACTTCACCTTCATCTCGTAGTGCTAAACCAGTTTTAACTCGCTTAGATACAATCAACTTATCATCAAATACTTTATCCCATCTTTTTACCAATCCTATAGGATTCAAGATACTTCTTCTAGCCCACTTTTGCATGGACACACTCAAGATACTAGAGTTTTTTACCTCAATCGTAGCTTTACCCTTTCGAGTTACTACTGGATCTTCATCATTAACAGTTGTTTGCTGACTGATAACGATCTCTCTTCGTCCATCTTGATTTGTTTTGGCTGTTGCCTCAAATTGATAAACAACACTACCGGTCCATTTTTTATTAACTTCTACGTCTGATTCAAATAATAATTGATAGGTCTCTAAATCCATATCTACACTCATCATAAATAAATCAGCATGAGGTACATTTTTACCCTCTTTATTATTTTTAGGAGTAAAGTAGGTATGCATTTGAAAATAATTTGGGCGTGTAAAAGTGTAAGCTTGAAAATCTATTGTTGCTTGTACGTTTCCAGCCTTTTCTCGTAAGCCCTCATAAGCACCCATTGCCGCCATCTTAGTAGTCATGATACCTGTGGTATCAGATACCCCATATAGTTTTTGAAAGACTTGACTTCTTTCTACATTGGCTGCTGATAGGTGCGTTAATACCAATGCTGATACTAAAGTTAATTTTAAAGTATTCATCATACTCTTCTCCATTTTTATATATGTACTTAAATATACTTTGACTAACAATCTACTTAACATACTAGGAATTTGCAACAATTTCTATCTAATCAAGTGATTTAATGGTTGTTTTTGCAGTTTATAGCTCAGTTAGAATGATTGCCATTTTTACATTAAAAGTATTATCCTTTGACAAAGTGTTGATGTAATATCTTTAGACTTGGATATGATTGTTTGTTAACACCAAAAATACGAATGAATTTATTGAGGTAGTTGTGTAATATGTAGATCATGAATTGTTTTAGTCTAATCAAATCGATGATAATCTTTTGGGAGAACAATGATACGACTACTTACCATATCACTATTTTTCGTTAATAGTGTTTTTTGTAAAACTGGTGGGGTAATAACTGACTCATCACTTTACACGACTCAATTGAAATAGAAAGTATGTCTTTTGATTGCCAACACACTAAACAATATAAGCTTCTCTATTTGAACTCAGATACAAAGCCACTTTTGCATGTTTTTCTTCCAACAAAGCACTCAACTACCCATAAATACTCTCTTGCCGCTAGTTACTCATTAACAAGTGGGGAACAATTGCAGTTGGATTCTGAAATCTCATATTTCCTACAAAAGTTTTCAAATCAAAATGCTATATATATAGATACTATTGAAGCACGAAAGAAGATCAGCAACCTGAGCGAAGGTATCTATTTCAAACCTGTTAATACGCATTATATGATGATGGGTAGAAAGTTCTTTTTTGACGCTTTTATTAAAAATCGAGACCAGCAAACTAGTGATTTTAGTGTCGCTGGGTTTCATCGCCTTATGAAACAATTAGGGTATCTCAAAGCACAAGTATCACATCGGATTAACGCCAACACATTCAAAGCTATAAGAAGATACAAACGAGCTATTAATCAATCAACCAAATCTGAGTACTATCCATTTGAAATAAAGCAACTGTTTGTAAAACTTACTACTATTGACAAGGAGAATAAAAAGTTTGATCAGCAAGTAGAGTTTTTGAAAAAGTCTCCAACTATCAAACTAGATTTATCCGATACTCTTCAAGTACTAGATTTTAATTCATTAGATGAATTCGAAAAGCAATGCTTTCATCAAAATCCCTCAATCTCCGAAAAGTTTTCTAAGAAATACATTCTAGATTTCATATGTAGGACTAAGCAGTTAGTACATCCTATCAAGTTCCTCCGACTAGCCCATTTCATTGGATTCAGTCAAGTATCAAAATATGACCATGTTTTGGAACATAGGTTTTGGGTGCCACAGATCGAAGTTAGTGCACTGCTTTCGTCCAACACAACAAGTACGAGTCATAGAGAAGGAATTTGTGTTTTCGTTGAAGATAAAGACTACAGTCTATGTTTAAGAGATGAGTCCTTTCTATACAACTCTAATTCACATACCCCAGAAAAGAAGATCAGTATTAGCTATGATGTTAAGGAGTAGCAGATATGACAGTTCCTACAAACAATGGGTACCTACAAGTAAGCGAAATTGACACAATATATTGGGAAACCACTGGATCACCCACCGGAGTGCCAGTTCTTTTTCTACATGGTGGACCTGGTGCTGGATTAAGCTCTGGTTATAAAAAACACTTTGACCCAAGCATCCATTATATAATAGCAATGGATCAAAGAGGTTGTGGTAGAAGCACTCCTATAGCCTGTGAAAACCTTGAAAACTTACATCAAAATACTAGGGATACCTTGATTGAAGACATAGAGAAACTACGTAAGTTTCTGAAAGTTGATTCAATGATGTTAGTAGGTATTTCTTTTGGTACATTTTTGGCTATTTCTTATGCTCAACAGTACCCTCAAAGGGTTATCAATATGGTTTTAGGTGCTATAACTAGTTTGTCTAAAAGTGACATAACTTGGATAACAAAGGACTTGTCCAAGATATTTCCAATTAAATGGAAAAGCTTTTATAATTCAGTCTCGATAATTAATAAACAAAGTCTTGTTGAATCTTACTATGATGCGATTACACATGAAGATATCAATGTCAGACATCAAACAGCCAAAGCTTGGTGTAAATGGGAAGATACCCATGTATCTATTGTACCTGATACTGAGCCTCATCTATCCCTTAAAGATCCAGAGTTTCAGTTAAATTTTACTACCCTGGTGATACACTACTGGGTTAACTATGGTTTTAATATTAATGACTCTTTTTTCGAAAGAATAGAAAATATCTCACATATCCCAGCTGTATTGATACATGGTAGAATGGATATTAGTTCGCCCCTCGATAGTGTTTACAGAATCCACGAAAACTGGAAAGAAAGCCAACTTATCATTATTGAAAATGAAGGACATGGTGGACCCTCAATGATATCCAAAATAAATGAAAGTATTAGACACTTTAGTAGAGAGCTTTAAATTTTTAGGACTACTAAACTTTTTACTTTAATCACACACTAGCAGTACCTTTTAGGATTTGTAGTAAAGTTTAAGATTATACCTATCAAACATATTTCTATGATAAAACCTTGTCTATTCTGACTTTAACCCATTCTTACAATTATTATTGTGTATTCTTTGGGATTACTTGGCGACACCTGCTACACTGAAAGTATGGAAACATTTTTTGTTTATTTTGTGATTTATATAGCAATTGCATTTGCTTTCGGTTCATTCATTGATTGGATGTTAAAGTATGAAATAAAAACCTTTGCTGACTATTGTCTTAGGATACTTATAGGCATGTTTTGGCCCATTGCACTTTTTATCATTCTAATATCATTTGAATCATTTATGGTTTTAGCTAGAAACACAAAACAAATAGATAACAAAGATGACCCATCGAACAGATGAAACTTTGCTTATTCTTAACAAACATAGAAATGGAGTAGGTAAAACAGACTTTTCTGATAAACTAATCAAGTATTATATTCTTGAGCCCGAAGCCTCATTATCTTTGGGGGAAAACACTATTCTAGATACAACCACCCACCCTCCAACTATAAAAGAGTTAGACCTAATCTTTGAAGCTTGGTTAGGTGATGATATCTTAGAAATTTTTCCCTGCTTTTTTGTCACTCAAAAGCTAAAACAACTAATTGAACTTAATAATTTAAAGAAAGTAAACTTTGAATTGGTTAATCCTACTAAATCCGATACCTTTAGAGAGTTGCATCCTTATCAAAAATTGCCTACTATTTACTCGTTAAAAGTTTTGGGGAAACCAAAATGTGATGACTTCGGCATCTCAAAAGAAAACTTATTAATAGTCTCACATTCATGTCTAAATGTATTATCTCAAGCAAACCTAAATCATTGTGATATTGAGGAAATAATGATATAAAAGGCGTATCCATAGCTTAAAAATTATCCTAAAAAGCGATATAGACCTCCTGTCCCACACAAGAAGTAGGAATAATTTATACAGATCTTCGGATGATTAAATGATTTCATCAAAACATGCAATGACAGAAAGACCTTTTAAAGATTAAAAACACTATTAACCCTAAGGTAATTATGACAGTTGGTTTTAAAGTTGGAAGCATAGTTGATGAGGTCGGAAGTGATACTTTTTTAAACTCTATCTTTTCTACAGTTTCGTTTCATTTAGAGAAAAGCGGCTGGGGAACTGTGTACCCTTTGTTTATGAAAGACTTATATGATGGACACCTAAGATGTTCTCATGCCTCAGAAGCTCTGAAAGAGGTCAGAGATATTAAACAAAAATTAGAAACTCTCTCACCAAAACAAATAGTTTGGAATATTGAAGATCTTACTAAAAGACCACCTTGGGGAGATCATATCAGTAAAGATATAACCGATTTATCTAATTATTTTGTTTCTAGTACTGGAAGAGACTTTTTTGAACTAATTGAAGAATGCTGTCAAGCTATGATTGATGAAAATGAGGATCTCTTTATCGAATCATATTGATCCCAGCACCCCCACCAAATGAATCCCAAAATGAGCAAAACCCATAGTCTCTGCTAAATCTCCCATATCCCAAAACCACTGAATAAAACCACAATTCTCACCCCTTAAACCTATAGACTGCTCATAAATCCACAAACAAAAGATCATCGATTTTACAGCTAAACTATTGCTGAATAGAACGTACTATTGTTAACATATAGGATGCATAAACATGTTTTAGGACGATTATTATAGGACTCAATCTCACGCAATAGCATTAAACCAACAGTCCTATCACTAGACTTGATTAATTAGTTCAGGTACTACTGGAGAAATGATGAACGCATTAATTAAAACCTTCCTTGAAGAGGATTGCTATGGAGAGTTTCGAAGTGAATTACTCGAAGAAATCGATAGCTTTCGTAAATCTAAAGTAAGAAAAATGGCAGAGTACGGACTCAATACATCTAATCTCATTATCAACTTTGATACAAGCACTGTGACAATTGAAGATGCAATAGCAATACATGATATTGACTCTATAGAACTTTCGTTAGATACCTTCCACAAACTTTTAATATCATCCCCACCAAATGAACCACAAAATGAGCAAAACCCATAAAAATCCTATAATATCAGCTAACCACACCGCCATCAAAAACCACTTAATAAATCCACCTATTTCACCCCTAAAAATACCTCTACAACCCATAAACCCACAAACAAAAGATCATCGATATTACAACAAAACACAGCTGATTAGAGCGCACGCCTGTTAGCGTGGTGAGGTGGAAGTTATGGCATATGAATAAAGTAAAAGCGCCTTAAACCAAAAAAAACTCTGATACAATGTATCAGAGTTTTAATAGTGGATGATAGCGGGATCGAACCGCTGACCTCCTGCGTGCAAGGCAGGCGCTCTCCCAGCTGAGCTAATCACCCAGTGATAATAGGGGTAAGTGGACTCGAACCACCGACCTCACGCTTATCAGGCGTGCGCTCTAACCAGCTGAGCTATACCCCTAAGATGAAAAAGAAAGAAAACAATTAAGACCCACGATTGGAAATTGTGATACAAATCAATGTATCGGTAGCTTGTCTTGCGACTAAGCTTAATTTTAAAGTGAACATAAATCTAATGATCTATGCTCGCCGTATTGTATCTATTGGTACAAGTACCAAAGATAGATTACTCCTTGAAAGGAGGTGATCCATCCCCACGTTCCCGTAGGGATACCTTGTTACGACTTCACCCCCCTCACTGAACACTCCTTAGGAACCTCCCTCCTGCAAGCAGGTT
>JAGSHD010000003.1 GCA_023954715.1 Candidatus Cloacimonadota bacterium | reverse complement strand
TATGAAGAAAGCTAAACCAAATCTATTTGCACACTGGAAATTATGTTAAAAGTACCAAACAAGAAGAGCCGTATGAAGCGAGAGTTTCACGTACGGTTCTGTGAGAGCCTTGGGGGGAAGTACCCCTTGGCTACTCGACCGGAAATGCGAAGCAATTTCCTGTTTTAAACCGATGGTTTTGTATAGTTTTTTTACTCTGGTGATAGCGATGTTATTCCCAGATCCCCTCATTTAAAACGTTAGGCCCAAGACTACGATTTAGGTTTTTAAGTCGATGTTTAACCCCATTGTTGCTAGTTTTTCGCAAGGGTCTTTGGTAGTAATTGGATGCACTCTCAATCTGATACTACTGGACAAAAAGCTTGCTCCGAATATTCACTCACAACATTCTCATTATCTACTTCTAAAGTAGTAAGGTTATTGCATGAGGTTACTAAAGTGACTTCTCATGAATTGATCTTTAGTTTTCGTTGTTGGATGTCTGGTATTGATAAAATCCATTTGGATTCCCTCACAATCTGGAGCAATTCGTCAAAGCTGGCGACTCAGAGTAGGCACTGTACAACCCACGCTTTGTATAATTCTTAAGATGATAAGTTTATTCATGAGGGCTGTTGTTTGCCTTCTCACTACGCATAGTGTTTGATTTCATCGTAAAGTTTTATATTGATAATGCGTTTGTACTTATGTGACAACTTAACTTGCTGAGTATAAGCAGCCACCAACACCATTTCGAAGAGACGGTAGAAGGCTATTCGCTTTGAAGACTGTCTATAGTCGATGGATGACCTTCTCTCATTAGGTTTCCTGGAGTTCAAATTACATCTTTTGCTATTCACAAAGATGTTATACTATCTTCATAATCTGAAAAATCGTGAAATGATAGACGTAAAAACTAGTGCTTGTATTTTCAATTGGCTATGAAAGTGACCGCAAACTTTTCTGATATTATCATTACTATCTGCAACTCTTCTATCGTAATAGATATGTACTACAGGGTGTGGAGGATCCATATTGATTAATTGAGTGGGAATCATAACAAAATGACGAAAGGGTCCGATTTTTGTTATACAATATGAAACCTTAGAGCAAACCTTACATTTCCCTCTAAGTATTGGTGAAAATTTAGTTTGGTAACTTGTAAAATGTGTATTATCAATATCTATTTGAGAACAATCTTTCAAAAGAAAAGTACATTCATCATTATAGGGCCTATCAAGATATTTTTGACAGGTCTTACAATGGCAAATTAATCTAAAAAGTGGTTGTGGTAGTTGATCAAATTGACCTCTATTACAATTACAATACATATTTACTCCTTATGGATAGTATAATTACACAATAATTTTGCTATTTCAATGGACTAATGAATTCTACTTTCTTAAAATATAGATACGATTATGATTGTATATTCAGTGGTTATCATCTTGTTTACTGGGCGGGCTATCAAGCTCGAGGACACCGCGAGCCTAACATTATGGACTCTATAAATCCTCGAAAGCGAAAAGCTTTATCATTAGAGGGTGTTAGAGGTTTTTTAGAGTTTTGTTGTGCTAAGTCGCGTTCCTTTTGTATTTTGCTTTAGCAACAACCCTGACTTTGCCTTGTTTTTAGGTCCCAGTTTTGTGTAGATAGCTAGCTGTTTTTACTTATTTGTAGTGCTTTTCTTACTCACTTTGTAAAACTATACTTCTACTTTGAATTTCTAACATGTTTTTAACGAAATCTTTGTTTTTGGGGTAGGAGGTACCAAGGACTTTGTTTTTTGTGGCTATTTATTTTCTTAGTCTATTTTGTTTCTAGGTGGCGATCTACATCGTATAACTCTTGCGAAGTTGTAATTTTTTGACTTACATTTTGGGCAACAAGTTATATCTACATTGTAGAGTGTTTGAAACAACTCTTCTTTGTCTAGATTTAGTGGTTTCACAACTTTCACATTAAGTAGCTTCTTTATGATCAACATAAACTTTTTACGATTCACACTGCTCAAATAACCATAACACCTTGTTTTTACAAAGCCCTTTGGTAAAATATGTTTGACAAAATGTTTTAAGAAAGACTGTGGTGTAAAAGATTTAGTCTTAGTTTTTTCATCCTTGTAGTCTTTGTATGAGATGGTAATCTCAGATTGATTTACTGACAGAATTCTTCTGTTTGAGATAGCTACTCTATGAGTATAGTTTCCCAAATAATACAATGCATATTGTGGATTACTCTCACAGCTTTTTGAGTAAACCACCCAGTCTTGTTGTCGTAACTTATATGTTAGTTTGTTAAACTTAGATTTCTTTCTTGTATCTTTGGCTCTGCCAAAGAAACAAAGTCTCCCATTTGTGTAATAATGGATTAGCTTTTCAATAAACTTCGCTTTAAAAACCTTAGACATTACCTTTATAGGTAGAAAAAAGCCCTCTTTCCCATCAACCCATTTTGTGTTATCTAATGACAAACCTCCAGATGGTATAATGCAATGGATATGTGGATGGTAATTGAGTTGTTGTCCCCAAGTATGGAGAGTAGATATGACTCCAATCTTTGCTCCAAGATACTTTTCATCCTTTGTGAGTTCTAATCGTGTTTCAGAGCTTGCTTGAAACAGTAAAGAGTAAAGAAGTTTTTTGTTGGACTCGATCAATGGATGAAGTTCACTTGGTATTGTAAATACCATGTGAAAATACTCTACTGGTAACATGTCTTCTTGCTTTTTTAAAAGCCATTTATTTTTTAAGAAAGTTTGGCATTGGTTACAATGTCTATTTCCACATGAATTGTATAGCAAGGTTTCATACAAGCAATCATCACATTTATATTGATGGCGACCAGATTTTATTGTTCTACAATTAATAATCTTATTGATTACATATTTTTCGTAGTGGTTGAGAAATACACTGTCTAAGCCAAGCTTTAAGCAATGTCCGAGTTTGGATGAATCCTTAATCTTTGATTCATTCTTCATTATGATCGATAGATACTTCGGAATAGAGTGTATCTAATGGGCTATGTGCTCTTTTTATATAGTTGTTTGCTATATGCAAATAGATCATAGTAGTTTTAAGACTCGTATGTCCAAGTAATCTTTGGATGACCAATATATTTACGCCATCTTCTAAAAGATGTGTAGCAAATGAATGTCTTAAGGTGTGAAATGTTCCATGCTTTGTAATTCCAAGCTTTAT
The DNA here is from genome assembly GCA_023954715.1 of Candidatus Cloacimonadota bacterium. GTDB lineage: Bacteria > Muiribacteriota > UBA6191 > UBA6191 > UBA6191. The sequence goes on along the minus strand of JAGSHD010000003.1, from coordinate 353,879 downwards.
ACGTAAGTCTTTAAGATATCCGTTTACAGTGCTTTTATCTATATGTCCTTGTTTCCCTGGAAACAAGTAATCTTTAATTTTGAGATGATTCTGTTTGTAATAGGATCGAAGCAATTCAAGATGCTTTTGGGCAAGTGGTGTATAACGATCTTTTCCTCCCTTCCCACCACGTACATGAACCAGCATTCTTACACTATCTATATCCTTAACTTCTAGTTTTAGGATCTCAGAAATTCTTAATCCACAAGAGTATGAAAACGAAATTATAGTTTTGTATTTGAGATTGGTGCAACCCTCTAATATCTTAATTATCTCATCACGATTAAATACTACAGGCAGATTCTTTCTTTCCTTTTTGTAATAAAGCTTCTCCACACTCCATTCTTTTGGAAAGGTGTGGCGAAAAAACCACCTCATAGCAGCCACAGACATTTTGTATCTAGAGCCAGATACATGGGTCTTTACCATATGATGTTGGAATTCAAGCAATTCTTTAAGTTTCAGTTTGTTTGGTGCTTTTCCATAGTACTTAGCTAGTTTGTCCATCTCCCAAATGTAATTGTCTACAGTACTTTTGGCTAAGCCTTTTATTTCCATATCTCGTCTCATTAAATTCTTCCATTTGCTCATGGAACTTCTCCTTTGTATTTGGACAAAACTGTATGTCCCTAAAGGAAGAGTAATAAAACAATGGGTTTATGATGGAGATTATTTGGAAAAGAGAATGTAGCTATACAAAGTATGAAGAATAGATACGGTTTATGTAGATATTTCCTTTTGATAAAACCGTTAGGCTGTAACCATCGCGAAGCGATTTAGATCAACAAATGGATCGATGGGAACTTGGAAATGCGAAGCAATTCAGCCATTTGTAGCACGTGGCTTTGCAGCATTTTTTCCTTTGATGTGAGATTGGTTTGATGTCTCTGCCCTATCATCCAAAAACGTTAGACTGGAGAAGGATATTCCCTTCGATGGTGTATTGGGGTAGTTGCTAAGTTATTTGTTCATCAATGTTGGTTTAAGGCTTATGCCATATAATAGAATTGATTCATGAAGTTCTCGAGATTTGTTATACTCTATCTGTTTTTTGTTAGTAATATATATAGTACGATTAGGATTTTTAATGTAAAAAACCTTTTGTCTATTGAAAGCTCTACTCCTATAATATCCATTAGTTACTGGGATTCGCAACGCCATTATTTGAGTGGCTTTTTTACCCTACAACCAATGACTGGTATCCGAGATATTCGTAAAGAATTGTTCGAAATTGTAAAGTTTGATAATAACAACGCTTATTTTCTAGATAATTAGGATCAAATTTCACACCAGATTTCACCACTGCAAACATCTGTTTTACCAATTTATTGGCTACAGCTATTACTGATAACATTCCATGTTTATTTTTCTTTTTAAGTTTTTCAAACTGTTGCTTTGCATATGGGTTCCATTCAATTGCATTCATGGATGCTAGGTATAGTAGTCTTCTATAATCAGAATACCCTCTTTTACTTATCCTCCCTCTTCCTTTTACTTATGTACCAGACTCAAATGGACTAGCACATATTCCAATAAAATTTTGTATTTGTTTAACAGTATTGAAGTTTTCAAAGCGTCCAAAATGTGCTATAAATGTTGTAGAATTTACAGGACCAATTCCAGGTATTGAAGTGTATAAGTTGTGTAAATCCTTGTATTTAGAATTACTACTGGGTCTTGTTGATTTTTTGCATCGATGCATAGCTCTTTATCAATGTTATAGATTGTTTTGTAATTTTAAACTTTGATCAACTGACTAGTGGCTTCTTGAAGCTTTAGCAAGTTGATTTCAGCGTATAGATTTGAAACTAGAGCAGTAACTAGAATACCAAATAGTGTATGTTTCACAATGACCCCTTCGATCTGAAAATTCTAAATCTCAATTCATCTAAAACTAACACAATACCACCACAAATCAACCCCACTGCTGCAGTTAACGCCGGATTGATGTAATCACCAGGGTAGGTCAGATGAGCGCTGTTGGTGACTAAAGAAAGCGCTGGTATATGGCTCATTGCTAGATGAACCACCACAGCCACAAAGGCCGCCGAAAAGATCGGGATCTTTCTGACATTTTCATAGAACATCCCCATTACTAACGGATAAACAGAGGCATTACAAAATGCATAGATCCATGTTTGCGCGTATATAGCGATGGATAGTTTTTGGCTATAATACTGTTGTAAGCAAATACCAAAAGAGATAATTCCTAATACTACTAAGGTGATTTGAGAGATCTTCAAGGCTAGTCTTAACTTGGACTCCTTATCCATTGAAGACAATTTCTTTTTTCTAAATGTGAGATAGATATCATTGGAAAAAATAGCAGTCAAAGCTACAAGTATTCCGTCTAAGGTAGACATACCTGCTGCTAATAGCGCAATCGAAATTAAGGCTGACGTAACTGGGCCAAATGATTGAATGATATAAATACTTGTCACTTGATCCATATGACCAATATAGGTGTCCCCGAATTTTAAACGAGCGTACAGGCCTACCATTACAACCATCAAATAGAGAGAGCCAATTAGCATTGTAAGCGCGAGATATTGATTTACTTCACGATCCGTTTTCACATATAGAGCTTTAATTAGAAAGTGTGGCTGGGAAGTGAGTGCAAAGCCAATACAGAAGTTAGCTATAAACACTTCAAAAAAGTTTCGAAACAAGTGACTGCCTGGATTTATGAATTCAACTAGATTGGGATCTTGAGCCTTCAGTTGAGTAAACATGGTTCCCCAGTGTTCGTAGCCACTACAGACAAGAAGTATCGCTACGATAATCATCATAAACCCTTGTACAGTATTGGTATACACATGGGCATAAGTACCACCGTACATTGTATATGCGAAAACAAAGAGAATTATAAATGCTAGAGCGACTTCAAAGTGGTAAACACCAATGATTGCTTCTAAGCCCAAAGTCGCATCAACAAGTACAGCGGATCCGTAGGCTATCAACACAATCATGGCGATCATAACCATGTTTATGAGGGCAAAGATAGTGCCCAATCTCTCATCTTGATACCTTTGAGTAATCCATTGAGGAACCGTTAAGGCATTTACCTTTGTTCCGTATTTCCGAAATCCTTTGGTTAACAGAATGATTCCAAAAAACAAGCCTGCTCCCGCTGAAAGGCCGAAACCCATAATTGCCGAGATACCGTAACGATAAACAAAACCTGGATTAATCACAAAAGTAGCCGTACTCGTCATAGTAGCTGCAAGGGCAAATGCGACCATCCATGGTTTCATATCGCCACCACCAACCGCATAACCATCAAGAGACTGAGTCTTTTTTTGACCTAGCCATGCCAGATAAAAGGTGAGTATGACATAGAATACAAAAGCACCCCATTTTATTATTGTCGCGTCCAAGTAAATCTCCTTGCCCAATGAATGAATTCAAAAAATTGAACACATTTTTCAAAATTTATAGCATAAACCCCTATGTGTCAAGATAGTTGAGTTATGAGGGTTCTTATTGCCTTCTCACTACGTAAAGTATTTCGATTCTTTCTATAGTTTTTTTAGTCATTATATATGGACTACTGAGGCAGCTTAACTTGCTGAGCCTTAGCAGCCACCTTTAGCGAATGTTGAAGGTTTGTCAGATTTTTGTTGGGATAAATCGTGTTCCTTTTACGTTTTGCTTTAATAGTAGATCTGGCTTTTCCATTTTTTAGACCTCAGTTTTCAGTAGATTCTTTGTTGTTTTTACTTATTTTGTAAAGCTACTTACTGCTTTAAATTTTACAATATTTTAAATGAATATTTTTGGACTTATATAACAATCTAATTTACTGTGCATAAGCATCCACCAACATCCTTTCGAATATATGAAAGAACATCTATTTATAATACGTTGGTGAGATGTTAGCTTAACTTTGCCAGGTTAGAGGCTAATTCCTTTCCACAAACTCAACTTTTCCTTCTAGTGCAGCCTTTAATTTAAAAATATCCACATCTCCAAAGCTTAAGTCATACTTGTGCTCATATTCTGGAATGTTATGGATAAGATGTATTTGTGAAACCTCAAATGAGAAGATTATTGTCGTTGTGTAAGAGATATAATCTATTTTATCAAATGGGATTATAATAGTTACAGGTATTAGTAGGTAACTTGGATATGTGATATGTATTGAGGTTTCCGTAAAACACAGTGAAGTACCCTTTGGACCGCTATTAAGCATAGAGTTTTTTGTGATAGAGCTACTTGCATTGGTAGAATATATGATTTTCTCTTTACAGGAATAGATACCCATGTATTTTATGAAATTAATGTATCCAAATATCATGAAAACAAGCAAAAATACGCCCGAAAAAATAGAAGTGACAACCATCAAAGCTCCTTCATATCTTTAACTAAATCAATGATCAATATTTTACCTTAGTGAATCTTGTAAAGATATTTTTTTTTGATCCAATTATTAAAATCTACTTTGTTAATCTGTATCTCCAATATAATTTAAGAGTTCAAGGATACCACTAATCTCATGAACCAATATATTTTTATAACAATAAACGTTATACTATTTTTCAACCCTTTTTAAGTCCTACGTATTTCCGGGTCATTTAGCTAGAAGTAGATTGAATCAGTCCGTTTAACAGTTTCGCCTTCCATTTAAACAAGTAATGTATACAGATAAATATATGAGTACTGGCACTGAGTCCAGACTGTATTAACTTTATCATTTTCGTCAATTTCATATCGTAACTATTGAATCAATGTTTACTTGTTAATATAAACAAACAATTTAAGTTCTTGCAATAGTTTTTGTCTGACGCCATATTTAAACTAATCTTAGAGATTTTGAGATATTTTCTAAAATACTAAGATCTGACAGATTTTCATAATAAATAGTAAGGACCATCTGATTTAGTGCAGAAATACCAAATATGGTGAGGGAGTGTTGTGGATGGCCTTCATTGTCTTCTGTTAACTGATATGAAACTACATTAAAATCCTGCTCTTCTCTTGTTTTGATATGAGTGCATTTAGGAGAAATATGTTTAAGCAGACGTTTGGTATTGTCTTTTATACTAAAATCATTGGATGGAAGCTCATTGAGCCAAATGGTAACTTCTTTGGTCCATAGCACAATGCTATCTTTCTCAACTCTTCTGTACATGTTAAATGGAATTTGTACAGTCCAAAACTTAGATATACTAGAGAATCCGCTTTGAATTGGAGGGAGAAAAATTACATCAGGTGGACTTGTGTCCCCTTCTATAATCATAAACTGGCCCTGTTGATTTCTTTGAACCTCTGTTCCCACTGGATATGATAAAAATGGAATTATGTCTGAATCATAGTTACTGATTGTGTTTAGAGTAAATATAGAAGTGTTTTCTGGATCATCTAGATACTCGTCACTTTCACCTCCACTAAAAAAGCACCAGCCGCTATCCATTTCATTTTCTGGCTCACCTCTATACATAAATTGTATTTTAGCGCCATCCACCATAATCTGGTCTGATGCAATACCAGCACCTAGGTTGGGAATCAAGTCTTGAATATCGTCTTTGTCTATATAAAATTGTTTTGTCATGAGTTATACCAGTTGTTTAGGTTGTATTTTAATTTACAACCATAGGATAACATGTTTTTGTAAATTAATATTAGTTTAAGTAACTCAGCTTTCCAACTTGCACTAATATAATGAGGGGAGTAACATTATAGTCTAGAGCTAAGGTTTTTGTGTGGCAATTACAATGGGTTGAAGACTACGTCGCACTACGGTTTTAAAGCATGTAAGAATCTCCCAGTAAGATAAAGTTTAGTAACTTGGGTGAAAGGACACTTTACTACTAAGCACTAGATATGTAAGACCAGTTATCATTTTGGTCAAGTTTTTAGGAGAAAAATATGTTTATGCATTTTCACAAACGCAAGGATACTTACAGTCTTTTATCAAGTTATAATCATCATCAATTCAAACTAGATCAAAAAATATGGCCTAGTGTTGATCATTATTTAGAATGTAAAAAGATTTTAAACAATCAGTATTTGGCAAAGCTTAGACAAAAGCATTTCCCAGTGCCGACTAAAATCACTGATCTTAATGATTTACAATACTACTCAAGCACAAAAGCGTATGAGGCCATCTATCAAAAGTTTGTAGTTAATATAAGTTTAAACGACTTACTTTTTACTAATAGAAATATAAAACCAACTTTGTTTTCATGATACAGTATGTCAGCACTAAAACTTCAATTGTAAGCAACTCTCTTTAGGATGATTATTTTGTCAGAATTTATAAAAACTTTATTGGTATGCATACTTTGTATTTGCTGTCTTCACTCTCAAGAGATCTCATTAAACAAAGGTTGGAACCTTATTGGGGGTACCAATCAATTAGCTAGCGATTTTCTTAATAAGTACCCCGATATTCCAATTATTTGGGGATATTCAAATAATCAGTGGTCCTTTAAAGTTCAACCTTCTGTTGCAAAGAGTAATTACCAGACATACTCTGAAATTCAAACACTTGATACTAACGCTGCATATTATGTTTATACATCTAAAATTCTTATAATAGATGAGACTTTTGGACCTATAGATAACAACTATAGTTCTTTAAAAGATGGATATTATCTAATAACCAGTCAAGACCTCAAGTCTGAGGAATTGTTAGCTATAAATACTGATATCATATCTATTCACTCTCTAGATCAATCCAACTGGAAAGTCAAAGAGAAATTGGATTATTCAAATCATAGTACTTTAGAGCCACTTAGTAATTTAAGACAGGGTTATGGCTATTGGGTAAAAGTTGATAAAAATAAAGAAGAGCTTTCTGTTAGTTTGAGCCCTTCAAGGACCTCTTGTGTAGCTCCTTGTTCGATTTTATACAGTGGTCTAGGGTCGACCTCTAGCTATTTATCAGAACCATTTCATCAACTACAATATACATGGAGCTTTAATGACATTAAGCCAAGTTTTGTCAATAGTCCTCTAGTCAATCCAAATCTTGGTTATTCACCCTTAGCAGCACATTTATATAGTACTCCAGGTACTTATCTTACTACACTTTTAGTTTCTTCGAGTGCTAGCAGTCAAACTACGAGTTCATTAATTACCATTGCAGACCCCAATGTGATTTTTTCGAATACTACTTATTGTGTATCTAAAATCAACTCATTTACTGCTTGTCCAACTCAAGATAGCAATTTTCATTTGTCTTCTTACTTAGCTGCGTCAGAGTTAATGAAATCTCTACGTTTCGCCAAGCCAAAAGTTGCTACACGTGTGTTGTTTCATACGGATGAAACTTTTGATGTAAGTGAGCAAACTTATCTTAGAGACTTTCACAGTGGCTTACAAATTTCTTCTTATGGTAGTGGAGCATCGCCAATTCTTTTAGTCGATGATAGTTCTAGCAACTATGTTTCTAGTGGTAATATGATATATATGGTAGATGTAAGTGATATATCCATATCAAATATCCATTTTAAGGGATCGTATAACCCTACTACGGGTATAGGTAAACACATTACTGGTATTTTTATGTATTTAGGTTGTTCAGATATTACGATTTCCAACAATCGATTTGAGGGTATGGGGCTTACTATATATCCACATGGGGGTACATCTTCTAAGACGGGACAAAGCAAGCATATAGCCATCATTGATAACTATATTAGTGATTGGCAAGATTATGGTGTGTTTGGGGACTTTGGCTATCTGGGTACTCTTATGGGCAATTGGATTAAGCAAAATACTAACGCTATAAGTGGATCTGATGGAAAGTGCCGTGATTGTGTTCCTAACTTCCCAGATCATGGTCCTATTCGTACTGCTTATCCTAATAATTTATTGATCCAATATAACGATATGTACAATAATGCAGGTTGGTCAAGTAGCGGTTTGGCTCACCAGCCAAATATCCGAATCGGAACCGGTGGTAGTGCTACTCGATGCGTGATTGCTGACAATATTTTAAATGGCGGATTTACCACTGTATCCTTGACGCCAGCTAACCCAACTATCGAGGGTATTGCAAAGATTGGAGATATCATCATAGAGCGCAATCAGTTTACTGCCTCTGATAATACTTGGCAAATGGTAGACTCTGGTCTAGGTGGTTCGATTATTCGAAATAACTTATTTTTGAAACCAAACAATGGAGCTCCAACAATTGGTACTTCTTCTTTTAAAAGTGCTATCGTTTTTAAAATCGTTAATAATAATACGACTCTTGAAAACTTGGGTTTCAAAAACAGAATTTACAATAATACTTTGATTTCAAACTCTCAAAATACAGCAGCAAACTTAGCTCTACTTGAGGTAAACTCCCACTTTTCAATGTTCGAGATTTACAATAATTTACTATACCTACCTTATATTCATCCTAGTGGTGATGGTGGATTGATTAGTTGGCAACATACTGAGTCTATGACTAAAGTACATTCAAATAATAATCTATTATACGCTCCTAATACACAAAACTTTGTGTTCAATAATAAGTCTCATTCGTTAACTGAGTGGCAGACTTCTGGCAATGATATTGATAGTATTTTGCTTGATCCCATTTTGGTAGATTCAAGCACCTTTAATGCTACATTGACTACAGCCAGCCCAGCAATTAATAAAGGGATGATGATAAATGGCTTGAGATTAGATTTTAAAACAAAGCCACGGGATATGTCTCCTGATATAGGAGCTTTGGAGTTTTAAAATTTGTAGGATATAGAGTTATAAGAGTTCATTTGTGTAAAGTCCATTATTTGTCATTTACTTCTCTTTGGAATTGATTCAGATCTAGGTCTAAATTTGTCTTCAAGTGTATTAAAGTTTAATTAATCTAGGCATTTATTCAGTAAAATAATACATAGGATAAATCATTTATTTTACTTAGGAGTATTTAATGAAAAGAAGATCAACTTGTTTATGTACAAAATTACAATTGGTTCATGATGGTGAGATAGATAAGTCATCAATTTGTCACTGTAATGCCTGTCAAAAGCGTACAGGTAGCACTTATGGAGCACAGGTCGTGCTAGCTAAAAATAAAGTCTCTATTTTGGGAGAATTTCAAATATATAACTTTACATCAGATGAGGGCAATCTTGTAAAATTTCATTTTTGTCCTAATTGTGCTACTACCCTCTTTTGGGAGATCACTTTTTTTCCGGATCACTATGTTGCTGCACTTGGTTGTTTTGATGATGCCAATATAGCTGCACCGACATTTTCTGTATATGAAGATAGAAAACACTCTTGGGTGATCTTACCTGATAGTATAACTGAACATGTAGGTTGATAACGCACTCCTAATCTAATCATGATAAATTTCAATTTGTGACTCCTAGATCGATAGACTTTTTTGTTGAATTAGAGTCAGGTTGGATACTATATTGCATCCATATCTACTTAGGGATATATTTTAGATAGTTTGGCTTACTACATCTATTTTCAAAAGGTAAACAATGAAAGAGTTCGTTTTAACAAGTACAGAGTTAGAGGAAAATATTATAATTGTTCGATGTAAGGATAAGTCTTTAATCTATCTGGCTATACCTTCATTACAACGCTATCTTTTGGATGATACCAAGCTTTCAACAGTAACAGTTAACTTAGATCATCAAGAGCTTATTTTTAATGAGGACAAGTCATTTAAATTGGTAGACTTATTGCCATACTCATTTCCTATCAAAGATTTTGATGTGTTTAAACTTGCCAGTAATAGACTAAAAATTTCCCAAAAAATATATTTGATTTTATCTGTTTGTGTCATTGTTTTGGGAATATTTTTAAAAACCCCTATCATAGTATTGAGCGGTGCTAGCTTACTCATAGCATCATTTTTTATATTATGTGCTTATTGTATATTCAACGATTTACCCATGTACTTTAAGGGTACTCATTTGTATCCGATTGCGGACCACTCTTTTAATCGCAAAGCCCATTTGTTTATTGGAGGAATGGTTTTATTTAGCTATCTTAGTTTTGTACTTGTACAAGTTGTTTCTGGACTTTAGTTAGCTAACTACTTTGAAGTATCCTAAAATTCTGATTCTGTCACGTAGTACATTTGATGTTTTCGTTGTTTTAGCTTAGCAACTTAAACATTGCATGATGATGAGTAGATTTAGTAACTGTAATTTGTTAAATTGAGTGTAGTATAATAAATCTATATAACCAATTAGGATAATGATGATTGATAGAAAAGAAACCAAGCAACGAATGAGTCGGGCCGTTATTCACAACAATACTGTATATTTGTGTGGTCAAGTAGCTAAGGACTCTAGTGAAGATATTACTAGACAAACAATTACTATGCTTGAAAAGGTAGATACATTGTTAAGTGATGTTGGCTCGAGTCGAGAAAAACTATTGTCAGCAACAATTTATGTTAAAAGCATGAATGATTTTCAAGCTATGAATGCAGTATGGGATGCTTGGGTACCAGAAGGTCATGCTCCTGCGAGAGCCTGTGTCGAAGCATCAATGGCTCGAGAAGAATTATTAGTTGAGATATCAGTAATCGCTGCTCTTTGATAGCTAGCTGTATTATTAACTTTAAGATTTAGAAATTGTATCATTTAGTACTGTAAAACCAATTGCCATTTGTAAAAATACTAACTCAGAGTCATTGGCTTTATTTGTATTTGGTATCTCGCAAACTAGGACTTGACCATACTGAGAAAAAGCATAAAAGGTAGAGTTTTTAATTTCTTCTCCAATACTCTCCATGATAAAGAAACCTTCACCTAGCTCTTTATCAGCGTATTCGTGGTTCATTTGCATATTGTATTGCGCAAACAAAGCTGTAATATTAGATGCAGTATCTACATCGATAGCTTTACCTAAGCCACAATAAGGTGCAACATACTCTGGATGATGAAACTCATCATGCAATGGAAAGGTAAAGATTGGCTTATAGGCACTAGCTATTTGTAAAATAGCAGTGGTTTCGGGACGTGGATCGCTGACACACCAATCTACTTCTTGGGCTGCAGTTTTTTGTAGTTTACTATTTTCTAATCCATGATTAGGTTGATCAACAAAGTTTAAACACGGTACAATAACCCATGAGTAATTAAGTTTAGATAGCTCACTTTGTTTATCCATTAATAGTTTGCTTAGAGCTATAATTCCTGTTCCACCTACTGCTTCAGCTGGGTCTGCAAAAGCATATAGAAGTATGGATTGAGGGCCATGTCCAAAAGTGTAGGACAATATGGGGCGACCCGTGTTATCAATCCCCCATGTTTCACAGCTTACATTAGGATCTTCATCAAAGTGATGGTGAAAATAATTGATAACTTCTACAGGAGTAAGAATCTTGTTTTCTTCTTTAGACTTTTCGTATAGTTCTTTAAATAATTTATCCTGATTCATATCAATCCTAATAGCTAAGTTCACTTAAATTTAAATTAATTACATATTTATAAAAGTATTTTAAATTGAACAAAACTAAAGTGCAATGTTAATGGCAAAATTTTTAAACAAAGAAAAAAGCTCATCCCTAGTAGGAAAAGTACAAAACTTGATTTATGCGTCTTTTTTCAAAGGTATCAGGTTTTTCACTACATAAGTAGTGCGTATTGATTTAACTAATTATTGGCTAAATTTTATAGGCCATAAATTGAAGTATATGGGGAGAACTTTGCTACCAAGTACTATGAGTACACAAATCAAAGGTTTTCTACCATAGTGCTCCTGAGAGGATTATGGTAGTTTGTGGTAAAAAATAGCTAAGGGGTGTGCCTTTATTTTTTTAGCATATCAGTTTAGATATTTTATTAGAAATTACTATGTCTATCGGTTGACACAGATTCTCTTCGGTCAAAATATCAAAAGTCAATATAATGCAGGACTCTGAATTATCGTTTAGGATTATATTTTTTGGGTCTTCAAAGAGGGCTTGTAACTGAAAATGGTGGTTACAATTTGGTGGAAGTATTTTACCAATACATTCTAGTACTTCTTCACAAAAAGCATAAAAGTCATTTTGATCAGGAGTGTTTTCAATTAATTGATGTGGACAGCTAATTAAGCATTCACCCAAGTTACTACTAAGGGCGTATGACCCTACTAAGCAAGGGTTGTCCAAACTTCGTGAAAACTCTTCTATGTGGATTTTTGAAAACATGAATAACTTAATATCATGAGAGTTGAATCGTTTTTTTAAGTCAGTTTCTAAGGAGTCAGAAAGCTGATTTAGCACAGTCAATTCACTATTGGTCCATTTTGTAGAAGCTTCCATAAATCTATCCAAGCCTGCTTCACCTAAATTGTTTAAATCAGGTACGTTAATATCGTTTTTTTCTTCTGAAATGCTAATCAGACTTTCAACATCTTCTGGGGTTAGGCTCATAATGTATCCTACTATAAATTAACTTTAATTAAACTTAACATCAAATGAGTTTAATGTCCATTATCTACTAAAGCACCAGACCTACTTCGAAGGAATTTACATCTTAAAACTTGTGGATTATGATGGTAAACTATGACTATGAAACATCAAGTTAAAAAACATCAAAAACTTAAAAAGATCCGAGGTAAAAAACGTAAGGCTAAGAATCTATGTCTTCGTATCGCTGATAGGACGAAAGACTTTCCACTTACAGGTCTATATGACCTAGGTTATTTTAATTATAAGTTGCCAGCATACCAAGGTTTTATCGACTGTTGTTATGAGCCTACAGACATTAGAAATCAAGTCTGTCAGGCTTTGATTGATGCCACTGATAACTTGATTGCAACTAAACCAGTTCATTTAGAGCATACCAAAGTTGTTTTGTTACTCACCCTACCCAATATATTTTACGCTAGCATCAACGTATTTTTTGATCCAGATTATTACACAAACTTTTTTAACAGAAGCTCTCACTATCAATCATGGACTCACATGGACTTATTGGGATCTCAAACCGCTAAATATAAACTAAATATTCCTAAAAACCTTTCCTCTAAATTGATCCAAGAAACCATCAATGACGAAGACTATTCTGGCTCAAGTGAGATATATTTAATAGGTGAGATTCCGGAGTAAGTAGTTTTCATTTATTGGATAGACGCTCCTGATTTAACATGCCAAGTTTTAAACGCCTAGAACATTAAATCAGAATGGGTATTCAGTCAAAACTACATAGCTTCTTGAAAGATTGCTCTACTAACATCAAGATCGAGATCTCGTGTTTCTGATAGTGCAGTCATTCCATGATTTCCAAGTGCTTTTACTAAATCATCGATTTTATCTTCGGTGATTCCGTATTCACTCATTCGAGTTTTTAATCCTAAACTTTCAAAAAACTCTCTAGTTTTTGCGATGCCAGCATCTACGATCTCATCATCACTACCTTCTGTTATTCCCCATACTCTTTGAGAGTATTGTAACAACTTAGCCTTTTTCTTTTCTTTTCGAACTGTCCAAAGTGCTGGTTGTACTATAGCAAGAGTTTGTGCATGATCTATACCAAACATTGCAGTCAACTCATGACCTAACATATGAGTAGCCCAATCATTAGGTACCCCTGCTCCGATCAAACCATTTAGTGCATTTGTAGCACACCAAACTAAGTTAGCTCTAGCATCATAGTCCGTTGGATTATCTAACGTTGTTTTACCTATTTCAATTAAGCTTTGTAGGATTCCTTCAGCTGTTCTGTCTTGAAATTTAGCATCGGCCGGAAACGTAGAGTATTGCTCTAATGTATGAACAAATGCATCCACTACTCCGTTAGCTACCTGAACTTTAGGCAATGAGTAAGTTAAAGTTGGATCTAAAAATGAAAATTTTGGATAAACTAATGGGCTTCCCATGCCGTATTTTCCACCTTCAAAGCTTATGACTCCACCAGCATTCATTTCAGATCCTGTCGCTGGTAAAGTACATACTGTACCAAGTGGCGTTGCAACTTTAACTTCAGACGTTTTGGCCTTTCCAACCAATAAGTCTGATGGAGTACCATCAAAGTTGGCTGCCAATGATATAAATTTAGTACCATCCATAACGGATCCGCCACCAACAGCTAGTAAAAATGTTATATCTTGAGTCTTGACTACTTCAACAGCTTTCATAAGAGTATCATATTGAGGGTTTGGTTCGATACCACCGAAATCAACTACTTCTCTTTCTCCTAGGGCTTTGATGACTTTGTCATAAGTTCCGTATTTCTTAACACTTCCCCCGCCAAATAATAATAATACTTTAGCATCACTTGGTATCAGTTTGTCTAATTCTTGTAGTCTATCTTTACCAAATACAATATGAGTTGGGTTATAAAAATCAAAATTGTTCATTGTCGTTCCTTTTAAAATAGTGGACTCAGTGCAATTGTATCTATGAATCCATTTTTTTTTCATGCTTTATTTGAATCTATTATAACTCTACAATTTAGCCCATTGGAATAGCTAATACTCCAAATATCATGCCTAATTCTGCTTTTATCTGTAGAATTAGATACATATTGCAAAACATCCTCTATACTTACTTTATACAAAGTAGGATGAACATGACTTCAATATCACAGTTAATGGACAGTTTAACAAAGGGCGATGGGCTCAATCAAACTTATCACGATTGCGTGAAAATCTATAAGGCATCAAAATATGTTCCACCGGGACCGCTTATATATCAACAAGGAATAATTATCGTAGGCCAAGGTAACAAGGTGATTCATGTTGGTGAACAAACCTATCGTTATAATCCAAATAGCTATCTTGTAGTATCTGTTCCTATTCCTGCTGAATGTGAAACTTTTGGATCCCCAAAAGAGCCATTTATTTGTATGTCCATTGATATTGATATGAAGGTATTAAACAATGTGATTGATACAATGCATCAGCATAGAATGACCCATAGTTTTAAAGATTTTGATCAATCTCAATCCTTATTTGTTACTAATTCCACAAAAGACTTTAATGCAATCGTTGTTAGATTGCTACACTCTTTAAAGTGCCCAGTAGAAAGTACTATTGTTACTCCGGGTATTATCAGTGAAATAATATACAAAATCATGTGTAGTGAAAATGCATCTGCCTTGTATGCACTAACAGCGCAAAATACTACAATTTCAAAGATCGATAAATCACTGAAGCAAATACACAGTGAGTTTAATAAATCAGTTAATGTAGAGCAATTAGCCAATCTTTCTCACATGAGTATATCCGGTTTTCATCGAGCATTTAAAGAGATTACTTCTTGTTCTCCCATTCAGTATGTTAAAAAAGTGCGACTGAATAAAGCACGTAATATGCTTAGTGATGAAAAACTCAAAGTAAACTCCGTAGCTCGTAACGTAGGTTATGAAAGTGTTACTCAATTTAGTCGAGAGTTTAAGCGATACTTTGGCTATCCACCAAGTAACTTAAATCAAGTATGATATGAGTAAGTTTCAAATATTCAAATTACTATTGTGTTTATTTCTTGTTAGCTATATATATTTACATTTTTCAAGGTGCTTTGGTACATGTGCTAGACAAAACTCTAATGCTAGGGCATGTGTTAAAAATCAAGATTTGATACAATCTAAATTATCTCAGACCTTAGATCTGGGGTTCTACCTAAATGATCAAAACTCACTTGAGTTTTATGCTCTTCTTCAATTGGATGCAAAGACTTTTAAAGATCCTGGATTTAGTGAAGAAAACACTTACCGTAGTGATGTTCATGGCAATGTGTGGTGTGTAAATCATGCAAAAGGTTGGACACCCGAGGCACAATGTAGTGGTCCTCCACAAAATCAATGTAACAAAACTAGAAATGAAATTTTACCTTGGTATGATGGTCGATATAGTTTTTACAAGAGTGTCTTAGTATATTTACGAGACAAAAATGCAATTGATTTTATAGAAGACCCTAGAAAACTATAGTTTAATCTAAGATATGCTTACTAGAAACGGCGTATTTTCCGCCACCAGAAAACATAAGCGCTAAAGCACCAAACATGTATAATCCCAATAATTCAATGGCCCAACCACCGTGTTTTGTAAGTGAAAATATATCCCCAGAATGAGCTAATGCAATGGCTACAACACAGTTTCCTACAAATACTAAGGCTGCTACTCTTGTTCGAAACCCAGCAATAATAAATAGAGGTGCAACAATCTCACCGATGTAGACTCCATAAGCAAACACAGCTGGCAAGCCTGCATTTGTAACCATTCCTTCAATAAAACTGATACCATGAGTAATCTTTGCTATCCCATGTAACAACATAAGTAAACCCACCGAGAGTCTAACAATCAATAGTGCCACATCCGTATTTTTTTCTAATAATCTCATTTTATCTCCTGTAAATATTGATGATTTATTCGTGTAATTATAGTTATCTAAATAGCAGATTTTGATATTAAAAGGATTTTAAAGAGAAGTACATAGAAAATGTAAATTGAATTTTTCTAGGGATGATATTACACTAGGATTTTAATAGTTTACTTAATTTTTCTATAGCTAATAATAGGAGATTTTTTAAAGTTAACTTTTAGAATGTTTTAGTGTAGTTTTACTACCTTATGCAATATTTACAAAAAGAGATATAATGTTTAAAGAAAAGTCCATGAGAAAACTTCATAGAGTTATTGGTTTATTGGTTACTATTCCCATGATCATCACAATTTGTACTGGTCTTATGCTTATAATGCGATCGTACTTTCCTTGGGTGCAACCAAAAACTATTAAACAAGAAATACCTAAAACCTGGCTTAGTTTAGAGGCTACTACAAAACTGTTAGTAGCTAATCCAAAAACTCAAGTTAAAGATTGGTCAGATATTTCCTATTTTAAGATAACTCCTAGCAAAGGTGTGATCCAAGTTCGTACTAAGCAGGGTCTTCAGGTTCAAATGAACGGTGAGACAGGTAAAATTCTAGAAATTGCCCCTCGAAGGACTAGTTTGATTGTCAAAATCCATGAAGGTAGTTATTGGAGTCCAAAAGTAAGAGATTTTATCGTAATGCCCTCAGCTTTTGGCTTACTCTTACTTGCATTATCAGGGTTACTTTTACTATTCAAGCACTTTACTCGTCGATCTACATAAAAGAGAAGGTCGCATATATTGCGATAAAAAAGCCAAAAGTTAGTAATCCTAAAATTTTCTTTCTGAACTCTGCTGCTGAAATATTTAGCCTGATTTGTCCATCAATGCAATTAATTAAATCTCCCAAAGAGCTTAAAAGAACACTTTTAGTAGGACTATAAAAGACAATATCGTAGTCAAGTGCCGATACCAAAGTTTGTGATCTAGGATAATCCTCTTTTGCACTTCTAATTAGTTTATCCTGATCTAAAAATGTATATATTGCCTCCTTCTCTATTTCTGAAGTTGGCTTAGTGCTTATAGCTATTGTTTGGGTTAAAGCTATATCTCCGGTACGATAAAGTTGATATCTACTCCACTCTTTATACGCAATTAAAAAGAACGCTCCATACATTAATATGTGAACTATGATCTCAAAACTACTCAGGGGTAACATTATTGTTCCTGGTGTATAAGAGCCCCCTGCTATCTTGGATATATTGGCTTGATTATTATCAACTAGTATATTTACTTTTGTTCCCTTATTCATTGGTTTTCTGACAAAGGAGTACTCTTTAAAGTCCTGCCCATTCAATCTATAGTGATAATCAACGATGAACACTTTTTCGAAGTAGCTAGATCGTCTACTATCAACTACACCAGTCACTGTTGAAGAGTTTTCGAATTTTGGTTCGTTGTAATGTGAGCTAATTCGTTCAGTAAAGTAATCCAAATAGACTAATGTATCAAAGGATAATACTGCTATTAGGATACCAAGAAGCACCAAAATAGAAGGATTGTATAATAATATTTTTACTATATCCCAGTGACTAATACAATTTTTAGCATTTTGAAACTCTACTAACTGATCATCCATAGTCTTTTGTAGGATAATGTCTTTATTTATGTATTCAATAAATAGTTTTCTCAGTTCGGGTAATTTTGTGGAGTAGTAGATTCCTAAGGATCTTTTGATGCTTTCTAATTGTGTCTCTAGATCAAACTTTTGACTACTTTCAACACGTTCCAAATCCAAGATAGCAGACTCTACTTGATATTTGTTTAATCCAGTTAGTTCACATAATGAAATACGTAAGTCAGAACGTTTCAGGGAGTCTTCTTGATATTGGTGGATAATTTTAACAATGGAGGCGTTTACCTGTATTGCATTATTCATAGTGGTCCTCATATCATAAATTTATAAGTTCATGATATCATCCTATTGCGTTTGCAGACTACAATGGACGGTGATTAATTACGTTTCATGAATTTTGAACAAGATATTTATCCCTTAATTGTGTTTTAAAGTAACTTAATGTAGACCAGACGATCTTACATGGTTATTACCACAAAGTTATTTCATTCGTGCACTCAATCAATATTAAAAAATTCACTTACACTTGGATAAATCAACTGTAAAAGCTGGGACTCTTGTTGATAATTACATCCATCTTCTATGGACCAGGCTATACTGAGGCAAAGATACACATAAAAGTATCCAATGATTCGTGATACAGGTAAGTTTAAAGAGTTAGAAAAGTACTCCACTCTATTTTTAAAAACACTTAAATCGAGTGTAATTTGAGGGGAGTTTGTAGGATTGTTTAATATAGTTGCGATCTCATAAGAAGGATCCCCCACAAATCCTTTGGGATCAAAACAGAGGTATAGTCCATCTTGGTTTTTCATTACGTTTTCATGATGTAAGTCTCCATGCAATAAAACATTGCGGTCTTGAGTAGCTGATAATTGTTTAAAGATGTTTTTAGCTCTATCAAATAAAATATTTAGATTAGTAGGAGTCTTTATTCTCTCAAAGACATTGAGTAAACTTTCAAGGGATCTAAGTTTGTGATTAGGTGCGATGTTTTGACAAGTAAATGTGTTTCGTAAAATACCGACAAATATCTCTGATGCATTTTGATCATTATATTTTGAAAAACCTTCTCCATGCAGCAATTCAAGTAATTGAGCACCCTCATCGGCAGCAAACAGCTTAACTACACCCTCACCAGCACAAGCTTTTAAATAGTCTGTGCCAGAGGACTCATCTTTTATACCAAGTTCAGTAAAAATCTTTAAAACCGCTGGACCAAATCTTGAGTCAACGTGATACAAGTAAGCGGTAGCCGTATTCGTTAGATGTACAGGGTTTTCCAAAGACCACTTTTTCAAATAGTTTTGCAGTAATTTTTGGCTCATAGTATACTTCCTGTATCATAAAAAATTTAAAGTGATTAGATATGACTAGTAAAGTAAACATTGTATCAATAGAGGTGCTAAATAAGCAAAATACCAAACAATTACTCGCTAGACTAAAACGGCTTCTGCAATGCTGTGAGAGATTTGAAGATACAGATTTAGTTGGTTATGTTGACGAGCCTGATTATGGTCAACTAGACTATATCGAATATAAAAGTACCAAACAATGGAAACAAGCTTACAAAGATTTAAAAACTATCTTAGCTACAAGAGAACATGTTAAGAAATGATAATACCTGATCTATCATATAAGGTGTATTCGAGTATTGTCTTTGGCCAAATAGGAGATGCCTTAGGCATACCTTATGAAGCTATTCCTCCAGTGAAAGATGTTTTAGTGCCTGAGCACTTTCAGCTTTCCGACGATAGTCAACTAACTCTTGCTACCTATAAAAGTATTGTAGAAGTTAACGGGTTAGATCCCGCTAATTGTGCAAAATTATTTTTGACTGAGTTTGAGCTAGGTAATATCACTGGTATGGGAGCGGCGACTTTGTCTGCTCTTTTAAGTCTGCAAGCTGGCTCTCATTGGTTTACTAGTGGTGTATCTGGTGAAATGAGCGCTGGTAATGGTTGCGCTATGCGTATTTCACCCCTTATACATTTTTGTGATCCATTCAACCCTTTCGACCGAAAAATCATAAGAGATTTTACTAAGATTACGCATAACAACGATGAAGCATACGCAGGAGCTTTAGCTATATTAATGATCATGAAATGCTTGAATTCTAAGATGAGTGTTGATAGTTCATACAAATTGATTTGTGAATCTTTGTTTGATAGTAAGGTTCGAGATAGCATCCAATCTGTTTTTGAAAGCCCTGTTGATGACTTTGTACAACATTGTCATCGCTTAAAAAACTCTGGGTATATAGTACATACCATTGAAATAGTTTTTCGCGCTCTTTTTCATTCACAATCTAATTGCAAGTATCAAACAATGCTTGATGTTATAAAGGTTGGTGGGGATACAGATATAAATGCATCTATTTATGGTAATATTATCGGTCATGTTTACGGACATAGTGATGTTCCACAGCAAGTATTAGATAAAGTGCCACGCCGTACTGATCTATATAAGATATCTAAAAAGATAGAAGAAATTATCAAAAGTAATTTGGATAGATAATGGATATTCTTCAGATTAAAGTACAGCCTGCTATTGAAAAAAAATTTATGACTTGGATTGATGGATTATTTACTTTTACAAACGATAGAACAGATTTAAGTTATGATTACTACATAAATGATATCGCTTTAAGTCAATTATTGAGTCACAATAATTTTGTTTGTCCATTTGGAAGATTTAGTGATGAAGTTCAGCTAGAATTTATAGCACAATTTACTGGTCACTCCAATTCATCTCTCTATAATAAGAATGTAGAACTCTATGTTTGCCCTGAGTGTGCAGATAGTGGCTGTGGAGTTTACTCTTTTAAGTTGCATATGCATGAAGACAATGTTATCTGGTCAGACTTTATTTTTGAAACAGACTACAAATTAAATGAACCATCTGAAATTTGGGAACAATTTATTGAGCTGGGTCCATTTACTTTTGATAAAATTGAATATTTCAAAATTTTTGAAAACTTAAAGCCTTAACAAATATCCAACTTTTCGAGTAACTCTTTAAAGCTCTCAGAAACTGTTTTATTGGCAGTATCAATTTTTACAATTTCACTCGTCCAAGTTTGGTATTCTCTATTCATAACATCTTCCCATGTAGGTGCTTTTAGGTTTCGTACAGTTTCACCCCGTGTTTCTACTCTTTGACGATGTTGGTATTGATCACTACAACTGATCTCAATATCGATATAATTGGCATCAACAGATTTAACAGTATCTTGCCATTCGTTTCTCGTAAGCTCAATGGGATTGACCGAGTCAGCTATAACACTATTACCCAAGCTAAGATTATCCTTGGCTATTCGATAGGACAATCGATATCCTTCACCTTCTACTTTAAAGCTGCATAAGTCTCGGATACCTTGTTCAATTGTGTCGATGCGTAAATGTGTAGCTTTTAGATGGGTAGCTAATAAGCGAGATAAAGTACTTTTACCGCTTGCTGGTAATCCAGAAAATATGTATAAAGTGGGAGTATTCAATTATGTCCTCACAGTTTTAAAGTCATGAATACATTATTTTTTAATAATTTCATTGATAGTAAATCTATGGTCTTCCTTGTAAGATGAAATTTAACTTTATCTATAACAAAAATTATACCAGTATATTATGATAGAACAAATAGAAGATAGTCTAAATATCAACTTACCAGTGTTTTACAAAAATACTCTCTTAAATTACCCTTTTACACTACACTCCTTTTCTCACGAGTTTATGTTGGTTAACGACTTAGAAATAATACTATCTTACAATCAATTAGACTTTTTAAAAATTATCAATAAGCCCAACTGCTTTGTCATTGGGAGTGATGGTGGTGAAGAGTATTATTATATTCTTCTTAACGATAATGATACTGTGTACACTTACTCTTTAGAAACAAAGAAATCTGAAATCTATAGTAACAATTGGACTGATTATATAAATTAGTTGCATTCTATAGAGCTTGAAATTAACCAAGATGAATCGGATATGTTAGTCAATGAATTAAAGCCAAAATGGTGGCAATGGTGGAAAAACTAAGCGAATTGTCATATCCTTTACTCTATGAAGATAGCCTTTGATTTAGATGATACATTAATTCCAACTACCAAAGAGTTTCACTCCGGCTCTGCATATACATGTTTTTGGTTGCGCTCCTTTTTTAATGAAAGATTAAGAACGGGAGCTATAGATCTTCTTAAAAAGCTATCAAAAGAGCACGATTTATGGATATATACGAGTTCACTTCGTAATGCCAGCTATTTGAAATTATGGTTTCGAAGTTTTGGAATTTCTCTTCAAGGAATAGTCAATCAAACCCTTCATGATCATGATACTAAATCCTTAAAATCACATCGATTTTCAAAAATGCCAGACCTATACGCAATAGATTATTTAATTGATGATTCACCTGGCGTACACATTGAGTGTGAGTCCATGCGTTGTACGTGCATTTTGGTTTCTCCAAGTGATGATGATTGGGTCAATACTGTCTCAAACCAACTCCAAAAGGAGGAGTTATGAAAGTATTTACCTTTAAATCGAGTATAGTTTTGTTAGTTCTCTGGTTGCTTTGCTTCTCTTTATCATATACTGAAAATAGTAAGTTTGAAACTGATCTTGATAAGTTCATAAGAATCATGGGTTTTGACAAATCTGAGGGTAAATTATCAACCAACTATAGTCTAAGTAATTATTACGATTTTATAGACATTAAGATTGGGTTGTTATCACATTTAACAGGCGATAGTGAGAAACTTGTAAATCCAATTCATTTGTCCTATCAAGTTACAAACCATGATCAAAATATTCACTTCACCATGTCCTTTAACCCAAGTATGGAGTTAAGTAGTTCTACAATCCCTATGACCCCAAATACTGGCTATGGTGGTTTCGGATATGATTGTGAATCAGATAAACATCATACCCCACCTACCATTGAACCGATCTCTCCTAATAAAAATGTACTTTTGTCCATGCACTTTGATGGATCTATCAAAAATATTAAACTCTATAATTCAAATACATATGAACTCGAATCATCTTTATCTCCCAACAACGTTGAGTCGAATACTATTTTGTTATTCAATATTTTTGGCATAGAAGGTTCACGAAGAGCAGTTTTAAAGTTTTTCGATCAAGAATATTTTCTTTCAGAGGGCGATCGATTTTTACATGCTTCAGGAGCTGATCATAAAGTCATCCAAATTGACAAAGATCGTATTGTAACTATGAATATACCAAAAAATCGTAGGTCGATTTTTTACTTGGGTAAATCAGTATCTAAGGATTAATCGATCATCGGCTTTTCTAATTGATACAAATAAGTTGTGTCTTCAAAATGTTCTTCTATCAAATAGTATGGTCAATTCGTTAATATTTCTTACACTAGTTAAGCAAGTTACAATATTTATGAGAGAAACTTATGTGGATTCCCCCTCTTTACAGAATTAAAACTCTTTATTTTAAGCTCAAGTAAAACGAAACTAGATCAGCAATGGTGATAAATAGTATTTCACTTTATGAAGTCCACGGTGACGTTTTAGCATATTTGAAAAAGTCATCATGTACTTCTGATCTATTTTGTTTTTTCGAGCCGGATTATTCTATTAAACTACTAAAAAAATTTAGTGTAAGTATTAAATCAATACCAATACAAGAGACTCATAAACGTGTAATCAACTGCCATGGAGAACCCGATGGTTTAGATGTTCCTTGGTTGGTATCATTCAATGAAAATACTCTGACTGCCTTTAAGCTATTGAAAGTAAAAGACTTGCCTCATGACATTATAATATGTGATGAGAGCGGAGCTATTGTATTTTATCGTTTTCATGAAAATTCTTGTGATTATCTTTATAGTGAATTTGATTATGGGATACTTTCGAAGTGTTTCAAGTCTTGCCGTTTAGTTAGAAATATTGTTGCAACGCCTAAAGTTGTAGTCAACGACTACTAGCTTTCTTGAACCTGTAGTGTGCAAGTGATAAGATGCTTAATCATTATAATGTAAATATTGGAGATTTTATGAAGGTGATTTTACTATTATCTATTTTAGCCCTAAACTATAATTGTTTCGCTGGTGGTGGTTATCGCAGTTACAATGATTTCATATTTCATAATTCAAAACCATTCGGCAAAAGCGTGCCAATTGACTCTGTCTCACTCAACTTGATTTTAAAACACGTAGATAATGATACTAGAAAGTCGAGTAAAGCTATATCCCAATATATTAAACAAGCCAAGGATATTGCAAAAAAGTTTAACTTAGACGTCACTGTGATTAGATTAAAAACCCATTTATCGAAACGAGAAAAAGACGGTTTAATATTCAGTTCTAAGACTCAAATTCAGTATTCAATGCCTTTTCAAATTCAGTTTAAGTTTAGCTATAAAATAGGCGATGTCTCGAAAAATTATTTTGAGATTTGTACCCTGTTGAATAACGCTATACAAAAGTTTAACATTCTTGAAAAGACGAATGTTAAAGTAAGTGAAGTGTACACAGGGATATCCAATGAATCAAAAATTCATATGGAACTGATACAGAAATTCACTGAAAAAATACAGAAATATCAAAGCACTGTAAGTGACCTAATCAAGGTATCTGGTTCAGGATTAAACTCTTTAAAATACGAACTAGACTCTCCTTTATCAAGATTTTACTATCTTGATGCGGAGGTCAACGTTAAGTTCGAGTAAAACTTATTCTTACACATTACTTATACAGTTAAACTTTCTAAAAACAAATCAATATCCTTTTGAGTCTCTAATAGTACAAGTTTATCATGGCATTCATATTGGTTGATCGCAGTTTCGATTCGTGGATAATGGACCTTGTTAAAGTTCCAGATGTATTTGTAAAAGTCTAGATCAAACTTTTCTTCACATCCTTGTGCCATATCTAATCTACGTTTAACTTTATCGTATTTTAACAATCGTGTAATCGCTCTATACAGGCATAATAGTCTTGGTCTTTTTAATACAACGATTAAATCTGCCTCCGGAAAGCGTAAGTCAAAAGTACTTGAAAAAGTCCCGTCCATGATCCACTGATCCTTTTTCAAGAGATCTTTTACGATTTCTCTCCATTCGTCAGTTTGAGTTGCAACCCAGTTTTCTTTCCAATAAAAGATATCCAAATGCAAAACCGGTATGTTTAATATGTTAAAGAGTTGATTGGATATGGTAGACTTTCCACCACCACTGCATCCCAACATTAATATTTTATTCACTTTGTCCAAAATATCAGTCCTGCTTTTTCCAAGAGCTATAATGAGGTAACAGATCTTTTAGACTGATCTCTTTGTCTCTATCTAACAACACAATTGTTTGTAAATTGTTAGGATGAACTTCATACATTAGCTGTCTACAATTTCCACACGGAGAAATAACAAAGACTTCATCTTTTTCGTTTTTCCAAACTGCTACAATTTTTTTTATTTCAAACTCTGCTTCACTTATCATAGAGCCAATAGCATTGGTTTCAGCACAAAATGTGTTTGATCCTACACTAGCACAGACTCCCACATAAATTACTCCACTTTTTGAAATGAGTGCGCAAGCAACATCGCCCAATAAGCCACCCTCAGTTTTTGTACTATTTACATAGCTTGCTGCTTTTGCAATCAAGTCTTTATTATTCACATTTATCTCCCCACGATACAGCTCACCTGTCTAATATAGTCTCTAATAAGCAATTCGGTTCTACCAACTAATTTTTTAAAGGATACTTATTATTATAGGCAAAAGTATTGCAGTAAATATTCCAGATAATCCCATTGCAAGAGCAGAAAATGCAGCTGCTTTTTCACTTATCTCTACTGCTCTTCCTGTCCCTATTCCATGAGAAATCAATCCTAATGCAAAACCCTTTGAAATATCATGTTTTACGTTAATTATTTTAAAGATAGATGTTCCGAATAATGCACCAATGATTCCTGTGATAATTACAAAACTAACTGCTAGTGAAGGAATAGCTCCAATTTGTTCAGATGTAATTATGGCAATTGGTGCAGTTATAGATTTTGTTGTCATAGATAGAATTGTAGGGATATTTGCATCTAAAATCCAAAGTAGTCCAACTGCTATTAAAACAGAAGCAACTCCTCCAACAATAAGCGTGATCATTATAGGTATAAACAGTGTTTTAACATGCTTCAAATTGTTAAATAGAGGCAAAGCTAAAGCAACTGTTGCAGGACCCAAGAAAAAATGAATTATCTTTACATGTTTATAATACTCTTCATAAGCAAAACCTGTGATTAAAAGTGCACTCATTACAATTGCACTGGAGATTATAATCGGTTGCAATAAGGTGTGTTTATTAAATTGTTCATATACAATAATACCTAATTGAAACGAAGCGATGGTTAATATTAGCCAGATTAGTGAAGTTGATGAAATATATTCTATAAGAGCTTCAAAATTCACTTTTTCTCCTCTTGTTTTACAATTAAATAGTCCATTAATTTTGCACTAAATGCAAGGGCTATTATAGTACCTAAAACAAGAGCAATCACGATTGCCAAAAGCTCTTTTGAAATCACGTCTGCTTGCGTGATTATTCCCATAGCTGCCGGAATAAATAGCAATGGTAAATATCGAAGATGAATAGCTGCAGCATCATCTAAACTTTCAAAACTACTTTTTCTAAGTATTAAAAAAGTAAGTAATAAAACCATACCTATTACAGGGCCCGGTACTAGTAGTCCAAACAGTATTGCAATACATTCACCTATAAATTGAAAAACTAAAAGTGTAATAATTCCTTTTAACACCTATAAACTCCTTAAAGTGACACTATTTGATTGAGGCATTAATCTTCACGAATATACTATTAAAAAAACAACTATAATAAACTCTTAGCAATAATTTCTATTGAAGTAATGAATTTATAAAATAGTAAATATGCAAAATACGTTATAAGATGTGAATTTCATACGGTTGGTTTACTTATTATTTTATGTGATAAACCCTTCCCAAAAAAGTCTCAGTTTTTCTTATTTTGAACAAATTAATGAAGCAAACACATATATTTCTTATGTTTTCGAAAATAGTCGGAAAAGAAAAAAAATCATAACATATACGACTATACTATGAAATATTGTCTAAATGATAGAAAGCCACATTGTAAAAGGATATATTAAAATTATCAAGGTAGACCAAAGAATTAAGACTTTTGCAATACACCTCATAAGTACCTTGATATTGTAAATCAGCCAGTTTGACTCTCAAAGTAAAATTAGACATTTTAGTTTTTCTGCATTGTACCCTTTGATTAAACATTTGTAGTTTATAGCCCACCCACCATGCTATCATGATCCAATCTTCATATACTTATGGCAGAAAAATGGCAACCACCTTTGAAAATACAAATCCTAAACTTGTAAATGACATTCAATCAAACAAAAAAAATTGGCCGGTTTGGGATAGATTGATTAATGTTTTGAAAACTAAGCCCTATCAAATTTTACATAATAATCAAGACTACCATGTAATTAACCTATCTACTGATAGATCCTATTACAATCAAAGCTATTCTTTGGTATTTCCAGTAAAACCAACTCATTTATTACACTTTCCTCATGATTTAACTCCGCTTATTGGTATGAAACTTATCGTTTCAAATGATACTTATTCAATTCAAAATCAACTTAATTATTCGGGTGCCATTTTAGATGGAGGAGGATATGGCAATTATACTGTTAATTATTTAGTCCAAAGTGGTGACCCTAACAATTTGCTACCTTGGCTATTTGGGGTGGATACATATAGTGAGTATCTAAAACTAAATATGCCTCAAGACCTCTTTATATTACAAAATGATACTAGTGGACACTCGATACTTTATGATTCTATGGATAATGTATATTGTTTAAATGAGTTTTGCTTAAAAAGAATTGCTAGCTTGGAAGATTTTGCACATTTTTCTTTACATGCTTTGTTTTGTGGAATGAATTGGTATGATGCATACCCTAATCTAGAGTTTCAGAAAAAGTTTAATTTAAGCTACTATTCAGAGGTTGGCCAAGATTAATCGTGTTTTTTGAAAAAGTCTTTAACATCTCTAAACTTACGTTCTTAGAATCTAGACTGATTTTGTTTACCGGTCATATATTATTATTGTCACCATTCTTTTTGGATCCTTACCTAGCACATTTTTATAAAGCACGGTTTTATTCGTACTTTTACCTTATGGTATTTTACTGTAGTGGGTTAATACCACTTATTGTTTCATTGTCCATCTTTCGTTCACCACGTCAGGCACTAATTCAAGTTTTCAATACCTGGGCTTACTGCGCTATACTTGTGTTACCCTTTATTATTACTCAACTTTTTGTCATAAACTTTAAGACACTACATTCCTTTTTTATGCTACCTTACTGTTTAGTCATCTATTTGCATTATAGATATTATAAGTTTTTCTCCTCTCAAAAATCATCTTTAAAGAGAAGAAAACAACTGTATTTCGCTATTGTTATTTGTACACCAATCACATTCATTAATTTAGTCGGGATCAACCTCTTACAGGAGTCTTTTCTATATCGTGGCATGGGTAGCTTATATTTCATTTATCATCTTTGTGGACTTTCTTTTGCTTTCATAACTCTGTTACAATGCTTAAACGACTTTATCAAGTCTAAGTGCCACTCAGCTTCCTGTTTAAGCGATGGATCCTAAGGAGTCAAAAATGCATAATGGTTCATGTCTTTGTAAAGCAGTTATATTCACAATCGATAGTCCTCTCTCCCAAATCGATGCTTGCCACTGTATTGAGTGTAGAAAACACTCTGGCCACTACTTTGTATCTGCTGATATCTCTAAATCAAGTATTAATATTGAGGGCACGTCTAATATCAAATGGTTCCAGTCATCAAATAAAGTCAAACGTGGATTTTGTAAACATTGTGGATCATCTCTGTTTTGGGAGCCAATCCACCATGATTGGACGGCAGTAGCTATGGGCTCCATAGACTCTCCAAACCAAGCTTCCATTGACAAGCATATTTATGTTAGTGAAAAAGGTGATTATTATGACTTATGTGATGGGCTTCCTCAAAAACAAAAAGCGTTAGAGTAGCTATCACCAATAATTTATGTTTGTTTTTTATTACAAAATTCACAATTAAACATTTAGTTCAAATTGAAACGATATTTTGAAACATAAACGTCAAATTACGTTTTAGTCAAAGTCTTAGATAAGACATAAATCTAATTGTAGTACATGTTTCGAGATGTTTTTCACCCGTTCAATTTTTATTGGACTTCTATTTGCACTTAGCTATGTGTAAATTAACAAAGGAGATCATTATGAATTTTGAACAATATACTACAAAAGCAGTAGAAGCAATTAACTCAGCTTATGAGTTAGCTCTACAAAAAGAACACTCTCAAATTGAATGTATCCATTTATTGTCTTCATTATTAGATCAAAAAGATAGCTTTACTCTTGATATTCTAAAAAAGCTATCTGTTGATAAGAGTACTATTTTAAACAAAGTAGACTCTAAGATTTCGCAAATGGCTCACGTTAGCGGGGCTAACCCTCAACTCTCGCAAAATCTACAAAGACGTTTGGTATTAGCTAAGTCAGAAGCAAAGTCTATGAAAGATGATTTTGTTAGTGTGGAGCACCTATTGTTAATCATTAGTGACGATTCAATCATTAGCGATATACTTAAAGTCAAAAAGGCTCAGATCCTAAAAGAACTACTCGAACTTAGAGGAGGAAAGAACGTGACCGATCAAAACCCTGAAAATACTCACAATGTCTTAGAAAAATACTGTATAGATTTCACCGCTTTGGCAAGTAAAGGAAAAATAGATCCAGTAATCGGAAGAGATGATGAGATCCGTAGGATTTTACAAATTCTTTCTCGAAGAACCAAAAATAACCCTTGTTTGGTAGGAGACCCCGGAACTGGTAAAACTGCCATCGTAGAAGGATTGGCTAGAAAAATCATTGAAAACGATGTACCAGACTCTTTAAATGACAAAATCATACTTGGATTAGACATGGGAGCGTTGATTGCTGGTGCCAAGTTTCGAGGAGAGTTTGAAGACCGACTCAAAGCAGTAATCAAAGAAATAGAAGAGTCCAACGGAAAGATCATCCTATTTATCGATGAACTTCATACCATTGTAGGCGCTGGTGCCACAGAAGGTGCTATGGATGCAAGTAATTTACTTAAACCTGCACTTGCTCGTGGTGATCTTCGAACAATCGGTGCAACTACCATTAAAGAGTATCGAAAATATATTGAAAAGGATACAGCTTTAGAGCGTCGATTTCAGCCGATAATGGTCAACGAACCTAATATTGATGATGCCATATCTATTTTAAGAGGAATCAAAGAAAACTACGAGATACATCATGGGGTACGTATTCAAGATAACGCTGTAGTAGCGGCTGTTGAATTATCTAGTCGATATATTTTTGATCGATTTTTACCAGATAAAGCTATTGACTTAATGGATGAAGCTGCGGCTTTACTTAGAATCGAGATTGACTCTAAACCAGAGTTTTTAGATAAGTTACATCGTAGAATACGACAATTAGAAATTGAAAAAGTTGCTTTAAAAAAAGAAAAGGACTCTCAATCTAAACTTAGGTTAGACAAAATTAAAAAGGAGTTGAGTGAACTCAAAGAGGAGAACTCAAGTTTAGAGCTACATTGGCGAGCCGAAAAAGAAGTGATTGAAGAGATTAAAGCTCTCAACAAAGAGATTGGAAATCTAAAAATTGAAAGAGATCAGCAAGAGCGTATGGCAAATCTTAATAGAGTAGCTGAGATTCAATATGGTTTGATTCCTGAGACCGAGGCCAAATTAGTAGAGGCTAAAGAAAAGCTAGCTGATGTACAATCTACTAAGCAGTTTTTACAAGAAGAAGTGACTCAAGCAGATATAGCAAAAATTATCAGCAAATGGACAAAAACTCCTGTTGAGAGCATTCTAGAAGAAGAAAGCTTAAAGTTAGTTAGAATGGAGGATGAGATAAAGCAAAGAGTTATTGGGCAAGATGTAGCAGTAAAGTCAATTTCGAATGCTATCCGAAGATCAAGAGCTGGATTATCTGATCCCAATCGCCCTATTGGTTCGTTTTTATTTTTAGGAAGCACAGGAGTAGGAAAAACCGAACTTGCTAAATCATTAACTGAGTTTTTGTTTGATGATGAAAGTAAAATGACTCGACTAGATATGAGTGAATACCAAGAAAAACACTCGGTAGCTAGATTGATTGGATCTCCTCCGGGATATGTTGGACACGACGACGGTGGTCAACTAACCGAAGCCGTACGTAGAAACCCTTATGGAGTGATTTTACTAGATGAGGTCGAAAAAGCACACCCAGAAGTTTTCAACCTTCTGTTACAGGTTTTGGATGACGGGCGTTTAACTGATTCAAAAGGACGAGTGGTTAACTTTAAAAACTGTGTGATCATAATGACTTCAAATTTAGGCCATCAAGCTTTTGAAGAGTTTCCGGAGGATTATCAACAACAAAAAAGTTTTATTATGAACTCAGTATCTCACTTTTTTCGACCAGAATTTTTAAACAGAATCGATGACTCGATCGTATTTAATCAATTGGATCAAAGTCATATTGCTGATATTGTTTTGTTGCAACTGGATGATTTGGTTCAAATGTTAAAGGCCAAGCAAATTGATGTGACTTTTGATCAAAGTCTAGTGGATGAACTAGCTATTTCTGGTTTTGATAAAACTTTTGGAGCACGACCATTAAAGCGACTGATTCAAAGATTAATTCTAGATGAACTAGCTATGATGATTATAAGCTCTAAGTTAAATGAAGGAGACAAAGTTACTCTAAGTTTTAAAGATCAAAAAATATGTATTAGTCACAAACATCTAAAACAAATAGCTTAATATTTAGGGCATTATCAATTGAGGTAGTGCCCTATTTTATATACTTTTTGAGCTCTTGCTGAATAAAGCTTTGGTCTAACTCTTGAAATGAGGATATGGGTATCTCATCCAAAGTTAACCAGTGAAAGCTTTGTTTTCGTAATGAGTTAGTTTCAAAGGGCTCTTGTAATGAGTGAGCTAAGTTTAATATTACGAAGGATATTGTAGTATTATCCTTCTTAGTGTACGAATAACTTTTTGTAAACAATAGATCTTGTAAGCCTGTTTCTTCATACAACTCTCTTTTGGCGCCCTCTTCTATACTTTCACCAAAATCTACCTTACCACCTGGAAACTCATAAACCATCCCGAGTTTTGCACGTAAACGATGCTGAACAAGTACCCGACCATTTCTAATAACTATTGCTAAAGCTACATTTAATGCTGTCATAAAGTTTAGCTTTTTGGATTTAAAGATAAGTATTGTGATTTAGCTTCTTTATACATATCCAAGGTATGTAAACGTGCTACCTTATGGTCCACAATTGGTTTAGGATAATCTAATTCAATACTATTTTTAGTAGCAAAATCATGTGGTTTATGTATAAATTTTGATGGTATGTCCTTCAACTCAGGTATAAATTGTTTGATAAATTTGCCTGATTTATCAAAGCGTTCTCCTTGGGTTGTAGGGTTGAATATTCTGAAGTAAGGAGCAGCGTCTGTACCTGTTGACGCGGCCCATTGCCAACCTCCGTTGTTAGCAGCATAATCACCATCGATCAACTTCTGCATGAAGTATTTTTCACCCCAGCGCCAGTCAATATGTAAATCTTTGATCAAAAAACTTGCTGTTACCATTCGAAGTCTATTATGCATCCAACCTGTTTGATTTAGTTGTCGCATGGCAGCATCTACTATAGGATATCCAGTTTGACCTATACACCATTTATCAAAAAGTGCTCTATTATTTAAAAATTGGAGGTTTTCAAAATGATCTAAAAATGCTTTGCCCTTCATGGTGTTGGGGAAAGAAACCAATGTGCTCTTATAAAACTCTCGCCATATTAACTCACTTAGCCAGACCATAGGCCCTGTTTTTAACTCATTTAAAACATTCGGAAACTCATAAAACAATCTCATCAAACATTGTTTAGGGCTTAATGCTCCTATAGCTAGATATGGAGATAGTTTAGATGTACCTTGGAGCGAGGGATAGTCTCTGCTTTGCTCATAGCTACTTACTTTTTGCTGAACAAAATCTCGTAAGGTCTGTAAAATGGATGCTTCATCTACAGGGTACATTTTTGTTATGGACTCATCAAAATCTACGTCTAAATTACACTTGTTGGATATTAAGTTATCTGGGTTTAGAGCTTTTGGCTTTAGGATTAAATCCACAGTTGGCAACTGTTTTAACCATTCCTTTTTAAAGTAAGTGAAAACCTTAAAAGGATTGTTTTGCTGTGTGAATATTGTATTTGGTCTGATTAGGCAGTCAGAATAAAATTTGTGTACTTTAACGTCGCATAGTGTATCTATGACTTTTTGATCTCTTTGTAACTCATAAATCATTAACTCTTCGTTAAAGTAGAGATCGCTGATTTGATGGGCTGTACATATCTCACTTAAACACTGAGATACATCATCATAAGTATCAACGCTTTTTATAAGAAAACTTATATTTAAATCTTTTAGTTCAGATTGAAGTTGCTTGACTCGAGCTAAAATAAAATCGTGACGAATTGGAGCCATATGATGCATTGACCATTGCTTAGGGCAATCAATATAACATGCAATTATCTTAGAGTTTGACGATTTAGCGCTTAAAATAGCACTACTTATAGTCGGTTGATCACATAATCTTAAATCATTTCTAAACCAAACTAAGTGATTCATAGTATCTTGATTAGCTCCTCTGGATATGGACTAAAATAAACTTGATCCTCTAAGTAATTATTGGGATATTTTTTCAAATAATGTTTGAGTAATGTCAATGGAGCTTGGATCGGTAAGATTCCTCCATGATATTTCATAATGACGGCTGATAACTCTTGCTTTTCTTCGCTGTTGATTTCATCTCTAAAATACCCCTGTATATGTTGTAGTGTATTTGTATGATTTCTTTTGGTAGTCTTATGACTTAACGAAGACATGAGCTTTGAAATGTAGATTTCAGCAAACTCTTCTAGATCATAATCTTTCACATGGGCTACTAACTTACCAAGTTCTTTATATCCACTTACATAATGAGCCATTAAAAGGTATTTATACTTGCTGTGAAACTTTATTATTTTACCACGCGTTAATTTACCTTTTAGCAAATCTTGAAAGTCCTTATAGGCATAAACCCTAGTGAGAAAGTTATCTCTAATTCGAAGATCCCCTAAACGACCGTCTTCTTCGATAGGTAGGTTTGGTAACTTTTTCATAAGATTTGCAGCAAACAATCCCACCCCATTTTTTTTACCTACTTTACTCGAAGCATCTTGATATAACTTGACTCTTTCCATGCCACAACTAGGAGAGTTACTTGTTAAGATATACCCAGATATATCATCTAAACTTTCACAATAATTTAGGGAGTGAGTTGTCATTGCTTGGGTATGATCAACACTAGGGTTTTTACTCTCAACAAGGGAGATATCATCACCTTTTTGAACGAGTCGAATTACCTTTCTAGGGGTTGGGAGACCGATGGCAACCTCTGGGCAATAAGGTATATATTCGAAGTTATCAAGCCACTCTTTAGTTATAAGTTTTAATTGCTTATGTCCACCGTCATATCGTACATTTTGTCCAAGTAAACACGAACTAACACCAATTTTAATCACAAAATCTCCTCAAGTTTATTTTTCGATAGACAATCTTATCATAGTCCATTAATTCGATACATAGTATTTGAGATAAATGTGTACGATGTTCTTTTAATCTTATAACAAAAAAATCTGACCAAAAAAAGTTTTGATCAGATTTGAAAGTTTTATTTAGTTTATAAATTTAGGCTAAAGAGTCGTCTGCAATATGCCACTCTAAGTCCTCAATTACACTTAATTCTACAATACCATCAGCTCTTTCTAGCAATTGAGCGCACTCTTTACTTAAATTTAGTAAATGTAATTTTTTGCCATATTGTTGATATCGGTCTGTAATATTTTGTAGTGCTTCAATACCAGAGTGATCCCATACTCTTGAATGTTCAAAATCAATAACTACATGCTCTTCGTCAGAGTTGAAGTCAAATATTTCTTTAAAAGAGGTAACAGAGCAAAAGAATAAGGGTCCGTGTAAAGAATAGATAGTTTTGTTATCTTGGGTCTTTCTTTTAGCATGCATTGTTTTACCATGATCCCATGCAAACACAAGTGCTGACATTATGATTCCGATTAAAACTGCTATAGCAAGATCAGCAAACACGGTAATGATAGATACACTAGTAATAACAACTATATCAGATAAAGGGATTTTTCCGTGTAATCGTAAACTAGACCATTCAAATGTACCAATAACAACTAAAAACATTACACCAACTAGAGCAGCTAGTGGGATAATTTCGATCATTGCAGATCCAAAAAGTAAAAACATTAATAAAAAGATAGCAGCAGATATTCCAGAGGTTCTTCCTCGTCCTCCACCATGAATGTTAATCATACTTTGACCAATCATTGCACATCCACCCATTCCACCAAAGAATCCATTAACAATATTGGCAACACCTTGGCCGATACACTCTTTATTACCATGTCCACGAGTTTCTGTAAGTTCATCAATCAAACTTAGGGTCATTAAAGACTCAATTAATCCTACAGCAGCGGCCAATACAGCATAAGGTAAAATCATTTTGAAAGCCTCAAAAGAAAAAGGAATATTCGGAATAGCAAAAGTAGGAAGACCAGCTGCAATACTAGTGATAGTTGCATCGTTATCCTGAACAAAGTCTAAAACTGTACGTACTGAGCCTGGATTAGTTTTATTTAAAACATAACCAATAGTAGAAACTACAACGATACTTACTAAGGTCCCAGGAACTGCTTTGGTTAGTTTTGGTAAAAAGACTCCAATAGCCATAGTAAGGGCGATCAATGCACACATAATCATTAATGGTGTATTTGCTAGGATTTCACCATTAACTGTAAACTGACTTAACTGGGCATTAAAAATAATAATAGCTAAACCATTAACAAATCCAAGCATCACAGGATGTGGTACTAGTCGTATAAATTTACCTAGTTTAAGTGCACCAAACAATATTTGTATCAAGCCCATTAGAATAACTGCTGCAAAGAGATAGCCTAGTGCATCTCCCATAATTGCATCAGAACTAAGCCCAGCTTCTTTTCCGTTTGCAACCATTTTTGCGATGAGCGGAGCAAATATAATAGCAACTGCACCTGTCGCTCCAGAGATCATACCTGGTCTTCCACCGATTACGGCAGTGATTAGCCCCATCATAAAAGCAGCGTATAAACCGACTTGTGGATTAACCCCACAAACAAAAGAAAATGCAATTGCTTCAGGAATCAAAGCTAAAGCTACGGTAAGTCCTGATAATACATCATTTTTAAGGTTTTTTGGTTTTTCAATTTTGAGAGAGATTAGACGATTGTCTGTATGAGTAAGCTCATTGGAGTGTTTTTTTTCGGTCACAGTCATTCCTAGTAAAAAAGTATAAGTATTTATGTTGTGCTTTGCATTGATTATTCAAAATGCAACTTTAACATCTATTTTAGTTAACAAGTTAACTTAAGTCTGTATAAATAGCATTATCAAAAAAAAATGTAAATAAATAATGTCAATTTGTCACACTATGAAAGGCGATCTGCTATTTTAGAACGGTTCTAGTACTTGTATCCTTAACGTCAATTTTCTAAAATATTATTAAGGGCATCAGCTAAATGTGTGAACTTAAACTTAAATTCTTCATGCTCAAAATGCTTTGGATAGACTTTCTGGCTATCTAGAAGAATTTGAGATAAGTCTCCCAAAACTGTTTTCAATACAAATTTAGGTATAGTAAACAAACATGGTCGATGTAAAGTATTTGCGAGAGATTTACTAAAGGCTAGATTAGTTACCGGATTGGGTGATACAGCATTGAAAATCTGATGTTTAGAATCAGTTTTCATAACAAAGATAAATTGATTAATAAGGTCATCCATATGAATCCAACTCATATATTGCTGACCAGATCCTAATGGGCCACCTAAACCTAACTTAAATGGAGTAAGCATTTTTTGTAAGGCTCCCCCATTTTTTGATAAAACCAAACCAGTTCGCAAACAGTAAGAATCCATTCCAGAAATAGAATGATCTAATGCAGCTTTTTCCCATTGATGACATAGATTAGATAGAAACCCTTCACCTAGTGAGGAACTCTCATTTAAATCAGCATTAGCACAATCTCCGTAGATACCAATCGCAGAAGAGCTGATGAATTTTTTAGGTTTATGTTTTTGCTTAGCTAAACTTGAAATAATTAACTGAGTGCTATTTACTCTTGAATCTAATAAGCGTTGTTTTTTAGACTTTGTCCAAAGTCCATCTGCTATATTTTCTCCCACAAGATTAAAGACAATATCTATGTCGTTTAAATTTTTCTCGTCAATTTTTGATGATTTTGGGTCCCAGATAATTTGTTGAATTGATTTTGTAAAGTTTAAATTATTTTTAAAAGCTCTAGTTAATATAAAGATATTATAATATCCACGACCAATTAAGCTATTTATAAGCTGAGTGCCGATTAAACCAGTGGCCCCACTAATAAGTATTTTACTATTTTTATTCATTGTAATGATCCGATTTAGTGAACAGTTTTAACAATTTTTTTAATATCAAAACCCATTTTAGTAGCTTTATTAAGGAGTTTTTTATACAAAGATGAATCCATAGTTTTCGTTCTACTCAAAAACCATAGGTATTTTCTAGATGGCTCTCCTATAATTACATGGGTATAA
The DNA here is from genome assembly GCA_023954715.1 of Candidatus Cloacimonadota bacterium. Lineage (GTDB taxonomy): Bacteria > Muiribacteriota > UBA6191 > UBA6191 > UBA6191. Next base: position 316,177 of record JAGSHD010000003.1, on the reverse strand, counting down.
TCTTTATCTAAGTCTAATATCCAATAATCTCCGGCAAATAAATTCATTTTAAATCGCTTTAAAAAAAATTGTACTTTTAGTTTTGAATTTGACTTTGTATCTACAACCCATGCTCTACCTTCTGCAGTTTTTTCTTTTCCGCTTGGGCTGCCAAGATTACATTTATTGAGTACTTTTATATCTTCATTAGCTTCTTTGGTATAGAATGCTGATGTAGCTGTGCAACCCTTTTGAAAAGATTGAGGTAAGCTAGCTATTTCATACCACTTACCCAAATACTTTTGTAAATTAACATTTTCTACGCTACTTAAGGGGGCTAACTGTGCACTAGTAGTCGTTGTAAGAATTGTAAGCCAAAGTAAAAATTTCATGTTATCTCCATGGTGTCTGATCAATATGGTTAAGGTTCAAACCTGTATAATCAATCTAAGTTCAAGACATAGTGGAAGTATACTATAGTAAGTAGCTATAACCAAATTTGTACCCTACCTTGTTTTATGATAAAATGCGCCCATAATATCAGTAGAATCTGATATATACAGCAATTAATTAATAAATTAAATCTGATGTTGATAGAGAGTTTTACCGTGCTATTGATAGCACCTAAGGTTTAACACTCTCAATAGAGAATCTTAATTGTGTCTCTATTACCTAACCTCAAAATTATGAGGTTTCTATCTTCAAATAGCTCAAAATATTGAGTGTATTCAACGGAGATGCTATGTCGAAGCCTAAAAAGAATCGTCGTAAAAAAAACCTACTTGCCAAAGACAAGCTAAAACCCAATCACAAATTACGTGAAAAGAGTAAAGACTTAGACTCATTTCGAAGTGAACTTGAAGACAAGTATCGAAGAGATGAAGATCAAGAGATTATTGATCATAAAGTCAAAAGCTTTAAACAGATTTTGCTTCAAAGAGAGTTAGCTGAAAATAACGTAGATCAAACTACCATCAAAAAAGAAGAGCATCTTTTAATCGGAAAGACTTTAAAAGTTACTTGGATCGTATTAGCGATCTTTTTATTAGCTACACTTATTAAACCAGACAAGGTAGAGTCTATCGCTTTAAGTATTAAAGCTTTAATGGTTTATAACCTTAGTTGGCTCTTTTTAGGCTCTACTGCTTTTATTTTAGTGTTTTTAGTTTATTTGGCATCGTCACGATACGGCAATATTGTGTTAGGTGATCCTAAAGATAAACCAGAGTTTTCGACCATGTCTTGGATAGCAATGCTTTTTTCTGCTGGAATGGGTGCTGGGCTTGTATTTTGGGGTGCAGCAGAACCAATGCTACATTATGTATATCCACCGTTGGGTGATGGAAGAACCCACGAGGCAGCTTCAAAAGCTATGGTTTATGCAGCCTTTCATTGGGGTTTTCATGGTTGGGGAATATATACCTTATGTGCAGTTTCAGTTGCATACTTTGGATTTAGAAAACGTAAAAAGTATTTGATTAGTTCTTGTATTCCTGTTTTCGTACAAAATCGTGATACGCATGGCTTAGTTAAACTTTGTACTGATGTAACAGCTACTCTTGCTGTTGTTTTTGGTGTTGCAGCTTCTTTAGGTTTGGGTGTAAAACAAATATGTGGAGGTATTGGTACTGTGTTTGAGATTGACTCTACTGGTACTAGTTTTCAACTCGGTGTTTTGGCTGTTGTTACAGTTTGCTTTTTATTGTCGGCTTGTACAGGCTTAAGTAAAGGGATTCAAATTTTATCCAATCTAAATATTATTATGGCGATTTGTTTAATGGTCTTTATCTTTTTTGTAGGTCCTCAAATCTTTTCTTTAAATTTATTCATAGACACAATTGGTAATTACATTCACAATTTGATTCCTTTGAGCTTTCAAATGAACCCTATGTCTTCAAAGTATGTTCAGTGGATGGGTGATTGGTCTATCCTTTATTTAGCTTGGTGGATTGCTTGGTGCCCTTTTGTAGGTATCTTTTTGGCAAGAATTTCTAAGGGTAGAACCATTAGAGAGTTTATCTTTGGTGCATTAGTAATTCCTACTGTTTTTACTATTCTTTGGTTTAGTGTCTTTGGTGGAGCGGCTTTTCAGTTAGATTTGTTAGGTAACGAAGACTTAGCAGCTTTAATGAAACAAGACGTGAGTAAGGCCCTATTTTTACTTCTAACTTATTATCCGATGCAGTTTGCTTCATCCGTTCTAGCTTTATTTTTGATTTTTGTCTTTTTAGTTACTAGTGCTGACTCCGCTACTTTTGTTATCGCTATGATGACAAGTGAAGGAGATCTAGACCCTAATATTACCATCAAAATTACTTGGGGTGTAATCATCACTGTAATCACTGGTGCCCTCTTAGTAACTGGCGGTATAAAATCCATTCAGGCTGTAGCCTTAATCTTTTCTTTACCTTTCATTTTTGTGTTACTAATGATGGTAATGTCACTATGGATGAGACTCAGCACAGAAGTAGAAAGAAAACGACTATAATTTAAGTGTGCTCCTTCCTTTTGTAAACTCTATTGATTACAAAAGGAAGTCCTCTTATAAGAGATGATATGGTAGGCCTACTCAACAAACAATTGATTTAGATTAAAAGTAGACTCTCCAACATCTTTACTACTAACTACTGTCCAATTGGAGCTAGGTTTTTGTAGATGTATATAGGATGTGTCATTGCATATAAAACATTCGGAGGCGTTTAACCAATCTACTGAATAGAGTGTTGTACCAAAGGTCTGTTGATCATTTATTTCATATTTTAAAATTGCTTGATCATGCTTGTAAATTTCTAGATTAACTAGGTAACTTTCATCGCTCAGGTCTATAGACACACATATATTGGAGGCTCGATAGACCCATTTTTGTTGTAGTACAAAACCCAAAAATAAAATAGTATAGGGTGCACACCCATAATCTAGAAATAATCCAAGATAAAAGTAGTTATGGACCAGGTCTAATTGGCTAGTATAAAAGCCAATACTAAGAGAGATTCCTCCAAAGAATGGTACAATAGATGGGCTATGTTGATTTCTCATTTGTTGTATAAATATCTGTAAATTTAAATAGCTTAGAGCTAAACCAAAGATAATAAATAGTAGTGAAATCATAATTAATAGGTAATTATTCAAGAGGTCTCTTCGATAAAAGGAGAGGAGCATACAAGTTTTTCGCAGCTTTAGCTTTATTGATGTACCTAGATATAATCAATCTTTGTGAACAAATTGAAATATGATAGTTGAATAATTCTACCATTTCCAATATAAACTATATACTTTACCTTCAAAAGCAAAATTACGGGAGATTAGATGAACCAAGTCATGAAAACTAAAATTATAGATGTATGCAACAAAAAAATTGAGCAAAAAGGAGAGCAAGTCGGATTATCTTTTTATGCCTTTTTTGCCAATAAAAATACCAATCCACAAATGCTGATGCAAGTTGCTACTTGGTGGATAGAAACCCATCAATTAGATCATTTCGAAAAGGCCACTAAGATCAAAAAAATGGTCTTAGATATGTAGTTATGCTGTTTTACTTTTATTGAATATTTTGAATATCATAAGTAAAGATGATATTAGCCCCAATATTAAAAAGCCAGAACATAGCGGTATAATGGTCCCATCATATAAATAGCCGATCCCTGCTCCTAGCCCAACAGAGATAAATGTTTGTACAGAGCTGATCACTGAATTTGCCACACCAGCGATATGTCCAAGTGGTTCAATAGCAAGAGTATTGAAGTTACCAAAGGTCATACCTAAGCAAAATAATATGATCGATAAATAAAACATGAGTAAATATAGTGGTGGTTGATTACTTATACTCTTGGAGAAAAGCAAAAAGCCGAATGAACTAATTGTGATAGTGGAGAGAGCAAATAAACAGATTTTTTCTATTTGGAATTTCATAACTAGTTTGGCATTAATGTAAGAAGAAACACCTAACACCAGTGCCAAAACCCCAAAGTACAAAGAAAACTGATCTCCTAATCCATATTGAATTTGAAAGATTTGTTGAGAAGAACTTAAGTATCCAATAAACGCACCTGATATAAGTCCTGCTGCTAAAGTAAAAACTCTTGTGCGAGCATTAGAAACTGTTTCAACAACCCCCTTCCAAATTGTTTTAAATGACAAACTAACTCTGTCTTCAGTTTTAAGGGTTTCTTTTTGTCGAATAGCAAGCCAAACAGCTCCAATAAGAGCAAGGATAATAGATAAAACTATAATGGCTCTCCAGCTTGAGTACATCAATACAATTGTCCCAATTAAAGGAGCAACGGTAGGTACTAATATAAAAAACATCATGATGAGTGACATGATCTTAGCCATTTCTGGCCCACTAAATTTATCTCGGATCATGGTTAGAGAGACAATTCGACAAGAAGCTACACCAAAACCTTGAAGTACTCTACTCAATACGAGTATCTTAAAGTTTGTTGTTAACAAAGAGATTAAATTACCTAAAACAAAAAAGAAGATGCCTAGGTAGATGATTTTTTTTCGACCATAAGTATCAGACAATGGGCCGTAGACCATGACACCACAAGAAAGACCTAAAAAAATCCCTGAAACTAATAATTGACTATGATTAGGATTTGATACTTGAAACTCTAGACCTATTATAGTTAACGCAGGTAAAATAGCATCGATACTAAATGCAACTAGAGACATCAAAAGCGCCATTATGATAATAAATTCGTAATCGACCTTTTGTTTAGATTGCATCTATATATCCTTGTTTTAGTCTGTAGAATCGAGTTATGATGACAGTATCAAGTTTATGTATATAGTTCAATGGATGTCTTTTAAATTTGAAGCCATTTAATTTATCGTTGGAGATTAGATAATTTTTACTTCTAGCATACTAAATGAAACTCATTATGAGTATTTTAAAGATTTAAGAGCTAAACACTTAGAGCTTGAACCTCAATCTGTTGGTTCAAGTTTAGCAGACTTTAATAAAGCCCATAAAGACCAAATTATAGCTTTGTTAAAATGTAACAATACTCCTAAATCTGATTTTGTTTTAGGGGTTTTTCAGCAAAATCAGTTAATTGGCATGATTGGCTTTAAAAGAGAAGTACGTAAAAGCTCTCTTAGGCATAAGGCAAACTTTTGGGGTTTCTTTGTATTGCCAAGCTTTAGAAATCAAGGTGCTGGCTCTAAATTAATCCAAGATGCTTTAACTATTATTAAAAATTATAAGTGGTGTGAAATGATTCGTATCGTGTTATCTAGTGAAGACTTAGCTGTTAAGCATTTAGCCACAAAATTTGGCTTTACATCTTATGGATTAGAAAAAACAGCAGAAAAGTAAAAGATATTTACTATGATGATATCTATTATAACAAGTACCTAGGCAATTAATATTTGGTACTTATACCCCAAAAATATGTATTTCCAGGCCATCAGGGTCACTAAAGACAATGCGAGGTGGCTGTGAACTTCGATCATCCTCTGATATGCTGATTTTGTTTTGCTCTAATTGCTTTACACATTGATCTAAATCATCAGATACAAAACCAATACTCACACTAGGAAAAAACTTCTTACTTATTAAAGAAATAGGTGGAGTAGATAGCTTTGTCATTTGTATCATTCCCCAATCGTGTTCGGCAACTGTTTCATAGCCTAAACAATGATAAAAACTTTCGGAGTCTTTTAAAGAACTCGCCGGAATCAAAACTTCTGCAATACCTGATAAATTATTCATAGGTTTTCTCTTTTATTTGATGAATTTAAATGTAGTTTAACATATATTATGAGCCAATGATGTTAACTTTATAGTAAAGTTTCTCCCCTTGGTGATAAAGTAACAAACCTTTAGTATATTGCATGAATATGTTTAACTTTGATTTTATTCAATAGAACTTAGCAGTCAAAAAATATCTAGTTAATAAAACTAATTTTGGATAATCAAACAAAGATAGTTATACTCAAATAGAGTCTATAATTGTTGGAATTTGATCAAAGCGCTCCACCAAATAATCTGCATTTGATAAGTCTTTGGGTGTACCATAGCCCCATAAAACACCAATGGATAAAATATGAGTTTGTTTAGCTGCTTCAATATCCGTGGACATGTCCCCGATCATTATGCTATCAAGAGGACACAGGGCTTTAAGTTTATTAATTCTTGCGGTTTTATCTGTACCATCATACGGAGCTTTGTAAGTAAAATACTTATCAATCCCCATTGCAATCAATTTTTTGTCTTGCTGATGGGCTTTTCCGTTGGTGCATATGGCTAAGGTATGATGCTGAGCAAGGATATTAAGACCATTTAGTACACCATCATATAATTGTCCATGAGTTGAGAGATTAGTTTCAAGTGACTTAGTTACTAACTTTATTAATCTATCAAGAGTATCTGGAGGAACATTTGAAAAAAGAGAAGCATAATACTCAGAAAACTCTAATTTACCTAAGCGATCTCGAATATCTTTGGTACTTGGAGGCTGTAAGGACAGATCATGGCAAGCACTATAAATAGCAGCCTCAATTACACTGTGAGTTTTAAAAATTGTACCATCCAAATCAAATATAAGTAACAGACTAGACCTACAATTATTTAACAGTTTTTTTAAGTTGGGCTTTTAAATAATCTAATAGACTTGTATTGACTACCTTTTGATTTTGAGTGATATGCACGGCCTGATCATACTCTTCTTTAGCACCTTCAAGATCCCCATGTTTTAACTTTACATCACCTAAATTACTAAAGATTTGGGCCACCTGTAAGTGTCTTTTACCAAAAACCTTAATAAGGATATCACGGGCATGATTCAGCTGAGTTACTGCTTTATGAAACTCACCATTTTTAGACAAATAGCTTGCTGATAATTGATAATAACTAGCAAACTGAGGATGGGCTTTGTTTTGTGAGTCTACAATTAGTTTAGCCTTTAACAAATAGGTGTTAGCGTTTTTATAATCTTCTTCACCTAAGTAGTAACCAATTAAATTCAGATAAGAGCCTAAAGTCATAGGATGCATATCTCCCATGGTTTTTTCAAAAATCTCAGAAGCCTGTACAGCCGTATCAATAGCTTCTTTGATTTTTTTTGTATGTAGATAGGCAGCAGATAATATCAATAGTGTTTTAGCATAACTCACATGATTTTCTCCAATGGACTCTTTTTTAATTTTTAAAATCTTCTTACACATTTCAATGGACTTTTCATGATCACCTAGGTGTTCACTAACCGAGGCTATGTTGTTCATAGTGACTAAAGTATTTTGATCATTAGGTCCTACAAGCTTGATTAATCCCTTTAAAGCTCTTTCATGCCATTGCTCTGCTAGTTTATAATGTTTTAACATACTATATACCCCACCAATATTATTACACATTGTTAAAGCATCAAGAGATTCACCGAGCTTAAAAGACTCCAAATCCGATAGGTTTTTTTGAAACATTAAAAGCGCGGCTTCTAGTTTACCTTGTTCTCTATATGCATTGCCAAGAATGGCACGACTAGATAAGATTCGTTTATCACTCGTTATGATGGAATTTTTTTCTGATTCTACTGCGGGTGACAAGATTTTTTCAACATGGTTATAATAACCTAAATTATATAGGATAGAAGCATGAACTCTAACGGTGGCTGCTAGACCGTGGTCGATCTTTTCTAAAACTAATGGACTTGGACAAGAGATTTTCTTTTTTTTGATAGATTTATTAATATGGAGTTGATGATCGTTTAACTCTTTATTACTAGCATAAGACCCAGAGAGCTTATCCATATAAAACTTAGCTTCGCACCATCGTTCCTTTTGTACTAAAACCCAAGCAATCGTATCAAATATCCCGATATTTTTACTGTCCTTTTTAGAAGCTAAAACAGCATAGTACAAAGCGTTATCCAAATCTGTTTTTTGTTGAGCTGAAACATAGGCATAGTTGTTCATTGCAGGGGTGTTTCCTTGCTGAGCGGCTGTTTTCCAAAGCTTTAAGGCCTCTTTTATCTTGCCATCCTTTTTATACATATTTCCAAGTCGATAGGTAGCTTTAGCATCGTTTAAAGCAACAGCTTGCTCAAGTAGTTTACTTGCTTTTGCTCGATCAACTTTTACCCCAAGTCCAAATAAGTAGGAGTCGGCTAATCTACGGATACTTAAAAGATCATTTTTTTTAGCTCCAAGAGTAAAATACCGATTAGCTTCTTTTTGATTTTTTTCACAAGTAAAGTTACCTAAGTTTGCTAGACCAAGTAAACCTAAGGACTCTACATCTTTTAATGCAACGGCTTTTTTAAACCACTTTAGGGCCTCCTTACAATTAGGAGAAACTACTTGACCCCTTAAAAGATTAATACCGACCATTCTTTGGGCTTCGATGTGATTTAATTTTGCTGCTTCTAGATAGCACAATTGTGCAAAAGAGTGTCTTCGCAATTTATCAAAAAACAGACCATAATTGTTCCAGACAATAGGTCCATCTGTCTTAGTTAATGGCTTTAATGCCTCGAGTGCTTCTTTATTTTTATTTAAAAATACTTGGGAAATGGTTAAGTTTAATCGTACCTTTTTGATTTCCTCATCACTATGTTTTTCAAGTAATAGTTGTTTGGAGTATATTTCGAGTTCTTTCCACTTTTTTTCTTTTAACAATTTTAGAGACCTTTGATCAAAATCTTGAAAAATACTCTCTAATGTAGGTGCAATAACACCCGAACTTGAAAACAAATTTACAGTACAAATAACAAAAACGCATACAAGTAATTTTATATAAAACATAAAAACCTAGGATAAAAAAGTGCAAAATACCATTAAAAGTGTAAGTGTACTACATTCCACTAGGGGTCACAAGAGAAGCCTAAAAGACCTAACAAATAAAATACCCAATCATAAGACAAACTGCTACAGTTGAGCCGCAGCCACTACTTGGAGTAGTCCTAAACTTATGTGGGTTTTCTTTTTGCAATTGTTCATATAAAGTGTCTATATACTCTTTAGACTCTTTGAGACCTTGACCAGATATACTACGATAATATTTGATGGCTTCGATTTTACTGCCGGAGTAGAGTATCTCGGATAGTTGTAATAACTGATTTTCGCTTAACTCATTTGACATGAAAGCTCCTTTGGTCACTAAATAGCTTTAGTAGACAAATAGTTAAAAGTTTAAGTTTAGGTGATCAAAGTCCTGACTATTATGTCTTTCTTTGAGTTGTTGATCTTCATTACCCCAAGTACAATTTACTAGTTGCCCTCTTAAAACAGCTGGCCGAGATAAAATTAAATCTGCCCAACGAGTTATATTTTCATATTGATGTACGGATAAAAACTCAGCAGCATCATACAATCTTCCCTTTACTAAGATCCCATACCAAGGAAAAATAGCCATATCAGCAATGGTATATTGAGATCCAATAATATATTTATGGTTAGCTAGATGCTTATCTAAAACATCTAATTGTCTTTTTGTTTCCATGGTAAAGCGATCTAAAGGATATTTAAACTTTTGTGGAGCATAAGCATAAAAGTGGCCAAAACCCCCACCAAGATACGGCGTGCTTCCCATTTGCCAAAAGAGCCAACTCATCATCTTTGCTCTTTGTGCTTGATCATGAGGTATAAATTGATCAAATTTTTCAGCGAGGTAAAGTAAAATTGCGCCGGATTCAAATACAGATATAGGATCGCCATTGTTTTTATCAACAAGTGCCGGGATCTTTGAATTAGGGTTAATATTCACAAAACCACTAGTAAACTGATCTCCTTCTCCAATATCAATTAAAAATGCGTCGTATTCAGCATCCGTCAGTCCTAGTTCAAGAAGCTCTTCAAACAAGATCGTTACTTTTACACCGTTAGGTGTACCAAGTGAATAAAGTTGAAAAGGATGATGACCACTCGGGAGCTCTTTTTGAACTCTAGACCCAGCAGTAGGTCTATTTATATTTGAAAACTTGCCACCATTTTCTTCGGTATATTGCCAAACCTTTGGGGGATTGTATTGCTCTGTCATAACTTTTAAGATCCTTAATTTATCTACCTAGCGATTACATAAAACACGATGGGGTTCGAAGCTAGCAAAATCATCAATGTAATGAGTACCCTCAATTTTACGTAAAGACTCTTGGTTAAATCCGCAAAAATATACGCCATTTACATTAGCAGCGTCATAATCGTTGATAGAATCCCCTATCATAATTGTGTCTTCTGCATCATAATCGTATTTGTCTAACATTTGAGTGATATTAATATCTTTGGCTGTGGGTGAACCGTATATGGAGTTGAAATATTTTGCTACATCAAGCTCCTGACATAGTTGTCTTAACTCTGTTTGATCTGATCCTGATACAACGTGCATAGGCATACTCAAAAAAGTTTTTTTTAAAAAGTCTACAGTTTGAGTGATCAAAAAATCTTTATTAGCTAACTCAGATAGCATAATTTGAGAAAACTGATCGGTGTATTGATCTAGAAGTTCTTGGCTTAACTCTTGATTTAAGACCTCTTTATAAAACCATTTAAATTTGGCATAACGTGAGATACCACCATTTTGATTGTGGTACTCAATCAATCGATCAACGTCGCTGTCTTTAAAGTCCTTTAAGACCGTTCGAAATCCTTGCGTTCGTATCGCTACAGAATCTAATATTACACCATCAAAATCAAAAAATAGTTGCATAATTTTACCTATATCTTTATATGTGCCCAGTTTCTATTGTGCCAAGTTTTGGCAAAAATTAATGCTTGAATCAAACGATAGGCACCTTGCATAATCCATATACTTATTAGTCCAAATTTTAAATATACACCAAGTACGTAAGCAAGGGGAAGAAAAAACCCCCATTGTAAAACGCTGCTTACAATCATAACGTGTTTTGAGTCTCCTACACCTAATAGTGAATGCATTAATATCATTCCGCAGGCATCCAAACTAATAAAAAAACCAGTAAGTCTTAATGAGTTAACAGCAACATCTACCACTTCCGTCTCAGTAGTAAATATCCCAAGGATATGTTGTGGAAATAAAACCATTAATAACCCAAGGCAACTGATAACTAAAAAACCTACTTTAACAATATCAATTGCCCACTGATAAGCATCGTCCATATCCCTTCGACCTAAAGCTTGGGAGCATAGTGTAGCAGAGGTAAAGCCAAAACCGATACCAGGTAATATAGCAACTAGCATGACATTAATTAAAATGTTGGCTGCAGCTAGTTCCACAGTTCCGATCTTACCGATAATTACAAACAATGTAGTTAAACCAGTAGCGAACATAATTTGAGTGATAGATTGCGGGAAACTGATTGATATTAAACTTTTTATCTCTTGGAAAGATGCCTTTTTACTTAAAAAACCATATTTTGAGGCTATAAATTTGGCTTGAATAAAGTATAAAGCTGTTCCGAAAAACAAAGAAATAAGAGTCCCCACAGCAGCTCCAGAGACACCCATCTCAGGAAACCCAAATTTACCAAATATCAAGAGGTAGTTAAACAAGATGTTTAAAAAGTGCATCACAACTAAGGTACGCAAATAAATTGTAGCTAATCCGATTCCATTAAAAAATCCTCGAAAAGATGCATTTAATCCTACAAAAACTACACCAAAGATACGGATAGACAAATAGTCGGTGCCTAAGATAACTACCTTAGAATCAGAGTTGAGCAATGGTAAAAGATATGGTATCGCTAAATATACGATACTTGATGTGATTACAGATAATAAAGTAATAATGAGTAAAGCAGAGTTTAGCGGTTTAGCTGCTTCGTCTGATTTGTTTTCTCCAATTCGCCTAGCACTGATAGCTTGAACACCAGAAGAAAATCCCATCAATAGACCTACAGCCATAAAGTTCATAAAACCGCAAAGCCCCACTGCTGCGAGAGCTGCCGATCCAAGCTGTCCTACCATAGCTATATCAACTAAGTTTAATAGATTTTGAGAGAGCATACCACCAATGATTGGAATAGCTAGTGAGAAGAGTGTGGAGAGTCTTTCTTTAGAGATCAGCATAAAATTTATTTACCCAAGTGAATGTTTTTTCAAATCCATACTGGGACAGTTTGCCGTATCCCGGTGTTTTATGAAGTTGATGTTTATAAATTAGAGGACTTGAAAACCCGCATAGGTATCTTGCTAAAAAATGTGGATTGATATCTTGCTTTTCTACAATATCAAGTAACTCGATAATAACATCTTTCAGATTAAATTGATTTAGAGAAGCTAATTTAAATTTTTGGCTAGTTATCGTTGTTGCAGTACAATTGCTACAATTGCCACACGGTACTAATTGCTTTTGATTAAAGTATGTAGATAACTGTTGCCAAAAACACTCAGTGCTCGTATATAACTTTTTTAGTTTTTTTAGTTTTTTAATCTTTGGCTCATGACAAGCTAATAGCTCTTTATACAAACGATCACATAATACATGTAAATTAAAAGAAAAATCCTTAATCTTGTACATGATTTTAGCTCTTCGTTTAAAGAGTTTGATAAAGGCATAATCATCTAATTTATAGAGTAAATTTTCGATATCATCACGACAAAATCCATCGATACTTAGTTTACTTAAATCAGTTGTATAGCGATAGTAATTTAAACTCTCATGGATTTTTATCTGGTTAAAAAGCTCCAGCTCTTGAGGATTTAAAAAGTCTTCTATGTCCTTGACATCACTTAGATACCGGTATTCAAAAAACTGATGATAGTGATATAGTTTTTCGATAATGTTCATTTCTTCTAAGAAATAAAACATTGTTTTTAATACAGCTACTTGTAAATCAAGTGTATGGGACACTTCATAAAGATTTGCATCTAAAAAACTACTATAATTGTTTTGCAAATAATTGATAAATTTTTCACATTGCTCATAACTAGGTAAATCAGAATCAATGAAATTTTGTTGAACCATCAGATCTTCATAAGACGAAATCATGGTACAAATAGAGTGTAAACCATCCCTACCTGCTCGTCCTATCTCCTGATAATAACTTTCGATACTACTTGGAAAACCATAATGAATCACTTGCCGAACATCTTTTTTGTTGATTCCCATACCAAAAGCAATTGTTGCTATTAAGACTTTAGTATGTCCGTTCATAAACTTATTTTGTATAAGCTGTTTATCTTGTGAATCTAAACCACCATGAAAAAAAGCACTATCTATACCTTGTTCATTTAGTTTTAGAGATAATTGTTTGGCCTGATCTTGTCGGTTTACGTATACTATGGCAGGTGTATTAGAAGATACTAAGTTGAATAACTTGTCAAAACGCTGGCATGAGGAGGTCATTGCCACCTCAATCTGTAAATTTGCTCGTAAGAGAGGTGAGATGAAAACTGATTTACTCCTAACTTTAAAGACCTTCTTCATATCTTTTACTACTTTTTGTGTGGCAGTAGCAGTTAGTAATAAAACACTTTTTATGTTAAAGAGAGTTTGTATTTTTCTTAAATTTAAATAGGCCGGCCTAAAGTTATGTCCCCATTGAGATATACAATGGGCTTCATCTATAACCAATAAAGAGATACAAACCTTTTTCAATAGATTGCAAAATCGTTGATTATCGAAACGCTCAACCGATACAAACAAAAACTTTAGTTTTTTATGATGGATCAAAGACTCTACTCGATTTCTTTCTAACGGGTCTTGAGTAGAGTCAATTTTTTCTGCACTTATAGAAAGACTCTTCAAATAGTCTACTTGATCATCAATAAGAGATATTAATGGAGATACGATGATCACCAAATTTTTTAAATGTAAACCAGATAATTGGTAGCATAAGCTTTTTCCACTCCCTGTAGCCATTACCCCAATACAGCTTTTATTGGCGATCACCGTATCAATAATTTCTTTTTGACTGGCCCTAAGTTGGTCTAAACCAAAGGTATTATGTAGAGTTTCGAGGATTTTTTTGGTCATGTAGCTTAATTCTTCAATGAACATTTATTATTTTATGATAGTACAAAATGAGTTAAGCTTTGTCTTAGATGGACCAATTAAACACACATTTTTTGTAGTTTTACATAAAGCGATTTTCAACTAAACCCTATAAGCAAAACTCGAGGGTTTATCTCATAGATGCTGATTTGATCTAAGATAAGTGATTATCTACAAAAGTTATTTGTTTTGCATTTATTTGTGCTGTATTATTCTATTATCACATCAATTAACTCTTTCTTTTTAAGTAATACAAAGTTGATTTTAGGCTTTTTACTAGGTAGCAAATACGACAAGGATAGTACAATGAGCAATGAAATTTATGATATAGCTGTTATAGGAGCGGGTGCAGCAGGAACAATGAGTACCCTACGCGCAGTCTTAAACAATTTAAAAACCATAGTATTTGAAGGATCGGGCAAAGAAAAAAAGAAAGCTCGCGCTACATGGGTCAGTGAAGTAGAAAACATGCCCTTTCATTTTGATGTAAAAAAGCCTATTACTTTTGCACATAAAAACACCTTTTCTTGGATTGAAAATAACGAACTATATCAAGATAAGTTAACTCGCGTTAAAGCAGCGGCTAATAATATAAAAAAAACGGATCAAGGCTTTTTAATTACTTCAAAAAAAGGTGAATTTTTAGCTAAATACGTAGTTCTATGTACTGGTATCATGGATAAGCAGCCATTGATTAATGGAGAGATGGACCCCGTATTTCCATATGCAAATAAAAATAAAATCTTGTATTGTTTGCGTTGTGATGGACATCTATCTAAAGAAAAAGATACGGTAGTAATTGGTTCAAATAATGGTGCTTGTTGGCAAGCTATTATGCTATTTGAAAGATATAACAATCCAAGTATGACAATATTAACTAATGGTGAAACTCTTCAATCAACTCCTGAAACTCAAAAATTGCTAGAGCATTATGATATCAAAGTGAACGAATCTCCCATACTATCTATAGATGGTGATGAAAAGACTCCACTTCTTGAAGGTTTTACACTCAAAGATGGTAGTAAAGTAGCTGCCCAGCTCGCTCTTGTAGGTCTAGGACAAATAGCCTACAATGATCTTGCTTTACATTTAGGAGCAGAAGTTCAAGCTAATGGCAATGTATTGTGTAGCGAAAAAGGTGAATCCAGTGTGGATGGATTTTATGTGGCTGGTGATTTAAGGGCTAACAAAAAAAATCAAATATATACTTCATGGGATATGGCCGTAGATTCTGTTGACCATATCGATGCCAAGATACGTACTTCTAAAAGACCAGCGAGTTAATCCTTGCGTTGTGTAGCCTATATATATTTTGTAATTCAGAGTTTTTTTTGTTTATCTTATGCTGATGAAACAAAATTTTGGTTTGATGAAAAAGGGTTACAAACACAACATCTCAGTTTTCATTCCAAGCATGGCAAGTATCTTGAGACTCATTCTTGGGAGGTTTTTCGTCATAAAGGTAAATGGTGTATTCCGTTTGAAAGTCTGTCAGAAGTTTTTGGTGTTCGTTTTAATCACATCAAAGATTTTGACGCAACAAAGCCCATTGGTATAGAGCTTAATGTTTATATACCTAGTGGGGTTACTCTTAATCAGGCCGAACTATTTTATAGTTCAAATTATATACAGTCCAATCATACGCCCAAGATTATAGATTTAAATGGGCTTCCAAGAGATCAGTGGGTTAATTTAAAAATTTGGCTACCAAATTTTCGTAAAAATGATGGCTTGGATTGGTTTGACGTACAGTTTGTGACACCTTTGGCTTATGAAAAAGAAAGGTTATCTGCTGGATTAACCAATCTTTTTGCAAATGAAGATATTTATATTCACTCCATGAAAGTTTTGCCTAGTACAGTAAATACCAATGCACTCTCCATAAAACCTTATCGACATCTATTCCCTTCGATGTTTGAAAGACCTGAGGGAGTTTTTGTTATATATTTTGTAGTTTTTGCATTGATTAGTGTCAGTATATTTGGCTTTAATCGATATGTTGGAATTAAAATTTACTTGACCTTTCTTTTTCCTTTTGTAGCATCTCTCTTATATTTTTATTTGTTTGGAATCTCATTTATAGATTCTATAGAAAATAGAGCGGTAGAGCTAGAACGAATCAAACTAGAAAACTTAATGAATTCAAGCCAAGCAGTTTGGGCACAAGCCGAGCTAGAGCAGCAAAATACTATTCTTTTAGTTAGGGATGCCTTTAAAAAAATTGTAAAACAAAAAATGGCTCTTGCACCAGATAAATCCATGATCAGTTTGGATGAAACATCAGAACACTTTCATAAGATTGCCAATCAATATGACATGTCATTGTTGGTGGCAAACAGTGGGAAAAAGAAAGAGTTTCGTTTATTTGGTGCTCCTCAAGTTACTGCTAATCGTTGGAGAGATTTAGTTAAAGTTATCTATCCTTTGGTATTCATGTTTACAAGCAAAAAATTTCCTGATGCGGTTGGATTTTATGAAAGTCATGGCAATAGGTTAAAACAGATTTACGCTGCGCAAAATTATGGGGTTGGTTTATTAGACGAAGTTTTAAATATTGATGCCTTTGTCTATTCTCCAAATCGATTAACAAGGATAACATTCTTAGATTTTGACATGGAAAAAATGCTGCAGGTATCAAAAGAAAAACGAATTTTTTGGACATATTTCATTGATAGAGAAAATGAGACTAGAAAAGGTAATCTATGGGTTGCTATTGGATTTTGTGATGAACCTTTATTATTGAGATCATTAAATAAACATTATAAGAGATTCTTTAAGGAGCAAGCAAAGGGATTTAATAGCCCTATCGATTATGTTTTTGTTGGCAGAAATGAACAAGTTTCTTTCCCGATAGAAAACGAAGCAAAGGGTGAGTTTTTACAAGCATCTGCCTTATCACAAACCTATCGCTCTAGAGTATTATTTACTAACTTAGAGCAAAACAAACTCTACTTTTATCTCTCCTCTTTGTATGATCCTTTACCTAGCTACAATTTAGCATTTCGCTATGATGGCACAAGTTTATTGCAAGGTATACAACAGCAAAAAAACACAATTTATTGGATCAGTATATCAATTCTATTTTTGCTATTGGTACTTACGTATTTATTGAGCAAAAAAGTATTAAAGCCACTTAATAAATTAAAACAATCGTTTATGCGACTTGAAAAAGAGTTTTATGACTTTAACTTGGAGACTGACCGAACAGATCAATACGGCAACGTACTTCGAAAATTTAATCAGATGCTTTTAACTCTTCGCGAAAAGAAGTTTATGACTAGTTTCGTTTCTCGTATGGCAATTACAGCCATTAAGAAAAACGAAACTACGAAACGTGAAATGGTTACAGTTTTGTATTGTGGGATTAAAAACATGAACGAACTTCGTGAGTCTGAGGGACATCATGAGGGTTTAAAGTCAATCAATAGTGCAATTTGTTTAGTTCAAGAGTGCGTTGTTGAAAATAAAGGATATATAGATAAATTTACTGGAAACGCGAGTCTTGCTTTGTTTCGTCATAACTCTAAGTTTAACTTCCCTTTCAAAGCAGCTTTGATGGTTCGGCAAAGACTAGCTAATATTAATTCAGAAAGACGTCTCAATGGACAGATTCCTATTTTGCTTGGATTAGGGTTAGCAACTGGACCAGTAATTTTAGGACATATTGGTGCTGATAAACGAAAAGATTTTACTTGTATCGGTAATACAGTAAATATGGCAGCTCGTCTTGGTTCTAAATTCTATGGCGATACAATAGAAGACATCTTCATTCAAATGGATCCTGAAACTTGTGATATACAAATGAATCAAAAGTTTTACTCTGTTACCCGTTTGGAAGACATCACAATTAAAGGTAAGACTCAAAAACAGGTTGTATATGTCCTTGATTAAAGAGTTAAGTATCAAGATAGTTTTTTTACTAGTGTCTATTTTGATCTATGCCTGTTGTAGTTTCGCAAAATATAAAATAGATGAATATTTAGTAATGGATGAAAAACTAAAAGAGTTTAAAGTGGTTACTAGTGAAAGAAACCGTATTCAAACTCCATTGATTGGTCACCAAGACTTAGATTGTTATGATCAAAAAAATAGTGCTGTTGAAGGTATTTTGAACTCATACTTAGAGGCCGTAAATAAAACAATTGAAAAGTTGTATAAACTTGGAGAATATAAACAAGTTGATAAAGCAATCAAAAAAATTCCAGTACCTTTTGGTAAAGATTGTTCCGTCTATGTTGCCAAAAATAGTAAGTTTCGTTTTCGTTTGGGTAAAACTGTTGATTTAAGTACTGACTCTATAGGTGAAAAATGGGAAAAAAAGTTCTTTCCTGCCTATCGACAATATAACAAAAAACGAGGCGCACTTGATCCTGAAGCTAAACCAGTAAATGTTTCATCTTTGAAGTCTAAAAAGAAACTACAAAAGAACCAGTATGTTAAAAACTTTATGGATGTGAATGTAAAGGTATTTTCATTGCCAACCACGTATAAATCATTTCAAAGATATGTAAATAAAGTAGCCGTTATTTATGACTTTAAAAGGCAAAAGTACTTTTATCACAATTTTGCAACTTCCACGATTCAACGACAAAAAAGGGCCAACTCTAGAAAGAAATTAAAGTTCGATTCATTTTACTTTTATATCTTTTTAGATGCATTAGATGCGGATAACTTTAGACTTTTTCAAGAAGTCAGTTTAATGCTAACTCGTTCCAATAAAAACAAATCTTTATCATTATCTCTTGATAAATCTAAAGATCTCTTTTATGTGGGAGATAATTTATTATTTTCACAGCACAGAACTCAAATGGATGGGCTTACTTGGATTGAACCCTTTCCTACATTTTTTGACTATCTTCTCAATCAGTTTGGGTTAAATATAATTTACAGTATAGTAGTTATGGTGCTCTTATTATTAGGTGAATTTCGCTATTGTAACAAACGCTATGAAGTTAAGATCTTGTTGTTAGCTAGTTTAGTTTTATTTTTTGTTCATCTTATTTTGTACGCCTTTTACATTCAAAACTCATTTCATCTAGAGTCCGAACTTAGATCAAGTTTTGTTCAACGTCATATAAATTATCTGAAAAGACTGGAAGTTAAATTTAGTGATTCTATAGTAGAGATAGAGCAAAAAATTTCAAAAGATTTTTATAGTGAGAAGCCTCTAAGTTCAAATGTATATGAGGACTATATTGGTGCAGCTTATATTCATACAAAAAATCCAAAAAGTTCAAGAAAACAACGAAATGCTTTACACATAATAAACATGAAGCGCAGAACTATTGAGTCAGATATAGTTCGTTCTTTTATGGGTACATTAATTGTACTTCACGAAGAGCTCGAAGATTTTAAATCAATTAAAGACATCCCTCGACGGATGCAACGTGTAGAAGATAAATATATTCAGTTAAAAGATAGAGAAAAAGATTTACTAAGATATAATGATGAATCTTTAGATCGTTTAATTACTCGATACAAATCACTATATGCTGACAATAGGGCCGGAAAATTTTTTAAGCTAGGTATCGTAAAACAAGGTTATTATTTAATGTGGAATAAAAAAGGAAAGGGAGATACTTTTCATTTTTTTACATCTGCAATTCCTGGTCATCGACTTCTTAATCGATTCTTAAACGCTTACTTCGTTCAAGATGAGTTGACTCCTAACTCAAAAACTTCTGCTAGAGATCATAAGAACCGTCGTTGGGGAAATCAAATTGTTAGCGACGAATACTACAATTACCTCTATGAAAAACACTATAATAACTTTAATAAGTCATTTAATGTCGAAGTAAACGATGAAAAATATTGGGGTGTATTTTTACAAAATGCAGCTTTTCCTCAAATTGACTTTCTATTTTTGTCTAAAGTCAATGATGAAAATAAACTGCTCCTTGATTTTGAAAAGACTTTTCATCCAGCGAACTGGGCAATATTTTCTACTACACTTTTTTTGGTGCTTTTATTGTGTTATGCGCTATTGCGACCTATGGCAGAATTACTATCGGGTTTTGCAAGCATAGAACAAGAAAACTACGACTATAGTTTGACCATTCGAGGAAGAGATGAAGTGGCAGTAGTGTCTAAAGGTTTTAATAAAATGATTCATCAAATGGATGAAAGACAACAAATGATACCTTTTATTTCTGGTGCTGTAGGCCATCTATTTTCAAAAATGGAAAACAATCAAGCAATCATTAAAGGGAATGCAGTAGTTTTATTCTCCGATATCCGATCTTTTACGACCATATCTGAAAACTACACTCCAGAGCAAATTGTCACCATGTTAAATGGATACTTTACTCTATACCAACCTCTAGCTGACAAATACGACGGCATTATTGAAAGATTTATTGGAGATGCAGTAAGTATGGTTTTTTTAGAGGATATGAATGAAAATTACATTGAAAACTCTGTTGCAATGGCTAAAGAAGTCATGTTAGCCATAGACAAATTTAATGAAGATCGTGTTAATGCTGGTGAATGGGCAATTAAAAATGGAATTGGCATGTCACACGGTTATGTTCACTTTAGTTTAGTTGGTAACGAGGAAAAAACGGAGTTTTTCATTTTAGGAGACTCTCCAGAAATAGCAGAAGAATTAGAAGCTGAATCAAAACGAGGAAAAAACTCTTTAATCATCACTGATGATTTTATTGAAAACCATTGCAAAGAAAATACAAGCTTTGTTCCTTTTGAATCCTTGGTATATCCCGAAAAAAGATTTTTTGAGATTGTGCAAGATGGATATGAGGTTCATCATCATGATATAATTGAAACAAAAGAGCCTGAATCTACGTAAATACCTACTAGATTTTGGCACAATTTAATTCATTCTCCATAGGATTTATAATGCAAAGTGATATACGATTAGATACAAAGCGAAAAGAAATTAGTGAGCTAGATACAATGCTTATTCAAATTTTGTTAAAACGCTTATCTTTGTGTCAAGATGTTGCCTATATTAAAATGGATTTGGAGCTACCCATATTAAATAAAGGTAGAGAGGACCAAATATTGACTCAAGTTATGAGACAATGCGAACAAGACCCCCATCTCAAGATCTATGTATCTGATATTTTAAAACAAGTTATGAACGCATCGAAAAGATTACAAAAAGAAATCTTATCAGACCAATGCGAAAAGTTTCCTAACTTCTAATTTATTCTTTGTGATAACAACCTAAGAGCGTTACCTGCTCTGAGAAGAAACTTAACTCTTCTAAGGCTAGCTTTACTGGTGTGTCCTTAGGGTTTCCTTCAAAATCAATAAAAAACAAATAATCAAACTTTGATCCCGGTACCGGTCTAGACTCAATCTTGTTTAGGTTTACTTGATTAGTGGCAAAACCTCCTAAACACTTATACAAGGCAGAAGGAATATCTCTAGTCTTGAATATAACCGAACACTTGTCTTTGTTCAAAAACTGGCTTTGAAACTCATAGTGTTTGTTTTTAGATTTCACCACTAAAAACTTAGTAGTATTGTTATTGTTATTTTGAAATCCACTCTTCAGTATTTTTAAACCATACTGTTTAGCAGCTAGCATACTAGCGATAGCCCCGGTATTTTTATCTTGTGTTTCTACCAAATTTTTTGCAGAACCTGCTGTGTCAAAAACGGAAAGTGCAGTCAATTTATGTTGATCCAAAAAATTAGAACATTGAGACAAGGCCTGAGGATGGGACATAACCTGAGTTAAGTCTTCTAGACTAGCTTCTGGTAAACAAAGTAGGCAATGGTTCACATCCAATTTATACTCCGCTATGATTTCTAGATCATAATCTAAAAATAGGTCATAACATTGAACTACGCTACCAGCAGTTGAGTTTTCAATAGGAACCATCCCTAAAACTCCTTCATTAGATATAGTTTCAAAAAGCTCTCTAAAACTTGATCTAGATACCGGGTCCACTTTTAAATTGTATTGAGAAAAGAAGCCATATATAGCTTGTTGAGAATAGGCACCTGCGATTCCTTGATATGCGACTTTTAAGTTTTTCACTTGAGTTCCTCTTATTTTTATTCCATTGAAAAAGTCTTTCAATATAACCATTTTTTTTTATTCGGCAAGGGTCTAGAAGCAATTTTACAAGTAAATAATTTAAGCTTTATTATTTGTCTTTGTTCACTTCAAATAATATCTTCAAAGCTTTCTACTTTACAGAGGTATATGATAAAATTTAATCTAACTTGCCTATAAATTTGTTTCTATAGATTGAGTTTAATTATCAAGTATTACTATGTGTTAGGGAGCGCTATAGTCTATGAGTGTGTTTTTGTGGAAAAATTTGAATCCGTTATCGGATGAACATTTTGCAAAAGTTGCAGCTGAACTACAACCCCTTTTTACTCAAGCCGTAGAGACTGTAAAGGTAAATCAAACCTATCTTAAAGACGAAACTCCAGATCATGAAAAACCCTTTATGTATTGGAGACAAAGATACAATAAATCCCCTATTCCAGAAGATCAAAATCTAAACATCCGTATGATGATGGTTAATTTAAATTCTAATGAAACAGATTTAAAAAGATTTTTTGCTCAGTGGAACCAAATCATGATTTTATTGGTACCTGAGTCTGATAATGAAGAAATGAGCCTCGAGGCAACCTATTGTTTAAACAAAATGTTTCGAGCAGCAAAAAGATTTGATGATTATAAAGAGTTGATTCAATATATACCAAATGATGCTCCCCATTATGATGATATTTTCGAGGAGCTTTTAAACAATCAAACGAAGGTTAATCAGTGGGTACCATTATTTTTACTGAGTAATACTACTAAAACTAATGAGGCTTTGAAGGAGCGTTTAATATTACAACGTTACAACGGGGTATCTTATGCCAAAATTTGGGATGAGTTTAAGTTTGTCATTGGATCCGCTCGTAAAAGACTTTCTAAACATAAAAAAGATCCCGCTATACAAATGGAAATGGTAGAGCGTATTGATAAAATGGTTGTTTTAAAGACTTATTTAATCAACTGTTTACATAGTTTAAATCTCGAAGAACTCTTAAACTTCAATCCTAAAATTTCTATGGACTCCGAGCTCGAAGAACTATTGATTGAAACTATAGTAGATGCAGCGCGTTATTCGGCGTTAGATGACTTTGTGTTAGTGATCACCTATCAGAAAAACTGTACTAAGGGGTGGAAAAATATACTGTTAGAGCCGATTTATGATAATATAATTGCCAGAAATCTAACTCAAGAACAGCTAGAAAGTCTACTAATCTTGATTAAGGGTAAATCAAACTTAGAGGTACTTTATAAACGTTTAAAACATGATTTTGACAATCGTAGCAATATAATATTACGATTTTTTAATATGATATTTCAGCTCTTTAAACCAAGAGTAAAAGATAAATAGACATTATTTAGGAGCCAATATGGGTTTATTTTCACAGGGGGACGTTGACGTTCTGTCCGATGATTTTTTTAATAGTTTAACAGCGACTGTAACTCAATCTATAGGTGCTGCATTAGCTGAGGTCAAAGCAAGTCAAGCCTATAGCAAAGACGGCGATGAAGATTCTGATCAGCCCTATATCTTTTGGAAAAACAAATTTTTAAAAGCTGTTACCATGAAAGATAAACTGGTCCATCAGCACATGATGATGAATAAAATATCTGAAATGGAAACATCAGATAATTTATGTTTCGATCAATGGGCACAAATTTTAGATGAAAGTCGAAAAGTAACAGGTATGTCAGAGATGACAGACGAAGAGCTTTTTTGCCTAAATAAACTATATAGAGCTAGCCGTAAATTTGATCATTGTAAGCTCCTTTTAAGCTATATACCCCCAGAATCTCCTCACTATGATTTGGTATATACGAAACTATTTTCTTATCAAAAGAAGTCTTCTGATTGGGTTAGTATAATGCTTTTATCAAATAAAAGTGAATCGGACTTACTAGTTAAGGAGCAAATTTTAGCTAAGAAGTATAAAGGTCAAACTTTTTGCAATTTATGGGATGAAATCAAAATCACCCTTAAAAAAGCTCGTGAAGTCTTAATGAAATCTTCTAAAGAGCCAGCCATTGTTGATAGTTTACAAATGCGTATAACAAAAATGAAAGTCTTGAAATCTTTTTTGGTTGAAGGCTTAGAGTTACTTTCATTAACGGACCTTTTAGATTTTACACCAAAAGTTGGTATGGATAATGAGCTTGAGGATAAGATCGTTGAAAAAGTAAGACAAGCAATATATAAATCTAATCAAGAGATCATGTCTATCATTACCTTATATGACAAATATTGCAATAAGGGCTGGAAAAACCTACTATTAAAACCTGTTTTTTACAACATCAGAAATAGAGGTTTAAGTAAAAAAGAGCTAGAAAGCATAGTCAAAAGCCTTAAGAAAAAAGAAAATCTAGGTGAGTTAAGACTCTTAGTTTATGAAGAAGCTACTTCAAACCGCATGATACTGCAACGGATTTCCGATTGGGTTTTAGGTTTGCTTGGTATGAAAGGTAGCAAGAGTAAGTTATAGGCTTTCTATCTATAGCTCCTAATTAGCCATAGACAAGAAGTCTTCTGCTTTCTTTATTTCAGATTGCAGTTTATCTTTAATTACTTCTACATCGTCTTCTTTGAGCTGTAACTCACTTAAACAAAGCTTGTAAGCATCCATATCAATAGATGTTGTTTCTACAAAACCAATCTTAAGGCTATTGCAAATAATATTGGATAGATAAATAATTCTGCATATTTCTCCGCATTCATTATTATCTACAATATGATGATTTGCAATACTGGCTTTAAAAGCCTCAGGTAGTTTCCATGTCTTTAAAACCTCATGGACGAGCTCTTGATGATCAAAGCCTACTAGTTCTTTTTCAAACAAAACTAACGGATAATTTTGTACATCAGGATTATTTAAGATTTCAATAAACTCATCATTTAAGTATTGGTCAAACATGATGATTCCAAGGTCGTGTAAAATCCCTATACTAAAAACAATTTCCTCGTATGTTGCTTTAATTGTTTTTGCTAGTAATTTAGCACAAAGAGCAACAGCTACACTATGTTCCCATAGGCCTGTACGATTGTAATGAGCAATATTTTCATTGGATTTAAAACTTTCGCAAACCGAAGCTGACAAGGCTATCTCGGTGACCGTACGAAATCCTAAATTAATAAGAGCATGTTTGATCTCATATACAGGAGAGGTTTGGCCAAAGTATGCAGAGTTGGCCATGTTTAAAACTTTAGAGCTTAAGCTAGGGTCTAATTTGATTAATTTTTCTAAGTCATTAACAGATGCATCTGGATCGTTGATAGCGTCTAAAATTTGAAAGGCTACCGTTGGAATAGTCGAAACGGACTCAATTTTTTGAGAGATTTCTTGTAGAGTTACTTTTTTAGTATCAGGCATCTTAATCACCATAAACCCAAACTTCGTTTAAAAGAGTGGATAGCTATGACCTTAGTCTGATACTGGCAATGCAGTGAGCTAACTAAATTTGATCATAAATTAAAATTTTTTATTTAGATTTTGTTTATCTAAATCAGATTTTAACTTATTCACGAAAGATGAGCCACCAAAAATTCTTTTTAGTTCATCTGTTGTTAACTCTCTTGATCTTTTTTCTAGATCAGTGAACTCTATTCGTAGTTTATTTTCCCCAAACATAAATACTCCAAAATTAGGAAGTACGCCCCCGCGTGCAAACTAAATCATTTAACCCCATAATCATTGTAAGATATATTCCATCAGAAAAACAAGCCCCAGCCATTAGTTTTCCTGATGGAATAAAACATTCCCCCATGTTGGTATTAAAAACACCCCCATATAAATATCTTACTAAAGTTTATCTACTCGATCCCCATGAAGATTACTCCCCCTGATTCCCCAACCGGTAAATAGTAGTCATAAGAGTAAGTTGTATATTCATTCCCCCCAGAACTTCATATACTCTCTTGCGACGACTACCTTATAGCACGTACTGTGCCAATTATTTTATTCTTATAGTTAAACAGCTATAAGATGCATAAATATTGGCATCACTAGATATTACTTGCCTTACTCTATTTTTGACCATATCTTAAGCGAATATTATATATATTTGTGATTTTTCCCTACACAATGCTATTATATAAGGGCTTTGAACATTCGGTCACATTAAATGACCAAAAGGTAATTATGAGTTTAATATTTGAAGAATTAAAACCACAAAAGTCTAGTATTGTAAAATATCAGTTAACTATACATGCTGAACAATGGACTCAAACATTTCTCCTGAAACAAGGGGATACTTATATTGGGTCGAGTATTGATAATACAATTTCTTTGGATAGTGCTGCTATTCGCAATAGACATTTGCGATTAAAACTACATGGTGATGAGATTTTCATAGAATCAATTCATGACTCTAAGGTACTATATCGGTCTGTTTTACTAGATCAACTTACAGCGGTGGATTGTGATCAAGAGTTTACTTTTGGCGATTTAAGCGGAATTATAAGCAAAATTACTAACAAAGATCTTTCTAGGGCCATTTCTTTAGAAATTGATTCGTCTAAAGTGCAAGTAGATCCTAAAGATAAACCTTTTACTTTAAGTGATTTAAAGAGTTTGTTTTTATCCTTACCCAAAGAAGAAGCCTTAGTACAATCATTGCTGCACTGCTTTAGTCCCCTTCATATTCAACTGAAAAAGAAATTTTCTCACGACATAGAGTTGGTTGCTGAATATGGCCGCCCTCCTAGTGGAGTCAGTGTCAAGGACTACCATCAGGTCCAAATTAATGTGGTTGATTTTACCTTGTGTTTGGACACACTTTTACCACATCAACAATATGAGCAAAGTAAACTTGATTTTTTGGATACAGTGTTATTTTTATATCACTTATCCAGTGATACTCCAGTTAAAACAAAAACTTTTGATTCAGATAATTTTAAGTGGGACAAACTTGTTGGTAATCAACAACGAAAACAGCTCGTGAGTAAAACTGCTTTAGTAGCTAATTCTGATGCTGTTTTAATCTTAGGCGAAACTGGTACAGGTAAAGAGCTTGTAGCTCAATCTCTTCATGACCTATGGTCTACAAATCGTAAAGGTGCCTACATTGCCTTGAATTGTGCTGCTATTCCTACTGAGTTACTTGAAGCAGAACTCTTTGGTACAGTAGAAGGTACTGCTACCGGAGTTGGATCTAGGGACGGAAGAATAAAGCAAGCCCAAGGAGGAACATTATTTTTGGATGAGATCGCTGAATTACCCTTATCTATGCAGTCGAAACTCCTTCGTGTTCTACAAGAGAGAGACTACTATAAAGTCGGTGGTACCATCCTAGAAACAGCCGATATAAAAGTGGTTGCTGCGACAAATAAGACGCAAACTGAACTACTATCAGGTAAAGTTATGCGTACCGATCTGTTTTTTCGTTTATCGCAGGCCATACTTGAATTGCTTCCTTTAATGTCAAGACAGAGTGACCTCTCTTCATTGGTTAAATATTTTCTCACTGAATTGGAAACTAAATATAATCGTGGAGTTTTAGGTGTAAGTTTATCCTGTTTAGACACTCTCAAAAAATATACATGGCCTGGAAACATCAGAGAATTACAAAATATTTTAAGACAACTCTACTTTTCTACTCAATCTAACTCATTGATTCAGAGTATTCAGCTTCCAGGTTATATTAATAGCCAAAACCAAGCTGTTTCACATACATTAGCTAGTCAAGTAGAGCACTTTGAAAGAAATATAATTATATCTAATCTTGAACAGTTTGAAAGTATGAAAGAAGTAGCAAGCAACCTTGGCCTAAGTGAAGGTTATTTATATCGTAAACTCAAAAAACTCAATATACAAAAATCTAAAAAGTCCTAGGTATTTCTAAAACTAGCTTTAGGCTTAGAGTAGATCAAATATACTGGTGAAAGACCTTGATGTTTACTCAAATTTGAGGCATAATGTACACAACATTTGATGATATTTTTCTACTTAAAGTAGAAGTATCTGTGTAAATTTGTAATAGTTTAAAGTGAGTGTTCTTTTTATGAGTTGTCTATTAGAGGTCAATGATATAAAAATAAATGTGGCTGATGCCTTGAGATCATCAGTAATGAAATCAAACACCTTTCTTGATGAAACAATTAGTGATCTCTTAGTTAAAAGTTATTGTAGCAAACACGGTATTGCTGTTAGCGATCAAGAGTTGCAAATTGCCGCCAACGAACTTCGATACGAACTCTCCTTAGAGTCCTTAGATGACTTTAAAGTATGGTTGCAAGAGCGGTTCATGACCTTCTATACATTTCAAGAGGGTTTATACATTCAAATTTTAAAAAACAAAATCTTACATTCGTTTAGTGACGATCAGATTAAGTCTTATTTTTTAGAGCACAAATTAGAGTTTGAAAAAATCGAGATTTACAACATTACTGTGTCTAACCAGGATCTCGCTGAAGAGTTATACTTGCAAATCACCGAAGAAGACGAAAACTTTCACCTAATTGCCATGAACCACTCTATTGATCTTGAAACAAAGCACTTGGGTGGATACGCAGGTTTTTTTAGTAGACATAATCTTACAGGGCAAATAGAAGCAGAGTTATTTAAAGCGAAAGTAGGAGATGTTGTGGGCCCTTTTAAGCTTGGATCTCAATATCACATATTCAAGTTAGCCCAGTTTATCGTCCCTTCTATTGATAGCCAACTCGACTTCATCCAACATCGTTTATTCGATCTCCTCCTAGAAAAAGTCTCTTCTAAGGCTTCTATCCATTATCATATTTTTGATGAACAAGCGAGTTCATAGAATTTTGAAGAGTAATTCACTTGAAATAAAGTGGACAAACCCCTTCTTTGTACCCTAAAATAGAATCATGTTTACTAAGCCAGTTATTGTGCCTCTTCTGTTGGTTTGCAGATGAGCTTTTTCTTTCAGCTTTTTTGGTTTAGGTAAACAATGATTCCAAAACTTATGAGTAGACTTAAAATGATTGTATGAAGTATCAAGATATCCAAAGTGCTCTAAATCAAAATGATTTGTTAAATATCATTCCAAATGATGAGATTCAGAAAATTGCTGATACTTTTCAAGTATATTCTTTTTCTTTAGGCGACATCATCCTTAAAGCGGGAGATAAGGCACAGGGCTTCTTTGTAGTATACTCGGGTAAATGTAGAGTTTTAGATGACTCAGGGCCAGACAAAGCTATTACCTTAGCTACCTTACAAAAGGGAGATAGTTTTGGAGAGGAGTCTCTTCTTCTTAACAAAGAGATTAGTAAGACAATTCGAGCCTCTAGTACTGTAATCGTATTAAAAATTCCTGCACAAGTATTTCATCAGCTAATTTCTAAATATGATGAGTTTCATCAGTTGATTCAACAAAGGATTCAACTGCACGATGAGGTTAACTTTTTACGTACCTTACAGGTTTTTTCTAGTTTAAACCCCAAGGATAGCAAACTACTTTTAGATTCAGTGCAACGAGTTTCTCTAAAAGAAGGCCAGTTTCTGTTCGAAGAAAATGACCCTGGAGATGCGGCCTTCATTATTCGTAAAGGTAAAGTCAAAATTGTAAAACAGAGTTCTAAGGACACTTTAATTGCTATTATACGACCCGGTGTGCTAATTGGTGAAATGTCCTTGCTTTATTCAAGACCTCGATCTGCAGCAGCATTAGCTACCGAAGACACAGAGCTACTCAAGCTAAGTAGAGATCAGTTTGTTTCTATTACCGAGAAATCTCCTAATGTAGAAAAACTTTTAAATAAACAAGCTACGTATCGTTTAATGCAAGAAGAAACTCTTTTAGCTCAAGGTGATGCTTCGCATAAGTATGCTGACATTGAGTCTTTATTAACATCGAGCTATAAAAGCTTGAAATCAGACTATAAAGCAAGAAAATTTTATTGTGTGGAATCTCAAAGCGCTCTCATGAATGGTGTCTGTTGTATTTCTATGGTAGCAGCTAGCTTACATATAAATTATTCTATTGATCAATTAGTTGATCAGCAAATTTTATCCAACAAAATTGAGACACTCTCTTCCATCTCACATAAATTAGAGCATCTTGATATTTTAACGCGTTCTTTATACGTGGATAAGAATAAATTATCTCAAACCCTATTACCCGCGATTATTGAAGATAGCAACGGTATGCTCCATGTTTTATATAGTTTTGATGATACAGGTGCCATTGTGTGTGATCCCCAAAAAGGTTTGATCCATTACCCAGTTGGTGAGTTTTTTAGTTTGTGGAATCAAAAAATGATTTCTTTACGTAGCGCACCTAATTTAAGCAAAGATCAAACCCTTTTTAATTATTGTCTGGGTATCTTTCGTCCATACCTTACTCTTTTACTTGGTATGATCGTAATGAGTATGTTTATACATATACTCAGCCTTTTTGGACCATTTGCAGTTAGTGTCTTAATGGATGAAGTTTTGGTGTATAAAGATCATTATCTATTTAACAGTATTGTTTTAATAGGTCTAACTGTTATGTCTTTTCAGTGCTTCGCATATTTTCTACGAGCTAATATTGTTTTACATACTATGCGGAAAGTAAGTAACTCTATCACCTTGAAGTTTTTTCACTATATTTTAAGTTTGAACATGAAAGAACAAAATAAGATGCAAGTTGGTGATCTTAGTTCACGGATCAACGAAAATGAAAAGTTATTATCCTTAGTATCTAACAATAGTATCAATGTACTCAGTGATTCCTTTTCTATATTTGTATATCTACTTGTATTATTCGCAATTCATCCAACATTGAGTACTACTATACTAGTTTTTTTAGTTACATTTTTATTATTTTTCATCATTTTAAGTCCTTTGATTCGAAGACAAGAAAGCCTCAGTTTCAATACTCGTAATAATCAAGAAACATTTATCATTGATCTTCTAAACGGAATTAAGACAATAAAAATAGATGCAAGTGAGCGAATATTTTTTCGTAATGGACTAGGACATTTTTATGAGACCGAAACCCAAAGATACAAAGCTTATGAGCTAAATTCTATCTTAACTCTATCTTTTAGTCTATTAAGTAATTTGTGCTTTATTTATTGTCTTTACATGGGCCCTTATTTAGTTCTTAACAATGAGATTTCTACCGGTGGATTTTTACTTTATTATGCTTGTTTAGCGTTTATATTAATTCCACTAAAGGACTTGGGTAGAATTTGGGATGAATTTTTGGAAATTAAAAACTCTTTGAAGCGGATTTCTGAGGTTTTTGAATTATCGAGTGAGTTTTCTCCTAGTTTTACAAATCTTCATACTCTTGATGGTCATATCTCTTTAGTAGATGTTAATTTTCAGTTCGATCCTAGTTCATACAAAAAGACTATCCAAGATGTTTCATTAAACATAGGTAGCGGAGAGCACGTTTCTCTTGTTGGTCGTAGCGGATCTGGTAAATCTACCTTAGTACAACTTATATCCAAACTGTATGAAGCTCATTCAGGAGCAATTTTACTGGATCAAAGGGATATACTGTCCATCGATGCACAGGCAATTCGACAGCAAATTTGTTTGGTTGAGTCAGAAAGTTGGGTTTTTTCAGGAACAATCAGAGAGAACCTCAGTATTGCCGCAAAAGAAATTGATTTTGATAAAATTATTGCAGCCTCATCCTTAACCCTAGCCCATGAGTTTATTCAGAAGCTTCCTAACAAATATAACACTATTATTGGCGAACAAGGTGTTAAACTAAGTACCGGACAATTACAAAAAATTGCTCTTGCTCGAGCTATTTTAATGTCTCCTCAAGTTCTTATTCTTGATGAGGCTTTATCAGCTCTTGATCCTGAGTCTGAGTCTAAGGTATTTTCCAATCTCAATAACATTATGAAAGGTAAAACCCTAATATACATCGGAAGTAACCGCAAGAATATTCAAACAAGTGATCGAATCTATGTACTGCACTTTGGGAGGTTGGTAGAATCGGGTACTCACCAACAACTTCAAAATAACAAAGATATGTATTACCATCAATTTTGTAAGGAACTATAAATTAATTATGAGTGATTCTAACGAAGAGAAAATAGCGGTCCCTGCTCGTATCGGGACGGATACTTATTCATCCATATTGGATGAGATCCCTCAACTATATTACCGTGCGCCTGTATTTGTGATAGCAAGCTTTTGCTTTTGTCTCATTATATTTTTATTTGTTTTTGATACACAACGAGTGATCTATGCGCATGGCAAATTTATTTCAAAAGACTCTAGTATTGCTGTAATAGCTGACTATGACTGTAATATATCAAAAACTCTGGTTAAAGTCGGCGATAAGATTACAAAAGATATGGATATCTTTGTTGTTGAACCTATATTGGGTACAGATAATCCGAAACTATTAAAAAAGAAGATCTTTTTATTAAAACATACAATCAAAAACCTACAACAGGGTGAGCGTATTCTTAATAAAATTGATAGAAACTTTAACATGATTAGTTCTTATCAAAGTGTTGTTATTGAAAACCCACATGTGAACGATTTTATATCCAAACTGCTAAAGATTCATATTCGTTTATCCCATTTGAATCGTACAGTTACTACGAGTGATCAAATAACTATAGAACTTCTAGAGATCGAAAAAAAACAAGTCTTATCCAATTTAAATAATGTTGCTATGAAGCTACAACTTGAATTAGACGATGCCAAGTCTATCTTAAATACTTATCAAAATAATTTACAACTTTTACAAGATAAAATCTATAATTCGTATATTAAATCCCCTCAATCTGGCGTAGTCATAGATTTAAGTAACAAAAACAATCAGACGATTACAAATGGTCAAATTGTGGCAAGAGTATTGCCTAGTTCTGCTAGTTTAATTGTTCACGCTAAAGTTCCTTCTGCTCATATACATCTGATTGATCTTGGCAACAAAGTTTATATAAAAGTAAAGTCTTATCCATATCAAAAATTTGGTGTTTTGTCTGGGGTTATTTCTAAAATCTCTCCTGATCTAGGTGATGCTGGACATTTTGTTGTGGAAATCCAAGCCGACAAAACAGAGTTATCGATTGACAATACGCAAATCAATATGTACCCCGGTTTATTATGTGACATCGAGATTCTTACTAAGAAGCAAGCCGTAATCAATTTCTTTTTGAAGATAAAACATAGTGTTGGAGAGATTTAGTGAACGAACTAAGTCTAGAATATTTATCCCATCAGGAGTTCTTTCAAAATCTGACTCATGATCAGTTACAACGAGTATCTTCTGTCATATCTATTCGTGAATATCGTTTAGGTCAGCATATAATACATAATGGTGACCTAGTTAAGTCTATGCTAGTAATTGTTTCTGGTTCAATTGAACAACGATCAGCTCAATCGCTACACCACGATAAAACCTTAAAAACACTCAGTAATAAAGATCAATATGGTGTAGAAAGTTTAACTAATATCTGTGTATCAAAATATGATTTGATCGTCGCTTCTAGCGAAGTCGTGTTACTTGAAATCGATCCTCTAGCCCTTATTGAATTTTGCTTATCAAGTAAAAATACTGATATTAGTCAATCATTTGATGATTATCGATCACAAAAATTGTATCCATCAGTACATTTTCAAGCAAGTCAATTGCTTAGTGAAGGGCAACTTTGTACAGATATTCCAAAGCATCATAGTTTACTGCTATTGAGTGGAAGACTGATTATAAATCAATGCGATAAAGCGATTACTTTAAATCGTGGTGAAAGTTTTAAACTACCAGCCTTGGATGAGGAACCATCCATACTAGCTCAACAAAATAGTAAGTTTCGCTTTTTTACTGATAATTCCAATACTCCCTATTCAGAGCCAGCTATACCTGTGGAAGTTGCACCGCAATCAAAAAGACTAAACCTTCAAAAAACTGTAAATGTTCGTAAAAAAAGCAATTTTACCCACTATTTTCAAAGTAATAGCAACGATTGTGGTGATGCTTGCTTATTAATGATTTGTGACTATTACCATTCATACCCCACTCGTTTGTTTTTAAGTTCCCTTCTAAACAAAAATGATGCAGGTTCTTCTCTTGAAAACTTACAATCTTGTGCTCAATCTTTAGGTTTCATTTGTGAGAGCATGTATCTGACAATAGTCGATTTGAAAACCATAACAGCCCCTTGTATAATTAATTATAAATCGAATCATTGGATCGTTGTATACGGCTACAAAAATCAAAGATTTTTAGTGGCCGATCCGGCGTTAGGTAAATTATCTATCAATGAAAAGGACTTTGCAGAACATTTCAATGGTTATACACTTACCCTTGCTCCCGGACAGAGCTTTCCTAATTTTAATAATCGTTTACCTACTTCAACACATTATTTAGAGTATTTAAAACCGTATTTTTGGCAAATCATTCTGATCACTCTAGCCAGCATAACAATACAGACTTTAAGTTTAAGTGTTCCTTTATTTGCAAAGTTTGTTGTTGATGTGACGATCATTGAACAAAACTTGGATTGGTTAGATACTATATTTGCTGTAGTGATAGCGTTGGTAGTATCTCAATTTTATTTGGAGTTTATCCGCTTCAAGTTAATTTCTCATTTTGGTCTAAGAGTTAAGCTTCATATTATGAAGGATTTTTTTACTCAAGTTTTGAGTTTACCGATTCAGTTTTTTAACTCACATAAAGCGGGTGATATTTTAACTCGTTTTCAAGAAAGTGATCGTATATCTAAATTTCTGACTCAAGATGGACTTCAGATTATTCTTGATGCCACGACTACCATACTTTATTTAGGAGTTATGTTTTATTTTTCTTGGGAGCTAAGCTCCTTAATAACGCTAATGATTGTTTTGAATATAGTATTTTTGCGTATTTTAAGTCCAAAAATGAATGCCGTAAATACAGAAATTTTTCAAAAGTCTAGTTCTGTTCAGAGTTTTACGGTAGAAATATTAAACGGATTCAAAACAATAAAACTATTAAACTTACAGAATGCTATTCGTTGGAAATGGGAAAACCTACAAGTAAAGTTTTATAATTCTTATTTAAAGGGATTAAGTTATTCTACTTTTGTTAGTAGTATCGCAAACTTTATGCATCATTTTTTAAATTTACTAATTGTTTTGATTGGTTTTCAGTTTGTAATTTTACGTCAATTAAGCATTGGTGATCTTTTAGCCTTTTCTATAATGTCAGCTTGCCTTAATAAAAGTATTTTATCATTAGTTGAAAATTGGGATGAACTAGAGTTTACCAAGAGTGCAATGGAGCGTGTACAAGATATATTTGAATCCCCTAGCGAAACTATAGCAAGTTCAGAACGCATTGACGTTCAAAAATTTAGAGGGAATATACAGATAGAAAACCTTTCATTCCGCTATGAAAGTGCTCCAAATATTAATGTTTTACAAAATTTTAATTTGAAGATAGATGGCGGGCAAAACATAGCTATCGTAGGTCGGAGTGGTAGCGGCAAATCTACATTATTTAGTTTAATGAGCGTACTTTATCCTTTAAACACAGGAACCATCCATTACGACGGTTTTGAGGTCAGTGACCTTAATCTGCGTAATCTTAGACAACAAATTGTTCAAGTGTCTCAAGATTCATTTGTATTTAAGGGGACTATAAGAGATTGTATTACTAAAAATTCAGTTTTGGTACCAATGGAAGAAATCATTAAAGTGGCTAAATTATCATGTTGTCATGCTTTTATTGCTGACCTACCAAAAGGATATGATACCTACATCGATTCCAGTGCATCTAATCTTAGTAGAGGCCAAAAACAACGTTTAATGTTAGCAAATCTATTTTTACAAAGCCCATCCATTATAATATTAGATGAAATTTTCTCAGCAATAGATGCTGATACAGAAAAGACCATAGTCAATAATATATTTTCTCATTTTACCGAGCAAACTATTTTACTAGCTACCCATAAGCTTGATATTAGTAAACAATTTGATCAAATATTGGTACTAGACTCAGGCCATGTAAGAGAGTTTGGACACTATCAGACACTTTTAGATAATAAGGATCTTTACTACCATCTAATGAATCACTCTATCGATACAGAAACTTAGTATCTTAAAACACTCCGTGAGCGGTTCTACTCAGGCATATATAATTTATATGAGATGGACTACACTATAGTGATAGAGTATTGTTCTAACAAACCATGTATCCCATCTCTTGAAAATATAGCATTTTTAACACGATTTTCGTTGGGGTCTATTATATAATTAAATGCTGTTGAAAGATCAGCAGAGATCAACGATGTTCTATGGAAGATCGCTCGATTTAAGTCACTTAAAGAGAAATCACAATTACTTAAATCAGCAGAACTAAAATCTACTTCTTGGCACAAACAATTCGCTATTCGAGTATTTTTCATTTTAATACTATCAAAGCTTGTAAAACTAAGATTACAATTATTAAATTGAAAATCCAAAACGAGCTGTTTTATTTGACTAAAGTCTGTTCCGATTAATTTACATTCAGTAAAGGATACATTACGAAAACTTGTATCTAAAACTTTAACATTACTTAGATTACATCCGATAAAATCACAGTCTATAAAGTCAATATGTGACAAGTCTAAATCTGAAAAATCAGAGGCATTAAATATACAGGATTCAAACTCACGTACTTCTAAAAGTTCTTGTGTGAAAATAATACTTGAGTACTCTTGATCTTGTATGGATGGTTTTAACAACATGGATCTCCCATAAAAAAGACCACATAAATTTTATGTGGTCTATAAACTTGTTATTTAACTTTTTTTGAATGAAGAAGAAGATCGACGTTTGGAGTAACTTCCTGCACCGCTAGATCCTTGATCTCGATTTCCACCAGAAGATCGTCTTCCACTTCCACCGCCATCGCTTCTTCCACCACGATTACCTCGACCGCCGCCATCGCTTCTACCGCCACCATTGCCTCTACCGCCGCCGTTTCCGCGACCGCCGCCGTTTCCTCTTCTTGAATCACGACGTCGTCTAGATCGCCCACCGCCATCGCCACCACGGCCACCAACAAACGGATTCTCTAGTCTTTCAAAGAACTCTTCTAGTTTTGGTCCTCTGATTCCGATGCAATTTGGTCCGGAGTACTTGTCAAGTTTCATGATGTATGACATAAGCTTTTCAGCAGCTAGATCCATGCTTCCGCATAATTCAGCTAGTTTTTGTGCGTTAGTCATAGCAAAGTTACCGCCATGTTCTTGAGCTATAATATCAATCAAGCTAATTACCTTATCTTGTCTCATTTCAGTAAGAGTAGGTAAAAAACTATGGGTCATAGTACTACCAAACTTTTTCTTTAGCTTATGAATTTGGCGGAATTCGTTTAAATTAACAAGAGAAATTGCAGTACCATCTCTACCAGCTCGGCCTGTTCTACCGATTCTGTGTACGTAACTTTCTTCATCAAATGGAAGGTGAAAGTTTATGATATGGGTAACGTCTTCAATATCTAATCCTCTAGCCGCAACATCAGTAGCCACTAAAAGATTTGTAGTACTAGCACGAAAAGAATCAATAACTTCTTTTCTGGAGTTTTGTCTCATATCACCATGGAGACCTTTTGCATTGAACTGATTTGCAACTAAGTTTGTGACTAATTGATCTACATCTCTTTTAGTTTTACAAAACACAATTGCTTTTGTAGGGTCTTGATGTTTTAAGACGCGCATGGCAGCTTGGTATCTCTCTTTCTCACTAACTACATAATACACTTCTTTAATGTTTTTATTAATAGTTTGATCTTGACTCTGAGTTACCGATACTTCGACAGGATCTTTCAAGATCGTTTTAGCAAGCTTTCTTATTTGGGGAGGCATTGTAGCTGAAAACAACAACGTTTGACGCTCTTCAGTGAGTGATTTAAAGATCTCTACGATGTCTTCAAAAAATCCCATATCTAACATTT
Organism: Candidatus Cloacimonadota bacterium; assembly: GCA_023954715.1. Classification (GTDB taxonomy): domain Bacteria; phylum Muiribacteriota; class UBA6191; order UBA6191; family UBA6191. Next base: position 278,432 of record JAGSHD010000003.1, on the reverse strand, counting down.
CATCAGCTTCATCCAAAATAATCATATTTGGAGTAAATTTAGGTAACTTATAGTTTTTCAGCAAATCCATAAGTCTACCAGGAGTTGCTACAACGATTTCAACCCCTCTTCTTAAAGGGTCTAATTGTCCTTTATAAGAAGACCCACCATAAATTGATAATACGTGAATATCTTGACCTTTTACAAAGGATTGTAACGCTTTAGCTACTTGCATTGATAGCTCTCTAGTAGGAACAATCACCAAAATCTGTGTAGTTTGAGCCTCACTCATTTGTTGTATACATGGTAAACCAAATGCTGCTGTTTTACCTGTACCTGTTTGAGCCTGAGCAACTACGTCATGTCCTTCTAAAACGATTGGAATTGCCTGTGATTGTATTAAACTAGGCTTTTCAAATCCTAGAGCCTTTACAGCATCTAATATGGTATCGTTTAGTCCTAGGTCTGTAAATTCTAGTTCGTTAATTGTGTCAGGGTTGTTATTTGATTCGTCCATGTTTGTCCTTTAGAGTATTAATCAATTTTTTTATTAATGGTAGCGGTATGCTAATTAGTGTGTTTAAACACTGCTTCTAACATCATTACCTTTAATGAACTGAACAATACAGTCACACTGAAATAAATTATCAAATTGAAAATATTACCAAAGTACTGGATCACCTTAAAATGTAGGTCATAACCTACGAACAAGTTTACTTAAACTTTACTTTAAGCAGAGGACTTATTGGTGAACAAAAGACGTATAGAAGTTTGGCTTTAAAAAAACCAAGCCCTTATAAATAACACAAAAAGAAAAAGCAATGAACTAATATTCACTGCTTTTTCTTTTATTGAACACTATTATTTAGAAATAATAGGAGTATTTACATAAATTTATTGTTGATACAACTCATTAAATACACTAAATTTTTGCATCTTTATCTCTTTTTGAGCTTGATATTCATCATAAAACTCTAGCATTCTTTCTCTACCAATTCGAGAAATCTCGTTTTTCATTAAACCGGCTTTACGTAAAGTTTTAGGGATTTTACCAGGCAAAATAGAATAAAGCGTTCTGAATGTTCTCACACCGAATAAACTATGCCATTCTTTGATTTTTCGTTCTTCAGTAAGTGCTGAATTGATGATCTTGATTTGATTTGTTACGCAAGAGTTTCTTGTTGTATGATACTTTTCTTTGGTTAACTCTTCTCGATTGGTTGAGATAGTAAGTGTATTTTGTAATGCAAGCTTCATTTCATCTTTATTCATGTTTAATTCATAAACTTGAATACCATTAAAGATTGTAATTGCTTTTAACATAACATCAGATAGGCTTCCTAATACCATAATTGAATCATAGGACTTCATCATTCCTTTGACAGGATTGAAGATTGTTCCTTTGTCTCTATATCCTTCATAACTATTAACTAAAGAGTCTACTGGACCTTCTGGAGTCATTACTCCACCAGTTTCAAATTCAAACAACATTTGAGCGTGACCGGTTTGCATTTTGACTGGACCAATTTTGGTGTTGAAAGTAGTCATTACTAAACTTACTTTTTTGACTTTTTCCACATCAACTAAAGCAGAAGTCCAGTTGATCTTCATTTTTGCTTTTTTACACTTTTCTCCATCAGCTAAGACATCACCTTTTCTACACTTTAAGGTAGAGGATCTGAAGTTATCAAACATCCATAAGTTGTCCGATTGGTTTTGTAACTCTGGATATCGAGTTAGAGGATCTTTTTTAATATACTCTTGAATGTACGGGTCTCCGCCATTTCGAAAAGACTTGCCTAGGTCATTTCTAAGGGTTGAATAATCGCTTGCAATAGCATTGCTGATACTTAGTACACTTGCTAGTCCTAATGATAAAAGGATACGGTTCAGTTTCACTTGTTCTCCCAAAAATATTATGCCAAACTGGCTAAAATCATAGTTTAATCAATGTGACTACGAGAGTCTATAATAAAGGTTGCATTATACGGCAAATAATTTCAAATTATGTCATACTACAGATATATTTTTTGATAATACATAAGGACACTGTACAAAAGATTGGCTTCCAAAAGTTTTCGTTTCTTTGCTTAATGCTAGTAAATCCTCATTAAGCATTTTATAAAAATTACAACTTAAGGTTTTCCCCTTGATACGACCTACAATTTTGCCATTCTTTATGTGTAAAGCAACCATAATCGTACCAGATAGATCACCATTTATAATTTGTCCTTGAGTCATATCACCAGACATAAGTAGATAGATCCCCTCTTGAATGGTAGCAATCATATCATCCAAATTATGAGATCCAGCTCGAAAGCTCAAATCAGTATAGTAGCTAGATCCATAGTTTGCTCCGTTAGGAGCTAACTTCAACTTATTTGATGAGGATAACAAAACAGGCAATGTCTTTAAAGTACCGTTTTCAAAGTAAGTTTTAGGCACGCTTGCAATCCCGTCTAAATCAAAGGGAATATATTTAGCCTCTTCTACTATGTTCACATCTTTTGACAGAACTCTAGTATCTACTTTAGATAGAAGTGGTGAGGATTTGTTTTCTAGGGTACGTGCTCCAAATCCAGCATCTAGTACAGGTAATAAACATGAACTTACTACTTCTGGAGGAAACAAAAAAGGATAAGACCCAGCCTTAATATCAGAAAAGGTCTGTAGCTGATCTAACTTATCCATAGTTTGTTGCAGCCAATTCCATATTTCAAACACATTTTGAGGCAAGGTTGAAAAGTTTTCTCCCCAAAAAAAGATGTCATTTTCACTGCAAGAAGTAAAAAGTAAATCTATAATAAAAGTGTCTTTTTCGAATGTTCCATCAACATCATAAGAATTTCGAATATGAATTTTATGATGTGCCTTAACAATTTTTAGATCTACTGCCATTTGAGGGTATTTAGAGCTTATTTTTTGGACAATCTCATCTCCGATTTCTTGAATGTGTTTTTCTTTGAGTAAAGAAAAATATTCACTAGACAGCGTGCTTTTATCTTTTAAATCTAATTTTTCAGGAAAATCGTAGTCCACATCATAGCCATAAGGAATATACTCTCTAGCAGAAGACATTAGCTCTTCATCACTTGTTTCAAACTCTCCAGTGACTACCGCCCGTTTACCATTTTCAATTAATTTAAAAATCTTAGAAGAAGATTCTTTTTGTTCATAGGATTGAAGCTTATTTTTTTCATACTTGATCTGTAGAGTATTACCTGTGGTTTCTAAAATTTGCCAGCTCATTTTAGTTCCCTCCTACAGATATTTTTGAAATACGAATGCGGGGTGCAGTCATACCAACAGGTAGAGGATATTGTTCCATTTTTCCACATCCACCGTTTTCTCCACCAGCAGCTAAGGTTGAAAAATCCTCTTTACCGGTGATTCCGTCGATTCTACCTAAAGTTTCGAAGAGATTGCCTGTTATATTAAAGTTTTTCACAGGTTCACAGATCTTCCCATTTCGAATCCTATATCCTTTTAGTGGACTAAATGAAAAATTTTCTCCTCCAAAACCACCGCGTAAGCTCACTGCATAAACTCCATCTTTTACATCTGCAAGAAGATCTTCAAATTTGTCATCTCCCATACCTATGCATGTGTTTCGCATTCGAACAATAGGAGGAAACTCATAGGTCATAGCCCGTGCACTCCCTGTTACTTCTTCTTCGAAATCATATGCTGTGCTTCGTGAATGCAGTCTGCCAACCAATACACCATTTTCAATCAATTTAGATTTTCTAGTGGCTACACCCTCATCATCATACTTTAAGCTTCCTGAATAATTAGTCATATCTCCACAATCATATATATTTAACTTGTCAGTACCAAATTTACGTCCGATCTTTAGTGTCTCTCGACCACCTGGGCTAGAAGCAAATAAGTCAGCTTCCGATGTATGACCAAAGGCTTCATGAGCAAACACTCCTGACAAAGCAGAGTCCATGATTACTGTTGTTTCACAGCCTTTCATATCTTGGGCATCAGAAAACAGATGGGCATCTGCACAAATTTCTTTTACTTCATCTTCTTTGTTTTTACAAAACTTAAAGTCTTGGGTACAATTAAACACTTTTTGCATCGGTGTTTGGACTCCATTGTAAAAAGCTGTTGCACCAAGAACAAAGTCCATAGATAAAAACTCTTGTTTTATATAACTACCTTCGCTATTCACAAAAATTTTGTTATGAAACTCTTGTGCATAGCGCACACTATAATCAAAAATTCGGTCGGACTTAACACTTTCAAAAACGTCTTTATACGAGTTAAGTATTTGAATTTTTTCAGATAGACTTATATCTCTTGGGTTTAATAATGGTTTAATCTTTACCCAATCTTTCACGGCAGGAACTGGAGCTAAGCAGGTTTTAGAATTACCAATCAATTTAGATATAGCGATTGCTTCTTGGACTTTTGTCTCAGCTTGTTGTAAGTCACAAAACGACGCAAAACCAAATCCCCCCTTATAACAAGATCGAACACAACCTCCTACCTTTTTTGAAGAACCAATTTTTTGAATGCCATCTTTATTTAAGTTGATGCCTTCTTGATCGCTTTCTTCTAGTCGAATTTCTAGGTAGTCTGTTTGATGTTTATACTTTTGTATCAAAGACAAAATTAGACTTTCAAATTGTTGTTGGAATATCATTTTTGTTCCTGTCATAACGAGATTGGTACATATCATTTTGATGTTATACAGTAGGTATGTCAATTACTAGTACTAAAATATTTTCCAGTACGGTCAAGTTCAAGGTATAAATACTTTGTTTACATCAAAACCACAGAGTAAATAACTGAATATATCTACTGACAACTTGTTCATAGTGTGGACTCATAAATATACAAGTAATATGTAAAAAGATCATTGTTATAAATATGGAAATACCTCTATACACAAATTTATTATATAAGGGAATCTTCTGCAATTTCATTTTGTAGCGTAAAAATCCGTGGGTAACAATGATGCCTAGTGCATGTAATGAACCCCATATCACAAACTGCATAGAATACTTATGTAACAATCCACAACATATAAACCATGCGATAGTCCAACTTACAATTCGTCGTCGATTATTCATAAATAGAGTTAGATTACTAGCAAATATGTATTTTTGAATCCACCTTGTAAATGACATATTCCACCGATTCCAGAATTGTACGGGATTTTTACTCAGAATGAATAATTTGAAATTAATACTATCAAAGGGATAGCCCATGAGGTGTGCAAAAGACCTAGCCAAACAGATCCAAGAGGACATGTCAAAGAATATCAAAATCGCATTTAAATTGACATACATAAACACAGATAGCAGAGTTTCGTTATTAAAGCCGAATGAATAAATTTTTAGATATTGATTAATCAAGTATGATATTGTTCCACTTAGTAATGCTGTAAATAGTAGGGTAACTACTATTTCATAATTTACGGCTTTAGGCTTTTCATCAAAACGTGCAAAGTCTTGATATGTCTCCATAGGGCCAGCAAACAATATAGTAGGAAACCATAAATATGAAAGTAATTGTCTAGATTGTAGCCAGTTGTTGGCGCAACAATAATCAATCCAAACATGCCAATATCTAGCTAGGTTAAACCACATAAGTACAAGTAACTCATAAGGAAAGTCGTCTTTGATATCTAATGAAAAAATCCATATTATGGAGAAATACAAAACAACTGCAGTTGCAAGTAGATATTTGGCTATCGAAATAGATTTTTTATAATTGGATATCAAGAGTACAATGCAAGCTAACACTAATGCTAGGACCGACTCTAAACTGTAATATGATACAAATAAAATACCAAATATTGTAAAATGTAAGTGTTTAAAACGCTCTGGAATGACTTTGGTTAAAATAGCCAATAATAGTAAATAACTTATATTAAAGAGATTAAAAAACATTTATATACATGTTACTTTCATTGGATTACAACAAGAGACCTATTTTAAGCGATGATACCACTTTTTATTCGTTTTCAATAATTGATGATGAAATATGGAGATTAATTCATCTAATAATAAATGTGGTTGAGATAATGCTTCATCAAAATAAGTATTTGGTAAGCCAAGCAAAGAGCGTTTATTACAATTGTATATACATTGATTCTTAAAGGCATGAAACAGTTTATATCTACTATCGTTTTGCTGCAATTCAGCTAATGAGGTCGCTTGCCCAGGATTTATCCAATAGTCTGCATTGATTCCTTTAGCGACGACTGTTTCAAAGGAAAGTTTAGAGCTACCCTTTCCAGGTAGATAATCAAAGATGTAATGTCCACCAGCATCGTTGATCAGTGTAGCCATAAATGAATCTTTATTGGGGACATACCATGTTCCACCATAATTTTCATTGATTAAAACACTTGGCTTTACTCCTACATCAGAAATCTTTTCTTTTAAATCAAGGTATTTACTTTTAATATGATTAAATATTTGATTACCTTCTCGCTCCTTATCGAAAAAACAAGCAAACAACTTAATCCATTCAGCGTATGCTAATGGATGTGACTCTAGGTATTCTTGTATATAGATTGTTTGAGTACCTAATTTTTTTACTTGATCCACCACTCCTTCATCAGAAGACACATAATAAGAAAAAACCACATCAGCCTTAGACGCTATTGTACTTTCTAAGTTCATTTGTCCAGGCATTCCGAGTTCTTTCGCTTTTTTTAGTTTTAGTTGCTTCACCAATTGCTTATCAGAGATGTATCTAAAGAATCCTACTCCTGTTAAGCCCCGTGTTTCTCCTAATTGTTTTAGCTGAAATAAGTGAGTGGTTGACATACTTGCAAATTTTTTCAAAGGAATTTTAATGAAAGGTAAAGTTTTATGATCTTTATGAACGGATTCAATATTTTTTGCTAAAACAAAGCTTTGGTATAGCTCAGTGCCATCTGCATTGAATATTTTAACTAATTTATAATCTTTAAACTCTTGGATAGAAAAAGACTTAGAGTATTCAATATCCAAAGTAAAAGATGATGTAAGTACACAGCTAAATAGTAAAGATAATATTATATTTTTCATTATTCTTGATTAAACCTACCAAATACCATAAAGTCAAACGGATTTAGGATAATTTCGCCACTCACTTCAAGTGCATCTTTGGTTTTTAAAATAACTCCATTAGAACTTATAATTTGCTTATAGGCTGTATCAGACCAATTAAAACTTGCTTCAGTAGGTTTTGGATTAATCACAAAGATTAAGGATTCAAACGAGTCTATCAAGTTAGGATTACTCAATTTGAAGCTAAACAAATTGTGGTGGTTTGGTTCAATTTGAATGTACTCGTAAGCTTGTTGAACTTGCTCTCGTTGAGTTAATCGTAAAATCTTATGCTGTCTTCTTAAAGTAATCAAATCTTTGTAAAATTGAAACAAATCTAAGTTGTCGGCTTTGTCTTGCCAATTAATTTGATTGATAGAGTCACTCGATTGATAGCTATTATGATCACATTGTTTACTTCTGCGAAACTCTTGTCCTGATTGTATAAATGGAATACCTTGTGACGTGAAAACTAACAACGCATTTAATTTTTCGCAACGTATATAATCATCATCGCTTAGATTTTCATATGCCTGTAAAGATAGTGTTAATTTGTCACTCAAAGTGTAGTTGTCATGGCATGCTACATAATTAATACTTTCGGTTGGATGGTGAGTAAAGTCATCAATAGCACCTCGAATACCATCCCATATTTTCTTGTAGTCACCAGAACCTTGTACAAAGCCTCTTGATTCTCCATTGTTTTCACCGCGCAGCGAATCTCTAAAATGATCATTGAAGACAGCAAACTCTAACTGACGTTGAGCACCTTTGCCCGTAACTTCAATTCCACAATCGCCAGCAACCCAAGGTTCGCCATATAATAAAACATCACTATTTATCTTTTGTAGTTCTCTTTCTACAGATAAAAATGTTTCATAATCCATCAAGCCCATTAAATCAAATCGGAACCCATCAATTTTATATTCGGTCATCCAAAAACGTAAGTTATCTAAAATAAAGCTTCTTGCCATGGGAGCTTCGGTTTTAAATTCATTACCACAGCCCGAGCCATTAAAGTAGTCGCCTAAACCAGTCCTTCGATAATAATACCCTGGTGCTAGTCCTTGAAAACTTATAGGGTTGTTGAGATCCTCTGCTGTATGATTAAACACCACATCGATAACAACCTTAAACCCTTCGTCATGTAAAGTAGATACCAAGGTTTTAAATTCAGTGATTCGTGAAAGATCTAAGGGACTAGTAGCGTAAGAGCCGTGCAAACAAAAGTAGTGAACGGGCATATACCCCCAGTCATATTGATCACTATTATCATCTTGATCAAAATTTTGAACTGGTAAAAGGTGAATCACGTTTACACCTAACTCTTTTAAATGAGCTAAGCCAGTCTTAATATTAGAGTCCTTTGGTAGATGCGTATCCTTTTCATTAAAGGCTAAGTATTTTCCTTTGTTAGTCATTCCGGAGTCATCACTAATTGAAAAATCACGTATATGAACTTCATATATTATTGCTTTACTGCGAGGAAAACTAGGGCCATCAGAAACTTGAGTGGAATCTTTGACAATCATAGATTTGCTAAAGCGATGCTGATGAAAGTATGAATATGGATCCATAACATCCCTATATTTAGTATCTAAAAAGTCTGATCCATATACCCTGTATTTATAAAATTGGTTGATACAATCTAAAGAAAACTCCAGTGTCCATAAGCCTGTTTTTTTCTCTTGCATCGCATGCTCTTGGAACTCTGAATCCCTTGAGTTATTGTACAATAAGATGGACACCTTTTTTGCTGTGGGAGCAAAGCACCTAAAAGTAACTTTGTCCTCTAAGATATGCATACCCATTTTTTCAGAATACAAGTTTTCGAATAATATTCCTCTAGGAGACAGATTACATAACTTCGTCTTACCAATATAAATAGTAATTTGGCATAGATCTTTGTTACTTAATTTCAGGGCTTTAGTGGTATGAAGAATAACAATATGTTGATTATCCCCATAAACCTGAGACTCTATTTTTATCTTTTTTCCTAGTGAGTCTTTAAGAGTAAATTTCTTCGTTTCTAAATAGACTTCAGGGATAGCTTCATTGGATACTACTTGAATACAATGGGAATTATCCAAAAATGCTCTAAATTCGTTATGCGTACTTGCTTCTATTTGGGTTGATGACATTCGCTTTTCCGGATCAAAGATATCTAAGACATATACAATATAGATAATTGCTAAAAATACTAAATAAAATAATATATTCATTAACTCTTCTTGGTACCTTTTTTACTAGAAGAAACCTTTTTAGATGATTTCGCCTTTTTCAGTTTTTCTTTTGGTTTTGGTACTGGCATTTTTATATTTTTAGGCATAGTAAATACTCGTAACATTTTATCACCATCATAAGTAAAGTCAGGCTGTGGAGCATCTAATGGCTTAAGTACAATCATGGACAAACCTGGCAATGTTACTTGTGCCGAGTAAGCTTGAGATTGAGCCCAGACTTCTTCTGCTTCAATTTGACCAGAGTTGCCGTCATTATCTCCACCGTAAAACTTGGAATTAGAATTCATAACTTCTTGGTATTCACAGTTCCAAGGTAAACCGATTCGATAGTCATATCTCGTTACTGGAGTGAAGTTAAAGTAGAAAAGTAAAGACTCTCTTGGATCATCTGTTTTTCTCATAAATGAAACAATACATTTTTCACTATCAGAGAAATCAATCCATTCGAAACCATCAGATTCAAAATCAATTTTATGCATTGATGGACTTTTTTGATACATCATATTTAGGTCTTTAAAATAATCATGTAACTCTTTGTGAGATGGATAATTGAGTAAATGCCAATCTAAACCTTGATCATGGTTCCATTCGATTTGTTGTCCAAAGTCTCCCCCCATAAAAATTAATTTTTTACCTGGGTGTGCCATCATATATCCGTAAAAAACACGTAAATTAGCAAACTTCTGTGTTAGGTTACCACTCATTTTGTTAAGTAATGAGTATTTACCATGAACTACTTCATCATGAGACAAAACTAAAACAAAGTTTTCGTTAAAAGCATAGTAAATTCCAAAAGTGAGTTTGCTCATGTGAAACCCACGGTGGATCGGATCTAGTTTCATGAAATCTAACATGTCATTCATCCAACCCATATTCCACTTATAGTCAAAGCCAAGTCCACCTAAATGCGTTGGACGAGAAACCATAGGCCAAGAGGTTGACTCTTCAGCAATTGTAATAACACCTTTATAGTTATCATGAATTACATCGTTACAATCTCTGATAAACTGAATCGCTTCTAAGTTTTCATGGCCACCAAATTTATTGGGTATCCAATACCCATCTGGTCGAGAGTAGTTTAAGTACAACATAGACGCTACTGCATCCATTCGAAACCCATCAATATGAAATTTGTCGATAAAATAAACTAAATTAGAAATAAGAAAGCTTTTAACTTCTGGTCTACCATAATTATACACTAAGGTACCCCAATCTAATTGTTCACCTTGACGTGGATCTTCATGTTCATACAAACATGTACCATCAAATTTGGATAAACCATGCTCATCCTTTGGAAAATGTGCCGGCACCCAGTCCAAAATTACAGCGATACCATTTTGGTGACAATGATCTACAAAATACATAAAATCTTCGGGTGTACCGTAACGTGCTGTCACAGAGTAATATCCTATAACTTGATAACCCCAGCTACCATAAAATGGATGTTCAGCAATTGGAAGAAGCTCTAAATGGGTATAGCCCATTTGCTTACAATAGTCTACTAAATGATGAGCCAAACTTCGATAATCCAACATGGTGTTACCGTCATTTCGTAACCAAGATCCCAAATGGACTTCGTAGATACTCATAGCTTCTTTACTTGAGTTTATTTCAGGACGGCTAGCCATCCAATCTTGATCGTTCCATTCATGTTTGGCTAAATTAGCAACCACACTTGATGTTTCAGGAGCTTCTTGCATGGCAAAACCATAAGGGTCTGCTTTCATTACAAAACGATTGTCTGATGTTTTTAATATATATTTGTAAGTAGCGCCTTCAGCTACTCCTGGTACAAAGATCTCCCATAGTCCTGACTCCCCAAGGTTTCTCATTTGATGAACCCCCTTCTGCCAGTGATTAAAATCTCCCACAACAGATACTGCTCTAGCATAAGGTGCCCACAATATAAACGAGACTCCATCTACTCCATTAACAGTTTGTAAATGTGCGCCTAATTTTTCGTAACTTTTAAAGTTAGACCCTTCAAAAAAAAGATGTCTATCATAATCTGAAATTTGTGGCAAAAAAGAATAAGGATCATAATATTCAAACTCTGTATCACCTGATTGTAGCTTTACTTTATAATCAAAAATTTCGCTTTTTCGAGGAAAGATAATTTCAAACATTCCGTCTTCATGAATCTGATTCATTTCATGAACGGTAAAGTCTTCTAAATCAATGATAAAAGCTTTATCAGCATACGGTTGATAAACTTTAACTGATACAACAACATCGGTTGCTTGTTTTTGTTTATGCATTCCTAGTATTGCAAAGGGATCTCTAGATCCACCTGATAAGATTTCATTGATTTTGGAAATGCTATTATTTGTAGTCATTACAACCCTTTCAAGATTATACGTAATTTTGTCACTAATATCGTTACTTTTGTAGTAATTAAAAGGCTAATTGTACAATAGACTTGATATATGTTAAGCAATAAAATACTATGTATGATTATATATGTAAAGTTCAAAGATGTTTCTACAATCGTTAGGTAAATTTCAAAATCGATCGATAAGAGTAAAAATATATTGCTTTATGGGCCTTAAAATTAGATTTCATATATTTTTTTTAATTAGGATAGACAATAATGGTTACAGTGCTATAAATAACTGGACATATTGTTTAAAATATATTAAATCTCATTACAAATTAATTTAAAGTAAGTTAAGGTATACTGTACAAATGTTTTGTAGGTGGTATAAATTATGAAAATAGTCAGTAATTATGATTTGTCGGGTTTCGATTTTCTTGCCGGTGTAGACGTTCGGTCTGTAGACCAATTCATCACCAGTGTTGAAGTTGAAAGCGATTTCATTGTATTCATACTCAACAATGAACAATGGACCTGCATTGCCGATACGGATAACTTTTACTGTGCTCAAGAGAAAGTTTGTATTTATGTACAAGAGATTTCTGAAGTAAGTGAAGGTTTAATTAAAAAGATTGCTTTCGATCAAATCTTGCCTTTTCCTATATCTAAAAATTCATTAAATTTGTGTATAGATAACGCCAAAAAACATCACTTACAGCTAGATAAATTAGCCTCTGTTGAAGAGCAGCTAGAAATCGAATCCGAAAAACTTAACGACTTGAATGAAATAGGCCAGGCTTTGTCTTCTATTTCTGACCCCTATGTTTTAATGAATCTTATCCTGACAAAATCTCGTGAACTAACTAACGCCGATGCTGGTTCAATTTGTGTGGTTCGATATGATTCTGATGATAATCCAATAGAGCTTAATTTTGCCTATTTTCAAAATGATACTTTAAATCAAAACGTAAAAGTTGATCTAACTTTACCTGTATCTAAAAAAAGTTTAGCTGGCTATGTCGGGTTTACTGGTGAGGCTCTAATCATTGATGATGTATATGAGATTTCTCCTGATAAAGATTATGTTTTTCATAATAATGTTGATTTAGATACCGGTTATCGTACTAAAAGTATGATGGTCTACCCTATGGTGGATAACGAGGCAAAAATATTAGGTGTTGTACAGTTGATCAACAAAAAATCACCCAAATACCAAGCCTTGGCAGATACTAAAATCAACGTAGATCAAATTATTAGTTTTACTCAATCTGATCAAAGCATCATGCAGTCTTTAACCTCTCAGGCTGCCATGTGTTTAAAAAACACAACCCTACTAGCAGATATTCAAACATTGTTTGAAGGTTTTGTAAATGCTTCAGTAACCGCAATTGAACAACGAGATCCAACTACTTCTGGTCATTCGTTTCGAGTAGCATTAATGACCTGTCACTTAGCAAATGCTGCATCGCAAATGACAGATGGACTATATAAAGACGTTCACTACAATACTAAAGATATACAAGAGATACGTTATGCTTCTCTACTACATGATTTTGGAAAAATAGGTGTTAGAGAGCAAGTTCTAGTTAAAGCTAAAAAATTATATCCTTATGAAATGGATAATATTCGTAGTAGATTTGAATATATTCTAAAAAGTTTGGAGACACAGACTTTAGCAAAAAAATTAAATATGATTGAAAGTATGGGTTATGGATTGGCTTCCGCTCATTTTTCAATAATTGATCAAGAGTTAAAGGCTAACATTGATAGTATCGAAGATATTATCTACTTCATTATTAAAACGAATGAGCCCTCCATTTTAGAAGAAGGTAACTTCCAACGACTTCTACAAATAGCAGATAGAAAATACCTAGATCCTTATGGACAACAAAAAAGCTATTTAGTTGAACGTGAAGTAGAAGCCCTATCAATTAGAAAAGGCTCTATTACTATGGAGGAACGTAAAGAGATTGAGTCACATGTAACTCACTCCTTCACATTCTTGTCTAAAATTCCTTGGACTAGAGGTTTAAAACATGTACCTGCCATCGCTTATGGTCACCATGAGTGGTTATCTGGCGATGGTTATCCTAATAACCTTACTGAGGATGAGATTTTACTACAATCAAAAATGATGGCCATTGCAGATATATATGATGCACTAACGGCTGCGGATCGACCTTACAAAAAAGCTATGCCTGTTGAAAAAGCACTTTTTATTCTAGAAATGGAAGTCAAAGGACGTCACCTTGACGGTAACCTTGTAAAATTATTTGTTGAAAAAGAATCCTTTAAAGCAGCAGAAAACTACTAAAATTATAATAGAGCTAGCATCTCAATTATAGACTTAAATCTCGTATCAAGGTGATCTAAAAAATATTGCTCACTTTGTTCAAAACGAAGGAAGTTTAAGTAAGCTTGATTTTCTAGAAGTTCAGATAAGGTAGCCTTACCATCTATAAACGCCAAACTGATACAAGCATCGAACCCTAGCTCTACTAACTCAGTAAGTATTACTTTACGTTCAATATCAAGCTTATTATAGACTAGAGATAATGCAAACATAAAGCGATCACTCACCTCTTGGCTTTCAGCAAATACCAAGTTTTTGCGATGTAAATAATCTGCTAACGACGGCATATTCAAAGAGTATTGATCATTTGGTACTTTACAGATTGATCGATAATTTTGAATAGACCAAAGTTTCGTAAAAACGATAAACTCTTGATCCACTATTTTGGATAATATTGTAAAGCAGTAACTATCTAAAACATCTGACTCAAGTAGTAGTCGTTCTAGTAGCTTCTCATTTGCCAAGGCTAGGATATTTCCTGTTTTCGTAACGATTGGTTCATTGTCTAACTGAATATGCCAGAGTTGATCCCATTCTGTTAATTGGTATTGCTGTTTCATTTTTAGCCTATCAAGTTGTTTTAGCTTCGATCATAATATAGTCTATCGAAAGCTTTATGCAGTGAGTAGATATAAGAAAGACAATTAATTTATTTAAATGGAAGCATGCCCTTTTGTATATCGGCCAAGGTTTGACTACTAGCTTTAGAGCGTTTCGCCTTTTTATATATAAGCTCTAAGCTTGGCAGTACTTCCGATTTCAGACTATCTAAATAATGAGAGCTAATCAATCTAGCTAATAGAAGATAATCCGAAGTATGAGTAAGTTCATAATCTATAAACTGAGCAAACTGATATGATTCTAGATTCTTTAGTTGGACCAAAAGCTTGTAAGAGTTTCTACGTATTTTGTCATCGAAGTGGATTAGGTTATTTTGTAAAATAGATCTAAAGTCAGGATCTTCATTATCTTTGATTAGGGTTTTATAGTATTCAAATCTTCCATCAATACTTTCTTTAAGTGAGAGTTGAAACAAGTGTGTGAGTATATAGTGTAGGTCTTCATCCTTAAGTTTTAACATAATTGCCTTTTGGATAAGTTGAAACTTTTTTACATTCAAATCCAATGAAAAAACTAATATAATATATTTTTGCTTGATTGTAGCGGATTGAATCAAGAGTTGGTTTATCTCATGAAATGAAATTTCACCTTCTAGGGATTTCTCATGTAGACCAATCAAATTAGAGTACAACCTTACTGCAGGAAAACTCTTTAATTTGGACTCCAAAGCAAGAATCCTCTCCTTTATAACTAGATAGTCAATTTTAACTTTAGTGTCTGTGCTATGTATTGTGGATTTTACCAATTCATCAATATAAAAGCCAAATTTCTCGTCCACTTGATCTTCATCAAATTTAAGAGCGTTTTGATAGAGCGAAAATGAGTCTCCTTTAACAAGAGCTTGATCTAGTTTTGCATAGCGCATATCATCATATTTATCACTCATAAAGCTTACTAAAAAAGATGCCAGCTGGCCCATTACAACAAACAGTACAATCAATCCAAAAATCTTAGGAGCTATGGCTCTATAGCTATTTGTTTCTTGACTAGTTTCATCTAGACCGTTGTCAGTATCTAATTGTTTGTATCGAAAGTACTTGCCTGTAGAATTTTCTTCTTCAAATTTAGACAAAGCTAAGGCAACTTTAGAATACAGATATGAGGCTTGAAGTCCACTGCTACTTGCCGTTCTAATATCCTCTAGGGTCTGTTGGTCGAGCTTAGGTGTTAAACAAACGTAACTAATACATTGAAAATTATGCTCGTTATTTGCTTCTTTAATTTTAGTGAATAATTCAAAAAGATTTAGTATGTAGTTCTCGAGATCGTTAATTGAATCAAACTTCGATATAATCTTGCTTTTTTTTCCTTTTTGATGAGAGCCTCCAAATTTCGACAATTCCCTTATAAAAACATCTTGAACTGCCGTCGTGAGGAACTGCATATTTTCAATGGTATTGGACTCTTCAAGTAGAAACTCTTGATAAAGATAGTAGAAACTTTGTGACATAAATTAGATAGAATATATATTATAGTTATAGATGCAAATGTCTAAAAAATCATTGAATAATTACACCATTATCCGATTACTTAAGTATAAGTTATCATTTTTAATATATAAATGCTCTTTGTTTTTGTATTCGATATATTGATGCCTTATAATATGTAAATATGTTTGGCAAAGTAATGAGATAATAAAACTGATTTAACTATAGGACTAAAATGAAGTTTGTTGATGTAGTATATGTTGATGATAATCGACTCAATCGTTTTATCGTCGAAAAACAATTATGTCAATTTTTTAGTATTGAGGTTCTTGAAAGCGGTCAACAACTCTTTGATTTATTAGATAACTATATTCCTAAGGTTTTAATCCTAGATTGGATGATGCCCCAAATCAGTGGTTTGGATATCTTAAAGAGATTAAGGTCAGACAGCAAGTATAATTCTTTGATTGTGATTATGCTAACAGCTAAATCGTCTAAAGAGTCTATCGTTACTTGTTTAGGTGCTGGTGCCAACGATTATATCGTAAAGCCCCCTAATTATGACGAGCTAGTAGCTAGAATCAACAGTCTTATTAAACAACGAGAAGTCACCGAACACACACGTGTTCAAAATCAGCTAAAGTCTTTCGAGAGTTTGTTGAGTGGTTTGACACATGAGTTTAATAATATCTTTGCAGCCCTAAAACTGTCATTTCAATTGTACGAGCTGAAAGGTGCTGATTACTTTAGTACAAAGATTCCAGATTTAAATGATAATGTAGATAGAGGTTTAACTCTAGTACATACTTTACGTGAGTTAAAACAAAGTGGTTATGATAATTTTCTACCTGTAAACTTACAAGATGTAGTTCATGAGGCAGTTAAAAAACTTAAAAATGCTCGTGATGGATCTGCAAGAAACTTCAATATTCAGCTATCTCTCCCAGATAAAGCTTGTACAGTTCATGGTAATGCCGGTAATCTAATGCAGGCTGTATATAATGTTCTTTCTAACTCCTACCATGCTACATTAAATAGTGAGAATCGTTTAATAGAAGTTCGATTGATCGAAAAATCTAATGAATATCATCTCTCTGTAGAAGATAATGGCATCGGTATTCCACCGGATAAATTAGAAAACTTAGGACGATTATTCTATACTACGAAAGGTGCTCTAGGTGGAAATGTTTATGATAACAAGTTTAACGGTACAGGATTAGGTCTGCCGGCTACTCAAGCGATTATTAGTGAGCACGGAGCATTTATCGACTTCCAAAGTATATTTGGTAGTGGTACTTTAGTTACCTTTAAATTTCAAAATCCAGAAGCACGAAAAACTAACCGGGATTCAGCCTAAGTTAGCCCTTTAGCTTAGTTACTTGAATTTCTTTTAGATCAGAGTTTGTGTAGAAAATCATACTTTCAGCAAAAGTTACACCTGATACCTTATTAGGTATAGAAGTACTTGATAAAATATCGCCAGATTTTGAGCAGATCAATGCAATATCACAACATTGATCTGTATCCATTTTATCAAAAACAGCAATTAAATGTTGTCCTGTCCAACCTATTGCAAGCACAGGGAAGTCATATTGAAACTCAGTGCTTGTTTCTCCAGAGTTTACATGAAACTTTACAATTTTTTGTTCGCTAGATGATGCCCCCCAAAAATCATGGTTATCATAAGCAATACCGCTATCAACAAAAGTTGGGCAGTTTAATGTTCGAAGGGTTTTTCCGTTCATTACGTTTAGTTGAATAATTTCACTTGTACTAGCATTAATATTATCGTAGTTGCTAATTAAAAGCGCATCATTAACAAATGAGATTGCTTTTGGGATACCACTAGGTAAAAATTTAATTTCTTTCATGACGTTTTGTTCGGCGATAGAAACCTTTTTTACCATTTTTTCACTGATATCACTAATCCATAGATCGCTACCATCGAAGGTTAAGCCATCTAAACTACCTGTTTGAACTGTCATCATTTTTTGCATGTACGAATCCTTATGCTAAGCCATATTTTTGGGAAATTGGTTTTGAATTGAGTGAGAGACTCAAGATAGCTAATTATAACATAAGGCTTAGAAAAGTCTATAAAATTGTATTTTTCAGTTCACATTTGTTGCAAATACCCTAAAAACCATGAACCTATATACTTTTTGATTTTTTTTAGATAGTATGGTTTCCAGGTTATTTAATCTTGTTTTTCAATTGGAGAATCAATGCTACTTTTATCAAGTCTATCCACATTTTCAGATCTTCCTCAGAATGATTTATACTCAAAGTCTTTAGTTTATTCAAATAACACTCAAACTATACAAGCCTTTGACTCTTCATTTTTGAGTATACTTAAACTCACTGGAGCTGATCGTCTAAAATATATGCAAGGTCAGAGCACCAATCAGTTAAGTTCTCTAAAAGTAAATCAAGGTACTACCACCTTAGTAGGCAATACTAAAGCGAAATTAATTTCTCGTGTTGAGTTTTTTGTAGGTGAGGATTGCTTATATTTACTGCATGAATCATCCACTACCGAAGCTCTCATGACTCAATTAGATATGTTTATTATCGCAGAAGATGTTGAGATGGAGTTGTTAGAGAACTTTTATAGTGTTAGCTATGTAACTGAGTCTAAGTACAGTTCTATGTTTGACTCAGATTACGGTTTTGTACAAGATGGTGAAGATTTGATTTTTAAATGGACTGGCTTCGGAGATAACACTACTACGCATTGTTTTTCTAAAACCAATACTCCTGACTTAACATCAGTACACTTGTTGAACGCACAATCCATTGATAAATTACGGATTATGAACTTCTATCCAATAGCTAATCAAGAATACAACGAAAACGATAAATTGATCGCTGAACTAGAGCATAATGAATTTGTATCTTTTTCTAAAGGTTGCTTTTTGGGCTATGAAATTTTAGCTCGTATAAAAAATAGAGGTCATACTAACAAGACCTTAAGTTTGGTAGAATTTGACACTCCACTTACATTTAACCCTATTGGGGAAAAGTTTTTCATAGATGATTCATCAAAAGGATTTGTTACTTCTTTCATTGTTGATAGCAATAAAACTTATGTTTTAGGTTTTCTACCGACATTGCTCAAAGAGATTGGTAAATGTGCAAAAATTAATGATGTCACTGGCATTATTGTTCGTTAAGAGTTTTAAGTCTTAGCTTGGATCCAGCTATCCAAAACTCGTTCAAGATCGCTTAGCTGAATTGGTTTTGGTATAAAATCTGTCATACCAATAGCAAAACATTGCTCACGATCTTCTTTGAAGGCGTTAGCTGTTATAGCTACTATTGTAGGAGCCTTATCACCGTATAGTTTGATGATTTCTTTGGTTGCAGTAAGTCCATCCATTACTGGCATCATGATATCCATGAAAACTAAGCTGTAAGATCCTGTTGCTATGGCATCGAGACCCTTTTGACCGTTTGCGGCAATATCACATTTAAATCCAAGTTTTTTGATCATGGCACTAGCAATTTTTTGATTAACGACGTTATCTTCCACTAACAGTATACGAGTTTCATCACTTTCGATAGTGGTCAAATTAAGCTGTGGTTTTTGTAAACAATCTGAAGTTACAATAGGTCCACTTTTATACTTTAAGGGTACAGAAAATGTTACTTTAGTTCCTTTCCCAAATTCACTCTGTAAATCTATAGTAGCGTCCATTAGTTGGGCCAGTTTGGTACAAATAACCAAACCTAAACCAGTACCACCATGAGTTCTAGTAATTGTGTTATCTGCTTGAGAAAAAGCCTGAAACAACTTTGATTGGTCTTCTTTATGTATACCGATCCCGCGATCAATGATTGTAAAGATTATTAACACTTCATCTAAAGATAATTTTTTCCATGAAACTTGTAATTGGACCTCATCACCACTATAAGAAAACTTTACCGCATTAGAAAGTAAGTTTGAGACAATCTGCCGCAGTCTAGTCTTGTCTCCAATCAAAGTCTTTGGTAACCCCTCTTGAATTTGCTTTTTGATTTGTACCTTAGATATTGAATTTGACCCTGAAAATAAAGACAAGATATCATTTACAAATTCCTCCACATCAAAGTCTGACATTTCTAATTGTAGTTTCCCTGCTTCAATCTTTGAAAAGTCCAATATGTCATTGATAATCACGAGCAAATTGTCACCGCATGATTTGATGGTAGAAACCATATCCTTTTGCTCGTCATTTAGTTTAGATGCGTTTAGGAGCTGGGTCATCCCTATGACTCCATTCATTGGAGTTCTAATTTCATGGGACATAGTTGCTAAAAACTCAGATTTGGCGCGAGCATTTACTTGGATTATTTCAAAATCATCTGCTATACGTTTATTAATTGATTTATATAACTGATAACTAATAGAAAGTATTAGAGACAATACTAAAATAAAACCAACTAAAGCAACAAAAATTTGTGATCTAGCAAATTCAGATTTTTCACGCGCTTTACTTTGTATTCTATTGGCCATTAACCTTTCGAGAGTGAACAAATCATCGATGCGCTTTGTATTGGTTTGAAACCAATACAGAGACTGAATGCTTAGATCTTGTCCCATCTTAGCTGACAGAGCTTTGGCACGCATATCTGTTACTTGATAAAAGTGATCTCGCTTTTGCATTTCTTTATACAATTTAATATCGTCTATATTTGCGTACTTGAGAAAGTGGTCAAAAAATATCTCTTGCTCATGTATCAGTTTAACTATTTTTAGCTTATTTTTGTCACTCATCGTACCTAGAGTAAAGATATTAGCCAAACCTGCTCGTTCTTTACCGGCCGCCTCTTTGGCAAAGATGAAGTTTTGATAAGCTCTAATAGACTGTGCAAAGCTAGGGTCTGAGATTTGTAAAACTAAAGTTGAATCCAATAGTAAATCGTTTATAGTAGAATAAAAGGCAAAACTTTGTTCCGAACTAATGTTTTGATTGATTATGTCATTTCTGATCTTAGATAATCTTTTGAGTATGAGGGTGATATTATCTTTTAATAAATTATGTGTATGATGTTGATCATCAACATCGTGTGGGTCAGACATAATATACTTAAAATCACTAATTACATGATTTGTTTTTATATATTGAGATTGAAGTAATTGGGTAAGTTGAGAATGTGAACTTTTATCATTTAGGTAGGAGGCGCTTAATCCTCTTTCTTTTTGTAGCTCATGAACTGTTTTAGAAGCATACATGGTAAAGCCCACATCAACTCCTAGATGTTTCATGACATTGTATACTTCAAACTTTTGAAATAATAAAAAAACTAAAATCAACGCAATGGTTATTATCGGAATTAAAACAACGGATATAATTAAATGATTAAAACTGTATTGTGATCGCAATATAAACACCTAGAAGTCAGCGAATGTTTTTCTAAAATACCGCTAATTTTATCAGACTTTGATAATATCTACCATACTATGTGGACACTATTTAACTGTAAGGAAACACGAATAGATATAAGGTATACAACTCAATTTAGGTTTTGAAGATTTAAAAGTAGTTAAAGTAAAAAACCCTGTAGAATATACAGGGTTTTTGTTTCGATGAGATTGAATTTTACTTATTTGTAGCTTTAATTTCTTCTAGGGTTTTATTATAGAAATCAATAACTCCATGTATATATTTACGTTTTTCAACATAGCTACCTGGAAAGAAAGCAGCTTTAAAGCCACCTATACATAGACTCTTTAGATTTTTTTCTGTGATGTTAAAAAGATCAATTGCTCTTTCGTACTCATCTGTAACACTAACTCGAGATATAGCTCTGTTATCAGTAGATAAGGCTATACGAATGTTATTTTCTAAATAGAAAGGAAAAGGATGACCACTCAAATCTCGATACTCTGGTAAAGTTTGAGAATTTGATTTTAAGCAAACTTCAAGTGTAATACGATTTTCAGCAATCCATTCTACAATATCTCTCACATAATCAAATCGTTGAGACTTAGATAACTTTGATCCGTCATCAGTTCGTTTGTGGTAAATATTTCTTTTTTTGAATAGTTGAGTACCATGTCCAATACGTCGAGCCATACAATCTTTTACTGCTGATTTAATGCTTTCAGGTCCGTAAGCCTCTCCAGCATGACAAGTTGTTCCAATTCCTTGCTCATAACAATAAAGATATGCTTCTCTGTGTACTTCTGCAGGAAACCCATCTTCACGCCCTGCAAGGTCAAATCCAACAACAGGATATCCTTCTTCTCTGGCCATTTGAGTAAGTTTTGCAACTTCCATAGAGGCCATAGAGCTTAAGTTTTGTAGATCCATACCTACATGTAGTTCATAAAGATACTTGAAATAGTCTCCCATATTTTCATTAATCATACGCATCGCACATAAGATTAATCCAAATTTAAACTCAGGTTCTGCACCTGATTTAATTGCTGCTGTATTATTGTATTCGTCTGCAGCTTTTTGGATTCCTTCGGATATTGCTTCTACAATTTCCATCCAGCCAAAACCGTTTTTCCAGTGCTTTTGAGGAGCAAATCTTACTTCGATGTATCGAACACCTTCGCTAAAGTTGTCACAAGCCAAGCGATAGGCTGCCTCATGTAGTCCTTCTTTACACCGTAGTACCACATTAATAAATTCAAATGGCACTAGGTATTCACCTAAATTGTCGTAAGTTTCCTTAAATATCTTTTTTTCTAACTCTTCAACTGATCCTGTTTCTAGTTCTCCAATACCTAACTCTTTAGAAACAGCAACAAGGTCGATTCCTTGTTGTTGGGCTAACTCAACGACTGTTTCAGGTGATATTGAACCGTCTAAATGGAGATGTAAATCTGTTTTAGGTAATAATTTTATTGCATCTCGATCTATATAATTTAAGTGTTTTTTCAAAGTATTCTCCTTACTGAATGTCCTATATTGTTTACATAGGTAATGACTGCTTCTTAGAGCCATTATAGTTTAATTTAAATGATTGCAAGGATAGTAACATTTTCACCTAAAAAGTCAAGCTTTTTGTCTAGCTTTTAATTGCAGTACGAATACCATAATCAACAAAAGTACAGATGACGTAGCTAAGATTAGATAGTTAAGACTAAGTGCACTATTAATAACTATATTAGAAACAATATGGCCAACGCCAAAGATTAAACATAATACACCAAGTAATATACTTAAACTTAAGTATTTTTGTAGTTTAAATACAGTTCGATAATCTAAATGCCGTATCAACAGCAAATAACCAGGTAGACCGTACACTGGAGCAAAAGAAAATACTCCTGTCATAACATTAACTTGAACTACTCCAATACATACACTACTAACTGCCATATAAACATTGTATGGCAGGTAGTTACTTAATGTGATGGACTCCATGAAAATGATTAAAAAGATACCTGCTATAGCTAAATTTGCTATACTCATTATGGAGTAAATATATATTTCATCTTTAATAGGCTTATTAAAATGTCTTGGATAATAATCTGGCATTTTTGGCCAACAAAAGCCAAATGCTATTCCGCAGATTGACCCGTAGGGATCCACATACTGAATAGGATCTTTACTTGGATTAGCACTACCGTTATGATCACCACACTTATATCTCAGCTTTTCAAACAGATAACCTCGAACAAAACTACAAAGTATAACTCCAGGAACCAGTACGAGTAAGTCAAACATTGACTTATTAGCTATACTGATTGCTTGACTCGTATCATAAGTAAAAACATTGGAAACAAAGATCAACGATAACAATATATACATAGTAGAAATCCTCTAACTTAGATTTTATCTTTAGACAAAAGATCTTTAAGGTATTTACCTGTGAAAGACTTTGGCTCATTACATAAATCTTCTAAATATCCTTGGTATACCAATTGTCCGCCCTTATCTCCACCATCTGGGCCTATATCAACACAATAATCAGCACAACGTATGACATCCAAATTATGCTCGATCACTATTACACTGTGTCCGTTATCTACTAGACGCTTCAGTACAACAATCAATTTATGAATATCATCAAAGTGTAAGCCTGTCGTTGGCTCATCTAAGATATACATAGTTTTACCTTTAGGTCGTCTAGCTAGTTCTTTGGCCAACTTGATACGCTGCGCTTCACCACCTGATAAGGTAGTAGCTGATTGACCTAAAGTGATATAACCTAAGCCTACATCTTCTAATGTTTTTAGTATTCGAAATATCCGTGGAAAATTTTCAAAAAATTGAACAGCTTCGCCTACACTTAAATTGAGAATATCAGAAATATTAAGACCCTTTAATTTCACTCGGAGAGTTGCATCGTTAAATCTATGCCCGCGGCAATCTTCACACTGAACATACACATCGGGCAAAAAGTGCATCTCAACCTTCCGAAGTCCAGCTCCTTGGCAGGACTCACAACGTCCACCTTTAACATTAAAGCTAAAACGTCCTGCTTTATATCCATAAACTTTGGACTCTTCTAATTCTGAAAAAAGAGTGCGTATCATATCAAAAACTTTAACATAAGTAGCTGGGTTAGAGCGTGGAGTACGTCCTATAGGTGACTGATTGATATCAATTACAGACTCAAAATGCTCTAGTCCTTTTATTGAGTCATGCTCGCCCACTTTGTTTTTAGTCTTGGAACAATAGTTTTGCGCTGCTGGCCATAAAATCCCATTGATCAAAGATGATTTACCGGCACCACTTACACCTGTTATGACACTAAAACAAGATACTGGAATCTTTACATCTATACCTTTTAGATTATTTTGTCGAGCGCCATTAATCTCAACAAATTTTTCGAATTTATCTAGTCTTATTAGATCAGGAAAGATTTTTTTAGCTCCAGTAATATATTGAGATGTTAAAGATTTTTTAGATTTGATTAACTGTTTATAAGTACCTGCAAAAACTATGTCTCCACCATGTTTACCCGCTCCAGGGCCAAAATCAACAATATAATCCGCCTCTTGTATAGTATCCTGATCGTGCTCTACAACTAAAACAGAGTTACCAATATCACGCAGGTGTTTTAATGTACTAATCAGTCGGTCATTATCTCTTTGGTGTAAACCAATGGACGGCTCATCCAAAACATATAACACTCCTGTAAGTTCACTCCCAATTTGACTTGCTAGACGAATTCGTTGGGACTCGCCACCTGATAAACTCGGAGCTAAGCGGTCCAATGTCAGATAATTAAGTCCAACACTGACCAAAAATCTCAATCTAGATACGAGCTCCTTTCGAATCTCACTTGAGATTATCTCATCACTACCTTCTAATTTAATTTGACTTAAGTAGTCAAAAGCATCTTGGATCGTTAAGGAACAAAAACTATTGATAGAATGTTTTTCAATTTTTACGTATTGTGACTCTAATCGAATACGTGCTCCTGAACAATCAGGGCATGGAACACTTTTTAAATGCTTGGCATGACTATCGGTAATACTCCCATTATTGGCCGTCTCCTTAATCCTATTGATAGAGTTGTTGATAATGCCCTGCCATCCAATGGATTTTCCACCCGAGTTACTTTGTAGTTTGGCACTTTTACGTTTTAGAGATCCATAAAATATATAATTACGATGTTGTTGTGATATGTCTTTTAAGGGAATATTTTTATCTATATCATGTTTTGCTAAAACCCGAAGGATCATACGATATGTCCAACCTGCTCTTCTTTTTAAGGCATTAGCCCATGGAGCAATCGCCCCCTTTTGGATAGATAAGTTTTCATCAGTAATAAAACTGTCCTCATCCATGGCCATAATAGACCCCAAACCGTTGCAAGGTGAGCACATTCCAAGTGGTGAGTTAAAAGAAAAGTTTTGTGGCGAGATTTCAGGAAAAGAGATTTGACAGTTTACACAAGCCAAGTTTTCACTAAAATATATATCTTCATCTGAATCCATATTTTTGACTATTATTGTGCCTTCACTTTGCTCTAAAGCCATTTCAATAGAATCTGTTAATCTAGATTTAATCGTGTCTTTCATAACCAAACGATCTATGACAACCTCGATATTATGTTTTCTTTTTTCATCCAGTTGAATAGACTCTTCAAGGGATATTATTTCATTGTTAACTCGGACTCTAGAAAACCCACTTTTCATTGCATCTAAAAATATCTCTTTATGCTCCCCTTTACGGTTAGTTATCTTGGGGGCTAATATAAGTAGCTTTGTTTTATCGGGCCACTCCATGATGCTATCTACCATATTTTGAGCCGATTGTTGTCCTACTTTTGTATCACATTTTGTACAATATTGTTTACCGATACGTGCAAACAGGACTCTCAAGTAATCGTAAATTTCAGTAACGGTACCTACAGTAGATCGTGGGTTTCTGCTAGCACTTTTCTGCTCGATGGATATGGTAGGAGACAATCCTTTGATATAGTCATAATGCGGTTTATCCATTTGCCCAAGAAACTGCCTAGCATATGACGACAATGACTCAACATAGCGTCTTTGCCCTTCTGCATAAATTGTATCAAAGGCTAATGATGATTTACCAGAACCACTGACGCCAGTAAAAACAACTAGCTTTTTTTTAGGGAGTTCAATGTATACATTTTTTAGATTGTGCTCACTAGCACCTTTCACGATCAGCTTGTCTTCCATTATTTCTCCACGAAACTATACCTATAACTTTATAATATGAAATCGACGCTATCATGGCGAACACTTAGCGTAAATAAAACATAATACACGATTTTTATGAATAATCCATAGTTTATCTAAAAAATTATGAAATTATCTGTGGAAGACAATAAAATTTATCAAATTTGTCTATTTACGGTTATTTGGATAGAAAAACCAAGCTAATGCAGGCAATAGACATATAGCCCCAATCATATTTGCAATCAACATAAATCCAAAAAGAATTCCCATGTCAGCTTGAAATTGAAGATCAGAATATACCCAAGTACATACGCTTAACGATAATGTTAACCCTGTAATTAATACAGCGTTACCATTTGTCTCTAAAGTTTTTATATATGCTTCTTTTAGACTGACATCGTTTTTGATGTAAACAATTAATTGAGAAAATATATAAATACCGTAATCCACTCCAATACCTACTCCAAAAGCTGCTACTGGTAAGGTAGAAGTTTTTAATCCAATCTCAAGCCAAGCCATTAAAGCATAGGCCAAAACAGAGACAATTGTTAGGGGAATAATCACACAAAAGGTAGCTCGGAATGATCTAAAAAGTAGAGTACATAATACAATTACACAAGCATAAATCCACAGTAAAATGTTTAATTGTGCTTCTTTCACTGTATCATTGGTGGCAGCCATTACACCTACATTGCCTGTGGCTAATTTAAAGTTCACATCTTTCATCGGATGAGCACTTGTATAATCTTTAATATCTTTTACAATACTATTGATAGACTCTGCTTTATGATCTTTAGAAAAAATCATTACTGGCATAACACTACAACTTGCATTTAAGAGACCCGTGGATGTTTCTACTCCACTTACAGCTTGAACCATATTTTGAGTATTCCGTGATAGTTCACGCCATTTATAGTGACCCTCATTGTAAGCAGCTGTAATAATTTTGGCAATTTGAGCTAAACTGATCGTACTTTGTACATTGGGGTTATTTGATACATACCATTGAAAGTTATCAATGTGATTCATAATCTTATGATCAATACATGCATCATTAGATGTTTCAACAATCACATTTAATATATCTACACCAATAGAGTATTTATCTACGATAAACTTAGTGTCCATATTGTAAGTAGAGCTTGCTCGTAACTCAGGTACACCTGGATGTAAATCCCCTATTTTTAAGTCTTGTGATTTACCGTAAGCCAAAATAAGGATTACAAGTGATATAATCATTGTTGGCACTGCTACTGACTTGCTTGTAAACACGGATAGTTTGTTCCAGATTACTTGTCTAGATACACAGCAATCTGTAACTCTTTGCTTATGCTTTGCACAATCTTTACAAAAAGAAAGAATTACAGGTAATAGTAATAGGTTTGTGAGAATTAATCCTAGTACTCCTATACTTGCTGTAACTGCCATTTCTTGAATTATTCGGATTTCGATCAAGTAAATCGTTACAAAACCAATAGTATCACTGCACAAAGCTACTATCCCTGGTATCACTAGTTTGGTGAAAGCTCGTTTTGAGGAGTCAAAACAAGTAAACCCGTCTGTCATTTGTATATTCACCCCATTGATCATTTGGATCCCATGAGAAACACCAATGGCGAAAATCAAGAATGGAATCAAAATGGACATAGGATCTAATCCAAATCCCATTAAAGTCAATATACCGAGGTTCCAGATTAC
Organism: Candidatus Cloacimonadota bacterium; assembly: GCA_023954715.1. Taxonomy (GTDB): domain Bacteria; phylum Muiribacteriota; class UBA6191; order UBA6191; family UBA6191. The sequence goes on along the minus strand of JAGSHD010000003.1, from coordinate 250,148 downwards.
TCCAATAATCGAACAACAGACTACGATAACTGAAAACCTCCAACTTTTTATAAAAAACTGTATTAAAAAGACAGTAAGTATGATGGTTAAAAACAAAAATTTGATCACACCTTTAGCACCACTAGCTACATCTCCAACTGCTTTTGCAAAACCTATAATATGAATATCAAAGTTAGGATCTTGAAATTTAGTACGAAGGTCGTCCTCTAACATGCGAGAGACTTTAAAATAGTCAATTTTTTCACCGGTTTTTGGATCGTTTTCAGATAATTGAAGACTTACCAATGCAGCCGTAAAATCGTTAGCAACCAAACGCCCTATGATGGAAGATTTTAAAATATTTTGTTTAACTTTATCGATATGACCTTGGGATCCATCAAACTCAGCGGGAACAATGTTACCACCGCTAAAACCACCATCGACAATCTCTACAAATCGTACATTGGGCGTGAATATTGATTGAATACTAGATCGGTTAACACCCGGTACAAAGAAGGACTCGTCAGAAACCTTTTTGAATAACTTAAAATATTGGGGTGTAAAGATATCCCCTTTTTTAGGAGAAACAGAAATCAATAGACGATTTGCCCCTCCAAACTCCTCTTTGTGTTTCATGAATGTTTTAATATATTCATGATTAAATGGAAGTTGTTTTTCAAAGCCGGCATCAATTTTTAAGTGAGTAGCTTGAAATCCTAAAAATAAAGTTATTAATAGAAATATGCTTATGACTAGTTTTCTATTTGAAAATACAAAATTCGCTATGTTATACCTTAGATTATTCACGATCGCACCAGCCTTTAATATTTTAAGTCACGTAAGCCGTGTGTGGTAGTTAAAATGAGTTGTTTGTTATTATGAACAAGTGCACTTGTTATGCCTATTCGTTCTTTAATATCTAAATACTGAATCACTTTATGCTTTAAGATAATAGCACTCTTATTTTCGATTCGAGCATCAAACTTGATCTTAGTAAACTTATTGTAGTGATAATCTAAAATTGTACCGTCTGTTCCGTAAAACAAGATGGACTCTCTGTTTCGTACGCTACCATAAAAGGAGGCAATAGAGGAGTGAGGAATTTTTTCAAATGTTTTACCATCATTAGTATAAACCAGAAGACCTCTTAACCCATAAGCGAAAAAAGAATCATCAGATAATATCTCCAATCCAAAAAAACTAGTTTGAGTATCCAATTCATATTTTTTTATTAATTTAAACTCAGGACTTAACTTATATAATGATCCAAACTCTCCACAAATATAATAATTACCTTTGTGATCTCTTTTTACACTATATAAATGGGGCTCCTCCATATCGATTTCAACTGGAGTCCATGTTTGTCCATGGTTTGTAGTACTTAATGCATAACCATAAGCACCGACAACTAACCCATGACCCTCATCATCCATGGAAATATCAAAGATCGGAGATTCCTTTTTAATATCCAGATTTTGAACTTGAAAATTAACACCACCATCATTACTATATAGGACGATGCTGTCATGGCCAACACACCAGATCTTTTTCTTAGAGTCACTAGCTATTGATGTTATGAATTGACTTGCTGGTAATTGTATCTGAGTCATCTTTAAGGAGTCTAAATCTAGTCGAAAAAGGTGTCCTCTTTCACCACTCACTAATGCACCATCTTCAAATGGAATAATTTTAGATAGTATGGCCTTGTTAGCTTTATTTAGTATTTGTGATGGTACTAGCTCACTGGAGTATAAGGGGTACATAAATAATATGATTAAAGGAACGAGGAGTAAAATTGATTTCATAATAATTTAGATCCGTTTCAAGTTACATGAACAACTGGTTTACTAGAGCGATAAACAGAATTAACGAAAGAGTACATCTTTAGTTTATGACTATATCTCTACAAGCCATATTAAGTTTAGTTTTATATGAAAAAGGCAATAGCTAAATAGTCTTTGATATTTCTTATATACTCTTGAGATTTTGTGCGATTATTATACCGTAAGCCGTACGTTTTGTGTACAAAAAGTACTTAAAATAAAATGAAACTGTACAAACATTTTAGTTTATACAGTTTCATAATAATTGGGTCTAAATAAAATTAGACCGTTCTAAGAATAGGTTTTAGTTTATCGTCTACCTTTTCTTCTTAGTTTTTGAGGAGTAAAATCCTTTTTACTTAATCTTACATCAAAGTTATCCACAGGCCCTTGGTTATTAAATCCAAATGCCAAGTATCTACCATTTTGTAAGTCATAATGTAATTGAAGAGTATCCCAAAACACTGGCTTTTCATAGTAGTTAATACAATGTGCCTCGGAGACTCTCCAGATATTACCACGAGAATCATATTGATCCGCTACAAGAATTTGCCATGAATCTTCATCTAAGTAATATGTTTTACTAGCGAAGATATGATTAGTACCCTTTTTAAGTGTACCTTTTACTTCCCAAACTCTATGTAATTCATATCTAGATATATCTTGATTGATATGTCCAGCCTGAATAATATCTTTTGGCTCTACGTCTTTTGAATGTAACTTATATGAGTTATAAGGAACTAACATTTCTTTTCTACCTACTAATTCCCAATTATATCGATTTGGAGAACCATTGAAGATATCTGATTGATCTGTTGTTCTTTGTCCGTCAGAAGCTGTACCTGGTGTATCATAAGCGATGTTTGGAGCTCTTCTTACTCGACGCTGTCCAGGATTATAACTCCAAGCTAATCTAGGTTCTTTTGTTTGGTTCAATGTATCATGTACCAACAAAATGTTACCTGCTCTTCTAGGTGGAGCAGTAACTGTTTGAACAAAATAAGCAGGCTTGTTTTTAACACTTTTAACTGTCGCACCTTCAACATTATAAGGAAAATAAACGTTTTCCTTGATAGTAACCATAACATAGCTACCTTTAGAAGTTGGAGAGGCTTGACCAACTTTTCTTTCAAGTTGCTCTCCACGATATCTTAACAAGTGGTTCCAGATCGCTTCAACACCGTTATTTGGAATTGGAAATGGAACAGTTACGCCAGCGTTTAAAACACCGTTCGTATCTTTTGTTAAAACTGAGTTTGCAGCGTTGTTTTCAGCCGCATCATAAACAAACTTTGGAAATGATGCACTTCTGTGAGAAGGATAAACTACAATTTTATATGTCTTAGGGTATCTTGTAAACATAGCAATTTGTCCTGGTGATAATAAGTCTTTATACTTATCAACATTGTCAGGAGTAATTGTATATAGAGGCTTGTCTGATTTATAAGGATCGATATGATTGTCACCTTTTTTATAACCAGCAGGAGCTTTAGTTATTCCACCAGTCCAAGCAGGAATTGTACCTGCTTTGTTACCAGCTTGAATTGCACCATAAGAAGTTAGTTCTCCACCCAATTTTGCTAAGTCAGCTTTTGATGCTTTTGCAAATAAAGAAGTAGAACTGATCAGTGTACATGCTAAACCACATGCAATTAATTTAGATATTTTCATTATTTCTCCTAGAATGATTTACTGAATGATAAAGTTACGAAATCTCTGTCTCTCATAGAATTATGAGAACCTGCTCCAAAAAAGTTTGTATAAGAAAACTTAGCTGTAGTATTTTGATATCTTGCTTCTAAACCAAGTGTTATTGACTTTCTTCCTTCGATAAAGTTAGAAATAGGCTTTGGAGCAGTACCATTTACATCATGAGTAAATGATAATGATGGGTGAAAAGATACTGGACCCCAGAAATTTTCATAAGTCCCAATAGCTTTAATTCTGTATCCCCAAGAAAAAGGATTTGGATATCCAGAGTTTCCTGGAGTTCCTTGAGCTTCATATCTCAATACTGCTTGATCTTCCATTGAGTGAACTTTCATTGCAGCAAACTCAGAAACAAGAGCAATACTATCAGCACCTAGTTCGTTAGTGAACAACTTAGTACCAGTAAATTGAGCTTGAGAAACATCTTTTCTTCTAAAACCTTGAACATATCCTTGTTGAGTTACACCCAATTGAGAAATTGTCCCGCCGATTGCACTTGTAACAGTTTGTAGAGTTGGATCTACTAAAACAGCTGCCAATAGCTCATCATCATCGATTTGGATTGGTTGATCTTTCTTATAAGAATACTCCCCTTGCCAAGCGATATCTTTTATCATCGTATTGAAACTGATACCATATATTTTTTGATCTTCTGGATATTCCACAAAGTATGTAGAAGAAGGAACATAAGCTTGAGCATTTGCATTCGTAGCATTTGTCTTAGCTGTTTGAAGGGCTGCTCCTGTCGCTGCAGTTGGATTAGCACCAAATGCTGCTGCCGCGGCTCCTAATGCTGCTGCCGCGCCTTGAACTGTTGCTAAAGCACCAGCTGAAGAAGATTGCTTCATTCCAGAAATTAAAGGAAGCCTACTATTGTACTTTGAATAGAAAAAACCAAATTCTGTGTTGTTCAACTTTTCGTTGTACCAGTTAAAAGATACACCATATTGATCCGCATCTTCACCGTTTCTAGTATCGCTTCTTTCAGCTGTAGCACCAAAATATGGCTTACCAGTTAAAGGATCATTACCTAAACAGTTTGCCGTCAAAGTATTACATAATCCTAAATCAGATCCTAGTCCACTAGAAATACTAGCAAACTGTGATCCAGGACTTACAAAATCATTGTCAGAAAAATATGTTCCCGCTGGATCGATCTTAGTAGGTTTAAAATCAAGCTGCCAAAATAGGTTCATGTTTACGTTTTCAGTTAAACCAATATCTGCACGTACCATAGGTACAGGAATCAAAGCATCTTTTAACTCTGCTCCAGCTAATCTAATTTTAGATACATCGATTGGGTTAATCATGTTGATTCCGTTTTGAACGAAAGTAGATTCACCCCAAGATAAAACTTGATTACCAACTTTTAATGAAACTGGCTTATCTCCCCATGTTTCTTCAACAGATACAAACAAATCAAGTAATTTAATATCAGTACCCATAGCTCGTTTAGCGTCTCGGCTTAACGGTTTGAAATCTGTAGATGATCTCATAGCTTCAAAATCATAAAAAGTATTCATTCTAGCGAAGAAGCCATACTTTCCAAAATTTAAGTCTAATTCATTGGTCATTTTAAACACTTGGGAGAAAACATTTCCTTTTCCGTAGTTTAAATTTCCGTTATCTTCATTAAGTGTAGCGTATGTTCCGCCATTACCAATACCGATATTAGATTGATCTCTTTCAGAAACTCTCATACTTCCAGCAACAGTAAATGTTGTATCGAAGTTTCCTGTGATTTCACCTTGTTTACTATCAAATTCAAAAGCAAAAGAACTTGGAACTGTTAGACCAGCTAATAACGCTGCTCCAATCCATCTCTTTGCCGAAAGAGTTGTCAATTTTGTTGACTTGTTCATTAAGAACTCCTAGTTGTTGTTGTTTTTACAAATTGTTATTGTTTTTTCTAACTCACAGTGATACCAGACGATGATAGTTGTTGGCAAGGACTATTTTCTATTCATTGCATGGAATTAATACAATTTTAGATTGTTTTTGTTTTTGTTTGTTGAACTGCTTCTAGAAAATTGTTTTTAAAACAAGCTAATTATATATCAACTATTTGATCTTCATGCTACACTTTTTCTATTAATATACCTTTGAATTCGAGCTTTGGGACTTCTTTTGATATTTACCTCTATTTTAAAACGAAATAGACGAATCGTTTGTGACTTTCATCAAGACGATCATAGTTTTATAGACTTTGTATCATTTTTTAGCTATGTAAAAGCAAAGGCCAAAAAGCATAAGATTTTTTTAATCCAAATTAATCATGGCTTTAATAGAGACGAGACGGGTATAAGTCATCTTCCTGTAGAATTACAAAAAAAAATCGAAACGCAAAAGTATATTAGTTCTTATGAAGTCTATCCAGAACATCAGGCTCAAATAATCATTCACCTTTCACCTAACTATATTAAAGAGGAGTCAACCATGAGTAATAGTAATGCGAGCAAAAGCGATTTACGTAAGCTACAAAAATCTCTAAAACTTGAAGAAGAAGAAAAGAAGATCGAAATCAGAACAAACAAGACTGTGGTACAACAAGATTCATTAGTAGAACTAGAGCAGAAACTAGAAATGGACTTTGATGAAGCATGGCTAAAAGAGTATTTAGACAATCTATTAGTTTCTAATCAACATAAATTAGGTAGAAAGGTTCTACATTATATTGCAGAATTCTCTATGTTATTTAGCGAGGATTTTGATCAGTATTTCCACAAAATGGATCAATCATTTGATATACAATATTGAGAAATATTTCATTGTAAAGTATACTTCTCATCAAATCTGATGCCCAAAAGTTATAGCCTTACATAATTTTACCAGCTTAAAAAATAATTAATCCAGCATAGGTGCATCAATCACTTTTTAGTCAGGACAGTCCATGAAAGATTATCAATTAAATCGATTAAAACAATATATTAAAATAGAAGCTCACGGAAACGTGCAATCTGGTAAACACGGAGCATACTATTACTGTAAGCGTGTAGATGGAGTTACGCAAATCTTCAGTTCTAGCTTGAGTAATCAATGGCCACATCAACTTAGTTTTTTTGATGAAGGTGTTGATGGATACTCCGTTTCTCCAGACGGAAGAGTAATAGCAGTCTTTGTAAATAATAAAGGCTCCGAGCATAATCCTATCGCTTTAGTCGATACCACTACAGGATCATTTCAAATGGTGTTTGAGCAGGACAATGCCCAAGCAGGTGGAATAGTATGGAATGAAAGCAGCTCAATGTTTTTGTTTCGCTCTAATCATCAAAATGGTCAAGATTTTAAAATCTATGAGTATCATATTATAAATAAGACCTTAGAGCTTAAAATTGATACTAATGGTTGGGCTTTTCCCATTGAGTATTCTCCTAGTGGACGATTTATTTTGTACGGAGTCGCTACTTCTAATGCCAACCAAAATATATTTTTATATGATCTTGAGCAAAGCTACTCTAAGTTGTTGACCCCTCACGAAGGAAATGTGTCTTACGAATATGCATTTGCTGGTAGTGATGATCAATTTTATATCCTTTCCAATGAGGACTCCGAATTTAAAAAACTAAAACATCTTGATGTTCAAAACAATGAGTCAAGGTCTCTAGGTGTTGACATTAATTGGGAGTTGTCTGGTTTAGTGGTTAGCCCTTGTGGTAGATATGTTATGTATAGTGCCAATGAAGAAGGTTACTCTAACTTATATCTATTGGATGCTTGGTTAGATAATGATCTTCCTAGCCCACAAAGCAAAGGTATTTTATCCTCTTATAATTTTGACGAAAACTTAGACGTATTTTATACCTATCAATTTCCAAAACGATCAGCTGAAATTTATCATTGGTCCTTTAGACAAATTAAGGAACAAGCACTTACATGGAGTTCTTATGCCGGCATAAACCCTCATGAGTTTATCCAGCCAGAGCTTATTGAGTACGAGTCATTCGATGGCCTAAAAGTACCAGCTTTTCTTTATCTCCCTAAAAACTATAAACGCGGTACCAAAATTCCAATTATCTGCCATTTTCATGGTGGTCCCGAAGGTCAGTTCCGTCCTATGTTTTATAAACACTTTCAATATTGGCTAGAGCTAGGGATCGGTGTATGCGCACCTAATGTTCGTGGTTCATCTGGGTATGGTGCTCACTACATGGCCTTAGACGATTATAAATTACGTATGGACTCTGTCAAAGACGGTATTGCCCTTGGTAACTATTTGATTGACAATGGATATACGACAAACCAGCAATTAGGTGTTATGGGTGGAAGCTATGGTGGTTTTATGGTATTAGCATTAATCACTGAAGCTCCAGAGCTATTTGCAGCAGCCGTAGATGTTGTTGGTATCTCCAACTTAGTGACTTTTCTACAAAATACTAAGCCATACCGTCGAAAGCTTAGAGAAGCAGAGTACGGACCTCTTTCTGATGAAGAGTTTTTGATATCCATATCTCCTATCCACAAAATGGATCGAGTAAAAACCCCTCTTTTGGTAGTCCATGGTGCAACAGATCCAAGAGTACCTTTAGATGAAGCTCAACAAGTAGTAGATGCTTTAGAGGCTAGAAATCAAGTTGTTGAATACCTCTTTTTTGATGATGAAGGTCACGGTGTTAGAAAGCTTAAAAATCAGATTGAATATTACGATAAAACTTTTGAGTTTTTTACTAAGCATTTAAAGTAGTTCTGACTAGAATCAAAAAAGCCCTTCTCTTATTAGAAGGGCTTTTTTAATTTACTGGAGTAAATATCTTAAGGCAATTTTAACTTTGCGTTGTCAAATCGAGCTATAAGCTCCTCTTTTGTAAACACATCCGCTAAAATGCCCAAATCAGGACCATGCATTTGCCCAGTTAAAGCGACTCTACTACTCATAAATAACGCTTTACCTTTAATCTTATGCTCTTTTTGAATAGACTTCATTATTTTTTTGAAGGTGGCTGAATCTAATGTTTCTGCATCGTCGATTTCATCCATAAACAATGAAAATAGTAGTTCATTACTTTCAATTGCCATAACTTCTTGTATATCAGTTCCACTATAGTCAAACTCAGCGAAAGGAGTAACAAACACCTGAAAGTGATCATTAATATCTTTGGCTTTATCTAGTTTACTTCGCAAAGCTAAAAAGATTTTATCAAGTTGAGCTTTTGTAAAACTATGATCAAAAGAACTATCTAGAGCTTTATGAACCACCTCTAAATATCTTTCTTCTGAAATAATATTTTTAAGGTATTGCCCATTCATCCAATCTAATTTTTCACGATCAAAAACTGCTCCTGATTTAGAAACTCTTTCAAGACTAAATTGCTCGATTAGTTCATCTAAGGTAAAAATCTCTTGATCTGTGTTGCCATGCCATCCGAGTAAAGCTAAAAAGTTTATAAGAGCTTCTTCTAGGTAACCTGCATTTAAAAAGTCTTCTACAGCAACGTCTCCTTGTCGTTTAGACAATTTGGATTTATCTGCATTTAATAAAAGTGGTAAATGAGCAAACTTTGGTGTCTCCCAAGACAAAGCTTGATATAATAGTACATGTTTTGCTGTAGATAGAAGCCATTCTTCACCACGGATAACATGCGAGATCTTCATTAAGTGATCATCTACAACATTTGCAAAATGATAGGTAGGAAATCCATCACTCTTTAACAAAACCTGATCATCAATTTCTTCTGATTTAAATTGAATCTTCCCACGGATGATATCATCTACCAAAATTGTCTCATTCACCGGAACATTTAAACGAACCACATGACTTTCATTTGCTCTAGAGTTAGACTCTTCAATACTAAGACTTAAACACTTACGATCATATCGTGTAGGAAGACCTTTTGCAGTTTGATTAATTCGCATTTCGTCTAGTCTTTCAGAACTACAAAAACAACGATAAGCTTTTTTACTCTCTATCATTTGCTCAATATACTTTTGATACAAATCAAGTCTTTCACTTTGATAATATGGACCAAAGTCACCTGTTTGACCTTGTGCAGAAGGCCCTTCATCGCTAGCTAAAGACAATTTATTCATTACATCTAAAAGGTTTTCAATAGAACCATCTACTTTTCTTGTTTGATCTGTATCTTCAACTCGAAGGACGTAGGTGCCTTTATTTTTTTTAGCAAAAAGATAGTTGTATAATGCTGTTCTCACAGACCCTACATGAATATATCCAGTAGGTGAAGGTGCAAACCTTGCTCTTATTGAAGAAGTCATAATATTCCTTGTTTTTAATTATTATAGCGTATTAGTCTTAAATTAATTTATCTTTGGAATGGGGTCAAGATAAAACAATTTTGTATCATAGAATATGGCATCGTTTTAGTCATAGAAATAAAAAAAGGCTTCAAATCAACCCGTCTGTAAAAACAGAGGTTTGAAGTGAAGCCTTTACTCAAAAAACCTAAGCAGGTTTTGGTGCAGCAGCTAAAATTTCAGCATCTGCTTGATCTTTATATGTTTCGAAGTTGTCGTTAAACAACTTAGCTAACTTATTAGCTGTTTTAGCATAAGCATCTTTGTCTGCCCATGTATTTACTGGGTTAAGAACTTCTGATGGTACGTTAGTACAAGCACCTGGAGTAGCTAATCCAAAAATAGGATCTACATTATAGTCTGCATCAGCAAGTTCACCACTCAAAATAGAATCAATGATAGCTCTTGTATACTTTAAACTAAATCGTGAACCAACACCAAATGATCCACCTGTCCAACCAGTATTTACCAGCCATACATTGGTGTCATTTTTATTTGTTAAATCTCTTAAGATTTCAGCATATTTTGTTGGATGCCAAACCATGAAAGCCGCTCCAAAACATGCAGAAAAAGTTGCTTCAGGGTCTGTAACGCCTACTTCTGTTCCGGCTACTTTTGCTGTATATCCTGAGATAAAGTGATACATAGCCTGACCTGGTGTTAACTTAGATACTGGAGGCAAAACCCCAAAAGCATCACAAGTTAAGAAAATAACATTTTTAGGATGACCACCAACACAAGGAATCTTAGCGTTATCGATGTACTCAATTGGGTAAGATGTTCTAGTGTTTTGAGTGATACTTACATCAGTATAATCTACTACACCTGTTTTTGGATCAAAACCAACGTTTTCTAATACAGATCCAAATCGGATAGCATCGTAAATTTCAGGCTCTTTTTCTTTTTCTAGGTCGATTGTTTTAGCGTAACATCCACCTTCAAAATTGAAGATACCGTCTTCTGTCCAACCGTGCTCATCATCACCGATCAATGCTCTTTTTGGATCAGCTGATAGAGTAGTTTTACCTGTTCCGGATAATCCGAAAAATAATGCAACATCTCCGTCTTTACCTTCGTTTGCAGAACAATGCATAGAAAGTTGGTTTTTAGATGGCATTAGGTAGTTCATGATAGTGAAAACACCCTTTTTCATCTCACCTGCATACTCAGTCCCTAAGATTACCATTGTTCGATCTTTAATGTTTAAGTTTACAGAAGTTTTACTAGTAACACCTTCAACCTGAGTATTTGCACTACATTGACCAGCATTATAGATTACCCATTCTGGCTCAAAAGTTTTTAGTTCTTCTTGAGATGGTCGAATCAACATATTATGCATAAATAATGCATGATAAGGTCTGTTACATATGATACGAACACTGATTCGGTGCTTTGGATCCCATCCAGCAAAACCATCCACAACATAAAGACCATTTTGAGAGTCTAACCAGTTAATTGCGATTTCTTTGTTTAGAAAAAAACTTTTTTCGCTAAGCGCTATATTAATATCTCCCCACCATACGTTTTCTTGGGATGTCTCTTCTTTTACAACTCGTTTTTCTTTTGGAGTTCTTCCTGTTTTGTCACCGGACATAACGATTAGTGCACCAGTTGAAGCAATACTACTTCCATCTTTTTCAAGAGCTTCCCCGTATAGTACGTTAGGTGCTAGATTTCTTTGAATTGTTGGTTTAGTAATACCCTGTTTAGATAAATCGAATCCACTCATATCTCTCTCCTTTTTGATGTCTTCAGCACTTATGGCTGCATCAAAACAAAGTTGTTATTGTAAGACTACACGTCTTGTAGTCTTTCATAGTTATAATTTCATGAAGTTATCTATATTAATAATGGTAAAGAGTCTAATTTTTAAACCCTAACCATTTGCAAACAATTACCATTTTGTAGTTTAACAAATAGTAAACATCTATTTACCAATATACGATAGCTTTTTCAAATTAAAATACATTGAATTAGCAAGGCGTATCTTATACTAAAATAGACAATTTTTGTACCAATAATTTGCATTTTGCAAAATAAATACATTTTTTCCCGTTTACGGTTATATTCAACTTATTATTCATTTTTACATTTTGTCTTTTATTACAGATGTATGCTGTGATTAAGTCTAGATTGTACTTATGTCATTGAGCTTGGAGTTATTGCATTTCTATGAACAACAAGGTAAGATTACGCCACCGAAAATTTGGCTAAAACAAATACTATCTACAGTTAAAAATACATTGTTTTATGACCACTATTGAGCATAACTCAAAGTATAGGAGCATCAATGAAAGCAGAGCAATTAGTAGTAAAACAGGTCAATCTAGACCCGGATTTAAAGTTTTCTATTGAAAACCTAGGTGAATGCAAGGTTCCTAGTCCTCTTCAAGAAAAAGGAAAACGCTTTATTGATGATCAAACTAAATTAAACTACTTTCATTTCCAAGAACAATTTGATGCTTTTAGATCTTACAGTAAAAGCGAAGTACCAAGATTTGAAGTTGCAGGCCCTAGAGAAAATATCTATTTTGAACCTAATACTGTTAATGCTGCTATTGTCACTTGTGGTGGGCTATGTCCTGGCATAAATAACGTAATTCGTGCAATTACTTTTACTCTCAATCTTTACGGAGTGAATCGTATTTTTGGTATACCTTATGGATATGAAGGGTTAATCAAGGGCTACGGACATAATGTTAAAATTTTGAATGGCTTTACTGTTTCTGATATTCAAGGTAAAGGTGGAACAATCTTAGGTACATCAAGAGGTCCTCAAGAGCCGGTTGCTATGGTTGATTTTTTGGTTGAAAACAAGATTAATATGTTATTCACCATCGGGGGAGATGGTACTCAAAAAGGTGCTTTAGCCATTTCAGAAGAAATCAAAAAGCGAAAGTTAAAAATCAGTGTTGTGGGGATTCCAAAAACAATTGATAATGATCTAGGCTTCGTAGAAAAGACCTTTGGTTTTGAAACAGCTGTAGAGTTCGCTAATAAATCCGTTCAAGGCGCACATAACGAGGCTATTGCCTGTCAAAACGGCATCGCCATTCTAAAGCTAATGGGTCGTGACTCTGGTTACATCGCTGCACAAACTACCCTTGCCTCTATGGATGTTAACATTTGCCTAATTCCTGAGAGAGATTTCGATTTACACGGTCCCAACGGACTTTTTGCAACTATTACTAAAAGATTAAACTATAAAAGACACTGTGTAATTGCTGTAGCAGAAGGCGCTGGTCAGAAGTTTTTTACTGGTGAACGTACTACAGACAAATCGGGTAATGCTAGTTATGGTGATATCGGTATGTTTCTCAAGCAGCAAATTGTTGAAAACTTTAAGAATCATCCATTGCGTCCTACAATTAAATATATTGATCCTTCCTATTTGATTCGCTCCCAAGCTGCAAACGCTAATGATAGTGTATTTTGCTTACGATTAGGACAAGGGGCAGTGCATGCAGCGATGGCTGGTAAAACTTCTATGATAGCAGGTTACTGGAACCGTATCTTCACTCATGTGCCGATGAGTGTAGCTACACAGGCTCGTAAAAAAATACGTTCCGATTCTGCTTTTTGGCAATCTGTTTTAGAAGTTACAAGACAACCACGGGATATGACTTCTGACTCATCATTAGATTAGTCGTATATTGAAGTTAGAATGTATAAAATACTTTAAATTCTGCACTAGGCAATTTTACTTTTTTTTGTATAGTTATTTTGGGCTTCTCCCGAAGTAAAACTAAATCACTATTTTTATGGAGTAAAATTGGATAAACACCACGTTGAAAATCGCCGTATGTATGACCGACTTGGGCGAGATTACGCAGAAAAAAGAAAATCAGAGTCTCAATCATTTTGGAATGATCAAGTTGAGTTGCCTGGTGTTTCACAACTCTTAACTCCACATTTAAAAGGATCTACCTTTTTAGATTTAGCCTGTGGCCCAGGACTTAGGACTAAATATTGGCAGGAGAAAGTTGAAAACTATTTCGCCTCTGACTTTTGTTATAGCCTACTATCTATAGCCAAAGAAGACCATAATATGCTTGGTAAATGGATACAAGCTGACGCAGAAAACCTTCCTTATAAGTCTAAAACTTTTGATCTTGTGCTCTCAAGCTTATTGTTACACTATTTTCAAGACTTAAATCCTATATTTAAGGAAGTCTCACGGATCATCAAACCAGGTGGTTCTTTTGTGTTTTCTTTTCATCACCCTTTTGACGAAATTTTATCCCATGCCCCTTCTGATAAGTTTCCTGTAATACTAAGAAACTACCACGATGAAAAGTCATATCAGTGGGGAATGTTAAACATGTCCTTTACTAGCTTTCATCATAAAATAGAAACCATAGTTAATACTATCAACAACAATGGCTTTTTTTTAGATGAGCTTGTAGAACCAAGACCAGCACCTGAAAGTAAATCGATTAATGAGAAGGCTTTTGCTTATACTAATCGTTTCCCGAGTTTTATGGCGATAAAAGCAACTAAGAGATCTTAGTCTTTATACAATATATTATGCTTATAAATTATAAAGTCTTCATTGACTTGTTGAGCATAAGTCTTAGACAAGTTAACTAACTCACTTAGATTGTCATCTTTATCAAAAAATGTTTTTAGTGAGGCTTTAAACTGATGATAATCTAAACTATTGTCCTCTTTAGTAGACTTTAGATGAGACTGTGCTAAAATTACACCTAAATACTTTACGTAGTCTTTTAGATCATCTATAGTTTTGAATTTTTCTAATCCCTTTTTATATGGAGAAATTTCTTTAATTCCATAACTCTTAGTGTCTGTAACAATCAAATCATATTTACTATCTATGGGAAGTAAAGCATCTGTACCCACTTGGGCTCTTTGAGCGTGATTATCAAACTCTTCGAAATAGGCGTCTTTATCTATTTGTGTTTGTGCTACTTTAGAAAGGATCTGCTCTTTAAGTTCAAACATTCGATCATCGAGAGTATGGGTCGAATCTCCTTCATCTAAAAAATAGTATTTTTCAACCCCTAGACTGCCGAGGCCTGAGTACAATCGCATAGCTATATCTTTAACATTATAGTTTTCAGCCAATAAAGAGAGTAACTGATCCTTTTTAGTAGAAGGTACAGCATCTAGCCTTTCTAGAGACAAATTAAATTGTCTAGATTTATCATCTAAGACGGTCCATTTATCTAGCAAGGTATTTAGATCTTTCTTTTTCAGTAACTTCTTTTTTAGTTTAACCAAAACCTTAGGTAACTTTTGATCAGAAAACACTTCATTTGTTAAACCTTTTTTATAGCTAGACACAAAATGTTTTGTTAGCTTTTCTATTTGTTGCTTACTTGCTGGCTCTTGTAATGCATCATCTAACAGATACAAAGAGCTCATTAATCGAATCATATCTAAGTAAAAGTATCCTCGGTACGCTTCATCAAAATCGTTTAAATGATAGATCAAGTTTTGTTTTGGGCCAAAAAAGCCAGCATTTTGTAAATGAAAGTCTCCTTGAATCCAGCTTTTAAATTTAGGAGATTGCCAAGATTTAGGTACAGTAATAAAGCCATTAGCAAAGTCTTCAAAAAATAGATGTGCTGTGGCCCGATAAAAGGTAAAGTTACTTTCGCCCATCGCCTTTACCTTATAATCTTTTAATCTAGGGTCAATAGTTGAAGCGTTTTGTTTTGCTAATGAATCAAGTACAATTTGGGTTCTATCAAGTTGTTTTTCATGCATAATGGTCTCTGTACAATGTAAATTTACATTAGAAGTAGATTGAGTTATCAATAAAATACAAGTAAATCTTAAACTAAGTCGCTTAAGGTTTGTAGGAATCATGTTCATGGTAGGTAGTATATTCATAGTTATTTTGTCACTCAATAGAGTATTGATTTACATCCAGTCGTTTTTAAGTTATTACTTATATAAAAAAATACCTAAGGACGTATTATGTTAATTTTAGTTTCAGCATTTTTCTTGGTCAGTATATCATGTGCCACAGAAAACTATCACCTTTCTTATCAAGTTACTATTCCAAAGCCCCTTGAAACTTTTAAAAGTATGAAGGTTTGGCTTCCATTACCAAAAAATACCCACGAACAAACTTTTGAAATAGATCAAATAGTCACTCCGGTGTCTTACACATTGAATCAAGACAAAAAATACAATAATCAAATGTTGTATTTCGATCTTAGCAAGATAGAAAAGTTTCCTGTTACTATAGATGTAAAGACTTTTGTAGATAGAAAAATTGCAAAGTTTTCTAGACTGAAAAACGCTGTACCCATCCAAGAGTGGAGTGTAAATAAGTTTTTATCAAGCAATGTCATGATCCCAAATGATAATGTTCTTTTTGATTTGGCAAATGATGCAAGTAGAGGCTCTATTACTCGCTTTTCAACAATTAAGGCTCTTTACTTAAAGGTAGTTGATAAAATGAAATATAGTAAACATGGTCAAGGGTGGGGAAAAGGCGATGCTTTGTGGGCTTGCAACAGTGAGTATGGTAACTGTACTGATTTTCATAGTGTTTTGATTGGTATGGCTCGAAGCATTCAAATCCCTGCTCGATTTGAAATTGGTTTACCGATTCCAAAAAGTAAAACTGGTACGATTGGTGGGTATCACTGTTGGGCTAGACTATATGACTCCAATAGAGGATGGATTCCTGTAGACGCTTCTGAGTCGTATAAAACAGGTGTTCCTCTGAGATTTTTTGGAAAACTACCAGCTGATCGTATCCACTTTTCAACAGGCCGGGATATCATTTTAAGTCCAGCACAAGAGTCAGCTCCACTAAATTACTTTATCTATCCCTATATTGAAATAGATGGAGTTCAAAGTAACACCTATACAAAGTCATTCACTTTAAATTAATCTTATAAAACGGTGTTCTGTAGACCATCTCGCAACATCTTTTTTAAAGCTTTGTAATCAGTTTTTCCCGTTCCTAATACGGGAACTGATTTAATGTTTTCAACGTGGGTGATCTTAGAAAGATTTCCCATACCAGATAACTTTAACTGCTCGTTTGCTTCACCAATTGTAATATGTACAGTAGTAAATAAACAGATCAAAGGCTTTTCATTTTCTATCTCTAGTGCTTCCACAGCGATAATAGGCCCATCTTCACTATGAGGCCATTTCAATAGTAATTTTGACTCAATAGATGGCAATGAAATCATCTCTCCAGCAATCTTAATGAATCGTTTTTTTCTACCAGCTAACTGAATCGCTCCATCCTCACTAAAATACCCTAAATCACCAGTAATGTACCATTTTCCTTCATCATCATGAAAAAATGGATCGATAGCATCAGCCCCTAAATAACCATAAAAGATGCTTTCACCTTGCACCAAAATTAAGCCTATCTCATTTTGTGGGATGGGTTCCATTGTCTCAGGGTGTACTACTTTAATTTTAACCGAAGGAAAGGAGTATCCAACACCGCTCGTTTCTTTAGACATTCGATTCATACTCAATATAGGAGAGCATTCAGTAATACCATAGCCTTCAATAATGCGAGCACTACTTTTTTGCTTTACCAATTCAAATAGTGAGTCAGGAGCTTTTTCAGCTCCCGCTTTTAATGCTCGTAAGCTTTGTAACTGCTCATAATCAGCCGCTTTAAAAATGGCTGATAAAAAGGTAGGAGTCCCGTAAGTTAAGGTAGCTTTGTTAGAGTGGATCCCCTTAGCAATACGCCTGGCCTCGGTTGGGTTTGGATAATAAATCGTTCGAATCCCACAAATACAAGGTAATACCGTAGTTATAACAAGACCAAAAGAGTGAAACGGTGGTAAAAAGCCAAAAATTACATCATCTGCTCTATATTCAAACTCAGAAACCCCATCACGTACATTGGTCAAAATATTTTTATGACTTAAAGGTACACCCTTTGGTACGGCTTCTGAACCACTCGTAAACAAAATGATTGCTTCGTCCTCAGATTTTACTCCTGATATACCTAAATACGACATGAGTGATTTAGTAGGAAGTCTAGAAAGTAATAAGGACTTAAATAACTTTATACTACTTAGGTGCTCCTTTTTTAAATGCTCTAAAAATATGAATGTATCATCTAAAACTTCTAAATCAATATCCCCAAGTTTATCTACAAATTTGATAGAAGTTAAAACCTTAGTTACACCACTCACTTCAACAACTTTAGATAGATTATAAGAACCTAAAGTCCAGTTCATCATTACGGGAGTTTTACCAGCTAAAATACAGGCAAAAACTAAGATATCTGCTCCTACTGAGGCCGGTAACATAATACCAATACGTTTATCTGGTATTTCGTTGATCACTAAAGAAAGAGCCAGAGTCATGGTTTTCATTTTACCATAACCTAAAGTGCCTGTGGCTTCATCACTAACAGAAATTGTGCCGATCATTTTATCACAACAATTTAAAAAGCATTCCCCTAAGGTGTCACCCTTAGGTAAAAATGGTTTTGGTCTTTTTCGGATTTCTTTCATAGTATGAATTTCTATGTCCGATACTTCGAGTTTGCCATGCTTGAGGTGGCATATTTCCATAACATCACCAACAGTTTGAAGCTCGGTAATGATAGCATCCTTTACGTCATACTCGTCTTCCATCCATGATAGTATGTCGGATCGATCTAATGAGTCTAATCCTAAGTCATTGGATAAATGCTGAGTTGGCGAAACTTGATATGGATCTACTGAGGCTGCTTGTGCTAGTTTTTGACATATCTCATCTTGTAAATCTTCATCCACACTAGAGATATCAAAGTTAATTTGTTGTTTGTTTTCTTCACTTAAAAAATCTTTTCTATAAAACTTATATGAGACTTTATTTACTTCTTCATAGCCATCTATATTAAACCATTTGTCTAAATATCGATTAAACTCCATCTTATCACCATAAACTGGGAGATCTGATGGAGCAATATGAAACTCGATTACTACCTTACGTCTGGGAGTAAAAAATATAAAGTTTTGCAATAGGATCTTAGCACAGCGCTTAATCAGTGGCATGGGTTGTGGAGAGACTCCGCCCGAATAGGCAGTAGAACCACTCGATCCCCACATTCCTTTGGTTCGCACTAATACAATTTGTGTCTCTTTATGTTTATTCAATAGTAGATGTACACCACTTGCACCACCAATAACATCATCAGTTGATCGCATTAGATTTCCGGCCGGGTATATGACTAAATTATTGCCATTAGCCAAGCTATCACCGGCATCCTCTAACACCTTTTCCATACGACGTTGTTTAAATGGAGAAAAACCTTCATCAAAGTTAGGAACAGGAAAAGCACCAACAAACTTCAATATAGTTTGCATGACCGGAACAAAGAAACAATATTCGATGGCCATTGGTTTTGGTGCAAATCGTGCCCACAAATGGGTTGTCAAAATTAAGGGATCAAAGTGAGAGGGATGATTGGGTAGAAACAAAGTATGTGTATTTTGCTTGATTTTATCTAAACCTACAATTTTTACATTGTATCTCAAACTTAATACTTTTCTTAGAATGAATGCACCAATGCGGCCCACTAGTGAACTTTTATAATTAGAACTCACACAAATCCTTTTTGACACGTATTGTATCACTCTAATCAAGATATGTTTGCTTTTGAAAAGAGCTGTATATAATCAATTGTAGTAGCAAAATCCATGAGTTCTACTGGAACAACAAAATGGAGAAATATGGATTTGTATACGAATTCTATTTATTTTGATTATATTTTGCAAGGGTTTTGCGAATGCTTTTCAAAGATCGCTCGATCTTATTATGATTTATTTTTTGGCTTTTGGGTCAAATTCAATGGCAATAGGCTCTTCAATTCGTTCATAATGCATATCCGTATTTAAGGTATCTCGCCATTCTTTGGATTGCTTTAATTCATCTCTTAAAAACTTATTGATGGATTTTTTGTCTTCAAGACGCAATATGTTTGAATAAGAGTCTATTTTTAAATCAATATTTACAGAGTCAATATATAACTCTTTAAAATCTCCTAAATTATAAAACTTTTCACTAATATATTTTGTTCTAAGTAAGTTTGTTAGTTTAGTAAATGTTTGATTTTTTTTTGGAAACTCAACGTATATCCCAGTAAGCTTTTTATCATGATATAAAAGCCAAGCTTGTTGAGACTCTATATTGAATAAAGACAATTTTTTGGCCATCACTTTGTAAGAAGTACAACGCTCTCTAACTCGAAAACACCATGTTGGCGTGAACCATGGATGTTTGTTTAAAACTTGTAGTCCATCCAATGTAGCTTTATTTAACTTAGAGCCTAAGACGTAACCATTTAGTCCATTAATATTAACATTTTGATTGTATTCAAGTGGATAGATACTACTCTTTGAAAGAAGTAATAAACAAGTAAATATGTACCTTAGTTTTTTAAACAACTTTGACAAATCCTACTAGTACTTTATAGTCACTTTGTTTTACGATCTTTCGTTTAAATAGGTATGGTTCTGAAGATGGTTTAGCTATCAACTCCCAATCTTCTCGACCTAGTTGAGCTATGGCTCTTTCTAAGCCTGTTTCGTGTTTTTGTAGAGTGAAGTTTGGATCCGTTTTTAATTCTATCGGAGCTCCTGCACTTTGAAAATACTTAATATTCACTCCACCATGAGTACCTTTTACTAATCTAACTTCACAGTATTCCCACATATTTACTTCCATAGTCCAATCATTCATTAGTTTAAAAAGCTTCCACCTACCAGAATAGGATAGTGATATTTTTATATTTTTTACAGCAATTTATTAGTTTATCGGAATTTTACGTACTTTGTTATTGTTTCATTCAGAAATTTTGGTAAAATGTACAACAATTACAAATTTTTACGTTTTAAAGGTTACTCATGTCACTCTTTGCTCACATAAAGGATCTACAATCTGGACAAGAAAAATCACAAGCTATCAAGGCTTTAATCAAAGACCAAAGTGTGACAAAAGCGAATTTAATCAAATTTTTAAATGATGAGATCAAAACTACCAACTCCAAAACTTGGTTAGATCAATCCAATAAAATATTAAAATGGGTTCATTTAAACTACAATGACCCGGTGATAGAAACCCCTCTTCCCGAAGAAAAAGTATTGGTAAACCCCCTTTCTCCAAAAATTAAGACAAACCCTACTGTTGAAAATGAGCCAATTGCGAAACCAATAAAATCAAAGGTCAAAAACGAAAGCCCAACCGACTCTAAATCCATGATGTATGGGTTTGTTTTAGGTCTACTCTTTGGAATGGGTTGTTTTGGAGTATATCTGTTTATATACGGCACAGGTAACACCCAACAAAGTTTTCATGAGCTCGAAGCGGTTTACAAAGATAAAACTAGATATGACCTCTTAGTTGATATAGGCTCTCTCAAAGAAATTAATAGTGATTTAAAAGCTAAACTGCAAGATCTAAACTCACAGGATAAAACGGAGTTTCAAAAATTGTTAGAGCTCAGCCAATCAACTATGGCATCTACTTCCGTATTAAAAATAACTAAAGTTATTCAAGAAATTGGTATTTTTAAAGCCAAATACCCCAACTCTCAGTTTGTTACCAACATTAAAATTCAAGAGTTGAAACTTCAAAAAGTTGGTGCTCAATTAGCTATTAAACAATTGATACAAGACTATAATCTTTCAAAATCTAAATTGACTATTTCAGATATAGCTAGACTTAATAAGGATATTCAATTCAATGAACTTTACTTTAAACAACATCTAGACTCAGCTCATTACCAAGAAATAGTAAAAACTTTAAAAACAAAGCAAAGTAAGTCCAAAAAGTTTGAAAAGTTCGAGCTTGAAATTGCTTCTTTGATTAGTAGTCGTGATTTTGCCCTAGCTAAAACTAAACTGGTAGAACTACAAATTAAAAACCCCAACGATAGTTATCTGCATCTTAAAGAAGAAATTTTACAAAACGAACTTGGCTCAAAGATCCAATTTGTAGAAACTTGTATCGCTAAAGCCAAAAAACTGCGAGTGGATGATGAAGATGATGGTAATCCTTATTATCAATTACAACTGATGATTACTCTGATTCAAGCTGGCAAACATACCCTTGCCAATGAGCTTTGGAGTGATTTTAATAAGCCAGATAATTTTACATTTTTAATGAACTATCCAGAAACATTCTTCAAAGAAGTAGTACAAACAATGTCTAAATTAAAAGGACAAGATAAGCTTTCTAAGATACTTCAATCTTGTGAAGTTGCTGTAAATAAAATGGCTCTAGATTCAAATGGCACAAAAGTATTAGCTAGCCTACAACTGATTCAGGCTTATAATTATTTAAAAAATGATCGTAAAGTGGACTCTTTGTTAGATGCCTTAATCATTAAAACTGAGTTTTTCGACGTTAACGGTTTGCCCGATTTAAGCCTTCAAATACTCCAAACCTTACAAAAACTTGCAAAATATCACAGTGTACAGGTGCAAAAGATCCTTCCACAAATGAAACCCGAAACTTATCCCACAGATATCGCTTTAGTACTTATGAACTTAAGTAAGTTTCAAGAGGCCTTTGATATGATTCCAAAGTATAAAGATATCATCTTAGCAAAGATTGCTATTGGCTTTGCTAAGCACTCTCAAGATCAACTAGCACTTCAATGTATAGATTTCATTGTCAAGACTGAAGACGAAACGAAAGCAGAGATACAAAAGTTAATCTATACGGTCTCAAATCACTTATCTGAAAACGGAAAGTTTGATGCCTCATTGAAGCTCCGCTCCAAACTCGTTAAAGAGGCTGATGGATGGAAAACCCCATTTTTAGCACTTAGAGTTTTAAACCAACAACAATATGCTATACATAAGTTTCAGCATGGAGACACGGTGCAAGCAAAGGGTATCTTAAAATCCAATCGAGCTGAGATCAGCAAGCTCTATTTTACACCACAGTCCATTAAACCTCGTACTCTTGCTGTATTTCACTTATCGCAAGCATATTATGATATTGGTGAGTACGAGTTATCTTTTGAACTTTTAAATGCCAGTCTTTTACTTTTGGATAATGTTCCTGCAACAAAAGATAATTTACAATCTCTTAGTAAAGTAGTGTTTTTTAGAATTTGTTTATTATATCAGCAACTCTTAGAAGGACTTGAAAACAATAAGTTTCAACTTAAAGGAGTAAGTAAAAGTATTTTGGCTTCTCGTTTAAAAACCACCGTAGTCAAAATCAATCGTACTTTTTCTAGTTACAATGACGATTTTATTGATGTAACACTAGATATTCATAAATTGGCGATGTACAATTTAAAAGTCGGCTTAAAAGTCAAATTTGAAGAATATATGGCTTTGCTTGAAAATATGGGTGATGAAAGAAAACTATCCATAGCATCAAACTATTGGTTTAAAACTGCTCAAGCCTATCTGATAAGCTATTAAACATTGAGGTTCAAATGATATCCCTAATTACTGATACCATCTTAATTCCATGGCATGTACGTCTCATTGCATCCTTTAAATCAGCTGCTTTCGGGATCTTGATCGCCCTGCTATCTCTACCTTTGTTTGTTTTAAACGAGTATCAAGCTTTTCATGATACGCAATTAATCAAAGTCCTAAATGAAGATTTAGATAATAGGGACAATGATTATCAATATTTGCAAGCTGAAACAAAAACAAGTAGTGAGTTAGTGGATGAAATTTTTGGTGTCAAAACTGATGGTATACACCTAAATCGTACCGTGTTTATGTATCAGTGGCAAGAAGTCGTCAAATCTAAAACTAAAAAGAAAATCGGTGGCAAAGAAGAAATCATAAATGTGTATGATTATGTTAAAACTTTTGCATCACATCCTATCGACTCCAGTAAGTTTAAAGAGCCCCAAGGTCACGAAAACCCACCATTTAAGTTTCAATCCACTCATCAGACACAAAAATCAGTATCATTGGGTGACTATAATTTATCAAGTAATCTATTAGGATATCTAAACTATTTTGAACCATTAGACATTAAAAACATCAATGCTATTCAAGTTCACGGGCTAGCTTACCTTCAAAACAATCATTTATTTATGGGATCTGATCCGGACGTACCACAGATTGGTAACTATAAGATAAAGTTTGAGCATGTGCCTAATCGTCAAATATCTTTGATAGCGCAAGTTGATCAAAATATTATTCTGCCTATTAGTAATGGATTGTTTCCTATTTTTCAATTTATTCAACCCGGTGATGTGAGTGCCAAAGAGTTAATCCAAATTTATAAGGATGAAACTGGTGAGTTTACATGGATCGTACGCTTTGTTGCTTTTGTAATGCTTTTTTCTGGGTTATTTATGTTAGTATATCCCTTAATTGTATTTTGTGATTTTGTACCTTTTTTAAGTAGTTTCGTACATAAGCCATTGTTTTCATTGGTATTTATTGTGGCAGCTATTTTGGCACTATGTACCCTTACATTATCTTGGATTTTTGTTAGACCTATTCTAGCTGGTACTACGATTATATTAATGGCTACAGTTTATAGCTATAGATCCTATAAAAAACTTGCAGACCAAATCGAAAGTGATTACGACGATCAAGACGAATAATATGAAACTTTTTGTACTCGCATTTATCTTACTTTTAACCCCTCTTAGTTATAGTGGTGATTTTGAAATCTTTATCTATGAACTGAGTCATCTAAATCGATGGATGTCCAAAAACTCCACTGTAAGTAATGTTCCGTGGGATGAGTTTTTACAAGATAGTAAGTATTTCACCCATAACAACTCCGTATTAGCTTTGACACCTAAATCTTTGAGTAAATTTAAAGGACTTCCAACAAAAACTAAAGATCAAAGAGCCAGTGCAGTGCTTAAAGAGTTTTGGGGAATCGTATCCATGATAGATCGCTTTTACGATCAAAATTATGATACAGAGCAAAAATACGACGATTATATTAAAGCCCGTAAACAATGGCGCAACATCTTAGATCAACTCACTGTCATGTATATCAATGCAGATCAAGAAAACTGGCAGAGCCCAACAAACAAGGAGCTCTATGTAATTATGGATGGTTGGATACAAAACGAAGTCTATGTAGGCAACGATGCTACACAGATATTTCAGTCTATGCATGAGATCCTAGAAAATGATGAGTTTGAGGATTTAACAAGTAGAGTCTCTAAAACCAAAACCATCAACGCCATAGAAAGCCTCTTTCAAGGTGGCGATATCTATGCTGCACCCTATCGTTTTAAATGCTATCAAATGGATAAATGTATCACATCTTTCAAAGCTGTTCTCTTAGACTTATCCAAAAATGCTAAGCTTTACTTAAAGTAACTTATATCTTAGTTTCACTCTTGCGGTATTGCTAACTCTATCTAGTACCTTCAAATATTGTGCACACTTCAAAAATAAGTACTCCTCTTACTTCTATGGCTTAAACTCAAAGTCAAAGTCACAACTTTAACTTTGAGTTTATTAAGTTTATTGATAACAAGTCTTATTCTTCAATGTGAATTAGATCATATATTACTATCAGAATCCCATAAAAACAGGTTTATCCAGATAGACATTATGTAAATAACAAGGTCACTAAACCGACTTATAAAACCATACTTCAAGATATCTATATAGTTCACAACTGTTAATTTGAAAAACGCGCTGCATGGCCGCATTTGTTTCTAGAGTCCCACCATGATAATCTCGAGTGCCCTGCTTATATAAACAAGAAAGCCCATATTTATGAAGATCTTTGCCAAGTCCTCGTTTTCGATACTTTGGTATTATCCCTAAATAGGTTAGGGTTCCCCAAGTACCATCTGACTGTGGAATGACCAAACTCATAAATTCATTATCTATTTTACCCACTTGGATGCAATCGTCTTGCGAATACATACTTGAATCACTAAGATAAGATTGTAGGCATTCTAAGGCATTATCGTCTTCACTAAAATCAGGGTCCCCAATAGCTGACTCTGTCATGATATCTGCCACCTCAGAAAGAGATAAACCCCATCCAATATAAGAGTTAAACTCAATCGTTTCACTTGAGTAGATACTATTGTGGTCTAAAACCTTTTTAAACTCATATCTAGTGTGACTTAAGTTAAAATCACTCACTGGATAGGCTTTTGAAAGATCTGATTCTCCAAGGCATCTGCTTTCTAATGTAAAAATATCAAATTGTTTTGTAATAAATTTGATAACTTCGTCTATTAGTCTTTTAAACTCTTGCTTAAACAATTGTTGACTTGAAAAGTTTCGATTGGCGGTAACAAAGAGAATATATGCGTTTCCATGATCTTGTTGAATATGAAAACTTAAAAACTCATTATTTTCACCTATAAAGTAGAAAATCCATTTATGATCTTGAAATCCTGCGAATCCATCTATAAACTTTGATTGTTTTTCCTGGAATTCTGATTTGCTTAAGTCACTAAAATAATGTTTTGTAAATGTTTGAATTTGATTGATTTTTAAAATCATTAAATACTCCTATAAAAGGTTGTTGATATTGCGTGTATTTGATACTCAAAACATTCCTCCTTTCAGAGTAACTACTCTATATAAAATTAATTGCTGCCAAAAGGCAACTTCTTATAACGAGTATCTATCATTACAATTGTAAAAACAAGTATTAAACCCTTTTCTCCAAAAAGTAGTGTTCATAGCCTTTGGTTTTACGTTCAAAGTGATGGTAGTCTTTTAACTCATTAAAGTTTCCACCCCAAAAGAAACCTTTCTCTTCAAATATCTTTACTGCTAGTGAATCTTTAAAAAAAGTACCTTTTGCTTTAGGATCATAGCTGGCGTTTGATGGAATTATGTGATCATCTTTCACCCATGGGTTTTGTAGAGGGTTTATATCGATGGCCATACCAAGCGCGTGAGTAGAGAGTTTATTTTTACCATTGATTTTTCGATAGTTAAATGAACATGTATTGTTATGTTGCATCGATAGTTCGTCGCTCCAATGATCATCATCCCAAAATAAAGGGTCACTTAAAGGCTTCACCATTTGAATAAGAAACTTAATATTTAACAATTGTTTAAATATCTCTTGCACATCTTTGGCAAGAGTTTGATGTACAAGTAGATAACCTGATTTAACATCTTGATCAAAGTTTAGGTACTCCACTTTGATTAGCCTTAACTCATTTATAACCGACTGTGGACAATCTTCTGATACTCCTTTTAGATACGGACTAATATCTATCATCTGATTCACTTTTCAAGTCTATATTTATCGTGAAATATTTACACTGATCTATTCTGTTTATTTCCATTTTTTTTTAGAATTTTTAATTGTATAATGATTTTACTAACGAATACACTGTATTTATGGCTTTTAAGGGCCTCTAACTTCTAAACAACTACTGTATTCATCGGGTTTATTTTTGTTAATATGTATCCTAGATCTAATTTAAATATTATCTAGGCTTGGATCTTTATGCGTTTTGGAATTTTTGGTATTGTTATATCAGCACTATTTTTAATGGGTGCTTTATTTTACCAAAAACAAAAAGCTCATAATAGTCGTTATACAGAGTCTACAAAACGTAAGATCGAACAACTTAAAAGACAGTTTTTGATTTTAAACAAACCCATACAAGTAATGCATTTAGAGCATACAGCCCAGTTTCAGATTGATCCTGAGCTAATAAATCCATCCAGTAATCTACCCCATACCCATGAGTATCCTTACGCTCAAATTATAAATTTGTATAAAGGTATTGAAACCTGTATTTGGACTCCAAACTATCGTAATCTTGAACCTGGAATTTTAAAGGCAAGACTATGGCATCAATTTGAGTGCGACCCCTCTCGTAAACTGCCACAAAAGTTCTTTAAAATTCCACCTTATTTACATCCTTCCGGATCCTCTTACGCTTACTTAGCATATAAATCTGGGATTCGTAGTTTAAAAACCAAACAATGGTTACACAAATATCGAAACTATTTTCATTTGTTAGAGTTAAACCATATCTCTAAAAATATTCCCTTGAGTCGATTACAAACACTTTTAGCTGATTTTACTAGCTCAGAAATTGAGCACATGATCCTAGGAACCCCATTTTTAATCAGTCAAAAATATATAATGTTTAAAATCGAAAATAAGATGAGTACGACCCAACTTTTATTACCATCCTATGCATTGTATGATCGTAAAAAGTGGAACTCTTGGTTGCTGTACACTCCATTTCAAACTCGTGAATATGTTGAAGATACCAAGACTGTTTTAGAAGAAGGCAATATGTCCTGGACGTTGAATGAACGATATGTAAAGTATTTAGAGCAAAGATACCTGCTTTGCATGATTGGCTCGATTTTAATGTTAATCATTAGTAGTTTATCTATGTTTTTTGTACAGTTAAAACGTAAAATCGCTGACCAGTCCGAAAGAACATTCATCCTACAAACTCTTACACACGAGTTACGAACACCCGTAGCTACCATGCAAATGAGTTTGGAGCCATTTCGCTCACAATTTGATGACATGAACGAAAACTCGCAGCTAGCCTTCTTACGAATGTGTGATGGTGTTCAAAGATTATTAAAAGTCATTGAAGCAAGTAAAAATTATCTATCCCTAGACAGCTCTGGTAAAAAAGTTCAGTTTGATTACCAAAGTGTAGCTTCAGTAAATGATTACTTTTACGATGTATTACTACATAAACTAGAGGATGTAGAATATATAGAGCTTGAAGAGGATACATATTTTAGTGTAGACCTATATTGGCTCGGTATGTGCGTGCAAAATGTAGTAGAAAACTCCCTAAAGCATGGTGAAAAACCCGTAAAAGTAAGTTTGATTGATAAAAATGACTTTATTGAGATCGAGGTAGAAGACCAGGGTACTATTTCTAAAGAAGCCTTGTCCCAGCTGACCAACCCTTTTGCTAGAGCCTCTTCTAAAGAAGGTATGGGTTTAGGACTTAGCTTAGTAAAAAAAGTTATCACTCAAATGGGTGGTAAGATCCGTTTCAATAATAATCCAACTCGTGTAACATTAACGGTAAGGAAAAGACAATGAATGAAAAAATCCTATTAGTAGAAGATGATCCCGCCTTAGGCCAAAGTGTACATAGCTTTTTAACTCAAGAGAGTTTTCAAGTACAGCTTGTGACTACCTTAGCAGAGCTAAAAAGCTGTCAATTATCTGACTTTGATATTTTAATTTTAGATTGGATGCTCCCCGATGGTCAAGGAATCGAATATTTAAAGTTTTTACCTACTGATATACAGAGGATTCCTATCATTATGCTCACAGCACGTACAGAACTCATCGATAAGGTACTTGGTCTTGAGCTTGGAGCTAACGATTATCTAACCAAACCATTTGAACCAAGAGAGTTGATTGCTAGGATTCGTGTTCAACTCCGAATGGCTAAAAATAAGGGGACTGCTACCGCTATTACTGAAGAAAGTAACTTGATTATTGCTACTGATATCGAAGTTAACCTCAGCGAAATGAAAGTAACTTACAAAGGCGAACATATCACCCTTACTAAAATGGAGTACTCACTATTAAAATTGTTTGTTGAAAACCCTAAGCAGGTCTTTTCTAGAGATGAAATCTTAACAAAAGTATGGGGATACAAATACCCTACCACTCGTACAGTGGACACACATATTCTACAACTACGAAACAAATTTCACTCCAATTATTTTGAAACAGTACACGGAATAGGTTATCGATTTAGAGCAGAACCAAAGGTTTCTTAATGAAAACAAATTCATTTTTTTTATTGTTTATTGCTTGTGTAGTAAATTGTTATGCTAAACAAGATTATCTGCAAGAAGCTCACAGTGCCTACTCACAAGGCAAGTTTCGTAAACTCTCCAAATCATTGAAACGTGTTTTTGAAACAAATCCACAAAACTCGCCCAAGGTGGACAATGCTAAATGCCTGTTAAGCCAAGTTTTTAATTTTTTAAAGTCAACTCCTCTCCCAGTCGAATATAGATTACCCAAATGGCTGAGTAGCATGCAGGTAAAATCTTCTGCCACGGAAGTTGATGGTAAAATCCGAAACTACATTGAGCTGAAAGGTCTAGTAGATAGCGATGCCATAATTAGTAAAGTTGAATTGATACAATACCCCTCTAAACGAATTTTAAATAGTAAGGATAATAGCTCTACATTTAAAATGGTTCCGATCGATCAAGGTCAAAGTAAGTTCAGTTTTAAACGAATTTTAAATAACTCATTAAAAGATGGCTTATATTATATCAATATGTATAGTTTAGGACAAAAACCACTCAAAGCATGGGTTATTCTTAAAACCCCTTCGATTGATCATCAAGTCAAAGGTAAAACGTCAGTGGCTATTAAAAATGTAAAAAAGAGGCACTCTAAAAAAGAAGGCAGTATCTTTGATGTAGCCCCATGCCCTTTAGCTCCAAATGCTGAGACCGTTTCTCTTGAGTTAGTAGAGCCTGCCTTGAATAGTAGAGCCATCCAAAGTCAAACCAGCAGAAATAGTTATGGTGTTAATAGAGCTATTAGAAGTATTTATAACTTTGGACCAATTGGCGTAGAGTTTGAGTATATTAAAGAATTAAAGTAACTATAATTATTGAAATGGTTACTTTCATAAAAGGCGAGGGGCTCGCTATTTTTTCGTAGTTTTTGCTATCTTAATGTACCTAAATGGCATCAACCTTTGTGAACAAATAGAAAAATTATTGCTGAATAGTCATACAAATATCAGTTAAATACTTAGTTTTTTAAGATCTTTCGACTTCGTTCAAGATCATGAAAAATACAAAGCCCATCAACTGTTCAGTAGTTATATTCTATAACCATTATTATAGCGTCGTTTCGACCGATGTGGAGAAATCTAAAAGATACTTATAAATATAAACTTTTTAACTGTAATTGGTATTACAAGTAACTTTTATAAGTTATCCAAATCAATCAATCTATTATCTGGGGTTGGATCTAAATCAATCAAGCTAGATGTGCCTTCTTGCTCACCTCTTTTGAAGAAGTTTCTTCCGATGTTTTTGATTACATCTTTAAAGATATTATCTAATTGATCTTCAGCTCTATCGATACTCTCATTTTGAGCTATATGAATCCATTTGTTTAATACAAAGTTAGATGCACCCCAAAGAGTATCCATTCGTTTGCGTAGTAAAGCTTCTCTGGCATGAGGTGCAATTGTATACCATTTTCCATCGTGTAAACGAGTTAAAATTTTATGGTTTTTAAAACCTAACCATCTTAAAGTTTGAAAAATTGCATAAGAGCTTCCCTTCTCCATTCCAAACAACTTAAAAATAACATTTCCGGCTGCACCTACAAAATACATGTTAAATAGAGCATAAGTAAGCTTATGATCGACTCCATAGATGGCTTTTAGATCCTCCGCCATAGTCGGGATCTCTTCTACCAATGGTTTACCCGCTTGCATAAAATCATCTTTAAAATCTTTAGATGCCTCACATGTTTGTAAAGCAGCAGTTAAATCAATATTTATGTGAACATTTGCTCCAGCACCCATGATTTGTAAGATATGCATGTCTTTATCAGCAGCCATACGATAGTAGCTTCTCCAACCCTTACTTACTGGACCTCCAGTTAAATGACCATGTAAGTTATCTAAATATAGTTTTCCAAACTCCACGGCAAAACATCGAACCATTGCAGGATCGTGAAACTCTCCTTGGCCGTTTTCAGTCTCTAGTATACTAGCTAAGCCCTTGGATGTTGTTACTTGATATATTGTAGCAAAAGCTCCTCTTGGATCAACAAACCCTCTAAGATCATCTTGATCGCCAAAAATCGACTTAATTTCAGCTACATTTTCGTCTAAATCCTCCATGGACTGAATCGAGTTTGGAGCAGATAAATCAATCAGTCGATTTAGCAGTTCTTGATCTTGAATAAAGGCAATTGGTTTGGCCTGAATACTTATAACAAAGATCGATAATAATATTAGATAGAATAGTTTGTTCACAAGAGTTTCCTAGAATATAATAAATAGTTGTGTATCAGTATAAAACTAAATTAAAGACTGTCAACTCTTAAATAGTTTTCCTTAAGCATTTGTATGTTTTATTCAAACTCAGGTATATTATAAACTATGGATATAGTACAGACTTTTAAAGAATATGAAGATTTCGCGTTATCTAATGAAAAACAAGAAGAATTCAAGGTACAAAACCCTTACATTGAACCATGGGAGCTTCGACATTTAGCTGTACCCGGTGTGCTTATAGGTTTAATCATTGCTCCATTTTTTACTCTACCTATCTTTTTCCCTTTTGTCGTAGGTCTTGGTCTGTTCATTAGTGTATTGATATTAAAGGAGAATAGAGATTTAGCCAAACTATTTGCCTCATCCTATACAATAATTTTGGCCTTGTACTTTGTAGTAGTGAGCCTATTTGGGATATTCAACTTTTCTTTTATTACCTTCTTAAATTGTCTACTTTTAGCCTACACTCTTGGTGTTTTATCTATAACTATTCAGTTTTCCACTTCCGATTTAAAGGGTGAAAAACTTATAAGTCGACGAAAGGCTCAAATTGACTCCTTATATTCTCAAAAATATTTGCGTTATAAGTATTTTAGAAGATTTTGGGATAGCCAACTAAAAGCAATTGTAGAAGAAATCCATTGCAAACCAGAGTTTAAGGATACCGTAAAACGTTGGTATAGCTTGGTACAAAGTTTAGAAGCATTAAACGAAAGACGAATCTTTTTACAAAGAGAACTAGATCTAAACTCTAGCTTAATTACAAGTCAAGGTCTTCCCCTCACTGAAAATGATATCTCCGCATCTCGTTACTCAGATCAAGTTTTTACTATACAACTAGAGTTAAATACTAAAATAGATATATTGATCGAAGAAATAGATCAAGCCTATTTAGATATGACTACTATGACTTAGTAGTAAACATAAGTATCTTATAGTTGGGTTTGAAAATAGAGTTAAGAGTTTGATTGGAGCTTATTAATGGTTCAAAATGTTCCATATCAATCGTTTTAGTTAATTTATACTGATAACTAGAAAACCCTTGGGTATTTCCTTTATATAACGTCTTTTGCTTAGCCAAAATCCAAAAGCTCTGCACATAGGTATGGGCTATATTTTTTGAATAATCTCCAGCTTTCAAATGTTTCATAGTATATGCTTTATACTCTTTTTTATGTGAAAATCCAGCCTGTAGGTAATGCCCTTGCATCAACAATTGGTGATCTTTTTGTTCATATACCCAAGTTAGTAGTTTTCCGTCATCGTTTAACAACTCAGAGCACCAAGAAAAAAACTCTGTGCTAAAAATATGAATAGACTTATCACTATCTTGGAGCGATGCAAAGTCCATAAAGATCAGATCATAAGCCTTATAATGCCCTGTCATTAGTTTTTTTCGAACCCATAAAAAAGCATCCTCTACATAAATCTTTACCTTATCACTACTATGAGCATATTGATTATAGTTACTATAGTAAGGATGAGTTTTTAAATAATCGATAAATATTTGATCTATATCTACTAAATCAATGTTGTCTACTCTACCCGATCCTAGTAAATCTTGGGCCAAGAGTAAATCTCCTCCTCCAAGGATTAAAATATTGAGTTTAGGTTTTATTTGGTGATATAAACCCCCTGCAGCAAAGGCCTGATGATATGGTTTAAACCATGAAGTACCTAACTGTGGTCCTTTATCCAAAAATATAAAATTGTCCTTAAAAAAACGTACGCCATCTTTATCAAAAACTTCACCATACCCTTCTGTAATCATTTGATACGGAGTTTGAATCACCTTTTTGATCTCCACCGTGGAGTTTGGAGCTAAATGTGAAATATAGTTTTGTTGATAGTATGACTGAAGTATATTTTGAACATTACTAGAAAACCATAGTAGAGTTAACAGCATAAGCAAGATACTAATACTACTAACCTGTAATTTCTTGTTACTTATTTTGAATACACAAAAAATACAAACAAGTAGATTTAATAAGCCAACCACAAATGAGCTAACTACTAACCCAAGTTGAGAATGTAAATACAAGGCAAATACGATCGTCCCTATTAGTGAACCAAAATAATCAAAACCCAATACTTTGGCAAATTTATTACCACCAAGTAATTGCGTAAGTAAAGGTATCTCCATACCAGACAAAAACCCGATCCAAGCAATAACAAAATGAGATACAAACAAAAAGCTTATGGGATATACAAATTGATATTTTGATAGGATAAAAATAAATGATACGGATAAGGCACCACTGATGCTTAGCAGCATTTCTAGATATACAAACGAAGTTAAAGCATCCTTTTTAGGCTTTTCACAAAAAATAGATCCAATTCCTAAAAAGAACAAATAGATCCCTATGGTAATAGAGTAACGAACAACATTACCACCCAATATGACGGTCAATGTTTGAGCCAAAAGAAGCTCATAAACAATACTGCAAAATGCAACGATTAGGGTAATGAAAAATATAGAAAGAATACCGAAACGATCTTGATTATTGCTAGTATTAATAGAGTCGATTTTTAATCCTATTTACTTTAGTGTGGAAAATACAAGGTATATTTATCTTTAGAATTATAAGAGATAGTATCTAATTGATTACCAAAAGTAGTTTTATATTGCTTGAATAATAATTGTCCAGAAGTATCCAAATTTTTATAATTATAATCTTCTAAATCCATTTGAGGAATCACTCCCCTAGTACTAGAAACCATTAAGTTTGTATGGGCAACGGAATCAGATTTTGTAAAATGATGAGTAAAGCGTTTAGGTAGTTTGTCTTTTAAAGCCAGATACAACTTAGTTTCAGTCAATTTATTTGACTCAAAACTATAACTACTTAGTGCACTATCATAGATATTATCTGTCACTTGTGCTTTGAGTTGCAATAACTCTTTGTCTAGAATAGAGGATACACTATCATGATGAAAATATACTTTAAAAACGCCCGTTTCAAAATCCCAGCCAAGTCCAATTGCTTGTTTGCCCTCTAGGACACTTAAAGGTATAGATCTTAAACGTAATACATCTTGGAGATAAGGCTTTAACTCTTTTGAGTATTTAAAACTTCCAAAACTAACTCTACTTGAGTTAACTCCAGCACTAGAAACTTGGTGTGAGTATGATGCTAAACTATAAACGAAATTTTCGTTAACATCATAGGCCCAGTCGTCCATTAAATTGATACATTTGTCTACATAAGCTTTTTCAATAGGATGAAATTGTGCATCAAAATCATAAAAGTTATCGCAATGCCAACGATGCAACTGAGTATAGAAACTTTGAATATAAGTTGATTTTTTTTGTTTATCACTTGCTACGGATGCATTTAAGTGACTGCCATTAAACAAATTTAGAAATCCAAAGGAACCTAATCCAAAGCCAATGTTTTTTAAAAATTTTCGTCGATTGAATAGCATATTTGTATCCCGTTTATATTTGTTACTATTTTAAGAATAATGAAAAACACAGCAATTGAACATCTTTATTCAATAAAACCTAGATAATTTTAGTTATTTTAGCTAATTGCTAGTCATAAGTAAAAGACAAACACGAAATTTGATTGTATAATCCAATCAATTATTTTTTTTATCTGAAAAACAAAGGTTATTATGAACTTATCCCAAGATCAACTATCCCTATTAAAACGCTGGAGAACATCCACATTTTTTGTCATGTTATTTGGTTATATTGGCTATTACATGGTTCGTAAAAACCTGTCGTCTGCCTTACCACTCCTAGAGACTGCTTTTAATTATACCAACTCAGACCTTGGAGTGATCGCTGCTTGGGCTACCCTAGTTTACTCTTGTGGAAAATTCGTCAACGGTCCATTAGGTGATAAAGTCGGTGGTCGTAAAATGTTTTTGATCGGTATGGCGGGTGCCATTGTATGTAACATACTTTTTTCTATGGGAGACTCCATTACCTATTTCACCGTAACATGGTGTATGTGTTCTTATTTTCTATCCATGGGTTGGGGAGGACTAACTAAAGTTATTGGTGCTTGGTATGAGCCTGAAAAAAATGGTACCGTAATGGGTTTTATCAGCCTTAACTTTCAGTTTGGTGGCGTTGTAGCTACTTTGTTTACTGGCTTTTTAGTAGCTCAGGGATGTACGTGGGATAAGTTGTTTTTATACCCAGCTTTTATCGTTTGCGCAGTTTGGATTTGGTCTTTTTTGTGTTCTAGAGATAATCCAGGAGATGTAATTCCAGGAGCAAGTTTTGGCTCTAGCGAAGACAAAAAGGACTCTTTAGCAGATTTTGGAGACCAAACTCCAGTCTTTAAAATTATTACAACCTTGTTATCTATGCCTGTCTTTCGTAATTTATTGATCTATTCTTTTGTTACTACTATGCTCAGAGCTGTATTTTTTGTATGGACTCCAAAGTTTTTAGTTGATATTGGGATGGGTAGCTCCAATGCTATTTTAAAATCTGCACTGTTTCCTTTTCTTGGGTGTCTTGGCACTGTGCTTTTAGGGTATTACACAGATAACTATGTTAAAAATGGAGATCGAGCAAAAGCCATGTGGATTATGTTGCTTGGCCTAGTTGTTAGTCTTTTTGGTGTGGCATATTTAGCTCCTAGTGGTGTCCAACATGCTAACTTAATTGTCTTACTCGTTGGGTGCTGTGGGTTTTTTCTTTTAGGTCCTTACTCCATGTCGAGCGGATGTTTGACATTAGACATAGCTGGTTCAAAAGGTGCCGGAAGCTGCACAGGATTGATTGATGGGATCGGATATATTGGTGCAGCTATAGCTACTTGGGGAGCAGGTCAATTGTCTGACTCACTAGGTTGGTCACAAGTCTTTTTGATTTTGGCTTGTTTATCTATTGCTGCTGTATTTAGTGCATTTATGATGAGTCAACACTTTCAAAAAATTCATAATGAGCAAAGCTAAAAACTTTTTTATATCAGCCTTTTTTTTTTGATCGCTTGTGAGTTTTTCACACGCTTTCATCACTATGTACAATATGGTTTATTTTTTCCTGTTTATAAACAAACCATTCATTATAGTAAAGGTAGTATAGAGTTAGCTCAAACACCAAAACAAAAGTTTATAAAACCAGATAACTTTGACCTTGTTTTATCGGGTGGATCTGTCGCTTGTTCTTATGGAACTCTGGATCCTAAAAACACCCTTGATGTTTTACTAAACAAAGACTCATTCAATCTATGCCAAGAAGGTTTCACCTTAGAAGATGAAATCAACTCAATTACAAATTTAGATCCACATAATAAAACGATCCTTTTTATTACTGGTTTCAATGATGCATTTCTAACAAAAAATATTAAAATAAGACAAAGTAAAAGAAATCAGATACTAGATAAGTTATATATTATCTCACACAGTCTATTTGTTGTAAAAGTTGTGTATAAGCTCACTCACGGCTACAAAAATACTTTTGATGAAAAAGATTACTCAAAGCAAGTTAAAAGACTAAAGTCCTTAGCTATAAACAATCGTCTACTGGTATTACACCAGCCCTATCTCAGTCCACAAAAAATCAAATCTTTGGAAGAAGTTGAAATTTTCAATCAACAAAATAAACATCTAAACGAAATTGATTTTAAAAACAGTCGAGATTTCATTAACAAAGAGCTATCTCATTTGAATGCTATTGACTTGCAAGAGCACTTTGACAACGATGACCGTCATTTGTTTACTGATCTGTGTCACCTAACTCACCTAGGAAACCAAAAGTTAGGTGGGATTATCAGAGATCTAATCAATTCAAAATAAATTCTTAAGTTAGATCTTACTCTACAGCTACCAATCGAAATCCGTAACTTGTACTTCTGGTCTTGTCTCTATTTTTATCTCTGTTGGCGGATCTTAGGTATTTACCATTAGTGCCAAAACCGCCACCGCGAATAACACGCTTATATGCTTTTTTTGTGTTGACAGGATCTTTGTTAGCTGAACCCCGATAGAAACTTTTAACATACGAGTCTTCATCATACCAATCATGACACCATTCCCAGACATTACCATGCATATCATACAAACCAAATTTGTTTGGCATAAAACTACCTACTTTAAAGGCTTTATTTTTGCGCTCTACCGCTATTGCATTTCCATAAGGATATATTGTGTGAAAGTTAGCTTGAGCAGCTCCTAGACTATCTCCAAAGTGAAAGATTGTTTTTGTCCCTGCACGAGCTGCATACTCCCATTCTGCTTCTGTGGGGAGCCTAAAGCATCCTTTAGCTACAGCGTTGATGCCATACTTATCAATGGATTGTAAGGTATCAGGATACTTACATCCAACCCTTGTATTTAGTCGAATTATAAATCGTTGCGCATCCAACCAACTCACATTATCTACGGGTAGATTATCTGCCTTTATAGGACTTGGGTTATAGCCCATAACCATTTTGAATTGTTTTTGTGTTACTTCGTATTTCCCCATCAAAAAAGGTTTGCTTATTGTAACTTTATGTTGGGGTGTTTCATCTTTTCCACGAAATCTTTCACCTTTGTTGGCGCCCATATAAAACGCTCCAGCTGGGATTTTAATCATGTTCATGCTTTTTAGAGTATCGTTTTTAATGTCAATTTGTTTATCTGGAGTTAAAATATATTTGACTTCGAACTCTTGGTCATTTTTTAAATTGAAGTGATGATTATACCCTTTTTTGTCACCTTCTATTTCGATAAAAACATCCCCTGTTGGTACGTTAACTACCCCAGGTACCGTGTCGTTACTCAGAGTTCCATTAATCAAAACTCTACCCTTGCCTTCACCGACCATAAATAGTTTTGCTCTGCCAGGTAGCATGTAAAACTTTAACTTACGCTGATCAAACTTTTTTACCTTTATATTTTGTGTGTAGTCTTTGTAAAGCTTATTAGAATCCTTAAAATCAAGCTTATGGACACCACTCATCACTTTAACTTGTTTTACTGGGCTTTTACCCACAAATTGTCCCGAAACAAAAACATCTATTCCTTGTGGAATCGTATCGATTTGTATGTATCCATAACTTGATTTAATAGGTTTAATAACGGATTTGTTTTTCTTCGAACCAAGAGACATTTTCACATT
Source organism: Candidatus Cloacimonadota bacterium (assembly GCA_023954715.1). Taxonomy (GTDB): domain Bacteria; phylum Muiribacteriota; class UBA6191; order UBA6191; family UBA6191. Next base: position 211,399 of record JAGSHD010000003.1, on the reverse strand, counting down.
AGTCACTTTATTAGACTGAACTGTATATTTTTTTCGCTTAGACTGGGAGCCTTTTTGTAAACGAATTACATAAGCACCTGGTTTTGCCTCTAACAATGAAACATTACTAGCGCTACCCTTTAACTTGCCATTAATATAAACCTTGGCATCCTTTGGGGTGAGTTTAAACTTCAATACACCATTATCACAATAAGTGACTGCCACCATCAATAGTAGACATGCAAAATACTTCATTTATATTCCTTAAATTAATTTTTTAGAGGAAGTGTAATAGTAATATACAAGACTTTCAAGGAATTGATAAAAAGGGAAGTAGTGCTAGAGAGTATAATTCAAATAGTACCTGAAAACTCACAATCTATATGAAGGAGTTATTCTTCCCCATAAAGTTCATGAAAAACATGCTTCTTTTGAGATTCTTTTTCAGAAAACCCACCAGACTCAGCGATAAGTTCTTCTTCGCTTCCTCGGATCTCTAATGTTCTTTCATTCATGAGAGATTGCATATATTGTAGGTGCTTATATAGCTTGGAATGCTTGACACTACCCCAATGAAAGTTAAAGCCCTCTTCACTCATGGCACGACTATAGATAGCCACATGAATGTACTCGTCTAATTTATCTTTATCAAGTAAGCTGATTAAAAAACCAATACCGATATCATTAAATAAAGAGTTATCCTTAAGTTTCATAGATTGCTTGATTTGCTCATTTAGATCAACGTCAACCTGACCTTGACTAAATACATCCACTAGATCATTTAACATTCTTTTTCGATTAAAATGATAAGAGATCAATTTTTGTTTATAATTATATTTCTCAACATATGCATCAAACTTTTCACTTAGTGTATGAAGTGAAATATTACTCAGTGAGAAAAAAGCCTTTCTGTGAAAATATACCTGGAAATTAAACAATAGACGTAATATATTTTGATTTCGGTGACCCATATCTTGCTCTAGTAAAGCATAAATACCATGTGGTAAGTTTTGCTTCATATAGGCCCTAAGACGCTTATGCTCCTTTGGGGTCATATTGGTATCTCGTAGATAATGACCAAAGTTGATATCTCGTATTCCTCGAATTTTATCTTTTCTATCTACTACAAATAAAGCGGACGCAGAGTCTACAATGGACTCCCGACCTCTCATCACTAACTTTCTGTCATAAGATTGTGTGAAATTTGTAAACAGGTACCTTGATAGTCTATTACTTACAGTATAATTTGTTATTTTGTTTTGTGTATACGTACTACCGCCATTATAACTAAAAAATCCCAAACTAACTTTAAACTTTTCAGCTTTATGCTTAAAATGATTCAGGCCTTTAAAAACTTTAATTACCTTAGGGTTTTCACGATTGAAATCTTCTTTAGCAAAGTTTTCAATCTCTGTAAAGTCATGCACAACTTGTTCATGTACAGACTTTTTAAGAAAGTAGTCCTTTAATATGTTCATAGACTTAAAACGATAGGATTGCTTCAAAATATTGTTATAGGCTGCTACACACTCAGGATTAGCTAAGTCGATGATGTAGTCAGACATGTACAATTGGCCACTTTCTGCAGTAATTTTAAAACTAGCTAAATTCATACGGGCAACAGCATCAATTTGTTTGTTTAAGATGTTCAGTCCAAACATTTTAAAATGCATGCCTAAATTACCGCCTAACTTTTGAATTTCTTTGCGTAGGGCAGAGATAATTCGTAGTCTGACTTTTTTACCAGGCATTCTTAAAACTTGAATTGTAAATTCACCGCTGATTAGATAATGAGAGGAAATCGATGTTTCAGTTAAGGCAGATAAGATACCGGCCTTTCCTTCAATAAATAAATTTAATCTCGCAGGTATTGAAACGAAATCACCTGTATTTAAAGCAAGTGCCTTTTCTGCTGACAATGGCAGGCTCTTGATGAAACGCGGTTTTGCTTTCAGTGCATTGATTGAGTCTTTAAATTGACGAACAAATAATATCTCTCGATCACTGTCTAAACCAAATGCCAAAGGAAAGTTCAGTAGATTTTGTAAGATATCCCCTGGAAGAAGTGATGTTTTCAATCTCCAGTTATCTACCCTAGTAAAGTAACCCTTACTATACGAAGGCTCTACAACATATTTGTAGTTTGCAGCTATTCCTACACCTTCAAAGGCATCTAAGGATAAAAAGTTTGCATCTGTAGATATTTCTAACTCAGCAACTTTCTTTTTGATTATACTAGGAATCGATGTTGGCTCTGATAGTACTTGCCGAAACAAACTCTGAGAAAAACTAAACTGTACAAGAAATACAAAAATCAAACATCGAAAAATTGACTTAATAAACGACGTTTTTGTTTGTCCAATAGGCATTCAGTCCCCTTTTTGGGTGAAAGTTTTTAAGCGTTTTACCATCATACTTGTCTGTCTAGTTGGATACTAACGAATGTAATATCATCACTTTGATCAGCACTGCCACAAAACTCATTTAAGTCTTGTTCTATCCTAGATGATAAAAGATACGGATCATTGTACTGAAATGTTTCCAAAAAATCATATAATTTGTCTTCTCCGTATAAATCTAAATCTGAATTTTCTGCTTCAGTTACACCATCTGTATATAAAAATAGTAAAGACCCTTCGTCTATTTGATGAGTTTTAGATTCATAAAGGTCCATATCCATCATTCCTATTGGTAATCCTTTGGTGCTCAAAAACTCGATTTTTTCAGTCTTTTTTACAATCATATTGTTGTGACCTGCAGATGCATATTCTAAGACTTTGGTATCGTGATTTAGTTTAGCTAAAAACAAGGTACAAAAGTAAGTGTCTTTTTTTTGTTTTACTAAATAATAATTGAGTTTAGATAATAACTCACTCGTAGAAAGATCTTCAGTATTTTGCATAAGAGCCATTAAATATGATTTTACTAACAATCCGTAGAGAGATGCAGCAAGACCTTTACCTGATACATCCGCTATTATGTAATATTCATAAAGGTCTTTTGCAAAGTTATCGTAAAAATCTCCCCCAAGAAATCTAGCCGCTTTATAAAAACTACAGATATGCTTGTTAGATATATCATTTTTTGGCATCAAATCTTTTTGGGCCTTTTCGGCGAGCTCAAATTGCTTTTTTTGTACAATAGAACTCATATATTTGTTTTGTAGTTCATCTCGTTGGTAATAAAAATGATATTGCTCGATAAACGGACGTAGCTCGGCTCGATTTAAATAAGAGCAACTTTTAAAGTAAGTTTTCGATCTATCCGAAGAAATAGTAAATGAAACCTCACTAATATCTTGTGTAGGTTCAGAATCGAATAGTCTTTCAAAAATATCAAAACTTAAACTATCAAATTTATCCTTAGAATACTTTTGTGCTATGGCATCGTGCATTGTATGTAACGCATTAATGATACTTATATGGCGATGAATTGAATTCACTTGATTTAATATTGAGTTCTTCAACATTTTTACTTCTGATGAGCCATGATTAAATGTAGTAAACTTTTTGGTGTCAAAATCATTTTTGTAATCGTCTATTAGGGCTCGTAATCTAGATATAGGACGAGTAAGATAAAAAGTACCTAAAAATCCTAATCCTATCAAGGTCAAAAATACGATCAAAGTATAGACCGAAAAGGATTTCAAATTTTTGTATATAGGGGCAGAAAGTTTATTAGAATCTATTTGAAACAAATGAGCAAAACTTTGGAGAAGTCCATCAAAATGTAAAGCGTTATATATTTCTTGTCCATCTTTGTTAACATATGAAAACTTGAGGTTTTTACGATTTTTGAAACTATCAATGACGGTAGGTAAAAATTCAACATCCTTTCTAACTATCTGTAGTGTATTCTCATTCAAAATATTGATTTTTTGTTTAGAGTCTATAATCGCCTTTAACTCAGTTTTATAGTTGTAAGAGTCAATCAAAGTATGATTCCACAAGTCTCCTTCTAATTTGTTCATGAAACTCTTGTAAATATTTTGCATATCGATTGTACAAGACAAAAAGCCGATGAATCTATTTTTAGATTTAATGTGTTTCAAGTTTTCTGAACTAAATACTTTTTGTTCCTTGCCCTTAGCTGCAGTGAAACCACTATAAAAAATATAAAAAGTCCTGTTTAAAAATTTGAATTTTTGAAAAGTTGTTCCGTGGGGATTGATATCAATTTTAAATAACACTCGTGATGGAGCTGAAAATAAAAAGTCAATTTTATCCGAGTAAGAAAGTCTGCGGGCAAAAAGATTTGTGAACATATTAGGTAAAATATTAGCTACACTTTCTTTTGTTGTTTTATTACTAATAGTAGCAATAACGGAATTGGATGAATCTGCTGACACTGCCTTATAAAAATTCATCATGTGATTTGCAAGGGCCAAATCATGAAAAGTAACTCGAATGTTAGACTGATCTACAAAGTTATATTTTTTAGTTAGATCTTTTGACAACCTTTGAAATTTATACAAAAACTTTTGCTCTAAAACTTGTTTTCGTTTCACTCTCAATGCTAGTTTATTATTTTTATACCTATAATCCTTATCGCTTAGTTTTTCTATCCATTTATTTTTGATGTTCTTCTTTATGGATTTTTCTAACTTATTTAATCGAAACATCAAATATTTTTGAAGTTTATTAATCTCCTGATCATACTTTCGTTCTTCTTCAAAAACTACATGATTGACTTCGTTATAGAAATCACCTAAGTTTCGATTATATGAGTTTATAAAATAATAAAATGCTAGTGCAGTAAGTAATATGACTATCCAAGCAAAAAACTTAAAAACTAAAGTTAATAAGTAAACGTATAAAGATTGAGATTTCATGAATTGCACTCCAAATGAATGCACATGGAGCAGGTCGTGAGATCGAAATCTTGCGGATTTAGAGTTAGAGTGAGCTGAGTTTGAAGATCGTAGATACTATATTTATGACCTTGCGACTTCAAGTTTAACTGACTTAAGTCTGATTGTTGAGCTATACCAATAGGTGGTACAGGACAACTATGAAACCCCTTGGTAATTGTGTCATATAGTCCACCATGGCCCGCACTCGATAACTCAATTTGTTGGTCTTCAACCTTAACAACTATTATTGATATATATAGATTAGAAAACTCTTCATTATTAACAAAGTTAGTTAATCTTTGCATAATCTCTAAAGGACTTTCATAAATATCAATCAACCCTTCTAAATAGGCCTTAATATGGCAAGTTTGTAGAGCGACTCCCATTCCGCTATTTAAAATGCTTGCGTGATAAAAATATTCGGAAGATGGTTTTGTTGAATAATTTGCAAAGTCAAAATTTAACTGTTTATCCCCATCAAAACAAAACTCATATTGATTAGAAAATAGTCCCTCAAAACTGGATATCAAGAAAAGGTCTTTTTGAATTTTTTGGGCAAGCACAAGATCTGAATGAAGCTGATCTGCTTCAATAAGTTTTGACTCAAAATAGGCCTTTTCTATAATAGTTATGAGCCCATTTTGAATGGTACGAATCTCAGAAAGATTTAACTTGGTTTCAAACCAAATGTTTATTATTTTTGTATCTAATTGGGAATATACAAAATCCTTATATTCGTCATTGGGCTCTAAAGTAATATCCTGAACACAATTGATAGTTTTTTCATAAAACCAATGAAACCGTGTTGAGGTATCAGCACATGCATAATAAAACTCGTTCAAATAGAAGTTTAATGATTTCCTATCCACATTGAGGATCGAGTGAAGCCTTTGTTCTAGATCCATTAAGTCTAGCTTGTCCTTACTGGTAGATTGAAAAACTCTAATATCCTTTTTTAAATCTTCAAACTCCTGCAATGTAGCTGATTTACTATCCTGAACTTGACTTTCTTGATGGTCAAAACTGGTGATTAATATAGAGTTTATACAATGACTTATAAACTCTATCCCATCTTGCAAAATCCTTTTAAAGTATAAAAATAAACATAGTATTACAATCAATACGACTCCCCATCGTAAAGTAAAATACTTTAGAATACTCAACTCTGATTGATAAACTGCTACGGCAAAAGTTTGATCTATTTTTCTATATCTATAAGAAAGATACTGTCTTCCTAAAAATGGATGAACCAAACTATGTACTTTAGGAATCAATGCGTCAGTATGTGAATAAGTTTGTAATACTTCTAGCCATTCTGGCATGTCCATACTTGGTATGTATATTTCGCCTTCGTTTACATTGATATTGTGTCGACTTTTAAGTTTTTCTGAAACTTCTTGCAAGACATGTCCATCCCTTACCTCACTATATACTGAATCTGCACCATCACCTATCTTCACAATAATACCCACGGGTGATTGATATCGAGCAATAGAACGTGCAATAATAGATTTATATAGGGCACTTTTATCTAATTTTACACAAATTACATGACTTGGATAAAGAGCAACTCGTTCTGAATTAGGATGAAAAAAATCTAATGGAAAAACTTCCCATAACATATCAGTTAGTCCAAAATTAGTAACACGATTTGCATTAGGTCCAAAGTTAAAATTGGCTAACTTTTGTACATGATCCATAATAACGTGAGGCACTTCACCAAGCTTAAAAGTAGAGCGCCTAAGCGCTGTTTCTGTCCAATGCATAGAAGCATTTTTAGAATAGTGGTTCTTAGATGACTCCGAAAATGGTCTGATAGTTTGCTTTAGTTCCGATGTGGTATCGATTACTCCCCAGGTAGATAAATCTACACCAAATTTAGCAAGAGCGTGATTATAATTGTTTATAAACTCCTTATTATAGAAGCCATCATCCTCAACTCCATCCAAAAGATCTAGTTTTTTAAAGTCGTCTTTACTAAGATACAATCCACGACTAGAGTCATCCTCAATTAGTTTTAGGTTTAAGTCCACTATTTGTTGAAAAATAGGTTTATTTTTATAAAATTCTTGAGGTTTATAACTGCATAGGCGCCCATTTTCAAATAAACCCTTTAAACATTCTGTGAGCTCGTTATAAAACCTTTTTTCTAGCTGAAGTGCTTTCATATCTATTGGAATAGAAATCTCAGATGATTTAAACTTTTTGTATTCGCTAGGGATTAAATACTCTCGGTTTAAACGGTTTACAAATCTATGATTTTTACTTTGTAAATATTTAATATTTTTCAAAGAATAAAACTTAGTTTTTTCTTTTAGAACACTTACCATTTTTTGATAATCTCTATCAATCTTAGCTGCAAAATCATCCATAATTTGTAAGTTTTGATAGTGGGCTCTTTGCTTCAGATGATTGTAATCTACTACTCCCGTTTTGATAGCAAAACTAATTAAAACTATAAGACATACACTAAAAAATATCGTTACAAAAAACTGTATTTGAGAAAGTAGTGAGTCGCTTCTGAACATAATTATCATAGGGAGTTGTTGGATTAAGACTTTTATTTTTTTAATTTTACAGTCTTATCACTGGGGATACAAGAAAATACAATTAAATTCAATCATTTGAGGTTTTCTGTTTTTAAAATAATATCCACTAAAATATTGTCCTTGCATTGCGTTATTCAAAAATTAGGTTTAGCTATCCTCAAACTTTTTTTAGACAAATTCATACAAAATATTTATCTACCTAAAAGAGTTGTTCACCTCAATAAATCTACTAAAAATAGTATCTGTTTTAAATACTATTAAATCGTACAATAGACGAAACTAATATTATGATAATTTTCTACATGATAAGCAGCTTTTTAACTCTATTTAATAGTGAAAGTTTGCTAACTCTATTGTTACTGACTAGGATTAAATAGCCATGAAGGGTTTATATAGATTAAATATCCTTTTTACTATTGCTTTAGTCGGTCTAGGGTGGTTTTTATATCCACGAACCAAGGAGCTTATATACGTTTTTGAACGCAGCAAAAACTATGTAGAATTAGAAAGGCTATATACCATACGACAAAATGAAAATTTTGATGAAGAGAGAGAAAAAAAACTACTCTTAGTAAAAATCGAATTGAGACGGAAGGGTGCAGATAAGTATGCAATGGGATATTTACAAAAATCCTTTGATGGTAACTATTTCTCTGCCCTGATGACTAAGTTCGAACGCAAGCATGTTTATGCTTCCCAAGCTGAACTTCTAGAAATTGGCTATGAAGTTACTCGAGATACCAAATACCTAATTCTTCAAAAAAACCTCTATAGTTTTTTAGGATGGTCCACAAAATTAATTAAGGTATTAAGACAACTTTATGAAGACACCCTAACGACGAGTATTTTGAATGATTTGTTTGGGCTAAAAGACAAGCAGTACGCCATTGACCAGCTATACAAACGTCGTAAAACACTAGCTCTAGATGATTTGTTTATGCTTCGTAATTTTCTATCCTGGACCGGCCAAATTAAAATTGCATATCAAATCACTAAGGAGTTTATTACCGTAGAGCGACTCAACAAAAGTGATAGAGAAATGCACTTGAACCGAGCTATTTATTATTCTGATGATCTTCAAGTTATTAAGATCTATACCATGAAATATAGAGAAGCTGAGAAATTAGAGGACTTGATGAAAAAGGCGTATTACCAAGAGTATTACGGCTTTGTAGAAGATTCGTTATCTACTTATGAATTAATTTATCGAATCAATCCTGATTTGGAAATTTTGGATAGACTCGTTTCTAATTCTCGATATATTAACTATGTAGAAGTTTATCGTAAATATCGGTTTTTATTTGCTTTGTTATCCAATGATTATTCTTTGTTTAATGAAGATATTAACCAACTACTTCAAGAGTCCAAGTTTAAGTTAGCTATTAAGAGGTGCGATGCTTTTATAAATAGTTTGTTAGAGCGAATCAAAACTGAACCTAGCCAAGATAATCTTTATCATTTAAACCAGTCCTATCAGCTTCTATATGTTTCATTACATGAAAGTGGCCAAATAGAGACGTTGTTAAATCTACTAAAATCAAAGCCAAAAGCTATGTTAACCCCTACAGAACTGGCATATATTTGTGACTTGCAAGAAATAAATCGTCAAAATATAGAGTATTTTGTTCTATATTATACTCGATCAAAGTTTGAATACATTCAAGATCTTGTTATGAATTATACTCTAAAAAATGATCCCACGCCTACTTCCTATAAGTTATATGGGCAATTCCGAGGAAAAATGAGTTGGACTAATTTGTACGATTATTTTAAATATTATAAAGATTATCCAAAAAAGTATAAGACAGAACTGATCCGATTAATTGATATTGAGAAAGAACCTAAATTGCTTGTTTTAATCGCACAGAGACTCCAAGAGTTAACTCAAATGACTTTAGCCAAAAAAGCCTTTCAAAAAGCACTTGTTATCAGTCCTTACTCTAAGGTTGCTCTTAAGCAACTAGGGTTACTTTTCTACAACTCTGGCGACTTACAACGTGCAAAGTTTTATTTTGAACGTTACTATTCTGTTGACAAAAAAGATCTACTTGTTAATTTTAACCTAGCAGATACACTAGATTCCAACTCTTCACTGAAACCTAAATTGTATCAATCCATCATTGAACTAGCGGATATGACTAAATATGATGATAAAGTACTTGCTCTAAGGTCAAAAGCCAGACTAAAACTTACCGAAGAAGCTTATGAACTATATGTATCTATGATTAATCAATATGGTAGAAAACATGAAATATTCGTAGATTATCTTGATTTTCTCCTATCTAATCGGCGCTATGAGGACCTTAAAAACGAGGTTGAACTTATGGATATACCCGCATTAAAAAATCAAAGAATTATACAAATCGTTGGTGCCCATTATAGTTATATTAAAGACTACAAACAAGCACTCGACCTATATTTAAAAGCTGAATCTATTTTAGATAAAAAAGATTTAAAAGACTCCTACTTATATTCAGACATTGCTTATGTCTACGAACTCATTGGGGTAGAAAAACAAGCATTAATTTATTATAGAAAATCTCTTAAATTACGAAATGACTTATTATTGCAAGAAGTTGCCTTCCAATTAGAAACAAAGATATCTGATACGGTAGAGCTAAGCTACAACGTAAGAAATGATGTTACAGAGAAACGTCTACAGCTCAAAAATAGAAATGGTGACTTTGAAATGAAGTTCAATTATAGTAAAGTAGAGCAACAGACCCAATATTACTTAGAAGTTTTTCATGATAAACGCTTACCCATCGGTGCAGTTTTAGGTAATTTAGATTACAATATTTATGCTGGAAACAAACTGCAGCTAAAACTGGGCACTAGATACTATAAGGATACACTAATAGGCGCTCAAGAGAAGGCACAAACCTCTTACTCTACACTTCTGTATAACTTTCAATTAGGTCAAACCAATTATCAAGCACTTTATCAGAGAAATCATTTTAAAAATCCTTTCGGAAATATCGGTTCTACTTCGGGTTATTCTTTGACAGCATCTAAATCTATTGGTAAAAACTATACTTTAAGTGGCGGTTATTCAAACGAAAAGGTGAATTCTTTTACTCCTATCAACTCCAATGTATTTTTGGACGACTTTAAATCGTTGTTTGGTCAATATCGATTTGATCGTCGAGGGCATGTAAAATTTAAGTATTACGCCTTTTTAGGTGTATCTTATCGTTTTGGAGGAATCAATCCTTCTCTTGGCTTTGGATTTCGTTGGAATCGTAATTGGTATTTTGACTATGAGGTATTTCAAGATCGTTTTACAAATCAAAATATTAACTCTTTTCAGTTTCGTTATTTAAAAATGATTTAATGGTTTTGGTATTCATGGGGTATATAGTTTAAAGTGGTAATATTATTGCGATAAAAAAGGTTTTTGCATAGCGGCGTATTTATGAGTCTAATCATACATTTATTACTAGTAATTTTGATTATCAAAGCTAGTATCGCGCGTCATAAATTTCTTGTAGTGATAACAGTATGTACTGCTTTACTGAGTATTTTGATTCAAAATACCTTTTTGATTCCTTCTGATTACTATTATCTTAATTTAATCATTGTTTTCACTCCATGTACCTTACTAATAACACTTTCTGTCATTCTTAATCGCTTTTTATATCAAGAAGGAGCACTTCTAATTTCCTCAACTACTAGAGCTGAAAGCCTAGAAGAGAGTTCAACTTTAATCGTAAACCAATTTAACGAAGCTCTTATGACTAAGGAGCAATTAGAAAAACAAATCTTAAAAGATGATGAGTTTACTTTGAAGTTTCAGTTAGCCCTTGAAAAAATTGACAGTGAAGACCATAACTCTGTGATTCATGAACTATTGAGTTCTGTTAAGGAGTTTAACAAAGTAGAGTCTTTGAGTTTTTACACTCTTGAAAAAGATCTTGAGCTCACTCACTCATTATATTGTAAATCTAAGGTGTTGCAAACAATTGATACCGACCATCATGCAATTAAGCATTTGGTAGAAAAAAGGCGCACTGTAACTGTCAAAGAGTATCCAGGGGTATTACAGCTAGAAATCCTTATGGCTTTTCCTATCTTTTTAGAAGATCGTCTCTATGGCTTGTTAGCCATACACGAGATGGACTTTTTTGAAATGGTAAAGTCTAATATAAACTTGTTCGAAGTATTTTGTAGACATGCAGAAACGATCATGGAAAGGATCACTCGTTTACAAGGATTTTTAGAAGGCTTTATTGAAGGAAATACAGCCGACTTAAGTAGTTTAGTCTTTTTTGATCATATGTTCACAAGAGAGGTAAATCTGGTCAAGCGCTATGATCTTTTTGCGTCTGTAATTACAATTGTTGTAGAAGATCGAGACGATATAAGCGACTTTGATACTTTGATCAAAATTATTAAAACTGTTTCCCACAATTTTCTGAGAAATGTTGATGAGTTTTATTTTAACGAAAATATGGATGATCGCGCACATATCTTACTTCCAATGACTGATATGCACGGTACAGAATTAGTCACATCAAAAATAAATAATACAATTGACTCTCACGAAATTTATCCTTATGAATCTAAGAAATTACAGTTACGAGTATCTATATCCAGTTTACAATTAACAAAAACAACACAAGATGATACGATTCGCGCTTTTAGAAAGGCTAATCGAATATGAAATGGGTCATTTGTGGAGTCGTATTCACAGGTATTCTTGGACCCTTTGGCTTTTTTGGTACTATGCTTAGTTGGATCCTATCTCGCTTTACTGAAGACAATCGTGAGCAAGGATTAGTACATGTAGATTTAGACATGCCTGAAGTTTCACTAGATGTGCAAATTTCTAAAATCAAACACCATGAAAAAAGAACTCTTGAGCAACAAATGGACATCGTTTCATACAGCCGGGTGATGGCTTCTGATGATACTCAACTCAAAATTAACTTGATATCTATCTTATCCGCTCATGTTAACAAGCATAATGTTGATTTGTTAAAAGAAGCCGTCTTCGATAAAAATGAGAGCGTACGTATCTTAGCATCTACCGCTCTCCAAAAACTGGAAGATGATTTGATTCAGTCCATTATAGATCAAAAACGTCTCATCGATGATCGTGCTAGTGAAGATGACATTGAAGCTGTTGAGGCTATTTATTTTAGTTTAGCAGATACTTATGATCTGTACTTAAGTAGTGGGCTAGTTGAGATCGATAGTAGAGACTTTTTTATTCTTCGTATGTTAGATTGTTACATCAAAGTTATTGAAGTCAATCCACAAAATAAACGATCCTATGAACAATTGATAGATACATACATTATTCAACGCGACACCGAAAAAGCTGGCAAGTACCTTGAACAATATAAAAAGTACTGGGATGAACCCATTACTTGTAAGTTTTGGCAGGCTAAAATCTATTTTATAAAAAGAGACTTTGAAGCCCTCAAAGTAATATTGTCCGATATTCCAAAAGAAACCATAAGAGAAGACAAACAACTTAGATCTAGTTTATCTTGGTGGTGTAGTGATGAGTGATTATATTGCCGATGTGACCTTTATAATTGAAGGTAGCTACCCTTATGTATCAGGTGGAGTAGCTAGCTGGTGTCATCAACTGGTTTGTAATATGCCAGATATCCAGTTTGATTTAGTTATATTGCAAGCCACTAGTAAAGATCCTCGAGTACCAAAATACGAGTTACCAAAAAATGTAATCAATCTATACCACGTACCTCTTTACGCAAAATTAAAAAGACCTTTATTTTTATATAAGAGTTTTCCTGGATATAATTTGTTTTTAGAAGCGATTGATGAAAAGTTTAGTATAGAGTCTTTAGAGCGACTAGTTGACTTTTGTATTACTTATAAGGGACGTAAACATATCCGAAAAAAGATGATTTTCTCACAAACTTTTTTTAAACTAATGGAAGAGCTATTTCATTCAGAAAATCTACAAGGTAAGTCGTTTCTTACATATTTTTGGTTACTCCGATCATTAATTAACGGCTATTTAAGTGTACTGTCAGCACCTTTACCTAAAGCTAAAATATATCATGCTGTGTCCACTGGATATGCTGGGCTGATGGCCACTGTTTTACATACAGCCAATCCCAACTCAGTGCTCATGCTCACAGAGCATGGTATCTATACAAGAGAGCGAACTATGGAGTTATCCATTGCAGAATGGCCCGATCAAGATAGAGATAATTACATTCCTGAGTTTGGTGGCGGTTTTTACAAAAGGCTCTGGGGTAACTCCTTTGCTCTCATGTCACACTTTATCTATAAATATGCAAATCCTATTATTTCTTTATATCAAAAAAATAACGACCTTCAAATTGAAGAAGGTGCTGAGCCTTGGAAGGTTTCTACTATACCAAACGGTATTGATCTGTCGCTATACTCATTTCGTGAAAGAAAAAAAGTAGCTGATTCACCACAAATTGGGTTTATAGGTCGAATTGTTAAGATTAAGGATGTTAAATGTCTCATTCGTGCTGCGGAAATCGTTGTAGCAAAGCATCCAACGGCACAATTTCAACTAGCTGGTCCATCAGAAGAAGATGAAGACTACTTTGAAGATTGTAAAGAGTTGGTTTCCCTTTTAAATCTGCAAGATAATTTGCATTTCTTAGGAAGAACAGATGCCAAGGCCTTTTATGAGACGATCGATATAATGGTGTTAACTTCACTATCTGAAGGGCAACCTTTAGTAATGCTTGAAGCTGCAGCCTGTGGGATTCCAATTGTGGCTTCTGATGTTGGGGGATGCAGTGAAATAGTATATGAGAAATTAGATGGGTTACATCAATGCGGGCTGGTTACTTTGCAAAAAGATCCAAAGTCCACTGCTCGTGCATTGATCCGATTGATCGAAGAACCTGAGTTTTTCAATGCCTGCTCTAAAGCTGGACGATTGCGAGTGGAAACTAAGTACTCTCAAAAAAAACTTATAGATACTTATCATGGCCTATATACAAAACACCTTGAACTGTATGTGAGTGAAACCTAATGGCTGGCATTGGATTTGAATTAAAAAAACTCTTTCACGAAGAAGGGGCAGATCACTCTCTTGGCGCTATCTTTAAGTCTATGATGGTCACTTCCGGGCCTTGGATTATTTCAATTGTTACTTTTACTGCTTTTCGGATTATTCTCAGTCCTATCATGCCAGAAAAAGAGTTTATGCTCTTAATGTGTATTATTGTATACGGATTTGTTTTTAGTATGATTTTGAGTTCGCCTTGGATCACTATGGTAATCCGCCATATTTCTGATCTAGTTTATCTCGATCGTAATGAAGAGCTCATATCTTGTTTTTTGGCTGCGGTTTTAATCATTGGAATACAGGCTCATGTTACGGTATTACTCTTTGTAAATTATGCTCCATATCTCAAAGACAATCATGGCACTTTAAGTTATTTTTTCACTGCTTTAAATATTCTTTGGTTGACTATGGTGATTGTTGGAGCTATGAAGGATTTTAATCGAGTAGTGGTCTCCTATTTAGCAGGTATGCTCATCTCTATCTTGTTGATGTTTTTTTATGCCGGTTCAAATATCTTTTTGGCCATAGACTGTTTTACCGCAGGGTTATGTTTTACAATTTTTGTTTTATTAGAACGATTTTTTAAAGAGTTTGGTTTTGAAATGAAACTAAATTTTAAATGGCTATTTCGAATAGATTTAATCCCTCTTTTCGTCTCAGGACTTTTAGCAAATCTCGCAGTTTGGATAGATAAATTGATGTATTGGTCGATGTCTAATAAAGCTGTAGAGGTTGCCCCTAAGTTTTACTTGTTTCCAGATTATGATTTAGTCATATTTTTATCAAGCTTAACAATGATTCCTGCTGCTGCTTTTTTTACGGTATTCGTAGAGACAACTTTCTCTGATGCTCAACAAGACTATTTAGGAGCCATTGAAAAAGGAGCTGACCTAGAACAAATTGATGAACATGCTGGTAAACTACTTTTGGCATATTTAAAGTGTCTTTTAAACCTCTTCTTTTTTCATTCCACAATTTCAGTGGTGTATATTTTTGTACTTACTTTTACTTTTGATTTTACCGGATTTGGTATTGTAGCGGTTCCTCTACTAAAAATTAGTATCTTAAATATGGTACTGCAAAATATGTATCAAGCAATGATCGTTTTTTTATATTATTTTGATTACCAAAAAGAAGTGGTAATTATTAGTGCCATTACCTTTATAATTTCAACTGTGGCAACTTATTACATGATGAATTTACCATTCGAGGCAACCGGATACTCGTTTTTCATTGCCATGGTTGTTGGAGGCGCTATGTGTTTTCTCACCGGAGCCTATAAAATCCAACGTATCAACTATTATACATTTTCAAACAATGATTTATAGTTTCTAACTTTTGTGCCGGTCGCTTGTTAAAAAATCACTTTCTTCCATGATTCTATAAACATAACCATCAGGATCTTTTACGTAAAAGAAACACGCTCCACCAGGTAGTTTTTGCACCGGCATAGGATGCAATTGATATTCATTCATTGCCTGATACCAATCTTTTTGTACCTCATTTGAATATAAACTTACATGCCTAAAGGAGCCTGCATCTAGTGTTTTATTTTCTACGACTAATTGAATAGAAAAACTTTTATCTTCGTTTGTCATATAATAAAATTTGCTTTTAGGAGTTTCAATCTTATGAGTTAGGTCTAATCCCAAAAAACCTGTGTAAAATTTTTCTGATTTTTCATAAGATGTGATCCCGATACTTAACAAATATGCCTTCATTGTGCTTTCTCCAATTTTTGCTCTTTAAACTTACCAAATTTAGTTTCTAATGCATCCTTAATAGTGCTTACCTTACCAACTAATAAAATCTTTAAACTTTCTGGTTTCCAGTACTTTTTTGCCGCCCCTTGTACATCTTCAATCGTAACTTTTTTTAAGGACTCTAGATATAGCTGCATAAAGTTATCGGGAAGGTTCTTTCTTTGAAAATAAAGCATACGGCTCGCAACCTGATATTTACTAGAAAACTTAAACACATATTGATTAATCATAGTGTTTTTCGCCAAGTTAAACTCGGCTTCTGTAACCTTTTCATCGCGAACCTTATTTATCTGATTCAAAATTTCAGATAAAGAGTCCACGGCTCCATTTGTTTTCGTACCACAATATACCCCCATCGTCCCATAGTATACATCCCCCCATACATAAGAATAGATGGAGTAAGCTAAACCCATTTCAGTTCTTACTTTTTGCATTAATCGAGAGTTGAAACCCCCTCCACCCAATATGTAATCAGCAATCAATAAGGGAAAATAGTCTGGGTTAGAGATTTTAAGAGATTTATGACCTACTCTAATATTGAGTTGAGGAGTATCCATCTCAATATACTGTCGCTCACTTGCGAAATCTAAGTTCATAGAGGTATCTATCGTATTTTCTTTTCCTTGTGGTTTCCACTTTGAGAAGGATTTATTCAGTAATACTTTTAATTGATTTAATGCTATATCCCCTACTACTAGTAATTGTGCTCCATCTGGTCTAAATCTCTTTTTATGCTCTTCTTTAACTTTCTCTAAGTCAATCGATGATACAGTAGCAAAACTTGCTTCGTTTCCTGCTACATGATCTTTATAGATTAATTTGTTAAATTTCCTACGGACTACTTGAGCTGCTTCATCATTTTGACGTCTTAAGCCTTCTAAAGCCAATTTTCTTTGTATTTCAAATCTTTTTCTTTCAAACGAAGGATTGAGTGCAGTACTCACAAATAAGGGCATGATTTCTTTTAAATCAGTACTCAAACACTGTAAAGATACTTCATTAACAGTATCTGAAGAACTAGCAGCAATAGTTGCTCCCCTTTCTTCCAAAAACTGATCTAGGTTGGTAGCACTCATTAGGTGGTTTCCACCATCTCTTTGTGAACTAGAAAGCAAACCAGATAAACCAATAGTAGATTTACTATCAGTAAAGCTTCCTCCTTTTACAAAGAGAGCCATTTTGATTATGGGAAGAGTTGAGTCTTTAATGTAAAATACTTTTAGACCATTCTGCATTTTAAACTGGCTAACGACGGGGATTTCTAATTTCAACTCGGGGTAGCTAAGTTTTGTATGTGGTAGGTCTAAACTATAGTTTATAGATATGCTTAAACAAAATATGAGTAAATTTTGTATCATTTTCATTTTTTCTCCTATTTCTTTGTCTCTAAAGTAGCAGTAGTCTTATTGCTCTTAATCAAATGTTTTTTTGCTATATCTACCAACTGTTTCGGAGTAATCGCTAAAACACGATCCAAATCATTGAAAATCTCCTTATATGTACCTAGGTTCATTTCATTATCCAAAAGCAAAGAAGCAATGTTATCCGATGAATCCATAGCATAAATATACTCAGATTTATATCTACGTTTTACTCGATTTAATTCATCTAAAGATATTCCATCTTTAAATACAGATTGCAACACTTGATCTATTGCATCATTAACTTCTTTGTTAGTATGAGGACTTTTTGGACTTCCTCCTGTCATAAATAATGGAGAGTAACGTTGTCCTCCTGCACCAGCAAATGCCCAGACACTTGCAGCTATTTGTTTTTCTAAAACAAGCTTTTTATACATTATAGAACTTTTGCCCCCAGCAATAGTTTGAGCAAAAAGTCCGAGTGCAGATCCTTCTAATGTATTTACTTTAGGTATGTGATAACCATTGTAAAAAAATGGTTGGGCTTTACTTGAGATAACAGTGTGTCTTTCACCGAGTTGTTTTGGCTCTGTAATATGAGTTCTAGGAAATTCCTTTTTTGCTTGCCAAGACCCAAAGTACTTTTTGATTAGAGGGATAGCTTGTTTAGGGTATACATCCCCTACTAAAACAATGGTTGCATTGTTAGGAGCATAGTATTGATTGAAAAAATCAGTTAATGTGGATTTCGCAAGAGTTTGTAACTCACTCATAAAACCAATGACAGGGTTTCTGTAATTGTGAGCTGTATAGGCACTTAACATAAATTGCTCCCATAATTGTCCCCTAGGCGAACCGTCTGTTCTCATTCGTCTCTCTTCGATAACTACGTCGCGTTCTGGATAATACGACCTCAAAACGGGATTAGTGAACTTCGAGGATTCAAGTAAAGCCCACAGTTCCAATTTATTGCTTGGTATATTAACTATATATACAGTGTTATCCGTATTTGTATAGGCATTTAATCCCTTTCCACCATTTTGAGAATATATAGGGTTGTAAGGACTTTTAATAACTACTTTATTTAACTTAGTTACAAGCTTTTTCATCCGTTTTTTGTATAATTTTAAGATGGTGCGATTCGGATGTTCTAAGAGGTTTTCTTTGTCCATTTTATAAGCAAGAGTTTCTATAGCTTTGGTGATTTCACCTTCTTTGTCTAAGTCCTTTGTACCATAGACTTTATTACCTTTAAACAACATGTGCTCTAGCATGTGTGCACAACCAAAGTTTCCAGCATGTTCATCGACAGACCCTACTTTAAATCCTATTCTTGTCTTAACAATAGGCACATCATGTTTTTCATAAATCATGATCTTTAAACCATTATCTAAAGTAGTAATAGTTAGATTTCTTTCAAAGTTTTCTTGTAGCTTTTGTACAAAGTCAAAGCGTTGGGCATGTGTGCTCATTGTGAGTAAAATAAATAATATCAATTTCATTTACTGTTCTCCTTAAAGTTTTTTTTCTTATTGGATTGTACTCATAAGTAAAAAATAAATGGTTAACTTTTGAGTCGGCGCGAAACATTTGTTTTCAAGATACAATTTACGACGCTAATATAGCAAGACAAAAAGCGGTATATATATTGAGTTTTGTTTCTATAGCATATGTAATACAATGCTAAGAAATTGACCTACTTAATAAACAAAATTATCTTAAATTTGTATTAAAGTAAATTTAAGCCACTAATTTTAATGCATTCAAAATACAATTCGGGTAGACTGCTAATAAATTAAATTTTAACTCAAAAGATATTATTATGAACCCATTCAAAGTGTTAATCATTGACGATCAATTGTATGTTCGTAGATCTCTACAAGAGTTATTAAGTATGCTCTATCCTAAAGCTACTATCTTCATTTCCGAAAACGACGGTGACTCTTTACAAATGGTCAAGGACCATCAACCACACTTTATCAGTTTAGATTTAACTATGCCTGGATTAGGTGGAAAACGACTATGCCCTAAGCTAATGGATTTATCTCCGAATAGCAGTATCTACATTATGAGTGCACTAAACTCTAATGCTGTGCAAAACGAAATGAAAGAGTTAGGCGCAAAAGGATTTTTAAACAAACCAGTAAATCTACAAGATTTAAAACTGATTGTAGACAAGATTCATGAAGACTTAGGTATACAAGTTTAAGATTGAAGCTTATATCCAGAGTGAAATATCCACCAAGCTGCCGTAAATGAAATTAGATTTATTGCGACCAAAATACTCATTGAAACAAATATAGATATATCACTTGAGCCTAAAAAAGCATACCTTAGAGCATCAATCATATATAGTACAGGGTTAACCATAGATAACTTCTGAAACAAACCAGACAGATTTTTTATACTGTAAAATACCCCGCCTAAAAAAATCATAGGCATTAAAATAAATTGATTTAGGATTGCCATCTGATCAAAGTTCTTTGCCCATATTCCAGCACAAATACCTAGTAACGAAAAACTCGAATTAACTAACAAGCACACTATTATGATTAATGGAATATTATTCAAAGGAATATCAACAAAAAACATAGCTGTTACTAACGTTAGAAAACCTACAATTAGTCCCCTACCCATCGCAGCTAGTGTATAAGCCATGACTTTTTCAAAACTTGAAATTGGCAAAACCAATAGTTCAGATACGGTTCCAGTATATTTGGAGATCATTAAAGATGAAGAAGAATTTTGAAAAGAATTATTAATCATACCCATCATCATAAGTCCTGGTACTAAAAATGCCAAATAAGACACTCCCACTATTTGCGAAGACATCTCTCGCATAGGTAGACCAAAGATGGCTAAATATAATAAACTAGATACTAATGGCGCAAAAAGAGTTTGTATGGCAACGGACATGTATCGATCCGTTTCCTTTTTGAATAATGTTAAAAATCCTACTAAATTGTTCATGCTACACCTATTAAATGTTTAAATACATCCTCTAATGAGTCCTCTTTTATTTTTAAATCCATTGCCACTTGATTTAAAGAGTTCACTTGATGCATCACCTTAGAAACCTCATGTCCTGAATAACTAATAGAAATTGACTTTTCATTTTTGTTTAACGAATACTTAAAATCATCAATAGCTTCAAGATTGGTCGGCATGTCCTTAAAAAATAAACACATTAATTTTGTGTCCCCAAGGCGCTTCAATAAATTTTCTGTCTTATCTAAAGCTAAAATATTACCCTTATTGATAATACAAATTCGATCACAGATTTCTTCAGCTTCTTTTAGGTTATGAGTCGTCAAAATTATAGTTGTGCCTTGCTTGTTTAACGTTTTAACTAACTCCCACAATGAAACTGTTAAATGTATGTCTACACCAGCTGTTGGTTCATCCAATATTAAAATTTTTGGTTTGTGGACCATTGCTTTTGCTACCATTAGCCTTCTTTTCATTCCGCCTGATAGATGTCTAGCAATTTCATCTTTTTTATCATAGAGAGAAAGGCTTTTCAGTAAATACTCAATATACTCTAAGTTATTTTTGATCCCGTAATAACCTGACTGGTACTCTAGTACTTGTTGAATTGAAAAAAAACCATCAGCACAAAGCTCTTGTGGTACAACGCCAATAATTTTCTTTACGTCAATATGTTGCTCAGGTACTTGAAAGCCACATACACTAACTTCACCACTACTTTTCCGCACGATACCACAAAGAATATTGATTAAGGTGCTTTTGCCAGCACCATTCGGGCCCAGTAAACCAAAAATTTCACCCTCATTGACTTCTAGATCTATCTCATGAAGTGCAGTAAAGTCGTTGCCATATACTTTATTTAGTTTTTTTATAGTAAGAGTCATATATAAACCTTTTTCAACATAATCTTGAGGTGTAGCATTAAACTCAAAAGATTTGATCGCGCATTGTATCATGAAAAACTAGTAAATAAAGTGAAAAGAGTTTTCATACTGGATATGCACAGTTAACAATATTCGTCGGTTAAAGTTAACTAGCTTCCTAATTTGCTCAAAGTGCACTATAAATAGACAAAGTAATACAAAATCTTTAAATAAAAATAAACATCTGCTAGTCTTTACTCTCGTATAGTAACACTGGTATGATTAGATTTTATGTTACAAGGTGAGGTAATGGATGGAAATATCAGATGATTTAATTAAACAAATTTCTTTCAAATTAAGAAATCCACTCAGTGGTATTTTGTATCACTTGGATTCTATGAAAGACAGTGGTTTAAACTCTGACCAGTTATCGTCGCTTGAGCTTGCCAAAGATGCCTTCTCTCAGGTACTAACTAGTGTCTCCGATTTAGACGACCTGATTCGGTTGAGCAAAACTCACCTAGAAGCACAATATCAAAAAATACAGTTAATAGATCTTTTGTCGTCTATAAAAAGTGTGGTGGTCAACGGTTCAGGTTGCGAAATCTTTCTTACCAATATTAATGATAATGTACCGACTTTTATTGTGAGTGATCTATCCTTTGTTCGACAACTACTTTTGTATATCACAAATTTAGCCATACACAAAAGTAAAGCACTCTCTTTAAATGTTAGTTGCGATCAACACCCTATTAATCAACGTTTTACAGTCTCTTTTAGTATTACTTTTCCAAAGTCTAATATAATCTTACCAAGAAATGATTATGGTATATTTGGATTAAATGAAGCATATATTCAACAGATTTCTTCTTGCTTAAATGCTACTATCAAAAAGAGTGAGTCAGAAATCTTATTGACTATCCCTGATTTACCTTCCTTAACGGATAGTGATCTATACTTAGACTATTCTCAACTGAAGACAATTGTAGTCAGTGATGACCATCATATAACACACCGCCTCGAAGAGCTTTTTGCCTGTTTTGAAGACATTTATTTTTGTAAAAGTCAGGAGTTGATGTTTCAATACCTCAAAAAATCCTACTTAGAAGACTGCCCTACTGACTTAATCATTATCTCAGAAAACGTAATAGATTCTCCACAGCCAGCTCTTTTGCAGAAAGCTTTGCAAAAAGGAGACCTTTATGGCACAAAAATTGTCTGTTTGTGTGATGTCAATAAACCCATTACTTCAATGCATACACTAAATAAAGACCTTTACGATCAAAATCTGTTAAAAGTATTACGAAGTATCTTTCCACAATGTACTCGTGCAAGCAACGAGATAGAGTTTCAACAAAAGCCAAGAGTTCTTGTTATCGATGACGATCGTGTAAATAATAGTATTTTAACTCAAGCTTTTTTAACTAGAAATTGTCTGGTATCTAGTTGTTTTTCTGGTCAAGATGCCTTAGTGCTATTAGAGCAGTTTTCTTATGATTTTGTGGTTTTAGACTATCACCTACCAAATATGACCGGACAGGATATTAGTAAGTTTATACGTAATTGTGATCTCGCCATGCATCAAAAAACGATCATCGTTGGTATCAGTGCTGATGTAAACTCTGATAAAATTGACTCCTTTAAAGAAGATTCTACTGACCTTTTTATTCAAAAACCCGTATCCGCTATAGTGATACAAAATATTGTTGAACGATATTTTTTGGATCCAAATATCCGAAATATAGTTTATCATCCACGGATTCTAATTTTTTTAGACCCTGAAAAACCAAATGAAAACTTCAGCTCATCTATCAAAGACCTGTTTCCTAATGCTACAATTCTTGAAAGTAACAAAGCTAGCGACACTTGTAAGTTTTTAGGCTTGTTTTTACCTGATTTATTAATCACAAACCAGTTTATCAACTTAGATCCTGCAAATGATATTTTAAAAATAGTCAAAACAGAAGACTCATTTCGCCATGTTAAAACCTTAACAATTGAAGACTCACATACAAAATCTTCTAATTTGACCACTGAAACAGATACCAACCGTATTTTACAGAGTCCCTACAAACCAACTCAGTTAAAACAAGTTATACTAGATCTGTTAGGTAGTTGTTCCCAAAATTTAATCAATCCTAGTCCTCAAGATATGATAAAAAAATATAATTTTCCTAAAGAACTGTTTAACAGTACGAGACTAGTTATAAATATAGAAGATGAGCAAAGTATTCAAGATGTATTAGAAGGATTTCAAAACAGTATCAAGCTTAAATTAGTAAACTTTCGAGCCGCATTAGCTGATCGTAATTTAGCTCAAGCTCGAGATAATTTACACTCTATAAAAGGTGGCGCTGCCACAGTCGGAGCAATTCAATTGAAGGCAATCGCTCGAACTCTTGAAATTCTAGTTAGTTCAAATCAAGTTTCAAGAGTTGATATTTTAGAGCCCCTGTTAAAAGAGTCATTCCAAAAAACAGTCGAAATCTACTCCAACATAAATTGGAGCAAAGAAATCCAAAGATTAGTAAGAAAATAGTCAACTCTAAGCATTTAAAATATGAGTATGAAATGGCAAGCATCGATACAGATATTCATCTACCCAAAACCATTCGTGGCTTGAGTTTGGATCAATTATAGTGGACTCCGCGTGGTTTGTGATTTCTTTTTCTTCCATAGCTGCTTTTAATCGCAGCACCCTTGGCTTATTAGAGTTTTCGGCATTCGAGTTACTACAAGATATAAATAAATTTTTTGGTATACCTTGATCAGTTTTAATTTTATTAATTGGATCGATTTTCTCAAACTCAGTTAGAGAAGGAACTCCATCAAAGATATATGGAAAAAAGTCAAATCTCAAATCAGAAGAAGTTTCTGGGTTTACTTCGATATTATCAAAACTATAGTCTAATATTGCCCCATCAAAAGAACCCGTACTCAGATACTTATCAGGAGAAAGAAAAGAGTACACTAATGAAGTATAACCACCTAGTGAAAATCCATCTAAAGAAACCTTTGTAACATCTAGGTCATATTGTTCACAAACTGTTGGGAGTAAATGATTCTCAAAGAGTTCTCTAGTCATAAAAACATCATTACTTTTCATTTTATCAGTGGCTCTCACATCGTCGCAAAAATAAAACTCGCTCTCGTCATCTGAGCATGTAGTTGGAAACAAATAAGCAGCGGGCTTCACAAACCCTTTTGATATCAAATCACTAATAACTAGATAAGCGTTACGCTTTCCTCTACTACTATCTTGTCTTGCCTGAAACCATTCTTCTGGTTTTGCTCTAAATAGTACTACTACCGGTAACTTTTTTATATCTGCATATTGCTCAGGTCGATAAATAACATACTCAATATCATTACAAGAGTTTCTTTCAATCATAGGTATTCCTTTTATTAATCAATGGTATAACTTTGAGCCGACATAGTGGAGTCACTCAACCTAGAGTCATACATTGCCTCTACTTTTGTATCTAAAAGTTTGCATTTACCTGAAAATGTTACTTGTAGTGGATGGTAATATACACCCTTTTTATCCACTGACATAAAACTAATTAAGCGGTCGTCTCTAATATCTAAATTATTCACAGTAATATTTTTTTGAGTTAATGCTTTAGGCAAGTTAAAGCTCTTATTTAATCTTGGATTGATCGATTCAAAACAAGATGGCACCTTACTTACTAACACCAAATTATCTAAGTGTTCTGTGCTATTGATTTTAATTTCTCTAAATACTTTTTGTGAAACTTTTAAATCAGATATGTCTACAGAAGAGCCATTTTTATCGACCAATCTGGTCTCTAGATGGAGTCTCTTACTTTTATCTGTCTTTGTCATAGCCAAAGGCTTATCGTATAAAACCTCAATTTGAACGTAAGAAAATCCACCGGTGGTATTTAACTCCAATCTTGGTTTAGATAGAGTCAACTCCAGAGGTGTACCTGCTTCAATAGAAAAAGTCTTATTATTAGTTGTGATGGATGGATTTCCGGCAGCTAAAGGCCATTTGCTCATTTCCTCTGTAAACAAAGATAGGGCCCAAGCCTTATCTTGAGTAGAATACAATTTAGATTGACTAAGTTTTAAAAATAATCCATCTAAGTAAGATTGAACTTTAATTTTGTTACCATTGTTTTGTAAATAAAGTGCTAGTGCCATAGCAATGTCACGATTCACAGAATGAAAGTTATTAGAATACTCCCTTTTTATCTGATAGTTTTTTAGTCCTTTCAACAATTTCTTTTCGAGCTGTAACACTCTACTTTGTTCATCAAAATTTGAGGAAAGCGCAAACAATAGGGACAAACTAATTAGCTCCTTTGTATTTTTATTTTGTTCAAAAAGAGCATGGTATTGGGACCTAGACAAATGGGAATATTTTTTCAAAATGTAAGCTGCATACAATGCTATCAATGGTTGATCTTTATTTGTTACCAAGCTAGCAAGAGACTGAACTATCAGCGTTTTCTGATCTGATGAGACCACATATTTTTTGGAACCCAACTTTAACAAAATGTCACTGGCATATACAGAGGCAAAACTGTTTACATAATCACCATTTCGCCAATAGCCAAAACTTCCATTTTGTTTTTGCATAGTCAGGAGTTTAGATACTCCAGCCCTAATAAATGAAGATATAACGGGAAGCTCACTTGAATTTGATATCTTTGATAACTCATACAAAGCTAACAATTTAGAACTAGTTTGTTCCGCACAGCCATAAGGGTAGGCAATTAAACTATCTAAAGCCTTTCGTAAAACCTTTCTGGGATCTTTGGATGCACTAACAATTAGCTTAGGCTTTGCCGTTTTGAACACAGTTGATGGTAAGTTAATGATCTTTTTGGACTTTAAGGCGAGCATTTGAGAATAGCTCTTAGATTGAGTTGCAGGAAGCAATGGTACCTCATAGCTATTGGTATAATTTAAATCTTTGTCGCTACTTAATTCTACTTTTACTTGCAGTTTGTCAGAAGTTTTATACAGAGATGTATTGACCGTAAAATTATCTGAGTAGTTTTGATTATTCTTCACACGTATAAGTGAATTTTTTAAATAAACTGGTTTATCATTTATGTAGACTCTCATTTTTATTCTGTGGGAGTTATCACTTTGATTGAAAATCCTAAAAGGTACATTCAATCGATCGCCTTGTAGAAAATATCTTGGTAGACTTAGCTTTGCTTGAATTGGATCAGAAACAAGTAGTTTAGCGCTAGTTCCACCAATCTTTTGTGAATTTAAAACCAGAGCTTTCACTTGAACTTCACCCTGAAAATTATTTGTTGGAAAAGACCATTGAACCTCACCCTTGGCATCGGCAGTTATTACAGAAGACCAATACGAAAAAGACTTAACCCTATCATTTAGAGCTTCTGGAGATAGATGTCTCTTACGCCTTTGGTTAGATGGTTCATCTCCTCCAAAGGACTGTCTCTCTAAGTTCGAACTTAAGTACTGCAAATCATTATAGAAATCATAATACTCCAGAGATTGTTTTTTTTGCTTAATAAAGGTTTTGAATGGATTATGAAATTTCTCATCAATCATATCATGAATACCTTGATCCACTGCAGATAGAAAACAAACATCACCTCTTGTGAGCTGAGTCACTCTAACTTTAATGTTTTGCCGACTAGTCGCCATTTTTTGAAGTTCAATCTTTGGTGTCAACTTAAACTGATCTTTAGCCACTACAATATTCATGCTACCGTAAGAGCGAAAAGATAATACACTATTTATTTGATTAGCAGGACGTACTAGATAGGCATGTACAGTAAAAGTTTGATTATTTGTTTTAAATACAGGGATGATTATATTTGCTGTAGTACCAGTCATCTCATAGTACTTTTTATATAAAATGTCACCATCCTCAATAACTATAAATAAAGTACCCGACATCTGTCCTTGTATATCAACTTCAAGTTCGTTGCGTAGTACGCCAGATGAATCAATCTTTACTTTGTTTATTGGACTAGATATCTTTAACTTATTAGTGGATGAATTTTGACTTGGCCCACCATAAGACCAACCCGATACATAATAACTTATACTTGATGTATGGTTTCCACCTAAGTCAGCTACTTCTAAATAATAGTTGCCAGAGTCTTTCAGGTTATAATGTAAGCTTTGATTTAAAGAAACAACTTTGGACTCAAGTAGTACATACTGTTCGCTATAACCACCATAGTTTCTAGAGCTATCATATTGATAGTGCCATACTTTTTTAAAAAGTTTAGCCTCTACCTCTCCTGCAAGCTTTTTATTCGTTTTGGGATCAATAATCACTACATCAAAACTATGATCTTTATTCGTTTTTGCGCTATTTTTAAAGTTTTGTTTAAGTCCTACCATTCGGTCACTAGGAAAAATAGTAAAACCTTCATAAGAATTAATTTGTTTAGAGTCATCAAACGTTGAAAAAGAAACTAGACCATCTAATACTAAACTTGATTTTCTATTTAGTTTGATTGGCAAATCTAATTGAAATTTGCCATTATCGGGGATAATCATAGGATAGTTTTTCAAAAGGTAATCATCGTTATTATTTAAGTCTCTATGATCACCAAAACTGTATCCACTCCAATTTTGTAAATGCGTAGATTTTGAAAAGGCCGATAACTTAACTTCAGACTTCAAGCCTGCAGCGGGTGCTCCAAAGTAATAGGCAGAGTTTAGAGTCAACTCCAAATTTTCATTTTGGTACAACTTTTTGTTAATTATAGCAATAGTGTTTTTAACTTTTGGAGGCAAAAAACTCTCTATTTGCAGACTCTTAGATCCAATAACTGTATCTGCTATCCATATTTGACAAGTATAAACTCCTGTTTTCCAAAAGTTTTCACTTTTAATTGTTGTTTCATAGACTCCTACTTGTACCGATTTTAAATCTTCCGATCTAATAATCGTACCGCTCGGATCTTTGATTGTAAATTTTATAGGAAGAGCACTTGATTTAAAATCATAACCTTTAATAACTATAGCAGCAGATACCGACTCAGAAGGTCGTATTAATCCTCTTTCTAAATGTATAAGCCCCTTATATTGATCGCTTAACTGAGTCTCAAATATTGCTTTTCCAATGGGATAATCCATGAGTAAAAATGATCTCTGCTTATCGTAATCCGCAACTATACTATAGAGTTCATTTCGTTTATCTTGGATTTTATAGGTCAACAATCCATCCTGATCACTAAATCCTTGATGAATTAGTTGATTATTTTTAGAATAAATTTTGATTAAAGTATTGGATACAGGCTTTGAAGTTTTTAAGGATCGCGTCGAAACTAACAACGCAGTTTTAGTCATCATTGCAGATATACCGCAATCACTAACATGAAACAATCTGCTATCTAAAAGTCTTTGTTCATTCTCTTTTGTAGCATAAGCCGAAAGCTTATATAATCCGCCATTGGATTGAGCAATTTCTGCCAAATTTAGCTTTTTGTTAATAATCCTATTTTTATCTCCGTTGAGTCTAGTAGTTTTATTAACAATCACCTTAGAGTATTTCTCAAAGTTATCACTGTTACCTGATTGAAAGTTTACAAAATAACGATAGTTTTGTGGTAAAAGTTTTTGTAAAACAAAGTTTACACTATCTTGATTTGCGTATTCAATCTCAAAAGTTTGATTTTGCGAAGACAGTCTTACTTTCTCATTTACAAACTTAAAGTACTCCTCTAAATCAGGCGTTTTTGCAAAGATTTTTATGTCTTTCTTTAACTCAAAGTGTTTTGTGGCAAAACCCTTTTTCAATAAAATCTGATACTTTGTTTTAGGGTTAAAATCTGCTTCTATCGTAATATAACAATTGCTTTTTGAACCATCATTATAGGAGTAATAATTATATTCATTGACCCCCATTTTTAAATCTAATTTTGGTTTAACAGAAATATAATCCAAAGGTTTATTATTTGTAAGTAATTGTGGTAAATAGATTTTAAATTGAATTTTACCATTAGATACGGCTTCAAAAACGGGCTTATCTCTAAGTACTAAATCAGCTTTTTTATCATCTTTAATGAAACGACTATTAGATTTGGGTTCAATCAAACCTAGATAGTCACTTTGAAACTTAATTCCGTCTTTGCTTTTTAAATTTTGAGATATTTCAACAGTAAAGCTTTGCCCCTCTAACAAGTCTCTTTGCATGGCTACATCAACGACAAAACTCTTAGATGCTCTTTTTGGAAATATAGCGAACTTCAATTTATTTTTTGAGTTTTTAATGTGAGTAAACATCCGTAGGTTTTTTACCAACGCTCTATATTCAATGGGTTCATTAAACCATAGATTGGTTCTTAGTTTATTG
The DNA here is from genome assembly GCA_023954715.1 of Candidatus Cloacimonadota bacterium. Lineage (GTDB taxonomy): Bacteria > Muiribacteriota > UBA6191 > UBA6191 > UBA6191. Next base: position 181,691 of record JAGSHD010000003.1, on the reverse strand, counting down.
GATTCATAATTATAAATAATTTTCTTTAGTTGGAAATTTTCAGTCATAAACTGAAACGACGGTACTCCTTTGGATGCAAGAAAAGAGTTTGGATAACATTTGAATTTTTGTGATGCTTTAAATCTACTCGAAGGATACAGATTTAATTGATCTTCTTTTACTATTTCAAAAAGTCCATTTGCCTTACCTTTGCAATCAAATAGAGTTTCATTTGTAAACTGCCCTATTGAGCCTTTGTCATATACTTTTTGCCCTAAAAGAAACACTAATTTTTCTTGGTTTAATTGTAATTTGTGTTGTGGCGTATTTATTTGGCTGGGAGAGCTATATACAAAAATCACAATTATGTGTAAAAGAAAGAATCTAAATAAAAAGTTCATGTAAGGTCCTGATCAAATTTATGTTTTTAAAGTTATATTAATTTTGAACTGTCATGATAAAAAAGCTATCTAGAATATATTTTATTATCGTGCGACATTTGATCTCCATGATACACCATAGTTACAAAAGTGCTCAAATTTTACCGACTTTTGTTTAATTTGATACTACTATTTCCACCTTCGAAGACAAAGATCTGTCATCAATACACTGTATCTCATACTTACCTTCAGAAAACTGATGATAAAAAGGAACTCCAGATTTTGTACTCACCAAGAGTTTGGAGTTAACAAACCAATAAATCTTTGACTTTGTGTCGGGTGTAATACACTCTAATTTAGTTTTTTGATAATTTAATGGAATACTCGATGAAATCACTATTTTACTTTTATCTAACGGAGAGGTTATCTTAGGATGTAGCTCTAATAATTTCGACCAACAACTTGTATTCACTGTGGTTGGCAAAAGCTTTTGCTTGTGTAAATAAGCAACTTTTTGCAGTGTTAACAACTTACATTGAGATTCTATTTTTGTATGTGCTAGCCAATCATCATCTACAAGGTTTTTACAATCTGTTTGATACCTAAATATGGAGTCTTGGCAAGTTTTTCTTACCTGTATAGATAAATCTTTAAGATGTTGATAGTGTCCAAAACGCTCTTGTAACTCTGACATTGCCAAACCAACCGTTTCAGATGCAACACTTAATCCTGAAGTATTTTTACTTGCTTCACCTCGAAAGTCTCCATACCACACTCCGACAATAAATCTATTATCAAATGCTATTGTCCATAAGTCTCGACCTTGAGCAGATGTACCTGTTTTAAAAGAATATGGAATTTTATTTTTCATAGAGTCCCAATACGCTGAAAAGTTAACTCTAAAGTTATCTTCAAGCATTTTACTTACCAATAAGCTACTGCTTTTACTTATCGTCGTGTGCTTGTCACCAATTGCTATCCCATTATTTGCCAATATAGAATAAAGTTTAAGTAAATCTAGCATAGACAACCCAACCCCACCCAATACGATTCCTTGATTATAGTAATTTTTATTCTGTGGTAATCCTTTGTCTATAACAGTACTAATTAAATCATACAGATCGTCATTCAAAGCCATATTTAGATCGATCGCCGGTATATTTAACGATAGCGTGAGGGCCTCCTTAGCGCTAATCAAACCATAAAATTTCTTATCAAAATTTTGTGGCGAATATTCTCCAAATTTCATGGGTATATCCAGTAATAACTGATTAGGTGTGATCAATCCTTCATCAACTGCTTGGGCATATATAAAGGGCTTGAGTAAAGATCCTGGAGATCGTTTTGCTAAAATTCCGTCATTTTGTCCCAAGGAAAGATCATCCCAAAAGTCTTGAGATCCCAACCATACCACATAATCTTTTTTATGCAGGTCATAGATTACACAAGCTCCGTTTTTTATTCCTTTATCTAAATTATCTACTATGGTTTGTTTAATTTTATTTTGTAATATAGCTTGCAAGCCCAAATCAATGTTTGTATAACTTATGGTGGAATTTCTTTTGAAACGAGCATAATGTGGCAAGCGCTGAGGTCTTGGTTTTCTACTGGCTAAGATCTTTTCATTCACTAAATAGTTGTATTGTTGCAGGGATAGTTTTTGAGAGTTCAGTAAGGATAAATAAAAAAGATTTCTTCTATCAATTGCCCTTTGCATATTTTTACTTGGTTTATAAACTTCTGGATTTTTAGGAATGATCATTAAATAGGAAAACTCAGCCAAGGACAGATTTACTATTTTTTTAGTAAAATACAATTGACTTGCACTATGTATCCCTTCAATGTTTCCTCCATACGGAGCAATATTTAAATATGCCGCTAAAATCTCATCTTTAGATAGTGTTAACTCAAGCTGTACAGCTCTAAAACATTCTATCAATTTAGTCCAATAACTACGATCTCTTTGTTCCATCATACGGGCCAATTGCATAGTGATTGTAGAAGCACCGATACGATTCGTTGACCCCATATTGTGTATTATTGCCCGAATAATACTAAAGGGATTGATACCGTAATGATAATAGAAGTACTTATCTTCAAAATTAAGAAGATTGTCAAGATAAGATTTAGGAATTCCATTCAAACCTTTATTGATTCTGAAATAACCATCAATTGATCGATCCATATTCAATACTTCATTAGAAGCATTGTATATAATCCTAGAAGACGGTCTATATATCGTCGTAGTATTTAGCGGAAATAAATAGTTACACAAGGCAAATACAAAACAAAGAAGTATTAAAACTAGAATAATATATTTTGAAATTTGTTTCATAAATAATCATAAAATCGGGTATAGTCACACCAACTAACATTAGGGTATAAGTTGACTATAATTACTTTACAAATTAAGTAAAATATCTACTCTTATATCAAAGTACTATAGCTCTTCAAAATGGCTTTACCATTAAAGAAATACCCTTTACATTTACACCTATTTTATAGTAGAGTTCATACTATAATTTATGGTGGTATTAACATGTCTTGCTAGTATAAGTGGATTCCATTTTCAAATCCAAGACATTTGTGCTTTAGCACTGAATATTTCATTAGAGTTATGTGGTACTATTACCTCACAATTTTCAACTCGCGTTTTCGCTTATAACTTAAAACAAAGCTAATTAAAGGACTCATAACATGCACAAATATTTAATTCGATTTGATGAAATCTGCCTCAAAGGCGGTAACAGAAGATACTTTGAAGATATTTTAGTTAAAAATATAAAGGCCTCAGCTAATACTTTAGGTAAAAATCGCATTGAGTTTTTAAGAGATCGTATCTACGTTGAGTTTGACCTTTCTATTTCCTGTAAAGATATCGAAGCACTTTTGATGAAGATTGCTGGTATTTGTGACTTCTCTAAAATAACAACTTGCGAAAGCGATCTAGATAAAATTTATCAAGTAGCAAAAACTTTAACTTCTGATTTATCTGGAACCTTTAAGGTAGAAGCAAAAAGAAACTATAAAAAATTCCCTCAAAAGAGCCCAGAAATTGCACGACTTGTGGGCAGCGCAGTATACATAGAAGACAAATTAACTGTAGACCTTAGTAACCCTGAGCACAAACTATATGTACACGTCTATAAAGAAGAGACACTACTATATTGTAAAAAGACGCAAGGCCCTGGAGGTTTACCTGTGGGGTCATCAGGACGTTTATTAAGTTTAGTATCTGGCGGCATCGACTCACCCGTAGCATCATGGAATATGTTTCAACGTGGTTGTCGTGTAGTATTTGCTCACTTTCATAATCACCATGACGAAGAAAAAGACGTGCGTGATAAGGTAATGACACTAGTAAAAACCCTTTCTAGCTATCAACCATATACACGTTTATATATGATACCATTTGGAGAGTTGCAACGTGCTATTATTGGATTTGTACCTTCTAAAATGCGTATGGTATCGTATCGCAGAATGATGTTTCGAATCGCATCAATCATTCGACATAAAGAAAAGTGTAAGGGATATATTACAGGAGACAGTGTAGGTCAAGTCGCATCTCAAACTTTAGATAATCTTCGAGCCATTCATGATGTAGCAGATTATCCTGTTATATCCCCCTTAATCGGTCAAAATAAAAACGAAGTCATGGCTAATGCTCGAAAAATTGGTACTTATGATACCAGTATTATCCCCTATGATGATTGTTGCTCCTTTTTATTAGATCCTCATCCAGAGCAGGCTATTGATTTACACGAAATTCGAGAAATCGAAGCACAAATCCCAATGGTTGATGTGATTCGTCCTTGTATTGAAAATACTAAAGTAATAGCGTTTGAAATGGGTAAGCTAGTATATGAAAAAAATGCTGGCATTAAAATTCCTCAAGGTTTTGAAGATAGACTAAGGCCATAACTATGAAAAAAGCAGTATTATTTTTAAATTTCGGGGGACCCGTAAACACAGAAGAAGTAGAAGATTTTTTGTATCAACTTTTTTCTGACACTGATGGTATTAAAATTGGTATACCCTCTGTCATGCAAAAATTAGTAGCCAAAATCATTTCCAAAAAAAGAACTCCATCTGTTCAAGAAAAATATGAGGAAATAGGTGGAGGTAGCCCTCTTGTAGCTATGACTCAATCTATTTTGGATCGACTACGCAGTGAGTTTGAAGAGTATTATTTTTACGTGGGAATGAGATACACCAAACCAACTATTGAAGATGCCGTCCTTCAAATGAAGAGAGATAAAATTGAAGATGTCCTAGTGGTCCCTTTATATCCCCATTACTCTATTGCTACTTCAGAAACATCTTTTTTAGAGTTAAAACGAGCCATAGACTTTTTGGAAGCGGATGATATATCTTTTCGATTATTGTACCAATGGTATGATTTTCAACCATATATCAAAGCACTAGCCGAAAGAATCAACATCGGACTGCAAAAGTACTATAGTTCTGGTACGGTCCCAACTCTAATATTTTCTGCTCACAGTGTACCTAAGTCCTATATTGAAGAAGGCGATCCCTATCAAAAGCAAATTCAAAAAACAGTTGGCTTATTATTAAAAGAACTCCAATGGTCCGGTGACTGGAAACTCTGTTACCAATCACAAGTTGGGCCTGTACCATGGTTAGGTCCATCTATGGAAGAAACCCTTGAGTTATACTCTAATCTTGATGAATCCAATTTATTAGTGATTCCCATGAGCTTTGTGGGGGATCACATCGAAACCCTACACGAAGTAGACATAGAGTTCGCAGAGTTAGCACAAGAGCTCGGTATTCAAAACTTTCACAGAAGCCCCTCTTTAAACACAGAAGAGTCCTTCATACAATGTCTTATTGAATTAGTAAACACATACATGAAAATCGAGTCCTTAGGGATAGGTTGGTCTAGAATTCATAAAAAATAACCCATTTTCAGGAGAGTACATGAGCCTAAAATCAAAACCAGAATGGAAAAACTTACAAGATCTTTCAATCAAATTTAAAGAAACTCACCTTAAGACTCTATTTCAAAACGATCCATCAAGATTCGGTCAGTTTTCCTTGCGGCATGAGGACTTCTTTTTAGATTATTCTAAAAACTTAGTAGATAAAGAAGTATTCGCAGAACTTCTTAAACTAGCTGAATCCTGTGATCTAAAATCTGCTATTTCTGACATGTTTAATGCTAAAAGAATTAATCATACTGAAGGACGAGCAGTTTTACATACAGCTTTGCGCCACCCCAATGAAGGTACATTGTTGTTTGAAGGTGATAATGTTTATGAGCAAGTACATGAAGTATTAGACTCCATGTCAAAGTTTTCTAAAAAAATTAGAAACGGAGATCTCCAAGGTCAATCGGGTAAAAACATTACTGATGTTGTGAATATAGGTATAGGTGGATCTGATTTAGGCCCTAAAATGGTTTATGAAGGTTTATTGCACTATCTAAATGGGCCAAAAGTTCATTTTGTCTCCAATGTGGATGGTACGCATATTACGGAGACTTTAAAACATTTAGATCCAAATACAACTCTGTTTTTAGTAGCTTCAAAAACTTTTACGACCCAAGAGACCATGACCAATGCGGCAAGCGCAAGACAGTGGTTAGTCCAAGCCTTAAATGAAGATGCTGTAGCTTACCATTTTGCTGCCATGTCTACTAACGTAGAAGCAGTCACACAATTTGGGATCTCAAAAGATCGAATCTTTCCGTTTTGGGATTTTGTGGGAGGTCGATACTCTTTATGGTCTGCAATTGGTTTACCACTTATGTTAGCCTTTGGCCCAGATCGATTTCACGAGCTTTTATCAGGTGCCCATTCCATGGATAATCATTTTAAACTGACAGAGTTTTCTCAAAATCTCCCCGTCATTATGGCGTTAATTGGGATCTGGAACAACAATTTTTTAGATGCTGACTCTCATGCTCTTTTACCTTATGATCAATATCTTCATCGATTTGCGGCCCACTTTCAGCAAGTGGATATGGAGTCCAACGGTAAAAGTGTCGACAATCAGGGCAACTTTATAGACTATCAAACAGGTCCAATTATATGGGGGGAGCCGGGTACAAACGGTCAACATGCCTTTTATCAATTGATTCACCAAGGGACCAAATTCATTCCATCTGATTTTATTGGGTTTAAATCTAGTTTAAACGATATTTCGGACCATCATCCTAAACTTATGGCTAACTTCTTTGCTCAAACAGAAGCACTAGCTTTTGGATTAAGTACTGATAAAGTAGTTTCCCAACTCAAAGAGCAAAACCTCAGTTCTGAAGAAATTGATCGATTAAAACATCACAAAACATTTGCTGGTAATAAAGTATCAAATACATTATTGATTGATCGCTTAACACCGCATTCATTGGGTGCACTAATAGCATTATATGAGCATAAAGTCTATGTTCAAGGAGTTATCTGGAACATCAATCCATTTGATCAATGGGGAGTAGAACTAGGAAAAAAACTAGCTAAAACCATTCTAGAAGAAATGAACACAAAAGATTTTTCAAAACACGACTCTTCTACTCAGGGTCTATTAAACGAGTTTATCAACTAATCCAAATTATAAGGAGATATAATGACTATATCAAAACTTGAACAATTAAAAAATATGACCACCATCGTTGCGGACACGGGTGATATTCAGTCTATTCAACAATACAAACCTACCGATGCAACTACAAACCCAAGTCTTATATTTCAAGCGGCTCAAATGGATGAATATCAAGACATAGTAGCGGCTGCAATAAACCAAGGAAAAGGTAATCTAGAAAATATTTTGGATTTATTATCAGTTCGTTTCGGTGTTGAAATTTTAAAAACTGTACCAGGAAGAGTATCAACAGAAGTCGATGCTAGGTTATCTTTTGATACCCAAGCTACCATTGATAAAGCACGAGAATTGATTCAAATGTATCAAGATTCTGGGATCGATAAGAAACGTATATTAATAAAAATTGCTTCTACTTGGGAAGGAATAAAAGCAGCAGAAGTTTTAGAAAAAGAAGGTATTTGCTGTAACTTAACTTTATTATTCTCAAAAGCCCAGGCGATTGCATGCGCTGATGCAGGGATAACCCTAATCTCCCCTTTTGTTGGTCGGATATTGGACTGGTACAAAAAAGCCGAAGGTAAAGACTCTTACTTACCAGCTGAAGATCCAGGAGTTGTTTCGGTACAATCTATCTATAACTACTACAAAAAATTCAATTTCAAAACTGTTGTTATGGGTGCGAGCTTTCGAAATACAGCAGAAGTTATTGAATTAGCTGGATGTGATCTTCTTACCATAGCTCCTAAATGGTTGGAAGAATTACAAAGTTCAACTGGGACGGTTGAGCATAAACTATCTACCGAACGAGCATTATCCCTTGAGATAGAAAAGATTGACATGAATGAAAACACATTTAGATGGATGATGAATGAAGATCCGATGGCAACAGAGAAGCTATCTGAAGGTATTCGAAATTTTGCTAAAGATTTAGTTAAACTCGAGCAATTTATTTCATCTAAAATGTAGTTTTATTGCCTAGCGCTCTAATAGTGCTAGGCCATTAACTCACTTTAATATTTTCAGCTAATTACAAGAGAAAAATTGACTCTTTTTATAAGAAGGTACATTGATGTTTGATAATACATCTATAGTCGTAACATTAACTATACTCATTACACTGACTGTCATACAAGTCCTAATATCAAAGGGATTTAACATCCATAAGTCACGAATACTAAATCGCTTAGGCTCTATACAATTTGCCATGGGTTTGCTTCTGATTTTAGTTATAGTTCTGATTATTAGCTCTATCACAGAAGTTCAGATGGGCCGTCAATATGTAGACTCATACTTTTATCAAGCAAAATGGTTTGAGTTCTTTTTAAGCGCTATTTTTGTGAATATTTTTGCTTCAACAATCGTTAAGATGTCTAGTACTTTAAAGGACAGATTTGGTTTTTTATCTACTCATGCTGGTATTTTGATCCTAATCGTTGGGGCAATCATTTCAAAATATCATGGTATCGTGGGTACTGTACGACTCACCGAAGGAGCTAGTAGCAATACTCTCTCTATGGATCATAGCATGCTTCATATCAATAATTATCAATTTGATTTAAGTAAACCGGGATTCAACTTCTCTAAAAATATTCGTCAACAGATAGACTCCAAGACGGATTTAATCTTAAAAGCTTATAAACCATACGGAAACATACACCTTGTCCATTCTAGTCAAAAGGCTCCTTTTGAAACCTCTTTACCTGCAGTAAAGATAAAAATCAAAACCCAACTAAATTTAGATGCTCAATGGTTGAGTTTAAACCCAAATAGTTTAGAACACGCTAAATCTTACGATTTTAAAATTTCTAAACAACTTATTCACTTCGAACTTGTTAAACTACAACCTGTGCAACTTTTAAAATTTTTAAGTGCTACAACTAGTTTAGAGTTTATTGGTAGGTCATATACAAACTCTGTATTAATCGCATCATGTTCTAACGGAAAATTCTATTATTCCTCTAATATCCTAGGCGTTCATAAGTCCGGATTGTTGACTCCAAACAAGCTTGCTAGTTTAGGTATACAAGGTCTTACCTTTCACGTACAACATACATACCAGCATGCTATATTGAAGCAAAATGTAATTTCAAAAGATTGGCTTGATGACTCTAGTTATAATCATCCCCTTGCATCATTTCAACTAGCAAGTAAATCAGGCGGTTTGTCTGATCTTTTACACATAGATATAGGTAGCAGTAAAGTTGTATACTTTGATAACAAAACTTTTAATGTTTCTCTAATGCCACGAAAAAAGAAACTTCCTTTTCAATTGTCCCTTTTAGACTTTAGAAGTGAATATTATACAAATTCTAAAATGTTAAAATCATTTCAAAGTGACATCCAGATTAAGGATCTTACTAGCCAAACCCAAACATCTAAAACAATTGTTAAAAATGATGTTATCGACTATCAAGGATGGAGATTATTTCAAGCTAACTACTCTAATGATCATGGAGTCGAGGGTACGATTTTTCAACTTGTTTATGACCCTGGTGTACAAACCATATATCTTGGATGTTTTATTTTACTCCTAGGAATGGCTTCTGTATTTTGGCTCAATTATAAAACGGATGGAGTCATATAATGAAATTTATACTTTTAATCTTTATACTAGGGTTTTTCCAGCACTTAAATGCCAACTCAATACAAACGTCTAATTTTTCTAAAACCCCTATAGTTTTTAATGGTCGTATAGTACCCTTTGATACTTATGCTCGATACTTTTCTAAATCTATCGCTAATAATCAAGGCTTAGCAGGTATAGACCCAGTTAAATTTTGTTTAAAATTACTTGATACTACTGTCCCCCTTCAAGATCATAAAGTGTTTGCATTACCCTCAAAAGCGATGCAACGACTTTTAAATATCTCTAACTCTACCGAGCTTTACTCTCAATCAGATTTATTAGCAAAAGACCAATTTCAACAATTACTTCGATTTTATAAGCGTACAAAAGATAAAACCAAAAATACCGACCCAGATATGGTAGCTTTCACTAATTTAATGGAAAAGTTTGAAGTCTTTAAAGAGTTTGTTAATGGTGAGTCACTCTATATATTCCCAAGTAAAGATCCTAAAGCAAAATGGTTAAATTTACCTATGCTCAAAGATTTAGAGACTACAGACTCTAACTTACCCGTACAACATTTAAAGTCGCTTTTATTAGCTATTAAAGATAAAAATCAAAATAACTTTGATAAAGCCTGTGTAGATCTACAACAATTTATCTACCTTAAGGACCCATCCATTGAACAAAATAGGCTTACCATTGAAATCATGTATAATAAACTACGACCCTTCGCCTGGTCTTATATGTTATATATATTTACTCTCATGGTAGGAGTCCTATTACGAAAATCAAAGTTTTGGTATATTTCCTTATGTTCAGGTATTTTCGCATTCTTTTTTACTAGCCTTGGTATATTTTCAAGAATATACATTCTAAATCGTCCTCCTGTCGGTAACAGTTATGAGTCTATTATATTTGCTTCATGGTGTTGCATAGCCGTATCTTTGGTCTTCTTTCACAAAAGAACCAAACAAGACATCTTTTTGCTCGGTGTTTTAACCACTGTTTTTATACTATCTTCTAAGTTTGTTTTACCTGCTGCTGAAGACTTATTAAACCTAAACGCTGTTTTAACTAGTAATGCTTGGCTTAGTCTTCACGTCTTAACCACTGTATGTTCTTATGCAATATTGGCTTTTAGCTCAATCCTTGCTCACTATTATCTATATCTTTCTACAAAGGCAGATGAACCATCACTGATCATCATAAAATATATTCACAATAGTATTAAATGCGGTGTCTTTCTACTTGGTTTTGGTACTGTATTAGGAGGCATATGGGCACATAATAGTTGGGGTCGCTTTTGGGCCTGGAACCCAAAAGAAACATGGGTATTAATCACATTAATTTCATATCTCCTAATTTTACATGCCAAGAGAGTTGGATGGATTAAGGAGTACATAGTTGCTCTTCTCTGTATTTTAGCCTTTATATTATTATTAGTTGCTTGGTATGGTGTTAATATCTTTTTAAACACAGGTGAGCATACTTTTTCCATAGGAGTTGCAAGTAGCAAGGTTGCAATTTTGTTTGTCCTATTAGAGCTCCTATATATTACTACCATACAAAGAAAACGCGTCTCCCGTTATGTTTAAAAAGGCATTGATCTGGTCCTTCCTACTTTTGATTGGATCCGAGCTTGTTTTAAATATATTTTACTTTACGACCCGCTTTAGACCTCAACAAAGTCAACTCAAAGTGGCTATGGCTAAAATAGCCATGTCAAATCCTGTTCGTTCCATATATTGCATTGGTGATGGATTCACAAGTGGATATGGAGCTACTAGCGGTATGTCTTACCCAAATTATCTTCAAATATTGATCGATTCAGACTCACAGTACAAAGGGCTAAAAGTAATTAACCTGGGATTCAAAAACTCAACGATAGATGATCACTTGCAGATCATAGCTAAGATGAGGCCAGAAAGTAGAATTATCTTGAGAAGTCGACTGGGCCATTTAATCTACTCAAAAGCTCAGGAAGGTTCTACTATTAACTCATTACAGATTGTAAAATTAGTACGTAAACTACTTTCATATCCTTCTGTCTCCATGAGTAACTTAGAAAAACTATATTATCTTAAAACGCTTAATCTAATGAAACAAAAACATCATCGGCCTATATATTTCAATTACACTCATTTAGACCGTTTTATGAATCACTTTAATTTAGATAGCTTTCATATAAGTCACGAAATGAAAGAACCACAAAACAAATATAGCTATATTAGCGTATCCAAAAAATACCTATCTGTACATTCACCCTTTTTGAATAGTATTGGATATAGTCTAGAAGCTAAGCTCCTATTTGAGCATATCAAAACACAAGGGTATTTTTTACAACAAAACTAGATATTAGGTAAAGTAATATTAATCTCTAAGCCTTTTTTAAACTCATTTTTAAGCGTTACCTCACCATTGAGGTCTTTTACTGTTTCGATAACAATATCCATTCCTACCCCGCGGCCACTAATCAAGGAAACTTCTGAAGCAGTACTAAAACCTGGTGAGAAAATTAAGTTATGAGCATTTTCAATAGATACATCATCTAAGCTAGATATAATACCTTTTTGCAAAGCTTTTTCTCTGATCTTATGAGGATCAATACCTTGGCCATCGTCTTTAAAGATAAATGTAATTTTATTATCACTATCTTCATCTGTAAAGTAACAATCAAAAAACAAATAACCAACAGTGTCCTTACCCAATTGTGTTCTCTCTTCACTAGATTCTAGACCGTGATCGATAGAGTTTTTTATCAGATGAGAGAAAATGTTTCGCAATGGATCCCAGATGGTAACTGGAATCACTAAGTCTCGTTTTTGAGTGATCCACTTAATTTCTTTATTCAAACTTTCTGCATGTAACAAAGCTTCAGACTTTAACAATTGAGATATGGCCATGTAACTTAAGTTTGATTTACTGTAAGAGTATTGGTATATACCCTCGCTTTCTGTGCTACTTAATTGTTCAAACAAACCTTCTGGATATAATTTAGTAAAAATTGACTGAATCTCTTCAACCATCTCAAAAGTACGAAACATCTGTTGTTGAATCTCTGGATTTATCTCATAACTGTCTTGGAAGCTATCCCGAGCTTCTTGCCAAAGGTCTTCTTGAAGATGAACTAGCTCTGCCAAACTAGACATACCATAAGTCATTACTAAACCTTTCAAACTATGAAATGATCGAAATATTTTATTAATTTGTTCAATGGAGACTTCGCCTTCAGCATATATATTAACAATTTCTTCTAGATACAAATCTTGATGGTTAAGATAGGAGTAGTATTGCAATTGTCCATGACTCAAAATACCATGGGATATCTCCAAGACTAGATTAGAAGTCTTCAGTTGCTCAGCAGACTCCTTAGCTAGTCTATGTGCCTCGCTTACATCTTGTAAGTTTAACATGACGGCTTCTACTTTATCTTTAGAACCTATACGTTTTAAAGTAACATTTAAAATAAAACCACAGCTTCTTAATTCTATATTTTGACTCATTTCTTCCCAGAAGTCTAAGGAAGGGTTATCAAAACCCATTTCTATCCATTCACCCAAATTAGAAATAAAATTTTCACCCTCTTTATCTAATCCTGAAAATGGATGGTCTAAGATACTAAAACCTTGAAAGCTATCTCTTCCAAAAAATTGTCTACATATAGTTGAGTAGCCATTAGCTACGAACCCTTTTCTATCTACAATACAAAAGCCCTCATGAATATGATCTAAAATGAGTTGACTATCTTGTAAAGCAAGCTGTAGCTCTGAGTTAAGGCGTTTTACATTTTGTGAAGACAGTACTGACTCCAAAGACATCGCTGCTAGCGCATTGAAAGCAGTTAGGATATGAATATCGCTTTCATCAAAGTCACCCTCTAGTTTATTTAAAACCTGGATTACTCCTATCACTTGCCCTTTGATATTAATCATTGCCATACAAAGAATGTTTCTTGTTCGATATCCTGTTTGTTTGTCGAAGCTAGGATTAAAGCGATCATCGCAATAGGCATCAGGAATAAGTATTGTCTCTTTATCTTTTGCAACACTCCCAGCTATACCTACACCAATAGGAAAACGGATTTCAGCACCACCAACACCTTGAGCGATTTTAGAATAGAGTTCATTGCTTTCAGCATCTACAATAAACAAAGAAGATCGATCTGACTGTAGCATATTTGTAACTGAGCTAATAATAAATGCTTGTAGTCCATCTAAATCATTGTATTTTCCTATTTCTTGAAAGACATCAATAAGGTGTAACAGTCTTGACTGATAAGCCACTCCCTCTTCATAGGAAAGTCTTGTCTCGTCTAACTTATTGTTACTAACTTCAAGGTATTCATGAACAAGAGCAAGCTCTTTACTTTTTTCATTCAAAGTACTATGCAGATGCAAATTGAGTTGAATAGTACAATGATTATCCCAAGCTCTATTTACCAAATATTTAAGTTTATCTATTTTAAAAGGTTTAGCTACAAAGTCTAAAACATCCAAGTCTTTAAACTTCATAGCGAGTTCTCGACTTGGATAACCAGTAACTAAAATAACTTGTGATTTGACTCCACTATTACGAATCTTAGTCAAAATTTCCAAACCGTTAGTTTTTGGGAAATTATAATCTAAAAGTATAATTGCATAATTGCCCTTACAGGCTATATCTACTGCCTCAAAGCCATTGTGACATATAGTACAATCATACTCATCTTTAAAAGAATCTTCTAATAAATGAGTTACTAGGTCATCATCTTCTATAATCAATATTCGCTTATCAGGATCTGAACCTAAAACCAACTGTCTATGTGAAGAGAGATCTTTCATATTTGATATGTGATGCCATTAAATCGAGGTATTAATTTAATGTCGATACTTTCTGAGTTGCTATATTATTGGTCAATCCTAACCTATCAAAATTAAGTTGAAAATTTTACCAAAAACCGCAGCTATTATCAACTAGTTCAGCCAAAATTAGACAATATACAACCATAGACTCAATAGCGTTTATAGTAATTATAGAACCATCAAAATAATTATTTAAAAAAGCTATCACCAAATAACTACATCAAAGCAAAAGTACAAATCCATATAATGAGAAAAAGCTTAAATATAACGTAAGTTATATTTAAGCTTTTTGACAGATTTAGGTTGCATTATTTGTATCGGCAGAGTCAGCTGAGTAGATTAGCATTATTCCAAAATAAGTCACATTTATTTAAGCTGAGTTCTGTTACTAAATAAATGTTTGATCATTCAACCATACAACAAGACTTTGAATACTAAGATAGTTACAAAGACATGTAACATTTAGAGTAGTATTTTTTACGACTACAAAAAAACCGTCTCCTTTGTATAATACCTCTGTAGTGCATTCTAAATTCGACACAACTTTTATTACTATATCTATGTCAGAGTCTTTATCAAAAAACTTATATCTATTGGATAGTGAGCTCTTGATATATGGAGTAAAATAATCTCTCACTTTATAATCAACAATATTAAAATTATCAGTATAAACAAAGGTAGAGTGAATTTTTATTTGTATAGCAAGTTTTGCATATACACTTACTTGTAAAATGTTATTTTTTACTAAGGTGACTATGGAGTTAGGGTCAATAATCTGTCCCTCAGTCAATAGCATATCATCTTTTTTATATATAGAACCCTGCTTAACTACTTTAAATAAACGTGATGATTCAATTGTAACCTGTCCATCTTTAGCGTTTGAATCATCATGTAAACATATTATATCAGCGTTCTGAGGTAGCTTTGCTCCCTCTTTTACATTGAGACATTCATTTTTACTAAGAGTGTCACTAGGGTTCATACCCAACTCTATAGAACCTACATTCCATAATGCGTTGTGTCGATCAACAAACCTTAAAGCTACTCCATCAATAGGAGAAACATTAGTTGGGGGTTCATCTCTATCGGCCATTATATCTTGAGCCAAAATCCTACCAACCGCATCCCGTGACTGTAGTTTTTCAATTTTATTTAATCTATCTTCAAACATTATACTACTATAAATCCTATTGCAAAAGGGCAAAAAAAAAGATGCACCAAAGGTACATCTTTTATAGCCAACTTGATTATAAAGTCTTGATGTATTCTACCAATGCTTTAATATCACTATCACTATATGGCATCTTTGTCATAATTGGAGGATATCCTGCTACAACATCAGAATTTGGATTTTTAATAGAATTAAAAATATAATCTGCGTCTACCTTCACTGATTTTCCATTAGTCAGTTTAGTTGTTCTTCCAAAAGCACCTTTAAGCGACGGTCCAACTCGACGTGTACCATCTAAACTGTGACATGCTCCACAAGTCATAAACAAAGTTTTACCTTTTGCTGCCAATACAGTATCAACACCAGTACTTGGAGCTTCTACTTTCTTAACAGGAGCACTCAAAGATTTTAAGTACTCTACTAATGCTTTTACATCAGAATCTGACATTGGCAATTTAGTCATGATTGGTGGATATCCAGCTACAACGTCTGCATTAGGATTTTTGATCGAATTAGTTAAATAAGCTTCATCAGCCTTAATTGATTTACCATTGGTCAATTTAGTGCTTCGTCCAAACACATCCTTAAGAGACGGTCCTACACGACGTGTACCATCTAGACTGTGACATGCTCCACAAGTCATAAATAAAGTTTTACCTTTTGCTGCTAATGCAGCATCAAATGAACTAGAGTTATGCTCTGATTTAGCATCATCTGTTTTTGAAGCTGATGGGTTAGACGCTTCAGCAACTAAAATCTTCATTGCTTTAGCAACTGGAATTTGATGAGGGATTTTCTCTCCACTAGACAAATTGTATTTTGCATCTAAAGCATTCATATCTGCTTCTGAAGCTGCTGGATAATCGCCTAAAGATCGTAAATAATGAATAATAGCTAGTCGGTCAGCAACGCTTACATAGTCATATGCACTCATAGCTGTCCCAGGTAAACCCTCTTGTAGAGTTTTAAATAATCCTGAAATAGTTCGAGGATTGATCCATCCATTATTGGTATGGAAATTTCTAGGTTTTGGGTTCAGAGCGGCTGCTGCCATTCCATCGCCTTTTCCAGTATTACCATGACAGCTTGCGCAGGTATTTTCATATGCTGTTTTACCTTTAGCAATAAGATCTGGAGTTGATCTGTAAAGTGCCTTTAAATCAACTGCTTCACCTGCTTTTCCCTTTACTTGCTCAAGATCAGTAACAGTACGTTGTAATAACGGCTTTACTGGCTCAGGGGCATGTGATCGATAAAACGCTGCTGTCAATAAACAAGCGACGCCTAACAAAACATAAACAAGAATAATTTCAGCTTGTGGCAATTGTCCTTTTTGATTTCTCATTTCGGTTCCTTCTCAACACCCTTACATTAATGGTGCTTACTATTATTGGTTACAGATTCAGTTGAATGTCCATGACTTGTTTTATCCGAATGCACCACTATAGTATTTACATACTCATGAGTAGCCTGAACTCGTGCTGCATCACCAGATAAAGAAATAAAGCCAAATGCTATGACCATAAGTGCAAAAACACTGCATGATCCTGATCTTCTATCACTAGTACCAACAAGGTAATACAAGCGGTATGCTATTATTAAGAAGAATAATAAACTTGTACCAGAATAACACACAATTTTTGAAGTATATGCTTCTTTTGGAATCAAGTTCAAATAGAATGCTACAGCAACAGGGAAAAATAAAACTGTCCAAAACCCAACGTTTGAGGCAAAGCTTTTAATTTGAGAAAACCCTAAATCTGAAATCTTTGAATCACAACTACAAACAAACTTCAAAATTGCTCCAGAAGTTAATGCTACAGACGCTGCTGCAAATAATCCAAGTTGCATCCAAAATGCTCCTAAAAATGTTGCATCATACAAATTATGAATAGATGCCCAATGAGTTGGAGACTGAATAATATTAATGGCAGCAACCATGTATATTATAGCAAATGTTAAAAAAGTTGGTCCTAAAATACATGCTAAGCCACTACTAGATTGACTCTGTAATTTTCTTTCATGAAGTTGATCATTCAAATCATAGTCACACGCTTTGGTTTTTGCTTCGATCATTCCAAAGAAATGCTCATCAGTTAAGGCTTTTCTCCACTTATATAAAAAATAGTATCCTAAAGCCGAAAATACTGTCGCTTTAATGAACATAGGAGCCACATGAATTTCTGCCCCATACAAGTTTTGTAAGTTTACAAAACTAAGTGTAACAATAGGGAAAACCCCCAAGAAAAAACCAAAATGTCGATCAGGAAAAACTTTTTCCATGATGAGTCTAGCTATTTCAATATTTGCCACATCTTCTTCTTTTGTAGAAGTATGATGGGACGATGTAGATGAGACGCCTAAGATATACTCTTTTGCATCCAAGCCAAACTTACCACTAAAATAGAAAAATATAGAGAGAATTGATCCTCCGTACGTCATTCCTAAAAATGGTATAAAAATAAACAATGTTAATAAATAACAGAATTTTAATACAATCAAAATATCTGCTGTAGGAGGAATAATAACTTGCGAAATTAGATTTTCCATTCCTTGTCCCCTTATCCTAAATAAAAAACTTTATCTAAGGTTAAAAATAAAACTATAGATAATGCATAGAGATTTACTTCTCTAAACGACTTTCTATAATCAAAATTTGTTTCAATATTATTTAAAAGCTTTCGTTCAATATATGTAATCCATACTCCGGCTGCTATTACACAAACCAAAGTAATCTGCTGCATTGAACCATAAAATGTCATCAATAATGGACACATTGCAGTGGATAAAATCCAAATATAGATTAAACGACATATCTCTTTTGGTTCTAGATGTTGGCTTATACTAGGCAGTCCAGCATTTTCATATTGTCGGTCGTATATTAATGTAACCAACCAAAAATGTGGAATTTGCCAAAAGAATATAAACAGTGCAAAAGCCAAAATCTCAGGAGCAAAGGGATGACCGCCGGCCATAGCCCAACCAACTATAGGAGGAATTGCTCCCATAATCGCACCTGGAATAACTGAATAAAGAGTTTTACGCTTTAATGGAGTATAAATAACGTTATACCAAAGAATAGATAATATTCCGCATAATACTGCTGTAAGATTAGAGCTTACATACATGATTAGCTCTCCAATAGTCATCATTAGTATTGATACTAATAAAACAATCAAAGCTGAAATTCTACCCGATGGAATAGGACGGTCTTTCGTTCTATCCATTAATGCATCTGTATCCCTTTCTTGCCAGTGATTCAGAGCTGCACCACCAAAAGCAACAACAAGATAACCAAGAGTCGGAATAATCACTTCAAAGCTAAGTGAACCAGTAGCTAAGATATAACCAGCCAATGTGGTAGTTATAACAGCAAGGTTTACTCTTACTTTAAAAAGTTCATTCCAAATCTGTAGATTATCTCTCATTTGTTATCCTAAAGAGTCTTCAAGTATGCAATCAATGCATCAAGCTCTTGTTTATCCAATGGTACTTTTGTCATAATTGGTGGGTAACCTTTTACAACATCACTATTTGGTTCAAGAATTGACTTTCTAACATAAGCTTCATCAACTTTATGGGAAGACCCACTAGCTAGTTCGCTGGTCCTACCAAACAATCCTTTAAAAGAAGGTCCAACTTTTCTTGACCCGTCAGTTGAGTGACAAGCCATACAAGTGGAAGCTACCTCACTACCTTTTTTGACTAAAGCATCGCCAGTCAACTCTTGACCTTCATCTTTAGTGTTATACCATTTTTCAAACTCTTCTTGAGATACAACCTCAACTTGTGTGTACATTCTTGAGTGTGCGTCTCCACAATACTCTGTACAAAACAAGTCATATCTACCAATTTTGTTTGCTTTAAACCATAACGCTGTTTTAATTAACGGCAATACATCCCTTTTCACTCGAAAAGCTGGGATATATAAACTGTGTACAACATCACTAGATTCCATTTCAAACTCAATGGCTCGCCCTACAGGAATCTTTAGAACTGGCATTCTAATTTTCCATTCTTTAGACCCTACAGCTTCTTTTTCAAGCTTTTTCTTGTTAGGGTATTCAAATGCCCATGCCCACTTGTATGCTTTAACTTTAATTGTCAATGCATCCTTAGGTAAATCTGCCATTTGATTAAACGCCAAACCATAATAAAACATCATCATTACTAAAATTGTAGGAATTACAGTCCAAATGACTTCAATTGTTGTATTTCCTTCGATGTTTGTCCCTACCGGGTTTTTCTTGTGATGAAACTTCCAACAGAAATACACCATAACTGCAGTGTTTGCAATTAGAAAAAATACACAAACTATAAATATAAATAAAAACGTAAAATCAACAGAGTTTCCAACATCAGTTACACCCTGAAATAGACTTACGCCTATAGCTTTAACATCCATTTACAAACCCCTTTTATCTTGTTCCGTAGTCAATAAATGACATACCGTACGCAACAATTAATAAGATGATTGCACTTGCCACCATCATTTGTATTACTCTATCTTCAAACTTAACATGCATAAAATAGCTCAATACTAATCCAGCCTTACATGTTGCAATAAACATTGCAATCAAAAGAGTTAAAGATCCAAAGTTACCACCTGCGATTGCTACAGTTAAAGCTGTCAACGAAAGCAGTCCTATATAAACCATAGTGTGAGTACCGTAGCTCACAATATGTACTTCATCGTTTGAATGACTCATATTCTCTCCTAAGCTACCAAATACAATAAAGGAAACAAGTAAATCCAGATTAAATCGACAACGTGCCAATACAATCCTACGTTTTCCATGTAACCAAACTTTTCACTATCAATATCGTTTACTATGACCTTATATAACACTATAAGTAAAACAGCGACACCAGCCATAACGTGAAAGCCGTGTAAACCTGTCATTGTAAAATATAGACCAAAGAAGATAGCTTCTCCCTTTGGTAAACTTGGTATGATTGAAGGACCAAAATACTCTGCTAAAGAAGTTAATTTCGCTGGATATAAACCATGTGAAAACTTTGCTCCCCATTCAAAGTATTTGACGACCATAAATCCACCAGCACAAGCAATTGTTACTATAAGGTAAAAAATGGATAGAAATTTATTTTTCTTTTGTATTGCGGTGATTGCAAGAACCATAGTCAAACTACTCGTAAGTAGAATGAGAGTGTTTCCACCACCCATCATCACATTTAGGTTTTTACCCGCATTATGAAAATCCTCAGTGTAGAAAGATATATAATAAACTAAGAAGGCTAGAAACATTCCACCAAACAATAATAGTTCAGTAAAAAGGAATAGCCACATTCCCATTTTATCGCCAACATAATCTTCATGCTCATGGTCATGATTTTCTTCAATATGTAGTTCTGTTGAATTACTCATTACTTCCACTCCCCATCATAGTCATAAGGACCACCTTGAACTTCTGGATCTTTATCAAAGTTTAGTAAAATTGGAGGAGACGCTGAATGAGTCCACTCTAAACTTCTACCATCCCAATGATTTTCATTTGCTTTTGGCCCATTAATCCAACCCTTAAGTAGATTAATGAACATAATAATCAAACCTGTGACCATGATAACTGCACCGATTGTTGATAATTGGTGCCAAATAGTAAATTGAGGTAAGTAATCATGATATCTTCTTGGCATTCCTAGAAGACCCATTACTAACATTGATCCATATAGAGTATTAAAACCTACGAAGAAAAATGCCCAAGCTAAATAACCAACACTTTCGTTATAGATTTTACCTGTAACTTTTGGAAACCAATAATGACATGCACAGAACAGTCCAACCATTCCTCCACCAAACATAGTGTAGTGAAAGTGTCCAACAACATAATAAGTATCATGTACGTGAATATCAGCGTTGATAGCTCCGTTTAATAGTCCTGTAAGTCCACCAATGGAAAACAAAAATACAAAGGTTAAAGCCCAAACCATTGGTACTGACAAATGAATGGATCCTTTATATAAAGTAGCAATCCAGTTAAATGTCTTAATCGCAGTAGGGATCGCTACAAAGAAAGTTAAGAAAGAGAAAACAATTTGAGCTGTCTCTGTCATACCACTAGTAAACATGTGATGCGCCCATACGAAATATCCAACAAAAGCAATAGCCATAGATGAAATTGCAATTGCCTTATAACCAAAGATTGTTCTGCGAGAAAATACTGCGATTACATCAGATACAACACCCATCGCTGGAATAACCATTAGATATACAGCAGGATGTGAATAAATCCAGAACATGTGTTGATAAAGTACAGGATCTCCACCTTTTGATGGATCAAAAATACCAATACCCATAAATCTTTCAATAATTACTAGTAATAAAGTGATAGAAACTACTGGAGTTGCTAAGACTTGTATCCAAGAAGAAGCATAGAGTGACCAACAAAAAAGTGGCATTTGAAAGAATCCCATTCCTTTGGCTCTCATTCTATGAATCGTAGTAATAAAGTTCATCCCAGTAAACATAGAGGAAAAACCGAGAATAAATGCACCACTTAATGCAAGGGATATATTAGCTGAGGACTCTAGTGAATACGGTACATAAAATGTCCATCCACCATCAGGAGCCACCATCATTAACTCGCCATTAGCATTTGTACCTACAAACAAGGATAGTACTGCAAGTCCAGCCCCAATCATAAACAACCACCATGTGGATAGATTTAATTTGGGAAAGGAAACATCGGGTGCACCTAATTGGAGAGGTAAACAAAAGTTACCAAAGGTGGCCGGTATTCCAGGAATCACAACCAAGAAAATCATGATTACCCCGTGCATAGTGAATACAGAATTGTAAACACGAGCCGAAATAAACTGCTCTCCAGGTAAAAATAATTCGAATCGAATTAACAATCCTAAACTGACACCAATTGCAAAGAATGCTGCCATTGTAATCAAATAGAGGATTCCTACCCTCTTGTGATCTGTAGAAAAAATCCAAGACAAAACCCATGCGAGAAACTTATAAAGTTTGTTATTCTCGCCAGCTTTCTCTAGACTTTCTTGAAACCCTTGAAATATCAGGGCTTTGTCTTCATAAAAAGTTTTTGCTGAACTCACCATTGTTACCTTTCCTAACAGGAGGTTGTCTCCTGTATTAATTTAATCTGTATGTTTGTTATCTGTTTCTTCTTCTTTTTTACTACCAAACATCAAAAATAATACAAAAAGTATCATCCATAACGTTGTAACGACGCCTATAACCTTTAATAAGTTAAAAACGTATTTTCTACCTTCTGGGTCATAAGAAAAACAAAACTTCATAATACGAGCAATCGTTGGTCCAACTTTGCCGTCTGAAGCTTCTAATAAAGCCATTTGTAGATCAAATGGCAAAAACTCAATACCCATTAAATATCTAGTTATTTTCCCTTTTGGGGAAAGCAGTATGAGTGCACCTGCATGTGCGAAATCTGCACCCTCTTTTTTAAAGTGAAAGCCTGCAGCTTTAGTGATAGTGTCGATACTTTTCTTATCTCCAACCATCCATCTCCAGGCATCACTAGAAACAAAAGTTTTTGTTTCAGATAGATAATTATCTCTTTTTCGTTGGGCTAAAACCGTATCTTCTTCATGATTGATTGAGATAGTTAGGATTTGATAGTCCTTGCCAGGTTTATTATCTATTTTATCTATGGATTCAGTTAATGAAGTGAGTAAAGGACTACATATGCCAGGACATCGGTAGTATACAAAATTAAGAATTGTAGGTTTATCAATAACGGATCCTAGATGAACTTTTTTACCATCGTGGTTGACGAAAGTTAAATCTAAAGGAATCATATCCCCAAGTTTTTCAAAAACTCCCACTTTTGTATCGGGCTTTTTATCAGGGTTTTTCAATCCAACTTCTACGCTAAAAGATATAGTCGTGACAAATAGAAGTAGTAAAATTTGAGTAAGTTTTGCAAACATTTATAATCCCTTTATAGGTTTCACTGCGTGAAGCACCAGAAATAGCGAAACAGTCTACAAAAAAATCCAACGCTTTCCAAGAACTATCTAACCTCAACATGTCAATTTGACACATATTTTTGGTTCACAACTACAAGCTAACTTTTATTTCCTTGATAATTTGTTATTAAGTATCAAGAATACATGTTCGTATTTTTGCAAACTGCTACGAGCGCTTAAAGATAAATTTATTTTTTTACTAAACGAGTTGCTTAGCCAGAATCTTAGCATTAGAAATACAGTCTGGTAAAGAAACACCGCCAACATAATTTGTGCAAAAATGTAGGTTATCATGACATTCTGTCACCTTTTCAAGCTCCAATGAAAAAGCTAATTGGTCTTTATCATACTGAGGAATAGCTTTCTCCCAAGAGACGGAATCAATTTCAATTTTACTAGCATCTTTTACACTTAAAACTTCAGTCAGATAAGCAACGATTTGATTATGGAGTTCTCTGTTCCCTAAGTCCTTTAAATGAGCGTTTTTAGTCCCACCAACAAAACATGTAAATAGTTCAAAACCTTCTTTGGCTCTTTGTGGAAACATGTGTGTACTAAATAGACAGCCTAAAACTTTTGATTTGGAATCTGGTATTTGTAAAAATCCAAATCCCTTATCAGCAAACCCAATTTCAGATTTAGGAATCAATACTTGAGCTACCATCAACCAAGGATAATTTATATTGGATAAACTTTCTAAGAAGCTATGAGGTAAAAAATCCTTGCATATATCTTTAGCATTGTAAGCCGGTGTAGTAATGACCAAGTTATCACAGCTAAAGTTTTCATCGTTAACCGTTAAATGATAAATTTTATCTACTTTTGATATGGCCTGAACCGTATGATCACAATGTATATTATCCTTTGATTGTTCAAATAGTTTTTCACACAACTCCATCAAGCCATGTTTAAATGAAGCTATTCCAGATTTTAACTTGTGAGGCTCACTTTTCTTTGACTTTATAGCCCCAACAATTAATGAGTTATGGTCTTCTTCTAGTTTTGCTAAACTTTTAAAAGCAGACTTTATTAATAGTTTCTTAGGGTCACCTGCATAAATACCAGATACAAATGGTGTGATTACATAATCGGCAAAAGACTTACCAAGTTTTCTTTCAAAAAAATCATATACACACTCGTTTGGATTACTTGATTTACTTGTATAGGTAAGAGTCAACAATCTTCGTAAAAACGCAAAATCTAAAATCTTAGTTGCTAGATTACCCGGGGTTATCTTAACTAACTCTGAACCTTTCGCCAAATATCTTGATGCACTGGATTTTTCAGCCATTTGTAAGCTATCAAGTAATTGCAGATCTACTATTAGATCTTTTACATCATTATTTCTTAACATCAAAGAGTTTGGACCATTTTCAAATAAACACCCGTCTCTTTTTTCTGTTTTGATTTTGCCACCAACTTCACCTTTAGATTCAAATACTAAAAAGTCACTATCTTTTATATAATGTGATAAGCATAGTCCTGTGATTCCAGCACCTATGATAATTGTTTTCACATGTTTTGCATCTTTGTTCATAATATTTTTAACCTTAGTCCGTAGAATCATGTATATTTGTAAACTCTATATCACTTAGTTTAACTTAAGCAAGCATGATGCCATTTTGCCCATTTATTAGGTGTAAATTACTGCAATAATTTTACAGAATAGTCTTTTTGGTCTAAGTATTATTTTCTTAGAAGTATATTTTCAGCATAAACACCAAAACATCAAGAAATACGGTAGATTACAATTCTTTCTAAATTGCTGACACTTTTGTTTTCAGTCTTAAATAATTTTTGTTATACTACACAAAATAATAATTTCACTATTTATACTAACGCCTACCCTTAGTAGTAAATAAAAGTTTGACTACATTACAAAGATATATTTTATGAAAAAAGCATTACCTATTCTGGTTTCTCTCATTGTATGCTCTATAGCTTTAGTATTTCTCCTAAACAATCATTTTGGCCCTAATTATGATGGATATACACTAAGTAAACAGGTCAATAAAAAAGTATCTATCCGACGTGATCAATATGGTGTTCCTAAAATTCATGCAGATAATTTCCAAGATGCTTATTTTGGTTTGGGCTATGTTCATGCTCAAGATCGATTATTTCAATTAACTTTACTAAGCCGTTTATCTCAAGGGACCCTATCTGAGTTACTTGGACCAAAACTAGTAAAAACAGACAAATTTTTTAGAACTTTAGGAATACGAAAAACCATTGAAAATTCAATGAAAGTAGAACCTCAAAATTACAATGGTCAATGGATGAGCTTTTACAAACAGTATCTTGCAGGAATCAACCATTATATTGAGTCTAATAGAACACCAATTGAGTTTAAACTGTTGGGTAAGACTCCTCAAAAGTTTGAGGTAGTGGACTTATTATCTATTAGTGGCTATCTCAGTTTCTCTTTTGCAGTTGGTGTAAAAAAAGATCCTTTGATCTCTACTCTTCAATCCAAAGTTTCACCAGATATTTTATCTAAGCTATTTGTAGATTACAATCCAAATGCAGCAACATCTATGTCTGCCAAACTACCCTTTCAGTTTATAAAAGAGCTAAATCAAGTATTTGACGTGATTCCCCCCTTTATTGGCAGTAATTCATGGGTTGTATCTGGCAGTAAAAGTACAACTGGCAAACCCGTTTTAGCAAACGACCCGCATATCGGCTATGCAAATCCTAGTGTTTGGTTTGAAGCGGACATACATGTTAAAAATTATAAATCACATGGATATTATTTAGCTGGTTTTCCTTTTGCTTTAGTAGGTCATACATCAAAGCATGCATGGGCTTTAACCATGCTCGAAAATGATGATTTAGATTTATATTCTGAAACCATAGATAAGACAAATAAAACTGTAGTCTACAAAAATCAAAGCGTACCATTAAAACACAGAAAAGAAGTGATTCAAGTCGCTAAAGGCCCTAGTGTCGAAATAGATGTATACGAAACACCTCATGGACCTTTGGTCAATCAATTTTTAAAAATTAAGTCTCAACAAGATAAAGATATTTCTTTGTTTTGGGAATATTACCACCCTAAAAATAACATGTTTGAGGCTTTTCACGATATTAATCATGCATCTACTATGTCAGAGTTTCGAACAGGTGTTTCTAAAATTCGTGCTCCAGGTTTAAATATTAGTTATACAGATCATAGTAATATTGCATGGTGGGCGGCTGCTCGGCTTTTTAAAAGAAAACCCGGAAATCGTGGGGATCATTTGTTAAATGGTTCCAATGGTGAAGACGAGATCGAAGGTTATCTTCCCTTTAGTGAAAATCCACATCAAGTAAACCCTCAAAAGGGATATATTTTTACCGCTAATGGACAACCACGTCAAAGTGACCCCATTGAAGGCTATTTTATGCCTCGGGATCGGTCTGATCGTATCTCACAATTACTTCAAAGTAAGTCGAAATTAAGCATTGAAGACCATAAAATGATTCAAAATGACAATGTTTTATTGGTAGCAAATAAGGGTTTAAAGGTTTTACTATCTCATGTGGATATACAAAAATATCCTCAACTTTCAGCTATCTATGAACATCTTAGAAAATGGGATCAAGAGTTTTCTGTTGATTCAATTGGTTCTACTATTTATATGGAATGGTCCTATCAGTTTCTTCATCTTTTGTTAAAGGACTTATTAAATGAAAATGAACTTGACGTTTATTCAAGGCTTCCTAATGCGCAGCATTTGTTAGACGAGATTTACTCCAATCAATCGATTGACTTTCTAAATCAAGATTTTAAACAACAAGTAAGTCTTGCCTTACAAAACACAAATAGACTGCTTACTAAAAAGTTTGGACCTAAAACGACTGGTTGGACATGGGGTAAATATCATACCATCGAATATTCTCATGCATTTTCTAAAAACTGGCTTACTAAACCACTATTTAATTTGGGCCCTTATCCCATCGATGGAGTCAAAGAAGCCATTAATAGTGTAAGTGCTAAACTTGGTAAAGATAGATTTTTTGTCAAGTCAGGACCTTCCGTTCGACGAATAGTTGATATGAGTGATGTAAATAACTCCTATTCTATCCTTCCTACCGGAAACTCAGGTAACCCTTTTTCAGATCATTATGATGACCAGGTACAAAAGTATCTAGACGGAAAATACCGTAAAGTTCAATTTACTAAAGACGATGCCAAAGGTATGTTGCATCACTTTGAAATAAAACCCCTAGGACAATAACATGAAATTTTTAGTTTTTCTCTTCGCCATATCAGCCACATTTACTGCATCTCCTGAACCGTTAAAAGTTAAGAACGGTATCGTTGCTGCTGATCAAGCAGTCGCATCTAAAGCAGGTGCTATGATATTGAAAAAAGGTGGAAATGCTTTTGATGCTGCAGTAACGACTGCCCTAGTATTAGGAGTCACTAATCCTCACTCTTCTGGAATTGGTGGTGGATGTTTTATATTATTTAAACATCACAAACAATCCAATGCAAAGATCATAGATGCTCGTGAGCAAGCACCTAGAAAAACTGACATTAAACATTTTTACAAAAACGGAAAATTAGATACATCTTTGTCACAAAATGGAGGTTTAGCAGTAGCTATTCCTAACGAGCTCAATGGATTATTTTTAATGCATTCAAAATACGGTACACTCCCTTGGAAACAAGTGGTATATCCAGCATACAACCTTGCAAAACATGGCATCTACGTCTCACCATATTTAAACAAAACACTAATTAAACACAAAGAAAAGTTTACTCAATCTACTTACTTAAGAGATATATTCTATAAAAATAACCAAGCCTTATCTACTGGGACTTTATTAAAACAACCTGCTCTTGCAAAAACTCTTAAAAGCATAGCACTAAAAGGATTGCGCAGTTTTTACAAAGGAAGTATAGCTAAAGAAATCATCAATGTAGTTCAAAGTAACGGTGGTATTTTGGATGCCGTTGATATGGCTAATATTCAGCCTCAAATATTGAACGCTGTAAAAGGTACTTATCGTGGATATTCTGTTTTTACCATGCCGCCTCCTTCATCTGGAGGACTTGTTTTGCTTCAAATGTTAAATGTCTTACAACATTACCCTTTAGGAGATTGGGGTCACAACTCTTCAAAGACGATCCATCACGTAGCCGAAGCTATGAAACATGCATATAGTGATAGAGCTCAATATATGGGAGATCCCAAATTTGTAGATGTTCCAGCCAATCAAATTACTTCTCAAGAGACTGCTCGTAAAATTGTTGATAAGATATCAGACTCTAAGGTCTATCATTCTGATACTTATGGAATGAGATACTTACCCGATGATCATGGTACTAGCCACTTTAATGTCTTTGATAATCAAGGTAATGCTGTATCAATTACCTCAACCATTAATACATTGTTTGGTTCAAGACTTGTAGTAGACAAATACGGAGTCATCTTAAATAATCAAATGGATGATTTCTCCCTTGCTCCTGGCATCCCTAATGCATATGGATTAGTAGGATCCGAGGCAAACTCTATCCAACCTCATAAAAAGCCACTTAGTTCTATGACTCCAACGATTGTCGCAAAAGATAAGCAAGTTAAGCTTATTGTTGGTGGATCAGGTGGTCCTAGAATCATCTCAGGTGTCCTACAGGTAGTTTTAAACTCTATTGATCATAATATGAACATTAAAGAAGCGGTCGATGCTCCTAGAATGCATCATCAATGGATGCCTGATAAACTTTATTTAGAAAAAGAGATTCCTGTAGATGTTGTTGATAACTTAAAAAAACGTGGTCATATTATTCAACGAAGTGTTCCTCGTAACGTGATCCAAGGTATCCACATTGATGGAAAAGATATGTATGGTGCTAGTGACTCTAGAAAACAAGGTCAAGCCGCAGGTTATTAGATTTTTATGAATAAAATTATTTCTATCATATTTATAACCCTTTTCTTACAAGGTTGTTTTAGTACCAAAACAGATACTTACGGTAAAGTTTTACCCTCTGGTGATACAAAGTCATTAGTAAAAACCTTTAATTCCAATTTTGATTCACTTCTTCACAAATATGTAGATTCAAAAGGTAATGTTGACTATAGTAACTGGCATAAAGATCAAGTCGGTATTACTACCATTTTTGATTCGACACTTTCTAAAATAGATACAACTAAACTCACGGGATCAGATAAAATGGCCTTTTTTATCAATGTTTATAATATCCTTACTATTAAAGGGATGCTGAGTCATTACCCTATAAAGAGTATCATGGACAAAGTAAGTAGAGTGGGAGGTTTTCATTTTTGGAAAGACACTTACGTTCAGTTTTCAAATAGTAAATATTCTTTAGATCAAATTGAGCACGAAATATTACGTCCAATGAAAGATGCACGAATTCATTACGCAATAGTGTGTGCATCTAAATCTTGTCCCCCACTTCGAAACGAAGTATTTCGCAGTAAAACCCTAGATTCTCAGTTAGATGATCAAGCTCATCGCTTTCTTAGTTCAAAAAATAACTTCTTCATTGATGAAGATATGGAGTTGATTCAGTATTCTACAATTTATAAATGGTTTTTGGCAGATTTTGCAAAATCTGAGTCTGATTTACTTAATGTTGTTAAGCCCTACTTAAGTAGTAAAGATAAAGCTCTTTTAGAAAGTATAGAAATCAATGATTACTCAATTAACTTTCTACCTTATGATTGGTCTATTAATTCTAAGTAATACATAAATAATGTTTCATAGCTTTTTTTTAAAAAACTAAAGTTGAGATCACTTCTTCTAAAAGGATTCACTCATTATGAAAAAACTAGCAAAATACTTAAACGATGGCAATGACGCGCAAAAGCTGCAAGCAGTAAAAAAACTTGCCCAATTGAAAACCAAAGAAGCTGGTAAAATACTCTATGACGCTTTCAAGAAAGAGCCAAATCAAGAAATAAAAAATACTATTAAAAAAGGTATTGATTACATTAAACAAAACTTAACTTCACCTACAGAAGATAATACTCCCAAACCTCTCGATGAGGCCACAATTGATAGCATCATTGATGCTTACCAATCAGGAGACGCCACCAAAGAAAAGAAAGCCTTGGAGTTTATGATTAAAAGGCAGGCGAATGAGCTGATTCCAGAGTTAATTGATTTTGCTGAGGAACGGGATGATGCCGACTTTATTGTAAGAGCTATTCGTGTCTGCGCTAGATTAAATAACCAAAACTATAGCGCTGAACTTAGTATATTTTACAGCCATGAAAGCCCCTTAGTAATACATGAAGTGATGCAATATCAAGAACAAAAAAACACCATAGCGAACAATCTCAAAACACTAAATTCTTTTCTATTTCATTCTTCAAAAAAGATTTCTGAAAATGCACTTCGGCTCATAACAGAGGAGTCCAAAGGTGGTAATGAAATCGCAGTATCACTTTTAAACGATTATGAACAAGAGCTAATCAAAAGACAAAGAGCAGCAGTACCAAACTTTGTACCAACAGAAGTAGACCCAGATCTCTTGCCAAGTAAAAAGTCCGATAAAGATGCTGTTAAAAAGAAGAAAGCTGCCTCTCAAAGTAAAGAGAAACTAGCCTTCTACAAAATTAAAAATTCTTTAGACTCAGATGTTGTGAGTGAACGAATTGAAGCCATCGATGTCATCTCAAAGAGTAAAGACCCTGAAGCTATAGATTTAATCTATCAAAAACTTGGCACTGAAACCGACGAATCTGTATTAGAAAGTTCATTACACGCCTTAGGTTTGTTAAAGGCGGAGTCTGCCCTATCGAGTATTACTGGGTATATGGAACATGAAAACTCAAAGCTTCGCTATGCGGCAGCTAAAGCCATGAACTCTATCCTAGGGCTTGAAAAAACTAAGCCTGCAATGGTAGCACTTTTAAATGACTCTGATGTTCATGTTAAATCAATTGCTATCCAAGGTCTTTTCGCCTCGAAACCAAATGAATGCTTTCTACCACTTTCTGCACTTACTGATCCTAAAGACCTTAACAAAAGTTTATGTTGTATGGACTGCTTGGAGATTTTTCAAGACGATAAACACTTAACTATGATGCATAAGTTTTTTCATTCTCCTCTACCCGAGGTAAAGGACAGGGCCAAAAATATTCTATCCAACTGGAAAGGTGATCCGGATGTGGCTAATTTTATTTTAGAAGACTCTGACGCTAATTTCACGCAATTCTATAAAAACCACCTTGCCAAAGTAAAAATCAAGCAAGCTAAAGCTGAGCAAGAAGAAGAATTACAAGAAGACTCAGAAGAAAGTGTTACTCAGGATCAAGAAAAAGGTTCGTTTTTTAGTAGTATTCTAAAGAAGTTTAAAAAGTAATTTTAATGCTTTTAATTTACTATAAATATGTTTCGCTGCCGCTCTACAATTGCCTTTACTATATTAGTTCTAAAGTCAACTACAACATATCCCAGATTATTACCTTAATCCTAGCTCTGATACCATTGGTTCTGTTAGTTCTACTCTTTAAGCATAGATTAAAACTATTGAAGGATCTACGATTCTACTTATTTACTTTATGTTGGCTTGTCTTTTGTTTATGTGCTATCTCATATCAAAATGCTTTTTTTGTAAGACTAATTCCATCATTTTATTTGCCTTCCTATCCAGTAAGTGAACCTCTAGATTCTCAACAGTTTGAAAATTTTAAACAAAATTGTTTTAATGAATTTAAGCGTTTATTTGATTTTGATCAATATCAAAAACTAAGCGACTCCGATCTATTAAAGCACGCTACAATTACTAGTCAAGAACAATTAAAACAGTTTAATATAAATTTGAACTCTAAACTTACGAAAATCAAGTACCTATCTGGGGTTCCTAGAATACTAGGCTTATCTTATGGCGGTATAGCCTATCATGATCTGTTTACCGGAGAAATTGTTATTCCTACCAAAGAAGACTATCCTACTACATTATTCTTTAGGGCCGTAATGATTTTCCACGAGATTGGTCATGCCTTTTATCATGCAGATGATGTACAAAACTCTATTTTTCAAGCACATGCAATGATATCCTCTAAACATCCAGTAATTCAATCCTTAGGATATCTATTTATTTTGCAATACACAGATTATCCCATGTGGACTCAGATAGAGACCTATCATCCCAAGTTATACAATGAAATGGTTACTCAACAACGTTTAAACATGGAGCTACGCTCTAAGAGAAAAGCAATCAAGTCATTTAAACGCATATTAACTAAAGTAAAAATTCAAAATAATGATGTCAAATATGGTTATGATAATTTTTATTTAAACAATGTTTATCTAAGAAGTATAATAGATAAGGTTGACGATAATCTCAAGCGTAAAGAAGTAGTTCAACATGATAAATAATAGAAACAAAGCTATGTCGGTACTTGAAGTAGTCATTTCTATTGCTGTGTTATTAGCTTTCTCTATTCCTATTATTGGACTCGCTACAATAACCAAGGCCTCAGGCAAGCGAAACATTTATAAAACTCAAGCACTTTTGATCGCACAGAGTTATATCGATGACATGAGATATAACGTAGATAAATTTAATAGACCTATTCAAAGAACATCAGTTCCTATTCCTAAAATGTTTAAAGTTAAGTACTCCTTTTCTCCATCCAAACTTGGTGATGGTTTAGTTAAATATTCTGTTTCAGTTAATTACAAGCAATTTAAGCAAGATAAAAAAGTTACCTTGAGTACTCTTATATCTCAAAAAGGCCCAATTTATGAGTACAAATAAAGCCTTTACCCTTGTTGAGATCATGTTTGCCATATCTATTTTTTCTATCTGTGTTCTTGGTGTCTTTCGTCTTAGCAACACCGTAGGTAAAAACACAGCCAAAAGTTTAGTGGAAATGGATACTACGAGTGATGTCTCTCAAATATATATGACTTTACGAAAGAGACTACTCAAAGCAAATGATATTGTTTTTCCAGCATTAAAAGTTGACTCTGATCGTCTTAGTTTTAATCAAGATGGAAATCGTTTTGATTACAAATTTGAAGATAAATCCATAAAAGTATATAAGGACCAAAAATTGATATCTCATCTAGCTAAAGGGATTAAACTATTTAGGGTTCATCGCAACGATTCAAAACTAGTACAGTTAAGCTTTCACAATGCAAAAACAATGATTGAAACAAGGATTTATCTTGAAAATCTTAAATAGAAAAGGATCCGGATATTTGTTCGTTATCATTAGTGTAACTATCTCACTTCTGTTTATGCTGTATTCTCTCAAAAAGTCTAAACAATCTACATTTGTTAGTTATAATTTACAAAAACAGTTACATCTAGATAACGCTCGTAGCTCATGTAAAAGTTATATTTTTCATAAAATTAAGACTTTTCCTATAGAAAAACAAGACTTGAATTTAACAAATCAACAACTTAATTTTGACCAAACTCGATGCGCAGTCAAAATTTTAAATCAAAATAGCCGAAAGCTAATCTATACCTTTACTACTACCATATCATCTAAAGACAGTAAAACTAAGAGTGAGTACTCTTATCATGTAAAGGGTCATAAAAAACGACTTTACAATAGAAAAAATCAAGTCAAATGGGTCATTCAAACTCTTGACCTTGATGATCTTCCTATGGATGACTATTAGTCTTTATTCTTATTGAATTTTATGAATACCTATAATACTATTTTCTCC
The DNA here is from genome assembly GCA_023954715.1 of Candidatus Cloacimonadota bacterium. Taxonomy (GTDB): domain Bacteria; phylum Muiribacteriota; class UBA6191; order UBA6191; family UBA6191. The sequence goes on along the minus strand of JAGSHD010000003.1, from coordinate 147,569 downwards.
ATAGCCTTTCCGAATATTTTATCAAATTTATCCATACCACTATTATCTTTTGTAGATACTTTAATTGTGGGTCACATGGACGATGCTTCTTTTTTAGGTGCCTTAGCCTTAGCTTCGATGATTTTTAACTTACTCTATTGGAGTTTTGGCTTTTTGCGCATGTCCACTACTGCTCTTTGTGCCCAGTCTCATGGGGCTACAACTGACAATTCACTTAATCAGGATTCTCCTTTTGTTTGGTTTTTACGGTCTTTGTTTATGGGACTATTTATTGGTTTATGTATTATCCTTCTAAAGAACCCCATTCAAACCTTGTGTTTTCATTTTGTAGAGTCTAGCCAAAATGTAATCATTGCTGCTCAAACCTACTTTCAAATCCGAATCTTCGCTGCACCAGCAACACTATCTCTTTATGCCATTAATGGATATTTCTTTGGGGTTCAAGACAGCAAAACACCACTTGTATTGACTATTTTAGCAAATGTTTTTAATATCTTTTTAAATTATATTTTGGTATATCACTTTGCTATGAATATCGATGGTGTAGCTTATGCAACTTTAGTAGCGCAGTATCTTAGTTTTTTTATTGGACTAATTCTTATTTTTAGAAAGCAACACTTTAGCCAAAGCATGAAGCATGTTTTCAATAAGGTATCTTTTTTAAAAATTATACGCGTTAATACAGACATATTTATCAGAACATTATGTCTGATCATGAGCTTCTCCTTATTTACTATCTATAGCTCAAAAATATCTGATGATGTTCTAGCCGTCAATTCATTATTAATGCAATTCTATGGGTTTTTATCCTATGGAATGGATGGTTTTGCACTAGCTGCTGAATCTTTAATCGCAAAGTACATCGGATCTAAAGATGTGGATTCATTAAAAGATACCATTGTAAAGATTTGGAGATGTACTTGGATCGTTGTAGCTATCTATACCCTGATTTTTTATTTTGCTTTTGAATCAATAATCACTATGCTTACACATCATACTTTTTTGCTAGATCAAAGCAAAGCTTATCTTTGGTGGATAGTATTAGCACCTATCTTAAACTCTCCTGCTTATATTTATGATGGAATCTTTCTAGGAAGCATTCAATCTGTATACCTTAGAAATGCGATGGTTTTCTCTTTTTTTATCATCTATCTACCAAGCTTACTATTCATAAGTCCCCAGTTTGGAAATCACGGACTTTGGTTAGCGATGAGTCTTTTCATGATTGCTCGGGCTGTTTCACTCAAATATTATCTTAAAAAGGTAGAGTTTGTTTAATCTAAAGATATGCTCCTAAATATTTTAGGAGCACACAAACAATTAATTATCTAGGAACATAATTTAGTTTTACAGCTCTAGCTACTAATGGCACAACTGCTCTATCTAATGTTTCAGGCAAAATTCGATCTACAGTTGGGTTGACTATGCTATGAGCTAATGCCCATGCAGCAGCAAAATACATGGATTTATATATTCTTGGCGATCCTGCATCAAGTGCGCCTCTAAAAATCCCAGGAAACACTAAAGCATTATTCACTTGATTAGGAAAATCACTTCGACCAGTCGCAACAATAGCAGCTCCCCCTGCTTTGGCCTCCTCTGGTAATATTTCAGGGTCTGGATTGGCTAAAGCGAATATAATTGGATCTTTAGCCATTGTTTTAACATCTTCTGCATTAATAAGGCCACCCTTACTCACTCCAATGAAAACATCCATATCTCGCATGGACTCTTTAACAGAACCAGAAACATTATTAGGATTAGTAAAATCTAACAACTTTATTTTTTCACTGTTTAGGTCTGTTCTACCCGCATGAAGTGCACCCTTCGAATCGCATACTACTATCTCTTTTACCTTAATATGATGTTGACCAGTCGATTTTTGATTTCCTTCACCATTTAGTAATTTTGCTATAGAGGCTCCGGCTGCACCAGCCCCTGAAATAACTACTTTAAGGTCATTAATTGATTTATCTAATACCTTACATGCATTAATTAAACCAGCTAGCAAAACAATTGCAGTACCATGTTGATCATCGTGAAAAACAGGGATACCAATATCTTGTAGTGCCTTCTCAATCTCAAAGCATCGTGGTGCCGCTATATCTTCTAAATTGATTCCACCAAATACTGGAGCTATATTTTTTACTAAATCTATAATCTCTTGAGTATCTTGAGTTTCAACACAAATTGGCCAAGCATTCAATCCAGCAAATTGTCTAAAAATTAAGGCTTTGCCTTCCATAACCGGAATCGCCGCATGAGCACCAATATTGCCTAGTCCTAACACTGCTGACCCATCAGTAACCACAGCAATACTATTACTCTTTATAGTAAGTTTTTTAGCTTTCGTAACATCTTCAGCTATTGCTAAACAAGGGGCTGCAACTCCAGGGGTGTACACTGTGGATAAATCATCCATGTGGTCGATAGGTAGTTTTCCTCGTACTTCAATCTTACCTCTAAGATGTTCATGTAATATCATTGATCTTTCATCATAACCGGGCATATTTACTCCTGTATAGCCAAAACATATATTTTGGTGATTTTTTAATTTGAATACACACCGCTAGTAACATCGCTAGCTATCATATGATTTGTTTGAGTTAGTTTTAAAGTTTGATTAGAATCGAATACTGATCTTAAACTTAAAATATCTCCATCACACAAAAATGGTATGTTTAATGTTAAATCGCTACAATCTTCATTAAAGTTTAGCCATATAAAGAAAACTTTATCACCTAATTTTCTAAAGTAGGAAATCACTCCATTGGGTGCCTCTAAAAAATAGATACTACCCTGCTGCAACGCTTGCTCTTCTCTTCTTAAGTATATCAATGTTTTCAACTTGTAAAAATACTTTGATTGAAAGTTGTTACTATCCCAATTCATAGGATAGCGATATCCTTCATTCGTCTTAGTAGATCCTGCCAATAATATTTCATCACCATAATAAAGACATGGTACCCCAATGTAAGTCAATAGCAAACAAGACAGGTAAAAATAGCAATTATCATCTACTTCTTTATGATTATACAATCTTGAAATATCGTGAGTTCCTAACATGTTCACTTGCAAAAGACTCTGCTCAAATGAAATCTCTTTTAAACCACTCTTGAAAGACTCTATCAGTATATTTGAATTATACAGATACTTTCTTTTATTTCTTGCATCTAAACTCAACCCTAAAAATTTGCGAATCGGAATTAAAAAACCATAATAATTGGTGACACTATCCCAAACATCTCCTTTTAGATAGTTGCTGGCATCATCCCAATATTCAGCTAGTATCAAACAGTCTGACTCTATAGACTTCAACGCAGCTCGAATATCTCTCCATAATGTAAAGTGATTAAAATAAGATTGATCTCTAGCCAATGAATGACCCACATCAAAACGAAATCCTCGACAGTTATATGGAGTACCTAGCCAAGTCTTTAAAATAGACTTATCATCCCTATACATTCTGTCCTTCAATTTGTCATGACTATAATCTAAAGTATAAAGATTAGATGCACCCTCCCATGTTTTATAACGACCTAGGGGATCTTTAACATAGTACTCTCTGGTATTTTGATCATTTAACCATTGATGTTTGCTACCCGTATGGTTTATGGAAATATCTATTATGTAGTCCATACCCAAATTGTTTAGTTTTGAACTCAATGCAATAAGGGCGTCATTCCCTCCAAAACACTTTGCTACCTCTGAATAATCGATACAATCATAGGCATGATGAGTAAGTGCTTCAAAAATTGGATTAAAATAAAGAGTTGATATCCCTAAGTCTTGTAGATAAGGTAACTTTTCGATAACTCCCCAGAGGTTTCCTCCATAAAAATCCATACATTTGGATTTATTATAACTATCAGGAACTTCTGACCACGATTTTTTCTTGATCCTATTAGATACAGAGTGTAAACCTCTTAAATCTTTGTCTGATGATTGAAATCTATCCACAAAAATTTGATATAGCACACTAGATTTTAACCAATTGGGATGGTTGCTATTTATTGCAGAAGAAAAATGCCTCGATTTTAATGGTACATGTAGTGAAACATCATCTTTAGAGTAATATACACAATAATCATGATTATAAATTTCAAAATACCAAGAAACTCGATCACTATTGAGCTTGATATTAAAATAGTATCTAGATTTTGACGCTTTTTTCATTAAAACACTATGATTGATACCATTTAATTTATAGTGTAATACAAAATTCAAATGCAAAATGATACTCGTATCTTCAATACAAATCTTCAGCCGACTTTTATTTAGCTGTATAAAGTTATCACTTGCATCAGATTTTACTGAATGTCTTATCGATTGCAGAAATTTATTTGAGTCTTTCTCTAAGAGCATCTTTTTGTTCTTCACTTAAGTTTTGTCTAATTGTTTGAATCATCTTTGGATCCATTTGCTCTCTCATTTGCTTTAGTTCACCTGTTGAAAACATATCTGTTTTATCATATAGACTATCCCAGTCTCCATCAAAAAAGAAACTTCCTATTTCTAACGGTGACTTTATTGGTTCAATAACTTTCTCTACAGATTCAACAGTTGCTTTAAACGAATTTTCAATCTTTTCTGATAAGTTTGGAGGTTTTCCTTCTGGAGTAATATTTTCTAAATGAAATAGGTTGATAACAAACATTAATCCAAACATCACAAGGATTAAGAAAAGATTTAACAAGATAATACGTATCAATAACTTTTTAGCTTTACTACGTGATTTAAACAGCCTACTAAAGAATGATTTTTTATTTTGAACTAAGCCATATCCCTTTTCTTGCAGGTCATAGTCAAATGTTTCATCAAAGAAATACATTTTACCCAACTTATGTTTAATCTCATCGGATAACACTAAGCTCTTTTTTTCGAAAGCGATAGCATGACTTTTTATTTCTGGAGGGCATTGAAACCAACGTAAATCTTCTTCATCAAAACTATCTAAATCAATTAGACAGTCGGTGAAGTAACTCTCCTCCATAATCCTCATAGCAAAATCAAATCTAGGAACAACAGTGATTATATGACAGTCATTACTCCATTTATTATACAATGTTTGATAACTATTAATCTCTCCAATGAAAAGAACATGACTATCATCATTAAACTCTGGTAAGTACATCAACTAACCTTATCTCTAAATTCATAGTAATTATCACAGTTTTCAATAAACTCATAGTTGTACTTTAGTTCATTACAGCTAAAAGTATCAATTAGAATTGTTCCGGCTACTTGCTGTATTGGGCTATTTACTTCCCTGGTTGGAAACATACAAATTATACTTTTAAATTCATACTTTGCGCAATGATATACTCTCTTTTCTTTTCGAATCAAAAATTTTGCTTTTTTATGTATTCTTAGGAGCTCTATAGCGGTTTGTAGACCATTTTGAATATAGTTACCATGTACTTTCTCGAAGAAAAGAAGTGTATGTTGATTTTTACGCAATGAATAAAAGTAAGCCGAATACTTACTAGCTATTTCATATAAGCTAGACTCATTCTCCATTCCGAGAATTGTCAAAGAAATACAATCATACTCTATATCATTATTAAAGTTTTCAACTATATACGCTAATGAACTATCAATTGTATTATCATAACCAATCTCTCTTCTAAAACGTTGATGAAGTCGATTAATAGACTGGTTGATTTTACCTAGATTTTTAGGGAAGTAAATAGGGATTACACAGTCTTTTGACTTATCTTTTATTTTAGTCAACAGCAGTCTTGCATCATTTAAGGGAGTGATTAAAATTTGACGTAAATAATAGGATAATGACAGCGCACAAATCCATAGAATTACTTGTAAATAAAAATACCATGTTTTTACTGCAGAAATCTTACTCTCAAGATTATCCAAAGCCTCGTAAAAAAAGAAATGATGATTATCAAATGCTTCAGATGCAACAAATAGTGAGGTATAATCCTTAGAAAGTCTATGAAATTCACTAGCAAGATTACCTGAATTTTGTGTTTGCAGCCATTGTTTCTGTAAGTCAAACAAAGGAAGTGTGTACTTCTCTTTTGGGTATATAATTCCTTTACTAATCTTAGAACGAATCATTACACTTCTGTTTTTCATATAATTACTTTGTAAGTAGCTTTCAATCATACTCGGGATAGGAATCATCACCAAAGCAAATTCATTTAAATGATTCCAATCTTTTAATTTTGACCAAAATATATAATAGCCATCTTTATAATCATCCCACTTATTAAACACCTCGGAGCTATTTTCAACAATTTGCTTTGCTTTTCTATAGACCAAGTGTTTATTTCTTCTTTGTAAAGCATTTGTAATCACATTTTTTGTTTTTAGATCAAGGTTTTTTAAGTCTTCTACCCCACTACTAGTTTTATATTTTACAGTATTCAATCGTATAACTTCTTTGGATAGACCCTTTATAATAATACTAGAAAGAAGTTTGGTTTCTTTTGGATATACTGTACATTCCAACTCGTCATTAACATCAAATATAAACCAATCTTGATAATCAAAACTCAATTGCTCCATAGACCCCTGTTGTAATGCATTTTTAATCGTATTGGACAGCTCCTTTTTAAACTTTACAAAGTTGTCATCGATTTTGTTGGATTTTGCTTGCCATTGTTTTTGAATTATAAAAGTATCAGCCCTAAGTGTATTTATCCTCCAATAATGAAAAATATTGAAGTTGATATAATTTAAAGTCATTGTGAAAGCAAGGGTAACAATAAATAACGCGTATTCTATCCCCACTGAGTAAATACGGTATCCTCCTGTAAACTGTAAATATAGTATGGTAATGAACCCTACTATAAGTAGATAGTAATTAGTCAATAACCATTGTATATAACTAGGGTAAGTTAAATCATAATTTAAACCTATCTCTTCACCATTATCACTTATAACTTCTTGGTTCAACGAAAATGTGTTTCCTTTTTTTGAAGTAGATAGATTGGAGTTTGAACTAATAAATAGTTTATTTGTTTCTAACATCATTTGTGTATGATCAATCTTGTCTAAATGAAGCATATAGAAAATTGATTTATCATTGGTTTCCGTGTGTAAAAACAAGATAAAATCACCATTTTTATAGAGTATAGTAAACATATCTTTACGTTTAACAAACTCTTCATGACTCACCGCATAAGGATATATTCGTTCTATCATTCCTTCAAAGTAAGAGCCTTTAGTTTTAAGTGCTAAAAACAGCCTTTTATACCATTTTTTACCAAAAAATGATTCAAAATCATTTCCATGTTTTAGCAAAAACTTCTTATTTTTTTTACCTATAATCAAACCCGAGGACTTACCAAAAACATTAGGCTCCATTTTGATTTTCTTTTTCCAGCTCTTACTCTTTAAAAGTTTCTTAACTTGCCCTATATACTCCAAAGAAATTAGTTCACAAAGCTTTACTTTGGCATCGTAATTAGGAAAAGGTTCATCCTTTTTAATCCCTTGGACAACACTCTTTTTTTGACTTAGTATTCTTTTATAGGATTGATAATTTTCAAGCTTATATTGTTTGTACTCCGTCGAATAAAAGAAGTAGGTCAATATAGAGAATAAAAATAGCCAAATAATTACAAAACGGAGCTTATGGTAATTCATAGAACTCCCCTTTAAAACAGTCTGAACAAATTGAAGTGGTCTCTGGACTATCTGAAGAAAGCTCTTTTGATATTAATCTTCTATTTTCTTTAGAAAATATAATATCATCAACCTGTAAAGAATTTAATGATTCTGATTTAAACTGCCTACTGGGCATTAAAATAGAGAATTCTTGTTTCAACACAAAATCTAAGTCTGTTACTGAATATACATATATATAGACTTCATTAGCTACATGCAAAATATAGCTAGCTCGTTGTATGAGCTTGTCATTTTTTTGGAATATACTATGATTTACTATGGCTACTATCATATTACTATCGGGTTTTAGATTGCTTGCGTCATCTTGCAAAGAGCTAAGTACTCTTTGTTTTTCCATCTGTTCGTTCTGTGTAACAATCACACTTTCTAGCTCTCTAAACTGGCCAAAGCCTAAAGTACGCAGATAAAAAGAATCCTTCGACAATATTAAATCAACACTTTTGGACAGGCGGTAGATAGGCATCGAAATTAAATAGTTCAATAGATATGACAAGATAAATAACGCGATAATCAACGAAATCAGTGTATACTCTTTTTTGGATAAAAAAGATTGATAATTTTTAATATATTTGTCCAAAGATAAACTCAGTGAGAGAAATATATCTTCGTGATTGGGATGCTTGATACTAGCGTAATAACTACTATTTTTTAGTGAACTATCATATAGCTTATTAATTATTGTATTGGATCTAGCCGCCGCCATAATTTGATTGAAATACACCGTATTATAAGCAGTAGGAAAACTATACATGTTTTTTGCATATAGTAGCTGTATTTTTACATCCTTGTGGCTTTTGGCATATTTTTCTACTTCTTTTGAGTACTCTCCTACGATGATATTTGCATTTACTTTGGCAAAGACTAACCAAAAGCTTCCCTTACTATCTACAAAATAACTCCACATGGATTGATCCATTCCTTTAGAAGTATTGCTAGAACCCGTGGACATTCTAAATAAACGATTGGGGTTTGTTAAAAAGTTGTGTAAAAAGTCGGAATTATCAAAAGCAGTTTCAATAAAATCTTTGAAGACATTTATCTTTGTTCTGTAACGGTCCTTTTCCAAGGGGCTACTATCCTTACGCTCCATAACCTTTCCCTCTATAATAGGAAAGAGAAGACGAACAAAGTCTTTAAAAGCCAGTTTAGACTCGGATTCCGACTTTGACTTTTTGCCTTTGTTGTAGAGTACATTAGAATTGCAAACCCAAATATCAAGTCCAGTTCGATCTTTTGCATTTTGGATCAAGTGATTAAATGACTGTTTCCATTCAAGCTTAGTCATCTTTGAAATATGATTTCTGTTCACTAAATTGTTAGCCTCCTTATTAAACGAGCGAAGTACACTAGACAAGTTAAATTCATATTTCTCTTTTAACCCAGAGAGTTTATAGAGGTGCTCCTTAGCATCAGATTCTATTTGTGCAATATGTTGTTGCTCTTGATCTAACAAAATATTCGATCCAATGGCAGGAAAAAAAACAATCCCTAATAATGTTAGACTGAACAAAGAGAAACTAATCAAAAAGTATAGATAATATCTGCTCAAAACTAAAAAAATCAAAAGAAGCATAGTACTAAGAAGTATAAAATTATCTTTCATAAACTCTAAAAACTTAGATTTAGGCAAAATGAAAGATTGTTTTCTCAACTCATTGTCTATCTGGATTCTGTGTACATATACACCTGCAATCATGTTTAAGCCAGCAACACCTGTCGTCTCGGTTGCTCCTAGTCCATGGTTTAACCAAGTGTTTCTTGAAAAGTGTAGAGTACTACTATCAAATACATCAAAATCGGGTAGGTAAAAATCAACATCTATCCATCGATCTTTTTGTAGTTGCTGTAAATCTACAACAACTCCTAAATAGGAACGCGAAGAGTTAGGATCTTTATAGTGTATAGCTCCATAGTTTTCTTTGATCTCCTTTGAGTCCAAATACATTTCGAAACTAACCTTAAAAACATTATTTTGTGCTTGTTTAATTTTACCCAAACTAAAACTAGAATCATATTTATCCAATTGGATACAATCTTTACCGGCTTTAGTTATAGACTTATATTTTACTATATTGCTTTGTAAAATATTATTTAGGTGCATGCCTTCAAAATTTAGTCCATTTTTTTGTACGACTAATCCATAAGCGTTAGACACGATGAAAATGAAATAGAATAATAGACAGTTTTTTATCACCAAATTAATGTCCACTCATAAATACAATCTTTAAGTAATATTTTAGTAGCTACCAATGTCAAGACAACTTTATAAATGGATACAAACAAGTCTTCTGATACATATTTTACAAGAATTCTTTTTCCTACAAAGGTACCGATTACTACACTGACCATCATACTTATAATCAAAGTAGTATATGCCTGAAAGTCAAAGTTCAAAACTTTGACAAACAATGCTATTTTTACTGCATGAACTAAAATTTGGCAACAAGCTTTTGTTGCGATTATCATTTCTTTTTTTAAGTCACTGTGTATAAAAAAAGGTGCAATTAAAGGCCCTGTCGCCCCTACGATCAATGAGAAGAAACCAGACAATATTCCTGCAAAATAGAAGTTAGAAAATATAGGCACCAGTGATTTCCATTTTTTGAAAGGAAAATATAGAGAAATAAAAATGAAAACAGCTATAAAACCTTTAAAAAAAACTTTTGAATGAGGAGATAGTTGGACCACGCTCAAGAAATATGCACTCAAACACGATGCTGGTATCAATAAAAGTACAAACTTCTTTACATGAGTAAATGATATCTCTTTAAAAAATAATATAGTACGTGATGTGTTGCTAGTTAACTGAGCTGCTCCATGAATCGGTACAGCGATCGTTAGATCTAAAAATTGAAGCATCACTGCTAATAAAGTGATTCCGCCTCCCATTCCAACAATAGCTGATATGATCGCAGTAAAAAAGGCTGCTACTGACAATTCTAAAATCATTAAAAATTTCCTTCAATCTTTAAAAATAATTCTAGATATTACAGACCCATAAGTTTATTGAATTGCAATGAAAAATATAAACAAGAAAAACTCTTTATTAGTATATTATTAAGAGTTTGTACTTATTGGATTTAATAATCTCTGTCTCATCTAATTTTTCATTGTTTTTTTTATAATTTTAGATGTAATATCCACTTAAATTATACTTTATTTTTTACAAAATGACTTCAACTATTTGTCTTTATTGTCAAGACTTTAACAAAAATATGGATTTTTTATGAATCAAAACTGCAGTGGCGTACTTATAATCTATACAGGTGGAACCATCGGGTCTATGCCAAGTGATCCTACTGACCTTTCTAGTCCTCTCGTTCCTTGTAAAGATTTAACTAGGTTGTTTTCCTTTATCGATGCCTACAATGCTGAAGACTCGGTAATGACCATAGATGGTTGCTCCATTCCAGTGGATACTTATTGTTGGGAAACTCCCTTAGATTCTTCAAATATTATGCACCAACATTGGGTCGAGATCGCACGTATAATTCTTAAAAACTATTCAAAATATGAAGGTTTTATCATCTTGCATGGCACTGACACTATGGCATACTCTGCTTCTGCTTTGAGTTTCATGCTTGAAAATCTGCAAAAGCCAGTTATTTTTACTGGTTCTCAACGACCATTGGTAAATTATAGGTCTGATGCTATTCAAAATATTTTAACTTCTATTTTATATGCGTCTCCTATTAGTTCTAATCTGACTACAATACCAGAAGTATGTATCTTTTTTGGTGGTGGTTTATACCGTGGCAACCGTTCTACTAAAATTTCTACTACAGCTTATGGAGCTTTTGATACGCCTAACTTTCCACAACTTGGCCAAGCAGGAAACACTCTCTGGATTAATAAAAGTCAGATATTACCAGACCCTCATCATTTTTTAAGAACTCATGACAACATAGTCCCTAATGTGGCTTGTATGGATATCTTTCCGGGGATGTCGGTTGAACTCGTTGACAATATTTTAAATACAGACGGATTACGTGCTTGTATTATTAAAACTTTTGGATCAGGTAATGCCCCTTCTACACCCGAGTTTCTTAATGTTATCTATTCAGCAGTTCAACGCGGCATCATCATAATGGATATCACTCAATGTTGGACTGGTGAGGTATCCTTAGGACGATATGAAACTAGTAGTGGCCTCTTGTCTTGCGGAGTTGTTAGTGGCTTTGATATGACAATGGAAGCTGCTTTGGCTAAATTATTTATTGTTCTTGGCCTCAAGCGCTCTGTTGAGGACACCTGTGATATTCTTCAAATCAATCTACGGGGTGAACAAACCCAGTCTGCCTTTAATTTGAGATATGGTAGTGGAAGCATGCTCTCAGACTCCGTTAATGCCGTTGAATTGGTCCGATCTATGGTCTATAAGCAGCGTTTTGACCCTAAGCAACTAAGCTTTGCGCAGCTTAGAGTTACCGGTGTTCAATTTGATAAAAAAGAGGACTCACATATTGAATTTTACTTAGATCTTCCGGATAATGTGGAGCCATGTAAAGACTTTGGTATCCATTATTTAGGTACTAGTAAAGTTTCCAAGAACTCCAAAAAAGATAAACATAACATCAATTTAAATATAAGTAAATCAGCCAAAGTATTAATCGACAATCGCCACAAACATACTATTACTTGTGTAATTAAATCGGGCACAAGTTTTGAATATGAAGACATGAGAATCGTTCTATATACTTAAATTGGAGCCCACTCAAAAGCTAATAGCCAAACAATAAATAATGCTATAATCACAAACAACTGTATTTTGTAATTTGTAGCATTTTTTTTCGATTTGAATTTGTTGTATACGGACCAATCTAAGTCCATTATTTGTAACTTTAACCATTCATCTAATACTTGAACAATTTGTCCACTACTACATTTGTCATCTATAGGAACCGAAATTTGCCTTACAACTTTGTTTTCAACAGCATCATCATCTGTGTTACTAATCTCAAACCAACCTTGTTTTGTATTTAACAAATTTAAAAACTCCAACTCAATGTTGTCCATCTTTGAAATTGCATAATTTAACTCCGTATCGGGGTCTTCAAATCTTGGTAGTAAGATACTGTCAAAGTTCTTTGAATAATTATTGGCAACTTCTGTAGAGTTTGTTTCAGTAAGTTTTAAATTTTGATCTAAAAGATAGTCAGTCATTACTTGGCACCAATTTTGTAGCAAAGAATACCACTTTACATCATTTCGTAAGTGGATAGAAAATTGTTGACCTGAATCTTGAATAAAAAGGCTTAGGGTTATAATGAGTTCGGTGTTTCGTGGTTTCCAAGATAAAAGTAAGTTTTTAACCTTACTTGAAAAACTCTTTTGATCATGAAGCTTTTTATCTAATTCAAAATCTACGGAGATCTCTTGTTGTAAAAAGCTCAAAAAGTCCGCTGGCTGTAGCTCCATTTCTATTTTGCTAAAGCTAAAGCTATTCTTGACCGCGGGATATCAATATCTTCTACTTCTACAGTAACAATTTGGCCCACGCTAAATTGATCTAAAAGTGCTTGTCTTTTATTAGGTGCCTTACTTTTATGAAGCAAACCATTAATCTTAACTCCTAAATCTACAAAAACACCAAAATCAACGACATTTCGCACTGTACCTTGTAATACTGCTCCCCTAGAAAGGTCTTCAATTTTGCAAATACTCTTTTTTAGTAGTGGTGTCTCCAATGAGTCTCTAGGATCTAAAGACTCAGAAACCAATGCTTTATAAATTGACTCAATAGCAATAGAACTATGATTTAATTCTTTTTGAAAAAAGCTTAAACCCTTGGTTTCTAACAACTTTCTAATCTCACTTTTATTATTAGCAAAATCTTTTAAAGACACATTTACTTTTGCAAGTAGTTCTTGGGAAAGTACATATGACTCTGGATGAACGATCGTATCATCTAAAGGATTTTTTGATTGTGGAACTCTCAAAAAACCTGCACAGAGTTCATAGGCTTTTGGTCCAAGTCCCTTAACTTTCAAAAGTTCCTTTCGAGATCCTATCTGACCTTTATCCAAGCGATATTGATATACATTTTTAGCCAAAGTCTTAGACAAACCTGATACATAGGATAACAAATGATAAGAAGCAGTGTTAACATCTACTCCCACATGATTTACAACTGATTGAACCTCTCTATAAAGCCCTTCACTTAAGTCTTTTTGGTTTACATCATGTTGATACATACCAACGCCTATAGACTCGGGTGGTATTTTTACAGACTCTGCTAAGGAGTCTTGTACTCTTCTAGCGATTGAAATTGCGCCTCTGACTGTTATATCTAAATCAGGAAACTCTTCTATTGCATTTTGTGAAGCGGAGTATACCGATGCTCCCGCTTCGGATACAATTAGATAAGATACTCTACTCAATGAATCAACAGAAATTAATTTAGAGATAAACTCTTCTGTTTCTCTAGAGGCTGTACCGTTTCCTATAGCAATCAAGTCTACATTATACTTGGAGATCAATTTTAAAATTGTGTTTTCAGCTGATTTACAATTTGAAGTATGAGGAAAAATAGATTGATATTCTAAAAAATTACCACTTGGATCAACAACTACACATTTACAGCCCGATCGAAATCCTGGATCTATACCTAGTATTACTTTTTGTTTAATTGGTGGGGTCAACAATAAATCTCGCAAGTTTTTTGAAAAAACACCAATCGCCCTCTCTTGTGATTTTTCACGTAAATATGTACGTACTTCTCTATGCAAGGCTGGGCACAGATATTTTTTATAAGCTTCGGACAAAGCCTTATCTAAGATTTCACCATATGCTTGATTTCTTGAGAAACCCATAATTTTGGATAATCGTTCGAGAGGGCAAATCGGTAGAGAGAAGCCTACTTTAATGATCTTTTGATCTTCTCCCCTTTCTAACGCCATAAATCGATAAGAAGGTATGGATTGAACTTTTTGTGAAAAATCATAATAATCTTTATAGAGTGATTTAGGATCCTCAATCTTGGTCTTTTTACCTGTAATATAGGCATGTTTTTGAAGCACATCTCGCAGATAAGACCGTACCTGTACGTTAGTATTTACTTCATCAGCTAGTATATCAATCACGCCATCGATTACGTCTTGTTCTGTCTTTAGAGTTGCGTTTAGATATTTTGAAAACAATCCAGGTTCGCTCCGCGAAAACTTCTTTACTTTGTCAGCTAAGGATTGTAAGCCTAAATCTCTTGCTTTTTGAGCCTTTGTTTTACGACTGGATTTAAAAGGTTGATACAAATCCTCTAGATCGGCTAGAGAATTAGCGGCTAGAATACTGTTTTTTAATGATTCATTTAAAACGTTTTGCTCTAGCAGTTTTGCTATTATGGCATTTCTACGGTCTTCCCGTTTGACAATTTGCTTTTGTAAATCTTGTATCTTTCGAAGAGAAATCTCATCTACTGAGCCGGTTATTTCTTTTCTATATCGTGCAATAAACGGAATACTCGCGTCTTCACCAAACAGCTTTAAAACGGCTTCAACACTCTTTTTATTTAACGCCAGCTTCGATGAAAGTTCATTGATAATTTGTGTATCACTCATCATAATTGATATAGCTCATAGTCTTTACATAAAAAGATATTGTCTTTATTTAAAGAGAGTTTATCGACTTTATGTACTTTTAAAAACTTTTCATTAGACGACCAGTTATCATAAGCCTCATAGGCCTCTGTCAAAATTGTATCCTCTAAATAGCTATCCGTACTAGTAGGATCATGATGCGTAATGCCGACTCGTGCAACATTTGAGGCAATTGCTAATTTTATTAAACCACCGGGCGTACCGTGCCCAAAGTTAGCGGTTTGGGTTTGATATTTATAATCATCGTATTGTCCATCAATAATAGCTAAGTCAACGTTTTTTAAGTGATTTTTAATATCCATAGAGATACCAGCTGTATCCTCATGGTCAGTTAACAAAACAAATGTTTTTGATGTTGGTAATTCTTCCACACGATAGGAAATACATGTTGAGTTTCCGTGATTGGTCTTAGTCATTGTAATGACCATACACTCATTGATGTTATAGTTTTTTTGATCAATCAACAATTGTTGATTACCATCAAGAATTTTTTTATAGTCATTGTAATTAATGTTAGTAAAGCCACCTTCAGGGTGCACAATAACAACTTCTACGTCATAGTTAGTAAATGTTGTGAAACTCATTTTATGTAACAGCTTTTGTGCATCAACCGGAAAGTATGGCCTTTGAAAAAGATGCCTCATCATTTCGTTTAAACCACTTTCACCATCTTTCGGACCATAAAACGACATCGGTATGTGATCTATAAATGTGGGAGGTGACAAGGTTAACCCCAGAACGTGATCCCAGTGATAATGAGTAAACAAAATTACATAATTTAGATCATTTGAGCTTTCAGACAAGTAATGTCTACCTGCTGGTACAAATCCCGTACCAGCATCAAACATTAGTTTTGTACCTGATGGTAAACAATCTGAAATGACTTCAAAACAAGTAGTGTTACCACCGTAAATTTTACTATTTGGATTATTTATCGCAATTGAGCCTCTACAGCCCCAAGATTTAATTTTCATAAGATTTCTTTGTGTATATTATTTAGCTTAAATTGTGAAAGCACTCATTAATTATATCATACTGCTTTTATTAGCAAAATAAAATGTAATTTAGCTGTTTTTGATAGTAACCAAAGCATCTACACGATCTTCTATTACTCTAAACTTCATTTTAAGACATGTACCTTTACAAAAACTACTATCAAGATCAATCAATAGTTTACCTAATAGGTAGCTATCTTGAACATGAGTTATCTCAAAGGCATCAAAATAGAAGTGCTTTTTTACCAAAGGATAAATGGCTTTAAATATAGCCTCTTTACAAGAAAAGATTATAGTTAGGGCCAAACAATCATCCTCAATAAATGATTTCACAAGATCAAACTCTTTATCACTTGCAATTTGTCTCTTTACCCTCTTGAATGTAGTTTCTATAATTTTGTGTTCTGAGTCAATCCCTACAGATCGATATTGATTGACTGATGTAAGTACACAACAGGCATAAGTTTTGGTATGTGTAATGCTTCCACAGTATTCACTGGGCCATATTGGAGATCTATCTGCATTAGATCGAATCTCAAAACCTTGTAGAGCAACCTGAGACAAACATTCATTAGCACAATAGCGTCCAGCCAAATAGTCGCGTTTACGTTTAGCAGCCCATGTTTCGCTCCCTAAAGGAAGGCTTTGACCTAGTTTCTCGAAGTATTTATAGTCAATAGGATCATTGTCATAATCGACGCTACGATGTATCAATTGGCTAAACATTAGAAGTTTTGTCGAACAGGTACCCCTGTCTGATGATCCAACAAAATTAAATTGAAATTGGACTTGTCAAAATCAAATCTCAAGTCCATCTTTTGAAATGAATGATAATCACCATTTTTCAAACAAACTTTCTGATTTTTAAAACTATCATGACCAAAGGCAGTCTTTTTTATTTGATTGCCCTTTTTTGAGATGAAATTACCAGACATTTTAAAGAAATAACACTTAGTGAATGCTCTACCAAAAGATGGTAAATCAAAAACAAAATTATAGTAACTATGATGTCTAGATCCTCTAGGGTCCTCAACAAATCCATGACTAATCTCTTTAAATTCCCCCTTCAAAAAACTAGTGTCTTGTAAAAAACTTAAAGGTGTTTGTAAGTCATCAACTAAGCTAAGTTTTTGAATTTCAACTTTATTGACAGTTTGATTAGCATATTGTCCTCGAAAGTCCACATGCATTAAAACTCTGTGAGGAAACCTCTTAGAGTGAATCCTATCATCGACATGATAAAAATACGGTCGTAATGCGCTCAAGTATTTATCTTTTTTTTCTAAAAAATACTTGGACTCTTGCATCAATAAAACCCCATCTTCACCAACTACAAAGTGAGCGTTTAATGGTGTTACTTTTCCTATAAATATGGGGATATCGTGAAATACATCAAATATTTCATCAACAACACGAAAACTATATACCCCTTGATCAATTTCAATCTCTTTAAAATACACTGTAGATGGAACATGAAATCTACCCGTTTTAGTTTGTCTTGGTATCAGATCCGTATCAACACTTGGGATATTAACAATATATTCAAATGAGTTTTTTGAGCGTATTGCCAAAGAAACATTTTTAGGTTGATCTATTAGAGACTCTCGAATAAGCAATACACTTAAGATTCCTTTGCCTTGTCGAGCCATACGCTTTAATCTAAACTTGTTTAGATTAGTCTTTGCTCCTAACAGCACTTTTGGAGTACCATAAGTAGCTTGAACAAAAAAAAGTAATAGGCAAACCCTAAGTAGCACTAAATACCTCAAGCTCAGTAAGTCCCAAATTAATTAAGGTAGTATTACCGCAATTATTGCAGCCAACAACGATGAGTGGGATATAATTTAGATCATGAGCTTTTACGGTCGTTGGATCTTTAGCTTGATGTAGATGATATAAAGTATTTTCTATACCAAAATCTGACTCCTGGCAATAAGGACATCCTGCTTTCCATTTACTTTGAAGATGTTTAATCACTTTATTTGGATCTATTTTTATCACTAATACTCCTTAACAACGTTTAAAGTAAGAGAAATATCTTTATCCACACTCTTCGCATCTAGTCGTATCCAACCTTCGATAACTGTTAGATTAATTTTTAATTTTGATAACTTGTCGGCTGGGTTAACAGCCTTGATTTGCACTTTTGCAATATCAATAATCTCTTTGGACTCTTTTGATGTTTTATAAGCGATATCGATTAATGGTAAAACTTTTTGGTCATTTGCCTGCATCTGAAAACTCATACCCGTAGGAACTCTTGTTTTTGTTGCAATAAGAGGAGCAAAATTATCTGGTGATGTTTTTATGCCCAAATCATATTTAAGTTTTTTTCCTTTTGGCCCCATTAGAAATTTACTCTTAACTACTGGGATAGAGTTGTCCTCCATAGTTTGTACACAACCCATAAGAGTAAAGCCAAATATTAAAGTGAGTAGGCTTAGTATCAGTTTCATTTTTTCCCTTAAATATTGATCAAATCAAGTAAGTATTTGCATCGTAAATTAGTATTTTAAGAGTATACTACTTTTTTGGAAATGCAACTAGTTTGCAAGTTGTGTGTTCTAAAGAGAAGTGATCATCAAAACCTAAAAATGGAATATATTTTCTGACTTTCAAATCTATGTCCCTTAACCAAAATGCTTTACTAGTACTCAAATCAAAAAGTTGCAAACCATTGTGGTACTTTTTTTTGTCTCCCCATTGAGAGTTTACAAGTGATTCAATCCATTGTATTTGTTTTAAAGTAGGGATGAGATACTCTAAGTGATTTTCGAATTGGTTTAATCTATCAATAAAGTGTTGCAATGCATCTAGTGTTAAATTATTTATTTCTAAGTTGTCTGCCTGTACCATAGAAGAGTTTTCAATCACTAGAGATTGGTACTGCTGTTGGTTAATGTAATTTGAAGAAATGTAAAACCCTAAGTTTTTTTGTGGTATATAACTCATTTTTATACCGGTATAACTTTCAAAGTCTTCTAACAAAGGTTTGCTTCGAAGAGTAGTTTGTAGAACCTCGCTATGACTATATAAGCTTTCACCTAGCATTTTGTTTAATGATATGGAACTAAACTTACTATAATTAATTTTTATTATTAAGTTCATTATGTTTAATATCTTTGTATTCATTTCCTCTGAATTACTATTTGATTCAATAGAAAAGATCTCAAACTTAGGATGTCGTTCATATAAAGTATATTTTACTTTGTCTGCTGTAAATAATCCCTCATAAATAAACTTTTCTGATTGTACTGCTGAATAACAACCGCTGCTTGATTGATAAGTTAACTCATGTTCAAAGTCAGATGTATGGTTCAAATCAAAGGAGCTTGCTAAGTTTTCTTCCAAATATTGTTCAAAGAATACTAACGAAGTCTGTAGGTTTTGTGAGTTTTGCTCGTCTTTGATTAAAACTTCAACCATTTTTTCTACAATTACAGGGTGTTTTAAAACTGTGTTTAGTAGGTAGATATCCTCAGTTTGGATTTCAATTTTTAAAGTATTGCTTTGCAAAGATATTTTCTTACTTCTAGAAGACAGTCTTAAACGCAATTTATTTTGGTCCAATTCAAAAATTACTTCTTTATCAATTGCTTCTTTGGCCAACTTATAATCATTTGTACAAGTCTTTTTATCATATATTCCACTAAAAGTGAGATGCAAATAAACTTGTTTGGCTAGGGTTGCAAATTTTTCTTCTCTTTTCATATTTCCTATCTTTTACAAACTTTTCAAAAAATCTGTCTACTAATAATATATCAGGCCTTTTTGTTCATCAAATGAAGCTATTTAGTGGCATTATGGTACATTTTATAGACTTTACGTACTTTTTTGTATTTATTTGTTGCTTGGATTTTAAAAACTATGAAATTATTAATCTTTATACATATATTATCAACTACATTGCTTTGGTGTAATAGTGATTTAGAGAATCTTGTGCTAACTATGCACAGTTCTACTAAACCTAGTACAATTTTTCGACTACCTCAAATTGAAAAGCCTAGTGTACTAAAAGTTGATATGCTGAAACGCTTGCAAGAGGTCAAACACAAAGAGCTCTCCAAACCAAAGAGCATGAACCTTAAGGGCGTTCCTCTTTACTCACAGGGAGTAAAGGATCCTTTTGACCCTAGAGGATTAAAAGGAAAATATCCTCAAGGATATTGTGGCCCCACTTCACTCCAGATGGTTTTGCAATATTATGGCGTCAAAAAATCTAGAGACTATCTAGCTCTTACGAATTTGGGCTCTGGTAGTATGTATGTACCCGGACGTGGAAGTTTTTATCCACGAATGGTAAAAATGGCTAAGTATCTTGGTTTTAAAAAGTCTAGAATGTACACCAATCGAAAATTAGAAAGCTTAATCCAATCGATTCAAGATGGACGACCGCAAATAGTTCGTTTTACAGGACGTATAAACTACCTAGATGGCACATCTTATAAGCCTACTACTGGTCATATTGTGGTAGTTAAGGGTATCAAATCAGATGGTACCTTTGTAATTCATGATCCAGGACGTGGAAGAAAAGTAAGAGCCATGAAACAAAACCAGTTTTTGAAAAACTGGAATGGTATCAGTGTAGACATTCAAACATAAAGCTTTAAGTTACCCTAACAAATAGTTGATCTAATTGTGCTACTAAATTTTGAGTTTCAAAGCGCTTCATGCACTCTACAAATTTCTGTTTATCCTCATCTATATCCTCGAGACTCATTTCTAATACTTTTATAAGAGACTGCTCCAGATCAGCGTACATGTAGGCTGATAATCTTTCATCATTTAGTAG
This sequence comes from Candidatus Cloacimonadota bacterium, assembly GCA_023954715.1. Taxonomy (GTDB): domain Bacteria; phylum Muiribacteriota; class UBA6191; order UBA6191; family UBA6191. Next base: position 126,534 of record JAGSHD010000003.1, on the reverse strand, counting down.
TTCAGGATAACTCAAACGTTTGGGTAAAAGTGCTAAACATCCAAAGCTCATAGCCTCTACGACGGATATTCCGTAGTTTTCTTGCCAAGACGTACTGATTACAAGGTCACTTAATGCCAATATCTTGTAGTAATCTTGCTTAGACTCTACATATCCAAAATGCATGATATGATTAGATAATTGTTTTTTAGCCCATTCAAATATTTCTGGACTATTTTTGTAAGACTCACCTAAAACATAAAGATTAAAGTTATATCCCTTCTTTGCAACTCTCACTAAAACATTAAAAAACTCTTCGGGGTTTTTGTCATGCTCCCATCTATGATTATATACAATATTTAATAATCCATTTTGTTTCAATTGCCTAATATCATATTTTTCTATATTGGAGGTAAAGTCGCTACAGGGATAGATAACCTGACTCTTTTTATCAATATCATTAATAAGCCAAAGTGGCTGATAATCTGGCATTTTACTAAGATACTTTTTTGTATCACTTAAAAATTGCTCTTTGTGAAACATGGAGTTAAAAATACAATAATCGGAAGCCTTTGCAGTGGCTACATCGTTTAAGCCATATTGAACATCAAACTTTTCACCTTGTTTTATCGGATACGCAAATTGAGTTTCATGAAAATAACTTACAATGGGAACATTTAGCTCCTGTCGAAAGTGACTAACTAAATCCGCAACGCTCATCATGCTTCCACAAAAAATCAAATCATATTTTGATATATCTTTTATCTGATCAATAAAGTAGTAAGCTGCGCCTCTAGTTCTCCATTTAAAAAATCTGCCTGGTAAAGTAATCAAGTCTATATCATGACAACTATACTTTACAAAAGTATCTACGAATGTTTTATGGGAGCCTCCATAAAATGCTTCTAGTAATAAAATCTTCATCTGTTTACTACTTAACTAAATCAGAACTTGTCAATTGTATGGAAAGCCTTTTTTAAATCAGATACTAAATCCTTAACTTTAAAAGGCTTATGTAATATCTTTTCAACTCCCATTTTTTTCATTTGATTTACGCTTATATTTGTGTGGGAAAGACCCGTAAGAACAAATACCTTTGTATTCGCATATAATGGCTCGCTTTTCATATATCGTACAAAACTTAAACCATCCATCTGAGACATATTCATATCAGTTATCACTATATGAGGTTGAAAGCTTCCTAATAGTGTACAAGCTTCTATAGCATTGTTAGATGTTTTTATATTTACACCAGGAAGAGCTTGTCTTACAGTATAAGATGCTATATCTAAAATATGCTCTTCATCATCAATATGTAAAATACGATATTGGTCATAGGTCTCGTGGGCGCCTGTACCAGTATGCTCTGCTAATAAATTATATAAATCTAACTTTAAAAAAGGTTTTGCCAACAAGTCTGTCATCCCACTTTTCAAACAGATATTTTTTGTATCTTCTAATACACTAGCTGATGTAGCAATAATAGGAATATTTTCATCTATTTTTCTAACACTTTTAGCAAATTCAAAGCCATTCATTTCAGGAACTTGTAGATCTACAATCATTACATCAAAACTATCTATTTTAAAGTGATTTAAAGCATCATAGCCATTATCAAAAATAGTAGTTTTATGTCCTTTAGACTCTAAACACCTCTTAAACAAAACCTGTGACACTTTTTCATCTTCTAAGATGAGTATATTTAATGACTTATTTGGTAGTTTTGACTGTTTTAAATCTGGGTTACATAGTTCTTCAAAATCTAATTCAATTTTGTCTGGATGAAATGGTTTGGTGTAAAAGTTATCAAAATACAATTGATTGCTCTTTTGGCTTTGAGACATACTATTATAATCTAAAAGGCTAATGCATGGGATATTTCTAGATTTGGCCTTTTCAAGTAGCTGAATAGTAGCCATTGATAAACCTTTATCAGTGCTTAAGTCCATCAAAATAAAGTCATGATTTTCTATATCACCTGATACATAATATTTGTATCCTTTATTAGATTTATAATGAGAATACAATGTTGTAGTAGCATTATTATCAGATAAAACAAGTACTGACCTTTCGGGAGTTTCAACCTCATCTAGTATCATACTTCTAGTCAGCTTAACGGGTATAATCATTGAAAAGGTACAACCAGATTCAGCATTATTTTTAGCTGTTATTTTACCTCCCATGAGATTCATATATCTATCTGCTATAAATAGTCCTAAACCCGTTCCACCATATTTGCGGGTGATCGAACCGTCTCCTTGCTGAAATGCCTTAAACAAAGTGGGAAGCATATCAGATGAAATACCACACCCTGAATCAATCACATCGATAGAAACAAAATCGTGTACAGGTGGGCTAATCCTAACTATGATTGATCCGGTAGATGTAAATTTTATAGCATTACCGATAACATGCTCTAAAACAGTTCGTAATTTATTTTGATCTGCATCTATCCATATATGAGGTGCTTTAATATCAAAGCTTAAAGTCAATTGTTTTTCTTGAATATCTCTTAAACAAGATCCATAAGCCGCAAAAACAATACCAATCAAATCACATTCTGCTTCTACTAAGTCAATTTTACCTGTATAAATATCTGTGTGGTCTAACAGATTATCTATAACTTTTATCAGTCGGTTAGAGCTCTCAATAATTACTTGCACTGACTCTCTTTGATCTGCACTCAGTGAGTCTTCCTCAAGAAGTGTAGCAAAACCTAAAATCCCATTTAATGGTGTACGTAACTCATGACTTACATTAGATAGTAAATTTTGCCTAAAATGGATATGTTCTTGATTTTGTTTAACTAACTTAGACTTATCAAAAGTGAGCTTTTTTAAGTAACTACAATTAGAAAATAGCATGGCAATATTGTGTGATGAAACCAATCGTTCTTCTAAAATAAAACAAATTCCTTCAAACTCTTGGATCAATCTCTCAGAAAGTTTTAGATCAGTGCCAACCAAAAACCATGCGTAACAAGTATTATTTACTAGATCTGAAAATACATGTTTATGTTGATTCAATGTCTGATCATAAATAAAACAAACCTTAGGAGTACATGCATTAAGAACTAAGTTTGTTTGGTGAAAGTCCGAAATATACTTACAGTCAAACTGAGAATCTTCTTCATACAGATTTTGCCACAGAGTGCGTTTACCATCAGCACCAAATACTAAAAGGCTATCTTTTGATGTCATTATCTCTCCAATCTCCTATAGTATATCCTATTTTTATATGATGCAAAAGCTACTGAATAACAATTATAGGAGTTAACAAGTATTAAGTGATTGAGATACCCTTTAACTTCTGATAAATTGAAACGGCATAAGAGTCCGTCATACCAGAAATATAATCCGTAATACTCATCATCATTTTATATTTATCTCTATATGGTTCTCGATTTTTATCCAAAAACTGGTTAGGTATCAATTGCAAAATTTTACGACTTCTTTTGGAGTTTCCCTCTAATACTTTAGTAAAGTTTTCGTGTAAGATAGTTAACAAGCCACCCAAAATCTCAAAGCCCGCCGCTTCTATTTCTAATACTTCTCTAACCCGATATATTTTTTGTGCTGTTAAATCTAAAAGCTGTTTCATATATTGATTCGATGGTATACGAGACACTAACTCATAAGGGTAGGACCCACTAAGCAAATCATCCTCATGAGCTATAAACTCTTGAATAATCTCACTGATTACTTTGGAGATTGTGCAACCACACAAATACTCAACTTTTTCTTTTTCATCATGTAAATCTTTAATTCGATTTAAGATTTTAGACTTAGAGCTATCATGAAACTGCAATAATAAGTCTTCTACTTCATTGTATTGTAAATGATTTAAACGAAATCCATCAGACAAATCAATAAAGTGATAGCAAACATCATCAGCAGCTTCTACTAAATAACTCAAAGGATGCCTAAAGTAACCACCCTTTGGAGTCTTTAGTAAAGACAGGTCCTTAGCGATTTCATGATACATGTACTCTTCACTTTGAAAATATCCAAATTTCTTAGCACAGATCCCTAATTCATTTTTGTAAGAGTTACTCACTAATGAGTTCACTGGATATTTCATCAATGTAGCAAGACTCGCTAATGTAAGTTGTAAACCACCCACATTATCTGGATGCTGTAATCTAGTTAAAATTCTAAACCCTTGAGCATTTCCTTCAAAGTTTAAAAAGTCCAATCGTTGTTGTTCACTCAATCCACTAAGTGCTTGCTGTCCTTGGCTCAAGGTAAACCACTCTTGAATCGCATCTTCTCCAGAGTGTCCAAAAGGAGGATTACCAATATCATGTGCTAAACAAGCTGTTGCAACGATTCCGGCCACGTCTACATCTGTACAGTTTGTCATTTTCTTATGTTTAGATAAATAGGCACCAATCTCTAAGCCAAGAGACCTACCCACACTCGCAACCTCTAAAGAGTGAGTTAAACGTGTTCGTACATAGTCAATATGAGCTAAGGGGAAAACTTGGGTTTTATCTTGTAAACGTCGAAAAGCTGAAGAAAAAACAACACGATCGTAATCTCTATGAAATTCTGATCGAGTAATTTGATCATAACCGTCTTTTTTGCCTAGTCTTTTACTGATTAATATTTCATCCCATGTCATTGACATATATTCTCATTTCTTCGTTAGGCAATATTGATACAAACCGTTTTTTAATCGAATTGTGTATTCACGGTATGCTTACCTCAGTTATACTAAACTAGAGCTTGAAATTCAAAGTCTTTTCTTTATAAGCTTTTAACTAATTTGTATTTTACACAATTTTTATTGAAGAGAGAACCATGAAAACCATTATCACCCAAGAGTCTGTAATTGATGATATTCCAGTTACTTTTGTTTATGACCACCAATATACCAATATTTGCAAAATAATATTTTTTTATCACGGTCTAAGTAATCACTACTTTGAAGGTCTCGAGCTTGCTCATAGTCTTGCCCATAAGGGGTTTTTTGTTGTGATGCCCGATGCGAAGTGCCATGGTCGCCGTAAATCGTTAGATTACTTTCATCAAGGGCAACTAAAAGTCCTAGGTGGTATGTACCAAATCATTGGCAACGCTAAACAAGAGTTTTATACAATATCACAACATTTAAAGCATAAATATCAATTAGATGTTAACTCAGTGGGTGTTTGTGGATACTCCATGGGCGGGATCACTTCTTTCTATCTTGCATCTTGTCTATCCGAGGTTAGTGTTTGCGTTCCATTTATTGGCTTGCCATCTTTTGTTCACGAGTGGGAGACTATCTGTAAAAATCAAGTAGATAAATATGGTTTTATAGACTCTGGGTATGCTGATTATATAAAATCCTATCTTTTAACTATCGATCCTTTTTACCGGCTCCAAGACTATTGCCCTAAACCCCTATTAATTATCAACGGAACTCAGGACAAAAGTGTTTCTATTAAATACAGCCAAATATTTTTTGACCATATTAAAGATTTTTATCAGGCTCATCCAGACAATTTACGCTTTTCTAAATATGATGTAGACCATAGAGTAACTAAAGAAATGATATACGAAGCTACTGACTTTTTTGAAAAATATCTTTGACAATGATGCTAGTTTACTCTATTGTTAGTAGATACTAACAATTTTTGAGGTAATTATGTTTTCATTGCGGTTCTTTTATTGGTTATTAATAGCGCTATGTCCAGCTATATTGGTTTTTTGCACGGTTAATTTAAACATTGCACCTACCCTTTTATACCCAATGGGTAAGTTGGCCTTATTTGTTATTACTCTATTGTATGCTTCAAAGATTAAAATACGTAAAGTTAAGACGAAAGAAATCAGTCGAGGTTTAGCTTCTGGTGTACTTTTATCAGTTTTACCATTATTGTTTATCTTATTTGATGGAATATCTTATCTTGATGTAAGTGTATTGGTAGCTAAACTAGAGTCTTTAGATCTAAAAGATAATTTTGTAGTTTTTGCCTTAGCCCTAAGCTTTGGAAACTCCGCATTTGAAGAATTATTTTTCAGGCATCTTTGTTTAGAAAAACTATCTCTATCAAATCCAATAAAAAGCTCTTTATTAAATGGCCTTATTTTTTCATTGCATCACTTTGTTGTTTTATGCCACTATTTTTCTTTAGAAGTAGCATTGTTCTTTGCATTTGGTACAGGGGTCGCTGGATTTATTTGGTCTTATCTGAGGTTAAAGGACTATAGCTTAGTTGAGTTGTGGATCTCACATAGTATCTGCGATATAGTTGTAATTCTTAGTGCAGGACTAATTTTGTTAAACTAACTCGTCTAACGGGTCATACTCTTGATAAATTACATGACCACATGATTTACAATGTGATGCATCGTGATCATGACGTTTTAATCCACAGGACTCACAAGTACTCATTATAAACCCGGACTCCATAATCATTGCCATCCTGATTAACTTACCAGCTTGCCATGGAACTAAGATGGCACTACAAAAGATCATCAAAACAGTTGCCCATTTACCAAAATCCGTGATCGGGGTAACATCACCATAACCAACAGTTGACATGGTTATTACAATAAAATAACAAGCTTCACCCCATGTATGAATTTTTGGATTATGAGCTGACTCTAAAAAGTGTATAAATCCAGAAAAAATAAAGACAATTGTAATCACAGAAAAAACCACTTTTAAAAACTGTAAATGTAACTCTGACAATTCACCAAAAAAGAAAAACCCATCCTCTAAGTATCTAGAAAATCTTAAGATTCTAAAAACTCGCAAGAATCTTAGATAACCCATACCAAAACTTCCCAAAAAAGTAGGAATGATCGATAGTAAATCCACAATTGAATAGAAACTAAAGCAAAATGCCATCCGTTCTCTGCTAGACCACATTCGAAGAGCATACTCGATTATAAAAACTACGGCTAAAGCAATATCTATATTATGTAATATGTCTAAACTATAAGTATCCGTCACATAAGTAGATAAAACGCATAAAAAACACGCAAAGAGGTTTATTAACAATAATACAAACTGAACTACTTTAGCTCTAAAGGAGTCTGCAAAATCTAATACATTTGATACCTGACGTTTAAGCTGTTCTAAATCTTCTGACATTAAATATAATCCTTAATAATATCTCGCTTATCATGACCGGCTAAAATATGAAACCGTCTAATTTTGTTTAATGTATGAGGAGAAAAACTAGATAGTGGAATATATATAATATGTTTTCCAAATCGACTTGCCAAGATTTTTATCTCTTTTCTTGGGGGATGTTTTGCCACATAGACGATATGTTTTTCTAAGCTATATTCAATACCAGCGACTAATAATACTTCTGATTTTTTTGGGATGGAGATGTAATCTGGATCAATCCAAACATCATATAATCTACCCGGAGGATAACACATTAGGAATCCTCCATATTGAGAAGCACCAATACCTGGCCCCACAATATTATCTTTATAATCAGTACCATAAAATGCTAAATCTGACTCTTGATTATGCTCTCCGATCCAAGTCATTTTATATGGAAACCTCTCATCATCATTGTCTTCATCGAAGATCATAACGACAGAACCTACTTGCTTATCGATTTTTTGAAACTGCTTAACATATACTTTACCTTCATGCCAGTTTCTAATTGTTTCTTTAAAATCTATACCATCGAGAAAAGATTGTTCAAATGCTTGTGTGCGGCAATGCAAATCGGAGAGTATAGTCTCTCCTTTTTTACGCAATACATTTCCGAAGTTTTCAATGACAATGTCCTCTTTGGGGTAAGAACATAAGTCATCACTAAACTTTTCACTCCAATCTCCTGGTTTTTTTTCTTTTTTTCTTAATCTCTTAGGAATGAAAGACTTTCTCTGTTTATCGCTTTTTACCTTACGGGTAAATGATATCTTTTGTGAACCTACCCACACTTCATTGACTTTTACATCTACAGCCATTAGATCTGGACGATCAGTTTGATAAAGATAAGTACTACCAAGCTCCCACATATAATAAGAGAAGTCATCATCAATACAGGCCTTACAGCTTTGCATATACTGTAAAAAATCAGGTACTAACTGATTTTCTAAATACAAACACTTTTTAAGAAAAGTTCTTAGATTTCGTTCTTGCCATAACTTGATTTTGGTATCATACTTTCTTTCATATAGCTCTTTAGTCTGAGAATATAAAAGCTCTAATACTAAGGCACGATCGAGTCGTACATGACCATCTACTGTATCCAAGACTTCTTCAAAAAAGTCAATCATCCACTCTTTGGTTTTTTGTTTTTGATCTACTATAGGCTTGTGCGGAGTCTTTGACTCAATCAATGAAAAACTACCTAGTTTTGCTTTAGATTGCTCTTTAGTATAAAACGGAAGCTCTTTTGATATTTTGAACTCTCTCCACATTTCATATAAAGTTGAGATATATCCACTTTCTGCCATTGTTTGATACGAAGACTCTTCACTTAAATGATAGACTGTAGCATTTTGCCGTCGAAAGAAACTCATAGGACAAGGAGCTTTATGAACCAAATAGTTTCTTATTCCTTCTACATGACTCATGCCACTAAGCATCAATATTTTACTATGTTTTTTACGTACTTGATTTAAACGATAAGCCATATATCGCTCTCGTCGATCATCTGTACGTGACTTATGCAGTCCCTGCCCGTGGTTATCGTACCAAATTTGATAAAAGCTGGATATAGAAAGTGTCTTTAAAGCATAACAATCCGGTACTAAGTCATGGTGATCCTGATAACTATCAATATCCATATCCACAAAATAGATCTTTAAGCGCCTCTCTCTAGCACTTCTTACTGCTTCTACAATTGGATCGCAAGATTCTACTTGCAAGTACATAGTACCCGTTTGTTTATTAGGATATAATATGACAGATAAATATGGTAGGCGATCTATGGCTGTACAAAAAGACTCTTTGATACTAGTAGGCAACTCTACAGCTATGGCATCATAATCACCCGACTCGATAATCTCATGGACTTGGGTAGCAAACTCCATATTGTAATGTACAATAGGTAAAATATGTATATTGTCTTGAATGATCATCTATACCTAAAACTCTTCTTTTGCTTTACCTTCATTCACGATCAACTCTAAACTTTTTTGAAAGCCCTCAGCACTGGTTATATCATTGGTTTTCATTAGTTTAAATGCATATCGAGCTACATTGATACCATCTCTTATACTATGATTTTCTCCAATTTGATGTGACACTTGTAAGAAGTCTACAACGTATTCAATAAGTTCACTCGGAGCACTCGGTAGATTTTCAACTAGTATCGCTCGCTCTTCATCTTTTTGTGGATAATCCACATGAATACCCGGTTGGATTCGAGAATATATATACTCTGGTATTTCGTAGGTAGAAGAGTCTTCGTTCATTGTGGTACAAAAGCGAAAGTCTTTGTGAGCGTTGATCTTAATTCCCGCCACGATAGACTCTACATATCTTCTATGATCTAGTAATGGTGCTAAGGATGCCCAAGCTTTTTCACTCATTCGGTTTCCTTCATCTAAAATCAACACAGATCCGGTAATCATTGCACTTACTAAAGGCGAAGCAACATACTTTATCTTTTGATCCTCTGATATTACCGGAGTAACGATTAAATCCTCTGGTCGAGTATCCATAGTTGCTTGTTGAATATAGAGATCTCGTTTCATTTGTAATCCCACATGACATGCTAAAGTAGTTTTACCTACTCCTGGTTTACCAATGAGTCTTGGGTTCATGGGAGCATCTTTGTCATCAATAACTAGCCATGCTGCATTTAGCTGTTTTACTATCTCGTTTTGACCTACAAACTCTTGTGTAACAGTACTTGGTTCACAAAGATGAATTGTTATTCCACCTATTTCTATAGTATTACTCATAATTTCAAAGCACCCTTTTTCTTGACTTAACCCTTAGTACAATCCTCAAATATTTAGTCTCTATTTTGAAGTATATTGAGCTTTTTTTTAAAGGAATTTGTTAAAAGACGGCACAAAGTTTAATCTTCTAATAATTTTGTACATCTTTCTAACTTTAGTCATTCACTAATTATCTTTTGATCGTATAATATATGATATCTCTATCTGTTGATAGGATTTTTACTGATCCGTTCTATATATTAAGGTTTTTATGTTTAAACTATTTTTATTTTCCATAATAAATATCTCTACACTCTTTTGTATACAAGCTGACCACAATGCCTTGATTGAAAGTTCATTACGAGATTCAAAATACCACGAAGCTACGGTCACTAACGCCAAATATGGCTTACTCAATGAGCCCAACTTTACTAAAGTCTCATTCGATTTTGACTATAAAAGTCCACTCTCTAGTATTTGTGGTGTAAATGTAAATGCTCGCGCTGACGCTAGTATTCAAAATAACTTAGTTAATTTAAATATCTCCCCTTCGGCTAGCTCAAGACGTCCTACAACCCCTGCCATCTTTCCTTGTGGCGGGTCATATGAAAAATCAGTAACAGTTACATTAGGTTATGCTATAGATAACACGAGAATATATTACAAAACCAACCACAATCCAAATATTGTGTTTTATGATCGTCCTATTATTATCAAGCAAAATACCACTCTAACAGCCTTTCGCTTGAGCTTAGACTCAAATCCTGATAATCATTTGAGCCAAGAAGTATATGGTATTTACACCTTTCCTGATGAACTCTTAATTAGAATCATTAGCCTAAAGGTTGATCAAATCGATATGCAAAATGTCACTTTAAGTACTCATTTAAACATAGAAGCAAACGATACAATGAAAATACAATATCGTTGGTACTTTGACTCCGTCTCTCAATCTACAAAATACCAAGACATGCAAGGACCTGTTAACCTTTCTGGGCCTCTAGTTAGTCCTGTAGGAACCTTTGAAGACATGTACCTGCAAGCTCGAATTATCTATCGTAGTGGTGAAGAAATTTCTCGTACCCAAATTTACAAAGTTCGTTTTTCTAAAGATTTAAAAACTCTATCATTATTAAATATATATAATGAAAAAGTAGTTTTTGGAGCTTGGTTACGATAATAATCAAAAAGAGTCTAAACTTTTTGTTACACTGTATTTGATAGAGTTTTGATGAAGGTCTAAAATCTCAGCATCTGTAAAATGCAGCTCGGTCTTTAACAATTTAAACTCTTTTTGTATGTCTGTATCAAAATAAGTAGGATCATCACTAGATATTATTATAGGTATGCCTAAATCATATAACTTTCTAAGAGGGTGTTTTTCAAAAGAACTAACTGAGTTTGTAAAGACATTTGAACTCGGACACACTTCTAAGGCAATATCTTTAGCTATTAGTTCAGAAACTAGTTCCGTGTTATCTACCACATGAATACCATGACCGATTCTTGTTACACCCAAGTCAATGGCATCTCTCACTTCTTGATATGCTACATCTTTTGGTAGATGTTCTCCAGCATGGGCAAAAAGGTGGTATCCCATATTTTTAATCTCATAAAAAATTGATGATAGCTCTCCTACTCTACGCGTACAAGATCCACCACCTAATCCTACTCCAATGACATTTTCAAAATGTACATGGTTAGATCTGAAGTTTTGTAATTGCCAAGTGGCCACATCTTCAGGGTAGTTTCTAACAAAATCAATAATCAACTTAACCTTATGCTTATCTTCAAACTCTTTAGACACTGCTGTAACAGCTTTGTCCCACATACGAATCAAAACATTGTATTCTTCACTCATGATAAAGAGTTTAGGTAATTTGTATTTTAAGAATAAACTATCAATAGGAGAGATATGAACCTCTGCATATTCTATATTAAAACGCTGTAAGTACTCAAAAAAGTCTCTAACAAGTCGCGTAACAATCATACGGGGATTAAATTTGTTAAACAATAACAATTGATGCTTACACCATAAGTTTAAAAAATCGTCAAAACAAGTATACTTAAACCAAGATTCAAAGTCCGCTCGACTCGGAGCGTCATTTGTCTCTTGCCATAAATCAAATAAAAGATTTTTTGATAAACTACCTTCTAAATGGATATGTAGTTCCCGATAGTTTTTAATCATAAAGACTTACTCCATACCGTACTTGTTAGTCCATGCTATGATACCACCAGCAAGACTTTTTAAATTGGTAAAACCAACTTGAGCCATTAAATTTATGGCAGTGATACTTCTTACGCCTGATCTACAGTGTACAACGATTTCTTGGTCCTTGTCTAAATCTTCTGTACCGATCTGAATTTCACCAAGAGGTACATGTTTAGTAAAACTCAAGCGACTTACTTCTAGCTCAGAGTGTTCTCTACAATCAATGACCAAAGGAGGGTTTGTTCCATCCAGTTTTTCTTTTAGCTGATCGATAGATATTTCAAATTCTTTTAAAGTGTTCATTTTACATTCCTTATGAATTGCGGTTAGTTTTGTTATGGTAGCTTTTGAAGAACAAACGGGACAAGATTTGTGTTTTCTTAGTCCAAAGCTTTTAAAGCTACTTTCAAGTGCATTATACAAAAGAGTTTTTTCTTGTATTACTCCTAAGTTTAATAATATTTTTAGTGCTTCCATAGCTTGTAGGTTACCTATAATACCTGGCAAAATACCAAGAACACCTGCTTGTGCACAATTTGGCACTAAACTATCACTCGGAGGTTTTGGATACAAGCAACGTAAACAGGGCCCCTTTTTATAGTTATACACAGACACTTGACCTTCAAACTTATAGATAGCTCCTGAAACTAGAGGTTTATTAAACAATACACAAGCATCATTAATTAAATATCGTGCTGAAAAGTTGTCTGTACAATCAATAACTAGATCAAATTTACTAGTAATTGTTTGGGCTAGATTAACATCGAAATGTTTGTTGATTGCTTCAACTTCAATGAAAGGATTCAGTTTTTCAAGTTGTTCTTTGGCGCTATACACTTTGTATTTGTCAATATTCTGATAATTATGTATAGGCTGTCTGTGTAGATTTGATGCTTCTACCACATCTCCATCTACTAATGTCAAAGATCCCACTCCTGCTGCACCTAAATAAGTCGCTACTGGCGAACCAAGTCCACCTAAACCAATAATCAAAACTTTAGATTTTTTTAGCTTTTCTTGTCCAGATACTTGTATATCATCTAATAGAAAATGTCTTTGATAAAAGTTTTTTTCTTCTTTTGAAAACACAATTTACCCCTTTTAATCATTGATATTTTATTAACAAGTTTCTTTTATTATAATACTTCATATATGGTACATCAAAAATGTTAGTTAAAATCTAAAACATGCTTAAATGATACAACTTACATCTTGTTTAACAAGTACAATCTACCGATATATATCATAAATAAACAATTGCTTGATATCTATTGATGTTTACTACTGACTCAACTATACTAAACCTAATCTACTATGAAATATATTCTACTTGTTCTAATTTTATCTTCTTATACAACTTTTGCAAACAAAGCACCTGTTAGTGAGCTCAGTCGACTTCCTTATACGATTGTTCCTGGTAAAACCAAGTTGACTAAAATTAACAAACATGGAGAGTGTATTGAAAAAGGCGTAGCCTTTGGATATTACGTAACATGCAGTAAATTTTTGTTGAAGGACAAAAATTTAGTCGATCTCGATGACGAAGAAACAGTCAATCGCCTTCACCTTAAACATATTCCTAAAAATTGGTCGAAACTTGGATTTTCTAAGAAAATGAGTTTCCGTCTGTTCAAGGACTTGTTAGCAAAACATCATGTAGTTGAGTATGACGTTACCACCAACGATACATTTTATATAGTCAAGTTTAAGTTAAATGATCTAAATTATGAGTTGATATTTAATCGTCAGACTTACTATTCAACAGGTACTATTATGTTTCCTGAGGGGCTACATGAAATTTATATAGAGTACAAAGCAAAACTTGACCTTGATTTTTAGTTTTAGCTTTCCATTTGCTTTCTTGAGATTCCCCTATTTTTACTATATACTTCTGTCAATTTTAGTAATATTAACAAGATTAATTAGTAAAAAACATCAGCGCAAAAACATAGATTCAACTGCTTTTAAGATAATAGTTACACTTAAAGCTTTCTGTTAGCCTCTTGACTTCGTTACTTTTTAATTTACAGTAAGGAGAGCCAATGCAAGTCCATTTGGATCTAGTACAAACTGGCGGATTATCCGTATTAGTTTTGTTTATAGGATACTTTTTCAATCGATCCTTTTCTTTTTTGAAAAAAAACAACATTCCAGAACCGGTAGTAGGGGGAATCGTATTTGCTGTTGTTACAACAATCTTATATAAATACTTTGACTTTCAATTTAGTTTCGATATGAGTCTAAAAAATCCACTCATGTTAACTTTTTTCACTACTGTTGGTTTAGGAGCAAGTTTCAAACTCTTAATTAAAGGTGGTCCAAAAGTTCTGCTGTTTTTGGGTTTAGCAACAATTTACCTTGTGTTACAAAACGGTGTTGGAGTTATGATGGCCCACCTTACTGATTTACATCCATTATTTGGATTAATCGGTGGTTCAATTACTCTTGCTGGTGGACACGGAACAGGTGCAACATACGCTGAAACATTTTCTAATACTCAAAATCTACAAGCTGCCATGGAATTGGCAATGGCTTGTGCTACCTTTGGTTTAGTACTCGGTGGATTAATCGGTGGACCAGTTGCCCAAAGATTGATTGCAAAAAATAAGCTAGAGAGTTCTGAAAAAGCGGATGAAGATCGAGATAATAGATCCCATTCAGATACCATTACTTATGATCCTAGAGATGAAGACCATGTAACTCCACTAAAAGTTATGGAAACATTTCTAGTAATCGCTATCTGTATTGTTTTTGGAGATATGTTGTTTCAATTTTTACAATCCGTTGGTATTCAAGCACCATCTTTTATTTGCTCTTTGTTTATTGGTATTGTTATTACCAATATCTGTGAGTTTACAAATGTCTATGAAATCAACAAAGAGTGTGTTGATTTATGCGGGACCATCGGTTTATCGATGTTTTTAGCGATGGCATTGATGTCTCTTAGATTATGGGAACTCATGAACCTTGCTGGTCCTATCTTGTTAATCTTAATCGTTCAAACTATAATTTTGGCATTGTTTGCCTATTTTGTTACTTTTAAAGTAATGGGTGGAGATTACGATGCTGCCATAATCGCTGGTGGACATTGCGGTTTTGGAATGGGAGCTACACCTACTGCTGTGGCAAACATGGAGGCATTAACAAGTCGTTACGGCCCATCATCACAAGCCTTTTTGATCGTTCCAATGGTGGGGGCATTTTTCATTGACATTGCCAATGCCGCTGTATTAACCGGTTACATTCAATTTATGGGGTTTTAAGATGAAATTTATCAAATTTTTACTCATACTTAGTTTTGCTTGTTTATTATCTGGATGTAAGTCTGGTCCAGATCAAACTACATTAACGGATCAAATCCAACAAAAACTAGACCAACACTTTAAACAAGGTTTATTTAAGGTCGAGACATTAACTCGCCAAGGTAGTTACCCTTTTAGTGATAAAGCAGATGGCAGTGCAAGATTGTTAATATATTTTCAAAGTACCGTTAAATTTTTAGATGATTACAATCTGTCAGACTGGAACCAACTTAACTCAGCTTCATTATCATCTATTTTAGGTACTGCTAAAAATGGTATCAAAGATATCAATCCAAGTGGTAATAAAAAAGATGATGCAATCACAATTTTTGGTACATCTACTTATAAACTAGAGAATAGCAAATGGACTCCTATTGCTTATACTGAAGTAAAAGTAGAAACCAATAAAAACTCACCAGAGTTTGATGAAGCCGGTACAATCAAAAATGA
The DNA here is from genome assembly GCA_023954715.1 of Candidatus Cloacimonadota bacterium. Classification (GTDB taxonomy): domain Bacteria; phylum Muiribacteriota; class UBA6191; order UBA6191; family UBA6191. Next base: position 110,737 of record JAGSHD010000003.1, on the reverse strand, counting down.
ATCCCCTGCTCAAAAGGATTTAAGAGTCCTTACCACACAGTTAAAACTAGCAAATAAAACAAAAGCTAGTGAGCAATTATCTGCGATCGAAAAAGAGCTAATCAAAACTGTTAATAAAGTTGCTGTAAAGCTAGACAAACTCAATGGGCTTTCTCCTTTAGTTTCTGGTCCACTTGAAGGTGAATATTATGCTCTTGGCAAAGGCTTAAGTACACTTGCTAAAGACGATAAAGTAGTTCATCATGCGTCTCAAGGTAGTTTTGATAACGCTCTTTTAATTAACAGTCAACATGCTGATTTTGGAATAGTTCAAAACGATATTGCTTCTATGGCAGCAAATGGTGTTAATAAATTTGCAGACTTAGGGCCTCAAAGTAACCTAAGAGCTGTTTGTTCATTATACCCAGAAGCAATTCAAATCATTACCCTAAAAAAGCATAATATTGATACGGTCAAAGATCTTCTAAACAAACGAATCAATCTTGGACCTCAAGACTCTGGTACTAAAGTGAATGCCCTAAATATTTTGGCGGCTCACAATTATCAATTGTCGCAATTCAAAGAAGTCAGTTATCTAAACCGCCATGATGCGATACAAGCATTAAAAGACGGTAAAATCGATGCTTTCTTTTCAACCTTTGCTTATCCTGCTCGACAGATTTCTAATCTAGCAGCAATTCATCCTTTAAAGTTTGTTACTATTGAGCAACATGCTAGAGTAAAACTCAAAGCACAGTCTCCGTATTATGTGGATATTACAATTCCTAAAAATACTTACCTCGGAATGGATACTAATTTAGACACTTTAGGTGTTACTGCAACTTTGGTTACTCATAAAGATGTAGCAAAAGAAACAGTTGCCAAACTACTAACTCAGATTTTTACTGATACAACAGTACTAAAGTCAAATTCAACACAAGCTCCATATATTTCGATTAAAACTGCCCAAACAGGAATATCAATTCCTTTGCATGAAGGTGCAAAGCAGTATTACTCCAAAAATAAATAAAGTCAGATAAACAAAAGGGTTTCTAGTTCACTCTAGAAACCCTTTTTTTATCTATATGGAGCCAATATAACTATGCAGACATCTTTTAAACTGCAAGCCACAATAAAATGTACTCATGACTCTTTTTGACAAAATAAAATTATTGAAACCAACCATAATTCAACTTGCTATCATCCTAGCTGTATTGCACCTTATATTAATTGTAAGTAATCTATACAGATATGATCAGACGGACTGGATTATTTTTGGATCGTTCTTTCCATTTGGTCTTTCATACGTCTTTTATGTAGAAACTAAAAAAGAAAGAAAACAATCTAAATTACCTAAACTTTTTTTCCTTTTAGGTACTCTAATTTCTATTTATAATTTCAAAGTTTTATCTAGTACCTTATTAGAACTATTAAAGAAATATGCCTAAGAACATTTTAGTCATTAGTTTTCTTTGACCATACATTGGCCCAAAATTACATGTATAATAGAGCCAATTAAAGTCTTTCATTGTTTATATCTCTTACTTAGATACCAACCATTTTATCACTAATCTCAAAGTAACCTTAATGAATCACACTCCACTTTCACCATAGTTTGGTAGGATTCTTGCGCTTGGGTCATCCACATCACAGTTTTCCCATTTTTTGTTAGGCATCCAATAGTCTCTTACCCAGTGAGAGTAACCCTTATAATAAGATTCAAATATCTCTCTATACATTAAAGATTCATAAGTAAATGGTGTGGCATGTGGATACATCAATTTAGCTCTATGTAACTCCGACGGTTTATAATTTTTATTCGAAAAATCCTTCAAACAGTCTACTAAAGAGTGTCCTACAGCATCTGAAAACGCAGCCTTATCCCGATATAATATGACTTCTGGTAAATAGTCTTCTCTATCAAATGCCTTTCTGAGTAAAAACTTACCCATATTGTATTGGTTCATTTTTGTTTCGGGGTGAATTGCCATAACATATTGAACAAAGGCTCGATCACTAAAAGGTACTCTTGCTTCTAAAGAGTTTGCTGAAATTGTTCTATCTGCCCTTAAAACATCATATTCAAAGATTTCATCAATACGTTTTTTGGCCTCTAATTGAAATTCATAAGCATTAGGTGCAAAATCCGTATATTTATAACCAAACAATTCATCAGATAGCTCGCCGGTCATGACACTTTTTATGTCTGTATTTTCTTTAATATATTTACAAACTAAATACATTCCAATCGAAGCCCTAATTGTTGTTATATCATAAGTCTCAAGGTGATATACCACCTCTTTACAAGCATCGAGAACATCTTGCTCACTGATAATTACCTCATGATGGTTAGAACCAATATGATCAGCTACAATTTTAGCGTACTTCAAATCTATAGGATCACTCTCCATACCAATGGCAAAGGTATCTATGGGTTTATCTGAATATTTTTGCGCTACTGCACAAACTATACTAGAGTCTAATCCTCCACTTAATAAAAATCCAACTTTTGCATCAGCATCTAATCTTGTCTTGATTCCATCTACTAATAAATCATGAATATTATCTGTAATTGTTTCCATAGAATGGGCATGATATTCATGTACGTGAGTTATATCTAAATATTGGATAAATTTCTTTCCATCCCAATAATGACCTGGTGGAAAAGTATGTACTTCTTTACTTAGATTGATCAATGCTTTTGCTTCTGAAGCAAAAGCGTACTCATCATTTGGTAAAATTGCGTAAAATAGAGGTCTTATCCCAATAGGATCTCTTGCAACGATATGTTGATCATTAGTCTCATCATATAATACGAAAGCAAATTCTCCTTCTAGCATGGAGAGCATTTTTTTTACTCCATGCTTTTGATACAAAGGTGCAATCACTTCGCAATCTGAATTGGATGGGCTGACAATACTCAATTTGTCTTTAAGTTGTTTATGATTATATATTTCACCATTACATACTAGTTTTAAGTCATCTCTCTCAAATGGTTGGTTTCCTTCATTACTTAAATCATTAATACTTAATCGGTGAAAAAACATTTTTCCACGTTTATACTTCAAACTAGAGCTATCATCTGGCCCACGATGTAATAGAGTTTTAAAACTTAAACTTAGATCCTGTTCGTACCGTTTTGTCTGTAATCCCACATAAACTAATAATCCACACATTATACTTTCCTTAAGTTGTTAATATTGTATATATATTATCGTAATTATTATCAATATCATCAAGATATTAATAATTATTTTGGATTACAGTAATTATTTAGCTAATTAGATCGTGATATAATAAACTGCCACTTCATTTTGTTCCCTAAATTATTATATAAATAACACCTTTACTTAACCCCCCAATTAGTTTTACTTAATCTTATCTTCATTCGTAGCTATTGATACATTGAAGTCAGTACAAACACAAAGGTAAATACCTTTAAATCAAAAAGGAATAACAATGAAATTAAACGATTGTAAATTTATTGGAAGATTAGTAGCAGACTCTCAGTTATCTAAATGTAAAGATGGACAAATAGCCTGTAAGTTTAAAGTAGCGGTGAACTCTTACAAAAAGGACTCTGATCCTTTATATCTCCCTATAATATGTTTTGAAAAAACTGCAGAGTTTGTCAGCAATTATCTAACAAAAGGATCATTGGTCTTTTTGTCAGGACGTTTAGATATTCGTAAATATGAAAATAAAGAAGGTCAGGAGTCCTGGTATACCAGTCTTTTAGCACACCAAGTACAAAGTCTCACCGTAAAAAACACTCAAGAAGCAGCATAAAACTGCATTAGGAATAGATTGTATAGGCACTAAGCTTATACAATCTAAACCTACTAATTACTCAGCGACTGAGTAAAAGCTTTTATAAAGACATCATAATCCTCATAGTGTGGCATGTGTCCAAGCCCTTCTAACTCGATTAATGTTGACCCTTTGATGAAGTTTTGAGCATTTTTGGCTAGCTTTTTATACTGCCCTAGTTTTCGTGTCACACCATCTTTTAACCAAGCCCTACCAGGCCCAGTTGTATCTCGAGTGCCAATGATCAAATAGGTTTTACACTTGATCTGTGAAAACTTATTTACTATATTTTCTGAAAAAATTGGCCCATAGGTTAATGCATTGTTCCAGGCTACTATTGGCCAATCCTTACTAGCAAGCATACCTTTTAGCGGAAGTAACAGTTTTTCGTAGTCTTTAGACCACTTTCCATCATAATAGTTTTTCTTTTGATAGTTGATTGCCTTAGCCATTGTTGTATTTAGCTGGCCCTTGTAAAAAAATCAACATCTTTAAATTGTACAAATTTACTATAATCTTCTAAACCTATGGGATTTAGTAGTATTAGTTTTTTGACTGCTTTTACATAATCTACAGCTAATGTAACGGCCAACATACCACCCATTGAATGCCCAACAACCTCATATTCAAATATATTTAAGCTTTCTAAAAGTCGATTGGTATTTAAAGCAAATTGTCTAAAGCTATATTGGTATGACTTAGGCTTTGAGGATTTACCAAATCCAATTTGATCCGGTATAATCACTCTATAATTTCTCTTTATTAAGTCTCTAGCAATTCTATCCCAATAATATCCTGAAAAATTTTTTCCATGTAATAAAACGATGACCTTTGGTGAGTTTTTGTTACCTACATCCATATATCTCATCAGCAGGTTTTGATTTTGTGACTTGAACAAAAATTGTTCTACTTCAAAAGGGTAAGCAAATCCATCTAACTCTTTATTATACTTAATCGAAGCCTGATCCAACCCTTCCAAGTTTTTAGAGTTACTCTGTGAAAACAACATTAACATTATGATAAAACCTACGATGTATTTACTCATGTTTCTCTCTTTTATCTTTATCACTGCAGGTTATAGGACCAATGTTATACCGACAACTAGCGCTACTGATCTAAAAGTTTATACTTTCTTTAGTTAAATTTTCTAACATTCTAATTAGATTTAAAATGGATGAACTATGGTTTTATGACTTGTGGTCAGTTCTATCTTAGCTACCTAAAGTTTTGCTTACTCCCCCCTTTAGTTTTAATTAATCTATTGGAACGAAATATCACTTGATACATTAAATATATCAAACGACTTATCAAAGGAGATTCGAATGAACACACTAGACTTTAGTTTTATTTCAATTTTTATAACCATTAAAGGAGATTTCAATGACTACACGCATAAAGACAGCTAGCCTACTTGGATTGAATGCCTTTGAAATAGAAGTAGAAATTCACCTATCGAAAGGACTGCCATCGTTTCAAATCGTTGGGCTACCAGATACAAGTATACAAGAAGCCAAAGAGAGAGTAAGAGCAGCCATTCAAAATTCAGGATTTAAGTTTCCTAGAGAAAGAATTACTATAAACTTAGCTCCCGCACAAGTTCGAAAAGAAGGATCTGGATTTGATTTATCTATTGCCATAGGGATTTTATTAGCCTCGAAACAAATAAAAAACTTTGAAAACTTTAACGATACCTTGTTTATAGGAGAGCTCTCATTAGATGGAAGAATTAGAAAACTTTCAAACTGCTTTTCAACTATTGTTTCGTGTCATGAAAAAGGTTTTGCTAATGACTATATTATTCCTAGTGAAAACTCACCTCAACTCTGTCAAATTGAAAAGTTAAAACACAATCACTTTATATCTCTAAAAGATTTAGTCAACTATCTCAACCTAAATCAACCACAATATATTCAATCTAAAGTCAGTATTCCTAACAACGATAGTAGTGACTTAGATTTTTCAGATGTCATTGGTCAACAAAATGCAAAAAGAGCATGTGAGATTTCTGCTGCTGGCGGACACCATATTTTAATGGAAGGACCTCCAGGTTGTGGTAAATCCATGATCGCAAAAAGACTCCCATCCATTTTAACTAGGATGTCTACTCCTGAGTACCTAGAAACTACAAAAATATACTCTATCTGTGGATATCTTCAAGAACACGAACAATATATTAATCATCGTCCCTTTCGTTCACCTCATCATACAGCATCAGATATCTCTTTGATTGGAGGAGGAGCTAAAGCTGTTCCTGGCGAGGTTTCTTTGGCACACAATGGTGTACTGTTTTTGGATGAAATACTAGAGTTTAAAAAACATGTCTTAGAGTCACTCAGGCAACCTTTGTCAGACGGTAACATAAATATATCACGAGCAAATATGAGAGTATCTTACCCTGCAAACTTTACGCTGATTGCAGCTTTAAACCCATGTCCATGTGGATATTATGGTGACTCAAAACATACCTGTTGTTGCTCCAACCTACAGATCGAAAAATATAGAAATCGACTGTCAGGGCCACTACGAGATCGAATCGACTTACACCTTAATGTACCAAGAGTAGATCTATCTTCTACAGATCAAGTCACTACAGATTCATCCTCAGATATTTTAGAGCGAGTTCTTAAAGCAAAAGACATTCAAAACAAGAGATATGATGGTTCATCTATAACGAGTAACCATCAATTAGAAGGCAAATTTTTAAAGCACCATTGTAAAATGAACTCGATTGCTAAAACTTTGTTACACAAAAAGTATAAAGAACAAAGTTGGAGCAATAGAGCCTACTTTAAGATTGTAAAATTAGCTAGAACCATTGCTGACCTATCAGGTGTGGAGTTAATTGATGAACCTCAAGTCTATGAAGCAGTCTATTTTCAAAATACTCAATGGAGCTAGAATGGCATTAATATTATACATAATCATAAGCATTCAAATCTCTGTATTTGCAGACTCCTTATATTATAAAACAATAACGCAAATATTGTTGAGTAACAACAATTTACAAACCTCCCCAGTTCAAGAGTTAAATATTGAAAATGTTTCCAAGCAATTATCTGATTATAAAAATGTTTTATATCCTCACATTGGATTAAACTATATTAATAAAAACAACATTCGACGTTATCTAAATCAACATAACATTGTTGTTCAACAAGTACTTCACTCAATCAACCACAAAGATCAAATCAAGGATATTTCTTGGGCGTTTTTAGTATTGTATAGAAAAGACAGCCTTCAAAATAACAAAACTTCAAATCTATTAATCGATGCCCAAGACATGTATAATATTTTTTACCATTTGTACAATTACAATCAAATCTTACAAAGAAAGACTCAATGAATCATACCAATTTACCTTGCTTGGTTTGCCATAAATCAGATAAAGAGATCGACCATCATCAGGTTTGTGTTTCTTGTACTCGAAAATACAGGATCGTAGACTTTAGTAAAAAGCTTTTGTTTGCACTGTCAGAAGCAGTAATTAGTGTTCGGACTACTTATAGCTGTCCTCAATGCAGAATCAACAAAAGATTTATCCATTTTTGTGACCACCATAGTATCTGTAATAAATGCCAACAATTTGTTTGTAAAGATACCTGTGGACAGTCAGCTGATAAAGAGTTTTTGTGCCACAATTGTACCGATGATATACAAATCAGCTCCCTTGGTGGTGAGAAAACAATTGATCGCTGTGAACTTTGCTTTAGAAGCATAGATTCAAGGTTAAATAATTGTGATGTTCAAAGCACTCAATGTAATTTATGCTCAAAGACTATTTGTAAGTTATGTTTGGTTCAAAACAACGATAATGCTGACACTTGTTTTTGTTGTTATCAAGACTTGTTAAAAAAACAAAATGAAAACCGTAACATTATTCAAAAGATATGGAAGTTTATATTCCCTGACTTTAAAGCCTAATTTTATAAAAAACATCACTCTTAGTTTTATTAATATTCGAGGTATAGCAAGTATTGCGCAGTTTGAGTCAATATACTTTTAAATCAAGTGATTTTTGCAAATCTATTTATAGCTTTTACTCAATCTAAACAAAATTTCTTTAGAAAGCGTATAAAAGTCGATAATGGGATTTAAATAAATAGCAAAGACCATAAAAAAATCGTACCATTAACTAAGGGATAACATTTTTATATAGATTACGTAGTATTAAATGCGGCTTTTCTCTTTTTTGAAAAGCTATGATTCTCTGATAATTCTAATACGTTTATAGGACCAAATATGACCAGCATTTCAGCTTCACTTGATAAATCTGATTCAAAATCTAAATCTAAAGTAAAAGAACACATTGTATTTAAAATTAGTAGAATATTAGTAACTAATTATTTTAAGTATTTGAGTCCAGCTACCATCAACTGGGAGGGCCAAGAAAACGTCCCAAAAAATCCTACCTTGTTTGTAGCCAACCACTATACCCGTATAGAAACAGCTATCCTACCTTATATCTTGTTTATGATTACCGGTAAACAAGTAACAGTTTTAGCAGATCAACAATTCTTTTTTGGTCTGTTTGGTAAATGGTTGCGTATCTGTGGAGCTTATCCTATTCAAGATAAAAATCGAAACACGCAAATCATTGGGGATCTCATGACAGGTAAATCAAATTGGGTTATCTTCCCAGAAGGTTCCATGATCAAAAATAAAAAGACCTTTCAAGATGGCCGTTTAGCACTAAATTGTCCTGATAGAACTGGTCCTCCTCATACAGGAGCAGCAACTCTTGCTCTAAAAGCTGAAATTTTCAAAAGAAGTTACTTAACAGCGGTACAAAACAATGACCTAGAAACAATGAAGTATTATCAAGATAAATACAGCTTTTCTGGTCCGGAAGATGTAATTGAAAAGCCAGTAGTCTTGTGTCCTGTAAACATTAGTTATAGTCCTCTTCGAACAGAGGAGCACTTCTTTCCAAAGTTCATACGTAAGAGATTTCCTAATCTAGGTCAAAGAGCTGTTGAGGAAATGGAAGTGGAAGTTCCTCTCCTTTTTTCTAAAAAAGCAGTAATCGATCATTATTTTGCAGAACCAGTCCATCTAGATGAGTATGTTTCCTACCTAATGAAGTTAAAAACTGATATTAAGGGAGTCTTTTCAGAAGAATCTCTTAACAATGTCATTTTAGATTGGCAAAAACGGGGGCTTACTGATGACACAATGAAAAAAGTTTACGACAATAATTACATCAATATTGACCAGATTTTTTCAACTGCCATGAGGACTTTTAAAGGCAACGAAATACATATAAATACTTTGACTAACGCTATCTATCTAGCAGCATCTGAAATTAAATCCAATCCTAACTTTAGAAAACATCATACCCTTTTTGGTAACATAACTCATTTAATAGCTGATCAAGATTACCAACCCCTTAAAGAGATTTTAGACATCGGTATCAAAGAAAAATCTGTTCATTTAGAGGATGAAATACTTCATATTGACCATGAAAATCTCGCTAATATGCATCATTTTCATAGTATTCGTATGCTAAATAAGCTAGCTGTATTTGCTAATGAACTAGAGCCCGTTGTTGATGCTGTACGAATCATTGAAAGTTATATTAACCAAGATTCTGACACCATAGCTCAATTGACTATAAAAACACTGATTGCCCAATGTTCCAGAGAGTTTGTTAAAGACTTTCAGGAGCATTCTTCAACAACAACGGCTCCGCCAGAGGAGTCATTCCCTATTTACTTAGAGGCAGAAGATAATCAAATTGGTATAGTACTTACTCATGGTTATTTAGCATCTCCTGAGCAAGTTCGACCACTAGCTGAATACCTTCATAGTCTTGGGTACACAGTGTTTTGCCCGAGACTAAGAGGACATGGTACTAATCCTGAAGACTTAAAAGAGCGCTCTTTAGAAGACTGGTATCACAATATCGAGCGAGGCATCGGTGTTATCAAAAATAACTGTAAACAATATATTTTAATGGGATACTCCTTAGGTGCAATTTTATCACTATTGTGTGCTTCTAAAAAAGGTGACAAGGTTGCTGGTTTAGTTTGTATAAACCCTGCATATAGCCCAAAATCACTAGATCATCATTTGGTAGAGCCAACTAGCTTATTAAATAAGTTATATAACAAGTTTTATGATAAGGACTTAGTTAAAGATAAAATCGATGTGGATGAAAACCACGACTATCCATTTTATCAGCATACCTTTGTTAAAAATCTCAATCAGATTAAAAAGGCTGTAAGACAAACTAAGAAAAAACTAAATGATATAAAGGCAAATACTTTAATTCTACAAAGTATTAATGACCCTTTATTTAATTCAAGTGGAGCTAAAAAAATTCACAAAGCAATTCAATCCAATGAAAATCAACTGTCTTTGTTAGACTCTAGTGAGCATGACATTTTATATAGTCAATCAAGAGATGAGATGTATTCTCAACTCAAGAGTTACCTTGATGATAACTTTCCATTAAGTGAATTTGAATTCCCACAGCCACTAGAAGAAATCCAAGTAGAAAGTTAATTATAAAATCCTTTTTTATTTTATTATAAAATAATTTAAAGCATAGCAAAGAATTCACCTCAAAAGGGTGAATTTTTTGCTATTTCATTTTACAATGTTGGCGATACTTAGAGTTACATCTATATCCAAGTCATTTAAAACTCGAATATGACTTACAAGTCATCATCTTTGCTATATTAGCTACTCAATTATTCATAAGAGTTTTTGGATATAAGTCCATCTTCAGAAAGGATATATAATGACCATCCAATCATTTCAAGTCACCGTTATCGGTGGTGGAATCAATGGCGTCGGCATCGCAAGAGAATCAATCAGTAAAGGCTTCTCAACACTTTTGATAGAAAAAGACGATTTTGCTCATGCAACTTCGGGCAACTCTTCTAAACTCATACATGGCGGGATACGCTACCTAGAAAATGCAGAGTTTAAATTAGTCCAAGAGTCCTTGAAAGAACGAAAAATTTTACTAAATACAGCACCTCATTTAGTAACGCCACTTCGTTTAAATATCCCAGTATACGGTACAGACAAAAGACCTCCTTGGATGGTTTGGTCTGGCTGTAAAATGTATGATTTATTTGCTGGTCCTGACAATATGAAGCCATCTAGAAAACTAAGCGACGATGAAACACATCGTATATCTGTTTTAAACCAAGACGATTTAAAAGGAGTAGTACAATATTCTGATGGTCAAACTAGAGATGCTAGATTAACTGTCGAAACTGCCCTTTCTGCACAAGAGTACGGCGCAGATATTCGAAATTACCACGAACTAATCAAAGTTGAATCAAAAGAAAACTCTTATCTCCTCACAATTTTAGATAAACGTTTAAATAAAGAATATCAAATCTCTACTAAATATTTAATCAACGCCGCTGGCCCATGGGTCCCTGCTTTAGATAAAAAAATCACTAAAAAACAAAAACGGCCCGGTCTTAAGTATGTTCGTGGAATCCATTTTGTAGTTCCAAAGATTCAAGAAGATGATACAGGTTTTTTAATCCTACCATCTGATGGTAGAGTTGTTTTTGTTCTCCCTTGGATTCAAGACTTCACATTGATCGGAACAACCGAGTCCAACTTTTCTGGAGACGATTTTGATGTCATACCAAGTTCCCAGGAAGAAGAAGACTATCTATTAGAGACTTTTAATCAATTCTTTCCTAGTAAAAAAATATCTATGGATGACGTTGTTTATAAATACTCAGGTGTACGTAGTTTAGTAGATCATGGCGAAGATAATATGTCAGCCATATCTCGTGAATACGTAGTAGAACAAGAAGACCTAGGATCTGACTCTGGGTACCTAGCTGTTTTTGGAGGCAAGATTACTACGTATCGATCTTTAGCTGTAAAAATGATTGATAAAGTTTTGTCAAAACTAGAGCCTGAAATTAATAAACATCACAATACTGAAATCGAGCCATTGTTTGGTGGCTATGATATTAACCATCCTCAACAAGATGAGATTAAACAACAGCTTTCTGACCTAAAATTAGAGCCGAGCTTTGTAGACCGCTGGCAAATGTACTATGGATCTCGATGGATTGAAATTGCTAACATTGCCCTTTCTAACCCTGACCATAGAAAAACTATAGGCATAGAAGGATATTTAAAAGCCGAGCTAATTTATAATGTGATTCATGAAAAAGCACATAAGCTCGAAGATGTAATTTTAAGAAGAACTAAATTAATCTACCACTTGGATCAAAATCAAAGAGATCAAATCCAACAAGAAATCAACTCTATATTAAGTAAATAACAATTTTAAGGGAGAAAGCTACATGTCTGAATTTATCATGGCCTTAGACCAAGGAACAACAAGCTCGCGAACAATTATTTTTAATAAATTGGGTGAGATCATTTCAATGGCAACGGAACCACTACAATGTCACTATCCTCAATCTGGTTGGGTTGAACAAATCCCAAGTGAAATCTGGCAAGGCCAACTAAAGACGATGAAAGAAGCACTCAAAACAGCTAATCTACAAGCTAGTGACATTCGTTGTATTGGTATTACTAATCAACGTGAAACTGTAATTGCATGGGATAAGACTACAGGTCAAGCTCTCAACAATGCCATAGTATGGCAATGTCGCCGTACTGCTGATTTTTGTGAAGAGCTAAAAGCAGAAGGTTTTGATTCTAAATTAAAACAAAAAACCGGTCTGGTTACCGATGCTTATTTTTCCGGAACCAAAATGCGATGGTTACTTCAAAATAATCCTGCAGTTAAAAAGTGTGCCGATGATGGTAATCTCTTGTTTGGTACCGTTGACTCTTGGTTAGTCTATAACTTGACTAAGGGTGAAAAACACATCAGTGATGCTAGCAACGCTTCTCGTACCCTTGTTTATAATATTCATGACAAGGATTGGGATCAAGAGATTCTAGAGCGCTTTGAAATCCCACGATCTGCTCTTCCTACAGTAGTGGACTCCTCCCAACGAGTAGGCGAATGCCATCCAGACTTTTTAGGCTCATCGATTGTTATCTCTGGAATCGCTGGCGATCAACAATCCGCCTTATTTGGTCAACTTTGTTTAAATGAAGGAATGGCTAAAAATACCTATGGTACTGGATGCTTTTTACTTATGAATACAGGAGATAAAGCCGTTAATTCACAAAATGGACTTTTAACAACTATAGCTTGGTCTATTGGAGGCAAAACTACTTATGCACTGGAAGGTGCAGTTTTTATAGGTGGTGCATTAGTTCAATGGTTGCGAGACGAGCTCCAAATTATCGAAGATGCAGCACTTTGCGAAGAAATGGCCCTTAAAGCAAATCCAAATAGTGATGTATATATTGTACCCGCTTTTGTTGGCCTTGGCGCACCTTACTGGGATCCTTACGCCCGAGGAACTATGCATGGTTTAACAAGAGACACTTCTAGAGAGGATATTGTTAAAGCTTCTTTAAATGCAATCGCATTACAATCAAGAGATGTTTTAGAGTGTATGCAACAAGATTTACAAAAGAAACTTTCTATCTTAAAAGTTGATGGAGGAGCTTCAGCCAATAACTATTTAATGCAGTTTCAAGCTGATATCAATCAATGTACGGTTAGTAGACCAACAGTCGTTGAGACGACAGCTATGGGTGCCGCCTATTTAGCAGGTCTTGCAGCAGGAGTCTATAAAGATTTTGATGAGTTAACTCAATTGGCTCAAGAAGGACGAGCGTTTGAGCCTTCCATGGCTGATACAGAAGCCAAAAAGCATACAGACTACTGGAAAAAAGCAATTGAACGATCTAAAAACTGGATAGAGGCGTAGAGTATTATGACAAACGAAGCAATTTTAATTGGTGAAATTTTCGGAACAGCTATATTGATTCTACTAGGAAACGGCGTTGTTGCAAATGTTGTTTTAAACAAATCTAAAGCTCAGGATTCTGGGTGGATTGTAATTACTACAGGTTGGGCATTAGCAGTATCTATGGCGGTTTTTATTACTGGCTGGATCTCTGGAGCTCATTTAAATCCAGCAGTAACTGTCGCATTGTATGTTAGTGGTGCTGTAAGTGCAGCACAAATACCCTACTACTTTGCGGGTGAGTTTATTGGGGCCTTTATTGGTGCTGCTTTAGTGTTATTATACTTTTATCCACACTTTTTGGAGACGGAAGATAAAGACTTAAAGTTAGCTTGTTTTTCAACAGGCCCAGCTATACCAAACATAGTTTTCAACTTTATATCTGAATTTATCGGTACTGCTATGCTTTGTATCGGGGTACTCGGTATCTTTCATGCTAACAATGGTTTAGTTGGTGGTGTAGGCCCTATCGCGGTAGGTTTATTAGTTTTTAGTATTGGTTTATCCCTAGGGGGAACAACCGGCTATGCCATTAACCCAGCAAGAGATCTTTCACCAAGATTAGTTCATTTTTTACTGCCTGTTCCAAACAAGAGAGATAGTGATTGGTCCTATGCTTGGATTCCTGTTGTAGCTCCATTATTAGGTGGAGCCTTTGGTGCTTGGCTATTTAATGTGTTAATGAGTAGTATAAAGTAAATAACAATTTTTAGGCTTAAATTGCAAAGATTTAGGCCTTTTATTGCTTTAATGCCCCTTCTTCTATTGAACTATCTTTACGCTGTGTACTTTCAGTCTAGACAAAAATATATTTTTAAGTATTATTACTAACTAATATATAATATTTTATAATTCATAAGGACTTCTATGCTTAAGAAATTCGCTCTGCTATTCCCTCTAATTAATACATGCTTTAGCCAAAGTTCAAGTAATCAGTGGTTAGAAAACGAGGTTCATCAACACTTTGGTGATCGTAAGACTCATACTAGTGTCAGCGATCATTTTAAACACCCCATTTTACATTGGATAAATCCTCAAACTAATATAGAAAAATATCAACTTCACTCGGGTAATGTTCCTGTCTTTGGCGAAACTAAACTACTAGTTTTAGATAAAAGCAATAAAGTTAAGTCCTTAGCTACAAATCACCTGAATCATCGAGAAATCAATCTCATTGAAAAATTATCTACGCAAGATAGCTCAGCTAAAATTACTTTAATGCATGCTAGAAAGATAGCAACCAAGGATTTAAGATCAAACTCTTTAGTTAAACAGTTACCAGCCAGTAATAACACTACCAAAGAGGGATTATACTGGTATCGTTTTTTAGGCAATTATAAGCTTGTTTGGTATTTTCGTCTACCTGCAATAGTAGACGGATTTGAAACATGGGTTGAATATTTTATAGACGCAAAATCTGGTGTTATTTTTAATAAAATTGACAACTTGATTGCTTTAAAGGGCAAAGGATACTCCCTTAGCCAAGATCACCTCCACACTTTTGAAGTTGTTAAAGAGTCTGGTACTCATAAATTGATAGACAAACAAAGACAATTGGAGATATTTAACTCTAATCTTGAAACTCACTCCTCTGATATTGACAACCTGTGGGATAAAGAGGGACAAAGTAGAAAGGACAATCAAAAAGCAGAAGTTGAATTATATTTAAATATGCAAAAAGTGATTGATACTTTTAAAAATAAATATAACTTTATTTGGCACACAGGCCAAAAACCAGTTAAAGCAATTGCCCATGTTATGAATAATTTTAACAATGCGTACTTTCTTCCTGAGAAACAGGCTTTTTATTTTGGCGATGGCTCTGGAAAAGGAGCTGGTTTTGATTATCTAACAAAAGCTTTAGATGTAGCTGCCCACGAGTACGGTCACGGTATAATGCACCAACTATCACCATTAACATACAGCGATGAATCTGGCACCCTCAATGAACATATAGCAGATGTCATGGGTGTAATTGTTGATCCAGACTGGCTTATCGGTGAAGATATTGCATTAGGCGATTATAAGGCAGGTAGAAATCTGCAGGACCCCACTTGGGGACGAGGAGACCTATTAGAGTACGCAATGGAGTTTCAAGAATGGGAGATCATGAACCGTAAAAGTGGACTTAAATTTATAGTATATCCGGATCGAATGGGTCGAAAAATTTATTGTAAATCTTGGTTTCAAGACAATGGTGGGGTACACGTTAACGCTCCTATATTCAACAAGTTTTTTTATCTTGCTTCCACAGCAGATGGTTTAGGCTCTACTCCAGTAACTAAAGAGAAAATGGGAGATCTTTACATGAGTTTACTCAAAGGTAAATGGTTAGATAAAAACTCTACTTTTCAAGCCTTTAAATCTCGATTGATCACCTGTGCCAATGATTTTTTTAGAAAAGATGCTAACAAAGAAGAGTATATAAATACTATTCAAAATGCTTTTAAAAAGATTGGTATGAGATAAAGAGTCTCAAATTTTTAACGTAATAATTGGAATACTATGGACGTAAAAGATAGATTAGCTTTATTAGAAAAAATTAGTGATAAACGTTGGCACAACAATTTATTGACTAGAGTTAACAAGCCGAGTTCCCTATCGAATGATAAGGTGGAAAAACAAAGCCTAGTTGAAATCCTACAAGTATTTGCTAAACCTCAAACTTGGGTTACTCTCTATCGTGTCGCTAGATACTATATACCCTCTGTTTTACTATGGGGAGCACTAATTATTTCTCCCTTAGTTGCTTATAGAGTTATTAGTGACCCAACCCCGTTTACAGGTGAAGAATACTTTGATGTTTTTGAATTTTCACTTTTAGTAGGAATCGTTTTCCATCACTTTTTCATTACTCCAAAGCAAACTATTCAAAGCGATTCAACAAATTCAGACCAGATTAGTCAAGAAGATGCCACCAACCCACATCAGATTTTAATCCCAGACCAGAGCTTTGTTCAATTTTTTGATACAGAAGTCAAAAAAAGCATCTCAGCTAGATCCAAACAATGTGACGTTGACATTGAAGCCGTCAACTTAGCTCTTTCAGAGCTTAAACTAAATTTAACAAACACTTTAGACCCTGAAACAAATAAAGAGTTACAAAATCAGGCTTATGAAATGGAACAATCCAAGATTGAAAGCCTTCAGATTCAATCACTTATTACTAAATCTGATAATTTATTTAACAGTGATCAAGAAAAAATCGAAGTCTTAAAACACTTTTTAAACTTAAACCGCAAATAATCTTAAGTGTGTTGACCTAGTTATCTATTTCATTAGTCTGACCTACTTACTAATATAGATCTTTTTATTTGTTAACTCTAATGAATTTATATGAACCATCATACTAATTTAGTAGACTTAACAATCTCAAAAGATTATTAAAATAATAAGTCTACTCAAAGTTTGATTTCACCTAAAGCTTGTAAATATTGGCAAGCTAGGTGAAAATCATTAATAACAGGAATCCCCTGTTCGATCACTCTACGCTGATAGTCTATCTTGTGCTCATTACTTAGGCATATTAAAAGATCGTATCCTTCTTTTAAAGAATCATTTGGTTCATAAGTAGTTAGTAGCTCTAAATCGCTTAAATAGTCTATTGTATTATCAACACAGACAATACTTACATTCAGCTTTTCTAAGCCTAACTTATTCACAATTTCAATCCCATCTGCAATTAGACACACCTTGTTTAGATGAGTAGGATAGCCAACAGCACTCATGCCTTCAATCAATGCAATACTATAGCTATGACTAAAAGCAGCTACTTCCCCTGTTGAACGCATGATAGCACTTAAGTTAGGGTCAGTATTTTTCATACGCTGAAATGAAAATTGAGGTACCTTTACTCCTATTGTATTGCTTGTTTCATCCTTCAAATCCTCAAATGGCTGCTCAAGATAAATTGCGGTACTTAGTCCTATAAAATCTATTGACTTTAATTTAGATATAAAGGGAATGGTTCTCGATGCTCTTAAGTTACACTCAATAACAAATATGTCCGATGATTTAATCATAAACTGTATATTAAAGATGCCCTTTATTTGTAATGAGTATACAAGTAACTTAGCTATCTTCAACAACTCTGATTGAGTCTCTAAATTAATGTTTTGAGGTGGACTAACTAAAGTCGAGTCACCAGAGTGAACTCCTGCTCTTTCTATATGTTCACAGATTGCAAAAGCTATAATATTGTTATCAACAGATACTCCATCAAAATCAATCTCTATAGCATTATCGATAAATTCATTAATCAAGCAATCTTTTTGTCCATGGCCTATACTATTTGTTAGCTCCTCTGAACTGTTGCATACTCTCATGTTAATGCCGGATAAAACTTTTGAAGGTCTTATAATAACAGGGTATTCTACCAGGTTTAGATTATCTTGCAGTTTTGTATATTCGAAACTCTTAGGGTGTATAATTCCTACACTATGTAAATGAGTCTCAAAAAGGGCTCGGTTTTCACATATTTGTATAGAGCTATTATCCGTACCCAATACTTTTATACCTGCTTTTTGTAATTGATTACTTAAGTTGTTACCTACTTGACCACTCATAGAAATAATAACTCCAAAAGGATTTTCAAAATCTACGATATCCAAAATCTTTTCCAAAGAAAGCTCTTCAAAATAGAGGCGGTCTGATTGATCATAATCCGTACTTAAAGTCTCAGGGTTATTGTTTAGAAATATACTTTTGAAGCCATATTTATTAATAGACTGGAGTGTTTGTAAACAACACCAATCAAATTCCAACGAAGAGCCAATTTGATAGCTACCAGACCCAATTAGCAATATTGCTTTGTTTGGTGCCAATGCTTCCACATCATGATCATATCCATTATAGCTATGGTATAAATAATTACTTTTAGTACGATACTCTCCAGAGACACTATCAATCATTTTAACTTTAGGAGTTATGGTATCTCTCTTTCTCAACGATCTAACATCCATCTCGCTAAGATCAAACATTTTTGCTACATACAAATCACTAGTGCCACTCTTCTTTGCCTTCAATATGAGTTTACCATCCAAATTTATTGACCTAGCTATTTCTTCTTCTTGCATCACTATATTTTTCAATTTTCCTAAAAACCAATGGTTAATATTTGTGATTTCATGAAGCTGATTGATTGACAATCCTTTTCTCATTGAGCTTAATATTGATAAAAGTCTTCTAGAGTGAGGATACAAGTTATTATTCAAGTTATCCACGCTAAATCCAACCATACGTAAACCTTTTTGCATAGCTTCTTCAAAGCTACGACCAATTGCCATTACTTCGCCAATTGACTGCATCTCTGCTCCAATAGGAATAGCTTGACCAAAAAAACGTTGGTCCTCCCATTTTGGAATTTTGACACAGATATAATCCAGAGTCGGCTCCATTACAGCAGACAGTTTACTATTTAGTGAGTTTTTTAGCTCTCCCAAAGTGTATCCCAGGCATAATTTAACTGCGATTAGAGCAATCGGATATCCGCATGCTTTAGATGCTAATGCTGAAGATCGTGATAATCTCGCATTCACTTCGATTACTTTGAATTTATCCGTTTTGGGATCAATAGCAAACTGAACATTAAATTCGCCAATCAACTCTAATTTTCTTGCTATAGCAAAAGCTGCATTACGTAGTTTTTGATGAAGAGTATCGTTGATTGTTTGTGTTGGAGCAACAACGATACTATCACCTGTATGGATACCCATAGGATCAAGATTTTCCATACTGCATATACAAATACAGCTATCATTACGATCCCGAAGTATTTCGTACTCAACTTCTTTGAAACCATCTAAGTAGTCTTCAATAATTAAACTATCGCAAAAACTCAAGTACTTCTTACAGTGGTTATATAAACATGTGTAATCCCTACAAACCCCTGACGCTAAGCCACCAAGGCTTTGGTTAGATCGTACAAACACTGGAAAGTTAAATGGTATTGATTTATCTTCTAAGTCAATTAGATTTTCTATAATACAATAGTTACTGTGTTCGTAAGACAATTGTCTTACCAGTTGTGCAAATTCGGCTCGATTCTCACTACATATTATATTCTCAATACTAGTGCCTAAAACTTGGACGTTATATTTTTCAAAAATACCTAGATTATGACATTCAATAGCACAGTTTAGAGCTGTTTGCCCACCAAACCCAATTAATACAGAACAAACATTTTCTTTGGTGATGATAGCTTTAACTTCGCTGTGAGATACTTTTTTTAAATAAACAACATCAGCAAAATCTCCATTACTTTGAGTACTAGCAACATTAGGATTTAAAACTACAACTCTATGGCCACATTCTTTTAGCCCCTTTATAGCTTGGCAGCCCGAGTAATCAAACTCACCTGCTTCACCTATTTTAATTGCTCCAGAACCTAAAACTAATATAGTCTTCATAATCTTGTAGCTTCATTGATAAAATCAGTGATTACACCAGCAAGATCTTGGGGACCAGAACAACCCTCTGGATGAAACTGTACTGACTTAAAGATGTTATTCTTATGTGATAATCCCTCTATACTTCCATCATTTAAGTTTTCAAACCATACTTTCCAGTCTTTAGATATAGAATCTTTACTTACAGCATAAGAGTGGTTTTGTGAGCTATTGTAACAACGATTGGTTTTAAGATCGATGATCGGTTGATTGTGTGATCGATGTGCATGTTCTAACAATTCGGTTTCAGCCCCCGCTGCCAAAGCTAAAACTTGGTGCCCTAAACATACTCCAAATATTGGTATCTGTTGGTTTAAGGATATTTTTAACATATCTATTAACACACTATAACTCTTTGGGTTACCTGGACCATTTGAAATGACAATCGCTTGATAAGACTCTAATCGATCTTTGATTTCATGGTAATTTAGCCTATGATCAATAGTTATTACGTTTACGTCGCACAATAAAACCAAGTCTATAATCCCTTGTTTACAACCACAGTCGATTACTAAAATCCAAGGAAGATCTTTGCCTGATCTACTTTTTGAAAATCGATGGACTCCTGAAACTGGGGATTCGAACCTTTGACTTTTATTTATATTAAAACTACTTGAATCACTCAATCGAGCTATTAGTGGCGGATCATTACTTTGTAACTTTACTAATGCACGAGTATCAATACCACTAATGCCAGCAATATTTTGGTTTTTTAAGTATTGATCTAAGCTAAGCGCTTCACTATTATCACCATAATAGTCTGAGCTATCACAAATAATTAATGCAGATATACTAGGAGTTTTAGATTGTAGATTATCATATTTTAGATCAACACCATAGTTACCAATAGATGGATATGTAAAACATAGAGATTGACCTTTGTAAGAAGGATCTGTAATCGACTCCATATAGCCACTCATACCAGTATGAAAAGCTAACTCTCCGGACTTGAAATTATCAGAACCAATAGCATGACCCTTGAACTTAGTACCATCTGATAGAATCAACCACCTATCTTGCACTATTACTCCTTGAGTAGATACTTTGCTGTAGCTTCTTGACTGAAGTTTGCTTTGCGCCCTTCAAAGGCAGCCTTACCTTCTTCTAATAGATCATGAATTTCTGAAAGATACCTACGAGAGTGATGAACCAATTTCAGTTTTTTTACTCCTGCCCGTCTTGCCAATCCACCTGATCGAAAAGATGTAGAGTGATGATGCTTCAAAGCATACTCTTTATCAACTTCTCGAAAAAATGACTCTATATAAAGGATATCTATATTACGAAAAAGATCCTCAAGTAACTGGTGATTATACTCTGTACCAAGATGATCCATAGCCCAACCTACTTGGAAGCCAGGAGTAGTATGCAACAAAGTAAACAGATCACTTGCTTGCAGAATTTGGTTATCCACTTCAATATCTCCTTCTTCATTGTTAAGGTACATCTCTTTTAATCTAGCAACCCATGGACCCGGTTTGTATGGAAACTCGCCAATATTTATTTTATTACTTTCTGAAAGTTTATAGGCAATGGAAGGAATTTTATGATCCAAAACTCTGTATTGCACATAAATTCCATCTTGCTCTAGCAAGGTTTTAGACCTAACTACAATTGGAGGTTTCAATTTCCATGTAGGTGGGTAAATCTTGTAAATATGAAAGGTATTTTCATCAACAATTTCACGAATCTCAAAACAGTTACTACTCTTTCCTATGAGGTTCCAAGTATACCCTAATAATTTGGAGTGTACATTTTGTGCAATACCTAGTGGCCCTGTAATAGTCAAAGGTACCCTACCACCTGCTCTGTGTCGAATAATAGTATCAAAGTTAATAAAATGATCAATATGAGTATGGGTAACAAATACAGCTCTTAGCTTAGTTATATCTGAAATATTAAGTAGAGAGGCCATACCACAATCAAACATATAGGTATAACCGTGGTTTTGTGGATATGCTACCATGCAGATATCCTCATTTAATTTACTTTTTAAACTTGTTTTGATCATGAGAGTACGATACCAGTTTGAAATGTCTAGACTGAAGGGTTGCGGCACTATACATCAATGTTTAGATTTTGTCGCTTTTGATTCAATTAAAAACTATAAATTTGAACTATATATTCTTTTCATTCACTCTAGATTTTTCTAGTTCTGTGATTAGTTTTTGATACATCACATCTTGAGTGCGCAACTGAGTTTTTAAGTTGTCGATTTCGGATTGTAACTCCAAGCACTCTTTAGTTTTTAACTCTAGTAAACTTAAATTTTGATCTGTATAATTTGGTTTTTGTACGGCTGTGTTATTCGATGATAAGGAGCTTTTTTGAATCGAAGTATCATATGTCAATGAAGCAACTAGCGAGCTCACTTGATCTTGATCTAGCAGATCAACAGTCCGCTCTGTATGTGGTTCATCGATTACTTCGTGATTAAAGTAACTAAAACTATCTGACTCGATGAGTGCCAATCGAAATCGAATAGTCCCTTGTGGTTCATGCATTAATTTATCAACAAAAAATACTCTAAGGTCATAGCCTCGACCTTGAGCTACCATGTTGCCATCTGCTACAATTTGGACTTTAATTGTTCTGGTTAGAGTTTCAATCAATGAAACAAAATCAGATGACCAAGTGTTTACCAATTTTGTTATTCTTGGGAGAATCTCTTTACTAATTACATAGTGTTCCTCAAAAACACCTTTTAGCTCATCATTCGAGATTACATTGATAATTAAACTACTACCTTCAGCAAGAACCGAATCTACAAAGCCTTCATAAACACTATCTAATTGTGACTGATCAATTTCATTGTCTGATATTTGAGTTAAATTATCTTGCACACATCTCTACTTTTTAATTCTTTGACAGACCAAAAAAACTAAATCTTCAGGATCTGCACCTGTGGGACCAAAGTTTAACAAACCATTTTTTTGCTTAAAAAATTCATGTGAATTATTATCCTCTAAACATTTTTCAGCAAATTCGATATCCTCTTCTGTAGAAAACATGGCTTCGTTGATAAATGCTCCAGAAGCTCCTGACTCATCATCAAAACCATCACTACAAAATACCATCAGTTCAAAGTTTTTAAACATAGCCTTTATCATTCGGTACCCGAG
Organism: Candidatus Cloacimonadota bacterium; assembly: GCA_023954715.1. GTDB lineage: Bacteria > Muiribacteriota > UBA6191 > UBA6191 > UBA6191. Next base: position 87,559 of record JAGSHD010000003.1, on the reverse strand, counting down.
TTGTAAGCAAAATCTTTGATTTCTACCCTTTTCATCTAAAGCTTTTGAATCTAGTTTTAACAAACCATGATAAAGAAAACAAGCACTAGACACATCAGGCTTTACCTGAGTAAAGATCAGATTTTCAAAACAATCTTCGACTGCATCTTTCATGGTAGGCGCAAAGTCACTATGATCAATAAAAACTTGGGCATTATTCGCCTCTAAAACAAATTGAATGTTGTTAAGTGCTGTTTCAATGTTATCAACTGTCAAATAACAAATATCTAATTTATCTAGTTCAGCTTGTTTTAAAGTATCTACTATCCTTTTGTTTACACCATTTTTTAAAGTGTTAATAATAGACTTTGGCACCTTATCTACAAGATCTGCATTTCTTAAAATATTCAAGGCATCTAAATACGAGTTTTCTTCAATCGAACATATACCCGTATCCAGATCATTTTTATCTATAGCGTGCGACATTCTAAATATTGATGCCCGATAAGATTGAAGAAGTTTTATAAACTTACCTGCTTTGACCTTGGAAACATGATTTTTTACAGTTAAAATATCAGTTAAAGGGATCCCAGATAACATCAGATGTTCGTTTAGTTCGATATTATCTACCAAGGAAACTCCTGTTTCAGGTAAATTTAAGAGTTCACTAGCTCCATCAGACAACAAAGCAATGATATGGAAACCTTTTTTGTGGTATTCATTCATTTCTTGGATCACTTTATAAGTTGAAGACTCTGATAGTTCATCAGTACGAGAATGTTGACTGTTATAATAGTTTAAGTTGTTTATGACTTTTTTAGTCACTCTATTGGTAAATATGCATCCTTCAATTGGTCTTTTATATCCTTTTAAAAATAAATGATGATACACAAACTCTGCCATTATGGGGGCAGCCTGGCCAATTGCCATAATGAAGACTCCAGGAAATTGATCCACATTGAAGACCTTATCCCCAATTTGTAAAGAATGATCTGATAAATGAATCATAGATTCTTGAACCTTACCAACATGAACATCCTCCATCAGGCGATGCAGAATGTCTTTACTTTGGTCCTGTAAATTTAATTCTTGAATCACTTCACTAATCTTGCGCATTTTTCCCTTCGATCATTATATTCAGATTGTATAGATTTGGATCACATTATTATTGAATACCATTAGCCTAAACAAAATTTTGATACATTTCAAGATTTAACCCAACAAATTGCTTCTTTCTACAATTTCTTACAGAATGTCCATGACAAATTGATTGAAAAAAGATAGAATCTTAGCCTTGAGATTGCCATAGCAAATTATTATAAAATTTACTTCAAATACTTTGGCAACTGACTATTAATCTTATGATCGCCTAGGCTACCAGATTCATTAATTTTTTACTGAGTCTAAAGCCTTATTATACAACCTGGAGATACTTATGTGTTCCAATGAAAAAGACACAAATTTATACAAAATACGACACTCATTAGCCCACATTATGGCTCAAGCTGTTCAAGACTTATATCCTGATGTAGAGCTTGGTTTTGGCCCACCTATCTCAACTGGCTTTTATTATGACTTCAAATTCAAAGAAGCATTTGATCCAGAGTGCCTTAAAAAGATTGAAAAAAAGATGAAACATATTATCAAAACCAATCAAAGTTTTGAGTCCTACGAAATGAGCGCAGAAGAAGCACAAACATTTCTTAAAGACAGTAATCAAGTTTTAAAAGCCCAGCATGCGCAGTTTCTATCCGACCAAGATATACAATTGTCTTTCTATAAAAGTGGTAAGTTTGTTGATTTGTGCGAAGGTCCCCATGTAAAAGCCTCCCGTGAGATTCCTGCAGGATGTTTTCAGTTAGACAGTGTAGCAGGTTCCTACTGGAAGGGAGACTCCAACAACGAGATGTTAACTCGAATTTATGCATTATGTTTTGAAAACAATGAAAAACTCAATCAATTCATAAAAGAGCGTAAACTGGCTCAACAAAGAGATCACCGAAAGCTTGGTAAAGAGCTAGACTTATATGTTATTGATGAAGAGATCGGAGCTGGACTTCCTCTTTGGTTACCAAACGGTACAATCCTTAGAGACGAGCTAGAAAACTACGCCAAAGAGATTGAGTTTAAAGCTGGATATAAACGTATCGCTACTCCTCATATTACAAAAGAAGATCTTTATTATCGCTCTGGACATCTGCCATATTATAAAGACACGATGTACTCTCCTATTGATATTGATGGCGAAAACTACTATCTCAAACCTATGAATTGTCCTCACCATCATAAGGTCTTTTCATCTAAACCTAAATCATATAAAGACCTACCTGCTCGATTTGCTGAGTATGGTTCTTGTTATCGCTACGAAAGCTCCGGATCTCTAACAGGATTGTTAAGAGTAAGAGCTTTATCTATGAATGATGCTCATATTTACTGTACAAAAGAGCAAGTAAGAGAAGAGTTCAAAAATGTTCTTTTAATGCACAAAAATTACTATGAAAAATTTCGTATTACTGATTATTGGGTAAGACTTTCATTACATTCACAAGACAAAGGTAAATTTATTGATGATCCAGAAGGCTGGGCTTTCACTGAAACTTTGATCAAAGAGTGCCTAGAAGAGTTAAACATTGAATACAAAGCAGAAGAAGGCGAAGCTGCTTTTTACGGCCCTAAAGTTGACTTTCAAATAAAAAACGTCATTGGTAGAGAAGAAACAGCTTCAACCAACCAATTAGATTTTGGTATTGCCGACCGCTTCGATTTAAAATATACAGGAGAAGACGGACAATATCATCAACCTTATATCGTTCACAGAGCGCCACTTGGTACTCATGAGAGATTCTTGGCATTTATGATTGAGCATTATGGTGGTGCTTTTCCTACTTGGATGTCCCCTGTTCAAGTTAAACTGATTCCTGTTGCCGATGTATTCATGGATTATGCCAAAGAGCTAGAGCAACTCTTTTTTGAAAATGGTTTCCGTGTAGAAATTGATACTTCTAACGACTCTTTCTCTAAAAAAGTTAGAAAAGCAGTCACTACAAAAACTCCTAATATGTTAATTTTGGGAGAGGATGAAAGATCTAATAAAACAGTTACTTGGCGAAGATATTGTACTAAAGTACAAAAGACTGTTTCTGTAGACTCTTTTTTATCGACATTAAAAGATACAGTATCAACTCGTAAAATGGATAACTACGAAGACGTGGAGCTATTAGAGGTATAATATGATCATAGTTACCGGTGGAGCTGGATTTATTGGAAGCGCTCTTGTTTGGGATCTTAACAAACGAGGGCGAAGCGATATTCTTATTGTTGATAATTTAGGATCTTCTGAAAAGTGGAAAAACTTAGTAGGATTAGATTATATCGACTTTATACATAAAGATGATTTTCTAGATTTACTTCTTGAAGATCATCTAGAAGTTGAAGTTATTTTTCACTTAGGTGCTTGCTCTTCAACAACAGAGCTAGATGCAAACTATCTTATGGATAACAACTATGAGTACTCTAAATCTCTTGCTATCTACGCACATCAAAATAATATCCGCTTTATCTATGCTTCTTCAGCTGCTACTTATGGTGATGGAGACTTAGGTTATTCTGATGAGGCCGATTTATCCAAACTAAAACCGCTTAATATGTATGGTTATTCTAAACATGTTTTTGATCAATGGATGCAAAAACATCATTTGGACAATAGTGCTATAGGCTTAAAATTTTTTAACGTGTGGGGTCCCAATGAAAATCATAAGGGATCAATGAAATCTATGGTAGCCAAGGCATTTCAACAAATCCAAACTGATGGATCCGTTTCACTTTTTAAATCACATCACCCAAACTACGAAGATGGAAAGCAAAAAAGAGATTTTGTTTACGTTAAAGACGTTACAGCAATGATCTTACAATTTTGGGATAACCCTAAAATTGCTGGACTTTTTAATGTAGGATCCTCTACTGCACATACCTGGATTGATTTGATTAGTCCTATATTTTCAGCATTAAATCTTGAAAAAAACATTAAATTTATTGATATGCCTGTAGAGTTACAAGGCAAGTATCAGTATTTTACACAAGCGGATATGTCCAAATATTTAAAAAGTGGATTATCTGAAGTAGTTACTCCATTAAGCGATGCGGTCCATGATTATGTTCTAAACTACTTAAAACCAAACAAACACCTAGACTAAACCATAAAGGATTTTCATGAAGTCATTTGTTATTCGAGCTGAACAAAAAAACCAATGGGAAGGTAGATCTTCTATTACTCCAACTCATGCTAAAAACTTGATTGCTGATCTTGGGATTCATCTTCATTTTGAATCCTCATCAAAACGATGCTTTGATGATCAAGAGTATATAGATATTGGCGCTACTCTTGTCAAAGATATCAGTGGTCAAGAGATTGTCGTGGGTGTAAAAGAAATACCGGTAGAGTTGATATCTGACAAAAGTAAGACCTATCTCTTCTTTTCTCATACAATCAAAGGGCAAACCGAAAATATGCCCATGTTAGAAAAAATTATTGATGCTAAATCAACTCTCATAGACTATGAAAAGATCACAGATCAAGATCAATTACGTCTTGTGGCTTTTGGATATCATGCGGGTGTGGTTGGTTGTGTCGACTCTCTTTGGATACTTGGACAAAAACTAAAATCACAAGGGGTATCCAATAAGTTTGAAGACTTTAAACAATCCTTGTCCTACTCCGATATCGAAAAGTGTCGTACCCATCTCAGACAAATTGGTTGGGAGATTGCAAAAACTGGTTTTTCTGACAGCGGAGAACCCTTAGTAGTTGCACTATTGGGAGAAGGAAAAGTATCTGCTGGTATGCAATATATTTTAGACTGCTTACCGATTCGTCGATATACTCCAATGGAGTTTTTAGCTAACGAAGATCAACTAGATGATCACGAAATCCATTTAGTTACATTCGGTCCAAGACATATGGTCAAAAAGAAAGATGGTACTGCCTATCACCGAGAAGAGTACTTTTCTAATCCTTCACTCTACGAGTCCAATTTCGAAAAATATTACGATAAGTTCAATTTAATTTTAAATGCAATCTTTTGGACACCTGAAAATCCTGTATTTATTACTCAAGATATGTTTGAAACAGCTTTTAAAAATGGTAACTGCCCATTAGTTTTAGGTGATGTAACTTGTGATATTAATGGATCAATGCAATGTACTACTAAGCCTAGTGACCCAGGTAACCCTTGTTATACATACCATCCAATTACCAAAGAAACTCCCGATGGATGGGATACCGATGGTGTTACAGTATTAGCTGTGGACAATCTGCCTTGTGAGTTTAGTTCAGATGCCTCTAGAGACTTCGGAAACGCCATGTACCCTTTTTGGGAAAGTATAGCTAATTCTGATTTTTCTAAACCAATTGAGGATTGTGGATTTGCTCCTGAAATCCAACGTGCCACCATATTATATAAGGGTGAGTTAACAAAACCTTACGAGTATTTACAACAGTTTTTAAAAAATAGAGGTTAACACTACGCACTAGCTATAAAAATAAGTAATTTATTTTACATTTAGTGTAACAAAAGTCTATTTGTGTCGTAACATTATTGGATTCATACAGCATATTATATGTATGAATATAACTTAATTTTAAACATTAATTATATATAACAGGATTTTAAATCAATCCAAAACATTTTCTAAGTGGAGAAAAAAATGAAAAAACTCTTATTTGCAGGACTACTAGGATTAGGTCTTAGCGTAGGTTTTTGTGCCGACTCATCATATATGATCGACAAACCTAGTTTTATGATTAGTAAAAGGTCATATTACAAAAAGCATATTCAACCAACATTGCAAACCTTGGATTATCAATACAAAGCATGTGCTGTAAAAAAACTTGAAGATCAAGATCAAGTTTACCCAAATGCGTTGGATATGATGCGAAGAGCTAAAAAGTCTATTCTTTTTAATATGTATTTGTTTGGTGGAAAAATCGGTGACGATGTTATTGAAGTTGCTAAACAAAAGATGGACGAAGGTGTAGCAGTCTATTTTGTACTATCTAAAACTAAGCAGTCTTACGAAGATGCTGAAAAAGCTAGAGCAAAAACCGTGACGATGCTTGCTGAGGCCGAAGAAAGAGGAGAGCCAATCGAAAAGCCTCCGTATTTACAAACAATTAGTAAAGCTAAAGAAGTAGGAATCCCTGTAGTTCACGCAGACTTCTGGTTTATTGATGCAAACGTTCCTGTACGAATTGATCATGACAAGCTAATTATCACTGATGGTGTTGAAGCTATGATCGGCGGAATGAATTTCGCTACTACAACTGCTAAAAACAGAGATGCTATGGTTCATGTCGTTGGTCCTATGGTTGAAGAGCTTGAAAAGTCTTTTGTTAACAATTGGTTAATGGGATACGGAAAGCCAATGGCTGATATGATGCAGTATGATGAAGCTACTGCAACAGAAGCTATGAACGAATATGCCCAAAGAGATGAATATTCAATTAATGATGGTAGAGTTACCTTAACTTCTGCTTATGTAAAAAACACTCGACCTGAGTTAACTAAAATGTTTGATAACGCTAAAGAAAGTATTGTTATTGAGCAACTATTGTTAAACGATACAGATATTCTTGAAACCCTTGCTAAAGCTGCTCTTAGAGGAGTTAAAATTAGATTATTATTAGATCCTGCTGAGCATCTCTATTACCGAGATTGGCATGGTGGCCCAAACAATAAGGCAATTGCAGTGTTTGAAGAGCTAAAAAAGAGACACCCTGAGTTGGATGTAGCTTGGAGACATTATAAAGTCGGTGCTGGTGCAGAATTACACATGAAAATGTCTATCGTAGATGGTAAAATTCTTGGAATAGGAAGTACAAATTTCACAAGTGGTGCTTTCAACTCAAACTTCGAAATGTTTGGGTTTTTCAAAGGACAAATCGTTGAAGACTTTAAGGCAATGTTTGAAAATGACTGGAAAAACCATTCTAAGCCAGCTCCTCATGTGGGACTTGGAAGAAAAGTTATTGCTTGGTTTTCTGACCGAATCTTCTAATTAAATTTTAAATAATTTTGAAAGCCTGCCACTTTGCGCAGGTTTTTTTTTTAATCCTTTTCTATTTTATTTTGTGAGTAAAGTACTTATATGCCAAAAATCGTAATTGATGACATAGATCTAAGCCTATTCCCCCTAGTTGGTGAATTTGGAATAACCATTGAAGAAATATCTAAAGGGACCGCAATATTACGACTTCCTATTAGAAAACACACCCTCAGACCTGGCGGTACAATTAGTGGTCCAGCCATGATGTCTGTAGCTGACTTTAGTATTTTTATTGCTATTCAATCTTTAACGGGTAAAAAAATAGACTTAGTTACAACAAATCTAAATTGTAACTTTTTACGCAAACCCAAAGCTGTAGACATTTTGGCTCATGCTGAGATCATGAAAGTAGGCTCTAGATTAGCGTACGGGACAGTTTCTTTATATTCTGAAGGTGATACAGAACCTGTTGCTCATGTAACCTGCACATTTTCTATTCCACCATCTAAATAGATTTTATATAGTGCTAGATATTTGAAACATCGAGAGTCTAATCCGTAAGGCTTTTGACATTATTTTGAATTGACTTCAAATTGTAGATGATTACACCATTATCATCTACTGATATGTCCAAAAAACCTCGATCATACATGTCTTCTAAAATTTTACTGCTGTCTTCTAAAGAAAACTCTGAGTATTCTGTTAACTCAATAGGAGTCAAATTACCCTCGAAATTTCTTGCGATTTGTATAACAGTTTTATCAATCTCAGTCTGCGATTTACTTGTGAGCATCAAAGTAGAGTGACTTTGCTCAAGAGTTAGAGCCGTACGATATTTCTTTTTAAAGAACAAGCTTAAAAGCAAATTAATTGAAAAACCTGAGAAGTAGGCTATATCTAGAATTCTATCATTGCCAGGTTTATTAGACATGAGTGCAAACATCCCCAAAAATACACAAAATAGTGAAGCATACATATAAGTGGATAAGACCATTCTTATCTTTGGTATACACGACTCGTAAGTTAAGTACTTCTTTAAAGAAAGAAATGCTGGAACTGAAAACATAAGAAATAGAGGTATAACAGTCGCAGTATGCTTAGTAAAAACGGAAGCTATTGAAATCCAGATCACAGATAATGAAGCACAAAACGTTAACAAAATAATATACTGCATATTTAAACCTAGACCATATAAGTAAACTTTACTGGGGAAAACTAATACTTCAATCTTACACAACAGACTAGTGATGTCCTTATCAATTACGATTAATTAAAACCTTTTGGGAGTAAAAATATTAGTCTGCAAGCCCTCAAAACAAAGCTATTTTACATTAGTTAAACTATGATTACAAAATTAATTTGATCTTGTTATACAGTGTAAAAGCCCTAAAAGATGTACTACTCTTCCGACAGTGCATCTTCGATGCTTTTCTGTATTCGTAATTTGGCATCATCGGATAAATCATCTGACAAATCATGTTGGTCTTTAAGAGTTAGTATAGCCCGATGTAATAAAATCATTTGTTTTTCTTCAGTTCTACAAACTTTGCAGATTAGATTATGTAATCGTACAGTCATTGAATCACTGATATTTAGTTTACTATCTAAAGCTTTAGAAACAAGCATAGATATGTCACGACAACTTTTCACAATTTTCCTCAATCAATTTACAAATGAATACTACTATCAGTCGAAAATGCTTTTACAAGCTTACAAGTTTATTATACAAGAAAGCATCAAAATTTGTATTGCATTTTATTATTTTAACTCTTTAAGCATACGAAGGACATACAATCATTTTTTATAGATAATTATTTCAAATAAATCATCATAAAATTTGCGGTATACCCCTATTTTTCTGTATCCTTGTCCACATAATTATAAACTACAAAATCATTCTTCTCTTTATTAAAAGTCTGATACCAAGCAAAATTGATTTTGTATTCCCAAATCTCACAATATTAGGAGAGCTAAATGACAGTTGAGTGGCTAAGCTTACTTTTTCGATGGTTACACGTTTTATTTGCAATTATGTGGGTTGGAAACTCTTTTCATTTCAATTGGATGGATATCCACATGAAAAAGCCAAAAAAGGCTAAAAAAGGCGTTCTTGGTGAGTTATGGATGCTACATGGTGGAAGCTTTTTCCATCTTGAAAAAAAGGCCGTAAATCCGAAACAAATCCCTGGCCTAATCCATTGGTTTAAATATGAGTCTTATTTTACTTGGGTTACTGGTTTCTTATTAATTTCAGTTGTTTACTATTTAAACGGCGGCATATATCTATTAGATCCTAGTGTTTCCTCATTAACAAACCATCAGGCAATTCATTTAGGCGCAGGTACCCTACTTTTTGGTTGGTTATTTTACGATCAACTTTGGCGAAGAAAGTTTATTCAAAATAATCCTGCTACCGGCTCATTAATCACATTTTTAGCTATTATAGCTACTGCCTATTTTTTAAGTCACCAACTCAGTGGAAGAGCAGCATTTTTACATGTAGGTGCTTTAATGGCAACGATTATGACTGGTAACGTGTTTTTTCATATCATTCCTAATCAAAAGAAGATGATGGCTATGGCTTACGAAGGCTGTGAACCTGACCCTAGCATTGGGGCTTATGCAAAGATGCGATCTGTGCATAACAATTATTTTACTTTTCCTGTGATTTTTATGATGCTCAGTAATCACTTTCCTAGTACATTTTCTTCTGAATTAAAGTGGCTTGTTTTAGCCATTTTAATATTAGGTAGTGTAGCTATAAAGCACTTTCTTAACATTAGAGAGACTTATAAGTCCTGGAAAACAGCGTCATGGATTTCTGGAATTTTAACTATCGCCTTGATTGCACTCGTTATTGCAAAACCAAGTGATGCTGGTAACTTACCATATAATATTTATCTAAAAACATTGGTATATGACTGGGTCCACCTTCTTGGTCGCTTTATTCACGTTATGGCCGCTGTAATGTGGATTGGTAACTCCTTATATTTTACTTGGCTTACTTTAGCTTTTCTACCTCCAAAAGAAGCAGAAGAAGGTGTAACAGGCGAAGTATGGATGTTGCATGGTGGTCTATTTTTTCATGTTAAACAAAGATTGATTGAAAAAAAGGCTATCCCTGAGACTTTACACTGGTTTAAATGGGAGTCTTATGTAACTTGGTTAAGCGGTGCTTTCATGCTTATCATCGTCTATTACCTTGAAGGTAAACTCTATTTAGTAGATCCAACTATGAATGATGTCTCTGGTTTTGTAGCTATCTCTGTTGGGATCTTATCAATAGTTCTTGGATGGTTGGCTTACGATATTATATGGGTGACTACCATATCAAAATGCAAATATAGAGGTATCTTTGTATCCTTATTTTTACTACTATTAATGTCCTTTTTCTTGACCCATTTCTTATCGGGTCGAGCAGCGTTTATTCATATTGGAGCTTTACTTGGTACTATCATGGCTGGTAATGTTTTCTTTCATATTATTCCAAAGCAAAAACGTATGATGGCTGCCGTTGAAAACGGTCTAGAGGTTGAGCAAGAAACAGGTGCAAAAACCCGATCTTTACATAATAACTACATCACTTATCCCGTCATATTTATAATGTTGTCTAATCACTTTCCTAATATTTTTGGACATCATTACAATTGGATCATTTTAGCACTTTTGATGTTAGTGAGCGCATTTATTAAGCACTTTGTAAATATCAGTGAAAACCCTGCTAGTTTTTTACCAAAATCAGCTATTGTTGCATCCATTGGCTTTGTAATGATCTATTGGATTATGCTACCTCCTAAAGTTGATCCATCAGCTCATGTACACGAGGTTCCTAAAGTTCATTTTGCACAAGTTGAAACAATCCTTAAGGATAGATGTAACGAATGTCATAGTATAAAACCTACAAATCCAATACCTGTACCTCCAGGTATCTATTTTGATACTAAAGACCAAATCATCAGATTGGCAGACCGTATTAAGGTAAGAGCAGTAGACTCTAAAACTATGCCACTAGGTAATATTACTAAAATGACCCCAGAAGAAAGACAAGTGATTGCCAACTGGTATTCACAAATTAAATAGGAGAATATCTTGGATTACATCATTTACTCAGACAAAGTCGTACTATTTGAAGAGATTAAACCTGCATATATATGGGTACAAAATAATAAGTTTCATCAAATTAGTGAAGACAACCCTAACGATGATTTACCATTTCATAACTTCGCGGGTAGATATATTTTACCTGGATTGGTAGACTCTCACGTTCATGTAAACGAACCCGGCCGTACAGATTGGGAAGGTTTTGAAACAGCAACTAAGGCCTGTGCAGCGGGAGGAATAACCACTGTGGTAGATATGCCATTGAATTGCTCTCCTGTTACCGTGTCTAAAGAAAAGTTTTATACAAAGCTTGATATTTTAAAACAAGACAAACTATATGTAGATACAGGTTTTTGGGGTGGAGTTACCCCCGATTCTGTAGATGATTTAGATGACTTGTTAAAAAGCGGAGTCCTAGGAGTTAAGTCATTTTTAATAGACTCCGGGATCGATGAGTTTCAACCAATGGATGTAGCTTCGTTAAATAAAGCTATGCCCTATCTAACTAAGCATAAAAAGCCCTACCTTATTCATGCAGAGATTGATGATGGTCAAGGAGATGCTGTTGATATTACACCTCAGTATTCTACATTTTTAGAGTCACGTCCTAAATCCTTTGAAAATAAGGCTGTATTGCAGATGATTGATTTAGCAAAACAACATGAAACTCATGTTCATATTGTTCATCTATCATCAGCAGATGTCTTAGATGATATTCAACAAGCTAAAAAAAGTGGAGTTCATCTAACTATTGAAACCTGCCCCCATTATCTCACTCTTCAATCAGAAGATATTAGAGATGGGCAAACACTGTTTAAGTGCTGCCCTCCTATTCGTGAAAAATCAAATCAAGATTTACTCTGGGAAGGCCTAAGAAGTGGAGCCATAGATATGATTGTTTCTGATCACTCTCCATGTACAGCAAATCTAAAGCTAGAAGAAGCTGGAGATTTAGAAGGAGCTTGGGGTGGAGTATCCTCTTTACAGTTCACATTGTCGTTAATATGGAAAGAAGCTCTAGAACGCGATTTCACACCATTAGATATTTGTGATTGGATGTGTTTACAGCCTGCCAAATTAATTGGGGTTGATCATTATAAAGGTACTATTTCAGTTGGTAAACAAGCCGACTTTGTCATATTTGACCCTTCTGATTTGTTTGAGATTAAATCAGAAAACATCTTATACAAAAATAAAATATCTCCTTATTGTGGTAAAACAATTCAAGGAAAAGTTCATCAGACTTACCTCAGCGGAAAGAAAATATATGATCATAATGAAGATCTTTCCGACCCTTGTGGTAACTCAATAATTAAACCAAGTTAACAATTAAAATATAATACATCTAGCTACTAGCTTTTTTTATACGCTGGTAATACTAAATATTTAAAGGATAAAAATGGCAGCAATTGATCAAGATTTCGATGACAGATTAGCAGTAAAATATGTAAATTTAGCAGAAGAAAGATTAGGTACTAAGGTACTTTCTTGTACGGATGACTTCTTCGCTGAAAAAGAAAACCTCATTAAGGTAGGTCGCGGAATCTTCATTCCAGATAAATACACTGTAAACGGAAAGTGGATGGATGGCTGGGAGTCTCGACGGAAAAGAACCCCAGGTCACGACTATTGCGATATTCAATTGGGTTTACGTGGGATTATCAAAGCTTTTGATATAGATACAAACCACTTTTTGGGGAATCACCCTCCCCATGCATCTATTGATGCCTGTGATATATCTGGTGAACCAGATGAAAACACAATTTGGACCGAAGTTTTACCAAAGTCTCCACTTGATCCGGGGTCTCAACATTTACTAGAAGTTGATAATGACAAAGCTTATACACATGTTAGACTTCATATTTATCCTGATGGTGGGGTAGCTCGATTAAGAGTTTTTGGTGATGTCAGCGTTGATTGGTCTAAAAAGGACCCTGCTAAGTCTTATGATCTACTCGCTGTAGAAAATGGTGGAAAGGCCATCGTTGCCAATGATATGTTTTTCTCCTCCAAGGATAATATAAATATCCCAGGACGGGGAGTAAACATGGGTGATGGATGGGAGACAAAGCGTCGACGAGAGCCAGGTAACGATTGGCTTATCATGGCTCTTGGATGCCCTGGTGAAATAGATCAAATTGAACTTGATACTGCTTATTTCAAAGGAAACTTTCCACATAGCTTTTCTATTGATGTGGCAAACTTGGTCCCATTGACTCTGGATAATGTAGAAGATGCAGAGTGGAGGCCACTGATTAAAAACCAATTCTTGAAAGCGGATCATATTCATAATTATGACTCAGAAGTTATACCACAAGGACTTGTAACACACGTTAGACTTAATATATTTCCATGTGGTGGAGTTTCTCGTCTTCGATTAATCGGCAAGTTTAATAATGACTCAATGACTATATTAAACTCTTTAAGTAAATCAGATGCTATTTCTCAATTACATAAATGCTGTGCTAGTACAACATGGTCTAAGTATCTTGAAGCAGAGCGACCTTTTACTAGTTTACAAGACTGTCAAAACAAGTCCGATGCAATTTGGGACCAAGTTAAGACCCCTGATTTACTAGAAGCTTTTGATGGTCACTCTAAAATTGGTGATTTAGATTCTTTGAAAAAGAAGTATCATAATACAACAGCTTGGAGTAAGGATGAGCAAGCTAACGTAGCCGACTCCGATCTGAATGTTCTTAAAGAGCTACAACAATTAAATCACGACTACGAAAACAAGTTTGGCTTCATTTTTATTGTATTTGCCACTGGTAAATCAGCAAAAGAAATGCTAGATATACTAAAGAGTCGAATTCAAAATACAAAAGATGAAGAGCTAAAAAATGCAAGCATTGAACAAAATAAAATCACAAGACTAAGACTGGAGAAACTATAATGAGTGGAATAACAACCCATGTTTTAAATACTAGTTCTGGACAACCAGCACAAGGTATAAAAATTCAATTAGAGTTCATGAACTCTGACGGTAACTTTGATATTTTAAGTGACACATGCACAAATAGCGATGGTCGTGCACCTGAACTGCTTACAGACCAAAGTAAGTTTTTGGAAGGTACTTATCGTATCACATTTTTAACTAAAGACTATTTCACTGGACTCGATCAAAAATGTTTTTACCCTTACGCTAGCATCATTTTTGATATTGAAGATTTAGAGTCTCACTATCATGTTCCACTTTTAATCAGTAACTATTCTTATTCTACATACAGAGGTAGCTAATATGGCATCAACATTTGAAACTTTCGATATTAAAGACGTAACTAAAGACCTAGACTCAGCCAACGAGCACTTCATTAAGGCATACCCAGGTGAGTCTACAAAACGTCAACCTGTGCATACTGTTTATGGTGGTGCAAACTTATTTAAAAGTGAAACCGCACTAAAAATTGGTGGCTTAGCTAACAAATCGCTTCTAGAGTATGCGCCTAATTTTGTTGTACTTGCACATGCCTTGGAGTTTGAAGGACATGAGTCTCTACCAACTTTACAAGTGGATATTGATAAACTTGTTGCACATGTTCATGAACATGGAGTAGATCACTCTAACAAAGCTGTTTGGCTTGCTCATACCGTATATGAAAAAGTGAAAGAAAAAGTAGAGCGTGAACCACTTGAAGATTTTCGTATTGACTTCGAAGATGGCTTTGGTAATCGTGGAGACAAAGAAGAAGATGAAACTGCTGTTTTTGCAGCAAAGCAAGTTGCTCTTGGTATGAAAAATAATACCTTATCTCCTTTTATTGGGATTCGAATCAAACCTTTCAATAGAGAAGCAAGCACTCGTGGTATTCGTACTTTAGATTTATTTATTACTACTTTAGCGCAAGAATCTGGTGGTAAGTTACCAGATAATTTTGTAGTCACTTTACCTAAAGTAGAAATCCCTGAACAAGTAACGACCTTAGTTAAATTATTTAAAGTTCTTGAAGATAAAACAGAGCTAGCCCCCAATAGTTTAAAAATGGAAATCATGATCGAAACAACTCAAGCTGTAATCGATGTGAATGGCAATGCAACCATAAGAAGTCTAATTAATGCAGCAGAAGGAAGATGTACTGGTGCACATTTTGGTACTTATGATTATACTGCTTCAACCGACGTGATTGCTAAATATCAAATAATGGATAATCCTGTTTGTGACTTTGCTAGACATATCATGAAAGTATCGTTGATGGGTACTGGGGTTTTTATCTCCGATGGAGCCACTAATGTTATGCCTGTCGGTCCACATAGAGCAACCCCAGATAGTCCATTAACTTCTTTGCAGATTAAAGAAAATATAGAAGTAGTCCACAAAGCATGGAAGTTGGATTTCGACCATATTAGACACTCTTTATATCACGCATTTTACCAAGGTTGGGACTTACATCCAGCACAGTTCCCTATTCGATATGCAGCTAACTATAGCTTCTTTTTAGAGAGTTTCGTAGAGTCCGCTCATCGTTTAAAAAACTTTGTAGAAAAAGCTGCTCAAGCTACCTTAAGTGGAGATGTTTTTGATGATGCTGCTACGGGTCAAGGACTATTAAATTATTTTCTAAGAGCTCTAAACGCTGGTGCTCTTGATGAGAATGATATCAAACTTACTGGTTTATCATTAGATGAAATCAAGACAAGATCCTTCTTAAAAATCCTAGAAATGAGGAGTAAACTTGACTAATTTATCCTATCCACCAAAACGTGTCTTAATGGGCCCAGGCCCGTCTGATGTTCACTCTAGAGTTTTACAGGCAATGGCTCGTCCAACGGTTGGGCATTTGGATCCCTATTTCGTTGAACTAATGGATGATACTAAAAGACTTCTTAAATATGCTTTTAAAACGGACAATGAGTTAACATTTCCTGTTTCTGCTCCTGGATCTGCAGGTATGGAAACCTGTTTTGCTAATCTCATTGAGCAAGGCGACAAAGTTATCGTCCTACAAAATGGAGTTTTTGGTGGACGAATGAAAGAAAATGTTGTTCGTATGGGTGGTGAATGTATTTTGCAAGAAACACCTTGGGGAGAAGCAGTACAGCCTTCGGCACTAGAAGAGCTTCTAAATGATCACGATGATGTCAAAATTGTTGCATTTGTCCACGCTGAAACATCTACAGGAGCACTCTCTGATGCTCAAGCACTCTCTAAAGTTGCCCATAAATTTGGCTGTTTAGTAATTGTTGATACTGTTACATCATTAGCTGGTTCGGAGTTACTAGTGGATGAGTGGGAGTTAGATGCAGTTTATTCTGGCTCTCAAAAGTGTCTATCTTGTACTCCTGGTATTTCACCAGTAACATTTAGTCAAAGAGCTATCAATAAAATTAAGTCTAGAAAAACCCCCTGCCAAAGCTGGTTTCTAGATTTAAATTTAGTTATGGGTTATTGGGGTGAGGCTTCTAAAAGGTCTTACCATCATACAGCTCCTGTCAACGCCTTATATGGTTTTCATGAGTCTCTTGTTATGCTACATGAAGAAGGACTAGAAAACTCCTGGAAACGACACATAGAAATGCATGAAAAATTAATTGCAGGACTTGAGTCCATCGGATTGAAGGCGCTTGTGAAAAAGCAAGATCGAATCCCTCAGCTCAATGCAGTCTTGTTTGACTCTGCTATTGATGAGGCGGCAATACGTACAAAACTTTTAAATCAATACGACTTAGAAATCGGTGCAGGTTTAGGACCTTTCGCTGGTAAAATCTGGCGAATTGGCTTAATGGGTACCTCTGCTTCTTTATCTAATGTTAATCATTGTATAAACTCTTTAAAGAGTTTGTTACCTTAATTGATAATCTGGCCATTCTATAGTCTTTATAGTTTGGCCATGCTTATCAAGGGATTACCCATGAAACAATTTTTATTTCTTTTTATTTGCGCTATAAGCTTTGCTACTAATACTACAGAACACAGTCATTTATTAGACACACATAGTATTTTACTGCAATTATCTAACTCTTTAGATCTATTACAAAAAGAAATAAAAACAAAACAAAAGCTTCTTAAATCTAGTAAAATTGTAGACGAGCAAAAACTCATTACTAAAGACTTAGCTCATCTTTTTAAACAATTACAAAAGACTTCCAATAAGTTTGAGGAGCTTGCTACTGGCATTGATATCTCTAGTTTTAAAAATACCACAAATCAGCAAATTGATATATCAGATGAAATTCACACTTTAATTTATCCCATTATTACTGTTGCAAAGAGCGCTACCAACGATATGCGAGAAAAGGCTATCTTACTCGAAGAAATCGACCATTACTCTTCTCTACTACCAAAAACCAAAGATGCTATCACAAATCTTCAAAATCAACTGGCTGCCAATAAAGTAAGTAAAAAGGTGGATCAACGAATATATAAACTTTTATCTTATTGGAAAAAACAAAAGGCTTTGATTGAAAGTCAATATAAGTCATCTAAGCATGAGCTAATCAATGTTGAGCAAAGTAAGCTACCTTTGTTTCAATCTATTCAAAATAGTATTCGAGATTTTTTAAAAACTAGAGGGTTTTATTTATTTGAAGCTTTCTTTATTTCAATTTGTATCATATTAGTTTCTAACTTGTTTCATACTTTAGTACTAAAGAAGCTCCCTCAATTTAGAAAAAGGCCGCGTAGTTTTCAGATACGTATTATTGATCTTGGCTTTAGATCCTTAGGCTTTTTATCTGCGGGACTTGGTCCCATGCTAGTTTTTTATATTGAAGAAGACTGGATTTTATTTAGTATGTGTTTGTTAGTGTCTTTCGGCCTATTTTGGGTCTTTCGAAATGCACTTCCTAGTTTATGGCAACAAGCCGTTTTACTATTAAACATTGGAGCAGTTCGTGAGGGTGAACGAGTTATCTACCGCAATATGCCATGGGTGATTAAAGAGATTCATTTGTATTCTAAACTAGAAAACCCTACCACAGGTTTAACCATTCGATTACCTGTTTCAGAGTTAATTACTATGATTTCTAGAAAATTTGCACCCTCAGAGCCCTGGTTTCCTTGTAAAACTAATGATTGGGTGCTCTTATCCAATGATACCTATGGTAAAGTCGAAGGTGTATCATTAGAGTTTGTAGACGTTTTAGTTGAGGGAGACTCAACACAATCTTTTTCTATTGAAAACTTTGTAGGGCTCAACCCAATTAATTTCTCTAATAGCTTTGCCATAAAAACTATAGCTGGAATCTCATACAATCATGCTCAAGCTTGTAATAAAAAAGTATTGAAAACATTTAAAGATTTTATAATTAAAAAACTAGAACAATCTAGCTATAAAAATCAATTCAAAAGTGTTGTTTGTGAAGTACATTTGTTAAATAGCTCATCCATAGACTTGGCTATGATTGTCAATTTTGAAGGAACAGCAGCTCCACAATACAGAAAACTTACTCGTATTTTACAACAATGGACTTTGGACGCTTGTAATCAAAATGATTGGCAAATTCCTTACCCACAATTGGATATACATACCATTACTGAATAACTTTAACTTGATTCACCCGTTCAATAGTGAATCATTTTAAAATTTGACCCTATGGGTAAACACATAATTTATCTATATTTTTTGTCAATAAAGTAACACTAAGTAAAAGCTAGTAATATATTTTACGTAAGCACATATTCAACTCATTCAAATTGTATCATTGCTCCATAAATTTCTTATCAATAATTGGGAGCATACAATGAGAAAAGAACGTAAAGCGGATAGTAATACAAATTTTCAAGCAGAAGAACCTGCATTATTGACCAAATTATTAGCATTAATGGTAGTGTTAGTTACGCTTGGGATGATGATTAAATAGAGTCCTGAATAAAACAATAGTTAATCGTATTTTGCAATGCATATACGCCCCTCTTAGGTGAGAGAACTAAAGGTTCATCCAAATGCTCTTTCATTAGCTTTCTAAGGCGATTTATATTTGTTTTCAAGGCCCCATCAATTTCTGGGTTATATGCAGTATCCCAACATCGTTGGTATAAGTCTTTACTACATATCTCTCTACCATTGTTAAGTGCTAGCACTTTCAGTAGTTGGTACAATTTACCTTTTGAACTTAAGTTAACATCCGAGCCTTTGATAAAACACTTTTGATCGGTGAAATCTATAATTAAATCCCACTGAGCGTTTTGAAATTTAATCTCCTGAACTTCATCTAATGAGATGGTACTAGAGTTTTTATTGGTTATTTTAATATACTTTTTTATTGTATGATTCAAAATATTTGTTTGATACCAATTAATACTTTTTTTCACTTTTATCTTCGAAAAATCAGATAAACTGTTTAAATATTAATCTTTTTTTGCCTGTAAATCTGGTATTTGATCAAACATCTGCAGCAAACGATGAATCTTTATAAAGTAATGATATTTTTCTGCCTCATCTTCTGGATAACCTTGAAACCAAGTTGTAAAAGTAGACCGTTGGCTAAATTCATAGGCCCTTTCAAACTGACTAGTAGCAACTAAGTATCGCAAAAACATGAGGTGAAATTGCCTACTTGCAATTCCTAATCTCTCTATCTCATTAAAACCCTTTTCCATATACATCTTTGTATTTTCAATATCATGTTTTAGAAGATATATTCCTCCATGTAACATATCTATTTTTACACTAGTAAATGGATCAATATTAAGATCTTCTCTCAACTCTTGGATGATCTTAGTTACTGCCTCTGTATCAAGATTTCGAATCAGTATTCCAGCCTCTACTAATGATGCCTGAATATATTTTTGGCCTAACTTTAACTCTTTAAAAATGCCTTTGGATTTTACTATTTGTGTTAAAGCTAATGAGTAATTATTTAGATATTTAAACTCAACAGTTGATTGATCAAACAACACAGCAGCATAAAGTGCACTTTGTGGATATTCTTCTTGTAAAATATCATGAGCCATTTTTAAATAGTCTATTGATAAATGTAAATCTAAGGGTAAATAACCCATAAATACATAGCGATATATTGCTGCTTTAATAAAGCTATTTGATTCAAAAGCTACTAAACACATTTTCAAGTACAATTCACTACTTGACCGTTGATTTTGTCTGAAAAATGAAACAGAAATAGTTAAATTTAGATTTATATGCGCTAATGGTGATAAGTCAGCAATTGCCTCCTTATTCGACTCCACTAAACTGATTGTTTCTTCATATCTTCCTTGATGATAAGCTATAAAGAGATTGATCCTATTTAATTTGTATTGATCTTTGATTTGATCCTTAAGTGAAAGTGCTTCTGGTATATTGGATTTTGCAATCAACAATTTCACCTTGGCCTCTAACAATTCTTCAAAATATTCACCCTGATTCACGTATAAATTTTTATCTATGACCAAAGTTAACTCATCCATTTCGATAAATGAAAGTAAAAAAAACTCTGTTATCTCTAACAAAGTGGCTACAAACTGAGGTATATAATTGCCTTCTAAAAAGTGAAAATAGATTTGTTGTAAATCTTTGACAAAATAGGTCTCTTTTTTTGAGAAAGATTTAGCGATATTAAAATGAAGGAGTCTCCCTACTTTGGGCGTACTCTTTTTGATGTAAGATTTTAAGTAATTGTGTAAGTATAATTCTCCGCTAGCGAGGTGTTCTATTAGAAATCGGTCTAAAAGTACAATAACGTCTGCTTCTATATTTTCATCTAAAATAGAAATCAATTGTGATAATTCAATTGGTACTTCTAATACAGATAATACTTTTAAAACTTCTTTTTGACTATCTGTAAGAGTTGACCAAATCTCTTTATAAATATAAGTATTTATAAAAGTATCTATTTTAGAATTGTCTTGTGAAAGCTCCCTTAAAGAGGAGCGTCCATTACAAATCATACTATAAAAATACTTAATAAATAGTGGATGCCCATTTAATTTTTGAAATATGTAGTCGTAATCTATCAGACTATCTAATCCGCTGCGATCTAAAAAGCTTTTACATGATTCGTGTGACTCAACACTAGTTAATAAATGGAGTTTAATTTTATAAATATCAAGTAAATCAAATGGATCGAGTGACAATAAGCAATTAGACACTATAACAATATTACTTTGCCTTAACTTACTTTGTGCTTTCGACAAAAACATTTTACAATTTTGGTCTACGATATTTTCAAAGTTGTCTATAATAAATACTGATTTCAAGGAATCTATAGCTTCTAAGAAATTGTTAATTATATCCTCAACTGGCTTGCTTGCAGAATTTGATATGTTGATTATCTTTAATTCCGCACTAAAGTCCATGATGACATCGCTTATCGAGTGACCCCTTCTACATTTATGTACAAAGTGCCCTATTTGATCATTTAGCTTAAAGTATTATGTAAAAAATGTAGTTTTACCAACACCTGATTTTCCCAGTAACAAAACTAATGAGTTAGATTTTAAAGCTCTATCAAACTTCTCTAATTCACTTTGTCTTCCTACATACGAAAAAAATTGCATTTTATACCTTATTTTCAGTTGTATTGGTCTTATATTTTTTTATTATTTTACGTACATAAATCTCTGCATCAACTTTAATAGTATCATTGTTACTCAACCTGACTTGATCATTTGCACGATTAGAGTTTTCTTTTTGTTTCATATTTCTCTTTATTGATATTTTACCACCATAGGATAAGGTTAAACTAGGCCCTAGTACTATTTCAATGAGATTGAGATTACCTAAGGTAAAACTATGTAAAACAAGGTAAACTATTCATATTGCAGATACAAGGTGAGTTTAAAATCCGCTTTTCATTTCCATGGGAGATGCAAGTAAACAAATACTGATACCAGAATAAATAATCATAACGATGATTAATGGTATAAGGCTTTTGTAGCCATTTTTTTCTTTCGCATAATGTTTATGATAAATATTATCAGCAGCATTCACGCCAAACAAGTGTCCACAAATTACTAAACTCATTTGAATCCACCAAATCACTTCTAAGGACATTAATTGGCTATAGTTTTTACCTGCTGTACCAAACAAGTTCCATCCATAGCCAAATGGATCTGATAGAAGTGGGATCAAATGTTGGGCTTCCATAAAAAAGTGCATTGAGTTATGAGCAAGATGATAAAATAAAGCTAAGGGAAGTACGCTATAGGCATAACTTTTAAATATTTTTAAGGTGCTGATTTTATCACAGTTTAAGATAATCTTAGCTGACCATGCTCCTACCCAGTAAGTTAAGAGCTGTGTCAGCATTAATATAGTCATAAGCATTGTAAATACTATAGTTTTACTTAGTCCTGTCTCTACTCTTAACATTTGATTAATCTGCGTCCATTGAGGAGTCATTGTCATGCCATGAAAAGTAGTTAAAGCTAGCAAAACTACAATAAATATTGCTTCGTCTTTTTTAAAATATTTAAGTGACAATAAATCTGAGCCCACAGGTCGCATATTTATGGTCATATTATCCGTTGGACAGCTACGAATACATTCAGTGCACAAAGTACAAAATTGATTGTTAGACAGTTTTGCAGGGTTTAAAAACATTGGGCATCCTCGTTGTGTTTTTGTACCCATTAAACACTCTTTATTTATACAGGTCGTACACATGTCTTTCGACTTCGAACGTATCTCAAAAGGAGCTAACATGGAGTAGATTCCACTGATTCTACCAACAGGACAGACATATCTGCAAAAACTACGTTTTTCAAAGATCAATGCAAAAAAGATAGCCATAAAAACCATAGTTACGCCCATTACTGCTGTTGTTTCTGGGGAGTTAGTAACATCGTATCCTAGCTCAATCCATGTTAATACTATAAACAGCACTAAGGCGGGATATAAATTTTTAAAATATCTAGGGAATATCTTTGAAATCCCTAATTTGTTAACTCTAGTGCTTATGGAGAAGCTGGTAACTAAGCTAGTGAAGCCTTCCCATGGACACATAGCACAAAATAGATTTCCAAAAGCAAAAACAAATAGTATTAATAAGGCCCACCACCACGTCCACGTCAGTTGAGGAACAAAACCGTTTCTTTGAGAACTTGTGAACCCAACAATCAAAATAATGACAAAAGTTGCCATAGACAAGGATTGTATTAAGAATGGAAACATACGATTTTTGACTAAAACTTTTAACAATGGAATCTTTAGAACATCTATACGAAACCCACTCTTTTTTGTACTACTTTTATAGTACAAAAGAAGATGACTTCCCAAGATAATGATCACCAAAGCGCACACTGCAATCCAAGTTGGTGTCCCTGCCATTGTATGAGTTCCATCGATTGGATTAATCTCTTTTGGCGCCAGCATACAAAGGTATTCCCAAGTTTTTTCTATGGGGGTTGAAAGAGTGATCTCAGGTACTCCACTGGTAAACATTCTAGGCTTTTCCTTCTTTGCTTTGTGCTAATAGCTTTTCTTTTCTGTCCATGGTAACCCGCTTTTTACGAGCTCCAATGGCGGTTAAAATTAATAATAACAACAAAGCAATAGAAATCCATTTACCCCAGTGGGTCTTTTGAGACTCCAAAACAAAGGGTACATCGATTTGATAGTTGTTATCATCTTGTAAAATTAGTCTAAGACTATAGTCCCCTAAGTCATCTAGCTTTCTATTAATCTGATAGATGCTCTCTTCTTCTGCTTGTGGCTGAATCTTTTCTTCTAAGAGTCTTCCTCCATCTAATATTTGTACTTTAGCTGGTCCCTTATAAACAGTATTTTCTTTTAAGTCATATACTACAGAATACAATCTAACTTCTTCAGGATGTTGAGCATCTTCTAGATTGATCCCTTGAAAGTCATAAATGACCAAAGATATTTCGTATTTACCACTTTGTCCTAAAAACTCTGTTTGAGGTATCTGTGGATAGTTTTCAAAGTACCCATAATGTGGCAAGCCTTTAAAGTGATGACAGAAAGATTGAGTCTGAACAATTAGTAGTAGAATCAATAGTTTCATGGTCGTACTCCTATACTTAAACACTTTGTTGGGCATGCTATTAAGCACTCTCCGCACAATGAGCAATTTTTAGTCTCGTCTACTTTTGGGTTTACACTCAAATGACAAACAACTGTACAAGCATTACAACTGTCAATACAGTCAGCTGCGTCTCTTTTAATGCTTACAACAGACTTTGATCCGATGAAACCAAGTAGTTGTCCCGTTGGACATAAATATTTGCAAGTAAAGTTATTACCTAGAAGCAAATCTGCTAATACAAACCCTAAAATAACTACAAAACAAGATGATAAGGTACCAAAACCAATGGCATGAAAAATCGTTTGGCCTATGGCGAAATACGGTAAAATATGAGTCCATACACCATGAGTAAAAATATACGATAAAACCAGTCCCCCACAAAGCACTCCATAGGCACTACCCCGTGACATTTGGACATCAGGAAAATAAAAAAACTTTAACAAGAAGCGTCTCAAGCGAGACGTACTAAAAAACAACAATGATGCAGGGCATACGTAAGAACAAAATACTCGTCCAAAGGTCAAAGATAGTGTTAGAGGAATAATTAATCCTAAACCAAAACCCACTTCAATATGATGATTTTTAAGTAGAACACTTAAAAATGCTATGGGATCAGTAAAAGGAACTCCCATAATCCGTATTGACCAAGTCATTCCGGCATTGCTCTGAGCGATGGTCAGTGGATCACCAAACATTGAAAAAAATCCATCATATATCTCATAGAATAGTTTCCACCATTCCCCGGCTGCTAAACCAACCAATCTTGACAAGTTGTATCCATTTTTCCAGTTTAAGTATTTTAAGTTTAATGCTAAGCCGATTAAAATTGCTAAAACTGATGCTCGGGTGACGATCGAAATACCTAAAAGTACCTGTCCCTGACTCTTTTTCATGATTTACTCGCTTCATTTTGTTCAATCTCAAATCGAGGAATCACACGAATCGCTTGTGGCATGTGTATACAAGCTTGTTCACATAGACCACAACCAACACAAGCATCTTCTATGATAGTTGGTTGCTCATATAAACCGATGGTCATAGCCTTACCGGGTAAGGGGCAAGCCCGATAACAGGCTCCACAAGTTCTACCATGATAGGAAAAGCAAATATCCTCCATCAAAACAGCTTTTCCCATATTGACGGATTTTTTGCCTTCTTCTGTCATGGGAAGCTTTTCTAAGGCCCCTGTTGGGCATACTTGCGTACAAGCCATACACAATATGCAAGCTCGTGATCTTGCAACAATTGCTGGAGTAGCTAATTGGTCTAATCCTTCTTCAAATCCTAACAGTGTAATACATTGATTTGGGCAAACATTTGCACACTGCCCACAAGCTGTACACAGATCTAAAAACTCTTTTTCAGATTTAGCTCCAGGGGGACGTAAAAACCTTCTAACTAAAGGAGAAGCTTGAAACTTGGATACTAGGGGCATGATAAAAGGTAAGATCAATCCAATAATAAATGAACTAATAAAATTTCGTCTTTTCATATTTAACTTCTTCTAAAATTTACGGTGAATAGCCTTATAATCGATGGTTCATGACAATTGCAAGTGAAGGGATTTCTTAATAATTTATTTCATTATATTAATGAATTAAAAAGTATACTGTAATCATAGCAAAATTTATTCCATTCTCAAATACTAACACAGGTTTTAATAAAAAAGCACCTACTTCGACTTTGTCAAAGTAGGTGCTTTTATCGTTTACTTACTTACTGTTAGATTAACTCTACCCGACAAGCATTCTTTTTAAAGTCAGCTTGCCCAGATACAGGATCAAAGGCTCTATGAGTAGTTCCATTAGCTAACCACTTATTCTTCTTTGGATCTGCAGAATCGGCTACAGACAAGTTCCAAGGACTAAACAAAAATCCTTTTGGTACTGTATTTCTAGCTGGCTTAACTACAGAGTCTAATCCAATAGATGCTCTTGCCTCTACAGAGCCTCTTCTTGTGACTATTTTAACCCATTGACCATCCTTTACACCAAGTTCTTTTGCATCTTCTGGATGCATTTCAACGTACATTTCAGGAACTAGTTTTGAAGTAGTACCAGCACGAATCGTCTTAGAAGTATGAAAATGCTCATAAACCACTCCAGTAGCCCACCAAAATGGATAAGTATCCTTCGGTGCCTCTCCAATTTTGTGTCCTAGGTGTTCTTTGTCTGGTAACTCTGGAGTTAGGCCGGCATCTCTAGCTCTAACCAACAATGGAATATTATCAATAGCAAAGAAGTCAGGATCTGTACCAAGTTTTTTTAACTCATCTGTAATCTCTTTGTACTCTGAGTAATCTTGATGGCACATGTGCATGTGCATTTTACCATCTTTATGTCTAAACTCTTCGTACGGTTTACCTGGCCAATATGACTCTTGCCCCATATAACGTCTTTTTGTACCGCCATCTTTAGCAATTGCAGCTGTCGGTGCAGGCCACTGAATTCCTCTTAGATTTCTAATTTGATCATACAATCCGACTCCAGTTTCTTTTTCTACTTCAAGCATACCTGTTAAATCAGAATCAGTACCTTTAGAGGCTATGACTAAATCTCTAAAGACCTCTTCTGGGTCATAATAACCATTTGCTTTTCGTTTATATGGAAAAATAGCATCGCCATCAAGACCTAATTTATTTGCGATTAATTTACCTTTATCAATCACCATGTCCATGTCTGGTCTACAACCTTTAATTGGATTTGCTGTACCATCAACTACATAAAGTCTTCTTTCAGACTGCATATAAGTACCACCAACCCATTCTCCCCAAGTTGCTGCTGGCAAAATAATATCAGCATACAGATTGTTTGGAGCGTTATTATAGATTTCTTGGACGACTGTAAACATCCTTGTCATAGCTGGTCTTGCTAAGTTGTTAGCATCTGGCAAATCAATATGAGTAGCATAAATTAAAAACATAGCATTTACTTCGCCTTTAATTGCTCGTTCCATCATACCTACAGCCATTCCCGTGTTTTGCATATCAGCAACAGCCTCTAATCTTTCTTGAGGTACTCTCCAATGTTTTGCCATATGTTTTAAATGAGCTTTATCATTTAAACCCTTGTTGAACGGCAATCGGCTAGTAAGACCACCCGTAAATCTTTCACCCATAGCATTTGGCTGACCAGTTTGTGAGTGAGGTCCACATCCAGGTCGACCAATATTACCAGTCAAAACCATTAAGTTCACTAGACCCATTGTATTATGTTGTCCATGTAAATGCTGATTATAGCCAATACCCCAAAAAGATAATACTCCACCATGGCCAAGCTTTTTACCTTTTATAGACGCTTTAGCCCACATGGCAGCCATATCATAAATTCGTTTTGCAGGAATCATTGTTTTATCTTCAACGTCCTCTGGCTTATATCCAGCTTTAACTTCTTTGATGTATGTTTCCCATCCTTTTACGTGATTTTTCAACAGATCCCAATCCACTGCATCTGGGTGATTTTTTAGAATTGCATATGCCAAGGCATTATGAATAGAAATATCTCCATTGATGGTAGAAAAGTGATGAGAGTTATCAGGATTTATCTCTTCAAGACCCATTACTGTACCTGTACGTCTTGGATCTACAACTAAAGAAGGAATATTATTTTTAGCTTTATGATCTGCTACTCTCCAATACAAAATTGGGTGAGACCCTCTAGCATTATGGCCCCAAAATGTAACCATATCACACATTTCAATATCATCATAACAAGTTGGTGGAGTATCTGAACCTAAAGACTTGAAATACCCTGTTACAGCAGAAGTCATACACATTCGAGCATTAGCTTCAATAGTATTTGATTGAATCACACCTTTCATAAACAAATTTTCTAGGTATTGTCCCTCAACAGATAATTGTCCTGATCCATATAAACCTACTGAGTTTCCACCAGAAAACTTAACGATTTCAGCTGTTTTTTCTGCGATTAACTCTTCAACTTCATGCCAAGATGCTTCACGAAACAAACTAGGATCAAAAGATCCTTTGGTTTTAGAAACATATCCCTTAACTGGGTCAGACATATCTTTTCTAATTAGAGGTTTTGTCAATCTATCTACATAAATTGCTTCAGCAGAAGTTAATCCTTTAATACATTGTAAGCCTTTATTTGTTGGGTGATCTTTATCAGGTATAATACTTGTTATTCTACCTTTTTTAGTCTTAATAATTGTACCGCAACCTACACCACAATAAGGGCATGCTGCTAAAATATTATCAGGACATTCATCTTTCTCTAGCTCATATTTTTCTTTACTTGGTACAGTCCACCCTGTTGTAGTCACTCCAGCAGCAGCGCCCGCAGCAGCCATACCTTTTAAAAATTTTCTACGGTTAATTGTCATTGTAATTTCTCCTTAAAAAGGTATATACCTAATTTAAACTTCTTAAAAATACTATAATATTGTTTATTTCTGTTTCATTTAAGTTTGCTAAACCCTTTGATCCAGCAAATGGTCGCATAGCAGTACCAACTCTCCCATGACGAATTGTCTGTCGAATATAGTCGTCACTAGCAATATCTAAAAATCCTGATTTACCAATAGCAGGGCCAGGACCTCCAGCTAAATAGCCTTCGCCAGAATCACCATGACAGTACCCACAATACTGTATATAAGTATCTTTCCCTTTAACAGCATCCCCAGTTGCTTCAAAGTTATGATTGACTTTGATACTGACTGGATTTTTAACTGGTACCGATCTCATATAAGCAATTATAGCTTTTAATGAAGTTTTATCCAAGTCTGGTCTTGCAGGCATACTTGTCCCTGGTCTACCATGACTAATGGTGTATTTTATAAAACTATTACTGGCTATTGCCAAAAAATCTCTATTGATGATACTAGGAGCAAAACCAGGTTTTCCTTTACCATCCGCTTGATGGCAAGGACTACAGTTCATTGCATATAGAGCTTTACCCTTAGTAACTAACTCTTCTTTGCTTAGAGTTTGGGTTTTGCCAGATTTTTCATCTGCCATACCACGCATATAGACTATAACGTCTTCTGCTTCTTGCTCGGTTAAGTTAGCTAAACCTTTTGCACCGATAAATGGTCGCATTGCTGTACCAGATCGTCCATACTTTAATGTTTGATAAATATAGTCATCACTGACAGTATCTAAAAAACCTTTCATACCTATTGCTGTTCCGGGACCACCTGAAAGATATCCTTCTCCATTTTCACCATGACATAAAGCACAACTAGATTGAAAAAGTTTTTTACCGTTTTTGAAATCTCCTTCTGCCTCCCAATGTTTATTGAGTTTAACTTTAAGGGGATTTTCAAAATGAAAAGATCTTAAGTATGCGATGATACTATCTAGTTGCTCTCCTTTAAGATCTGGACGCCCAACCATTGATGTACCGGCTCTACCTTTGAGGACAGTATTCTTGATCATTTGATCATCTGCAATGGCCAAAAAATCTCTACTTCCTATACTTGGTGCAAATCCAACTTTTCCTAGAGCATCTGCTTGATGACATGGAGAACAGTTCATCATGTATGCTGTTTTCCCTTTTTCCACTATGCTTTGGGCATGTATATTAAGTCCCATAAAAAAAGAGCTTACAAGAGCTCCTCGTAACAAGACTGATTTACTAAACATTGACACTCGTATCATGTGTTCCACTACCTTCCAGTTATCCATCCAAATTTTCAATTTCTAAGTTTACAAATAGCTTACAAAGTTATATCCTTATATGTCAAGCATATTAAGACATTTTTATCTTAATAATAAACTCTCTTAAGAGATGGAGCTTGGTACAACTAAACCAACTTTAACATTTATTTCAGCTAAAATATGGCAAAATTTACAAGGCGACAACTCTTTAAACTTAAACTAAATGATATTGTAAAGTGCTTTCATGAAGAAGAAACTGGACCTGATTTGTCTATAGTTCGCCCTCCTGGAGCGATTGATGAATCACTCTTTTCTAGCACTTGTGAGAGATGTCATAAATGTTTCAATGCTTGTGATTATGAAAGTATAAGTTTAATGGGTGCATCTTATGGCAAACTAGAGTCAACTCCCATGCTAAATCCACAAACAACAGCATGCCATGTATGCTCAGATATGCCTTGTATTGCCGCCTGTCCTAGTGGAGCATTAGTCAACAGTAAACCCCTTGCTAAAATGGCATCTATCGTTTTTAACCACGAAAATTGCTTAAATTCTCAAGGAGTATTATGCGATACCTGCGCTACAAATTGTCCTTCTTCTATTAGAGCAATTAAGATGGAAGGCCCCTTTCATAAGAGACTACCTACATTAAACGAAGAGACATGTATTGGATGTGGCTTGTGTATTTATTATTGTGAAAATGGCACAGATGCCATTCAGATAAAGAAGATCCGACAAATCAGCGAGTAATTTCTTTTAAATCCACATCACTGGGTTCAAAAGTATCATACATAATTTGATAAGCTTTTTGAGCGTGTTTTTTATGGCCGCAGGTATATATATCTATCACTGCTGTTTGATTTTCTGGCCAGGTATGAATACTAATATGAGACTCTGCCAAAAGAATCACACCTGTTACACCTGTAGGTTCGAACTGATGAAAGCAAGATCCAACCATCGTCAACTCAGCTTGTTCAACAGTTTTTAACAAACATTTTTCAATATAGTCTATATGAGTCAACTTTGTTTTATCGATTCCATACATGTTGGCTAAAATATGTATTCCCGACACATTCCCCTTTGCAATCATAAGTCTTTTACTCTACTTCACTCGGCAAACAAAACACCCCATCACTATTGTGAGGAAAGTCAATCGTTTTAACGACAAGAGTTGTATCGATCGCCCCGTAGATATGTGGAAAGCTTTGATCTACTTCAGCAACAAATTCAACTTTTAAACTCGGTCCAACTTTATCTTGCTCAATTTGAAACAAAAGCAAATTAGATACACCCTTATAAAATGAGTTGGCTACCATCAAAATCTGTTCTTTATATGATAAATGAATAAAGCCTTCTAGTGCTAGGCTTTCAGCTTCATATGACCCTTGATTAAGGGCTAAATTTGCTAGGTCTTTATCTACTATATGGTATATGTATTTTTCATTTTTCATGTATGCCTTAGTTAAACTTAATAATGCTATTTCAAAAACTTTCTAACTTCACATTGCATTTCTGTGAGAATTTTTCCATGCATTCCGTGGCTAGCATCTTTTAGAATATAGAGCATACTATTTTTCATGCTCGTTGTAAAAAGTTTCATTTGATCCAATGGAAACAATCTATCAAACTCACAGGCAATAATCAGTGTCTTGGTTTCTATATTCCTTATAAAGTCAGTACTATTATGATGAATACATGCTTTAATGGAGTTTACCAATAATTGCTTTGATCGAGGTTTAGGAGCAATCAATCTAAGGCCATTATCCGGATTGTATGGTTTGTTGTATATCACCTCTAATGTGGATTGCTGTAGGGATGTCCAATCATCTTGTTGCGCAAAAGCTAGCCAATTTTTTAGTATGGATAACTCAGTGTCTAATTGATGACTACAGCTCATTGCTAGAATAAGATGATCTGTTATGTTTGGGTCTTTGTTGATAATATGTTGAGCAATCAGCCCCCCCATAGAGATTCCTATAATCGCTTTACACCTTGGTATATATTCAATAATAGTACTTGCAATTTGCTCAATAGATTCAAAGGTCATATCTTGTGGACGACTTATAAAAAGTATCCTATACTCTTTTGAAAGTGTTTTCCATGTTCGATTTAGTGTTTTTTGATTATCTAAACAGGATTTGAAACTATCCATTAAAGATGGTAGGACCACAATTAGGTCTTCCCCTTCTCCAAACTCATAACTTAAAAATTTATTTGTACTCATAGTGATAGCCTAAATCGCCTTGTCAATTTGATTCTAATTCTCCATTTTTATGGTTTAAATAGTATAACTTAGCAAGAACCTCTTGTTTGTTTACGACTTTCTATGTGTATACTTGTCATTTTCGTCAAGAGGCCATATACTTAAAATGAAGTAATTGTCTTTTCATTTACTTTATATAGTTAAAAAAGTATTTGAGTTGTTTAAGATTACACAAGATATCTTGCTACAAACCATAATGTTCGTTTTCGCAACAGGCTGTGGATGCTCTAATTATAAATCTCGTAAAGCTTGTTTTAATTATTGTATAAAACCAAGTCCATTGAATTAAGGTATAAATGCTGAGAGTCCAAGTTATATTATTGTACATTTTATGTTGTTCCACACTGTTTAGTAACCCAATTGCAAGTATTCATTTAAATCAAGTTTTACAATCCAACGGTATTTTTGATGGATTTGAACCCTCTTGTCAACGTATTGCAAAATCTAAAGTTACTCCTAATAAATTTATTGAACACTGTAAACTCGCAACCAGAAAATTAAAAAAGAGTCTTCAAAGAGTTCAGTTCAAGTCTAATCAAACAGTACGCTCGATCCTTAAAGATCGTCATCATCTTTACAGCACTCAGCATAAGTATAAAAATATATCCTCTGAGTTGCAAAAATTATCAGATCGTTATCAAATAGCTACTTCTAACAGTTATGACCAAATGGTAAATGAGATCATAGACTTTCATAGTAGCTTAGACCAGTATCTTCGACCTTCCTATTTTTCTAAACTTGAAAGTGATCAAATTTTATCACAACGCTATGATCAAATTAACAAGGCGATTCATCATTATACGTCAACGGATGAATTTCAAGTATTGATCAATCACTCAAAAGGCAGACTAGGAGATTTTACAAACTCTTTTATAGAAAATTATCAAATGCCTAGTGGCAAGAATCTCTTCAATTACCTATTACGAAGTCCAAATCCTAAGTCTATGATCCTATTAGCTGCACTAGCTAACACAAAACCTAAAGTAAATGCTCCAAAAATATATAACGAAATCGCTGATACGACTCAAATGATAAAAGATCAATTGAATTTAACTAGTTCTTCAGGACCAAAAAAAGTTACTGTATCTTCTTGGCGTACGCCAAGCCCCGTGAAGCAAGTTAAAAAACACATCAAATCAAAAAAGAAGACTTCTTTAACCGATGAGTTTAGCTCTATCTTTTCTAAACAAAGCTCCCACAATCAAAACATCCATAACAATGATGATCAATCGATTGATTATTCAATGTACGGAGTAGTTCAGTTACCAGTCTTGTTAGCTTTGCATCCTGAAATGCAAAAGTTCGATGCAAAAACTAAAAGATTTATCGGTGCAAACCCTCAAAACTTTGTACAGGATGGCTTTTTTCAAGGCTTTCGCAAAAAATTTTTACGGACTAATGTGAACAATAATAGTTTTGAACAACTATCTCAACTTCAAGCACTTGAGTCGTCTCGCCTACTAGATATAGTCAATTCTGAGAAGCAACACAAGTCTATTTATCGAAACATCCAACAAACTGTCTCTAAGCTCGTTAAAAAGTATAATTTAAAGGGTATTTTTTACGATAATCTTAGATCGTCCGATGTAAACTCTATGATTTTAAACAACAAAATTGTAGTTAACGACAATATCAACGACCTTACAAAGGAATCACTCATTTCACTCTATGCAAATAGTGACCAACAAGTTTTAGAAAAAGTAATTGATGCGCTAAGAAAAGCAAATCTTATCGATTAATTTACGGAGTATTATTATGATCAAAATTATTCTATTTTTTACCTTATTGGTTTCTACTTATAGCCAAGATGCTCTTTTACAAGCACTCTTAGAAAGAAACGGTGATGTATATTTACTTTTATCTGATGGGACGGATGGTAGTCTTCATCATTTTATTCGAGCTAAAGATTACCAACACGAACAAATCATTACCAGTGGAGTTCTTCAGCCACAATTACCAGACTATGTAAACTTCTCAGTAGATAAATTTGGTCATATAAAATTGTTTCGGTCCTTTGATCGAGATGGAGTAGCATCTATCCTAAGTCTTTTAAATCGGATTCATCCTCGTGAAACGGCAACTGGACCTGTTCCAACAGGAGTCAACCCTGTCGATTTATTAGGTGTGCAAAATTTTACTACCACTCCCGCTGGTTGGAGATATGTTATTTCTGCAAATGGAGATGAAGGATGGATGAAAGTTTATAATGGTACAACCGGTACTATGACTGGATCAGGCGTAGTAGGTGGATGGAACTTTCCTACCCCCGGAACTAACACCGATGCATTAACTGGCGCTTTTAGACTAGCTGAGATTGACGGTAAAGTTAAAACAGGAGATACTCTGTTACCCCCGCATTACAAGACCTATCCTACTGCTTATGCCCTATGTTACCATTCTGGTGGATTTTGGACAGTTGGTAGTCGTACAGCTTATGTGGTAGAAGCAGATGGTACTGTCCCTTTCAATAGTTACAATTGTAAAGATTGTTGTGGACCAACTACTTTTTCTCCCGATCCCATCAATGACTGGGGATGTGGAACTCTCCCTTACTCCGGAGCAAATACAGATCATGTTCTCTGGAACAGAGGAACAGGAAATGCAAACTCATTTAAATTAAGTCCTCCCCTTGGTGCTCTATTTATGATAGCTCATTGCCCTCTTTCTACTTACGGTAGTCCATATAGCATTTTAAGAGCTGCCACAATTATCACAGATGTTTCTAAATCAGTAAAAGTACTTACAGCAGACACCTTTTTAACTGCCAAGGATAATATCTTGTTAAAAGAGTATGCAGACTCTACTCAGCCTGCTAAAGTCTTTGGTACACTAGCTCAAGGACAAGATTACTTTGATCCCGAGTATGCCGCCAATTCTGATTTTAGTTCTGATCCTAACAATGCTTTCCCAGTATCAGCAACAGTAACTTATGCATCTACAATTAAGAGATGGAATCACTGTGGTGATCTATGTGGAAGTGGTCCTATCCCAAGTACAAACACTCCACCACCACCGCCACAATCCGATGCATGGGCGTCAAGTTATGGTAAAGATCAATCACAACAAAAAATGTATATGATTAAAATGGCATCATTTGGTCCAGATAATATTGAAACTTTTGTAGTACAGCTTCAAAAAGGAGCTACAGGGAGTGTGGAGTTACCTTTTGTAGCGGATGATTGGACTTTACCTGCCGATGCGCCAGCTAACTCAGATTTACTAGACCTTGGGGATGCCGACCCAGATTTCACCGATTTAACAAAGCAGGTTATTTACAATGCTACTGCAGCAAATTTAGGCGCAACTTGCCCTAGTGGTACTTGCCCCGATTATACTCGAGCTCTTGGATTTTCAAAAAGAAGAGATGGATCCAAAGATTATGTTTATTTTACAAATTTGCCCCCTTCTCATTTCACAGTATCCTCTAACTTTTGGGGTACAGGAGGAACAATTTGGTACGCTGAAGAATCTGGTGGAAACTTGATCCTCAACTATCAGACTTATAATCATACAACAGCTGGTTCCTTAGATTCTGGTTCTATTCCTGTTGGTGGACGATTGCCTTTAAAGTCTATTGCTGCTGATGGTGATAATAACGTATATATCGTTCATTCAAAGGACGCTTATGACTCACCAAAAACCATGGAAGCCATGTTTACCAAAAAGCCAGCCCGAAATGAGTTTGTAAAAGCTTGTCAAGGTACTCGTGCCCTTGTAATAAAGGATCCCCTTGATGATGATATGGATTGTGCTACTTTTGAAAATCTATTGCTCGGGTTTCCTGTACCTCTAGTCAATGCAAAATTAATGGAGCCTTATGAAGTTAGAATCAGTGTTAGACAATATGCAGGATTTGTTCTTGAAAAAATGGCTCCTATTGAAGGATCTAGCCCAGAAGTCTTAGGCATAATCCCTCAAGTACCATTAAATGCTCCTGGTGGAGGCCCGGCATTTTGTACCAATACTTTTCAGTTTCCTTTAGATGGAGATAATGACCCGGGTATTTTTCACATGGCTAAACAAGCTAAATCTGATACAGGCTGGGTATGTGATATCTCAGCTGGAGATTATAGCTCACAATTATCAAATGTAAGGGCAAAACTACAAGTAGTAAACGTTCCTAATCCTCCATCCTCTGGATCCAACTATTTAGTTGATATTGTAGACCCTTGTTATCAAAATAATAATGGTGTTTGTGATACAAACCACAATATTTATGAAGATACACTTGTAAAGTTTAACATGGAAAACCCTCCTCATTTTGCTGGAGTCCCTGCTGTTTTAGCTCAAAGTTCTGACCCTAACCTAAGGGCTATCGGTATAGCAGAAGGCCCAGTAACAATGATTTCTAACTATACAGGTGCTGGGATAGAATTTGCTAAATCTGAACTTGGTGGACAGTCAATATATTATTATGACGATGATTCACGTGTGGGTATCACTCTAGCTACTTTCTTGAATGTAGATCGTACTATCTTGGATGCAAATGCAAACCCTATCATTTCAAATCAAAAAGGAAGTGGTGCGACACAAGGTTTAAAGACCATGAGGTACCGATGGCAGGTAAGATCTCATACTCCTCCTCACTCCTTAGTTAACTATCTTACTAATGCTGGTGTGCCTTTTCAACCGAGTTTTGACGGCAACAATGATAATACCTCTGATCTACACAAAATCAGTTGTAACCCAGTACGACATGACCTAAGTCATACCTACCCAGAAGTAGAAGACCCTTATAACAATGGGACTGGTCAAGGTCTTTTATACGATACATGTTGGCATGATTTTGAGGATGATATATTAAACAGCGGCTCACCAATGTATGCCCCAAAAGAGTTGGACTACAATTTTAAAGATCCTGGAGAGTATTCAGTAACTTTAATGGTCGCTGCACTTTCAGCTAACCTAGAAGGTATTACATTTTTAAGTGATCCTCAATCTGTTGCATCTACTATGATTGTTACTTATTACTCTATGCCAGTTACTGTTGGTCCTCAACCCCTTTCTGCAGCCAACAATTTTGTCACAGATGTTGAGATTCCTGCTAATTCGATCTCTACAGATCAACATATTAAAGTTCAGCTTCCTACTTTAAGTGGTTTTCGACAATCATTTTCTAATCGTGTAAGCAATGGTGTCTTAGAAGGTGACCAAGGTACTGCACCTCTTTATCCTGTTCATTATTTTAAAGATGAAAGTCTTGTCTCTGTACATCAAAATCAACTTATGCCTCTATATGGAGTTGCAAAAATAAAGTTTTTTGGATCAAATAACTCTCAGTATTTAAACGTAGCTGGTAGCACACAAATGTCTAAAACAACGGGAGCTGGAGTATGGGATTTTACTTATCCATGCCCAGCTAGCATGATTACTGGGGATACTTATACACCAGCATCTTGTGGATTAATCGATGGAGTACCACTGGTTGATAAGTCCAATTATCATCCGGGCAATTTTTCGTTAGACAGTGCTGGTAAAATTGCTCTAACAACTTACTATGGTAATGATGCTCGTGCTGATCAAGGCATCTCTCAGTCATCACGAACCATATATCAAGCTAGTGGTGCCTCGTCACCCGTTGTGATTAACCCTCCAGGAAATGGTAGTGGTGACTCTTTTAGAGCTTTACATCAAGGTACTGTTGCTCGAGATGAGTATCTTCATAATAGTGGTGTAAATAATGATAATTTTGCCAATAATCCTTATGCTTTTTATACTTGGTACGATATCAAATATTCATGGTTTGTTCGGTACAGACAGCCTGATGGTACAATCCATAAACGAGTATTACGTACAGGTAACCTTGCTGAAATGTTTCTACTCAATTACTACGCAAATAAAAAGAGCCAAACTAGCATGCAAGAGTTAATTAGCAATCTTGCTCCCACAGATTTAGAAAACGCTCAAGCTCCTCTTGATAACGCCCACACTTTGATTCAAAAGACTGGCGATCGAGAGTACTATGTACGTGTTCCACTCCTTAACAGAAATTCCTTATTCAATGGTACTGTACTAGATGAAGGAAACGGCACGATCGTGGATAACCCTGACGGCTATCTTGCAGGGCAAACTACACAAAATCTATTAAGCAAAATTCATCCTTTAAGATGGCCTATCCCAACAGGAACTAGCGTTTTAGAAGTTGGTTTTCAAATCTACTCTCCTCTTGTAGGATGGCAAGGTCAAAAACCTATTTTTGATGATGCTGGTAACGCCGTATCACATACTTACTATGATGCAGTATCTGTTATACAAGGAGCCGGAGATACATACCAGGTCGTCGAAGAAGACGTAACCGATATCAAAAACTTTTGTTTTGATGCATCCGAATGTGTCCTAGCCCCAATTCACTTTGGAAAACTCCGTGAAACTATTGCTGGGGATGTAACCATAGGTGAATCTGGCTTAGCACTCTCCAATACCTTAGGTGGTTTTACTGTAGCAACTAGCGGAGCAGGCGGAGGTAAAGCGAGCTTCTCTTTTACACCAGATCATTTTATAAATATTGCCGTTCATGATTTACAAAATCCAATTATGGATAGTCCTTCTATCAATCTAAATGTTGATGCTGGTAAGTCCTACAACCAAGATATTAATATTGGTCTTAAAGACAATAACCCATACTCTCATTGGTTGACTCCCGATGGCTCCACTACCCAAGAAGAAGTACCAAGCCTCACACAAGTTATGTATCAAATCGGTCACGATCCAAAAAATCGTTTAGGCCTTGGTTTACTTAACGAAAATAGTTACGGCTTTTTAACTTCACATAGACAAGTTGATCCTGCAGGTTCTTTACTCGATCGTTCTAACCTAGAAGCTGGACCAAGTTTCAAAAAGGATGCACAAGCCGCTAAAGTTTATCCAGGTAAAAACAATCAAGGTGGTAATGTAGAGCGAGACGATTTTCACTATCCCAATGCTGCTAATGAAACCTGTACTAATCGTTGTGATGATCGTACCATCAACTTTCAAAACTTAGAGTTAAACGTTAAATATGGATCTCCAAATACCTTAGCGAATCCAGCTAATTCTGGTCTAGCTACCGGCTACTGGAACAGAACATTTGAAAAAGAAACCATCTTTCCTCCTCTATCTTTAGAATTATTCGGTGGTGGTGTCAGCTCTAGTGCGGTCACAGTAAAAAATGCAACAATTAGCAAACAGACTAATGTAAACTATAAACTTCTAACAACAAGATTTCCTGCCGGATCTAACCTATTTCAATTTCCTGAAGATGATTCTAACAAGAATTACATCAAGATTAACGATGTGCGACACAATAATGCAAACTGTCTAAATGGTGTACTACCTGATTTAGAGAACTCTGCTAATTGCTACCGGACGACCACCTGGACTCTTGAGAGAGACACTATTCTGGCTCCATACTTCTTTCATGATGATGTAGGTCAAAACTACAATATTTATGCTGTTGGTCAAGATGCTAGACTATATGCTGACTATGTAGCTCCTAATGGCGCGCAAAATGCTTCATTGTCTAGCTTTCATTATCGTTTAGCAGGTAAAACCAACACACCTTATTCATACAATGGTGGTTTGGTTACAGAGCTGGCCTTTTTGAATGACTTTCAAAATAAGTCCTATCAAGTAGAGCCTAACTTAATTGGATCTGTAAAATACTCCGACGTATCTTCTCCTCAGGTAAGAGTTAGTATACGTGATTATAAGACTAATAATACTGTTTATTATGTAGTTACACATGTGCCAGCAATCGAGGGGTCAAATACAGGAGCCTTAGCATGGTCAAATAAAGTCAATATCTATAGAAGTACCGACAACCGATCCAACCCAAGTTTTTTCAATTCTAGTGCCATTAACAATGAAAAAGTACCACCCCAAAGTGACTATAGAATCGCATCATGTAATACAGCAAACTTAGAAGAATGCTTTTATCAAGTGCCAGAGGATACTCGGTTTGAAGTAAGAGCAGAGTTTGCAGATAATGTAACAGGAGCTCAGTTGCAAGGATCAATTACTATCGAGTCAGCACACTGTATTGGTGGTAACGTCATTCAAACTTTAGCCAACAATAATGGTATACAAGAAGTAGACCCAGAAGATAAAATGGTTACAGCTTCAAAAACTATTGGTTATCAATATCAAGATAAATCTGTATTCAAACGTTTTCACAGATATCCACGCCAAAATAAATACGATGAGATTAAAGTTAGCGTTAATGATTCTCAAGGTAACAATACTACCATTTGTGTGCCTGTTCATATCATTCCTCAACAACTCCACTTTCGTAGCATTGGTCAAGAAAGAAGAATTAAGTAGTAAGTTTTATGAAAAAAGTTAATTATTTTTGTTTATTTTTATGTCTTCTAGTTTTTAAGTCATTTAGTCAAGATGCTTTGTTAGATTATGCCAAAGTTTTTTTACTACACCCTAAAATTGCTAATTATCACTTTGGATTAAATACATTTTATAAACAAAACACTTCAATGGACGAACGAGTCAAAATCGGTAATGATTTACAGGTTCTAAATAACCAAATGATCAAAGAGTTTAAGGTTGGTTCCCAAGCTCTTAAAGACGGATACAATTTAGATAAACATGGACTGCTTATAGAGGCACAAAAACACAAAAATAAAAACGCAAACACTAGATATTTTGAGATACTGGCTCAAATTGCTGAGCTTAAACAAGGGTTTCTTGAAAAACAGGATACTCTTAGAGCCCTCATCCAAGAAAATAGGGCAAAATCTATTTCAAAGTTTTTTGTAAGCTCTAAGGAGCGAAACAAAATTTTTTATAGTATTTCTAAAGAGATTAAAGCTAAAGCTTTCTCTTTGAAAAAGAAACATGGATATGAAAATATTTTTCAAGGGTCAGACAAGCTTAAACTACCAATTAAAACGGTGGACTATTCAAAACTTCCACTAAGTCAACTACCGTTTGTAACAATTGATAATTACTTTGTGGCATTCGTTTCTGATAGTAAAACAGTCGGTAGTTTAATCAATGACCACAAAAAATACGAAGGAGTAACTAAAGATAAATTTGTTAATCAGACTGAGCACGAATCTTTAGATTATTACCTGTCTTCTTACATGTTAGCCCACCCCTTTGCTCCAGTCACTGGTAATACCATTAACATCTCATATGATGTTTTAAAGCTACTTTACGATCAATATCAAGTACCTACTATCAAGCTAGATAACGCTTATACTAAATAATATGACCTGGACTATTGAAACACTTAAGCCAGCTATTGTATGTGTTGGTGACGAACTACTTTACGGCGAGATAACAAATACAAACTTAACTTGGATTCAAGATCAGTTTGTCACATTGGGTGCCCCCTTTCAAAAACTTGTGACTATTCCTGATCACATTGCAACCATCTCACTGGAGATACAAAGGCTCCTCCACGATCAATACCATCCGATAATTGTTACAGGTGGTTTAGGTGGTACTCATGATGATGTAACTCGTGAAGCTATTGCTCATGCTTTAAAAGTTGAGTTTTGCGTACATCAAGAGTGCTTAGATATTCTACATGATTTATATAAATTGGAGATAACAGACCAGCGCAAACGTATGGCAGTTCTACCAAAAGATTGTACTCTGATCCATAACCCCTTAGGAGCCCCCGGATTTCATTTACAAGAAGTCTATGCATTTCCTGGTTTTCCACAAATGTTTAAACCTATGGTTAAATATATTATTGAAAATCAAGGTCCTAATATACAGGTTGAGCAGAAAACGATGATATACCTCTATAACACCACAGAGGGTGTAATTGCTTTAGATGTAGAAGACTTCGCCCAAAATAATAAAAGTTTAAATGTTGGTATTTATGGAAATGTAGACTCATATCTGAGACAAACTAGAGTCAAAGTTAGATATACTACACAAAGCACATTGGATGAGTCTGTTCTAGAGCAGTTTTTTTTAGGAATAGCTGAGAAACACCAAATTGAGTATAAGCGAATATCTTAATTTTTAATTTCTACTTTTAACTTTTGTCCCAAGTCTAAGAGTCTTTGTTTCCATATTCTTTGAGATTGATCCGCTTTATCAAAAGTTTCTTGAGCCTGTTTATGATAAAGCTCTTTATTTGTTTCTAGGCTTTTAACCACAAACTTATAACCAAGATCGGTATACTTAGCACAGTGGATAATCTGTAAGTGAGCATCCTTAAGTTTATCATTGTGTAAAGATAGGGATTGTAGTTTTTTTAAATAACTTTCCGATTGAGGTATTTGTTTCGTTTTTAAGAGGTCTAGTGCTTCTTTTGGTTTAGTTGCTAATAGGATCATGGTGCTTTCAAACTGATCAGATAATGCAATAGCTGAAGAATTTATCCACAAGGTATCTTTGTTTAAGTACTTAGTTACCTCTTCTTCCAAAGTAGGTTTCATACAACCTGAAAAAATGATTGCCATAAAGAAAGTTATCGCAGGTACATACCAATACTTAGTCATATATTCTCAACTTTATAAAATACTATCTACTTTGTCTATTAGGCAATAGAGGTAAGTTTTGTATTATTAAGTGATCTAAATCACACAATTTAATGACATTATACAGGATTTTTGACTACTTTATAATTAAAATATTACTTAGGTTCAATCAAGTCAGAAAAATCAAAGTATGCACTGAACCAATCCTTCATTTCTATCATATATTCATCTATACTTGGTGGTACAGTCTGAGTAAATAAATCTAACAAAATTAGTGCATTTAGCATAGCATCCTTTTCACAAACTTCTCTCAAGCGGTTAGCAATATGCCGATTGACAACCTGCATATTTTTATAAACATTTTGAAGACCTTCCATGTTCCAGTCGG
Source organism: Candidatus Cloacimonadota bacterium (assembly GCA_023954715.1). Classification (GTDB taxonomy): domain Bacteria; phylum Muiribacteriota; class UBA6191; order UBA6191; family UBA6191. The sequence continues at coordinate 44,813 of JAGSHD010000003.1, read as the reverse complement.
GTGTATGGCCCTCTACCTGTCTATGATATTGAGATAATAGATACATGCTTGCTGCCCTGTAGAGGGTTTCTGAAGACTCGGCCATTGGTAGATGAAAACGAGCCATAGGTTTAAAAAAGGAAGTATGAGGGCAACCTGATGTTGCTATAACTAAGCCCATCAATGAGCTAAGTCCTCTTTGTGCTGTAGTATTTTGTGAGATAACGCGTTGATTTGTAGTAACTTTTATGGAGATATTTTCATAACTAATCACTTTACTCATGTCCTGTAAGATTGGATCTAAACTAAGTGCCAATGGACAGTTTTGAATCTGATCAACAGATAAAGGGCAATTTGTACATTGCTTATTAGATAAGCGGGTCCACTCAGACGGTGGATTTACTGTATCATGTGAAATCTGTAAAGATGAGCTACAAATTTTGAAGTCAAATCGAACGGACTCATCATCTGACAAACAAAATTCGTATGTTATCTTAAAAGATTTATTCATTAATTAGCCTAAGTTAGAGTCTCGATTTTTGATATAAAACTAGGATATTTTACCATTAACTTTTCTTTGTTGCCAGCTTCAAAGTCCTCCAATTTAAACCCGGGAGCCATAGTAGTTCCCAGTAAAGCCCAAGTACCATCTTTCTTTAAACAAGAACCTTGCCACTCTCCAGCTTTTACTACGTATTGCAGTTCTTCTCCATCAAAAACATTATTGCCTAGGGTAACGTTTTTCCCGTCATCTCCTAATACTGTTAATTCTACAGGATCTCCTAAGTAGAAATGGTAAACTTCATCACTTTTTAATTTATGTAAAATGCTCTTAGTATCCTTTGTTAAAAGATAATAAATACAAGTTGAGACAATCTCTTTCTCATTTTCTTTAATATATGTTTGCTTGTAGTAACCACCTTCAAATTCCAGTGGTGTTAACCCGAAGTGTTCAATTATCATTGCTGCATCAAAACTCATAATTTACTCCCATTCCTATAACTGATTTTTCTGCCTTTAAGGTTCTTGTGGAGCCATCTACTTTAAGAAGATGATCATCCTTTCCGCCCTTTTCATAAAATAAATCAAATTTTGCATGTTTATCAATTTTACACTCTAGGCCGATCCTAGCAGCGATGGACCGAATAGCACTTTGATCTAAATCATAACTTAAATCCCCTCCCATATCAGCAAGTTGCATGGTATACATGACAGCTCCATAAGGGGTAAATTTTTCATCTTTTTGTCTAAAATATTTTTTTAGACCTACACATACATTTTTGGTGTGTCCAGAAAAAATATCATTGATTTTTCGCTTTTGTAGCTCTACAAAAGCATGAGATTTATCACCAACCCTATAAGCCACTTGAGCGTATTTTGAGGAGTTTTTTGCGCCATCTAAATCATATCTTTGCCCTGCTGAAACAGACAGTTTACTTTCTTCTTCTTCCAACTCTAAAATTACTTCTTGATACTGAGTTGCTTGTCTTCGCATCAACTCTAACAATTGTGAATCATTATTCTGAGGCTGATTACTGTTTGTATTTTCATTTACAATCATTTTAGGCTTTATTACGTGGCATTCTTTCTTTCTATATACATTTGTAGGGGCTTTGGTAGGATTAACTACCTGCCGAGTAACTTCAGTTTCTCTAAATCGACTCTTTTCAATTGATGGAGAATTATTACTAGTAGTGTTATCCAATTTCTCTTGTTCTCTGATCTCGCTGATCAATGATAGTAAATTGGAGTTTTGCATCATTAATTTTTTAATGAGTTGGGTGTGGTCTACTAATCCATCATCCCCAGTATGAACCATATTAATTAGAACAAGTCCTAAAATAGTGATTACTCTTATCGTTTTCATCGAAATACCCTATCTTCAACTTCGTATATCCAAAGTCTTTTATACAATTTAAAATGTACCTTAGGGTCTTATCTTATTATATATACTTTCAATTAATGTCTATTGAACGCATTTACTATGATATTTGATTAAGACAAACAATTCTTGCCCAAATTTTTAGCATTTAGTGAATATCACATAGTATCTAAGTCTTTAATTTATACAAAGACAAAAAAAAAACTACCCATGGGTAGTTTTTTTTAATGACTCATATCGAAAAGATATGGAGGATATTAATGCGAATCTTTTTGCTCTGCAATAGCCTCTTGAGGTTTAGTAACTTTTAATTCTTTAGATACTTTAAATGTACCAGAAGCAGCTAATGAACTTTCATGTACTCCATTTGTACTATGTCCAGAAACCCATAAAAATACTATATAGATACAAATTGCGATCCCAATATTGATTGGTACCAAAATACCGTTCTTTTCTTTTTCCATTTTCGTAGCCCTTTTATGCAAACATTGTTTTATAGTTGCAATGTACTTATTTTTAGCACGGAATTCAAGATTTAGTTTAAAAAATTACACATCTTTAAAGTGATTCACAAGAAATTTTAATCTTATTTCTAGTTTTAACCTCTTTCAAAGAGAAATATTCAAACAAAAAAGAGACAAATACAGATAGTTTTTGTATACTTCTTTTCGCTTAATTTTACGATAGGTAAACAAGCTAAATTAATGTCTATTTAACGCGAACAACCTTTTCATATTTGACAAACTTATAATTTGTAATACAGGATACAAAATGGCTAAAACTAAAAGTAAAAACTTCATCAGAAGTATCATTGACAATGATCTAAGAACACAAAAAAACGGAGACCGTGTAGTTACTAGGTTTCCCCCAGAACCAAACGGATTTTTACATATTGGACATGCCAAGTCTATTTGTCTTAATTTTGGTATAGCAGATGATTATAATGGACCTTGTCACCTTCGTTTTGATGATACCAATCCAGCAAACGAAGACACCATGTACGTTGATTCAATCAAAGAAGATGTAAAGTGGCTTGGATTTGACTGGCAAGATAAGTTGTTCTACTCTTCAGATTATTTTGATAAACTTTATAATTATGCTATCGAGCTCATTAAAATGGGTAAAGCCTATATTTGTGAGTTGGATGTAGAGCAAATGAGAGAGTATCGCGGCACACTAACTGAAGCTGGTAAAAATAGTCCTTTTAGAGACAGAAGCATCGAAGAAAATTTAGAGCTATTTACCAAAATGGCAAACGGTGACTTTGAAGAAGGTAAATATGTTTTACGAGCTAAAATCGATATGGCTTCTCCTAATCTAAATATGAGAGATCCAGCGGTGTACCGTGTTAAAAATGCTCCACATCATCGCACGGGAGATAAATTCAAGATATACCCTATGTATGATTACGCTCATTGTATGAGTGACTCTATTGAAGGTATAACACATTCTTTATGTACTCTTGAATTTGAAAATCATAGACCGCTATATGACTGGTTTATTGATGAGCTTGACATCGAATGCCATCCACAACAAATTGAATTTGCCCGTTTAAATATCAACTATACTGTTCTATCCAAGAGAAAGCTTCTTGAACTTGTTGAAACAAAAGCTGTAAACTCATGGGATGATCCTCGCCTACCAACGATTGCTGGACTTAGGCGAAGAGGCTATACCCCCGGGTCTATCAAGGAGTTTTGTAGCCGAATCGGTATAGCTAAAGTGGACTCCACAGTAGATATTGCACTTTTAGAGTATTGTATTCGTGAGGATCTAAACAAAAATGCAAAAAGAGCTATGGCTATTTTGAATCCATTAAAAGTTGTTATAGAAAACTATCCTGAAGACAAAGTAGAGTATTTAAAGGCTAAAGTAAATCCAGAAGATCCAAATACTTCCTATCGCGAGTTACCTTTTACAAGAGAGATATTTATTGATCATGATGACTTTATGGAAAACCCACCAGAAAAGTACTTTCGCCTTCAACCTGGGGGAGAGGTTAAACTCAAAAACTCTTATTTTATAAAATGCCAAGAAGTTATCAAAGACCAAGACGGAAACATCATAGAACTAAGATGTACTTATGATCAAGAAGCCTTCTGCGGTAAAGCTGCTGATGGAAGAAAAGTCAAAGGTACAGCCCATTGGGTATCCGCCAAGTATGCTCAAGATGTGGAGGTACGTTTGTATGATCGCCTATTTAAAAGTGAAAACCCTCAGTCATTTGACAACTATTTAGATGATTTAAACCCTAATTCTCTTACCGTCTTACATAACTGTAAAATCGAAAATAATCTAGGAAATTTAAACTCTGGTGATGGCTTTCAATTTGAAAGAACGGGATACTTTTGCGTTGATAAAGATTCTACTTCTGAAGCACTCGTATTCAATCGAACTGTTTCTTTAAAAGACTCTTTTAAGATTAAAAAGAAGTAAATGAAATATAGGTCTTGGATAGCATTAAGTTATATTCAAGGCCTATTTGCTTAAATCATTAAACAATTTAATGTATTTCTGTATGATCTTATCACTCGTAAAGTAATCTGCACCTTCTAACGCGAGGTATCTCCACTTTTCAATTTGCTTGTAATCAGATAATAGTTTAGATAATACATTATTTAAGTCATCCACAATTTGTGATCTTTGGCCATCATTTACTAAGATTCCATATTTAGACTTTAAGATTTCTCTAGGGCCGTAGTCACAATCTACAGCTACTACAGCAAGTCCAAAAGACATAGCCTCAAGCATTGCAATTCCAAACCCTTCAAATTTAGAACTTTGAAGATAGATATGTGAGCCTTTTAATACTAAATCTGGATTAAGATTACTTTCTACTTTTACATAGTTAACACAGTTTAAGTCATCTATTTTATTGTTAAGTTCAGCCTTTAAAGGCCCATCTCCTACAATAACTAACTTAAAGTTTTGATGCTTTTGTCGTAATTTATGAACACTATCAATCAATATATCCAAACGCTTTTGTCTTACCAATCTACAATGAGTGAGTAATACAGGTGATTGATAGTCAGAATTTTGAACGCCAGTAACCTTTGCTATTGAGTTGTATATAGTAGTGACATTTTTCAATCTATAGGTTTTTCGAAGTTCGTTACTAATACCCTCTGAAACTGCAACAATAGGTGATTGTTTTTTTATGCTACGGTACAAAAAGTCCGATGCCAGACGCTTGAGCATGGTACGATGTTTGAATGCTTGTTGTGGAGAGTTATGAACTGAGAGTACACTATGGCAAGGTAGATACAAATTAGCAATATATGATATTAAGTTAGCCCTCTCCATAAAACTAAATACGCACATAAACCTATGTTTTTTACATAAGGTTCGTAGCCTAAATATTGATAGCAATGTATTACTTGTTTGTAATCTAAATATAGTCACATTTAGGTCTAAACCCTTAATATCTTTTTGGACAACTACATATAAGTCAAAATGCTTAGAAAGATTAGAGAGTAAACTCTTTAGCAGTGTTAGAGTCCCTCCCATACTAAAATCAGGTATAAAAAAGGCTATTTTCTTTTTTGGAGATTCAAACTTCAATTGCTAAACCTTTATATCCTTATCCGACAAGTTTTTTTAGCTAATAAAAACTAATTTTTAATCCATCATCACCAGAATTAATTACCAAATTTGTAGAAATTTAATAAAACAATGTATGAGATTATAAATCTAATAAAACAAATTACAACTATATTGTACAAAAACTGACAAATTAAATATATACTCTTTCGTATCAATTAAATTCATATATTACCGGAGGATCAAATGATTCGAATCGCAGCACAATACCTATTCAGTATTTTTCTATTTTGTAACCTATCTATTGCAGCTTTTAACCCACTTACATCTCAAATACAAACATACTTACGAGAAATGCAAATTGATACAGGTGATATCGATGGTGTTTATGGTCCAAAAACCAAAGCAGCTATCATTGAGTTCCAAAAGCTAGCAGGACTTACTCCAGATGGAGTAGCAGATAAAGCTTTGCTGTACAATATGCGACGCTACTATGCTATGTATACAGACCATAAATATAGCTATTATCAAGACAACGTTGGTGCTTATCAGTATTCAGACAACCAAAGTAAATGTCAAAGGGCTCTCAATGAGCTGTCGACTTATTCTGACTCTACGGCTAAATATAATTCAAACAACTACAATAATGTTTATTATGACTCTCGCTGGAATGGTTACTCTCCACAATATAACAAGCGGAATCACAAGATTTCAAGAAAATTGAGTAAGTTAGATCGACTTATGAGACGAGTTCACTCTAACTGTGAAAAAAGACAATATTACACTAAAAGATCTCGTCACCACCGAAACAATTATTATCAGCCTAGACATGTAGATACTTCTTTCAATCAAAGATATGTCAAACGACAGTATCTTAAGCCAAGATATGATGCATCTCCTTTTTTAGACGCTCAAGAAAATAAAATGTATCGAATGTATAAATAGTTTTTTTACAAACTTAGAAATCTTTAAATTTATAATCCTTTGGACTCTACTGGTTTAAAGGATTATTTTTTTCCAGCTATTATTTATTTTAAGTTCATCTTTTAAATAAGTATCAATTAGACAAATAACCTCTGGCAACGAATGTACAGTCTGATTTTGATATAAAGTATCATTATGTTTCACTTCACATAGAAAGTAATTATCATCTGATGCTACACACTGAAAAAAATCCCCTACCTTAAGCTTGTTTTGCAATACAAAAAAACTACCATCGTTTGGATTGAGTTCGGACAATTTTAGTCGTATCAAGTTTTCATCAATGGGAGAAAAAATATCATCATTCTCATTTTGTATGAAGTAATCATTTCGTTGCATATAAATCCTTTCTTTGCATATTTAGGAACGAAGCAGGCTTCTATTCTCTAGGTATTGTAAAATATGTTATAATTATACTATAGAGTACTACTTCATACTATGGGGACCGGACTTCTCTATTATAACCAATCCGGCAGTTAGACACGCTTGTTTTTCAATTAAGAGAGTGTCGAAGGATAGCTCATGCAGACATTTATATTAGTTTTTGGAATCTTCAGTCTTTGTTTTTTAGGCCTTGCTGTAGGCGTTATTTTCACAGGTAAAACTTTATCAGGGTCTTGTGGTGGTAAAACGGTTATGGTTGATGGCGTTGAAGTAGAAATGGAGTGTATCTGTGATAGTACAGGTGATCCCAACGCTTGTGATTCTACTATTACCGAGGACAAATTAGTGGCAGCAATGAAAGCTGCTAAAAACAGTTAGTAGTGATACAAAGCCTACTGAAAGATAAAACTTTCATTTTAGCAATTATCCTGGGGCCTTTAACTTGGTTTATCCTATCTTTTATAATCCCTTTAAAAAATAGCTTTCATCTTAGTTCACAACTTATACTTGGCATAGTCTGTTGGCCATTAGTAGAAGAGCTTTTCTTTCGTGGAACACTCCAACACTACGCTTGTAGGTACTACCCTAAACACATTTACACCACAATTATTGTAGTATCATTACTATTTAGTATCTGTCATTTATACAATCACACGACTATATGGGCGGGGTTGGTGTTTTTTCCTAGCTTATGTTTTGGATATTTTTACCATCAATATAAGTCTATTTTACCATCATATATTTTGCATGCTTGGTATAATGCAGGTCTATTTATCCTATTTTGAAAAGTTTGAATAATGCTGAAGAGTTTTATCTTCATTTACTGCTATTAGATAATATCTTACCTTTAAAGACTCTAATATTTCTATTGATCTTTTTAAACCACTTACCATAGACATTGTCGCTAAAGCATCTGCATAGTAACAGTCTTTTGTAAATATTGTTGCACTCAAAACTTCAGTTTGAACTGGTCTCGCACTCAATGGATCAATAATGTGACCTAGGATTTTGTCTTTAGATTGTACAAAACTACGGTAATTACCACTGGTAGCCATCGACTCATTAATTATAGGTATTACAGAATAAAACTCATCTGCTTTACTACCTCTAACTGGCTGATTGATCCCAATAACCCAATCATCACCTCTTGGAGAGACTCCAGATACCCTAATCTCCCCTCCTACCTCAACCAAATAGTTTTTAATTGAATGCTCGTTCAAAATATCACAAATTAAATCAACGCCATAACCTTTGGCTATGCTATTCAAATCTAACTGAACCTTAGGATGTAATTTTTGAATTTGACTATTTTTTAACACTTTTATTTTATCGTAACCCACATATTTTTTAATCTGGTTTATAGTTGTAATATCAGGGCTTGAATTTACTCTCTTATTAGGTCCAAATCCATACTCCCTCAAAAGTGGTCCTACAGTAACATCATATTGTCCCTTACTAAGTTTAGACACTTTCAATGCTTCACTCACCATAAACCACAAGTCACTTGTAACTGTAAGTGCGTTGGTAGATGACATAGAGTTAAACCTAGATATCTCAGAGTCTTTTATATATGTAGACATTGATTGATTAACATCTTGCAATACACTGTTAATTTTTTTACTAATGTCTTTGGACTCATGGTAATCAAACTTTAAATGATAAGTTGTACCCATGGTCTTTCCATGTAAAGTTTGATACGGCTTAGTCTCTTTTTTTTGATAGCTCATAACAAAAATAACAAGGACTACTAAAAACAGTATTTGTTGAATAGGTATTTTTGGTTTAGACATTTTTAATCCCGATGTTTCTAAAATGAAAGACTAATGGTTACATATCTAGTCCAATAGACTTTATAACTCTTGGTTGACACATAATAACCTACTTCATAAAGTTTCGATACAACAAAAAACCCCCCTTATTTCTAAGGAGGGCCTTTTTTTAGTTTTTAGCCACCAAAATCATCCAATCGGATCATGTCTGGTTCTACGCCTAAACTATCTAACATTTCGATTACACACTTGTTCATGATAGGAGGCCCACATAAATAGTATTCTATTTCTGTAGGGTCTTCATGATTATTCAAGTATTCTTCTAAAAGAACATTATGAATAAACCCTGTACTACCTTCCCAGTTGTCTTCAGGAAGTGCGTCGGATAAAGCTACGGTATAATCAAAGTTATCCATTCGCTTTTCAATATCAAGGAACTGGTCGTGATAGAACATTTCTCGCTTAGATCTTGCTCCATACCAAAAAGTACCCTTTCTTTTAGTTTGCAATGTATTAAACATGTGGAAAATATGAGATCGCATTGGAGCCATACCAGCACCACCACCAACAAAACACATTTCTCTTTCTGTTTCTTGGATGAAAAATTCACCGTAAGGTCCAGAAATCGTAACTTCGTCCCCTGGTTTTAAATTAAAAATCCATGAAGAACATTGTCCTGGAGGTAAATCATCTCGTCCTGGAGGAGGAGAAGCAATACGAACATTTAACATCACGATATCATCTTCTGCTGGATGATTAGCCATAGAGTATGCTCTAATTATTGGCTCATCAACTTTAGAGTGATATTTCCAAACATCAAACTTATCCCAATCTGGGTGATATTCTTCTTCAATATCAAAGTCCTTATATGATACTTCATGAACAGGTACTTCAATCTGAATATACCCACCATTTTTAAAGTCAATCTTTTGTCCATTTTCAAGTTCTAAAACTAACTCTTTAATAAAAGTCGCAACGTTATGATTAGATCGAACTCGAGTCTTAAACTTTTGGATTCCAAAAATCTCTTCTTCTACTTCAACTTTCATATCTTCTTTAACTTTAACCTGACAAGCAAGTCTTACACCTTCACGTGCTTCTTTACGTGTTAGATGACCCTCTTCAGTAGGAAGAACCTCTCCACCACCTGAAATAATTTTACACTTACATTGTGCGCAACTTCCGCCACCACCACAAGCTGATGGTAAAAAGATCCCTTGTCCAATTAATGAACCAAGAAGAGTATCTCCTGCTGAGATCTCTGCAACTTTTTTACCACCGTTAATATCTAGACTTACTGGACCAGAATCCACTAAAAAGCCAGACGCTACATTTAATACAAATACTAAACCTATAATTAGGCCAGTAAATGCTGCTACTGATATAACAATTTCCATTTTACTCTCCTAAAGGCTGATTCCAGCAAAACCCATGAAACCAATCGCCATAAGTCCAGTGATAATAAAAGTAATACCTAATCCTCGTAGTCCTACCGGCACATTAGAATAAACTAATTTTTGTCGAATAGCTGCCATTGCAATAATTGCCAACCACCAACCTATACCAGAAGCAATACCAAACACTCCACTTTCTATAAGACTATAGTCTCTTTCTACCATGAAAAGAGCAGCCCCTAAAATTGCACAGTTTACTGCAATCAAAGGTAAGAAAATTCCAAGAGCAGCATATAAGCTAGGCATATACTTATCCATAAACATTTCAATAATTTGAATCATTGCAGCAATCACCGCAATAAAACTAATAAACTTTAAAAAACTTAAATCAATGTGAGCCAAGTCTTCACTGATCCACACTAAGGCTCCAGCCTTAAATATATATTGGTATAATACCCAGTTTACTGGACATACAATTGCCAATACAAATGTAACTGCGATTCCGAGTCCCATAGCTGTTTCAACTTTTTTTGATACAGCTAAGAATGAACACATCCCTAAGAAGTTTGCCAACAAAATGTTGTTAACAAATATCGAGGAAACCGCAAGAGAAATTAGTTCTGTACTATTCATGTTAACCTCCAACTTCTCTAGTTATTTTTAGCTGGCCACAAAGTGTTTTGAACCCAGATAAATAATCCTATTAATACAAAAGCACCAGGTGCTAAAACCATCAAACCACAATTTTCATAACCTAAATTAGTGTAAAGACTTTCAGGAATTAATCGGAACCCTAGTAATTTACCAGACCCCAACAACTCTCTTAAGCCACCAACAGTACATAGTACAATTGCATAACCACCAGCATTACCAATACCATCTAAAATAGATGCTTTTGGAGAATTACCAAGAGCAAATGCTTCTGCTCTACCCATGATGATACAGTTAGTAATGATCAGACCCACAAACACAGATAACTGCTTGTACAAGTCATAATCAACTGCCTTCAGTACTTGATCCACTAAAATTACTAATGATGCAATAACACAAAGTTCAACAATCATACGAATCTTATTTGGTATCCCTTTACCAGTATTTGCTAATACAGATAAAAAGAAACTAGAGAAAACTAATACGAAAGCCACAGATACAGACATTACAATTGCTTGCTTTAACTGTACTGTAACAGCTAGTGCAGAACAAACTCCAAGAGCTTGAATTGCGATCGGATTATTAAATACTAATGGATCTACTAATACTTCCATTTCTTTTTTACTTAAACTCATGAGTTTCCACCCTCTCTAAATTTAGTCAAGTAAGGCTTGTACATTCCTAGAGCGTGAATCAATAGGTCAGTTACACCATCACTTGTAATGGTAGCACCACTAATTCCATCCACTGTATGAGCAATAGGAGTCGTAGCATTTTTAGCTTCACCCTTTGCTACAACAACAGATACCAATTCATTAGCAGCATTGTAGATTTTTTTATCTTTAAAGTTATCTTGAAACCAGTTTTCAGCGATCTCACCACCAAGACCAGCAGTCTCAGCTTGTGAATAAAACGCTAACCCTTCAACAGTGTCACCATCCGACTTAAGAGCTAAATACCCTTTTAGTCTAGACCAGAGACCTTGACCTTCGATTCCGAAGGCTAATCCGGTTGTAGCCCCGTTTTCAACTTTCTTGAATACAGGAAGCAAACAATCTTCAGCATTTTTAGCAAGATCATTTGGATGAACGGAACAAGTCTTTTTAACATCTAATGTTTCAGGAGTTAAACCTTCAACCGTTTTACCTGATTTATCAATAACAAAACCTTTAACAAATTTTGTAAACTTTTCTTTAACTATTGCAGCATCTGTATCAGAGTCTGCTAAAGCAAAAGCTTTTAAAATATTTTTTTGCTTATCTAATTTTACGTTTTCTTCTTGGATTGGCTTCAATTGAATTGCGGCCACAGACAATAATAAACTACAAACTAAACAAACAGCTCCTGCGTAAGCAAAAGTATATACATTATCATTACTCATGCTTTCTCCTTCTGTCAGCAACATGTACTTGAATTACGTAAAAGTCAATGAGGGGTGCGAACACATTCATAAACAAAATTGCAAGCATCATACCTTCTGGATAAGCTGGATTAACTGTTCTAATGAGTACAGCCAAAACTCCAATACCAAATCCATAGATTAATTTACCTGTATTTGTAGCGGCACTAGATACAGGATCCGTTGCCATAAATACACAACCAAAAGCAAAACCACCCATAACTAAATGTAAATGTGGAGGTAAATGGTAAATACCTGCTGCACTAGCTGGTGCAAAATTATAGAAAATTAATCCTGTAACCATTGCTCCAAATACACAAGCAATCATGGTTCTAAATGAAGCAACACCAACTATAGCTAAAAACAAAGCTCCAAGCAAAATTGCTACAGTAGAAGTTTCACCAATTGAACCAGGAATCAAACCACTAAACATAGCCATAAAGGAAAAACCTTTAGCTGTTAGTGCTTCAACTACATTGGGATCAGTTGCTGCTGTTTTAGTATGAGCTGCTGCAATAGCCAAAGGAGTTGCGCCAGAGAAACCATCTACCATTTTAGCTGGATCTGAAATATGTACCCAAACATTATCACCACTCATCTTACCTGGATAAGAAAAGAAACAAAATGCACGAGCAACTAAAGCTGGGTTCAGAACGTTCATTCCTGTTCCACCAAATACTTCTTTACCGATGACAACCCCAAAAGAAATACCAATAGCAGCTTGCCATAAAGGAATCGTCGGAGGAAGAATCAATGGGAAAAGTAACCCAGTTACTAAAAAACCTTCATTGATAGGATGTTTTCTAACAACAGCGAAAATAGCTTCCCAAGTACCACCGACTGCATAAGATAAAATTATTAAAGGGACAACCAATTTGAGTCCTTCAATAAAACAACTAGCACAATCAATACTTTGTGACGTAGCTAATTGAGCTTGATATCCTGCATTATATATACCAAAGATCAATGCTGGTATTAAGGCAGCAATCACCATCGACATATATCTTTTTGTATCTACAGCATCTCGAACATGTGGACCTTTTTTGGTTGTGTGTACAGGAGAAAACAAAAATGTCTCTGCTGCGTCATAACCAGGCTCAAACTTTTCGAGAGGCTTTCCTGGACCAAATAAGTCCTTTCTAGTTTTTTCAAATATATCTAATAATACTTTCATTTTACCCCTCCTTATGCAAAAACTTTTGCGCAGAGGAAATAATGTCGTCTAAATCTATTTTAGATGGACATACATAAGTACATAATCCACAAAGTGAACAATCTTTAACTCCAAGGGCTTCACCCATTGCATAGTCCTCAGCTAAAAGAGACTTAAACAAAAATTGTGGTTTAATATCAACTGGACATACTTCTTCACAATGTGAACAAGCAATACAAGCTCTTTCTTCACCCATTTGAGAGGAAGTCTGAACAAAAGTATCCGGTCCAAAAAAGGTTGATAGAAACACTCTTGAAAAAGAAGCTTTCTCAAAACCAGGTCTTTGAAATGGTAAAAACTCTCGGTTTAGTCCTTCTTCAATTACATGAAGTGAATGTCCATAAAAACCTAGATATCCATCTTTTTCAATAGTTGTACCTGTGAAAATACCACCTGAGATGTATCGATTTTCACCGTAAGATACGCCATCTTTAGTTACGACTTTAACAGCAGATCCAACATAAGTTTTTATATATTGTGGTTTATCAACACATGAACCTGCAACTGTCATAACTCTTGAGTAATCTAGTTTACCAGACTCTAACAAGTTTACAATTGCAATTAAGTCTTGTGCATTGATATGCCAAATTACTTCATTTTTTTTGATAGGAGCTACATTGTAACTTTGTACAGATGCTTCACCGGCAGGATATATATTATTGGTATATACTGGAGTAGTGCCTTTTACTGATCTCATCCACTTAGGGATTTCGATCTCAGTATTTGCTAAACCTGTATATACATTTCCAGGTGTAAGTTTTTTTAAAAGTGCTATACCTTTTTCAAAAGCTTCTTTTTGGTCCTGTAAGACATAGTTCATATCAGGAACATGAGGTTCATTACATAATGTTTCAACGTAAATATCTCTAGGTCTTAACTCTGGGTCTGCCACAACATTGTATGGATATTGGCGAAAAAATGGCCAACTGCCTGTATCTAGTAAATGATCCATAAGATCTTTTTCACTAATGTCGTCTACACTTTTTGACTTAAATTGAGATTCGCTTTGTTTCCCATCAACGTCAATTATTACTTCAAGTAATACACGTCTATCACCGCGCTTAACTTCTTTAACTGTTCCATCAAACGGAGCTACCACTTTCACCTTGTGATTTGCTTTGTTAAGGAATAAAACATCGCCAGCTTTTACTTTATCTCCAACTTTTACTTTCATTAAAGGTTTGATTCCGTGTAAATCAATTGCCTTTACTGAAATTAAAGATGGTACTTTTAAAAGCTCTGTTATACCTAAACTAGGCTTACCTGCCAGATTAAGATTATAGCCCCCGGATAATTGCATCCGCACCATAAATTCTCCTACCAAAAAAGATCGTTTTAACTTCTTTATCTTGTTGTATTTTATCTCAAAATATATCGAGACAATAGGGGTACCCCTATAATACCGAATAGGATACTCCTGTCTCAAAAAAATCGCAAGAAATATTAAGGTCTGAACACATGGGGTTTTATTCTAATTAATTGGAGATTTTTTGTGATGAATTACAAAACTTTATCCTTTTATAATCCTGTCACAAAACTAAGTTTATTTTGTATAACTTAAGCCTCAAGATTTTTAGTTATACAAATTGCTCTACTGAAAACCTTTGGCATCTTCAAAGTAGGAGTCTATGCTTTTTAGGATATACCCTTCGGAGCGATGTACTTGCTTCGTAGCAAACTCAGTAAGTAGCGATTGAATGGATTCTTTCTGCATTTTTTTAGCCAAACTTTTTGAAGTTTGCCAAAAACCAAGAATATGGTCTTTCTTTTTATCTACAGTAGAATATTCATAAATCGTATTTTTATCTAATGAATAAACTTTTAAAAGGTATTCTCCAAATGAGTAGCGACCTATTCCACCTAAGGCAAAACCAGATGCCACAACACCTGCTGCGTTGATTTTGGTAAAGTGTTCTAGTTTTTTGATCCTTAAAAACACAACATAAGTAGCCTTATACTTTTTAGCCAAACCTTGAAAGTTTGATTCGAAAGCCGTTTTCTCTATATTTCTTTGACGTAGATACAGACTAGTTTCTAAAAAGGACGGTACTAAATAATTGTATCCTCTAAAGAAATCTGACAGTTGATCAAATGCATAGCGATCAAAGCCACGTCGTCCTTCATCTATAACTACAGGTAATATTAAAATCGTCTTTTGAGTGTTTTTGCGTTTTCGAAACTTTGATATTTTCATATGTGCAAAAGCACCTAGGTTTCTTCCATCTGGCTTTTTGGCGTTCGTTTGAAAGTTGAGAGCAAAGAAGACTACTACAAAACAAAAAATAGCTCGCATATTAAAGGGATTTACCATATTTAGATTTTAGTTTACCTAAATCATTTTGGTATTTATTTCTAAGATTTTGACCCTCAGAAGAGTTTAAAAAGTTTCTTAACTGACCCTTCATTTTAGGGTCATCCATCAAGTGTCCATACTTAGATTTAAACTGTTTTTTTATATTTTCTTTTTCGGATGTACTTCTAGCATTTTGTAATTTTCTTTTGAAGTTTTCATACTCTCGAATAAATTCTTCTTTATCTATACCAAGATTGTCAATCGTTTGTTTTGCTTGCCCAACCATAGCTTTTTGTTCACTAGAGCGAGCCGCATCATTCGCTTTTTCTGAAGCCTTTAACAATTGGTTGTAAACATCCTCACCACCAGCCATATTAATAAAGTCTTCTTCTGAAATTGCTCCGTCTTTTTTAGAACTAAGATCCTTTATTAAAAACTCTACTGTAGCGTATAGAAAATCATCCGGTGCTTCATTCAGTGCCATTTCATAAGTTTCTTTTGCTTCAGAGGAGTTTTTTAGAGCGCTTTGAATGAAGGCTAGCTGGTAATAGTTTTCAAAAGACTCTTCTTCTTCATCTATTTGAGTCTTTAAATATGTTTCATATTTAATCTTAAAGCCACCTACTCGACGACTAGTTTCATTAGTATAAAACTTTAATGCATATAGAAATTTATTGTAGAAAGAGTTTTCATCCGAGATATCACCCTTGTGTTCATTTACGTAAAGTAGTGACTTTTTTCCAATTTCTTTCAATTTTGCTTTTAATCTTTTAACTGAGTTATCGCTCTCACTTTCCTGCTCGACAAAATTATACTGATCCCAAGCATAAGTATATTCTTTGGTGGCATGGTAAAATTTACCGAGTAAAAGCCTATATTTAACATTGTCGATTTCTGAAGATAAAAGCTCTTCTAATATCTCAAAGGTACGTTCATAGTCTTTTTTAGCAAAGGATAACTCTGCTTGATAAAAGCTGTAATCATCCGGATAATCATCTTTGGCTTTATTAACCATAGCTTTACATTTAGCTTTGACCGCATCACTTTTAGCTTTAGAACAAGCTACTAAAGCCATGCTCACCTTTTCGAGCTTAAACAAATTTAATGAGTAATAATACCTAATTTTGTCATCATTTGAACGTTTCTGCAAAAGTCTTTTCCAGTATTTATGTGCCGGTTTATACTTTTCAATCTTGGTTAAACCACTTGCAAGTTTGTACATGGCTTTTAAATCCTTTGGATTTTTTTTCACATACATAGATAGATCTTTTAGTGATTGTCCATAAAGCCATGAACAACTTAAAAAAATACTTATAATTATATATTTTATCTTCATAGATAAACTTTATAAACCCCAGGGCAAAAATTTGATACAAACAATCGATGATCTATAACTTTAATAGCATTATACAAGACTTGAGCTTTTATTCCCAGTGATAGATAAGAGACATTCCTAAGATTTACAATTCAGAGTCATAACAAAGTATACAAAATTATTTGTTATATTTCGATTTATGTCGATAGTATATGTATCAGTTACGAATTTAGAAGGATATATCATGTACATTAACACAGATAATTTAATCAAAGCTTATTCAAATCACACAGCATCTACTCAAGATCTATTTTTGTACGCAAGTATGATGGGTAAAAATGAACGTAAGAAGTTTGTTGGCCAAGCTAAAAAGATTATTCTAGTTAAGAGCTAATTTACACTAGTAGTTCTAATCGTCTAAAATAGACTTCTTTCTTATTAAAAAAATACGCTAAAATACTTGGGTCCATTAATATATCAGGAGCCCATATTGGTTGATTAGTATCAATCAACTTATAGTTATTTGGATTTTTTTGAAATTGTGCCGAACCTACAATAAATTGGCAAACCAATTGAGGCATTGTAGAAGCATTTAAAGTTCCACTAATAGCACAGGGACAAAATACCGTGCAGTCTTGCATGTATATTTGATCCGCTTGCACTGGAATGACACCATATAAAGCTTGAGCTTCTTTTCTTCTATCATTACTTATATCACTAGCATAAATTTGATATCCTTCGTCGTAGCAAAACTTTGCTAAACACATTCCCACTTTTCCGAGACCTTGAATAGCGACCTTCATCAAACTAGAATAAACCCCTTTTCGATTTTGAAACTTCTTAATTACTCTAAAGATAGCTTCAGCACTGAATTGTGATAAATCTACTGGGGTATTTAAGTAATTTTTTGAAACAAGAACCGGTTGATTTCTCATAGACAAAGTCATCTTAAAGTCCCATGTTTCCTCTAAATAATTACAAAAATCTGTAACTATTTTTACATCTAAAATTAAATGCTCAGGACCGTATATATTAAGATGAACTCCATCTTTACCTAGATCAAAGATATTGGAAATACTATGCGCACGAACACATAACTCCCTAGAGTGCTGCTCAGCTAATCTGGCGTTTTCAAAGGGTACAATTGAGCAAGTACCAAAGAAGTCTTGATTTGTATGGGTAACCCGACACATTATTGCTTTTAACCCGTTCGTTGGGGATTCAATCAGCTCTGTATATAAATTATCATCAACACTATTCATAAGTTTCTAAAAATAAATCAATCAACTAAAAAAGACTCTATCATTGAACCATGTATTGGACAGCTACCTATCACTGTTTGTTTTTTGTCAAACAATTCTTCTACCTTTAAAGGACAAGAGTCAAGAGCCAACAATCCAGATTTCCTACATATTTTTTGACTTACTAAACTCTTTGGCTTTAAGTCTTTGAATGATCCTTGTACATATTGTGGTAACTCAGCTTTTAATCTCTTAATCAATGCCCCTACCACTGGAGCTGCAACAATAGAACTAGATGCTTTTTTACCTAAAGATTGTCTATCATTATAACCAAAGTGGACTGCAATGGAGACAACAGGAGTCAATGCTACGAACCATGTATCAATATAATCTTGGCTCGTTCCTGTTTTTCCGGCAAGTTCGATACCTTTCACTTTTGCTCTTCGTCCACTTCCCCGTTGAACGACACTTTCTAACATATTTAAAGTCTTGTATGCACTACTAGCTGATATTGTTTCTACCTGATCTAAATGATGTCTATAGACTTCATTGTCCAAGCGGTCTTTTACTGTTTTTATAAAATTCGGAGCTGTGTAGATTCCTTCATTGGCAAAAACACTGTATGCAGAAGAAATTTCAACACTACTAACCTCTTTTACCCCTAATGCCAATGACAACACTGGAGCCATATGAGATTGTATACCCATTAAATTTACCGTCTCAATCAAGTTAGATGGCTTAACCATATCCAACAATTTGATAGCCACAATGTTATAAGAGTGCTCTAATGCAGTTCTTAATAAACTAGGACCATGGTATTTTCCTCCGTAATTTTCGGGAGTCCAGTTCTTTTCTGACTCCGATACTTTATACGAAATTGGTTCATCATTAATAATGATATTACTATTTATACCCTGTTCAAAAGCAGTCGCATAAACAAATGGTTTAAATGAACTTCCAGCTTGCCTTTTAGATTGAACTGCACGGTTATACTTCGAACTTGCATAGTCACGTCCACCTACTAAAGCTAATATTTCGCCGGTAACATTATCTCTAACTACCAATGAACCATCAATTCTCTTTTCATCAGTTATTGGATTATCTACCAGTATTTTTGCATTTGAAAACACCTCACTTGCAATATTTTGCAGATCTAAATCTAAGGTAGTCTGAATAACTAATCCACCCTTTTTCCAAGTTTTTCTATCAAATATTGATTTGGCTCTCTTTAATACTTCATCTACAAAATATGGAGCCTCACTTTTTTCAACCGTCTTAACATTCTTTTTAGCAACCGTAACTAACTCTTTGTCTACTAAATCTTTATATACTTTCTTTGAAATATAGCCGTGTTCTGCCATTTTCTTTAGAACAAGCTTCCGTCTACCCCTATTTTTTTTAGGTTTATACTTAGGGGAGTATGCGTTTGGAGCCTTTAGAACAGC
The DNA here is from genome assembly GCA_023954715.1 of Candidatus Cloacimonadota bacterium. Classification (GTDB taxonomy): domain Bacteria; phylum Muiribacteriota; class UBA6191; order UBA6191; family UBA6191. Next base: position 25,327 of record JAGSHD010000003.1, on the reverse strand, counting down.
AGCTAAAGACGCTGCCTCTAGGATGCTTAAATCAGATGCACTTTTTCCAAAATAATCTTTAGAAGCTGATTCTATTCCGTAATTTGATCCACCAAAAAAGACTGTATTTAAATACATTTCTAGAATTTCTGGCTTAGTAAACTCGTACTCCATTTTAAGTGATAAAATAATTTCAGAAATTTTACGAGTGAATGTTTTTTCGTGACTCAAATAGATATTTCTAACCAATTGTTGAGTAATAGTAGACGCACCATGAGCCAATCTTCCTTTTTTAATATCAACGATCAATGCTCCAACTATTCGTTTAAAATCGATTCCAATATGACTGTAAAAGCGGGTATCTTCAATGGCAATAAAAGCGTTTCTTACATGGGGTGGTATTTCATCAATACCTACTAAAGCATGTCTTGCTGTTTGAATTCTTACTGATCTAAGTTCTTTATTATTTCTATCAGTAATCTTAGTCCTTAACGCTGGAGTCATACTTTCATGGGCAAATTGAGGGAGTTCCATCCAAATGTTTTGCAAAAAGGAAAGAAGGCCACCACCCAATATTGCCACAATCGGTGCTACAATAAAAAACACCAATAAAACACATATTTTAAGAATTTTTTTAAACATATTGACTATACTACAATTTTAATAAATTCTTGATTTCTTCAAGATCACTAGCATAAGTAACCTTTATATTTGATCGGTCACCCTCCACGATCTTTACAGTATACAATTGTTCATAATATGAAGAGCAGTCTGTGCCATTGTAATCATTTGAAATTCCAGTTTGATATGATTTTAGAATTTTAGAATATGGAAAAATTTGGGGTGTTTGTACTTTGTATACTAAATCTCTGTTTAGAGTTTTTTCAATAATCTGATTGTCATACACTAGTTTTATAGAGTCAGAATCCGAATACCCCGGTATTACCCCACATTCTTCTTTTACGCAATAGTCATATAATTTATTAATCAAAGAGCTTCTTATATTTGCTCTTGCTGAATCATGTACGGCCACGTGTATGGTGTTATCAGGACACTGAATAAGCCCATTCAATACTGAGTTAGCCCTTTCTTTTCCAGCTTTAGCAATAAAAAAGGGAATAGTAAACTTCTGGCAAATATCAGCGACTAGATCCTTGTAACTAGTATCACAAACCACTACCACAAAATCAAAAATACTTGTATTTACAAACTCTTGATAGCATATTTCAAGTAATGTTTTGCCATTAACTTCAATAAATTGCTTGGGCGTATCTAAGCCAGTTCTAGAGCCAGTCCCTCCAGCTAATAGGATAAGAGTATTCACAATCTAGAAACTTCTAACTAGTAAGTACTCTAAAAGCTCTACAAGAAGTTGTTTACTTTCGGAATCTTCAAATACATCCAGTGACTTTATCCCAGTCTCAACATATTCTTTTGCTAAACTTCTTGATTTATCTAAACCTAAAATAGAAGGAAATGTGCTTTTATTGAGGGTTTCATCTAATCCAGCTGTTTTTCCTAGGCTCTCTGTTGTGCCAGTTACATCCAAAATATCGTCGGTTATCTGAAATGCCATTCCAAAAGATTTGCCATAAGCAATCAAAGCATTTTTTTGGTCTTCATCATTTGATGAAAGTCTCCATCCTAGCAGCAATGAGCCTATAAATAGCTTACCTGTCTTATAATGATGAATTTTATTTAAGGTATCTAAGTCACACTTTCTATTTTCATTTTCTAAGTCAAGAATTTGACCTGCGACCATACCTTGTGAACCAATAGCTTGTGAAAGGATCTGAATCAAGTCCAGTATAACATTTTCATCTATTTGGGCTGATCTACATTGAGAAATCAACATATCCCAAGCATCTGTCAAAAGAGCATCTCCGGCAAGCGTAGCAACATCGTCACCATAGACTTTATGGCAAGTTTTACGTCCGCGTCTCCAATCTGAGTTATCCATGCTTGGTAAATCATCATGAATCAATGAGTATGTATGTAAAAGCTCAATGGATGAGGATACTTTAAGTAACAAGTCTTTTTTTCCACCGCAAACAAGTCCTGCATATATTGCTAATATGGGTCGTATTCTTTTGCCACCTGCCATAAGTGAATACTTCATGGCATTAGCAAGATTTGTAGCAATGTGGCCATCGCTTTGAACAACATCTGATAAAACGTCTTCTATCTCGTATTTTAATTCTTCTAGTTTTTTTGTAATTTTCATGATCGTCCTAGTGAGCTCTATAGTCTGTGTCTCTACTACACATCTCCTGACGAACTTGAGCCTTTACATAGTCCAAATCTCGTTGAAACTCTTCTAAATCATTTGCTGAAATTTTATCTAGATGACCTTGCAGCTCTTTACCAAGCGCAATAATTTGATTGATTTTATATCGATACATAAGGGCAATGCTCCATAAACTACAGTTAAATTATACTGAAGACAAACTTACACAAGTTATATTAACCCAAGATCAATTTCAAGGTATATTTATACGTTGTTTAATCAATGTTCTATGATTTGTCGGGCGTTACAAAAATAATTATTAAGACTAATTTCAAGCTGTACTTAACTTTATCTAAAAGTATCTGGTTAATCAAGTTGGTATAATGTTATGAAATCAGATCTAATACTGTTATAGTTCTTGCCCTGAAATCAAGCATATAATGTAAGGATACTTATGTCTAATATATTAGTGATAATAGCTAATCCAAATCCAAAAAGTTTTTCTTTTGCTATGGCCGAAGCTTTTACTGAGGAAAAATTGAAACTTGGTCACTCCATCGAGTCTATAGATCTATACCGGTCCGAGCCTAAACAAGATTTTTTTACATTTGATAAAGCAAATCGTGTTCAATCTAAAGAAATGGATCATTATCAATCCAAAATTATCAAGGCAGATGAAATTGTTTTCTTCTTTCCTTATTGGTGGGGTAGCTATCCTGCCATCCTACATAATTTTATAGACTGGAACTTCTCTAAAGGTTTTGCTTTCAAATATCAAAATTCACTGCCAAAGGGATTACTACATGGTAAAAGTGTATCTGTCTTTACAACAACGGGAGCACCTAGTTTTTACTATGCAATAACCGGAGCAACTCGACGCTTAAAAAACACCTTCAAACAACAGTTTGTACACTTTTGTGGCATGAAACTAACCTCGTTTAAATCCTTTGGAGGAGTTGATACATCCGCAAAAAAGCCCTTGAAAATACTTGCTCAAATACGCAAAATAGCTAAGCACTAAAGTAATTATTAAAACTTAACAGGTCTTGCTGGATTGCTAACTTCAAGTCGCTTTTATCACAAAAATGCTTTTCTGCTCTAAGAAACTTTACAAACTCTACTCTAGCTTCTTTTCCATAGAGTTCTTTAGAATCATTAGGAAAATGAACTTCTAAACAATTAGGACGATTCGTATGTATTGTTGGAGCTACACCAAAGTTAGCAATACCCTGATAAAAGTCTTCATCGATCGTTACTTTTACGATGTAAACCCCATATCTTAAACTCATAGGATTCAAGTCTATGTTAATTGTTGGAAATCCAATCTTCTTACCTATTTGTTTTCCTGGTACAATTGGCCCCGAAACGACATAAGGATATCCTGTTAGTTTTTCAAACTCAGACAGATTAGGAGCCTTTAACACTTCTCTTAAGGTTCTACTAGAAAACTTGGAGTCATTCTGTAATAAAAGATCAGTACAATGAACCCGTTCTTTTGAAAAGTAAGATTTAAGTGTATCTAGATTTCCAGTCCCCTTAGATCCAAAGCGAAAATCCTTACCTACATATACATTTGCTATTAATATCTTTGAACTAAGTTCATCTAAAAATACATTGGGACTACTCTTACATAGTTCTATGTTAAAGTCTATCTCAAGTACTGCACACACACCCTGCCTCTGCAAAGAGTAGCGACGATCTACGTATGGTTGAACTAATTCAAATGAGTTAGATAGAATAGATTTAGTGTTTGGTGTAAATGTTACTATAATAGACTGCTGATTATCTTTAACACCATCACTTAACATCTGATGAATCAAGAGTTGATGACCTTTATGTACGCCATCGAAATTTCCGATTGCAATATTGCATTCTTTTGAAGAATCAAACTCATTAAATATATACAAGTTACTTTTCATAAAGCTGCGTTGTCTTACTCTTGTGTAATGAAATGTTTACCAGAAATTGCTTGATTGTCTTGAATTAGTTTCATAAGGTCCCAGTGATTAATCGAATCTGGCATTTGTAGTCCAGCTACCTTTTGACGAATCAGTTTATCCAAAGTTAAATCTAAGTCTAATGACTTGCCTATATCTGAGATTAATTGCCGAATGTAAGTACCTTTTGAGCACTCTACTTCAATTGTAAACTCCCCTTTAGAGAAATTACTTACTTTTATTGAATGTATCGTTACTTCTCTTTTAGGACGTTCTTCAATTTCTATACCTTGTCTAGCAAGTTTGTACATTCTTTTTCCTTTGATTTTTCTAGCTGAAAACTTAGGTGTTTCTTGAAAGAATGTTCCTTGAAATTGTTTGAGAGACTGATTTAGTAAATCAAAATCTAATGATTTAGAGCTTACTGACTCTAGTGTACCTTCTGAGTCTAAAGTATCTGTTTTGTAACCACAAGTGACATGACCAATATACGATTTGGTACCCTGCAAATATCCTTCTAGTAGTTTAGTGCCTTTGTTGATACCTATTGGTAACACACCTTCTGCAAATGGATCTAGAGTACCACCATGACCAACTTTTTTAATATTTAGCAATCTCTTGACCCAGTTAGTACAATCCGTAGACGTAACACCAACTGGTTTATATAGGTTTATGATTCCATGAAAGTCTGAATAGAATACCACTTGAAGTCCTAAGTTTTAAATGTAGAGTCTACTAATCTTTAGATCTAGTAATATCTTCTATCTCAAGTTTTTCTTCAGCTAGAGATTGTTCCATCTTTACGACTTCATCCAAAAAATCATCATAGTAAAACTGTAATCTAGGTATGCTTTTCATTTTGATTGATTTTGTTAATTTCGACCTTAAAAAACCTTCCGCATCATTTAAAATGCGTAAGACTTCTTTTTGATCATTATCACTTAAATCTCTTTCGATGAACGCTACGTAGACTCTAGCACTGGTAAGATCTGGAGATAAAACAACCTCATTAATCACACAACCCGCCTTTTCTACTCGAACATCCTTAATCTCTTTGAAGATTATCTGACTAAGCAGTTTTAGGATATCCTTTTGAATACGCAGTTGCCGAATATTTGTTTTATCTCTTTTCATAATCTATTTTCTTTGAGTTTTTCTTGGTATTTCTTGCATTTCAAATACTTCGATAACATCTTTTGGCTTGATGTCATTGTATTTTAAATTGATACCACACTCATATCCACTAAGGACTTCTGTAACTTGCTCTTTAAAACGATTTAAACCTTCAATTTTACCTTGATATACTTGAACACTATCTCTTAAGATTCGTGCTTGTTTACCTTTGACGATTTTACCCATTTCTACAAATGTTCCAGCAACTTTTCCGACCTTAGCAATACTAAATACTTCTCTTACAACTGATTTTCCAAGAATTACTTCATTGTAAACAGGCTCTAGCATACCTAGTATAGCTGCTTCTACATCTTCAATCGCTTTATAAATGATTTGATACGTTCTAATTTCGACTTTTTCTACATCAGCAAGCTGTCTAGCTTTTGAGTCAGGACGAACATGAAAACAGATAATAATTGCTTCAGCAGCCGAAGCTAACATAACATCACTTTCAGTTACTGCTCCAACCGCAGAGTGAATTACTTTCACTTGAACATCTTCTTCTTTTACTTTTTCTAAGCTCTCACTTAAAGCAATTGCTGAACCATGAACATCAGATTTTACAATAATTTTCAATTCTCGAATTTTTGACTCTTCTACCTTAGCGAACAAGGTCTCTAAACTGACAACCTTACCAGCTCCTGAGTCTTTCGCTTTTTTGATTTGTTCTTTACGTCGATCTGCCGCACTTCTAGCGATCTTCTCATTTGCTACGATATAAAACTTATCAGCAAATTGAGGTGTTCCGGAAAATCCCGTGATTTCTACTGGAGTAGAAGGACCTGCCGTCTTTTTTCTTTTACCATGCTCATCGGTTATAGCACGTACTCGTCCCATAGTACTTCCAGAAACCATGATGTCTCCAACATGAACTGTTCCTTTTTGTACAAGAACTGTAGCACAAGCACCTTTACCTTTTTGTAAACCAGCTTCAATGATGATACCTACACCATCTCTGTTAGCATTAGCCTTTAACTCCATGAGTTCTGCTTGAATACTTACTAGTTCTAAAAGATCATCTACACCTTCACCGGATATCCCTGATACACCAACACATGGCACAGAACCACCCCATTGCTCAACGATAAGACCATTCGCTCCAAGATCTTCATAGACTTTTTCTAAACGAATATCTTGTTTATCAATTTTTGTTACTGCTACGATAATTGGTACATCAGCATTTTTAGCGTGATTAATTGCTTCTAAAGTTTGAGGTTTAACAGAATCATCTGCAGCGATCACTAAAATTGCAATATCTGTAATTTGAGATCCGTGAGCACGCATAGCTGTAAAAGCCTCGTGACCAGGAGTATCTAAAAAACAAATTGACTGTCCACTCAATGATTTAACTTTATAAGCTCCAATATGTTGAGTTATCCCACCAGCTTCACCTTCAGTAACCGCTGATTTTCGAATAAAATCTAATAAAGTTGTTTTACCATGATCTACATGACCCATGATAGTTACTACGGGTTCTCTAGGGCTTAGATCTTCTTCTGCATCTTCAAAGTCAAAATCTATCTCTGTTTCAACCTCTTCTTCAGAGATACTATATCCGTACTCTTCAGCGATAATTTCAAGAGTGTCTTCATCTAATCTTTGATTGATAGAAGCCATAATCCCCATAGACATTAATTTTGCAATTAAGTCTGCAGGTTTTATTTCCATGAGATTGGCGATTTCTGCAACAGATACAGCATCACCAAGTGTTAACATCTTTGAGGCTTCTTCTTGTTCTGCCTGCTCTAGCTCTCGCTTTTGTTGACGTGCACTTTGTCGCTCTTTTTGCTGCTTTCTCTTAGTGATCTTAGCCGCTTGACGTTCAAATTCTGTCATCGCCTTTTTCTTGGACTTTTTGTGTTCCGGGCTAGGATGAAAGACTTGAGCCGGTTTCTTTTGCTCTACCTTTTTAGCTGCATCTCCAACCTTTGGTTTTTCCACTTTAACTGGAGCTGCCACTTTTTTAGGTTCTGGAGTTTCTACTGGTTTTTTTGCTAATTTGGCGTTACCTTTTTCTAGATCATCCGAACTAATGGAAGGTAAGTCCTTCATAGATCGAATCACACCATCTTGTACAGGAACAGCTTCTGGTTTCACTTCTGATTTTTTCTTGACCAAATCTCTAATTTGTTGTGCAATTTCCTCAGTGACAGAACTCGTAGGCCTTTTAATACCAATACCAGCTTCATTACATAAGGTTATCAACTTATTCTGGTCATATTTCAGTTCGTTTGCTAGTTGAAATACCCTTAACTTTGCCATAATTTTACCTTGTCTTTATTCGCCCGATTGTAGGCTCCGAACGTAGTCACTTTCTTTGACTATGTCAATCTTTATTTTTGTTAATCGAGCTGCTAAACGGACATTTTGTCCTTCTCGTCCAATTGCTAATGAAAGTTGTGAGTCTGGGCATACAACAAACATTCGATGTTCTTCTTCCTGATATTCCATGATATTTGGTTTAGCAGGAGATAGTGCATTAGCAATATAAACTTTTATATCTTCATTCCACTTTACTATATCAATTTTTTCACCATGTAGCTCATTTACTACAACTTGGATCCTAGATCCTCTTAGCCCAACACAAGAACCAACTGCATCTATGTGATCTTCTGCTGAATGAACAGCAATTTTTGATCTAATACCTGGCTCTCTGGCAATATTTTTTACTTCAACAAGTTTGTCTGATATTTCAGGTATCTCTTGTTCAAAGAGTCTTTCTAAAAATACTGAATGCGCTCTAGATAAAACAATCTGTGGCCCCTTAGCATTTTTCTTAACCTCTGTGATAACTGCTTTAATGTGTTCACCTTGACGAAATCTTTGCCCAGGAATCTGATCTTTCACTGGGATGATTGCATCTAAGCCATCTTCTAGTTCAACTAGAATAATCCCTTTGTCAAATCGTTGGATTTTTCCAACAATTAATTGATGGATTCGAGTTGAATATCTATCATAAACTTGTTTTCTATCTACTTCATGCATTTTTTGAACAATAACTTGTTTGGCTGTTTGAGCTGCCACTCGTCCAAATTGTGCCGGAGTAATGTCAACTTTTATCTGGTCTCCTGCTTCCACTTCATCAGAAATCTCTTTTGCTTCTTCTAAAGTAATTTCATCTGCAGCAAGTATCTTGCCATCAATGACTGTTTTATATGTCATTACAGCTATAGAGCCATCATCAGCCAATTCAATCATTAATTCGCCATCGTACTCATAGTTTTTTCGGTATGCGGAAACTAAGGCAGATTCTAAAGTTAAAAACAATTCCTCTGCGGATATCCCTCTTTGCTTTTGCAATTCTTTTAAAGACGCTTGTAAATTAAACTTCATCTTTATTCCCCTTTAAAATTCAAGTTTGAAACTTGCTTTTTTAACTTCTTCCCAAGATACTCTTACTTCTTTATCCTCATTAAGGATACTTAAAGTATTATTCTCTGCATGTACCTGCACTAATCCAACGTGACACTTTCCATTTTTTAGCAAAACTTCAAATGCTTTATCCTTATAGAATAAAAAATCTTGTGGATAACAACATTTTCTACTTAGACCTGGAGTTGAAAAACTAATGATATAGTTATCAAAGTCTGTATCCGCTACGTGAGACATAAACTCTTTATGAATTATTGTAAACTCGTCTAAATTTAGCCCACCTTCTTTATCCAAAAAGATGTCTATCGTTTGTGTTTTAGCCGAAATCTTAATTGAGTATAAATGGATATCACTATCCAAAAAAGACTCTAAAATTTCACGAATTGTACTCTGTTTCACTTCCATAACACATTTATTCCTCAATAAAAAAAAGTGGCTTGCACCACTCAGAATGTGTAAAAAAAAATAACGAAAGTCAGACTAACATAGAGCTTTTAATTTAACAAGCTATTTTACATTATTTCCCATGTAATTTTTGCAGTCGTAATGCTGTCTGCAAGATTCCCGAAGCATATTCTTCACTAGAGTTATATCTTAAAATAACTTTATGCATTTTATTATTTGTCACTCCCAATTCAAAGGTGCGACTTAACTCTTCTGTCCAACCTTTTACCTTTAAAAAATTATATGCTCCAGCTATTGAGTCCAGCTCATTTGTTGGATCAATCTTATTATCACCATTTCCGTCCTTCAAATAATGAAAATTAAATGGCATAAATTGCATCGGTCCACAGGCCCCTGCCCAAGAGGAATAAATTATTTTGTCTTTATCCCAGTATTTATATAAATAAATCAAACTATACCTAGCAAGTCTTTTAAGCCTTTTAATTCGTTTCACATTGATTACTTCATTCATAGCAGCCACTTCATCCATGAATATCAACTCTGATAACAGGACATCTAGCAAAACATGGGGTAATTTAAATGTTCCTAGTCGTGTCTCATGTGAGTATATAGAAGCAATCACCTCTTTTGGTACTTGATAAGTGATTTCTAAACTTTCCAAATGAGTTATGTTAGCTTTTATGAAGTCTAAAATATTTTGTAAGTTTTTGCTCTTACTTACATTTTTGGCATTTTTTTTATTGGATATTTTAGATACCTTTTTTCTTTTGGGCTCTAGATATCGTCTTAGCACTTTTTCATCATAAGTAAATACCTTCTGTTCTAGAAGCCATTTTAAAAAGTCTTTATAGTCTACAGAAATCTTTTTACAAGTTTTAGCTAACTCGAGTTTTAATGTTTCATCTAAATTTTCTGCAGTATCTATCTTCTTATGTGTCTCTACAAATGATTTATATTTCGACTCAAAATCTTTAGCTTCATTAATTGATGGTATAAATCCTGACAACAATCCAAACAGTATATAAAATGATTTCCAGTTCATCGTAATCTCTTTTTTTATGTGATACTTGTAACAAATCACCTATCGGCAAACTTGGCTAGTTTTATAGTCACATCATTTAGCTGACTTTGTATTTCTTTGGAAATAATAAAAAAAGCCCCTTGACAACTATTATTATCAAGGGGCTTTTTAAATTTTAATTATCGTGACGAAATGTCAGTGTATTTTAGATCAATATCACCTGTGTAATGACATTTTGGTCTGTATAATTTGTTGTCTGTCCAAAGCTCTAAGATATGAGCTGACCAACCAGCTACTCTTGCAATTGCAAAAATCGGTGTGAAATAAATGGAGTCAATTCCCATTTTTTCATACAGTGTACCTGAAAAATAATCTACATTCGGCCAGATTTCTTTGCCTTCTGCTTTTACTTTATCAGCCATCAAACTTGCTAATTTATCTAAAACCTCTAATTGAGTGTTGTTTCCATCCTTTTCGGATAACTCTAGTAAAAGTCCTTTTAAAATTTTAGCTCTAGGATCAATTGTCTTATAAACTCTATGTCCCATACCCATAATTTTCGTTTTAGACGCAGTAGCTTCAGCAAACCATTTTTCAACGTTATCTACAGAACCAATAGATTTAGACATCTGTAATGCCTTTTCGTTTGCTCCACCATGTAATGGTCCAAACAATGCTCCGGTAGCCCCAGAAACAGATGTATAAAGATCTGCTAAAGTTGCAGCTATTACTCTTCCAGTAAAAGTAGATGCATTAAATGTATGTTCAGCATGCAATAACAAACATGTGTCAAACATCTTTGAAATTTCATCAGTTGGAACAGTACCAGTTAACATATATAAAAAATTAGCTGCATGGCTTAACTCTGATTTCGGTGCTAATGCTTCTTTACCTTCTCGATGACGAGCAAAGTATGCTACTAATGTTGGAAATTGTGCGATTAACTTTATAGATCGCTTTTGGTTTGTTTCTCTAGAATCTTTTTCTGAAGGAACATCTTCCATTCCTAGCATAGCAACACAAGTTTGCAACGCAGTCATTGGATGAGTCTCTTTTGGAAAATTTTTAATTGTCTCTTGAATAAACTTAGGAATTTCTCTTTGGGAGTTTAGTTCTTTTCGGAAATCTGTTAATTCTGCTTGAGTCGGTAGTTTTCCGTAGATAAGCAAATAGGATGCCTCTGTAAAATTAGACTTCTCTGCTAACTCTTGAATTGGATAACCATAATAATATAGTTCACCTTTTACTCCATCAATAACACATATTTTTGATTCATCAGCTATAACACCAGCTAATCCTCGCGCGTATGATACTTCTGCCATAACAATCTCCTTGCAATACCGCAATAATTAAAACATAAGGACAATTTATATAGATATCATCTATAACCTTTTAGACCTCTTTTCTTTTAATTGGATTAACAATTACTTAGAAGAAACTTGAAATCTACAAACCTTGAGACAATATTAAAGAAAGCTGAGTCTGTTTTCAAGTTATTTTATTTTTAATGTTTGTAACTATACCTAATCTTTTAATACTAAAGTTATTGATTTCATTACAATTAAGTGATTTAATCATACAAATTCAAACAAAAACAAGCAGATTATGTCTATGAAATTCTTATTTAAATATCTTTTTATCGTATTTACGATATTCATGCTAAGTGGCTGCGGTGGCGGTGGAGTTTCTGACTCTAATATCGCTGTAATAAAGCAAAGTCCCGCACCGTCTGCAACAATATTAACCGGTAAGGCAGCTAAGGGACCCGTTCGAAATGGAACGGTTTACGCCTATTCCGTTGTAAATGGCGCTAAAGGAGATCTATTGACAAGTAGCTTGACTAATAGTCAGGGAGACTACTCATTATCCATACTCTCTTATGATGGACCAATTATTTTAGATATTGTCGGTGGAGTATATAAAGATGAGGCTACTGGTGTTGATAAACCATTATCTCAACCACTTAAGTCAATCGTTCCTGATTTGAAATCACAAAAAGTAGCTCATATTACTCCTTTGACTCATATGGCTGTTAAGGTTTTGGATAAAAAGGGATCAATAAATAAAGACACAATGCAAGATAGCCTTAATCAAATCAGTAACCTCTATTCACTACCCAGTTTGTTAAGTACTACTCCCAATGATCCTTCTTCTATCTCTAACTCCACTATAAGCAGTGCTGAGTCTCAATATGGTTTTATTTTGAGCGGGTTTTCACAACTAGGAAGCACACTAAATACAGACCCACTAAATGTAATCGCAGTTATTAGTCAAGATGCCGCTGATGGACAACTTGATGGTAAGGTAAATGCAACTCAAGCTATCTCTTTTCAAAACAAGGAGCTTTCTCCTACTCTAGGAACATCTCAACTATCACAGGCAATTACACAGTTTTCAACATCAACTCAAAACATAACTACCGCTAAACCCGACGTACAACTATTGACAAATTTACTCACTTCAAACGGAAATGTTTCTGATACCTCGGTACAATTGACTCTTGATAATTTTCCATCTATAACAAATCAAAACTCTTTTAGTTTGACAGGCAAAACTTTTCCAGGCAACGCTACTGTTCAAGTATTACAGCTAAATCAGCTAAAGTCTTCTATCATTTCTAATAGTGAAGGAGTCTTTGCTGTCCCTATACAGTTACAAAGAAATCAAAATAATCAATTTGTGATTCGAGTTATCAGTGGACAAAATCAAACCGAACGAACTATATCGACTATTCAACATTCTCTAGCCCCAACATTATCTATTTTAAATCCACCTACTAATTTTATTAATTCTAACTCGATCACTTTGTCGTATACCCTAAGCTCTGACTATTCTAGTCCTTTTATTCTTACAGGAAGCAGCTCTAGTGGAGTCCTAACTATTGCATCAGACGCTATTCATCTTAATAGTATGCAAGATGGTGATTTTGATCTCTTTTTGCAATATAGAGACCAGCTCGGAAACCTTGCCAATAACACAATTAGTTTTATTGTTGATACTCAAAGCCCAAGTTTGATAACAACTATTGCTACTTGGGCTAATACAAACCTTGTCCAATCCATCAATTTCTCTGAAACCATGTCTAGCGTTTTTTACTCATTTGTTAACGGTAGTGCTAGTGACAACTTTGTTTCCTTGCAAGCACCCTACTCAGTACCTTTAAACTTTACTAATGAAGTTTCATACAGACTTCGTTTTCAAGGGACAGATTTAGCCGGAAACTCCCTAACTTCAAACACTCAACAAATCACATTTGACAACACCTTACCAAACTTTGTATCTCATCCTAACTTGCCTATTATTACCAATAGTAGCGTTATAGCATTTCAATATTTAACAGATAGTGCTACTAGTGCTGTAGACCTTTCCATTTCCTATCCGGATTTATCCACTTATAAGTATGGAGTTCTCACACAACCTAACACTAGTTTTACTATACCAAACCAAATCAACGGTAATTACACCTTCAACTTTTCTCTGAATGACTTAGCTGGTAATCAAAGTAGTTATTCTACATCAGTCTTTTTAGATTTCGTCCCACCAAATCCCCCCAGTATTTCATCTAACAACGTTTTAACAAATTCTACACAACTATTGCTAAATCTAAGCAAAGAGAATTTATCGACTCTAAGATATTACAATCTCAACTCCCCTAACAATTATTTTTACTCTGCAAGTAGCTCCATCACTTTAAGTTCTATACCTAGTAATACTTCAAGTACCTATTGCTTTCAGGCTATTGATACTGCTAATAATTTTAGTAGTTGTACTAATTTTTATGTTACTCATGATTCTTTACCCGTTTCTTTTTCAACCGCAATTAACACAAATAGTTCTACCACCTATCTTAACTCTACGCATACAGTTCAAATTAGTTTGCAAAGCACCCAAGCTGAGCCTGGAGCCTCTTTAACTTGTAGATTGATATCTAGAGATTATCAGTTTATTACCACTGATCAGCGAAACTTTAATGTTAGTATTCCTATTTCTAACTTTACTACCAACTCTGAAGTATCTCCCACCATATCTTTCTTTACTACAGATCTTGCCAAAAACTCCTCTTCAAGCTTTCAGATTTTAACCTATACAATAGATACAGTCTCTCCCACATTCTCCTCCATTCAATATAGTTCTACTCAAACTTACATTGGTTTAGGACAATCCTTAGTTGTAACAGTTACCCTTGCAAACAATGAAACATCTGGTCTATTAAATCACTCATCAAATATACCTTTAAGTTTTAATACTGTATCTAATTTTTATTCAGCACAAACTACAATTGTTAGTACTCATGTCCAAAGCTATCCAAACTACTTTTCTATACCATTTAGCTATACAGACCTTGCCGGTAACACAACTAGTATTTTGAGCACTTCACCATATATTATCGATACTGCACCACCAATTATTGACCAACTTGATAATACTGCCCTGCAAACAAAAAATTTAAAAATTGGCGACAATGTGGTTTTTGAAATGTCGCTGCGCCAAGCAGAACCTTTATTAAACATTGTAGCTCAATATAATAGTGTGCCATTGACCTTTGTAGCCCAAACTAATAACCAAGTCTATAGAGCAACGTACACAGTCAGCCCATCTCATCCAATGCTGATAGCGTCGAGTGCTTCATTGACATTAAGCTCTATTAGTGATGCCGCTCTAAATACCGCTAGTATTGATTTAAGTAAAGTATCTACCGTTAAAGCCATAATCGATAACAGATTACCTATTATTAATAATGTGAGTGTTTCACATCCTCCTACATCTTCACTAACTCTATCTCAAAGTGTCTCTTTTATTGTCTCCTTAGATAATTCTGTTGAAAATACAGCATCGGTTACTCAAATCAATGTCTCTGGTACTTATAACTCTCAAGTTCTTAGCTTTACCCCTATTGTTGGAAACCCATATAGTCAACAAGCAAATTATAATGTGACTCGAGGTTCTATCAATCAAACAAACCCTGTAGCTCTTTCGTATTTTGCTAGTGATTCATTCGGAAACTCTTCTATAGCTAGCTCCTTTAATACTAGTTTTTCAATCGATAGTCAGATCCCAATACTTGGCAACCTTTCACTTCTTAAAAATAGTAACAAGTCTACTATAATTACTTCAGAGCTTGTTACTCTTAAATTTGCATACAATACATTGCCAACGATTTCTAATATCACTGGGGATGTTTTACTTGGCGCTAGCTCCACTTCACTTAGTTTTGTCACAACTTCAAATCCCTATACTTTTACGAGTACATGGTTGATACCATCATCTGGCATTACAACCAATATATTGACTCTACAAAATATCGTGATTACTGAAACATCTGGAAATCAATCAATTCCTGAAACAAGTCATATTTACTCAAGTTTCAACCAAAATTTAACTAGTGTACCCCTATTGATTGATACCTCTGCTCCTATAGTAAAATCAATTACCGCCAATAAAGTTAGATCAAGTATCTTTGGTATAAATGATCACGTAACTTTTTCAATTACTCCATTGATTCCTGAAACAAACCTTAGTTTAAGTCTAGACTTCAATGGGTATAGTTTAAGCGCCGTTAGTAATAGTACAGGCTCTATCTATTCAACGACCTACACTTTATTAGAAACGCATAATTCTGCCTTAGCTGGTATAGATCTTACAAATGTCGTTTTTACCGACTCCCATCTATTAACCGGTCCAAGTTCTACTAACTTAGCTTTGGACTTCGTTTTAAATCCAACTAAACCAGTACTTCAATCTATTTCTACTACTGCTACCAAGATTTCTACTTTGATTATCAATGATAAAATCTTCTTTAGTGTGATTCCTACATTGGCGTCGAGTGATACTACCAGTGTTGCAGGATGGTTTAACGCTGTTACTCTTAGTTTTATCGCGTCTAGTACACCAAATATGTTTGTCTCAACCTACACTGTTTTATCTACTCACAGCGACTGGCTTACTTCTGGTGTCTACCCTCAACTTGGAGTCATACTTACTGATTCAGCTGGAAACTCAAATAGTCTTACTTATTCAACCTCACTTGCTTATCACATAGATGCACATTTACCAATCATATCCATTTTGTCCTACACTCCAACTGTGGCTAAAACCTACGCTATTGGACATCAACTCAATTTTAGTTTTGACGTACTATCTAGTGCTGACAAAAATCTATCTGTGAGTGGTAGCTACTTAACAAGTAACTTACAGTTTTTTAGTAACACAAGTGGGACTCAATATAGTTCTACATTTTCTTTTCCCGAGTCTACTAATACTAGTAACATCGCTCCTGAGTTATTATTGAATGTTTCAGATGCTGCTGGAAACTCATTAACAACCCAAACTACTGGACTAAGTCTAAGTCATATTGATGTCGTTCGACCTGTTTTAACTACTGTTACTTCTACAGGTGTAACTCAATATACCTCTCAAATTGGCGTTGGTCAGTCTATTCGTTTTAGTGTTGCCGTCTCAAAAACCTCTACAAGTGGAGGAGTTGATCCGATTCATTACTTACAAGCTAAATACAAGGGACAAAACTTAAGTTTTAGCACTACAGATAATGGGTTTCACTATACTGCATTTTATACAACAAATAGCTCTACTCCAAGTACAAGTGCGCTTGAAAATATTACCAATGTTCTAGCTTTTGACACATCCGGAAATAGTTCAATTCCTTTAAGTGGTTCTGACATGGCATATTCTATTGATACTGTATTACCTGTTGTCCAATCTATTGACTTTACTAGTTTAACTACCCCTCTACTAAATGTGGGGGATATTGTTCGCTTTGCTATAACTCCTAACGCGGGTACTTTGGATTCTATTTCAGCAAATGGGAGTTTTAACTCTACAGCTCTGACTTTTGTATCAAGTGGTAACTCATTTGTTTCTACATATACGGTTAAGGCCGGAGATCCAGATCATTTATATAATTTAAGTGCATTCCCTCAAGTATCAGCTTGGTTAACTGATGACGCTGGTAACGAAAGTTTACATACTCAATCCACAAATATGCAACTTTTTATAGACGCTAATAGTGCTCCAATAATTGTAAGTGCTACTTCTATATTTTCCACTTCTGGTACAGCAAATGAAACGCATCTAAAAATAGGTGATTCTATTCAATTTTTCGTTACTCTAAGTAGTGCATTCACTGCAATTTCCACCCAAATTCACTCTAGTTATCATAGTAAAGTCTTGAGTTTCTCTCTTGTGTCTGGTAGTACAACTACTTACACAAGTACTTATGTAGTTTCCGAGTCAAATCCAATGATTGCCGGAACTACCGCAAGCTATGTCTTAAGCTATGAAACTTCCCTACTATCTAATACAACAAGACTTGATTTTACTAGTTTATATAACAACAGAAACACGATTGATAATAGACGACCTGTATTAGCCTCCATTTCTACTACTGCAAGTGCAATCGCCACTTTAAAGTTAAATGACCAAATATTTTTTAGTGTAGTGTCTGATTTATCATCTAGTGATACTGCTAGTGTATCTGGGTGGTTTAACTCGGTAACCTTGAGTTTCATACCTTCAAGCGCTCCCAATACTTTTAACTCTACATACACCGTCTTATCAACTCATAGTGATTGGCTAAGTGCTTCTATGTACCCTCAGTTAACCGTTACATTGATGGATGCTTCTGGTAATACTTCTAATGCCACTCAAACTACAACTATGACTCATCACATAGATGCGCACCCTCCTGTCATATCTATTCTTTCATATACTCCAACTACTCCAACAACATTTAAAGTAGGGAGCCTCCTAAATTTTAATTTTAATGTACTATCAAGTCCTGAAAAGACCTTATCTGTTACGGGTAGCTATCTTACGAGTAGTCTACTATTTTTAACCAATAGCGCAGGAACAAACTATTCTTCTACTTTTTCCTTTGTAGCCAGTACAAATACTACAATCATCGCACCTGATCTAAGCATCACTGTTTCTGATTTAGCAGGCAACTCCATAACGACCTCAACGACTAACTTGATTCAAAGTTCCATTGATGTATCTATTCCGATTATTGCAAGTTTGACCTCAAGCTTTGATTTGACAGTGGGAGCCATACCCAATACCACCACTCACTTAAAAATAGGTGATTCTATATTTTTTAGCGTAGTCATGTCATCTCAATCTACAAGTGATTTTGATCACCTTTCCGGAAGCTATAACGGTATCAACCTAAATTTTTCTGCCGAATCCATGGGATCTGAAACCTATATTGCCACATATACTTTAGCAGAAGGTCATTCAACTCAAACTAGTACCCTTGCTATATTGGATATATATGCTTACGATAAAGCTACTAATGCTTCTTTAGTAGCTACCTCTATGGTAACCAGAATCGTTGATACAAGTCGACCAAGCATAATGAGCGTAACATCTTCTAGTATTGCTACAGTTAGTTATATAGAGTTAAACGAACAATTATTCTTTTCAGTCAATTCTTTAGAGAGTAACGGAACCGTCACAGCAGCCTACAATGGTGTAAACTTATCTTGGACGGAGTTACTTAGTTTTCCTGGAACATACAGTACTACTTATACTGCCTTATCAACCCATTCAGATCACGTGACTCCTCTACAGATAACCGGTGTGTTACTTTATGATTTGGCTGGTAATGCATCAGCAGTTAGCTCTAGTATAGATGTTACCAACTCCATTGATATAAATATCCCAGTAACCCCTACTATATCCCCTGAGTCTATGGTTACTAACGTAAATCCTTTGCCTATTTTAGTCACTGGCCTACAAAACTTAGATTTATACGTAAATGATTTATATCAATCAAAAATAGGAGCTACAGGTACAACTTATTACAATGCTTCATTAGTAGGATCAGACATAAACACTTTCAATTTTGTTTTCAAAGACTCTTTAGGTAAGCCATCGGATACCAAACTTGGTTATTATCAATATGATTCAGCTGCCGGTTTAAAAGTTTTAACGTCATCGAGAGCTGGTTTAAAATCTACAGACGTAGAGGTTAACTTAATACGTGAGTCATTGCACGAGGAAGGACTATTTTATATTGCTTCTCGTGCCGGCTTGGGTAGCCTTCATTTTGATAATTTAAACTATTCTGTGTTAGACAATGGTTTAGACAATTACTTAATCGAAGATATTTCACAACATCCAGATTCTTCTTCGTCTTCTACCTTATTTCTTGGTACTCAACGTGGTGGATTCTATTCTTCAAATTCAGGTGATTCCTTTAATAAGATCTCTACAGGTACTCTAGATACAACCACTATTTATAACTACTTAATGATTTCCGGTGATTCTAATACCGTATACGCTGCTACAAGTGACGGCTTATACAGGTCGTTAGATTCAGGAAGTCTCTTCTCAAAGTTTGCCAGTGGTGGACCAGGTGCTGCAAGTACAGCAACAAGAGACTTACACTCTCTTCAATATGAAGCAAGTAGTTTTAAGATATTTGCCGGATTTGAAGGTGGACTATATTCTTATGATACTGTTGGTACTAGTTGGAGTAGTGCATTAAGTGACACTGCACAGATCAGTAAAATTTCGTTTGCTCCGAGCCAATCTTCAACTATGTTTATAATTTCAACTCAATTTTTATTAAGCGAAGATATCTTATTAGGATCTCCTTCTTTTTCAAATGTAACACCAGTTACGGCAATATCACTAAGCATAAATGATCTTAGTCTAACTACCATACCCGCTAAACTATATGTAGCTTCGACTTACGGGATTCTTGAGTCTACTAATCAAGGAAGTACCTATTTAGGGCCAAGAGCAACTGCAGCAGCATTTGTTGATACCAACTATAATACATTAGATGTACGTAAGTCATCTCCAAATCAGTTAATGGCAGGTAGTAATACAAAATTGATTCGAGTTGCTAATACTCAAACTATTCCATATTCTTACATTGATATCACTAATAAGATCCCACCAAAAGTCAATGCAATTTCAAGCCCTCAAACCAACGCAACTTCTGTTTTTATTTCTACTGAAAAATGGATCTATAAATATACTCATGCTTCAGACACTTGGGACTTAATCGTCAATCCCACTCCTTTAACTACTTACACACAATTGTACCCTAAGTTAGATACTCAAAAACTCTGGTTCGGTACTGATGGGGATGGGTTACAACAATCTAACTTTGATGGCTCTTCAATTTCTTATCTCAGTCTTCCTGTGTTTGAAGTTAGTACGACAATAAACTCTATCTACCCTCACCCATTCAATGATAATATCTTGCTAGTTGGACTAGAAAATTATGGTTTGATGTATACAAGTAATGGCGGAACCACTTTTACTTCTTCTAACACAGGTCTTGCAGCACAGAGCATCATAGATGTTGATGCCAATGATGATGCATCACTGTTATTTGCTTTAAGTGATACCTCTGTTTATTCTGCTAGTAATCTTAGTTCCCCAGCAGCCCTAACATGGGTACAAAACTTGTGTGCCTTTACTCAAGCCCAAGACATCTTAGTATCTGTTAAACCAAATACCCTTACAACTGAATTATATATCATTGCTCAAGGGGATATTGTATTTTCAAGTAATCTTGCAAGTAGTTGCCTAAGCACCACCTTAGGCTTTAGTCCACAAATTATTAGTGCTATAGACTACACTACACCAACTACCAGAGTATTCTATGTGGGCACCAATCAAGGTCTTTATAAGTCCTTTGATCTTGAAAATGGTATTATGCAAGAAGTCACAAATAACCATAAAACTAATGTTCATTCTATAGAAATCTACAAAGAAACAACATTTACTATTGACCTTATGATTGGTACAGACAATGGATCTTACATTCTACATGACGTCAAACCTTAAGGCTTACAAATGCTTATATATACAAAAACCGGAGATAAAGGCTCAACATCTCTAGCTGGCGGACAAAGAATTAAAAAAAACAATCTACGAATCGAATCGTATGGAACTAGTGATGAGCTTAATAGTTTTATCGGTCTTGCCATATCCTTTGGTACAGATACACTTACTACTTCATATTTAACTCAAATACAAAATCAAATTTTTGATCTTGGGGCAGACTTAAGTATATTACCAGAGGATCAAGTTAAATTTAAGTTACAAAAATTTGACGACTCTTACACTAAATCTCTGGAAGATATGATTGATACTATCACTGATAAATTGGACCCTTTAAAAGAGTTTATATTGCCCGGTGGAGCTCAAACCTCTTCTTACTTACATGCTTGTCGTACCATCTGTCGAAGAGCTGAACGGCAAGTAATTACCTTGGCAGAAGCTGAGACTAACATCAACCCAAACTGTATTAAATATCTCAACCGACTTAGTGATCTTTTATTTGTCTTAGCTCGATATGAAAATCATGTGAAAAATATCCCAGAACCAAAATGGAGGCAAACTAAAGTTTCATAAAGTAATATCATTAAACATACGTTGATTATAAAAGAACCATTACATATTTAAACTGTCAACTCGCCTCGAAGGATTGTTTTTCTGAACCCATTCATATAGACTCTTTTGTTTGCTATTTGGATAAATAATATTCCACTTCTTCTAGATAACTGCTCCGCCACAAAAGTAGTCTTACCAAGAATTTGCTTCCAATAGGAGCCAATAGAGCAATGTGCTGATCCAGTGACAGCATCCTCCAGCATCCGTTCATCAGCAAAAAACATCTAGAATAACAATCTAATTGAATGTCCTTTGAAGGAGTAGTCACGAACATTGACTCAATCCCCAGACTTAACATCAGTTTGGGTGTAGCTTCTAAAGACTACAAAATTTGTTTATTCTCTAATTCAACCAATAAAGGCTGTCTATTTTGCATACAGTACTTTATATCACCTAGATGAAACCCAGACAAATCTAGTTAATTAGTAACATCGATTGAGTACGGTAACTCCGGAAAATCATTGCAAACCTTACCATCAACTAACATTGCTCCCAGAATAGAATCACTAGCATGAAAAGATATAGCTTGATGCTTAGATACGTATCCTTTAGAATACAATACATGTCCACAAGATAATGTACCATGACCACACAAGGCAACTTGAGTATAAGATGTGTAAAATTCAACCTTGTAGTGATTGGTGCATATCGGTAGTAAAAATACTGTGATAGCTTGATATAACTCTAATGCCATAGATTGACACCAAGCAGATGGCATAGATAAATTCATCAAAACGACAGCCGCCGGATTACCACAAAACAGATTTTCATTAAAAGTTATAACATACCAAACTTGCAAAAAACCTTTTATACTATCTATGATAAGCTATTGAACAACTCAATATACATTGATGCGGACCAAGCTTGGGATAAACAACCTTGAGACTCTTGCACTTTAGCAGAGGACACTTCTGCATGATGACCAGAAGCACCCATAAAAACAATCTCGTTAGAAGAAGCATCTAATATTGTATCAACATATTTTTTATACTTTGGATAATTTAGATGCTTTAAACAAAGTGCTGCCATATTGTTAATATAATACCAAGAATCTCCCCTATGATAACTTTCATTAGTTTCACCTGTATAAGACTCCTGATATAGTTCAGAGCCGATTTCTATACTAGCAAACCCACCCCATTCCAACCAAAGATCTGGGATTATATGATCAAAACACTTTTCCCATTCGTCCCGTGTAAGCAGTTGGTGATATATATAATAACAGATAAATAAATTAGGTCGAGAAATACTATCAAGCTTGCCATGAGGGTCAATTCGATCGTATAAAAAATTATGAAAAAAACTATCTTTGATAACACTAATGCGGTCGATTTTTACTGCTTTGATATCTAAATGAGTAGCTAATAATGCGATAAGATCGTGAATTCGCTGGTGCAATACCTGAATCTCAATTAAAAATCCGTCTCTCTTATCTCGATGATCACCAGTATCCATCCACGTTTCCCACTCATGAGAAATAATAAGATCATCCTTCAAAAAATTTTGTTCAATCCTAGTAACTTGGTGGGTAAAAATGTCATATAGACTTTGGAGTTCTTGTTTAGTGAACAAATTGGATTGAAGATGAATTAGCTGAAAAAGTCGTGTAGCGCACCAACCTGTGGAGTCTGCACTAGCCAAATCCATCTTAGGAAATCTACAGGAAACTCTGCCATCATCTAAAAAGTTAGAGCATTGCTTGATTAAAAGACTTTTAACATAATCGTATTGCTTTAACTCAATTAATGCACCTAGGCTGATAGCTTCATCTCGAGACCACCAATGAAAAAACCAAGGTAAACCAGCATAAATGCCACCAACATCATGATCCACTTTCAATGACTCTAAACTAATTTTAGCTGATTGAAAGGCTTGATTATGCAAGTCAGAGCTAGATTTACGATTAAAATCAAACTGCTGGTTGTTATGAATAGATACTCTTAATTGATCCGACCTGTCCTTTAATACAGATTTTAGTCGTGACTCGGATAGCTCTTTACTAGTGCCTGATGTGAAATAGAGCGTGCCATCACCACAAAAGTCAACCTCCAAACATCCATGAGTAGACCATTTATCAGGTGTCGAGTTTCGCATGGATTCGAGAGGGTAATGGTCTTCGAAAAGAGCTTGACTATCAAACTTAAACTCTTGCTTACAATAAACAGATACAAAATAACTATAGGGAGTAGTACCATTAATATCACAGCGAAAACTAACAATATCTTCGCACTGTTCTCCTACTTGAGTGATAACTCGACTACAGTCTTCAAAGTCATATATCTCTCTGGGATCTAAAGAAATTGTAGCACTACCAAAGTAGTTTTGAAGTTTTATGGATAGAACCCCACTATCTAATAAAAAATACCGTACACTAGAAGTATCGGAATAATGGACCATAGGAACCGCACCAATAAACTGCAAAGTTTCAGCGATAGGCATGAGCTGTACCCTATCTAAACTCTTATACATATTCCAACCATCGGAGTTGGGTTCCATAGTATATAAACCCTCAAATCGAGAATTCTTATTAGAAACAGACTGATAGAAATAAGATCCAGCCTTAGACGATAACAAAATCGCGGGATTGTCCTGCTCTTTAGAAACTTTATCATACTGAATATCAACCATAAGCTACCTTTAAACCACTATTTTTTTAGACATTATACCACCGTGATGAATAAAAAAGAATATAGAATTTTTACAACTTTAGACTTCAAAGTCAACCGGTGGTTACCGGAATTATAGTCAACTCCAATGAGGTCTATCGTAAACAGCCAAGATTACAATTAGCAAAGGACCTATAACTAAATACAAATGCGTTGTTTCAAAAATTAGATGTATGATAACTTTAAGGTTCACCGTAATCATTGTATAAACCCCTTAACAGTCAGATTAGCTTTAACATACATCCAAAGCAAACCTCAATGCTACTCTGAAAGCTAAACAGCCAATTTAGTTTCGTCCTAAATCAAATTTACACGTAAGTAGGTCATCCACTATTGTGTATAAGAATAGACTCAGGTTGAAGATCATCGCCATATTTTACATATGAGAGAGTTGAAGTGTAGTTTACTACTCGAAAACTCTTGAAGATTATTATGATCTTTACTCGTACAATTTTTCTCAACTAGACAAGCTAGTTTTCAAATACATTCCAGTTATACCTCCAGTTTACCCCTAATTCTAAACAGCATAAGTTGGGTTAACTTATTTTCGTCCTAAATCAAATTTGGACGTAAGTAGGTCATCCAATATTATGTATAGGATAGACTGAGGTTGAAGATCATCGCCATATTTTACATGTGAGAGAGTTGAATTGTAGTTTACTACTCGAAAGCTCTTGAAGATGAAAAAGATGATGATGAGCTAAACCGCATAAATAAAAGTGCTAAAACAGCGATACAGCATATTAGCCCTATATTATATTGCAAGCGATATACAATCAAACCAAATCGCCATAACGCAAAAATTCCCTCTAACCATACAATGTATGAATAAAGGAAATTTTAAAAGCTGGCTCCGACCTGCCATCCACATGCAACCAAAGTTTTATCGGTTGCGTAACACGACATTTTGTTGCTTCTGTATTGCCAATCAAAATCGTATTCTATATTGAAGCAAAACTTATGCGCTCTCATATTAGCATGATCTTTTCTCGTACTCCTTATCTCAACTAGACAAGCTAGTTTTCAAACGCATTCCAAGCAAAGCTCAAAGCTACTCTGAAAGCTCAACAGCCGTAGTATTTCCATCTTCCATATATTTCATTTTTCTCTGTAACGC
>JAGSHD010000037.1 GCA_023954715.1 Candidatus Cloacimonadota bacterium | reverse complement strand
TGGCATTGTTTAACACCCAACGAAAAAAACCCTATGATCTTCTTGTGGCTATTTGTTTATTATTGGCCGTGGTTGTATTTGTAATTCCTACCTATTGGTACTCTTCACTATTAATATTGGGTGGAAGTTTCTTTTTATACGGCATAGCCAATAGAAAATAAACCTTATTCCTCTCCATTTACATAGCCCCGAAGATACTCATATCTTGGTGTTAACTGTTGCTCATTTGTCATTGCTGCTCGCGATAAAATGCCGTCTTTATCACCGTTATAAAAAGCAGGAATTACATGGGTTAAAAATAAGTCTCCAAAACCATCACTGGCATCTTTTGGTAATTCACAAGGTAAATTATCTACAGCCATCACCGTAATGGAACCAGGAGAAGTATACGCTACCTCTTCAGAAGTCTCAGGATTATAACCATAAATTGGTTCCGCAATGGTTGAGGCCCTAAGTGTAGAGGCTACTGGTCCATCTATATCGCATGAAATATCAGCTACTAAACGAATGTTAAAGTGTTCGCTTTTTGCATCTTCTCGGGTAAATAAATACGGTGAACCGTCACCAAAAAAGTGTCCTGCAATAAAATAATCGGTAACCTTAGCAAAACGCATAAAATCAGATTCGTATTCAGATGGGTTGTTGTAAAAATCGCTGTTGGTAATCACCTGCCCATCGATACGTTTGTTATAGTCTAACACATCTATTTTACAATACACGGGTTCATTAAAACTAGCTGTTAGATATTCTGAGATAGAAACAGCCCTGATATTCATGGCATCTAAAATTTCTTTAGCACCTCTCGCTACTTTTCCTGACCCTGTTAAAAGAATTTTAATAGCGGGGAGTTCTATGGCATTTAACTGATCTATTAATGCGGGTAAATCTGCTAAACTTTCTGCTTTAGGTAAAGAAAACGTTTGTTCTTTTATTCCCAAAGCTCTAAATCCATTATAAGCACCTACAAGACCTGCATATCGACCAAAACCAATGAGACGATTGCCTTTATTATCTGTAATGACTTCGTGATCATATAATGTAATGTTTTTCTCGAGCATTGCTTTAAGCAAGTCTCTGTTGTAGGGTTGTTTTTTGATAGTATGACTAAAGAAAAAATATTTTTTATTGGGTATTAAAGCAGCTATAGGTACTTCTTTTACACCAATGAGTACATCGCAATCTGATAGATCTTCGGTAATCTCAAAACCAGCCTTAGCATACGCATCATCAGAAAAAACTCGTATATCTGAAGATTCTACTACTATGGTAGCTTTGGGAAATTGTTGTTGAAACTCTTGCAATTTTTGAGGGGAGAACACCACCCTTCTGTCTGGTGGGTTTTTACGTTCTTTGATGATACCAAATTTCATGTACATTATTTTCCTCAAAATTAGTTGATTTTGATAGGATGCGCAAATGGTAAATTGGTTTCATTTTCATACTTTTGCAGACACTATAGGTTTTAGCGACCTATCTTAGGGGACGACTGGTTTTGACAGCAAGGTCAGTGAGACTGTAAGCATACCGAGGACTGAAATGATGACTCGTAAACCTTATTTCAACCATTTAAACGGCGAAGATAACTACGCTTTAGCTGCATAATCTGAATTTACAGTAAGATTAGCCTCGGCACAC
>JAGSHD010000035.1 GCA_023954715.1 Candidatus Cloacimonadota bacterium | reverse complement strand
CCGAGTTGAATGCACCCGAAGTGGCTGACCCAACCTGCTTGCAGGAGGGAGGTTCCTAAGGAGTGTTCAGTGAGGGGGGTGAAGTCGTAACAAGGTATCCCTACGGGAACGTGGGGATGGATCACCTCCTTTCAAGGAGTATATCTATCTTGGTACTTGTACCATGATACAAATACGATGAATTTACTCAGCAGTGAGTAAACTTCTCAAGAAAATCTTAGTCGCAAGACAAGTGAAAAATCCTAAGTGATGATCGCTGTTTGCTAATCTAATTGATTTTAATGATTTGATTGTTTCTTTTTATATATTTAAAAAGACCTTATTTCAATTTTATTGAAATAAGGTCTTTTTTTTTATATATAAAAATATAGCGTATATCTTGAGAAGTCGTGCTTAAACGCTGATGGATTGACCCTATGTGTCAAGATAGTTGTCGCCTAAAATATTAAAAATATAGGAGATGATTATGGGTAAGAATAAACAATATAGTATGGAAACAAAAAGAAACATTGTACGGAAGTTTCTATCACAAAAAGAGTATGGGATTTTAGCCTTTAGTAAACAGGAGAATATTCCAGAGAGCACAGTCAGAGGTTGGATCAAATTACCGCAATTGAATAATCCTAGTTCTGCACTAAAGACTACTGAACGCTTTCAATTACTATTAGAATACTTAGAGTTAGATGAAGCTGACAAAGGTTTATTTTTAAGAAAACATGGTATATATTCTCATCAGATAGAAGAATGGAAATCGGAGTTTACAGATAACTTAAAGAGTACAAATAGAATGACTGAAGATAAAACCCAAAGAGCGAAAGACAAAGCCAGAATAAAAGAACTAGAGAAAGAACTTCGTCGTAAGGATAAAGCTTTAGCAGAAGTTTCAGCCCTACTAATTTTGAAAAAAAAAGCGGATTTATTATTCCAAGAAACAGACGAAGAGGATTAAAGACCAATAGTCTTCAACGTTCACAAATAATATCCTTAATCGATGCTGCAGTTAATTCTGGAGCAGGGTTAAGTGCATGTTGTAATATATTGGAATTCTCAAGTAGAACATATCAAAGATGGAAGAAGAACCCATTTAATGAAGATCTACGCAAGGGTCCAAAACATAGTCCATCAAAGCTTACTGAACATGAGATAAGTGAAATAGTAACAATACTTTCATCAAAAGATTTCGTAGATCTACCTGCTTGTCAGATAGTTCCAAGACTTGCAGACAAAGGTATTTACCATGCATCCGAATCTAGTATCTATAGAATTATTAAGAAGTATGGCTTAGGAAAGCATAGAACAAAAAGTAAAAGACCAAGGAAAATAGCTAAACCAAAACCAGCAAAAGCTACAGTTCCAAATCAGGTTAGGACATGGGATATTACTTATCTACCAACAAAGGTAAAAGGCCAATTTGTATATCTATACCTAATTTTAGATCTCTTTAGTCGTAAGATTGTAGGGTGGAGAATACATGAAGAGCAGAGCTCTGAACATTCTTCAGCCCTAGTAAGAGAATGTATGTTTAAGGAAAAGCTTACAGGAAGAAACCTTAAGTTACACTCAGATAATGGTGGTCCTATGAAAAGTTGTATGATGTTATCCTCTTTACAAGAGTTGGGAGTAATGCCATCATTCAGTAGACCTTCTGTAAGCAATGATAATCCTTATTAAGAAGCTATGTTTAAAACTGTAAAATACTGTCCTACATATCCACTGAGGCGACCATGCAACATAGAAGAGTGGAATGAATGGTTTTCAGGGTTCGAAGGTTGGTATAACAATGATCATTATCATAGTAAAATAAAATATGTTTCACCAAATAGTCGTCATGAATTAAAAGACAGTGCCATCCTAGAGAATAGGAAAGCAATCTACGAGCTAGCTAAATCAAAAA
Source organism: Candidatus Cloacimonadota bacterium (assembly GCA_023954715.1). Taxonomy (GTDB): domain Bacteria; phylum Muiribacteriota; class UBA6191; order UBA6191; family UBA6191. Next base: position 1,237 of record JAGSHD010000035.1, on the reverse strand, counting down.
CTCCAAATAGATAGAATGGAACAAACACAAGAAACTGGAGTTATATACCAGAAGTATATTTGAATCCTTCAGAAAAGAAAGTTGCATAAAATGCGACAACTATCTTGAAAAACTCCGATTGAAGAATAGTGTGATGAAAAGTATACTAAGCCTTCCAAATAAAAGACTTATAGTAAAGCAAGAACATTTATAGAGTAAGTAATGTACAATAACGCCATTATATACGATCGATTTCAAACGCTACAAACAGCAGATAGTTTGTTGTTGGAGCTTTTGTTTGTTAGTTGTGAAAATATCCTTGAGCTAGCCTGTGGTACTGGTAGACTTTACCCCATTTTTAAAGACAAAAATTATGTGGGTATTGATATATCAACTGCTATGCTTAATGAATTCAAAAATAAGTATAGTCCTGACTTTTTGATATGTGGAGATATTAGCAGAATACCTTTGAAAAACGTATATGATGGACTAGTACTTTCGTTGAATTCGATACATCATCTTGATGATGAAAGTCTAAGTCTTTTACTATTAGAAATAGATAGAGTTTCTACCAATGGATCAATATTGGCAATAGAAATGACAGATTTTGATAAAATCCCTTGGGTCAATGGTGCGTTTTATAGTGAGTATTATGAATATGCTACTGATGCTGGAATGTTACTAAAACAAATAGTACGTAAAGATGATGAAGACTATTTGTTTGAAAGATCTTATTATCAAAAAGATAAATTAGTTTACGAAGAGTCTAGTAAATTGTATTCCCATAGTCTTTCAAAACTATTTTATAAGCTTTCTGAAATAAAATTCAAAAAAATCCCCAAAACCACAAAGAGTGACAACGCCTGTATTGATGGTGCTTTAAGCATACAAACACACATTTTTGTTAAAAAATAAATCGGTTAAAACAAAAATAAAATCAAATAATTTAAATTAGTTGTTGACTTTGTTTGAATGGGAGCGTAATATAACGACCTCTCAAACGAGAGGACGTCGCGAGACAGACAAACACGAAGCGATTCGAAGTGGGTCAAGGTTTCAAAGCGACAATGATTTTTGAAAACAAAATAGGTTATAATCAATTTTTTAATAGACAAATTGTTAGGTCTTCGGATCGAAGCGATTTGTATAAAAAACTTTAAATATCAGAGATGATATTTAAAACAGAAGATTAAGAAGAGTTTATTTAAACGTAAGTTTAGTAAACGCGACATAATCTTTTCGTCAAAGCAATTTTATT
>JAGSHD010000016.1 GCA_023954715.1 Candidatus Cloacimonadota bacterium | reverse complement strand
GATTTTTGAAACCTGAGCTCTAAAGTCACTAGATAAGACAGTAACAACAGATGTTGACTGACTAACTGGAATAGAAACTAAGTTCCACCCCGATGTTAAGCTACGCGTGATGGTAGCTGCGCTTATACTATTTATTAGTATCAGCATGATGGTCAATGTCTTCACAATGAATTGAATAGAAATACGCATAAATCCTCTTTAAAAATTGAAAGTTAGAGCAGTACAAAGAAGTACAAAAATACTCATAAATAAACAAGTTTAGTCTACCATATTTGCAGACAAAAACTTACTCTTTTAAATTGCTAGCGCATGCTTTATCTATGTTGAGTGGGGGCTGTCTCTTAGTTACAATCGAAGTTATACCATTTCAAAACACGTTCTTTTAGATAGGTATAACGCTTAGCCGCTGTTTGAGTTTTAATCGCTCGTTGAAAGGAGTTTTTATCCCCAAGCAAAATCACGAGAGATTTTCCTCTAGTCATGCCCGTATAAAGTAGACTTCTTTTTAACATAGGAAAATTTGATTTTGTTAAAACCAAAATAATACAAGGAAACTCACTACCTTGTACCTTATGTATGCTTGAGGCATAACATAAAGTTAGTTCGGATAATTCTTTCTTTTTGAATTCGATCTTTCGACCTTCGTCAAAGTGTACTCGAATCGACTTATTATGAAAGTCAATGCTCTCTATAATACCTTGATCCCCATTGAAAACCTCTTTATCATAGTTGTTTTCAAGCTGCATGACCTTGTCACCTTCTCGAAACTCTTTGCCGAAGATTTCTAAACCACTTTCATGGGGGTTTAACTCATTTTGAAGCATTTTATTTAACTCATCAATCCCCACATCTCCTCGATACATAGGAGTCAAAACCTGAATATCAAATACTGGGTGATGATTAAATTTTTGAGGAATCCTTTTAGTAATCATGTCTTTTAAAACTGATTTTACTCGATCTGGCGTACTAGCATTTATAAAAAAGAAGTCATCTGACACGGTTTGGTCAAACCATTGGCCTGAGTTAACCTTGTGTGCTGCTAGAATAATTTGAGAGTCCTTACCTTGTCTAAAAATTTCTTTTAGATAAATCGCAGGAATCAAATCACAATCTATAAAATCTCGCAAGACCATTCCTGGTCCTACTGATGCTAACTGATCAATGTCACCTACTAAGATTAACTTTGCCTCTAAGGGGATTGCTTTTAAAAGAGCATGCATTAAAAAGATATCAATCATTGAAGTTTCATCAATAATAAACACATCACCAATTAATGGGTTTTCTTCGTTAAACTCAAACTCCGTCCCTTTAAAGCCTAGCATTCTATGAATGGTACTTGCGGGATGCTCAGTTGCTTCTTCCATCCGTCGAGCTGCTTTACCTGTTGGAGCACATAGCTTTACCTCTAAACGATTTTTATTAAATAAGCGAGTTAGAGTCTTTAAAACCGTTGTCTTTCCAACCCCAGGCCCCCCTGTAATAATTGAAACTTTTGATTTAACAGAAGACTCAATGGCATCCACTTGATCATCAGATAATAAAAAGCCTGGCATCACTTGATCCAATAAAGCCTCACTATATTCAATCTCATGATCTGGCTCTGTTTTTAACAAGGTTACAATACGAATAGCTACTTGATCTTCTACTTTATCCATCATTGCAGAATAAATTTTATCATCGATCTCTACTATTTCTTCTTCTAGCAATGCCTTATCGTAACCAATATCAAAAACTTCTTTGCTAATCGCTAATAGGTTCATGGCTTCGATCAATAAATCTGTTTTTGGTAAAAAACAATGACCGTTTCCTCGAGCTTCTAGGAGACAATGTGCAATTGCTGCTCTGACTCTTTGGGGGCTTGTTATCTCATAGCCGAGGTTTCTGGCAATTTGATCCGCTGTTACAAAACCAACTCCTGCTATATTTCTTGCTAAAATATAAGGGTCTTTTTGTATCTCTTCCATGCTTTTAAAGCCAAATTGCTTGTAAACCTTTACAGCAACAGACTCGTTCAATCCGTAGCCTCGTAAAAATATCATCACATCACGAATTTGCTTTTGTTCTTTCCAAGACTCTAAGATTGAGTTGAGTCTTTTTTTACCAAGACCCGGTACATTGGCTAACTTTTCTGGTTCGTTTTCTATGATATTTAAGGTATCTAAACCAAACTCGTCTACTAAGCGCTCAGCAAACTTAACCCCAATCCCTGGGATTAAACCAGAGGACAAATACTTTTTAACCCCTTCTATTGAATATGGATTTATATATTGAAAGTATTTTACTTGAAATTGCTCGCCATATTTTGAGTCTTCAATCCATTTACCGGTTAATCTTAGACTCTCTCCTACTTGCGCGTTTACCAAAACTCCTTTAATGGTTATTTTGGCATCCATTCGTTTTGGTTGAAAAGATGCGATGCAAAAATGACTCTCTTCATTGTAATAAATCAAGCTCTCTAAGATTCCATCCACATCATCAATTTCAGGATCTATATTCTTTTCGGTTGTTAGCATAGACAATTATCCAAACACACTGGAAAAACAAAAATTTACGATATGCTTTATTGGTCGTCCATATCGTAAATTAAAATTGGGAGTAATGAACATAAATTTCACTACAAGAAGGTACACTATAAGTGTTATAAGAGTAAAGAAAAGGACTAGATGAAGCACCTAGTCCGTATTGAACTATATGGCTTTTAGTTCAACCCCATAGGCATTTCCAACCTTTTGTAAAATCTTATCGTTTTTCATACTTAATAAGTTGTACTGATTTAAATAAGAACGACGGTTCTGAAAAGCAAGACTACGAATAGGAGGTACTTTTCCTAAATGTCCTTTTTTCCATACTGCAAATATTCCCATATCAGAGTCTTTAACTGATTTTGGGTAATAGTGACTCATATAAAAACTCTGTATATGAAACGCACTCGAATCAGCGCCAAGATCTTTAGCAATTCTCCACTCTTTTAATGCAACCTTATAATTTTTACTAAACAAAAGTACCTTTGAATTTAATGTATGAGGATGAGCACTTTCAAAGTTTTGTAAAGCATATACTTTAATAAATCGAGAAGCTGTTTTAAACTTCTTTTGTAAGATAAAAGAGTCTACAATATAATCTACTACGATTTCTCTATAACTTGCTACGTGAAACAAAGGTCTTAAATAGGCATTAGCTACCTTATAGTCCTCTTGGAAAAAGGCTATTTTTCCTAATAAAAAACTTGCTCTTATTCTATCTTGTTTAGCAAATTTTGGTAAATAGTGTCGTAGGTATTTAGAACTCTCTGCAAACTTCCCCTGTTTTACTAAGAGTTCGGACAACTGAATCAACTCTTTTAAAGAAAGACGTTTTTTATTTCTGTATAAAGTCTCCAACTCTTTTGCATGTTTTACAACGCCAGAAGCAAAATATATATCCATCATTTCAGATAAGTATTTGTCTGATTTCTTTACTCTATTAACAAAGTTTTCTGGTAAAATACTCGAAGAATTCTTAGCAAAATAGAGCAACAATTGCTTTTTTAAATAAGGTTTTTCTAAACGGTCAAACAAAGGAAACATGATCTTCGTTTGCATCCTAGTACTATATACTTCATCTAAACGATTGACCAACTCTTCTTCTGGACGGTCTGATGTATTAACCAAATCAGCTAAGTCATCGATCCAATCATTTACTCCATCTGCCTGTGTAGCCATCATCAAAAATGAAGGTCGCGCCTTTATTTTAGGTCTGTTCTTCTTTCCACATCCAGTTAACAGAAGTAGACTAAAAATTAATAATATATAAGTTGCTCGCATAGTAATCAATGGGGAGTAAATAGTTAAAGTTAGATCGATTTATCAAAGTTTCGACCCTCTCCATTTGGCAATTAACCTATTTTTTTTAAGCATTTTTTGGAATCTATTAGAGATATACAAAACATCAAAGTATCTCTATTTTCTGTGTTTTTATTTATATACTAGGATATAATTTCAACAACTACTCAACCTACCTTAACTCAAAAATAGTCTATAAATAATCATCAGTATGCAAACCAAGTAAACGACAAAAAACCCACAAACCAAATCCATGATTTATGAGTTTTCACTAGAATATTTTTACTTTTTCTCTAGATGAAGATTAAATTTACAAAGAGTAAACCAGATGCGACATCTCTCAGGTTTTTAATCATCTTGATACTCTATAACTCATCTTACAATGTATTGAACTAATAGAATAAATAAAAGCAAGTAACAAGGCGGCACTAAGACTGCAAGTCCAAAGTAAAACTCAAATTTACAAAGTATAAACAAAGGCAACCATCACCCAGGTTTTTGATCATTAGTATATTTTGTAGTTAAAGCTTTTGAAGTGTAGTGGACTACTCGAAAAAAGCTTTAAATACAAAAGATGATGATGAGCTAAACCGCATCAAGAAATGTTTAAACCGCGATAATTAATGCCAAAAACTCCTGCTTTTTCAGAGAGTCAACCTAACAACTCAAAAAACAAAACCTATGAGCCTATGCCTACCCATGATGTCTCCCCATCTGGGTGATGTTCTTTCTTCCAGATCGGTAACAACTTTTTCACTTCATCCATAATATACATATTTGCTTCAAAACTGTGTTTTCTATGCTTAGATGAAGTTAAAACAACAATAGATGCTTCTTGTAATTCAACCATGCCCACTCGATGAACAAGAACCATTTTAATCATAGGAAACTTTTCAAGAGTTAAATCTTGAATTTTCTTCATTTGCTTCAAAGCCATTTTTTCATAACATTCATAAAAAATTTTATGTACGGACTTTCCTTCGTGGATATTTCGAACCACTCCCAAAAAACTTACAATAGCCCCATGAGAATCATCTTGAACATGAGATAAGTAATCTTCAATTTTAAGCACATTAGTGGTAATTTCAAACATGATTACCCTCCACTAACAGGAGGAATAAAAACAATTTCGTCCCCCTCTTTTAAGATGTAATCACAGTCTTCATAGTCACTATTTACAGCAAAAACTGTTGACTCCAACAACTCATCTCGATCCATCAAAGCATCTGTTTTTTGTAAAAATAGCTCTTTTATAGATAGCCCATCTGATACTTCTAGTTCTTCTGAAGATATTCCTAGAAGATCTCTATATATTGCAAAGTATTCGATTTGTATTTTCATAGTAAAACCCAATTGTATAAATTATTACTGCAAGTATAAAAGTACTGACAGTAATAATTTTAAAAGCATTTAAGCTCGTTTCACCTGAAGAGCAATTCCCATGCCTCCACCAACACAAAGTGTAGCAAGTCCGTTGACTACTTCTCTTCTTTTCATTTCAAATAATAAAGTTGTTAGAATTCTTGCTCCACTAGCTCCCACAGGATGCCCTAGTGCAATAGCTCCACCATTTACATTTACCTTGTTTGTATCCCAACCAAGCTCTTTATTTACCGAGATTGCCTGAGCAGAGAAAGCTTCATTTGCTTCGATTAAATCTATATCCGAAACAGATGACCCACTCATTTTTAAAGCCTTTTTAACTGCATCGACAGGTCCGATACCCATAATGGCTGGGTCACATCCAGACACACCCCATCCTGTAATTTCAGCAAGTGGAGTTAAACCAAGTGATTTTAAAGTATCTTCATCAACAATAACAACTGCCGCTGCACCATCGTTGATTCCTGAGGCATTACCAGCAGTTACAGTACCATCTTTTTTAAACGCTGGCCTTAGTTTTTGTAAGCTCTCTATTGTACAATCTTTTTTAATATACTCATCTTGGTCAAAGATTACTTCTTTTCTACGCTTTTTAAAAATAACAGGAACAATCTCATCTTTAAACAAGCCATCATTATCTGCTTTAGTAGCTTTTGCTTGTGATTCAAAGGCAAATTGATCTTGCTCTTCTCTTGAGATTGAATATTTATCCGCTAAATTTTCAGCAGTCATTCCCATATGATAATCATTAAAGGCATCGGTTAAACCATCTTTAATCATAGTATCTAACACTTCTCCATGACCCATTCTAAAACCATTTCTACCCTTAGGAAGAATATAAGGTGATGAACTCATATTTTCAATTCCACCTGCTACGAAAGCCGAGGTGTCTCCACAAACAATTGATCTTGCTCCTTGAACAACAGAAAACAATCCAGAACCACACAAAATATTTGTGGTCACTGCCGCAGCAGTATTTGGAATCCCTGAACCGATTGCAATTTGACGAGCTGCACCTTGTCCTAAACCAGCTTGATAAACACACCCTAAATTAGTTTCACTAATTAAGTTTGTTTTATCACTCATGTTTGCTCGTTCAAGCGCCCCCTTAACAGCTGTGATACCTAAGTCTACAGCAGAGACATCTGAAATACTTCCGTTAAAACTACCTATTGCTGTTCGTGCAGCACTTGCGATAAAAACTCGTTTTGACATGTAAAATCCTTTATTTAGTGTAATAATTTAAATGCAGTTTAAGAGATTTTTATCAATTGGTAAATAGAATTGCAAAATGTATATACTCATCTATTATTCCTTTGCCCATTACCTGTAAAATATAAACCTTGAAAAACTCTGCCAAAAATATGTTTTGAACAAGATTAGTACAAACCTAAAACGACAAAACAATTTACTTTTGGGGACATAATATATTGATAAATAATCCTAACTGTTCTAACATACAATTCCATGTTCTATTCATGGCAAAATATCTCTCTCTTTCTACTTATTTATCTATGTGTATCTCCTGTTTTTAGTAACGAAGCTAGTCCAATGCGGGGTAAATTACTTTTTAAAACTCAATATTTTAATGGGAAACGTACAAATAGCTGTAAAGATTGTCATAATCTCCAAGAGCATGCATTTACAAAAATAAATAAACCCGGTCCACCTTTAAAAAATAGCTTTTTCAGAAAAAGTTTTTCAAAAGATCGATTTACAAAGATCTCAGATGCTGTTGCACTATGTATGAACAAATTCCAACAAGAAACTGACCCAAAAAACAAAGAGCATTTACTAGCCTATTTAAAACTTATCTCAGATCCCAAAGTTGATTCAAAATACAAGTTTATAGCTAAACCAAAACATTTACCAAAAAACTTAAGTGGTAGTTCATTTGAAGGCCGAGGCGCATACATCAAAAGCTGTCTACCATGCCATACTTTTCATGATTTAGACCTAAAGAAACTGCCTTTAGCTAAAGAGACTATCTATAAAAAAGTTCGTGGGATGCCCCCTTTATTTCGAAGAGCAAAAATTGGATTGACTCAAAACATATATAATGATAATTTCACAAAAACAAAGATGCCTATTTTTTCTGAAGATCGACTATCTGAACGTTTGTTAATCGATATTATAGCTCACATGATGAAAGAGATTCATCCGAGTGATACTGGCTTATCCAACTCTAGGAGAAGCCAGGAGATAAAGAGATTTTAACTGGAGTACATTACACTAAGGATCTATTTTGAAACCAAAACCTATCATCATCGGAATTGCTGGCGGCTCTGCTTCTGGAAAAACAACTGTCACAAAAAAAATATTAAGTAAATTGGATTCAGCTGAAATTGCCTTTTTTAGTCATGACTCCTACTACAAAGATATCTCATCTTATGATGAAAAAGACCCAGCTAAGATTAACTTTGACCACCCAAACTCTTTAGATACTGACCTATTAACTGAGCAGTTAAAAATTCTATCTAGTGGACAAGCTATCGAGCAACCAATCTACAGCTTTTCTAGTCACAAACGTGAAAAACAAACCGTAACTATTACTCCTGCTCCGATCATCATTGTAGAAGGTATTCTTATTTTTCATTCAGAAGAGTTAAGAAACCTAATGGATATTAAAATCTTTGTAGATACCGATGCAGATGAACGATTAATAAGAAGACTTAAAAGAGACATCTTAGAAAGAGGCCGAGAGCTCGAAAAGGTGCTCTCTCGATATCTTGATACAGTAAAACCAATGCACCAAAGATTTGTAGAGCCAACTAAAGTATGGGCTGATTTAATCATACCAAGAGGTGGAGGTAATCTCATCGCCATTAATATGGTTGTTCAAAAGATCTGTTTTTTAATCGATGAATTCCATAAAGAATCAAAAGTAGCAGAATTAGAGTGAGTGAAGCCCCCAAGTTTATACCGTTTGCTTTACCAGACATCGGGGATGAAGAAATTGAGGCTGTTTGTCAATCCATGAGATCTGGATGGCTCACTACTGGACCTGTTACAAAAGCCTTTGAAAAAGAGTTTGCCCAATTTATTGGTGTAAATGAATGCCTTGCTGTTTCTTCTGCAACTGCTGGCCTACACCTTGCACTTCGAGCTATTAATTTACAGGCTGGGGATCAAGTACTTGTACCAGTAAATACTTTTGTAGCAACAGCTGAAGTCATACGTTACTTTGATGCTGATCCTATATTTATTGATATTGATTATGACTCTATGAATCTTTCAATAGAAGCCTTAGAGATTTACCTAAAAAATCATGATATTAGTAAATTAAAGGCAATCATGCCTGTGCATATAGCTGGGCAAGCTTGTGATATGGACCCTATTATTACTATCGCGCATAACCATAATTTATTTGTTATTGAAGATGCTGCCCATGCTTTTCCATGTAAATATAAAGATAAATTGATCGGTAGCTTAGACTCCGATTTTACGGTCTACTCTTTTTATGCCACCAAAACGATCACTACGGGTGAAGGTGGAATGCTCATTGCCAAAGATCAATCTCATATCGACTTGATCAAAAAGTTAAGACTACACGGGATTTCTAAAGAGGTCTGGGATCGATATACTTCTAGCAAAGGCCACCTTCCATATGATGTTGACGTTTTAGGATTTAAATACAACTTATCTGACCTTTGCTCTTCTATCGGTCGAGTACAACTAAAAAAAGCACAGTCTTTTTACGCTAAACGATCTAAGATAGCAAACCAGTACAATGAAGCATTTAAAAATTTAGATCTACAGCTGCCTATGCAAAAGCGGCTAGATGATCAACATGCATGGCATCTATATCTAATTCGCGTTAATGATAGCTCAAAAAGAGATTCTATTGTAGATGCACTCAATAAAAAAGGTATCGGAACATCCTTACATTTCATACCACTACATTTACTTACTTACTATAAAGAGACATATCATTTATCTGAGGACTTGTTTCCAACAGCTATGAGATCATTTCAGTCCTTAATTAGCTTACCTATATATACTAAAATGACTGATGATGAAATTAGCTATATAATAGAGTCAGTGCAAGAGCTTTGCTCCTAAACTTGGTCTAAATCAAACTCTTTTTTTGATGGATTTACCCCAAAGTGATTCAATAAAAACATAAAGGTCAACAATCCCCACTTATTTTTTAAAACAGGAGTAGTCAGACCAAATACCAAATACGAGCATACAATCAATACCACATAGATATTTGGTCTATTGGTAATAGCTGATCCGTAAATGCTTAAAAGTAATACAAAACCTAGGATCCCGAGTGTTGCTAAAGCTTCTAAATATTCATTGTGAGCATCTAGTGTATGTCTAAAGTCATCTCTTAACTCACCTCGGTTAATATACTTTTCTTTTTCTATGAAAAAATCTCCAAGTCCTGTACCAAAAATAGGATTTTCCTTGAAAATTTTCCAAGCCACATCACATGTATAGAAACGGTAAGTTAAGGAGCTTAAAGGCTTAGAGTCATCTAACAGATTTTTATTTGCTAAACTACTAAAATCCTGAGAAAATCGTTGGGTCAACTCTTTACCTTTACCAAAAAATAAAAATGGTAAAATCATTACTAAAACAAAAATAAGCCTTTTATCTTTAAACCACTTTTGATCATAAAATAAAAATGCCACACTCAAAGCCAAAACAATAATGGCTGTTTTTGTACCCGAAACAATAGTGGCTATCAAAGAGAAGATACACACAGCAATGTAAAACTTCTGCCTTTTTTTCATGTAAAGCAATAAGGATAAAGTAAAAAATAAAGAGCAGAGATTTCCACTCATAATTACACCAGAGCTCGTTGGAGCATAACGGCTTGTTTTAGCCCAAGCACCTAAATACTCTGTAAACCCTGCTAAATAAACTAAACCTAAAATTCCAGTAAATATTACTCCGACCATCATACAATGAACGAGTTTTTCGCTATACCCTCTGTTATGAACCTGAAATAAAAATGGGATGATCAAAATCCAATGGGCAGTCAAAAGAGCGTGATCTTTAAACATAGCAATATCCTGGCTTTGAAAATAACTAAATAAACCCACTAAACTATAAGCAGATGTACAAGCAAACAGCCATTTATTATTACTCAAAAACTCTTTGAATAAATCTCTTTGAGTTATTTTTAGACTCTCAAAAATTGATAGAAGCATCAAGATAATCAAACTTGTATTAAAAATCGCTTTTGATACTAGAAACGACATGCCACATAAGCAAAATAAGATCCCAATGAATTTATTAATTTCAAGCCCCTAATCTAGTTTGTAGTGTTTAATAGTTATACCCAAATTGCACTTGAAAATCATCTTTTGGGTACTCAACCATTCAGTTCAAAACGTACTTTTGATAAGCTTACCAAGCTCTTTGGTTGTCCGTACAACGAGAAAATCAATTCTGGGTGGATATATAACTTAAGATTTCGACTAAATTCATTCAAAACTTTATTTACATAGCTCAACCTTGTGTACAAAGTTTAAATTATTATGATCTATAATTTATAAATATTTACATTGTTTGTTTTTTTGTTAAAATGTTAAACTACTTTTTTAACATATTATAAATAACCTTGGAGATTGCCTTGCTTGATAGAGTATTAATCACCGGTGGAGCAGGATTTATTGGATCCAACTTAGCCGAAAAGTATCTTAATTTAGGTCACGAAGTCCACATCATTGATAATTTATCAACAGGATCTTTAAAAAATATTCGACATTTGCAAGAAGATGCCAAATTTAAAGACCGTTTTCATGTGACGATCGACACCATTTTTAATGAAGAGGTCATGTTAGAGCTTGTCGGTACTTGTGGAATGGTGATCCATTTAGCTGCAGCTGTAGGTGTTAAATTTATCTTAGATAATCCATTATCTTCGATTACGACAAACATCATGGGTACAGAGATTGTTCTAAACCTTTGTAATAAATTTAGAAAAAAGGTTTTAATCGCTTCTACTTCTGAAGTATACGGTAAACAAAGTAAAGCCCCTCTTGAAGAGACTGACGATATTACTTTTGGTAACAGTGGTAAGGCACGATGGAGCTACGCAGCATCTAAGTTAATGGATGAATTTACCGCTTTAGCCTATCATCGTACTACTAAACTACCCACTGTTATTGTTCGTTTTTTTAATACAGTAGGGCCAAAGCAAACCGGTGAATACGGGATGGTGATCCCACGATTTATCCAACAAGCACTTAGAGACGAAGATATCACTGTTCATGGTGACGGAAGCCAAACTCGTACCTTTACTCATGTAAATGAAGTCTGTGATTGCATTATTAAACTAATGAAATGCCCTGAAGCCGTTGGTGAAGTTGTCAACATCGGTGGAGTAGAAGAAGTATCAATGAAGACTCTCGCTGAAAAAATCATTGAAAAATCGAACTCAACTTCAAAGTTGACTATGATCCCTTACGAAAAGGTTTATTCAAAAGATTTTGAAGATATGCCTAGACGAGTTCCTTGTACTGACAAATTGCACTCATTAATCGGGATGAGACCACAAATACTCTTAGATGAAATTCTAGAGGATATTATTGAAAAGTTTAGGACCAACGCTAAGTGATTTTTTTAGGGCCGTTTGTTTTAAGCATTTTGGTTACTTATTATTTAATAAAAATAACTAAAAAGTACGACTGGGTTTATCGACCACAAAGTGATCGATGGAGTACAAATATCGTTTCACTACATGGTGGAGTTGGTATATGGCTCTCCTTTATCATTAGTGTTTTCTTTATTCGTGGTGCTGATCTAAGTAATCAAGAGGCCATCATATTAACAATGTCTTCATTAATGATGTTAGTTGGTCTTTTTGATGACATTCACACTCTAATGCCCAAACCAAAACTATTATTTCAGTTTTTTGTTTGTGTTATTGCTATTTTTGCAGGAGTTAGTTTTCAGTTTTCTGACTCAAACCTGATCAATGCCGCTGTCACAGTGTTTTGGATTATAGGGATTAATAATGCGGTCAACTTAATGGATAACATGGATGGGGCCTCTCCGGGGCTTTGTCTTATATCTGTTGTAACCTTAAGCCTTTTGACTCTTGAAAGTCACCCAGAGCTTGCTACTCTATCTATGATTTTAGGCGCTTGTTTAGGTGGGTTTTTGTTATTTAATTTTAATCCAGCACAAATTTTTATGGGCGACTCTGGTAGCCTCTTTTTAGGATCGTATATTTCAATGCTCTTGTTAAGTTACTCTCAAACAAGGCCAACTGAAGTCTACCACACAATATTTAATATCCCTTCGGGACTACTATTGCCAGCCATGCTTGTATTAGTACCTATTTTAGATACTACCTTTGTCAGCATTAATCGCTACTTAAATGGCTACCCTATATCAAAAGGTGATAAAGGCCACATCACACATAGATTATCCTATATGTATGGAAGTGATCGCTTAACAATTGCCCTGCTTTACTCTTATCAAATAGGTACATATTTAATTGTGAAGTCAGGTCACTGGAAAATGCTCTATCCAATGGTAGGTGGAGCAGTAGTTTATCTTTGTTATATTACCGTTAAAACAAATCATCTGGTATGGCCAAAAAAATATGGTGATCAAACTAAGACTAATGAAGTTGAACCAGTAAAAGATCAATCTCTATCTGCTTAACAATTCAAGTCAAAGATTTATACAAGTCATCCATCTTATTCACTAAGTTATCTATTGAGTAGTTTTCGTGTACGAATTGATGTGCCTTATCCACCCTCGTTGAGTTATCCTCAGTTAAGAGATGATGGTATAAACTAGCTAACTCTTTAGCATTTTGATCACATAACAGCCCTCGATCGTTATTGCTACCAACGATATCGATTACTCCTCCAACAGATGTAGATGCTACTGGGATTTTACTTGCAAAAGCCTCTAGGATAGATACAGGTGTGCCCTCGTTTTTTGAGGTCAAAACCAAGTAGTCCAATGCTCCATAAATCTCTTCTGGGGTTTTAACATTACCAGCAAATATGATTGAATTTACACCCAAACTTTGACTGTAATCTTTTAACAAGGCCATATCTTGATCAGAACAACCCCCTACGATAACAAAGCTAATATTTTGATCATTTATCTTGTGAAACTCAGCCACAGACTCGATAAATAGCCTATGGTTTTTAATGGGTGCGATTCGTCCTACAATCCCAAAAACTTTTGAATCGTCTGGTATATTTAATCGCTGCTTTAGGGCAGTTTTATCTAGTCTATTAGCAAAATCTGTATCGATGCCTAATGATATTAGATGATGTTTTGAAGGATGCCCTACTTTAAACTGATCACGAATCTCTTGTTGCTGTTGCTTAGAAATAGTGACAATAGCATGACTTGCAAACTTGGCCAAAAACTTTTCGATATTCAAAAACAATCTTTCTTTGCTTAGAGAAAAATATCCATGAAAGGTGTGTCCATGAAAGGTATGAACAATCTTCATTTTACTCCATGGGCGCAAAACATTTAACACCAATCCTGCTGCTCGTCCTAAAAAACCAGCTTTTGAAGTATGCGTATGAAGTACCTTTGGACTATGCTTTAAAAGGAGTAAAAATATATCGATAAATGCTTTTATATCCTTAAAAGAAATATTTTTTTCTAAGGAGTCAATTTGCACACAATCAACGGACAGATTTTTACTAAAAGTAGATAGATCATCTTCATCGCCATCAATGACTCCATGTAACAATTTATGAGTCCAAGACTTTTTTTGAAGTCCACTACTCAACCAAGCCACATGTTTTGCTGGCCCGCCTACATTTAATCTGGCTATAATACGTACTACATCCATTTTATACTCTTTTTTGCTCATCAAGCCACATTTGAAACATTAAGATGTCCCATAAATGATAGTGCCAAGCGCCATTTCCGTTTATATGATCATTTAATTTTTTTATAATAGGCTCTGGTTTAAAAAAACCATCCCTACTTAATCTATCTTTAGATAATAAGTCACAGGCCCAGCCTTTTAATGGTCCTTTTAGCCACATATCGATTGGTACACCAAATCCTTTTTTAGGTCGATCAATTAAACTTTGGGGCACATAATCAAACAATACATCTCTCAAAATCTTTTTCCCTTGCCCATTTACACTACGAAACTTACGAGGTAAAGACCATGAAAACTCAATGACTCTATGATCTAGTAAAGGAATTCGTCCCTCTAAACTAACAGCCATTGATGCACGGTCTACTTTTGTTAAAATATCATCTGGTAGATAATTATTAAAGTCACAAAACATATTCCATTCGATAATATCTTCTTTAAACCCACTACCATGAAGTCTTTCAGCGATATTTAAACCATTGCTTGCTCCTATAACTACATCAGACGGCTGATGCCAATGACACAAAAGAGTATGGTATAGCATGATTATGGACTCACTACTTAAAGCGGGAGCTAATTTAGCTATCTTGCCTGAAAAGTTGGTGAATCGTAGTTTTTTAGGAAGCATCGGACTCAACAATGAAAATAGATAATCTAAAGTTTGAGGGTCAAGTTTTTGTAAAATCGATCCCGATACTTTTCTAAAAGATTTAGGAAACTTATTTATTTTTGCCCAGATGTTCTCAGACCAAAAATATCGATCATAACCAGAAAAAAGCTCGTCTCCTCCATCTCCTGACAGACAAACTGTGACCTTTTGCTTTGCTATTTTTGATACTAAAAAAGTTGGTATTTGAGAAGAATCGGCAAAAGGTTCATCCCAATATCTAGCCAAACTCGGAATCACATCTAAGGTATCTTTTGGTGATACATACATTTCTAAATGATCGGTATCTAAATGACTGGCTACATCTTGAGCGAAACTAGCTTCATTGTATTGGTCTTCTTCAAAGCCAATAGTAAATGTTTTCACCTTTTTTGAACTTTGCGATTGCATTAGAGCGACAATCAAAGAAGAGTCTACCCCACCTGACAAAAATGCCCCTAAAGGAACATCAGACTCCATTCTGATTTTGACTGCATCTAACAGCAGTTTATTTAAATCATCTTTTGCATCAGTTTCACTTCCAGAATACATTGAAGTCTTTTTTTTAGTCTCTTGAGGGTTCCAGTAGAACTGTTGGTCGATTGATTGATCATTCAACGATACTTTAAGATAGGATCCAGGAGATAATTTTGATATTCCTTTATAAATAGAAGTGGGTGTTGGTACATAATTGTATCGTAAAAAAGAAGCAAGAGAATCACGATCGATATCTTTTTTAAAGTTGGGATGATGTAAAAATGGCTTCAGCTCAGAGCCAAAGAAAAAGAAGTCACCTTGTTGTCCATAGTACAATGGTTTTTCGCCGGCACGATCACGAGCAAAGTATAAGTCCTGACACTTTTGGTCATAAAGGGCGATAGAAAACATTCCATTCAACTTAGACAATGTACTCTCAAAACCATATTGTTCGATACATTTTAATAAAACTTCAGTATCAGAATGACCACGCCATCGCATAGGAGCAATCGTTTCTAACTCTAGCTTTAAGTCTTTGAAGTTATATATTTCACCATTGAAAACAATCACATAACGACCCGATTGGGAAATCATTGGCTGTGCGCCCGCTTCACTAAGATCCAGTATTGAAAGTCTTCGGTGACCTAAAGCTACTCTCTGTTGCGGACAAATAAAGTGTCCATCAGCATCCGGGCCCCTATGAACTATCGCATCCGTCATGTTTTTTAAGATGCTTTCAATACCATTGCCTAGCTGAGCCTTGAAGTCTATAAACCCTGTTATTCCACACATACTATTTTACAATAACCTTTTTCAACTTGATCCAGACCCGTAAGATAAAATATAAAGGAGTAATACTTTGATCATTTACTTTAAAAGCTCGATAAGAGTTGTAAATATTTTTTAGTAAAACCTTAAAAGAACCATCACTAGCACCACCTAAACGCATTTTCACCAATGGTTCAGGTAATACATAAGATGTACACTTTTCTTTGGCTAAAAGTCGCATCATAAACTCAAAATCTGCTGTATGTCCAAAGTCTAACTTAAAGTCTCCAAAACGCGCGTAACATGATTTTTTTACAAAAAAACTGGGATGAGCCGGATGCTCACTGTTTTTAAACAACTTAGAATAATAAGGTATAGCTCTCCAAGTTGATTGTACTTTGCTAGAGTCAACAGGGTCTACAAACTGCATATCTCCGTAAACTACGTCTACACTATGCTCAATAAAACAATCCATTACTTTCTTTATAATCGTTTCATCAAAATATAAATCGTCTGAGTTTAATATGGCAATGTAATCGCCTTTTGCTAGCCGAATTCCTTTATTCATGGCATCATAGATACCATTATCTCTTTCACTCAAAAACCTAGCTTTTGGGTTGTTGGATACTACGATATCTCTAGTTTTATCACTTGAACCACCATCAATAATAAGATGCTCTATGTTTGAGTAGCTTTGATTTAAAACTGATTGTATATTATCAGCCATGGTTGACTCTGAGTTATAACTTACAGTAATCACAGTGATTAATGGATCTATACTCATCACTTACAAATCCAATGCACTTGCAGAATACTCTTTAGAATTCTTAGATAGCAATCGTCGAATATGTCGAGAAAGAAAGCTAACTTTTTTATCGATCTTAACAAAAGTTTTATAGGCTTCAGAAAAATCTTTTTGCTTAATGTTATTTATAAAAAAACAACTATATACATTGCTTATATAAGCCTTTGAAAAATCGTTGTAAAACTCTGAGTCATAGTGCTCTTCAATATCAGGTTTCCAAATATTGAGAGAATTTTGGATTCCTGTTAATCTTTTATTCACATTTGTAGTCATTCTGTCTAGTGATACATTAGCATTAGGTTTAGAAAGACATAAATCTAAAGATCTTATCTCCAAATCAAGAAAAGACAACCGAAGCCATAAATCATGATCTACGCCACTTTTTATCTCTGGATTATATCCTTGAACTGCCCTAAGAGTTTTTACCAAATAAAATTGAGCCGCAACAGGTGGAGCATACCCCTGCCGTATAACAGATTTTATTGTCCCATTAATTGGTGAATAAACTTTTCTACTGCCATGTATTGTTCCACAAGTAAATGCTGGGATATGGGGATAACGCTCTGCTAGTTCATAGAATTTGGCTAAAAAGTCTTGTTGCCACTCATCATCATCATCTAGAAAGGTAAAATATTTACCTCTAGCGTTAAAAATTGCTGAGTTTCTAGCGCATGACAGCCCCTTATTTTCATCATGGAATATAAATCGTATACGGGGATCTAAAGGCAATATCTCATTTTCTATGAACTCTTTGGTACCATCATTTGAGTAATCGTCAACTAGGATCAATTCAAAGTTGGAATAACTTTGATCAAGAACCGATTGAACTGCTAGTCCTACTAAGGTTTTTCTTTGAAAGGTCGTTATGCAAACTGTTATTAACTCTTGTTTCATTGCTATCTTTTAGTTAATTCTAGAAAAACTCTACCACAGTTTTTATCGCTAGCAAAAAATAATTTTGACTTAAAATAGTTGTAAACTATATTCAGTAAACCTTGATGCTTCAATACAAAAATTGGATTGGTCAAAACTTTGTTTATCATTCTCTCCATAAAACACTTTTTCTCAAAATACACTACATCATTCACTTCAAAGTCATGAGCAAAGATACTCTTCAACATTTCAAGGTTAAAATGTTGAAAATGTTTTTCTTGTAAAGGCTTATTTTTGTGTGGGACAGTCATTAAAAGCTTTCCTCCTGGCTTTAAACTAGAAGCTACAGCTTTTATAAAATCAGGTACAATTTTTGGAGGAATGTGCTCTAACACTTCGATTAATGTTGCCACATCATATTGTTCTTCGAAACCTTCTGTCATAATATCACGACATTGAAAGTTTGCCCCCTTACCCATAACGGTAGCTAAACTTATTGCAGCCTGTGAATAGTCTACACCAACTATCTTAGCATCGCTAAAATGCTGATTGACTTCTGTTGCTAATCTACCGTCTCCACATCCAATATCCACATAGTTATCAAACTTACATTGGGATAAACGCTCTAGTAGGAATGTTAAGGTTGTTAAATAATAAATCCCAAAGGGCCAGTTATAATGTTGAGTAAATCCATTATCTAAACTTGCAATATAATGATAAGGGAAACCATATTCATCGTCTTGTAGCTGCTGTTCTTTTTGCATTTCTTTCTTTCAAGATTTTAATAATTTATACATTTCTATAAACAATCTTTTTTCTCTAAATTTGATTATATTTTTACAAAACCTAAAGAGTATATTTGCTTTTCGATAGTATTTTTCTCGCCAAAATACCTTAAATTCATCTTTAAACTTTTCAAGGCAAATTCTGTTTCCAATAATATCTTTACAAAAAGCATTGGCTGAGTCCGTTGGAGTTATTCTATCATTACCATACTCGTGGATTAAAGTTGTTATATCTTTCATAAAGATAATATCATAATTTAGTTTTACTATCGCAACTCTATAAAAGTCACTATCGATACCTCTTGGTAGTGTTAAATCAAAGCCACCAACCTCATCCATAACCTTTTTACTAGTAAAAACAGTGGGACTATAAATATAGCCATTGCCTTTTAAAATCATAGATTTTACATTATCTGGCTTAACAATAAGCTTATCTCTAGTATTTTTATTTTGATCCATCAATCGAACACTAGTACAAATCATCCCTAATTTGCCTGTTGAACCCTCAAATAGATCCACCTGTTTTTGAAGTTTATGAATGTCGATCCATTCATCATCATCATCCATGAATGCTACATAAAACCCACTACAATGATCCATAGCAGTATTTCTAGATCCAGCGTTTCCCTTATTAAGCTCATGCTTTATATACTTAACTCGATCATCTTTATCAGAGTAGCTCTTTACTATTTGAGTCGTCTCATCTGTAGAGCAATCATCTACAATAACAACTTCTATATTTTTGTAACTCTGAGATAAAACCGAGTCCAAGCATCTAGCCAAAAGATGAGAACGGTTATAAGTTGTAATATTTACACTAATCAACTTCATTTCAATAAACTTTCAATCTCATTTAAAACTTCTAAGTTAAGCTGATTTTGTAGTAAATGCTCACAAGCCTTCAATTCTTTGAGTCCGTTATTCCACCACGACAGTTCATCGAGTTTCTCACATATAGCTTCTTCAAAACGGTATTTAACTACCTTTGAAGGACTTCCAGCTACAATTGCATAGCTAGGTACATCTTGATTTACTACAGTATTTGCTCCTATTATGGCACCATTACCTATGGTAACACCACTCAAAATAACTGCCCCTGCTCCTATCCAAACATCATGTCCAATTCTTATTGGCCCCTTACTCCAAGTATCTCTAGTACTAGACTTTTTATTTAACTTTTTATGTAAAAAAGAGGTACTTAGTGTTTGAGTATTGTGAAAAAACTCTACGATTGAAACATTATGGGCGATTGAACAATAGTTTCCAATTGAAATTGGATTATGCTTAGATAAGACGAAACTAGTTGGACCATTCAATGCACTGCTTTTTCCGATGCTAACTCTACCTCTCACAATAGAGTTATTGATGAGACAATTATCACCCAAATGAATCTCTCCATCCAATTCACAGTTAAAAAGGCTCACCTTACTTCCAGTAGTGATTGAGGCTGGACTAAAAATTTTATTATTTCTATATACAGAAAAGTTTTTCCCATAGGAAAAAGTTAAAGCCTCTATTTTTCTTTTTATTTTAGCCAGCAAACTGATACCTCCCAAAATATTTATTCTCATCGGAGCTAACTTCAGACTCTTCAAACTTGCCAATATAGTCTATATCAATGACTTGGCCGATACTAGCATCAAAGTCTGAACTTTCAGTTATTTTCATATCATGAATTAGAATATAATTACTTACTTCAAAAAAGTTTGCTTCAAACAAAGTAGTAGAACTACCCGTCAACTGTAAATCAACTGTTTGAAACAATGAATAAGTATCTACATCTACTAAACTAACAAAGTCGTTTGTTGCACAGTATTCAATCCATTCAAGTTGAGATTCACGAGGGTGGGCTTTCACTATAAATCGAAGATCTTTTGAAAAGTGAGATTTCAACAAGTAATTTGTAATAAACTTTCTATACAAATGCCCTGAGTTAGGATGGGAGCATACTAATATAATGGTTTTTTCTGTAAATGGTAAGATCACCTTTTCCACATTTTCAAAACTTGGGTTTCCTGAAACAATAATTTGCTCAGAAGAATATAGCCCTATACCTAACAGTACCTCTTTCCAATGGGTACCATATACATAAAATTTTTCTGGAATTAAAAGAGTTTCCTTGATTGGATTTAGAATACTCTGAAGGTTATATCCATAATGTTCTGAGTAGAGATGTCCATGTTGGTATTCTTCGACCGAGATACTAAGAGTTTGTAAAGCCGCAATTTCCCCTTCATGCCCATAACTCGCAAACATAAATAATACAGTTTTAATATTAGAAAATTTATAAAACAATAAGAATACCAAATATTCTGCGGTAAATTTACTCATACCTGCTAATACATTTTTATAAGTTAATGTTGTAAATTTTTTCAATTGTACAAAGTGGAAAAATGCAGGGACAGCACAAATAATGAGGCAAATATATTTGAGTAATTTTACATAATTATTCAAAACACTTTCATCGTAACAAATTTCAGGAGTACAACCACTTATTTTGCTTTGTTCCTTTACGCCTAAAAGACTTACATTAACAGACGACTTCTTATAGGAGTTTACTATATTTTGAATTCTATTGGACCTAGCTTTTCCATCTCTTATTTCTGTATACAAAGTTGACGTTACTCTACATAGCAAGCCATTTTTCTTGAAATTCAATATACTTAAAATATTCCAACTAGATATATATTTTCTCGATTGCTTTACTTGAAACTCTGCATACAGGTCTCCAGCAATTTTATTTCGATAGATTTTCCAAAGATTAAAGCCTAAAAACTTCAACTTTATTATTTTGTCCAAGTTTTTATTGTCTAAATCTGAGCAAAACTTTCCTAATTCAATCAAGTCCATTTGATTTCCAATAAGTATTCTAAGTTAATCAATTTCCATATAAAAAATGAGTTTCCTAGTTCTTCTTGCTCGGCATAGTTTAAGTAGTCTTTTTCAAATTTAGAGTAATCAACCCATGAGTTTTTAACCAAAAATCCCGATTTTATCGTGTCTAATACTTCGTCAACAATCTCTTTACTTTTTAGCCATTCACGCTGTGGAGTTGCCACATAATGCTTTGTTTCACTTCGCTCTAAATATGAATACTTCTCTTTTAAAACTCTCTTTAACAAATACTTTGTCTCACCATTTTTTATCTTGTATTGAGCCGGAAGTGAATACATTAATTCTGTTAGTCTCTTATCTAAAAAAGGTACTCTAGCTTCTACTCCATTTGCCATAGATGCCCTATCTTGAAAATGTAAAAGTTTTGGGAGTTTTTTTCTAAACATATCTGTATACATTGTATTGCTAAGAGCTGAACTAAATTGACTTTTAGCTTTCATTGTATTCAAACTAAAGTCTTTAAAGGCTGTGCTACAGTATGTTTGCATAGAGCTCGTAGCATCTGGTGCAAATACAAAGTCACTATTATTTAATTCGAGAAACTGCTTAAACTCTTTTGTCCCTAGTTGTAAATTTGTTTTATGTTTTTGGTTATATATGGACAACTCATTTTGTAAACTATCCTTATCTAACAAGTCTTGAAACAAAGATGCATAATAATATCGATATCCACCAAATACTTCATCTGCCCCTTCACCAGCTAAAACAACTTTTATTCGTTGTTTGTGGACATCTTTCATTAAATTATATGCACTTAAAGTACCAAGCCCTCCTAAAGGGGATTCAAAATAATATAAAGACTCCTTTAACATACTTAACATTTTATTTTGAGGTAAATAACTTGGATGTAAGTCTAAGTGATTTAAATCAAAGTTTCTTTTGACCCGACTTATCTCATCATAGTCCTGCTCACTAAATCCAAAAGTAAAGGCTTTAAACTCTTGTTGATGCTCTTGAGACATTTTAGTTAATAATGTTGAATCTGTTCCGCTGCTTAAGCAAATAGCTACCTCTACATCGCTAACCAAGTTATGCTTCATACTTTGTTGTAATAATTCATGTACTTCTTCGATAGTATCTTCAGAACCATCTTGATCGTAATGAGGTATATCCCAATACCGTCTTATTGTCATCTCTTTGGATTTTAAATCAAAATCTATACAATGTCCTGGAGACAAAGAAAACACATCTTCAAAAAACGTAGATTCATTGTGATGTAACAAGCCATATTGCATATACTCATAAACACTTTGTAAGTTAAATTTTATAGATTCATCCAAGATTCCTTTAATCTCAGAAGAAAAAGATAAAACTCCATCGTTTAAGGAGTAATATAACGGCTTAACTCCAAAGTGATCTCTAGCCAAAAACAGGCTTTTACTCTTTATATCATATATACAAAAGGCGAAAATACCAGTTAAGTGATCTAAGCATTTTTTACCCATTAACTTATATAACTCTAAGATAACTTCTGTATCTGAATTAGTACGACAATTTAAGTTAAAATTACTCTTTAACTCTTGATAATTATATATTTCACCATTAAAAACGATAGCGTAATCTCTAGTCTTATCCAAAAATGGCTGATCACTAGTACTACTAACATCAATGATAGACAATCTATTATGCATCAGTGTTGTCTCATCATCTTGATAAAATCCAAAACTATCTGGTCCTCTGTGATGAAGTCGGTCTGAATACTGTTTAACATTTACAAATTTCGTGAAACCAATAAATCCACACATTTTTGCTAGTCTCCTACGAAGTATTTTTTATACATTTCATTATTATGAAGCAATTGACTATGAGTACCTTGATCAATAAGCTCACCTTTATCCATGACTATGATGTTATCTGAATGCATTATTGTAGATAATCTATGAGCAATAATAATGATGGTTTTGCTATGATGTAGAGCCTTTAAAGTATCTACGATCACTTCTTCTGACTCAGAATCCAATGCACTTGTTGGCTCATCAAGTATGATAACCTCTGGATCTTGCAAAAAGATTTGAGCCAATTGTAAGCGTTGTTTTTGCCCTCCGGATAATAAGCTACCTTCTTCGCCAATTTGAGTATCAAAACCATTTGGTAGAGAGTCTACAAAATCAAGTAATGAAGCTTTGTCACAAGCCCCTCTTAAGTCTTCTTCTGATTTATCAAAAAGTCCATATAGTAAATTATCTCTAATAGAACCATATAATAACATGGCGTCTTGGCTTACAACTCCAATTTTTGAGCGGACTTCTACAATTGATAAATCCTTCATAACACAATCATCAAAATATACATCTCCCTTTTGGGGAATATTGAAACCCAGCAACAAATCAATTATCGTTGATTTACCAGACCCAGAAGAACCAATCAATGCACTTGTTTTTCCCACTAAAAACTCTAAATCAAGGTTTTCAATAAATTTTTCAGAAGTGTAGGAGAAACTAACCTTGTTTAAAGAGATTGCTCTCTCTATTTTTTCTAATTTTAATGAACCGAAAGTAAACTCTCGATTCGATATAAATTTATCTAAATATTTTTTATAAAGTTGATAGCTACCAGCATATATGTTTAGTTGGTTTTTTGTCTGAATCGCACCCCTAAGACTTGTGTTTAGTTTAAAAATAACAAATAAAAACAATACAATTTTATCAAATTCTAAATGAAAATAATCTACTCCTACAACTACTAATATTAATGAAATTATAAAAGCTAAGGGCTCTAAAACTACATCTACTAAAGCCATCACTTTTCCACTTTTTAAGTACGCATCTTCAAAATCTCTACTTATCTTTAAAAACTTTTTGATCTCAAAATCAACTGAGTTAAGCAACTTTACTTTTTTAAAAACTTTCACTCTCTCAATTAAATAAGACTGAATATTCTCATTACTGCTAGATACTATCCTACCTAAGTGCTTCAATTCTTTAGATTGCTTTTTAACAACTAAAGGCAAAGAAATCAGTAGAAACATAGCCACCATACTTAATTTGAATGATATTCCAATCAACATAAACCCATAAATACATGCTATAAACAAAAAACTATAAAAATTTAAAACATACTGTAACGCTACTCCAACCCTCATGCTTTCAGCTGCAATAACATTGGCAATCTCACCCACTTTTAATTGCTTCAAATGTAGATAAGATAGCTTGAAAGTTTCTTTTAAAAAATCTCTTCTTAATGAAAACACTAACTCCTGTTGGAGGGTCACAACATTTATACTTTTTACAAATTTGAAAAACTGTCCTAGTACCATAGGAAGTATAGCCAAAATAGTTAACGATATTAAATTTATCGGTAAGCTAAACTTATCAAAAAGCATCCCAATTGTTTGATACTCTGATTGTTCAAAAAGTGTTAAAACTCCTTGTTTTGAATTGATTAAATATTTCAAAAAAGGAAAGATTAAAAAAATACCTGAAACTAAAAAAAATGCCTCAAATAAGTTAAAGAGAATCACCAAAATTAATTTAACTTTTGATAAATCTTTATGGTTTAGCAATTCTTTAATCATTGATCAATTCTTTGAGACTGCTATATTGAGATAAGTCCGCTTCAAAAAAGGTTTTGTTTCGTGCAATTTTTTCTAAGGACCAGTCCCACCACTTTAACTGAAGTAACTCTTGAATAATATTATCCGAAAACCTCTTTTTTATCTCTCTAGCGGGTATCCCAGTGACTACGCTATAAGGTGCTACGTCTTTAGATACAATTGCATTTGCACCTATAACAGCTCCATCCCCTATTTTAACCCCAGGTAATATAAATGCTTTATCTGCAATCCAAACACTATTACCAATCGTAATACCATGATCAACTTGTTTCATTACACTTTGAAACTTCATAAACTGTTGAAAAGCATTATTTACATTTACAAAGTTCATATCATGAGAACTTGTTTGTAACTTAACTCCCCAACCTACAGCACAATATTTTCCAAAAACTACCTCTT
This sequence comes from Candidatus Cloacimonadota bacterium, assembly GCA_023954715.1. Taxonomy (GTDB): domain Bacteria; phylum Muiribacteriota; class UBA6191; order UBA6191; family UBA6191. Next base: position 91,801 of record JAGSHD010000016.1, on the reverse strand, counting down.
TACCACCCTTTATTACAATAGGAGAGCGAATAATAGACCACTCTCCTAAAGATAGGCTTCCCCCGATTTGTGAATCGAAATTGACAAATGCATTTTGAGCTAGAAACACATTTTTTAGGGGACTAATTTTAAACACTTTAGCCTTAATAAAGCGAACTATACTATTTATCATAACTTACCTTGATTTCTTTACAACCTTCACTTAATTTACTAGTTATGCATAATTCTCTAGCTCCTACTAGTAAATAACTTTTATAAAACCCTCTCAGCAGCTCCACTATTCTTGTAACAACAAGAGTAATGCTTCATCTTTAAAAAGGCACCATTATATGCGCCTTTCTCTAGAACTGAACTTTGGTTTGAAATAAATTTTTTTAGATACTCGAGCCGAAACTGCCCTCGTTTACTATCGTAAATATTTAAATCTACGGAGCTCCAGTAAACATTCTCTTGATAAAAACCTAAAGCCTGTTGATTACTAATTCTTGGAAACCTAAACACAAAACTGCAAGTTGTACACTTTTTTAAAGACGTGCATTCAGAAATTGATCCTAAATGCGTTTTACAACCCTTAGTATTTTCTACTTCTATTTCTAGTTCATAGCCAGAGCAAACTGGACACGTATTAGATTCTTCCAAGGAGTTTCCCTATTTTATTTTAGATAGTTTATCTAAATTCTCACTAACTTTTGTACCGATGAGCTTATAAAAATTTTCAGCTCCTGTACCAATATTTGGTCGCAAAGTAATTAAATCTGACTCCGTCAGTGTTTCGCCTTGTTTTATATCTCGTGTAACAAATACACCACGTCGAAAACTATCCACGTGTTTAGCGTTGATTTCAGAGGGAGTAGGCTTTTTTTCATAAGAGCCTTTTAGTGTATTAATTCGATCTATTTTTTTTATTAACTCTTGAATTTCACTACAAGTAGCTGAGACTTTATGATCTCTAAAGACTTTACCCTCTCTACAATCAGTGAAATGAACTTCAATAATCTCAGCTCCCATAACAATAGCTGTTTCTATTGCTTCCATACCAACGGTGTGATCAGAATAACCAATAGGTAGATCAAACTCTTCCATATAAGTGCACATAACATTTAAGTTAGCATCTTCATAAGGTATGGGATACATAGAAGTACATTGTAAAATAGATAGCTTTTGCTCTTCAACAAATTTGGGATCAACAGAGTTGATAAAGTCTACGGCATCTTGTACTTCTTCAAAAGTAGAAAGCCCTGTTGATAGAATCATTGGCTTGCCTGTCAAAACCATTTTCTTTAACAAAGGATACGCTGTTAAATCACCAGATCCTACCTTATAAATTGGAATATACGGATCGATCCAAGAAAATGCTTCCATATCCCAAACCGAAGCCATAAACGTGATACCCAAATCTTCACAAAGCTTTGCAAGCTCAATGTATTTTTCTTCGCTGAGTTCAAAGTTTTTAAAGTGTTTATTTCTAGTTGGGTCATATTTAGCATTTACCAAAGAGTCGCCAGTATAAATTTGAAATTTAACCGCATCGGCACCTGATTCGGCAGCCAATCTAGTTAACTTTTTTGCATACTCAAAATCACCTTCGTGATTTCCACCGATTTCTGCAATAATATAAACAGGGTTTTTGCCTACGAAATGGCTCATGAGATCTCCTTTTTATATACATACTCTAAAAACTCAAAATCCGATTTACTTTTCACCATTTTAGAAGCGTGATCATCTAATAGAATATGAGTTGTTCGCTCAGGGATCAGTTGTCTATTTTTAGCATAAGAATCTGATTTAACACTATGGATTCCACCTACTTCTTTATAAATAAACTCTCGCTCTAAACGTAGTTCACTATTATTATTAATAGGATCTAATCCGGCCCCTTTATGCATATAAAAGTTGGCATTTTCTTTTTGTACAGACAATACAGCGTCTGCTTCAAACAAATACATAGTATTGATTGCTTTTTCAATATAAAAGCCACCTCGTAAAGGATACTCATAATTGATAACAGACATAGTCTCGCACTGATCAAAATCATACTTCTCAAGTAGAGAGTCAATAGTATCAATGATAGGAACATTTGGTAATGAAAGCTCTTTAGATCTTAAATCTGTAATTACACCTTTATCTTTATATTTTTCATCTACGTACTGTAAAATCTTACTATTTGGCGTAGAAACAACAATAGACATGTCCAACGAACAGTCTAAGATTCTTGATATACAAATATCTAGCAAAGTAGAGTCTGCAAACTCTCTTAAAGCCAGCGGCTCTGATGAAGCATCTCGGATCGGTAGGATAATTAAGTGTTTTTTACTACTAACATCAAACTCCTGAGAGTGCTTTTCTACTATCTTATGACGCGTTGATAACAACTTTGATTTATCATTAGTTAAACTTTTACCATGCTGTCTATAGTAAAACAGTGGCAAATCAATATTTGCAACTTTCTTATCTTTGATAATTTTTATCCATAACTCGTAGCCATCTTGCCTAGAAAACTCCTCAGAGTACCCACCTAACTCGATTAAAATATCTTTTCTAATCATTGTACAGGCGCCATGAGCAGGTTGATCCATCATAGTAACGGAGTTAAAGTCATGTCTTTTTTCTTCAGACATGAGCTCTCCCTCTTCATCTACAAGATAATAATCCGGAAAAACTAGAGCTAAATCAGGATCTCTATTTAACTTATCAGCCATCAATAATAAAGCATTGTCGTTTAAATAATCATCCGCATCTAATCGTACAATATAGTCGCCTTTAGACAGTTTAATTGCAATGTTATTAGTAACGTTTAAACCTTTATTTTTTTGATAAACAATAGTTACCTTTGGGTGATTAGCATATAAAGAAAGGACTTCTTTAGAGTTATCAACAGAACCATCATCAATAACTAAAACTTCAAAATCACGAAATTTTTGATTTAAAACAGAATCAATAGCCTGTTTTAAATACTTACCATAATTGTAATTTGTAATATAGACACTTACTTTTGGTCTCTTGGTGAAGTACTTCCAGTTAATCTCTGTGTTAACAGATATGGGAGCTGCTTTTTGCTTAATTGAAGTATTTATCTTTAAAACATCTGGATTTGCTTCAAAATAATCTACAATATCATCCATATTGTAAGTGTATTTTTTATCTATACTACTTAAATACTCTAACAAGCTTTTTATTACTTCAAAATCATAAGAAGTATCTAGAGTTAAGCGATAGTTTTTTTGATGTCTTTCTTTAACTTCGATACTAGCAGTTTCAAATTGATCAGCATTATCTTTAATATAATTTGTCAAGTATTCAGACCCAGATGTATCCTTTGATAACTCATGAATCAGCTTCAATGTACTTGAATTAAAGACTTCTACTTCTGTACCGCTAGGCAAGCATTTTGCATCAGTATAATGAGCATTTTTATCCAAATGCCATTGAACCGTATAGTCTAGGTACTCAGGATCGATTAAAATATCATCACCTGTCACTCTAAGAGTTAAATCATGATCACTATTATCATCAATGGCAATCATCATTCTGGCTAGAACATCCTCTACAGGACCTCGATAAACTTTCATATCAAAATCTTTTGCCAAAGAAATCAGTTTATCATCACTACTTTCTGTTGTTGTACAAAAAGCAATGGTATCTATAAATCCCTTCTCTTGTGACAGCTTTAATCTTTCAAAAAGATGAGTCAAGGTTGCCTCTTCGTTAATCAATTTAGATGCTTTATTACTCAACCTCGAAGAGTCAGATCGTGCTACAACTATAGCTAAAACCTTATGCTTAAAATGGCTATTAGATATAGCTTCTTCAATTTTTAAATTTGCATTTAGTTTTGAGCCAATAATTTCTTCGTACAATGGAGGAGCAAAGAAGTCTGGAGTACGCTTCATAACGATATCTGAAGGTTTAATAACACTTCCTTTCATCATTTCACTATTCACAACCCAAGATTTTTTAACTCCGTTACGATAGGTTTTCTCTGATTCAGAAAAAGATAAAGGATTTTCTCCTATAGAGGTTTCTGCTAAACGTAAATCTAAGATAAACTGCTTTAATTCAGAAGGCTCGTAAGAAGAATAATAATCTACACCCTTTGCAGCTCGGTCTAAAGTAACGTGCTTTTCAATGTAGTCTACGCCATAAGGTAAACACATCAACGGTAAGATAGTAGCAAATTTGTCATCACCACTAATATGATCCATATAACCCAGTTTTATTTTTTTAGAAGGAAACAAAGATCTTAACTTTATAATTCGAGATATAACGGAGTCTTCTACTTTTGTGGGATAAGCTTGAAAGCCATGCAGTAAAACAATTTCAGGGATTGTAGAACTCGCTTCAAGTACATTTAAAGCATATTCAATCTCCAAAACTGTGCTACCCCCCGTAGACAAAAAGACTTTTTTAGACTGAGATGCTAAACCATTTAATACTTGAGTATTATTTAAGTCAGAAGAGTGAATCTTAATCCCGTCTAAATCATGACGAATTGCTAAATCTAATGCCTCTAAACCAAATACATCCGCATAAATTTCTACTTTTTCATCTTTCAACTCGGTGAAGATATGATTCCAATCCTCATGACTAAAGGCTTGTTTTTTAAAATGATCATATCTTGCATGAGATTTAGTTAAAAACTCTTGAGCAAAGTATATTTGAAATTTTATCGCATCAGCTCCACTTTGAATCGAAGCTTTAGCTAGCTCTAAAGCTAGCTCGGGTTTTCCTTGGTGTGCATTGGCTATTTCAGCAATTATCTTTACTTTAGTCATCTATTTTTTCCCAAATAAAACTTTCTTTTACGTAACAGTTTTTACAAATATCTATTTTGTCGTGTTGATCTTTTTCTTGGACAGTACGCATTGCAGTCATTCTTTTGTTTTTCCAGATATCTTTTAGACTATCTTTTGTAGCATCCCCTACAACAAACTTTTGATCCCAATCTGCACAACAAGGGCTAACTCGTCCATCTCTTGCAACAATCAATCTTTGGTAAGGCTGTGGACATCGTCTTCTACCAATAGTTTTACGATCTCCAACAGAAAAACTCCCCCCTTGTCCTCTATCCATTACATCACTGATTCGAACATCATCTACTTTATCTTGCCAGTAAGCGATAAAATCATCAACTTCATGAGCAGTTACATTAGAACGAACCATCTGTAGTCGAACGAAAGGCTTTGCCTGATCATTTTCTTTTTTCCAGTCCAATAATCGGTGAATATTTTTAACTAATGTATCGTAGTTTCCACCAATTCGAACGCTTTCATAAGACTCTTTAGAAAAACCATCTACAGAGAAAATCAATCGATCCATACCATTTTTTGCACATTCGATTAAAATGTCTTTCTTTTTAGGAAGTCCATTCGTGTTCATTTGAACTTCAAGAATTCCTTTATCTTTAGCGTATTTTACTAAATCAGGTAAAATTGGATTTAAAGCTGCCTCGCCTCTCCAATTAAATTTTAAGGAGCAAATCCCCATTTCTACTGCTTGATCAATCAATCCATAGGCAAAGTCATTATTAATAAAGCCCACGTCAGTCACCATGCCTAAGCCTTGGGCACAATAAGCACATTTTAGATTACAAGCGTCAGACAACTCGATATCTAAATGAAGTGGAAAATCTGGTAAGTAATTATCATTTGCAGCTTTATTCCATTTTAAACGGTATTCTTTAAATTTGTCTGCATCGTCTCCCCACTTAGAAACTTCGTCTTCTACAGCTTTCGCTCTATTTTCTTTATTTATCTCATCGTAGTTTGAGAAACCTGTATATAAATCTTCCATTTTTGATTTTCCTTAATATCTTCTTACAATTCTTAATCGAAATACTAGCTTTAAAATCCATTTTTGATTTTCTAAGTTAGGGTCGTGAGTAAATATACACACCACAACTTCTTGTAAGTCTTTGATAGAATAAATTTCTTCTATCGTTTTGTGAACCCTTTAACTAACCACATTCAATTGCACCTTGTCTATCTATGGTACAAAGATGAATATCTAAAAGGTTATATTTTACAACAAAGTTATAATGCTTCTCATAGGTGTAAATTTTGAAATCTCAATCTCATATTTAACATCCTTAAAAACTTCTTTAAACGCCAACGCTTCTCCTGGCGCATCAGACCAGGTCAGCTGATCTAATAGGATAATACTCCCCGGTACAGTATGTTTTAAAACCTCTTCTAATGCTACTTTGGTTGGCTTATACAATCCCATGTCAAAGTATGCTAATGATATTAACTCACTTGGATTGTTCTGAAAATACTCTCTGACTGTTTCACTTACATCGCCTTTAATAACTTCATGTATAGATTTGTTATTGCCTAAAACATTACATTCAACATGTGTATTTAAAAGGTCTTTTAAAAAGTCTTCGTAGTCATCTTCTAGTTTGTAATTTCCCTCTTTAAATACATCACCGTTTTTATCGTTATCATCTCCCACTGGATATCCTGTAAAAGTATCAAATCCAACAATTTTTCGGGTCTTATTGAAAGGCTCGTAAATAGCTCGTAAGTTTTCAAACAAAATTAAGTTTTGCCCCCAACAAGTACCAAATTCAATAATTGTCCCTGGGGTTTTTAAAATCCTCGTGTATAAATCATTCAAAACTAAATATTTTACAAGCGCAGACCCTCGGATGAACAAACCTAAGCTTGTCATTAGCTCTTCTGCGGGTAAGTTGTTGTTTTTAAACAAGTGTAGAAGTTTCTCACGAGCTTGTAGCTGTGTTTCATTGGAGTTAGTCTCCAACTTTTCTGGAAAGGTATCATCTAGCATTTTCATCCCTAATCAATATATCTTCTTCAAATCGTTTAGAAATCGATTCAAAGGTAAAAATTTCATTGTAAAAATTAAACGAATCTATAGCTTTTTTCTTTAAAATACTCATGGGAGTTACAAACAGTTCTAGCAATTTTTTTTGAAAAAGCTCTAAATCCATAGTGGTATCAATAATAGGAAATTGCTCTGCCCTACTTTTTGTTAAACATTGTAACTCCAATGCATCTTTATCTAATTTGTGGATACTACTTAAGACAATGTTTCCAAATGCCAAAGCTTCTACAGAGCTAATACCATACCCTCCAATCTCTTGATGAAACTGATCTATATATATATGTGACTTTTTCTTAATATCAATAATTTGGGCATTAGGAACTGGTGGTACAGTTTCCTCATAAACTACTTGCTTTTTGATATGTGATGGCAAAAGATTGAAACTTGCTTGAACTACTTTTTTTATGGATTCAGTACCCTTCGTTGTATGACTACTTGGAGCATGAAAAACCCTTAAAACATCTTCATTAAACTTTTTCTCTATTATGTTTATTGTTTCTACAATACTTGTATTTGATTGATAAGCTGCTACAGGAACACAATGCTTATCTGTTTTAGGAGACAGCCTATATAAGTCAACTCCAATCAATATTTTATCAAAATATTGATCATTAATTTCATCAAACTCTTTATATGCTTGACGATAGTCTATACCACAATGATGAATATATAATTTTAATGAAGCTTTGGCTGCCTTTAACTCTAACAAATGAAAACCAAAGATTTGCTGAAACAATTGTAAACTGCGATAACGTCTAGGACTACTTAAGAGACTCATTTCTTCTGCAAAAATAATATGATCACACTCCAGCAGCCAATGAATTGCTGCCTGCCTTTTTGAGCCATCTATAGATAAATTACCATTGTCAGAATTTGGACTTAAATCAATATCATGTTGAATATCATAATTGAATTGATGGGGTATGATACAGATGATCTTAGATTCATATAAACTTGAATGAGTGTTTATAGCATGACTCCAGTAAGTCATGGTATTACCATAATCTGTATATGCTAAAAAAGCTACTTTCTTTTTATTCATTTTCATCCATTATTTAAGTTAAAACAGCTAATCCAAAGCCTTCTAAGCCAAAGCTATTGCCATTATAGACCATATAGGTTTCTTCAAGATGTGTAAAAATATAAGCATAACACATCATCTCATTGTCAAAATCCGTCTGTAACCCAATAAACTGGATCTCTTCGTCTTTTCTGATGAAGTTTTTTCCATCGTTTGACTCTGCATACCCTATTTGGTATGGCCCATTTCGAGTATAAGAGTACCACATTTTGTATACTCCTTTTTCAAGAATTACAAACGGCCTTGCTATATTTGCTTCACTTGAGTCGTGTAGTTCGATACAAACATGCCCATCTCTTTCCCATGTAACACCATCTAACGACTCAGCATATTTAATATGATATTTTGAGCTTAACTTGCCTTCATAGTTTGTATCCCAATCCAAACCAGAGACGTAGTACATTCTCCACTTATCTTGATCCGATAGGACAAATGGAGCTGTTACCATCCAAGGGTCATGCTCACAACGTGACAATATTGGAGCTTTAAAACATTTTTTAAATGTTAGACCATTATCTATACTTTTAGCTAAACCTATTGAGGCATAGAACATAGGATAGGTAGCACCTTGATTCCAACCAATATAATATAGATAAAGGGAGTCTCCTACCCTATTTAAAGAAGAGGGATATACCCCATGTTCATCAAAATAACCTAGTTTTCCATATTTGAGTATAGGCTCTTTAGACAACTTTAAAATTTTATTAGGAGATCTAATATCAATTTCAATGTAGGACACTTGTGAGCGTTGAATTTTATCACGAGAAGAAAAATAAATACGATATACATTCTGTGTTAAGGGTAAAACAATAGGAACTTGTGCATGGGTTTCCATCCAATCTGACTTTCCTAATGGATTAAAAATTTTACCTAATTTTTTCCATGTTTGCATAATGCCCTTTTTGTTTCAAATATTGACTTGATCACTAGATTTTGGAAACAACTCAGTGTTGCGAACAGCATACACTTCTTTTTCTTTTGTATTTTTTAAAATCACTGCCCCTGCGCCAATTATATTTTCTTTCTCTATAATTACAGAATCTCTAATAGTTGCGTTTACACCTATAAAGGAGTTTTCTTTAATTACACAGTGTCCCGAAATTACAGCATGAGAAGCAATAAAACAATGGTCTTCTATGGTTGAGTGATGCCCAATATGATTGCCACTCCACAAAACAATATTATTACCTAGTTTAATATAAGGTTGTAAGGTATTATCCTCAAAAATAAAACAATTATCTCCTATAACTTCTGTATATATTGAAGCTTTCGAGCTAATATACGTCAATAAATTATAGCCCTTGCCTTTGGCTTCATTATAAAATCTCTGTCTTATTTTGTTCATGTTAACATAAGCAATCGCCACATACATTTCGTGATCGAGTGGAGTATAAATGCCCTGAACACTTTCAAAAGGAACAACAGGCAAGCCAAATTTAACATCATCATTTATGTGAGCTTTTGAAACAGTAAAAGCTACAACTTCATATTCACTATCATTAGATAAATAATAGTAGACCATTTCTGCAAAACTATTTGTTCCAAAAATAATAGCTTTTTTACTTTTTTTCATAATTAACCTCTTAACTTATCAAATGGAAGTACAAAAAAGTTAGGATATTCATCCAACAGATCTTGCTTAGTCAGTTTACATAGTCTCTCATCATTTATTTTTATATAATAATAGTATGACAAGTCATGTGCTCCAAAGTTTTTTTTAAATTTATATACTCCATCTTGAGTCAGCCATGTTCCACCCCAGTTCCATTTTTTGAAACCTCGGTCACACGCATCCATCATGGCTTGATATATAATTAACGCCATCGGCTGAAAACTTCTAAAATCTAAGTTAGTAACAGGCGTAAAATACTCTACTGTATCTTTATGATAAAACAAAAGTAATGCGGCAATTTTTGTATCATTTACTGTAGCTATAAAAACTTTGAAATCTTTATCTTCATTGAACTTCTGAGGTACTAAGCTAAAGAACTCCCTACTTTTTGCCAATCCACCTATTGTAGTCATATTTGCAAGGTGTACATCATACAAAAACTTAAAGTCATGGTTACTAACTTGTACTTGAACTTTTGATTTAAGCGCTTTTCTTACATTTCGTTTTGCACTTGAGGAGTATGAGCTCCAGATTTGATCTTTAGACCCAAGATCAGTCCATTGGCTTATTCTTTTCTCCATATAGTCATTAATAATAGTCTCTTTTTCAATCAAAGGATTGCTGATATAACATGAACTGACAAAATTTTTGGCTAGTTTTATATAGTTATACTCTAAAAAATTATAAGCCTCATCTGTCTTTGCCAATATCCCACCATTACTACCATAAAACGGTAAACTATTTAAAACAGGCCCGTATGTACCGTGCTTAACCATAAACGGACAAACGGCTTGAATTTCACCATTTTGGTCTAACACAAGCTGATATGTACTTTTTACATCAAGTAAACTTTCTAAAAGCTCTTTATACCGAGACGAATGATAAAACAAAGAGCCTTCGACCTTTTCTAAGAAGGACTCATATCTGAAATAATCTGCTCTTTGTAATGTAGTCAGTTTTAACATTTAATCCTATATAGCTGTTGGCTTAGTCAGCATTTATCGTAAGTTTAATGTACACCATTGATCAAAATTCAGTAAACTCCAAATAAACAATCTTCGGTTTTGATCTCCATTTAAATGCTCTAAGATGAGCTTTACAACTGTATCATAACTCATAAATCTATAAATTAAAGAGTTTTTATTCAACAACTTAGATTTTACAAAGTCTATGCTTTCACCCTTAAACCAACTACCATCTGGTGAACTAAAACCCTGTTTTATAGCCTGTAGTACATCATCTGGGATATGCCCTGACATCGCCTTTCTTAGGATTACCTTGCCATCATTTGACTTTTGAATTTTTCCCACTTCATTTTCATTCAACTTGATGATGCTATCTAAATTGTTTAGTTTCATTGATATTGGAATTTTTTGAGCAAAATCTACTAAATCATTATCTAAAAATGGCAATCTTGTTTCTATAGAGTGGGCCATAGACAACTTATCCTCTACTAACAATAGCCCATGTAAAAATGTTTTAGCTTCAAAGTAAAGAGAGTTATTAATAGCTTGCTCTGGTGTTACAACTGAATGCTTTTGGTTAAAAACTCCCGCAAAAATATCTCTAGTCCATACGTCTTGAACCTCATTTTGAACAGGAGAAAAAACTTCACGCATCAATTTGTTGGGTATTAACCGTTGCCAAAATAAATAATACTTATCAATGTAGTCTTGAAAACTATTGCTATTTGCCACCCTATAGTAACGCCAAGGATACCCTGCAAAAAGCTCATCCCCTCCCGCACCACTTAAAACAACTTTTACAAACTTTGAGGCTAACTTAGCTGCATAAAAATTTGGATAACTCTGTCCAACTCTTGGTTCTTCTAGATGATACGAAAAATCTTCAATACATCTCTCCATGTCTCCGGACTTGAGGACCATTTCGTAATGTTCTGTTTTAAATAAGTAAGATAAATATTCTGATTTTTCTCTTTCATCAAAACTTAGTTCTAATCCACTTGCACTCCTTAAATCAAAACCAATTGTAAACGTTTTTAACCAAGGAATTTTTTTTGATGCAATTGCTGTAATAGACCCACTATCCATTCCTCCACTTAAGTAAGAGCCGATAGGAACATCTGCTATTAACTGTCGATGAACAGCTTGTGTAAATAATCTTTCTAACTCCTCAATATACTCTCGTTCATCTCTTACAATTTCTGATTCAGAAAAGTCAAAATCCCAATAGGTCACTTTTTTTAAAGGATCTGGATCATCACTACAAGTCTTTAGGTTTAACTCTAGATACGAACCGGCCTCTAAAATTTGAATATCTTTATTTAAAGTTTTATCAGTGAAAATATTTTGGAATGTAAAATACTCGTATAATCCTTCACAATCAATTTCAGAGTTTACTTTATCGTACTCTAAAATAGCTTTTATCTCGCTGGCGTATACCAAGTCTCTACTTTTTGTTAAGGTATAATACAGAGGTTTAATACCATAGCGATCTCTCACTAAAAATAGCTTTTTTGAACGATTATCATATAAGGAGAAGGCAAACATTCCATTAAATTTTGATAGACAAGATATACCCCACTCAATATATGAGTATATAATCACTTCAGAGTCTGTATTGCTGCTAAATACATAGCCCAAGCATTCTAGCTCTGATCTTAATTCTTGAAAATTATAAATTTCCCCGTTGTAAGTTAGCCAAATATTTTTAGATACATCACTCATTGGCTGATGACCTGCTTTTGAAGTATCTAAAATAGAAAGCCGTCTATGCCCCATGTATAAGTCGTATTCACGATGATTTAAGTCTCGCTGAATCGAAGAACTATCGATACTTCTTAAATCCTCATAACTCTGTTGAAATAAATCTTCTGTCAGGTTTTGAAAATATGAATCTTTTTCATTGCTTTTAGAGTTAGTCTGAAAAAATAAGTAACCAGCATCATCAGGACCTCGGTGCGAAATTTTGTCAACCATCTTTTTTAAGTTTTCAAAGCGAGCAAGACTGTTTCGTAAAGCTAAAACCCCAACAATTCCACACATTTAAACCAGCGCCTTAATCATATTGTCAATCACATAATCAAACTCAATATCACTCATATCGGTATATAGGGGCAAGGCAATAGATAAGCGATCTGCAGCGTAACTCATCAAAAAATCCCTATCCTTAAAGTTATTTTTATTTTTGTAGTAAGATAAGGTATGAACAGCATGGGTCCCTTGTCTAGTTGCTACTCCTTGTGACTCTAGCTTCTCCATAAATATGTTTCGCTTTAAATTGATTCGATCTATTTTTTCTATACTTAAATTGTCTAGACTTTCTCCATCTGTGAAAATACAAACATAAGATTGATAAGAATGCACATAGTTATATGGAGCTTGTGGAAGAACCAACTGATCCACATTTAACAAAGCCGAATCATATTTTTTGGCTACTTTACGTCTCCCACTCATGATGGCAGAGCTTTTGTTCATTTGACAGACACCAAGGGCACCTTGCATATCTGTCATCCGATAGTTATAACCTCTCATAGTAAAGTCAGGTAATAATGAGCCACCTTTTTCATTATGTCTTTCTAAATCCGATTTAGCAGCACCATGGTCTTTCAAAATTGAAATTTTTTGAGCTATATGATTATCATTAGTAATAATCATACCTCCTTCACCAGTACAAATCGATTTTCTAGGATGAAATGAAAAACATCCAAAGTCGCCGAAAGTACCCGAATGCTGATCACCAATCCAAGAATCAAAACCACAAGCACTATCTTCAATCACCTTAACATTATACTTAAGTGCTAAATCCATTATTTTTGGCATATCTGCACATAAACCAAATAGGTGGACAGGCATAATAGCTTTAACGTCACTATATTTCACAAGAAGCTGCTCTAGTTTAAGTACATCTAAGTTAAAGGTATTTAAATCAATGTCACAAAATATAACTTGAGCTCCTGTATATTCAACTGCGTTAGCACTAGCAACATAAGTGAAAGATGGGACAATAACTTTATCGTTAACACCAATTTCAAGAGCCTCTAAGCACAAATGTAAAGCAGTAGTACAACTCGTAGTTGCGTTACTATATTTTGCTCCGGTGAATTTAGAAAACAAGCTTTGAAACTCTGAAACATAAGGACCTTGCACCACCCAGCCTGACTCTAATGGTTTTACTATTGCATCGCTTTCTTCTTTACCAAAAGTGGTTTTCGTTATAGGAATTTTCATTTATTACTATCTCTCCATTGTATGAGCCTTTGTAATCCTTCTTCTAAGGAATATTTATATTTAAATCCTAACTCATCAAAAGCCTTAGAAATTGATCCTATACGATTTTGAACAAACTGCCTTGCATCTGTTTTGTCATAGGGAATAAAGTTAACTTCTAGATTAGATCCTTTGAGCATCAATATTTTTTCGCACAAGGATTTAACCGATGTTTGTACTTCTGTACCAACATTATAGTAGGCTAATTTAACATCAGATTTTAAGGCGGCAATATTGCAGCGAGCAATATCCTCTACATAAATAAAGTCGTAAGCCTGAGACCCATCCCCATTAATTTGAGGAGCTTCATTAGCATCAATCTTATTTAACATTATAGGAACCACTCCACTATAGACTGCTTGCTGATCTTGCCCTGGCCCGTATACGTTCATGTATCTTAATCCAATAATCTCCAATCCATATCTATCGTTCATAGCAGTACACATTGCTTCACCACTAATTTTTGTAGCTCCATAAAAATTAGTATTATTGAATGGATGATCCTCAGTCATTGGCACCTCTACAGCATTACCGTATACAGAGGCAGATGAAGAGTATATCAACTTTTTCACCTTATTTTTAACACATGCTTCTAAAACATTAAATGTACCGTTGATGTTTACATCAAAGGCCGTCCTTGGAAAATCTTTGCAATGCAATAGCCACATGGCAGCTAAATGAAACACATAGTCTACTCCCTCCATGGCTCTATTCAAAATATCGATCTCTCGAATATCTCCGCCGTGTGGATAAATGGTACAACGACTGTCTTTTAATGATTCTTGAATATTTGACATTTTACCTCTGGCAAAATTGTCATAAATAATAAGCTCTTTTATATCCTCTTTAAGTAATTCTGAGACTACAAAGCCACCTATAAAACCTGCTCCACCTATGACTAATATTTTAGAGTTTGTTAACTGCATTTTATCTTCCTGTTTTTATTTATTTCATCTACAAGGTATTCGGCAAATGCAAACGAACAAGTAAATGCTGGACTTACTGCATTCAATATGTGAGTAGACTGATCATCGTGTTCTACTACAAAGTCCATCAACAACTCATTTGTTTTCTTATTCAACAATTGTGCTCTTATTCCCGCTATCATTTTAGAGAAATTATTTTCTTGAAAATGTACTAGTTTAGAAGCCTTTTTTACAAAGTATGATTTTTGATAGTTTTGAAATTCTTCTAGAGCCAATTGCCTAAAATTAAAGGAATCTTGCAATAGTAATTTTGAATTAAAATATAAAGTTTCTAATAATTCATTAAAAGAAAAGTTATTAAAATTACTATAATTTTCTCTCCAAAAAGCAGGGATTGCTGTGGGACCAATTTTCACATGGTTATCAGATGTAATGGTGTAGTGTACTCCCAAAAATGGGTTTTTCAAATTGGGAACAGGGTATATGTTCAATTTTGTTGGTGGTACGTCCCCCATAAACTTATAATATATCCCTTTGAATGGTAGCAATACATAGTTTTTAGCTAAACCAAAGTCTTGTGCTATTTTATCTGCATACAAACCAGCACAATTTATCAAATAGTGAGAGTTAGAAATCATACTCTTGTTAAAAGCTTTTTCAAACTGAAATTGTACACCTCTTTTTTTGAGATATAATTCTAAGGCAATGCATACCTCTTTTGGGTTTACACTGGCCGTACTTGGAGAGAAGAGAGCTTTTATATGTGTGTTTACATTTGGATCTAAATCTCGTAAATCATCTTCAGATATCAACTCCACATCAACTGAGTTTTTAAGCCCTCTATCGTGTAGTTCAAAAAGCCCATCTATTTCACTTTCATCTTTAGCTACTACAACTTTTTTACTAGGTCTTACAAAGATACCATGCTCTTTACAAAACAATTTCATTTTGCGATTACCTTCAACGCAAAATCTGGCTTTTAAACTATCTGATGTATAATAAAACCCTGCATGCAGCACCCCACTATTTCTGCCGCTAGAGTGAAGAGCTACAGCCTCTTCTTTATCAATGATAACAATGCTAAGTTTTGGGTCTCTATTTATCAATTCATAGGCGATGGTTAACCCAATAATCCCAGCCCCTACAATCATGTAGTCAAATTGCATATACTCTCAGAAATATAATTGACTTCGTCGTCAGTCAAACATGGGTTCATGGGGATACTTAAAACTTTATGACATAGCGCTTCACAAACAGGAAAGTCTCCAACTTTGTAGTTTAAGCATTTAAGTGAATCTTGCAAATGTAGTGGTATAGGATAATGAACCGCTGTTGGGATACCTAATTGATTTAAGGCAAGCACCAACTCTTCTCGATTTTCTACTTGAATAACATATTGCGCATAAGTAGATTTAACATCTTCAGAAACAAGAGGTATTACAACTTTATTTTTCAAGCTAAGATCATATTGTTGTGCAATAACTCTTCTTTTCAAGATATCTTGATCAAAATATTTTAGCTTTATGTTTAAAACTGCTGCTTGTATAGTGTCTAAACGTCCTCCTATTCCTAATTGTTTATAGTGGTAACGCTCACCTTGTCCATGAACACGAATTGATCTAAGCTTGTCAGCTAACTTTATATCAGAAGTAAATATAGCCCCACCATCTCCAAAGCATCCTAAAGGTTTGGCCGGAAAAAAACTCGTGCATGCTATCTCACTTAAATTACCAGATTTTTTTTGTTTATATTCAGCGCCCAAGGACTGGGCAGCATCTTCTAAGACAAACAAATTATATCGATTTGCAAGTATGAGTATCTCTTCCATGTTACAAGGCTGCCCAAACAACGAAACTGGTATAATTCCCTTGGTCTTCTTTGTTACTTTAGTCTCTAAATCTAGGTGACACAAATTGTAAGTAAACGGATCTAAATCAACAAAAACCGGTTTTGCACCTAATCTAAGTATTACTTCTACTGTTGAAACAAATGTAAAAGGTGTAGTTATTACCTCATCACCATTTCCAATACCAAGGGCCATTAGTGACATAAGTAGAGCATCTGTTCCACTACTACAGGATATAGTATAGGGACTACCTACAAACTCACATAAGTTTTTTTCTAAGTCAAAAACTTCTTTCCCCATAATATAGTCTGATTGGTTCAAAACCTCTTGAATCGCTGAATCAATCTCTATTTTTCTTATCTGGTATTGTCTTTGTAAATTTGCAAAATCAATTTTCATAATAGGTGTACGCTGTCATCTTTTAACATATAGGTTTCTTGTCCATCTACTGCTATACCATTATCATCAAAGTCTAAGCGCTCTCCGGAGATACCAACCCACCCTAAATGCTTTGCTGGCACTCCAACAACTAACGAGAAGTTTTTAACATTTTTAGTGACAACGGCTCCGCTACCGACCATACAATACTCTCCTAGAGTATTTCCGCAAACAATAGTAGCATTGGCGCCTATTGAGCAACCCTTTTTTAAACGAGTTTGTTTAAAATCTTGTTGGCGGTTTACAAAGCTTCGTGGATTAATCACATTTGTAAATACAACAGATGGGCCAATAAACACATCGTTTGCGCAACTCACCCCATCATATAAAGACACATTATTTTGTACTTTAACATTGCAACCAATAGATACGTTTGGACCAATCACACAGTTTTGCCCAAAGGAACAATTTGTCCCGATTTTGGTGTTTTTCAATACATGACAAAAATGCCAGATCTTTGTATCATTGCCAATTTCTACATTTTCATCAAGATAAGATGACTCATGACAAAAGTATTTAGACATTGCTTAACCTATTATATAAAAAGTGCCTATTTTGTGAAATATTAATTAATTTACTATTTCTGATCTTAGAGACTAGGCTGATAGCAGGAGATACATCATCTAAACCAGCGCCATTACCTTTTAAAATTTCTATGTAATTGCGAGTGTGTAAATCATCAAATCCAGTCGAAAACTCTAAATCTTCACCATCTACACAGATGTTACGAAATGTTTTTTTATTTTCTAAATAAGTAGAGTCTATGGATAAAAACCATCTTACATTGGCATTTTTTAATCTTACAAAACCTGTACCTGTACTCATAGAATGACAATGAACTTCACTATCAATAACTTCCCCAAAAATCCAAATTAAAACATCAAAAAAATGTATCCCAATGTTTGTTGAGATACCGCCACTTTTAGATGGATCACCCTTCCAACTAATTGAATACCATGGACCCCTGCTAGTTAAATATGTAAGATCAACTTCAAATACTTTATCTGGATTTTGAAGTAATTTAGCAGTAATAGTTTCTTTTAACCGGACTATAGCAGAATGAAATCTTAATTGTAAGATGCAAAAAATCTTCTGATTTGTTTCTTTTTCAAGTCTCTGTAACGGGATCAGATTATGTGGATTTAACACTAATGGTTTTTCACAAATAGCATTCGCTCCACTCTTTAAAGCAAAGCGAATATGTGAATCATGTAGATAATTTGGAGAACAAATACTTATGTGATCTACTCTAGAATAGTCATTCAACGAAATTTTATCAATAAAGCGATCAAATCTCTCAAATTCAACAAAAAATTGTGTATTAGGAAAGTAAGAGTCTAAAATACCAACGCTATCACAAGGATCAAAGGCAGCAACTAAATCGCCTTCAATATCACGTATAGCCTGTAAATGCTTGGGAGCAATATAGCCCGCAGCACCCATTAGTGCAAATCGCGCCATACTCTATACCAAACCCAATATTTGATTAATTATAATACTCACGATACCATTTTACAAAATGCTCTATCCCCTCTTCAATTGCTGTTTTGGGATCAAATCCTATCATTGATTTAGCTTTATCTATATTAGCAGAAGTTTTAGGAACATCTCCCGGCTGTAATGGCATAAAGTTCTTTTCAGCAGTCATACCTAATGATTTTTCTATACATTCGATAAAGTATGTTAACTCAACTGTTTTATTATTGCCTAAATTGAAAATTTCATAAGGATTGTTGTTATCTAATGAACCAATCACTCCAGACACAATATCATCTACATAAGTAAAATCTCTTTGCATTTTACCATGGTTATAAATATCTATTGGCTTACCCTCAAGAATCGCTTTAGTAAATAAAAATAAGGCCATATCTGGTCTTCCGAAAGGACCATACACGGTGAAAAACCTAAGTCCAGTTGTTGGTATTCCATACAAATGGTGATAAGTATGAGCCATAAGCTCGTTTGCCTTTTTAGTCGCCGCATACAAACTAATTGGATTGTCTACATTTTGGTCCTCAGTAAATGGATAATTGGTGTTTTTGCCATAAACAGATGATGAGGAAGCATAAACTAGATTTTGTACTTTAAAGTGTCTGGCACACTCTAAGATGTTTAAAAAACCCTCTAAATTTGATTTTTGATATGCAAATGGGTTTTCGATGCTATAACGAACTCCAGCTTGAGCTGCTAAATTACATATTTTATCGATATCATGCCTTTTAAACACTTCACACAAAGTTTCATAATCGCATAGATCTACTTTTTCAAATATAAAGTTTTCATGAGTTTGTAAATCTCTTAAGCGATTATACTTTAACTCAACATCATAATAGTCATTTACAACATCTAAACCGATAACTCGGTCTCCTCTTTCCAAAAGCTTTTTTGAAGTATGATAACCAATAAACCCTGCTGCTCCAGTAACTAAAAAACATGTCATTTTACAATCTCCAATGTGCGACGTTTTGGGCAAATGTCCCTAGTGGGAAAGCTGATTTTATATCGATAAATACTGCTCCCTCTGGGTTAAAATATTTTTGTATTTTTTGAGCATCTAAAAACTGTTTATGACTAACCCCAAAAACAATAGCATCAAACTTATCTTCTTTGTCAAAAGGCTCTGTATTTAACTGACTTTGAATATCATTGTTGTCAACATAAGGATCAATAGCTGTAACTTTACATGAGTATGATTGAAGCTCTTCAATAAGGTCCCTTATCTTGGAGTTTCTAGTATCTGGACAATCCTCTTTAAAAGTTACTCCTAGCACCAATACTTTAGCATTTTTTACTTTAAAGCCTTTTTGAATAACTTGTTTAATAGTTTGCTCAGCTACATACTTTGACATACCGTCATTTAGCCTTCTTCCAGCTAAAATGATTTGAGGATGATATCCTACTTCTTCTGCTTTATGCGTTAAATAATAGGGATCTACACCTATGCAATGTCCTCCAACTAATCCTGGAGTCATTTTAATAAAGTTCCATTTAGTTCCAGCAGCTTCTAGTACAGACCTTGTATCTATACCCAATTTATCAAACAAAATAGCAAGCTCATTCATTAAGGCTATATTTACATCTCGTTGAGTGTTTTCGATAACTTTAGCTGCTTCTGCTACTTTGATTGAAGAGGCTTCATAAATACCTGCAGTGATAACTTTTCCGTATATAGCACTGATTAGTCTTAAACTCTCTTCAGAGTCTCCCGACACTATCTTTAAGATATCTGTAACCCCATGCTCCTTATCACCTGGATTGATTCTCTCCGGAGAATATCCCAGATGAAAATCCACCCCATGAACATATCCACTTTTTTCAAAAATAGGCTTACAAACTTCTTCAGTAACTCCTGGATACACTGTGGATTCGAAGACAATTGTAGCACCCTTTTTTAGATTTTGAGCTATTAGATTTGTTGCCCCAATCACTGGACCCAAATTTGGGTTTTTGGCAGCATCTATAGGAGTCGGAACAGCAACGATCAAAAAGTCACACTGTTTTAGCTCTTTTGGGTCATCCGTAAATAGACTTGTAGATTTAGCAATTCGCTCATCCCCGACCTCTAAAGTTGCATCAATGCCATCATTCAGCTGCTGCACTTTATCTGAAGAAATATCAAAACCAGCCATAGAAAAATACTCTTCCATAGCGATTAACAACGGTAAACCAACATAACCCAAGCCTATAATGGCTATCTTTTTTTCTTTTGAAAGGAATTCTGAAATCACTTATTCTCCATAGATAATTTGTTGGAGTTAACTTAGCATAAATTTAACTGGTCAGAAACCATTTTAAACTAGAAGTTTATCTATATGATTCATTCTTTATTTAATTTTCTATAAAAATAAGAAAACTCACACAAGCCGTATCTTAAAATGAACTTTGAAAAACTAAGTACCACGTCTTGTAATAACAACATGTACTGTTTTGATTAAAATTAATAAATCCAAAAAAACATTTCTATTTTTAATATAGTACAAATCATATTGTAATTTTTTCAAAGTACCATCGACACTGTTTACATATCCCATCATTACTTGTGCCCAACCTGTTAGACCCGGAGCTACTTGATGTCGGGAACGATAAAATGGAATTTCAGTGTTTAAATCTTTTACAAATTCAGGTCGTTCTGGCCTAGGTCCAACGAAGTTCATTTCTCCACGGAATACATTAATTAACTGAGGAAGCTCATCCAACCTAGACTTTCTTAAAAACTTACCTATAGGAGTTAATCTAGGATCATTTTCAGTTGCCCATTGTGCTCCAAACTTTTCCGCATCAATTCTCATACTTCTAAATTTATACAACGTAAATAACTTTTCTTTTTTACCCACTCTTTTTTGAGAATACAAAACTGGTCCTTTAGACGTCAACTTCACAGCTAGTGCAACGAATGGCAAAACAGGTAAAAAAACAATTGTAAAAAAACAGGCTAGTGCAATGTTATATAAACGATAAAGCCAATACGGCTCCTTGTGCTTTAGGCTAACATAAAAGTCATGCCATACATTATTTACATGCATTACTGGCACTCTACCACTTATGCGTTCATATAAGTGCGGCATTTCAATGGTATCTATATCTTGCTCTTGTAAATAAGACTTTGCATAAAAAACATCATTGCCTCGTTTTTTTGTAATTGCAAAGATAACTAAATCTACTGAATAGTCTTGGATAATTTGCTTTATATCTTTGCCGTTGCCCAATATCGGTTTAGTCAAGTCTGAAAAGTCTCTATTTTCACTATCCTCAATAAAACCAATTACGTTAAACTTTAAATACTCATTTTCAATCAGTTCTCTCTGAATCTCTTTTCCGGCCCAACCTGCTCCATAAATTAGTATGTGCCGTTTAGGTAATCTGGTACTTACCATTTTTGTAAAAGCCAATCGGATGATATAAAAGACTGATACAAAAACTAAAGTAAACCCATTGATTGTTAATAAGTTAAACTGTTCAAAATAATAATAACCAACAATTGAAGAACAAAGCATAGCCACAAATAGTGATGTAGAAATCAGCTTAAAATTATGGGAAATTTTGAAAATTTTATTATAATCGTAGCCACCGAAACAATAGAAAGTGAAGAGCCAGATTATAAGAATAACTAAGGCATATGGAAAGTAAACCTGACCAGAAATTGATTTTTGGAGGAATATAAAAAATAAAGTGGCTAAAACAAATAACAGTACCCCTAAATCGAAGAGGGCGTGCTGTATCTTAAAATTTATAATTGTTTTCTTTTTTGTCATGTATCTCTCAAAATCCAACTATATTATATATTATTGGTTACTGATAGCATAATTTGGTTTAAAACAACACACTCTATCCTAAAAAACGTCAATTAATTTTCCAGAAAACTCTAGTAAGAAGATTCTCCTAACTACTTCTATACAGAGTCATTCGAATGATCCTCCCTGCAAACGATCCATTTTTATCAATGATCCACTCAAAATTAATAAGACTTCAAGCTTAATTTTGATCGGACAAACTTTCATTTAGAAAGAAATTGACATTTATACAAAAGTTAAGTAAGTTTGCACTAAAAACCAAATAAACCCTATGCAAAAAATACTTTATCTAACCCCATATCTACCTTATCCAAATAGTAGAGCAGCAAACCTTTTTATTAGCAAGAGGATTTCCCTACTAGCAAAAAGATTTCAAGTTCATTTAGTGTCCATAACCAATGGCGAAAAACCTCAACATACTGAAACCACCTCGAGACACCCCGATTTAACTAGCTGCAAGATCTTTACAAGAAAAAACCTTTCCTTAATAAGCGCTCTACAATCTGCTATTCAACAAGAACACCCTTTTAATCTTTTGTTCCCTGAGATGATAGAATATGTCAAAAGAAAGTCAGCTAACTTTGATTATATCTTGATCGACCATTCTTACTTTGCAGAATATGTAATTCGAAAAGCAAATTTACACGATTCTAAGACGGTTGTAATTTACCATAACATCGAAAAAGACTATTTTAAATATATCTACCACTCCACTTCTTTCAAAAACCCTAAAAAACTCTACTACCTTCTTTCTTATTTAGCTACTAAAAAGAGAGAAAGAGAACTTGAAAGTTATAAACTAAATGCAAAGTGGTTCCTTAGCGAAACTGACTATGAATTTGTGCAAGGAGGCTCTAAGCTTTACACTCCTTCAATTAAATTTACGCCAACTCTAAATGATGAAGAAATGCAAATTACTCATTCTATCAACTATTTTGGCCAACTTGATAATGATAGAAATATAGACGGACTGCAGTGGTTTATCAGCAAAGTACTCCCTCTTCTTCCTAAGAAAGTTGTCTTCCAAATTGCAGGAAGAAATCCATCTAACCGCTTAAAGCAAATGATAAGTACTCGCAACAATATCAAATTGATTGGAGAAATACATGACCTACAAACTTACTTCTCTCAAAATAAACTATTTATAATACCTTTATTTTCTACAATCGGTGTGCAAACGAAGCTATTCGAATCTTTAAGTAATAATGCTCTTATTATCTGTACTAAGGATGTTGCGAGAGGTACCCCCTTTAAAAACAATCAACACTTACTTGAGTCTAACGAACCCGAAGAATATGCAAATTTAATCGTTCATGCTATGCAAAACTTCAATTCACTATATTCAAAATTTCAAAAAAACATTTCTGAAATTAGCTCCAATGAGCTTTCTGATAAACAACTCTTGACAGACATGGAGACAAATCTAGACAAATTATGAAGAATACCACTCTTTTAATTGTATGCAATAGTTTAAATCCAGACCTTATAATCTATTTCAAAAACTATGTTCAGGCAGGCCTTCAATCTCAGTTGAATACCAAAATCGCTTGTAACCAAAATATTGAATTCAACTTTGGAAGCAAAAACCTAATTTCCTCCTGTACTAGATCTGCTTCTTGGGATTTAAAGTTCTTTTTAGATTTTTTCATTGCACTTCGACTAGTATTTCAAATGCGTAAGCAAATTCCAGCTTTCACACATTTTACAACCGCTCATCCATCAAATCTGTTTCTAGGAACTTTTCTCAAAATCTTAGGCTCTAAACTTGTATTCACAATACATGATCTTACCCCTCACCCCGGTAAAAAGGCTATATTTATAAAAATATACAACATGATTGTCTTAAAGGTCTTGGCAGATCAAATAATTGTTCATAACTCTAAAGAGGCCAAACGTATAGACAATGGTCGATTCATCTTCCATCCACTGTCTGGTTTTCCGGAAAAAAGAAAAACTCCTGCAAACAAAGACACCATCCTATTTTTTGGTAGAATTGATCAATACAAAGGAATAGAGAATCTAATCCCTTTGGCTGAACAAATGGGTACAAAACTACCACACCTAAAACTTGTAGTTGCAGGTAAAGGAGACTCTCCTCATTTTGAATCGTTACGATCAATGAAAAATACTATTTTGTATAATGGGTTTATAGAAGAAGAAATGGTTGATCAATTATTCTCTGAAGCACTTTTCACCATTTTACCCTATAATTCCGCAACCCAAAGCGGAGTTATTCTTCTATCCTATTCTTATAGTGTTCCAGTAATCGGGTTTGACGTAGGCTGTCTTAAAGAGTACATCTTTAATAATACTGGGCTATGTACCAAATTTGGAGATATAGATAATATCGTTTCATATATACAAAATATCGAGAGCACTAAGTCATACGATAGCTTGGTTAAATCCGTTGAGTCTACTTTTTCCCAAAAATACAATGTAGAATCTGCAATAAAGATAGCAAGATCATTCTACGATAGCTTAAAATAATATGTATATTTATAACCTTTTAGCATTTTTGCAAATTTGCAGCATAGCAACTCTTTCTATAGCTAGTTTATATCTATTTGGTACAACATCGACTACTGATGCTTATTATCTCAGTCTATCTGCACTAGGAATTATCAACTTGATCTATTTATCCTTAATAGAACAATTTGTATTATTCTATATAGAGTTAAAAAGTAAATGCAATAAACAAGCACTTGGTTTCTATTACGCCAATCTAATTACGCTAGTGGTCTGTTTAGTTGGTACTGGATTTTTCCTCACATACTTCTTCAATGAACTGCTCACCTTCTTCTACCCAACCCTTTCTCTTTCAAACACCCAACTTATATCCAAATACAGTTTAGTTATAATCCTATCAGTTTCAGGCCAAACCCTCTGTGCATTAAATGAGAAACTTCTAAATGCCGAAACAGAGTATGTCGTTCCATATATATTCAATATTTTCCCAAATTTTGCCTCTATACTTGGACTGTATTTTATGTGGACAAACAATAGCTTAAATATATTTGACCTATATGTTTATGCATGCATCGGATGGTACTTATCATTTTTTGCTGGAATCGCTTTAATCTTCAAAAGATTTGGCTTCTCAATCTACTTAAATATAACACATATTGCTTCCTACTTTTCACATAGTATTAATATTCGGCTTAGTCATAATGTTCACAATATTTTATGTACCTATTTCAATTCCTTGGTCGTTTTACAAGTATCAGAAGGAGCATTGACTGCATTTAGTTATGCCACTAAGATCCTCAATAATATTCTCAATGTCACTATCAAACCAGACTTAAAAATTTCTTTCACAGAGCTATGTGAGATAAAACAATATCACCTAATGGAACAATTCAAAGACAAGGCACTTTTCTTTTTCAATAGCATTAATAGGAAGTTCTTTTATGTTACACTTACTTTTGAGATAACTCTGATAACTCTAGCAACCATGATGCAAAACGAGATTTTGTATAACATTTTTATCTTTACGTTATACACTATTCCCTGGTATTCTTTTATGGCTATGGAGTCTATATTTGTACAAATATGTACAATATACAAGAATACTACTATTTTTTGGTTATCCAATATTTTCTTTTCACTCTCTGTATATTGTTTATATTTACTCACTACTAATATATTATACTATTTTATCGGACTCGCTCTTTTGCAAGCTATTTGCTCTTTCGTCTATTATAACTTTTACAATAATTTAAAGGAAACCGCTTCTTATGCAACCTCTAATTAGCATACTCATTCCAGTCTATAATGGAGCACCATATATCGAACAATGCTTAGATTCTGTTATTAGTCAGAGTTATCAAAACATAGAAATCTTAGTCTCTGATAATTGTTCTACTGACAATACTGTCGATCTAATCAAATCACCAAAGTACACTCATGTTAGATTACTTGTTAAAGATGATAATATTGGATTTCAAAAGAATGTTCATTCGTTGATTAGCACCGCGAATGGAGATTATGCTATCATACTGTGTGCAGATGACTTTTGGCACTCAGATGACCTGCTTTCCAGCTATGTTACTAATATGAACAATGATAACATTGCTTTTCAATTTAGCTCAATTAAATACCTAAATGAATTTAATAATTCTACATATATTGATAGTCCAAACTACCCTTCATTTTTGGATGGTAAGAACTTCTTTTCTGGAGCT
Organism: Candidatus Cloacimonadota bacterium; assembly: GCA_023954715.1. Classification (GTDB taxonomy): domain Bacteria; phylum Muiribacteriota; class UBA6191; order UBA6191; family UBA6191. The sequence continues at coordinate 65,354 of JAGSHD010000016.1, read as the reverse complement.
ATGGCTACAGGCACACCTATGCTGTCATGTGTTCTATTCAACTTAAAACATGCTGTAGACTCACAAATTTTTCGTGAAAATATGGATTTTTCACCAGATGTTGTCGCTTGGTTTAAACTTTCTCTTTTGGGAAATGTAATCTATAACGATGGCTGCTTTGCCACTTATAGATGGGTAAGTACCAATTTAACAAACTCTATGACTATAGAACACAAATATGATGATGAAGTACTTGGACATCATATAATTACGAATTTCGCCAAAGATAAACTATCTCAATCAGAAATTGATAGTTGGTATGTTACAAGGCATAACGTTATAAACATATTATATCTAGTTAGGATTTATAAATCTTACATCAATGATGACGTCAGTAAAACTAAAGTATTTGATTCAATAAATTTTGTTCGAACTAAAACTCCTCACAACCTAAAATTCTACATTTTTCTTTTACTTATATACTTCTTATTAGTTTTCCCTCCTAAGCTCTCTAAACATATATTCGAACTCAGGAAATGATTCACTCCTCATGTCTATAATCATATTTGAACTATCGCTACTTACTTTACTTTTTTCAACCTCCTTCAGTAAACGTTCATTCTTAGCGCCGTCAAATCTATTTTTCTATATTAATATTTGCCCCATTGTTTTGGGAGTAAATATTTGGCTACTATTTTTTCATCAGTTAATAACTACACAAGCATTTTACTATGGATCTATTTCTGTTGCCCTATTTGGCTCTGGATTTCTTATATCACATATCTATACTTCTTCAAAATTCATTCTATTCAAGATAAAACCAAAGAAGATCATTAGTATCTCTCCAACAACACTCTGGTTAATTTCAACACTTTTATACTATTTTATACAAACACTAGTCTCTTTAAAAATTGGACTCTTCCCATTTGAAGACCCTTTAAGATTCCGAATTCTTGGAAGTCACAAATTCGGGTTCATTTATGTTTTCATTGGAATAGGAATATGTTTAAGCTTCTACCTCTATCTTTCAATCCAATCTTCCAAATTAAAAACTTTCGTCATAACTCCCGTTACGTTGTTTACAATAGTTTCATACATATTTATTAGTGGCGGAAGAAGCAGTATAATTTCGTTTCTATTTATAACCGTCTTATATCGCTTTGTAACACAAGGATTTAGACTCAAGCCGTACCATTATATAATTCTTGGTTCGGCTCTACTCACTTTTTTCTTAATCTATTCTATTTTACGTGAAGGATGGAGTAGCAACCAAGAAATGAATTCGATAGACTATGGATATTATTTTCTTGAGATTTTTTTACGATTTGATGCTCTATTCAACTATCTCAAAGTGTTATCTGATAATAGTATTGAAGTTTTATCATATGGCATTGAACCAATAAAGCTTGCGATCTTTACACTTGTGCCTCGTACTTTCTGGGATAGTAAGCCGTTCTCAATTTCTTTGATTCTTCAAAAACACTTTACTGCTGATCTTGATAACTTGAAGCAAGGATACTTCTTTAGTTCGGCCTATTATTTATCTGAAGCCTATCTTGTATTTGGGTTAATTGGACCATTTCTATATGGAACAATACAGGGTTTTTTCATAAAGGTACTGGACAACTCCTACTTATTCAATCTTAAACTTAAACAATTTGGTCCTTTTTGTATGTATTACATTTTTGTGTTTTTATCTCTAGATATTGCACTTGAAGGCTTTTCTGGAATGAAGTTTCAACTCATAATAGGCTACTTAGGATTCATTTATATATTGTTTCTTGCCAACTTTTTTAACTTTAAACAAACAAGTAAATATTAAGTAATTCAGATCTGACTAATTGATCAATTGGACGCATCCCATCGATTACCCAAAAGTCATTGAATATTTTAACAATTATGATACAATTGCCTAAATTTAATTCTATACAAACTAATAAATTTGACAATCAACTAATTCTACATGGAGATATAATGAAAGTACTAATCCTAGCAGGTGGTATGGGAACCCGACTAAGTGAAGAAACTGTTCTAAGACCTAAACCAATGATAGAAATTGGAGATAAACCTATTCTATGGCATATAATGAAACAATATTCTTACTATGGCTTTAATGAATTTATTATATTATTAGGCTATAAAGGGTATTATATCAAAGAATACTTTAGCAATTACTTTCTACATCAAAGTGATGTAACATTTGATATGGCGAGCAACTCTATGAACATCCACAATAATAAATCAGAACCCTGGAAGGTCTCACTTATAGACACCGGCTTACACTCTATGACAGGTGGGAGAATTAAAAGGGTGCAAGACTACGTTGGGAATGAACCCTTTATGCTTACTTATGGTGATGGTGTTTCTAACGTTGATATCAACAAACTTGTGGAATCACACAAAAGTGCAAATAAACTTGTTACTATGACCGCAGTACAGCCTGAAGGAAGATTTGGTGCACTTGAACTCGATGAAAATTCTGCTGTAACTGAATTTGTAGAAAAACCTAAGGGCGATGGCTCCTGGATAAACGGGGGATTCTTTGTTTGTCAACCCGAAGTTTTCAACTACATAGAAGATGATACATCTATTTTCGAACAAACTCCACTTAGAACATTAGCTAATGAAAACCAAATTAATGCATTCCAGCATAATGGTTTTTGGAAGTGTATGGATACACTTAGAGATAAGCAGTTTTTAGAAAGTCATTACCAATCAAATGAAGCACCATGGATGGTTTGGCAATGAAAAATTTATTTTTTCAACAGTATACTGGAAAGAAAGTTTTAGTAACTGGCAATACTGGCTTCAAAGGGACTTGGTTATGTGCTTGGCTAAAGCAAATGGGAGCTATTGTATATGGACTCTCATTACCTCCTGAAACAGTGCCTAATCATTTTTCTGTTCTAGAATCGGATACCAATACAAAATATGTAGACATCCGAGATAAAGAAACTTTTGATAAAACCCTAAAGGAGATTGAACCTGATATAATTTTTCATTTGGCCGCACAAGCTTTAGTAAGAAAAAGCTATATTGATCCAATTTCAACTTTAAATACAAATATTATGGGTACTGCACATTTATTAAACTCTTGCCGTTTCCTAGAAAACCTTCAAGCAGTTATAATTGTAACTAGTGACAAATGTTACGAAAATAAAGAGTGGCATTGGGGATATAGAGAAGATGAAGCGATGGGTGGTCATGACCCCTATAGCGCTTCGAAAGGATGTACTGAACTAGTAACTAGTTCGTTTGTCAGGTCTTATTTTTCTACTAAATCATCGCCATTGATAGCATCTGTCAGAGCAGGAAATGTCATAGGTGGAGGAGACTGGAGCGAGGATAGACTTGTACCCGATTTAATCAAGAACGCAGTCACTAATACACCAACATTAATTAGAAACCCTTTAGCTACTCGTCCATGGCAACATGTCTTAGAGCCACTATCTGGTTACCTGCTAGTTGGAGCAAAATTACTTCAAAAAGAACAGAGTTTTGCACAAGCATACAATTTCGGACCTAGTAATGACAGCGTCCAAACTGTACAGAGAATTGTGGACCTATCTATTACGCACTGGCAAAAAATATCTATTACAACAGATCCCTCTGAACAACCACATGAAGCACAATCTCTGTCATTAGATTCATCCAAGGCTAAGTTCTTATTAAAGTGGTCCCCTACCTGGAACCTGCAGCAAACTATCCAACATACAATGAACTGGTATAAAAGCTACCATGAAAATAATCAAGTACTGACAATTAACCAAATTGACGCATTCGTTAAAGATGCATCTCAAAACAAGTCATTATGGACACAATAACAGCCACTAAATTTGAAGGTGTTTATCTTATTAAACCCCCAATACACCAAGACTCTCGTGGAGTATTCGTAAAACCTTATAATTCTGAAGCTTATATCGAGAAAAAAATAATAACAAGCTTTGATGAATATTACTACTCCCACTCAAAAAAGGGAGTAATTAGAGGCATGCACTTTCAAAATCCTCCTAATGATCATGCTAAATTGGTATCTGTATTAAATGGTTCTATTCTGGATGTCATCGTTGATTTACGTAAAGAGTCTAAAACATATTTAATGTCGGAGTCTTTTGAATTGTCTCAACAAAATTCACATAGCCTATATATACCATCTGGCTTCGCACATGGATTCCTTAGTGAAGAAGATAATACTATTGTAAGCTATTTAGTTTCCAGCTGTTATTCTTCTGTATCTGATGATGGCATTCTATATTCGTCTATAAGTTTTAACTGGCCTATCGAAAATCCTAATTTATCTGAGCGCGATTCGAATTTTACCACGCTACAAGAGTTTGACTCCCCTTTCTAATATGAAAACTTTAATGATTACCGGATCTACAGGATTTATTGGCTCATCTTTAGTAGCCACATTGTTACATCAAAATTATAAACTACTTCTTCTAACTAGAGGACGTCAACCGCTCGCTACACACGATAATTTACAGTATATTTCCTCTAATCTTGATGCTAAACAAATAAGTGAAGAAATGGATAGTGTTGATGGTGTCATCCATTTAGCTACATGCTTTTTAAGCCAACACACTTCTGAAGACCTTCCAAGATTGATTGACTCAAACTTACTACTTGGACTAAAAATAGCTGAAGCAGCTAAAATAGCAAAAGTTAAATGGTTTATTAACGTTGGTACATTTTGGCAAAACTGTCATTCTCAGACTTATAAACCAGCTAATTTATATGCTGCTACCAAAGAGGCTTTTGAATCTATCCTTGAGTATTATAAATCATCGTTTACAGTAGTTAATCTGAGACTTAACGATACTTATGGACCAAATGACACTCGACCTAAGATCTTCAATCTTTGGAAAAATCTCATCGCGGAAAACTCTTCTCTTGACATGTCTCCTGGAGAGCAGATTGTTGATTTCACCCACATAGACGATATAGTAAATGCCTTCTCGACCATGGTAGGTCTATTAGCAGAAAATTCAGAAAAATACCAAAGTAAAACTTACGGAATTTGTTCTATGAACAGACTTAAGCTAAAAGAAGTAGCATCGATATTTGAAGAAGTTTCTAAATCAAAACTTAAAATAAATTGGGGGAAAAAACCCTACCGAGAGAACGAAATTATGGTTCCTTGGACTCCAGAAGAACTAGTACCTAACTGGAAAAGTACAATCACCTTAAAAACAGGAATTCAATCAATTCTATAGGATAATTTTATGATACATAACGGCTCTATAATTACTTCAAACCATTCATATTTCTTAGTTACAGATTCAACACCTACGGAAAATGAGTATTTAAAAATAGCAACAGAATCTTCTTCCCCTTTTGATATTGAAATAAACATCAAAGGCGAGGCACTATACATTTGTGTTGGGCGAACTTTTTGGGCAGATCAGTTTGAGCCTTCTCTTAAACTTGAAACAATTTCCGATATTAAATTAAATAAAGTATACAAAAATATAATTCTCGCAAGAACTCAAAAATATTATATTAATGTTCACCAAACTAAACTAAATCAAAAATTCATACCCAATCGAACTCCAGTGAATTATGCTGGTAGAGTGTTTGACTCAAACGAACTTACTAATCTAGTAGACTCTTCTCTAGACTTTTGGTTAACATACGGGAAATACTCCAAGCAATTTGAAAAAAAGTTCTCAGAGATTGTAGGTGCAAAATATACACTCTTAGTAAATTCTGGTTCATCCGCTAATCTTTTAGCATTTATGGCACTTACCTCCCCCAGATTAAAGAATCGACAAGTTCTTCGTGGGGACGAGGTTATAACTGTTGCAGCGGGCTTTCCAACTACAATAGCTCCAATCGTTCAATATGGGGCAATACCAGTTTTTGTTGATATTAAAACTGAAAATGCAAATATTGATCCTAGCCTTTTACAAAACGCATTAAGTAGCAAAACGAAGGCCGTTATGATAGCTCACAGTCTTGGTAACCCTTTTGATGTTAGCGCAGTTAAACAATTTTGTACTGACAATAACCTGTGGCTGATTGAGGATAACTGTGATGCTCTTGGGAGTAAGTATCAAGGAAAGTTAACTGGTACTTTTGGCGATATCGCAACTAGTAGTTTTTATCCTCCACATCATTTAACTATGGGAGAAGGTGGTGCAGTTTATACGTCTAATGATGAACTAAATAGTATATTGATGAGTATTAGGGACTGGGGTAGAGACTGTTGGTGCCCAAGCGGTAAAGATAACACTTGTGGTAAAAGATTCTCTCAAAGCTTTGGGAGTTTACCAGAAGGATATGACCATAAATATATTTATTCTCATTTTGGATATAATTTAAAAGCCACAGATATGCAAGCTGCTATTGGGTGTGCTCAACTAGATAAATTAGAGCACTTTTCTCAAAGACGTATAGAAAACTTCGATTTATTAATTGAGGGATTAGAAAAGTATGATAAATACTTCCTACTCCCTTCTGCTACTGAACATGCATCTCCTTCTTGGTTTGGATTTCTTATAATTGTAAAAAATGATACAAGTTTTTCTAGAACAGATTTATCTAAATTCTTAGAAAAAAATAAAATTCAAACTCGAACATTATTTGGTGGTAATATGCTAAGACAGCCTCTGTTTGATAGCTTGAAAATTGATAAAGACTATAGAGTTGCAAGTAGTCTTAAAAACACAGATCTGATAATGAATTCAGCTTTTTGGATTGGAGTATATCCTGGTATGACTGAAGAGAAAATCTCTTACATTCTTTCTAAATTTGATGAATTCATTCAAAATGAGGAGAACTAAATGCAAAAAACAGCACTAATTACAGGAATCACAGGCCAAGATGGATCATATCTAGCCGAACTACTCCTAAAAAAAAACTACATAGTACACGGAATTAAAAGAAGATCTTCTTCTTTCAATACAAGTAGAATAGATCACTTATATCAAGACCCTCATATTTCTAAAAGAAATCTCATTCTACATTATGGAGACCTAAGCGACTCTACTAATTTAATTAGAATCATCCAAGAAGTTCAACCAGATGAAATTTACAATTTGGGAGCAATGTCTCATGTTAAAGTTTCATTTGACACTCCTGAATATGTAGCTAATTGTGATGGTACTGGTACTCTTCGTCTGTTAGAAGCTATCCGGATTTTAAAACTAGAAAAGAAAACTAGGATCTATCAAGCTTCTACATCGGAGTTATATGGATTAGTTCAAGAAGTTCCACAATCCGAAAAAACTCCTTTTTATCCAAGGTCTCCTTATGCTGTTGCAAAGATGTATGCCTATTGGATTACCGTTAATTATCGCGAAGCATACAACATTTATGGATGTAACGGAATTCTATTTAACCATGAATCCCCAAGAAGAGGTGAAACCTTTGTTACCCGTAAAATAACAATGGCAGCTGCTCGAATTAAACATGGCTTACAAGAAAAACTCTATCTAGGTAACCTAAACTCTCAACGTGATTGGGGACATGCTGAAGACTATGTAGAAGCCATGTGGTTGATACTGCAACAGGAAAAACCTGAGGATTATGTTATAGCAACTGGAGAGACTCATACAGTTAGAAAGTTTGTAAATTTAGCTTTTAAAGAAGCTGGTATATCTCTGCAATGGGAAGGTGAAGGCGTAGATGAAAAAGGTCTCTGTGAAGAAACCGGTAAAGTAATCGTAGAAGTGGATCCGCGATACTTTAGACCTACTGAGGTTGACCTTTTGATTGGGGATCCAACGAAGTCTAATACCAAGCTCGGTTGGACTCCCAAACATAATCTAGAAAGCCTTTTAAAAGATATGATGGATCATGATTTAGCTGAAGCAAAAAAGACTGCTATCCTAAAAAAACAGGGCTACCAAATTTTCGACCAATTCGAGTAAAAAATGACAAAAAAAATATTTGTAGCAGGACATAGAGGATTGGTTGGTTCTGCAATATCTGAGCAACTATCTGACAATCACTTGATTCAAAAAACTCGACAAGAACTTAATCTACAAGTTCAAAGTGATGTACAAATCTTCTTTGAAACTGAAAAACCTTCAGAAGTATACCTCGCCGCGGCTAAAGTAGGCGGTATTTTAGCCAATAAGACCCAAAAAGCTGACTTTATATATGAAAATTTAATGATCCAAAATAACATTATACATAACGCATACAAATCTGGTGTCGAAAAACTTTTGTTCTTAGGCTCTTCTTGTATTTATCCAAAAAATTGTCCTCAACCAATGTCTGAGAGTGACCTGTTAACAGGTAAACTTGAAGAAACTAATGATGCATATGCTATCGCAAAAATTGCTGGTATAATGACATGTGACTCTTATAGAGAGCAATATGGCAGTAACTTTATTTCTTGTATGCCTACAAATCTTTATGGCCCAAGAGATAACTTTCACCTAGAAAACTCCCACGTTTTACCTGCCATGATTCATAAGTTTCATCTTGCTAAAGTACAAAATGAAAAAGAGGTAACTCTTTGGGGTACAGGCTCACCTAAAAGAGAGTTTCTTTATGTAGATGATATGGCCGAAGCCTGCGTTTTTTTAATGGAAAAATATAATGAAAAAGGTCTTGTTAATATTGGTACAGGCCAAGATGTTACGATTAAAGAACTAGCCAATTCAATACGAGAAATTATTGGATTTACTGGTGAAATCATATGGGACACAAGTAAACCAGACGGGACCCCCCGTAAGCTACTGAATGTAGATAAAATTAATAAATTAGGCTGGAAAGCTAAAACTTCTCTGCAAGATGGAATCGAAAAATCTTATCAATGGTTTTTAGACAACTATCAAAACATAAAAAAATAATACAAACAGGATTACAAATGAACTATTCAGAAACTAGACCTTGGGGAAGTTTTACCCACCTTTATGATACTAACTTTACTAAGGTAAAAACTATCACAGTACAACCCAATCAACGACTCAGTTTGCAAAGCCATAAAAAACGCTCCGAAAATTGGACAGTTGTCCAAGGTACAGCTACTATTTGGCTTGATGACTCAATCAAAGACTACCAAGTTGGAGAAAGCACTTTTATTCCAGTAGGCACCAAACATCGTTTAGAGAACAAAACCGATCAAATAGTTGAGATCATTGAAGTTCAAACAGGCAGTTATTTTGGTGAAGACGATATTATTCGCTATGAAGATGACTACAATAGAGAAGATACTTAGATAAAATTTTGGTTAAACATTATCTCTAGATTTCTCCATTTCAGTATAAAAGTTGACCAAATTATATGTCTAAACAAGGACTTGTTTAGACTAAATTGAAGGCTGTCTATCTAGAACCTCTCTGCCCAAATATATTAGTTCTCCAATAGACCCAGATTTTACCCAGCTTTCAGATCATCGCCATATTTTGGTCTTATTGCGTTCGAAGTGTAATTTACTACTCGAGATAAGCAAAAAGACCAAAAGATGATAGTGAGCTAAACCGCATCAAAAAAAACCCTAAACTGCGAAAGTGTACCATATACAATTAGCACCATCGAAGTAACTAAATACCACACCCTCCAAAATTACTAACTACTTACCCCGTAGTCCTCTCCCCACCAGCTATAGCATTAATACTTAATAACAAGCGAACAAGGGTATCCCTACTCCCACTTTTTCGATAATCTTTAAGATCAATTACCTGCATCTTATGTAATTGGGCTAAAAGATTTTTTCTGAGTCCTAAGGTTTTTTCTAGTTTTGGTCTTCTATTTTTATAGCTAGAGCCAAATACCTCTTCTAGCATTTCTTGTAATAATTTATATTCATCTATTACTATTCCAAGCATCTGATTTCGAACCATTTCATCTTCTACTAATGATGCATATAATGACATTATATCTACATCAGCACTGGCACTACTAGTCTCTATATTTAAAAAAACATAACGAAGAAATTTATTCGACTTCAAACACTCAACAAAACTATTATATAAATCTATGTCATCTTCTTTCAAAGATTTTAGTGCTGTACCTACTCCAAACCAACCTGGTAAATAATAGCGACTTTGATTCCAAGAGAATACCCAAGGGATAGCTCGTAAATCATCTAAACTTTTAACTCCCTTTCGCCTAGTTGGCCTCGATCCCATATTACACTCCTCAATAATATCTAAAGGAGTAGTATGATGATAATATTCAATAAACTTGGGGTGCTCTAAAAATGATCTATATTTATCCTTACTTTTAGTGGATAAAAAATCCATCAAGCTATCTAAGTCATTATCGATGGAGCTTACTTTTTGTAACTTATTATTTACACTGGTTATACTAGCAGCCATCATCTCAATATTATAAACAGCTGTTGTTGGGCTTCCGTACTTTTGGGCAATGCTTTCTCCTTGTTCTGTTAAACGAAATCCTCCGTAGAGACTTCCTTGTGGTAATGCCTCTAAAAATCGGTCCGTAGGTCCAGCACCTCTACTAATTGTACCGCCTCGTCCGTGAAAAAAACGAAAAGTTACTCCTATTTCGTTACCTAACTTTATTAAGTCTCTTTGAGTGCAGTATACATTCCATTGACTTGCTAAAATGCCTCCATCTTTACAACTATCGCTATACCCAATCATTACATCTTGTATTAACTTATCACTATGATTAATACGCTTATGAAACTCTAGGCTCCTCAAAACAATAGGATGACTTAAATATGCAGACATAACACTTACACTATTCTTTAAATCGCTAATCGTTTCAAAAAGAGGTACAACTTGTACCGGAAGATATAAACCCTTGTCACCACTTCGCAATAAGCCAGACTCTCTAGCTAAAAGATACATTAACAATAAATCACTATTAGTATGAGTCATACTAACTATCAATGAATTTACACAATGAATAGAGGTGTTTTCGATTTCATCGTTTAATCCTTTTAAGGCTGATATCACAGTAAAAGAATCGCCATCTAACTTCACCCGAGGGTGTAAAAATGGTCTATATATCTTTAACTCTTCGTTGAGAAAGTAATTCTTTTTATCCTCTGTCCATAAGGAAAATTGTTTATCTTCATATCCTGACAGCTCCAACAACTTTTCAATAGCATTAGAGTGCATTTGTGAGTTTTGTCGAATATCTAATTTTGCTGTATGAAAACCAAAGCTTCTAACTAAATACAAAATAGGTATAATCTCACGAAGCACAAAACTTTGAAGACCCTTATCGAGTAACGAATCTGATAGTTTAACAAGATCTTTTATCAAATCATCTGAAGTCTTATACAACAACTCTTTATGAACCAACTTTACTAAAATTAAATAACAAAAACATCTCCAAGGCTCATCTGGATATCTCAAAATCTCATCTTTATATTTATTAGGAATCTTTTTTAACTCATCTTGTAGCAAGTCATTCAAATCAGATTTTTCACCCAATAAGACTTGTGAAAAACTACATTTTTCGGCTAACTCTTCAATACTTTGTATATAAAGCTCAAGAGAGTTTTTTCTCAATGATTTGATAATTTTTACGGTAACCTCTCTACTTACGTAGGGGTTCCCATCTCTATCTCCTCCGATCCAAGTGCCCATACGAATCAATGGATAGTTTTCAACATCAAAAAGAAAGTCTTGATTTAATCCTAGGCTTTTCCATGATTTTTGAAATCGCAATACAAAAGTACGAAAAGCCTGGGGTAGTATACTGCCTAAATAATGCAAGCTATTGTTATGTTCTGTAAACACATCTGGCTTTTGAGCGATTAAGCCACCAGTTAGCCACAACTGCTTTAGGATCACTTCGATGTCGCAATACAACTCCTGTCTCTCTTGTTCTGACCACATTTGGTTCTCTAAATTGACGAGTAATTTGTAAAGCGCACGATGATGCCTCATGACTGTTGATCTTTTGGCTTCTGTTGGGTGTGCAGTAAATACAGGTTCTACTATAGTTTTTCGTAATCTCTCTACTATCTCCTCAACATCATATCCCTCTAATTGTAGAGCTGATAGTTTTTCTATCCATGGTCCACAATTATTTGCCAAAGAGTCATTGGTTAATCGATGTACTTGGTTGGCAACATTTTCTTCCACGATGTTTAAAAAGTGAAAGCTCATAGAAATTGCTCGAATCAACTGCTCATTTTCTTCATTTTTGTCAGAGCCGCACCCCTCTAAAACTTGAAGCAAGCCCTCTGCTACATCAGCCTGACCTAAACTTTTTAAAACATTAGAAAAACACTGTATTAATATTGAAAAATCTGACTCAATTTTAGAAAAAATTTGATCTATAGAAGAAATATTTGTCATAGCAAACCTCGGGTTATATGTATAAATTCATTCTAGCAAAAGTTAAGTAAAAGCTAAAGAAGATCGGAGTAAATTATGACCCCCAATATAAGCTCTTCTAAAGGGGGCATTTAGTTATTCTTAATCTAAAAATAATATCTAATTTGGCTTAATCTAAACCCATCAAATTAATTAACAAACTAATGAGTGGAGAAAGCCATGACAAAAATTTACAAGATACCAAAAGAGCTAAAACAAGAAAAATACGTAGACGCCTACATTGATCGAACAGACATTGAAGGTTATGCCTTTTACCTGTCCTGTCTATATGATAAAAGAGTGCATCTATTTGCACCTCACCAGATTCTTAGAAAACAATTAGGTACTATCCATCTTGCAAACCATTCATTACACGAAGCCTTAATAGAGTCTAAACTATCCTTTTACCATTTAGAATGGGTCATTTTTGATGATGAATTAATCATATGGCATAAAGACTTAAATTATCAATTCCATGCTGATAGCCCTGTACAATTAGACCTAGCTTGGGGAGGATATGCAGACCCGATTCCAATTCACCTAAAACTAATGGAGTACCTTTTGTTTCTTGGAAGAAACTTTGGTAGAAATGTCATTTGTGACCTGCAGCCAGAACTATTAGTTAAGGACTTAGTTGTTTCTGTAGAGCCATTTGAAAAAATAGGTTCCTACTTTCAAAAAGTGAGAGAAAAACTAGAAGAGTTTCACATGGAAACCCTAGGAGATACCATTCGAATTGAACAAAATACGACACTTGCTGATTTTATAGCGGCTTGAAAGGAGTCATGGATAAAAAAAGAAAAGCTGCTCTGTAGCTTTTCTACTTTCACCTTTGATATATTTATTATTTGGACTACTATTTTAATATAAAAACCCAAACAACCAAAGTGGAATTTTATTTTTGTAACCAACCTCAACATCATCAAACGCTATAAAACTGTTGTTTATATCTTTGATTTGTTTGAAACCCTTTTTATGTCCTCCAACCTCAAACAAATATTTGTTTTCTACCAAAAAGTCACCTTTTTTAGGATAAGACACTTTATACTGTTGCTTTACGGCATTTAGAAAAAAAGTCTCTCTTATTGTGCCTTTTTCTGAATTTAATACTTGTAGAAGATTTGTATTTTCTAAATAGATCTTTTCTGGCTTTTCTAGTTTTGAAAGCCCTTTCGACGAAGATTTCATTAACAAACTTAATATACCGGCATCTTCTAGCTTTATAAAATAGTCTTTTAAAGTTCTTGAATCTCCTATTTCTAGCAATGATTTTAATTTTTCTAAAACTGGAACAAAAGGGACACTTTCCATAATAATACTTACTAATACTTTTAGTTTTCTTATGGAGTTTCCGTCTAAGCTAGGATACACAAACAATAAATCATTTGATATGGATGCATCTATATTTTGCTTTAATAAATCGCCACAAATATCATCATTAACTCCTAAGAAATATGGATAGTAGCCTACTTTTAAATATCGATTAAACAAAGGTAATATTTTTTTATCAAGATTTTCAATTTTAGAAGTAATTCCTAGAGCTAAATTTTGGTGATCATTTAAAAGGACTTCTAGATTTATCCTACCTAAACTTATATCTAAACTTAACTCTAAAAATTCTCTGAAACTCATACCACACATTTTTAACAAGTGAGCTCTTCTACTTAAGTCATGACTACCTTTATTTATTTCTAATGCAGAACTTCCCGAAGCTATAACTTGAATATCTGAGAACGTATCATAAATTGACTTCAACTCTTGTGACCAATTTGGATATTTATGAATTTCATCATAGCACAATAACTGTCCACCTTGTATTTCAAATTGCTCTGCTATTTCAAACATAGTCAAATCACCAACTATAAAACTATCCATACTGATGTATAGTGATTTTAATGGAGAGTCACTCATATATTGAGCTATTGTAGTTGTTTTACCAATCCCTCTTTGACCAGTAATTATAGTCAAGCGATGTTTAATTTTATTTTCTTCAATAAAATATCTACGATATGGAAGATTATTTTTATATATAAACTGCTTTGATGCCAATTCTAATTTAGATAACACTTTATCCCCCTTTACCCACAATATTACTTACTCATAGGCTAAAAAGAACTATTTTGTTTGTATTTTATAAGTAGACACTTTAGTAATCATACAATAAAAACCCTGAAATAGGTATTCTAAACCCTATTTTGTGAAATTTATAGGGATTTTAAACCTTACAAACATAAATCAAAGTAAAATTGATGATATTATTTTTGAAATACGATCACCTGTATTGCCATCTCCATAAGGGTTTTGCGCAATAGACATATCTCTATATGTACTTTCATCATCTAACAATTTACTTACTTCTTTTACTATAATTTTCTGATCAGTGCCTACTAATTTTACTGTACCCGCATCTACGGCTTCTTGCCTTTCAGTAGTACCTCTCATGACAAGGACGGGTATCCCAAGCGAAGGCGCCTCTTCTTGAATACCTCCGCTATCACTCAATATTATCTTAGACCGCTTCATTAAATAAATAAAATTCAAATAATCTAAAGGCTTTAGTAGATAAATATTATTACATGAAGACAACTCTTCATATACCAAACCCTTTACGTTTGGATTTAAATGTACTGGGTATACAATTTTAAGTTTTGGATACTTTTTTGATATGGTTTTTAAGGCATTAACAATATTTATAAAACCTTGCCCAAAGTTTTCTCGTCGATGTCCAGTAACTAATACTATATCAGACTGAGTTTGATTCGATAAAAAATTTAAACCTTCATCTATTAAATATTTTTGTAAACTAGAACTTAAAATTTGGTCATCATCAATTTTGTTAGATATATATAATAGGGAATCAACTACAGTATTGCCGGTAATATAAATATCATCTGGATCAATATGTTCGTTTACTAAATTTTGATGGCTTCTATTTGTTGGAGCAAAGTGATATTTAGCAATCCGAGCTGTTAATTGACGATTTATTTCTTCGGGAAAGGGACTATAAACATCGTTTGTTCGAAGCCCTGCCTCTACATGCCCAACAGGAATTTTAAGATAATATGAGGCTAATGATGCTGTAAATGCTGTCGTTGTATCCCCATGTACTAAGACTAAGTTTGGAGAATAAGAGTCTAATACAGTTTTAATTTCATTTAATATTTTTGAAGTCACATCAAAGAGAGTTTGATTGGGAGCCATCACAAAAAGATCATAGTCGGCTTTCATATCAAACAAATCCATTACTTGAGTTAACATCTCTTTATGTTGACCTGTAACGCATATTTTTGTTTCAATATCTGAGATTTTACTTAATGCATCGTATACAGGAAACATTTTTATTGCTTCTGGTCTTGTACCAAATACTAATAGAACTTTTTTCATACGGGTGCCCTCTATGCACAAGATTCAAATATAGATGATTTACTGTATAATCGCTATCATCAAGATATTATACCAACCACAGTTAAAAAGTTTATATTTACAAGTGTCTTTTAGATTTCTCCACTTCGGTCGAAACGACGCTATAGTAAAGGTTATATCATATAATCTACTGAACAAATAAACCCCCATGTTGATGGGCTTTGTATTTTTCATGATCTTGAGCGAAATCGAAAGATCTTAAAAAATTAAGTCTTTAATTGATATTGGTATTGTTTAAAAAGATGATGATGAGCTAAACCAAATCAATAAAGCAAAACTGTGAAAAACTTATATGCTCCTCGTCTTTTATCGAAGAGACCACCTGAATAGTTACGAAACTAGCTAACTACTCTTAAACGACATATCCTGATGCCAATCCCAAGCTGTTTTTATAATAACTTCAAGTGAGTCAAACTTTGGTTTCCAGCCCAAAACTTCATGAGCTTTATTTGAAGCTCCAATTAATGTGCCTGCATCTCCGTCACGTCTCCCAGACTCTACAACTGTCACATCTTTATTTGTTACTGATTTTACAACTTCAATCAACTCTTTTACACTAAATCCAGTACCATTACCTAAGTTAAAGTCATTGCACGCTTGATTTTTTAACATCCATTCTAGCGATAACAAATGCGCTTGTGCTAAATCATTAACATGAATATAATCCCTAACACAGGTACCATCGGGTGTATCATAATCAGTACCAAAAACTGAAATTGACTCGCGCCTACCAATAGCTGCGTCAAGTACAAGTGGTATCAAGTGAGTTTCGGGATGGTGCTTTTCACCAATGGTAGCCGATGGATCTGCTCCAGATGCATTAAAATATCTTAATACTACAGAGTTTAAGTTATGAGCTTTTTTAAAATCTTTTAAAATTTGCTCCACCATAAATTTGGACCAGCCATAAGGGTTGATAGGATTTCTGGGGTGTTTTTCATCAATTGGTAGATACTCTGGGTCGCCCATAATGGCACAAGTAGAAGAAAACACAAAGTTATCCACTTTATTACGTACCATTGCCTCTAACAAAGAGACCGTTTTTGCCACATTATTAGAATAGTACATTCCTGGCTTTTGTACAGACTCACCTACTGCAATAAATGCTGACAAATGAAATACGGCTATAATTTTATATTTAGTAAATATTTTATCTAATAACTGCCCATCTGCCATATCACCCTGTACAAAATCACCCCATTGCACCGATGCCTCATGTCCGTACGATAAATCATCTAAAATGACTGTTTTGTAACCATGATCATTTAAGTATTTATTTACATGTGACCCTATATATCCTGCTCCACCAACAATTAATATTCTTGTTTCCATTTGATCTCCTAATCAGATAAAATTGTTTCAAAGTAAGATATAGTTTTTCTAAGCCCTTCATCAAGCTCGATACTTGGTTGCCAAAACAATGTAGATTTAGCAAGTGAAATATCAGGTTTTCTCTTTAGCGGATCATCTTGAGGCAAGTCTTTATATATCAGTTTGCTTCTTGACTCCGTTAACTCAATCACTCGATTGGCCAATTGTAAAATGGTAAACTCACCGGGGTTTCCAAGATTTATTGGGCCAGTTATGTGCGAACCCGTCTCCATCATCTTTATCATTCCGTCTATCAGGTCATCTACATAACAAAAACTCCTAGTTTGTGAGCCTTCACCGTAAATCTCTAAATCTTCACCCTTTAATGCTTTAACTATAAAGTTAGATATCACACGTCCATCATTTGGGTGCATCCTAGGTCCATAAGTATTAAATATTCGAATTACTTTAATATCCAAATCATATTGTCTTTTATAATCAAAAAACAAAGTCTCAGCACATCGCTTTCCTTCATCATAACAAGCACGAGGACCTAAGGTATTCACATTACCACAATAACTCTCTGGCTGAGGGTGTACTTCGGGATCTCCATATATTTCTGATGTAGAGGCTTGTAGTACAGGAATTTTTAAACGATTTGCCAAATCAAGTACATTGATAGCTCCCAATACAGAAGTTTTAGTCGTTTTTACTGGATCAAACTGATAATGTACAGGGCTTGCTGGACAGGCCAAATTATAGATTTGGTCAATTTCTAACTCAATGGGACTAGCAATATCATGCCTTAAAACTTCAAAATAAGGATCAGACATTAAATGAAGTATATTTTTTTTATCTCCTGTAAAAAAGTTATCCAAGCAGATAACTTCATGCCCAAATCCCAGTAGCTTTTCACATAAATGTGAGCCTAAAAATCCCGCTCCACCTGTTACTAATATTTTAGTTCTCATAATACCCTTTTAAATAATCTAAATACGATTTAGCATTTTTATCTTTGGTTGACAAAATTATTTGAGAAACGTCTATATGTTTATCCCATTTAATATCTAAAGATGGGTCCATAGGATGAATAGCATCCTCTAGTTCTGAATTATAATAGTTACTCAACTTATAAGTTACTAAGGAGTGTTCACTCAAAGTCAAAAAGCCATGGGCAAAGCCTGGAGGTATATAAAATATTTTTTGATTTTTTTCACTTAATATCTCGCCAATCCACTGCCCTTTTGTTGGAGAGTCTTCTCTTAAGTCAATTGCCACATCAAAAATCTCACCAACTACACATCTAAGTAATTTAGATTGCTCCGCTCCGGAGTGCTGAAAATGTAACCCTCTCAAAACTCCAAAAGTTGAATAGGCAGAGTTATCTTGGACAAAGTCATCCACTATACCTAATTGATGAAAATCCCTTTTTTGATAAGTCTCAATAAATTGCCCTCGATGATCTTCAAAAACCCTGGGCTTAAGAGTCAGCAGGGAGTCAATTTCATGATTAATTTTGTCAAATTTTTTCATAGCCTTATAGTACAGTAAAACAAAGGGTCAACTCAAGATATACTAATTTTTAAAATCCTCAAAATTGATATATTTTTAATTAATTATAAAGTTAAAAAACATAAACCAATTATGATCGACTATGGCTAAATTGATTAAAAAGAGATAATATCATCCTAAAATTATATCCAAGATATTAGCTCGTTTTAGTGACTATTTTTGTTTGAATCACTTTGATTCGATAAGGGCTTACAATAATCTTGTTCAAGGAGACATTTATGAGAGAGATCGTTATCGCTAGTGCTTGTAGAACACCACTAGCAAAGTTCCAAGGTTCATTATCTTCAGTTAAAGCCACCGACCTTGGGGCACATGTTATTAAAGAAGCCTTAAATAGAGCCAATGTAAAACCAGACATGGTAGATGAAGTCATCATGGGCTGCGTATTGCAAGCAGGTCTTGGTCAAAATCCTGCACGTCAAGCATTAATTCATGCTGGCATTCCAAATACAGTAGGAGCAACTACAATCAATAAAGTTTGTGGATCTGGACTAAAAGCCGTAATGATGGCAGCTCAAGCAATAAAAGCAGAGGATTGTGACTTAATCGTAGCTGGTGGGATGGAAAACATGTCTCAAGCTCCCTACATTATGAGAAAAGCTAGAGATGGCTTTCGAATGGGCCATACACAAATTGATGATGTTATGGTTGCTGATGGACTATGGGATGTTTATAACGACTTTCATATGGGTAGCACTGCTGAACTTGTTTCAAGAGAATATAAAATAGATCGCGAAACTCAAGATGAGTATGCTTTTCATTCTCAAACTAAAGCTTCCAATGCTCAAAAAGCAGGTAAATTTAAAGCAGAAATCGCTCCTATTGAAGTAAAACAAAGAAGAAAAACCTTTTTGTTTGAAGAAGATGAAGGCATTAAGCATGATGTTAGCCTAGAAGGCTTAGCTAAGCCAAGAGCAGCTTTTGAAAAAGACGGGACTGTTACTGCCGGCAACGCTTCTACAATTAATGATGGAGCCTCAGCTGTAGTTGTTACTCATAAAGAGTATGCAAAAAAGCATGGTTTAAAAATCATGGCTACAATAAAAGCCTATGAAACAGGCGGAATGGCCCCTGAATGGGTAATGATGGCACCAGCAGTAGCAATTGATAAATTGTATAAAAAAGCAGGGGTCAACAAAGACGATATTGATTTATTTGAAATTAATGAAGCCTTTGCAGTTGCTTCAGTAGCGCTTAAAGACAAATTGCAATTAGATCCTGATAAAATTAATGTAAATGGAGGAGCAATTGCACTAGGACACCCTATCGGTGCTAGTGGAACAAGAATTCTAACTACTCTATTACACTCTTTAGAAGATCAAGATAAAAAAACAGGTGTAGCAGCACTCTGCCTTGGTGGCGGAAATGCAGTAGCAATGTTAATAGAAAGGACAAACTAATGAAAGTCGGAGTTGTTGGCGCAGGCCAAATGGGAAACGGAATAGCTCAAGTATTCATTGCTAAAGGATTTAACGTGGTCATGAGAGATATCTCAGATGAAGCCGTAGAACGTGGTGCAGCTACCATTACAAAATCCTTATCTAAATTTGTTTCTAAAGAAAAAATCAGTCAATCAGATATGGACTCTTACCTAAGTAACTTAACTAAAAGCACAGATATCAATGCTTTAGCAGACTGTGACATTGTCATCGAGGCTGCCACTGAAAATTTTGATTTGAAAAAGAAGATATTTATTGAACTAGATCAAGTAGTAAAAGAAGGAGCTATTCTAGCTACCAATACTTCATCTATTTCTATTACTGAAATCGCTGCTGTAACAAGTAGACCAGATAAAGTTGTTGGAATGCATTTCATGAATCCGGTTCCGCTAATGAAATTAGTAGAAATCATCCGAGCTATTCAAACTAGTGACGACACTTTTAAAACTGTATACGACATGAGTGAAACTCTAGGTAAAACCCCATGTGAAGTTAACGACTATCCTGGTTTTGTCGCAAATCGTATTCTACTTCCTATGATCAATGAAGCTATTTATTGTTTAATGGAAGGCGTAGCTACCAAAGAGTCAATAGACACAGTTATGAAACTTGGTATGAATCATCCAATGGGACCTTTAGCTTTAGCCGATTTGATTGGACTAGATACATGCCTATCTATCATGGAAGTTCTGCATACAGAACTTGGTGATTCTAAATATCGCCCTTGTCCACTATTGAAAAAAATGGTAGCCGCTGGTTATCTCGGTCGCAAAACAAAAAAAGGTTTTTACGATTACTAAAAATCCTCAATTGTAACAAAAAACCCCTATCTAAATTTTAGATGGGGGTTTTTTGTTATACCCAAATACAAATACTTTTATTTTTTTGGGTTCATAAGCATTCAGTTTAAAACGCAGTTTTAATGAAGCTTTTCAAGCTTCTTGGTTTTCCGTAAAACGGTAAAACCAAACCTGGGTGGGTATATAATTAAGACTTATTTAAGCCTCTAATAAATTTGAAATTTTGTCGTTGTTTAGTCCCTCTGCTGAGATTAAATCAAAAGGATTGAAAGCGCCTTCATCTTCGCCACCGATAAACTTTCCAAATATATCTTGTACTTGATTAAAAGAGTCATCGATAAATGAATTTAACTCGTCTTCGCTAAAGTTACCTTCAGCATTAACAGACACTTGGTAGCTTAATGAAAAGCTCTGACTTGAGTAGAAGTTACCATTTGATGGATCTTCTGTACTTGCTACTTCATCTGTCTCTTCTTCAGAGTCTTCACCATTAATGCCATTGAAAAAGTCTTCTAACCCTTTAAAGACAAGATCATAAGTAGAGTTGATACCTCCATCGATATCTTCATCAACATCGCCTAAGAGGTTTCTAGCTTGTCCAAAACCCTGCTTAACTGCGTCTTCTTGCGCAGTTCTAAAGTTTAAGATGTCATCGCTACTTTCTAATGGGTTTTCACCAAATGCTTTTGTAAAAGAAAAAGCTTGCTTGATAAAATCAACGATTCTGTTTGCTGTATTTTCTGGAGAAAAAGGATCATCATCTTCAGTTTGCTGTGCTGCCTCTTCTTGAGATAATGGACTTGCACTTAACCTTCCTGAATAGTCTACACTAATTGAAAAATCTAGAGACATGGACTTTAAAGACTCTTGCTTAGACTCACCCTCAATGACTTGCATGGCTTTAGTATAGTTCATACTAAAAGAATAACTCTCATGGCTCTTTACAGACTCGACGCCTTCTTGCCCTTGTTTAGCTTTTGTACTAACACTTTTAGAGCGAAATGCGTCCAATGAAAAACTTTCTTGAAAACTTTTAATTCCCACCATGATCCACCTCCGTGGAGTGTGCCTTTAAGGCATAAAATCCATTTTTTCTACTCGGTCCCCGTTGAGTTTAACCTCATTCCGAGCACTTAGTATTTAGTTTCTAAAGAAACAATGAGCAATTCAATCCCTAAGTTGCCCATAAATAATAAGTATATCCTATTCATCGACGATTCTCTACCACCACTTTAGCTACACCAAGAGCAATTAACCAACAAAATCTCTTATTATCTGTCAAAATCGACAAATAACTACCTAATGCATCAAGAAACAAAAAAATATCAAAACGTACAAGATTGGTCTTACGCAGCTTCTTTTTTATTTACCAACAGGCCAAAAAACATCAAATTTAAAAAACAGATCAGAAAACAAAGAGTATAAAAACTAAGTTCTTTGTGGGGCCGAGAAGAATCCATATATCTAGAAATTTCATCTAAAGTAGTTTCTGGAAATATAATCATTCGCCCATGCAACCCTTTGTCAAAAGGATAGAAGTAGTCATATTCCACAGTAAAGTTATAATCAAAAATACCTTGTGCTATTTGAGCACTTCCTTGATCAAAAATACCTTTTACAAAAGCGAAACTATTGATAGGATATTTAAAAAAGCCCTCCAACCCATGCTTCGAACTCATCAGTTCATTTTTGATTGCTTTTGCTGAATGAGTTGTGGTTAACAAAGCCTCATGCTTATTTGTATGTACACCAATTCGATGGTTTTTAGAAAAGCGAAGTAATTTTTCTTTTTGAGATGAAGTTAATGCATCTACTTGTTGATTTACCCAAAAAAATAAACCTTGTTTTTTTGATATATTTAACATAGGCATCACAACTTCAAAATGGTCCCTAGTTCCATCATCAAAACTAAGAATTACTTTTTTCTCATCAAAAACAACAGTATCCCCAGGAAACATTGTCGAGTACCCTTTTTCATCTATTAGCTTCAAGATGTTATATAACTTTTTAGGTAATAGTGCTTGATTTTGAGGAGTTGCCGTTGGTTTAACTTCATGGAAAAGTAATACAGGAACCCTAAACTTAAAAATAGAATAACTATGATACAAAAATAGTAAGTTTAAAATTATTAAAGTGAGGCTATATTTTTTATGGCAAGCTATAATTTTTATCATGTTTTACTAGTATTGAATCAAAGCGTTGGTCACTTTAGAATGAAAGTGAGACACTTGTGAATCGTCTTTTCGGGCCTCTAGCCATAATAGTAGATCTTCTTCATGATCGATATCTAGTCGTACTGGCAGGCTAAAATAGGGTATCTCTGCTCGCTCTAGATACTCTAGAGATTTTTGAAACAGATTGCTTTGTGAATATGGCATCCCTGCAAATAGTTTTGGATAATGTTTAGACATACCCACCAATGTATAACCCCCATCTGCTGCTGCTTGCAAAACTACTCTATTGTTATCTAAACTTTCAAAAGCTCTTCTAAAGTCTGATAAATCTTCATAGATACAGTCGGTGCCTATTAAGCATACTTTATCGTAAACTTTTAACTCTTTTTCAAACATATTAGACATTTTTTCGCCTAAGTCATTTCCGATCTGTAAGCTTGTTTCTATATTCCATGGTAAATCTCTAGAAGATTTAGAAACATAAAATTTAACATCAACATCTTCAAAAGATGAAGTTAAATTAATTAAATAATTTACCATCAAAATATAGATTTCATAGGCCTTTTGTTTACCGATGCCTAATGCCAACCTAGACTTTGCTGCCTCCAAATTTGGATTTTTTAGAAATAGACATAATAACTGTTTACTCATTAATTCTCCTTAAATAGATTTTTTGCTAAATTTTCTTTGAACTGATCATCCACCCATATACACTTGTTAAAAAATGCTTTAGCCTCAGCATCTTTCTTTTGCTCTATAAGTGATACTATATAGAAATATTGAATCTGGTCATAAAGTGCATTTATCTTTCTGTATTGATAGTTAGAATAAAGAACCCTATCTACAACCTTTTGTATATAGTCATAGTCTTTAAAGTAACCACTTAATCTTATTACAGCAATAGCATTTTTTTCTGAGAACCGATCTAATCTCAAACTTTGCTTGTAAAAGGCATAAGCGACCCTGCTTTGTTTAGCCTTTTCAGCTAATTGACCTAACACGTAAAAAGTTTCTGACTCTCTTGGCATTGTCTTGGTAAATGAGTTTAACCAGTCAATATATTCAAATATAGTGTCTTTATTTAGCTTCATTTTTAAACGCTGCTTTATAAATTGTATAGCAAACTCATAATCTTGGTCTACAAAATGAATCAATTTCTTTGAAGACACTATCTTTTTATTTACAATCACCTTTCTTTTAAACTCTTGGTAACTCATAAAAACAGCTAACAAAATAAAAACAGTCACTCCCACAAATTTTGGTACTTTTTGCAAATCTGTCTTACTCTGTTTTTGCTCCAAAAATCCAATCACCATCAATACAATTATAAAAAAGGAATAAGATGAGTTAACCATCGAGTTGCTTAAACAGGCTATCAGTAAAATCTGACTAGAAAGCGTTATATTTAAAAATAAAAAAGCTAAACTCAATAAAATCAGTGTAAATGCTAAAACCCCTCCTTCACACCAAATTTCTAATAATTGGTTATGTGCATATAATGGATAGTATCCACCTAATGTTCGATAACTTGGGTAATTTATATGAAAAGTACCTGGTCCTGTGCCCTGTAGCCAGTGTGTAGATATATATTGCTTTACTCCTTTATATAACTCAACCCTTTGGTTTGCTCCTAGATCAACTTCAGCTACACCGGTAGAGCGGCCCGAAAAATGAAAACTTACACAAATTAAGATCAGCAACAAAATTGCTAAACTTCTTTTTTCACGGTGAGATAGCGCAACTAAAACTATCCCTATAAGTAATGATAAGACAGCTCCTCTAGATAAAGTAAAAACACAAACTAAGGCTAAAAAAATAGTAATAAAAATGAGTGATTTTTTTATATTTTTATTGTCTGAATCTTTTAACAAGGAGTACAAGGATAGTATAAGAGTGAAGCTTCCAAAAATATTGGGATTATTAAACAGCCCAAATGCACGGTTGATACTTGGTGCTCCCGCAAGGTGATTATACCAATTTAAAGGCATGTCAATATCTACAAAAAATGATTGATATACACCTAAAAACAAAAGAGGAATACTCAAATATAACCATAAAAGTTGAATTTTCTCTTTTGTATCTTTATCAACAAAATAGTGAAGATCCACAAAAGCTAAATACACAAATAGATATTTGAAAAATACATATAGTGATCTAGAAATAGTCCCAGAACAAAAACTTTGAATCAATGATAAAACTAGAAATAATTGAAAAAAACGATTGCCATAACTTGTTGGAAAGCGGTTTGCTTTCAGTTTATAATAGAAATAAACAGCTAATACTGCTAAAAGATAATTGCCAGTGAAATGAGCTGGGGCAAAACATAAAAATGCATACAAAAAAACATAGAAATATATGACAATTCTATTTTTAATCATCTAGGAGCCTTTGTGTAGTTGTAATTGAATCAAAAAGGCTTTTTATGAGCTAGTAGACTTTCTTTTTTTTGGTTTTGTATTTAGTTCCAACTTTTTATGCATAAACTCTTGAATAATCGTTTTTGACTTATCATCAACCTTATTAATAATCTCAATCAACTCTCTATCCACTGCTGCTTGTCTTTCTGCGAGTATTCTGGCTAGGTTTAGAGTTACTTTGTAAGCCACTATACTACCAAAATCCAAAAGACGGTGAAAATCATCTTTATATATAGTCAAAACTCTTGTTCTAGATCTTGCTATCCCTGAAGCAGATCGCAAACTAGTCTCCCGATTGATGAGAGTCCCTTCTCCAAATGCATGGTCGGGTCCAAATCGTGCAAGTGTTTTAAATCGATTATCATCAATTTTTTTTACAATATCTACTACACCTTCTAAAATAATAAATAATGCATCCCCTGGACTACCCTCTTTAATGACAACATCGTTCTCTTTAAAAACTTTTGTTGAAGTAATATCAAGCAATACCTCTCCTTCATAAACATTTAAATTGTTAAAAATCGGGATTTCAATTAATTTTTCACCTGTTAATCTAAAGGTTTTTGCCATTTTTTCCTCTTTGTATTTATCATTGCAACGGATTCTGCTAGATATTATACAAAAACCCATGCACTTTGTCCTTTTAGAAACTCATAAAAAAGATAGTTTCTAATCATTTTTAATAGAAATGTCCCTCTTGTGTGTAATTTTTGTATCTAAACCCTCTTGTCACTTTACACTATAATGGCGATATGATTTAATAAACTGTCTAAAAGTAGTATCAAATGAAAATGGACTTTCAATATCCAATTCTATTTGAGCTTTAATTTAAACTGTAGAGAAGAAGTATTTCTATAGCAATAATTTATGCGGAGCACATATGAAACAATTTATCACTTTATTATTACTTCTTGGGTTTGTTAGCCAGTCATTTGCTGTTAAGTTGCAGTATAACTATGAACCAAACCAACCATTATATTATGCCCTAAACATGGAGAACACTTCTTCTTTCTCTTCTCCTGATGGCGGCCGAAAAATAGTTAAAATGAACACTCGATTAAAAATGAAACAAGAGTTAATCGAAAAAGGACCTTCTGGTGAAATGAAGGTTGCAATGACTATTTTAAAGGCAGTTCAAACGGTAAATGGTGTTGAAAAGCCTTTTAGTGCTGGTATCAATCAAACTCAAATCGTTCGAATGATGCCAAACGGTAAAGTACTTTCTACTCTTACTCAAGTTCCAGGACAATCTCCAGATCAAAGTGCTATGCAAATGGTATTCCCTACTCAAGGATTAAAAGCTGGTAGTACTTGGACTCAAATTAAAGACATTGCTCAACCACTACCTGTAGAAACTAGAACACTATATAAATTAACAAAAGTTACTCCAAAAAGTGTTACTATTTCTTCGATTATGAAGTTAAAAAACACTGGTGGAGATACAGTTCAGGCACAAACAAAAGGTGCTACTGTTTTTGATCACTTAGGGCAAAAAATTATTAGTAGTGATGCAGATTCAAAGTTTCAGTTTGAAATTCCATTAAAGGTCCCTGGATTGTTACCAAATAATAGCAAGATTAAAGTTACACTTCACATGAAAACTCACATTAACTTAATCTCAAAAGACGAACTATAAAATAAAAAATATTTTGAGGTGATCCATTCACTTCAACAGAAAGTTATCATCTAAAAAGAGATTATCTTTCTTTTAATTAAAGGTGTTACACCTTCTATGGAGAAAAAATGCAAGTAACAAAGGCATGTTTATTAAGTCTAGTGATAGGTTTAAATTCACTAAGCGCTCAAGACAGCAACATTGAGTTTGAAGCAGGAATCGATTATGTAACTGATTATATCTGGAGAGGTTTTACTCTTTCTGATAAATCAAATTATCAGCCATGGTTAAACTGGTCTGCTGGTAACTGGTCCGGATCCTTTTTGGGTTCTTATGATACGAGTAAAACAAATTATGTTACAGACTATGATGCTGACTGGTCAAGAGTTGATACAACACTAGCATACACTTGGCAGCAAAAAAACTCATCCTTTGAACTTGGTTATATCCATTATGCGAATCATGACGATTTCTTTGATACAAACGAAATCTATGGTAAGTATGCATGGGATGCACAATTTAATCCTGTGTTTTCAGCATACTATGATTTTGATTTTAATGAAGGTGCATACTTTTCTTTAGATCTTTCTAAAAGCAAAAGAGATAGAGAGTGGGAGTACGAAGCTGGAGTTAACTTTGGTTATTTATCTGGTTTTGGTGAAAACGGAACAGACCTCAAAAAAATTAACGGTGTAGTTCAAGCTCCTTATACATTATCTTCCTACTCAGGTATGGCATCAATCAACCCAAGAATTGTTTTAAAACGACATTTAGACGAAGAGTCTAGTTTCAGTGTTTCATTGACAGGTAATATCATACCTAACAAAGACACTTATAAAAAAGCTGAAAAAGACACCATGGTATGGGGTATGTCATACGCATTAAGCTTCTAAGTAAGTATTGAGGTGTAATCAACATTTCTACAGAAAATGAAAATTATAGCTGAATAGTTACAATCAATTTATAAATTAGGCTTTATCATTGTGATAGAGCCTTTTTTATTTGTTCCAAGTTTTTTCTACTACAAACGCTACTCTTATCCCCCTAGTATTTCGATAAATACTTAGATATAATTTATTTACATGCATTTAATACTCTTAAGATTACACTGGTATCATATCAAGTAGGCACTCATGCGACTCTTATTCATTTTGTTTCTTTTATTACAAGTTTCATTTTCTAGTGAATATGAATATTCTGAAAATATTATTGAAGCACTACAACGAGGTGACTACCTTTTTTCTCAAAACAAAGTTGAAGATGCTTTAATCGAGTATGAAAATGTAATTTTAATGGATGAAACCAATGTCAAAGGCTTGATTGGTATATTTAAATGCCAACTGAAAACAAGCAAATTAGCAAAAGCTCGATACACTTTAGACTCTATCAATAACTATAGCTTAAACAAAAAGCTCATTATGCAATTAGATAAGGTTCTCAACGAAACGGAGCGAATGCAAGATCAACAAGCAGCTAGAGAGTTTTTCGATAAACAAAAACAAGATTTTTTGAATCCAGTCACTGCTATTCGTAAGGATAAAAAGAAAAAGGTAGTTCAAACAGAACAAGTTTTTGAAACCAATAGCCCTCAAGGTAAATTTGCAAAGGCAGTACAACTCCACAAAAAGAAGTATACTTCCCAAGCTATTCCTCTTTTTATGGACGCAATTATGACGCAAGGTAATCTACTTTTTGCTAAAGACTATGGCCTACTAGAAGCCTCTCAACGTTACTACCAAAAAAATATTCAAATCAATCCAAGAAGTATAAAGGATTTATTTATATTAGCATGGATATGGGATCAGTTTGTAAATCCAGAGCAATCTAAAAAGCTCTATACACGTATAATGGAGCTCGAACCATCTAGCTCAAACTATTATCAAATTTCAAAGGGAAAATTACTCGCTATTGCCAAAGAAGAAGAAAGATTAAAAGGTATTCGAGCCAGTAATGAAAAAGTAGCCCAAAAAGATAAAGCCCGACAAAAAATGCTTCAAATCTCTAATGGAGTTTATTCTGGATATAACAAGGATGATTATCTGACTAAAGGTAGAGAATTTTTAGACAATGATAAAGTCAAAGATGCTATCATCCACCTTCAAGGGGCCGTTAAAATAGCTCCTAAAGATGCTAAAAGCCATTACTATTACGCATTGGCACAAGTGGAGTCAGGATTTAACGGAAACGAAGGTGGCTTTGCCAATGCGATTGCCCAAGTAAAACTTTGTTTAGACCTTGATCCTGATCCATACATCCGACAAGAAGCAACCAATTTATTAACTAGTTTAAACCAAAGATAAATATACTTTAGTTAAAGACTTACCCTATAAAATCCAGCCCAGATTAACAATACAATTTAGTCAGCTCTTTTTTTATAATCTTTCCTAGAGGGTTTTTTGGTAATTCTTCCTGAAAGAAAATCTGCTTTGGCCTTTTAAAATTAGGTAAGTTTTCATTAAGGTAAGCACGAAAAGGTTTTTCATCAATAATGGGAGATACAACCATAATGACGGTTTCTCCACGAGACTCAGACTTTTTACCAATCACAGCACATTCCAAGATACCCGGATACTCTTTTGCTACATCTTCAACTTCTGTAGGATAAACATTTTCACCAGCAGAGATTATGAGCTCTTTTTTTCTACCTGAGATAATAAGATTTTCATTTTCATCTAAATATCCCATATCTCCAGTTAATAAAGCCCCCTCATGCATAATCTTATCGGTTTCTTGAGGGTTTTTAAAATACCCCAACATAACACTTGGAGATTTTACAGCGATTTCTCCGATTCGGCCCTGAGCCAACTCTTGGCCCTCTTCGTCTAAAATTAAAATTGTAGTCCCATCAATTGGATGCCCTACTGAACCAAGCTGCTCTGGACATTCGTGAGCATTTACACTGATCACAGGTGACGTCTCAGTCATCCCATATCCTTCCATGATCACTCTATCAAATTTATGGTGAAATGATTTGGCCAGAGATACTGGTAAAGCTTCTCCACCAGATACTACTGTTCGGATAGTAGAAAATGCATCATCTGGAACTCGAGGCGATAAAAAAGTCTTATACATTGATGGAACTAAGGCAATCAATGTAATTTGCTCTTGTTTCATTAATTTAATAGTGAGTGCCGGCTTAAATCTAGGGACTAACACAACTAAACAACCTGATAACGCAGGTAAAAATAAGGTACCAGTTAAGGCGAAAGTATGAAAATATGGCAATACCCCCAAAATTTTATCTTCGGTTTGAATATTTAGGACTTGTTTACAGCCATTTATATTATGCAGTAAATTTTTGTGAGACAACATCACACCCTTAGGAAAGCCAGTAGTTCCGCTAGTAAAAAGTAATAAAGCCATTCTATCTTCATCATCTATCAAGTCTACTGGTTCACAAGTAGCACTCAACTCTAATAAGTTCTTAACTGAGTAGTCACCTTGTAAGTCATCTATAAAACAAAAGTCTATTGATAATCCCATAGAGTCGCAGGCTTGCTTTAAAGGCTCACCCCACTCCTTAGTTGTAAAAATAAACTTTATTTCACCTGCTTTTACAATTTTTAATATTTCTTGAGGAGTTAACAAAAAGTTTAATGGAACACTAGCCATATTAGCCCGAATAGCAGCAAAAACAGCTATAAAAACCTCTTTAATCGAAGGTAACAAAAAAGCAATATGACTGGCTGAGGGATAACGCTGATGAAACACTTTAGCTAGTGCCTCGCTCGCTTCATAACATTGTGTATAGCTTAATTCTCCATAAGGATCTTTTGCTAATATTTTACTGCCATTTACTTTTACGTTTTTTTGAAATTCTTGATAAAGATTCATAGTACTCTCTTTGGTAGACCAATAAATTAGTCAATTTACGGGGAAAACTAATAGTTTAAGGTTTTAAAACTAAAGTGATACTAAAAAAGTGTAATAAGAGCTAAATAGGAAAAGTTATTTCTAACAATGTTATGTTATAAACAGATCATAAAAGCATAGATAGTCTTTTAGTATAAATATCCAAGGTCTTTGAATTTAAAATTGAGTAGAGAGCTTTGAGGAGTATTTATTTCTTTATGTGATTAATATACCCAAAGATAGTAATTATGTCTTAATCTGGTTCATAATAAAACCCTAGGTAGATATGACGACCTCATCAACTAAGACCATTATATTAACCCAATATCCCACAGTAACTTTGTTAAAAGTTATACCCAAATACAAATGGCATTACTGTTTTAGCTGATGAAAACCCCATTTTAATTGGTTTTGTATTTTTCATGATACTTATCTAATTCAAAAGGTAGTTTTGATAAAGCTTTTTGCTTTTCTGTTTAACATGAAAAGCAATTAAGGATGTGTATATAAATACAAAATCAATTTTTTTGTCCTTGAACATTAAGATTAACTACGAGTATAATCCAAACTTATGAAATCGAATCAAAATTGTCCAAATTGCTCTGCTAGTATTGATCCAGGCTCCAAGTTTTGTGGTGGATGCGGCTCTAAAATCCCTTCTAATAACTCTCAAATTGCTGTAGATCTTTTTTCAATTGACTCTCAAGAGAGTCCTGAGCCAGAGCAAGATCAATGGGATGAGTTTTTAGATACCCAACCCAAAACCCTAGGTCAAAAACCAGTAGAAGATGACTTTTTCGCCATTGATGATGATTTTGAGCAAGAAGAGACCGAGCTTGAGGACACACAAGAGTCAAAACCTCCAATCATTGAAAAAAAATTACTAACAGAAGACAATGATCCAAGTATAAAATCAGACCCTTCTATTAAAGAGAAAAAAACTGTAGATAAAAAGCTACGTAAAGCCATCAAAAAGAAAAATGCGCTCAAAATAAAATCAAAAGAAACAAAAATTTCTTTTTTAATTTTTGGACTATTATCACTCCTTGTTTCGATTCCCCTACTCTCTTTTGCCATTATTGAGTTTCTACCTAAAAATATCCTAGCTCAAATCCCTTTAGAGTCTCTGAAGGTTTTCTCTCATCCCTTATATGCTTGTGTCTTTTTTATACCAAGTATTTTTAGACTTATCTTAAACTCTAAAATGATGATTAAAGTTAAAAGCAGAAAACAGTTTTCTCAATATTTTGCTTTTTGTACCAGTGTATTTCTTATGTTTTTATGTACATGTATCTATCAAAGCTTTTTAAACGATCCCAAAAACAACTTACTTTTTAGCCTTGATTTAAACAAAACAGCTTTCTCTGTTGATCATTTTTACTTAAGTATTTTTTCATTTTTACTGTTTTGCCAAATCGTTATAGCTTATCTTTTTTCTAAGAAAATACCTTTTATCATTAGTTCGTTTCTTTCCAGCAGCCTTTTGTTCTCCAATTTACAACTATTTGTTTATTTAGCAATTCCAAATCACAAACTTCTTTTTGATGATAGTAGTAACATTTTAGGTCAACAACTTGCTTATTATCTAGGGTCGTTGCATAGCTATGTTATGCCAAATTATCTCCTATCCCAAATTGTACTACCCGGCTTTATCTTATTATTTATAATATTAGCTATCAAAGACTTGTTTACTAAAGACATTACAAACTTTTTTTACGGTTTTTACAGTATCTGTATTTTTAGCGTCGTATTTTTATATATCAATCACAGCTATTTACAAAAAGATATATATACATTGAGCCATTTTCTTAAGCCTATATACCAACAAATATCCAACTTTATATAAATGAGCTCCCAACTTAAAATATTAATTTTTTGTGAAGAATTCCATCCAAAACATTTAACGGGACCACAAAAACGAAAGTTCCAACTGTATAGAATGCTATCTCAAACCTTTGATGTGACTTTGGGAGTTACAAACAGCACTTGTAGGACCTTTCGGGGGATGAATTTACTCAGCTTACAATCCAATCAATTAGCTCAAATATTCTCTAATTTTGATATCATAATAGTAAGTCCTCAAAGCTTTGAGTCTACCCCTATTATTGACTACTTCAATAAAAAGATCATAGTGGACTTATATATTCCATCTGTCATAGAACATCAGTATACCTTTACAGAGCAAGATCAGCTGCAACAACAATTCTATAAGGACCAATCCCTATATTTTAAATCTTTTTGCCATGGTAACCTATTTTTATGTGCCAACGACGCTCAAAAACATTTTTATCAAGGAATGATGACTGCTATGGGTAGATTGATTCAAAATCAGTCTTTTGTTACTATTCCCTTCTTTGCTGAGGCTACATCACTTTCTAAAGAACCTTCAGATAAAATTAGAATTGCTTGGATAGGAGGCTTTTGGAATTGGCTTCACCCGGAGCCTTTTATTGATCAAGTTCCCCAAATAATATCTAACATATCTGAAATAGAGATACATTTTGTTGGAATAGATCACCCTTTTGCCAAGTTTCCTATGAACCAAAAAGCGATTCAAAGAGTGCATGACTTACAATCTAAATTCCCTCATAATATTTTCATTCAACCTTGGATTGATGGGGCGGATTATTTAAGCTTTTTACAAAAATTAGATGCAGTCATACTTTTAAGTAAGTTTACTACAGAAGAAGAGTACTCTATCCGCACTAGACTATTTGAAATTTTAGAGTCGCAAGTTCCTGTAATCTTAAATTCAAATGACGAGCTAGCAAAGTTAATTTCAAACAATCAGCTTGGAGTACAAATAGATACCAGCTCTTCTTTAGATTTTAGTGAGATAATCACTCAACTTATCGCGTCTAAAGAAAACAGAAACTGGCAAGAGTTTTTTAACCATTATGATAAAGAAAATATTCAAAAAAAACTGTTTGAAGCAATTGAGCATTTAAAAAATTATACAAATTACAATGCCAAAAACCCATATTTTATTCAAAAACTAAGATGGAACCATAAGATCTTATGGAAAATAAAGCGCTTACAAAAATTAAGCTTCTCGCAGGTATTAAATAAATTTTTTGGGCTCTTTAAATCCTAAGAGTTATTTAGTAGTTTTCCCATGGTAGGAGCAAGAAATCTCTGGCGCTTTATCAGCATACTTTAACTGATATTTTCCATTATTAGGACAGTTAGGCATTTCTTTTAAATATGACTCGCCCATCAATTCAAACACTTTAAGCTCTTTCATTTGTCCAGACTTTTTATTGTGCTTTAAAACTGCTGACTTAATAAGCCATCGAAGTCTAGAACACTCTTGAATCTTTGGGTCTTTAAACACTGTTTTAGGCTTACTTACTACAACTGGTTCTTGATCAACTTCTTCAAAGACAAATTGTGGTTGATTTCTTAATTCAAGAATAATTTTGTTAGGTCCAAGTTCAACCAATTGATATCGGATCAACAGCATCGTTAACAAAGAAAAAACCCCAATAACCGCACCTAAAAAAAGTTCCTTCCAATGAATAGAAGAGTCTCTTTTTTGTGGTGTTCTTAATGGAGCCTGTTTTTCTCTTGGCTTGGCTGCTACTTTTTTTGACATATTATTAAAACGGTAATGAAGTTGAGATATAGTGTTCTTTTAAAACATCTCCATTGAAAAATGCATAATCAACTTTCATTGCTTCATAGAGTTTCATACCAAAGCCCATTGTGAACGTTCCATCCCATGAACCAAGTCTAAGAGCTAGTTCATCTTTGATTAACTCTCTTTCAAATCCAAGTTTCAATTGAGGGTTTACAGCTCTATCAGCATTTAGCACATTAGTTACATCAATATTAACAACACTACCCTTATCCACTCGGTAACTTCCACCAATGGATAAGTTAGATGAAGAACTCTGTGTACCCGTTCCGCCATTTACTTTGTCTGATATTAAAGCATCTGCCACAATACCAAAGCTAAAGTTATGAGGAGTTTTGATCAATGCTGAGAAAGAGACATTTAAAACATCTTTGTAATTACTTTGCTTTAAACTAGCTATCTCTCGCTTGACTGTTTGATACTTCAAAGATACCCCACCATAAACTTGATTCTTTTGAAACAACGCTGGAGCCATTGGAAACTTAGTGGCAAAACCTAGGTTATAGGTCATCGTTTCAATTGGAGCAGATACAGTTTGGTTCAATTGAACATTAGATTGTGTATCATTTTTTATTTTTCTAACAAAATCCGCTGACTTTTCATCACGATTTACCGAAATTGCATAGTTAAATCTTGATTTTTTCTTAGTCACTTTTTCAAATTGGAATTCATTCTCTAAATAATCTTCGATAGAAAATCTTTTAGTCCCTTCTTTTTCATAAATCTGGGATGAGTATACAAAACTATCATTGGTATATTCGTTTCTACTGTTTAATAAAACATCTAGGTGATAGTGAGATCCGTTTAACTGAGATAAACCAGCTGGGTTTGTAAAGATAGCGTTTTCATCATCGGCTAAACCGATAAAAGCGCCACCCATTGCTCGGGTACGAGAACCCAAAGCAAAGCTGTTTTGACTTACTAATAATAATGCGACTAAACTAACAACTAGTTTTTTCATCTTCTTCTACCCTCTAATGGTTCCATGTACCGTCGATCGATTGGAGCATTCTGCCTTATATTTGGTTGAACCATACTATTTTGTCGGAATTTAGGCATATTTTGTTTACTCTTTCCATAAACCATTGGAATAATTGCTGCTAAATTTTCTTTGGTATATGGGTTTGATCTGAACTGTGACATCACACTATATTGTGATTTTTTATCTGGAGATAAGATATCAATTACATTTGGACTGCCATCATAATCCGTTCCTCCACCAAAACGTGTCTCATTGGCAAATGATTTTACTTCCATATTAAATAAACCATTTCGCTTTTCATTATCTTGATCAAAGCCCATCACACAAATCTGATATCCCCAGTCTGGTTGAGGATCTCCAACTTCTGACTTACGTACTCGCGCTACTAAAGTATAGGTTTTAGAGAATACATTATGTGCAGGAATAATATCGTTTCTAGCATCAAACAAATACCTCATATCTGAATTGCTTTGAATATAGTTTTTTACTAGTTTTTCTGAATCTGGAGATATAACAATTACTTTATCCCAAGCTTCATCATCATTAAACTCTATATTTCTACCAGGAAGTGAGAATGTATTGCCAGACACAGATTTATGATCTGTATCAATATAAATATCGACTAACTGATAAGCCCAACCGTTTTGATAACTTTTACCATTTATATCTTCTGGATCAATTGGTCTTCTAAATTCAACAACAAACTCTAAAATATTACCTAAATCTCTAACGACAAATGATTTTAAGTCAAAAATCCCCTCTTTTTCTTCTAGAGGAATAGGATAGGTATATCTTCCTGTACCTCTATCATCAAACAGAGAATCATTGTAGCGAAAAACAACTTTACTTGTTTTCTCCACTGACTTTATTCCACCTTCCCATGTTTTCGTGGACTTTCCTCCACAACCAACACAAAAGATGCTTATAAAGATAAGGCTTGCTAGCAATTTAAGTGATTTTAAGCCAATCATGACTTCTCCTTGGAGGATCTAAACTAAACGTCTTGACCTCATATATACTTTATATTAATCCAGTAAACTCTAAGCGCGGACTGCGAATATTCAATAAGTGTGCTACGAATAACGTTCCTGCTAGTTGCGCTATCGTACTTCATGTACGCTTAAAGTTTACTGGATGATTTTCATTGTTGATGAATCATCTATTTTTTCTGCATGGGGATCACCATGCGTACTACCATTAATAGAGAATGTGTAATCTATAGTCGAAGCTGTTATACCCGTTTTTTCTACTGTCCAAACACCATCGCCTTTAACTTTATCTACACCATCTCCATTGTCATTCATAGGAATTCCAACTTCTGCAGAAGCATCACCTATAATGATCACTTTGGCTGATAGGATTTCAGTGGCTGGCCAATCTTTTTCAAACAAATGAAACAGTGCTCTACCTTTTGTCTTTGGGATCATGTTAATCGTCACACCAGAGATTGACGACCCTTGCACTACAGTCACTTCTTGAAAGTTCGGATTAAAATCTAAACCACGAAACACTAGCTTAGTTTTACCACTATATGAGCTTAACAACTCAAATTTTCCAACTACATCTGTTAGTCCTCTAGCAGTAGAATTACCCGCTACAGATACTCTCAAATTTTGTATGGATGGTTCTGTATTATTGTTATTTACAAAAGGTGCATAAGTTAATGAATACGGAGTAAAATTAAAGTCTGCATCCGATGCATTTTCAAAGGTAGGTAGCAGTGAAATCTTCATGGTTGGACGATCTCTTAAATCTACTCCACAACTAAAAGTGTTAGAAGACTTTGGCACTAAGGTAGTTACATCAACGATTTGTCCATTAACTACATTAAATGCAGCACATCGTACCGATCCCCCAATATCATCAACAGATGATAATTTGTATGCAAATTTATTATTTAAAAATGGAAACCCTTTTAGACTTAGGTTTACTAAACCTTGTCTAGCTTGATCTGCAAACAATTCAACGGATCCTGTAGCTACAACAGAGGCTGTTTCAAAGGATACCGGAAACTTAAAAGGTCCCACTAATCCAGAATTAATATTTAAGATTTCTGCCACGACCATGACAGAACCACTTTGTACGATATCTGCATCACCTGCTGGTTCTATGGATATTTCGATTCGATCATAATCAAGTTTTACAACTTGCCCCGCAGTTGGTTGGAAAACACATTCTGTTCCATCTGCTTGACATAAAGCTAAATCAGTTCCTGCTTGAAACAAACCAGACCCAGAAACATAAAACTTACCAAAACTGGCGCGGTCGATTGCGCTTCCAGCCCATAGTTCAAAAAATGATTGCTGCGTTGTCCTAACAGGAAAGTTACTAAAATTGGATATAATAATCTTTGGAGCTCCCGTAGTCCAATCCGCAACCCGTGAGTTAATCACAGGAAAAGTAGTATTCATATCATAGGTAAAAGCAACTTCTTGTCTTTCAGAGGAACCAACAATTTGTCCACTAATAGGAATTTTCTCTTCTACTGTATAATCTTGAAAACAGCCTTGTAATAAAAGCATAGAGCAGATAAATACGATTTTTGTGAATATGTTTTTTTTGTTTTTCATATTAAAAATCCGTTGATGCCTTAAAAGTTACTTTTTGCCTTGTGTTTTCAAAAGAAAATCTACCAGGATGGCTTCTATCATTGTAGTCATAACCATAAGTTAGTGACACTTCTGTGCTTTTAGTTGGTTCATAAGTGACTTCTGCAAACCAATTCCAAAAGTCATCCCCTTTTCTAGTTAAATTATTGATTGGCTTTCTATAGATATCCTCTGTTTCTTGCCAAGCATAAAACGTTCTTCCTTCCAATTTTCTTGAAAAGTTAACATTTAGCTCACTAACCCAATAATCAGTGACTGTATAGTTGTTTAGGTTGGCTGTTTCAGAGTAAGTTTTTCTACGTAAAAACTGCTTAAAGGATACGTTTCGTAATAATTGATAGTTAGCCTCTAAGTCTAAAATATCTGTATCTTTTTGGATGGGCCGTCCGCTCCAGTCTACTCGATCAAAAACTTTACCTTTTAAAAATAATCTTGGATGGACTTTAGCATTTATGGCTAAAGACGAGTCTGTTCTTGTAAAATGTTGCCCTAAGGCTTCCACATCAAAATCAGAAACAAAGGTCACACTACCAATGGCGTTGACTTCTTTATTTAACTTAACATCCATATCAAATTTATGAACTGTTTGCCCTTCTTCATCGGGTCGTGCATCTTTTTTCAATTGATTTAAAATTTCAAAATGAGTACGGTCATTAAAATCCATAACCGTTCTTAACTGAAGTTTTGTACCATGTCTACCATACCAAGGTTCAAGCTCTGACCCTTGTAGTCTCTCCCACCATTTATTTTGAGCAGACACTGACATAGTTAAATTATCTATCACTGATAATTGAGCTTCTTCAAAGGTATACTTCATATTCAGTCGTGCTAATTTTTCACCAACTTCTGAACCTCTACCATAGTTGTCCCCATCATCATCAATATCTGAATCTATAATTTGATTGGAGCCCACATCTAATTTAAAGTCTTTTTCAAAACTATATAGCTTTAAAGATCCAAGTAGATTTTTGTTTTCGTATTGAATGTCTAATTTATCTCCAGTACCATGGATGTCTCCTGTACCTTCACTCAACATATGAACCGCTGAAAGATCAAATCCAGCATTACCCATACGAGCATATTTAGCATCCCAACCAATTACACGATTGAAGTTATTTCTCGTATTATAGTCTATGGCGTGCTCTACAAATGTAGTACCAAAAACTAATTGCTTAGTCACTCCACCATCTTTAATGGCATAAGGTGTATAATTTAATCGAAAAGAAAATACATCATCATCTTTATCTGTTTCTTTTCTAAATAATGAAAACAAATCACTATCTTTACCACCAGCTGCTGAACTTTGTTTTATTCTTTTTAATACAGAAGTAAAATAACTTACATTTTTATACTTACCAGAAGCTTCAATCCCTTGAATAATTCCAGTTTCCCACCATTTCAATTTATAGTTTGATGCCGTAAGCATGATGGCTGGATCTTTTAGATCTGTAATTTGCTCACCAGTAAAAACTCTTACATTCATCAATGGGGCTGTGGATCGAAAGTGAGCCTTTGTTACCATGACTCTACGTTCATCATTAATGGACGTTGCAAAATCATCAATTCTGTCACCAGCTAATGGAGCAGATGAGAAAGCATAATCCAGTCGATTATCAGCAACACCTGAAATGTTTGCTTTTAACTCCAAAAAAGCCTCAACATTTTTAGAAAATATACTATTTTCTGATTTAGGATTACCAATAAATTTTAAAAATACATCTTGATTTAACTTATGTAGTCCTGGGTCGGCATGTCTAACAAATTGATTACTTCTTGCTATATACTCTTGTTTTGCTGAATAGAATCCTTCAATGTGAACATTAGATAAAGCTGTATCTAAAGACTTTGTCTTCTTTTCTACATCTAATACTCTAGTTTCTAATGAATCGATACGAACACCTAATAAATCAAGCTCTGTTCGAAACTCAGCACTCAAACGATTTACTAATACTTGGTCTTGTGGGGCTACTGGATTTGTTACTCCTTTTGATTTTGCCGAATCTATTTTTGCTAACAATTTAGCAATCATAACTGCAAACTCATAACGAGTAATAACTTTTCTACCTTTAAATGTGCCGTCAGGGTAACCCTGCATTACTCCGTTTTGAACTAGTTCATCAATTGCCTGATAAGAAAAATGATCTACTGGAACATCCCGAAATGGATTTGCCGCAAAAAGCCCTGTACAGCCGATGCCAACTGTAACAGTACAAATAAGATGCCGTAAAGCACTCTTTATAGATATAAATTTTCTTTTCATAACCCATCTCGATATCGACGAGTTATTAAGAAAGGTGAACAAAAAAGCTGAAATTTGACAACTTTTTGTAGTAATTTTTTAGGCGGAAGTGCTATTTCGTTTCAAATAGGACAAATACAAACAATTTACAACAAATACACAGACTACAGCCCCACATGTGTCAGCTACGATATCTAACAACTCTGGAGTTCTGCTAGGAATAAAAGATTGATGGAACTCATCACTACATCCAAATAGAAATGTAAGGCCTACCGCAATAGGATAGTTTTTTTTTACTTTGTAAGTTATAAGAGCAATCCAATAGCAGATAGCTAAAAAGCCATAAGCAAAAAAGTGTAGAATCTTATCTAAGTGATCTATTGTAGGTAACTCCACTCCAACAGGTCCAGAGCTCAAATTAAAGATCAAAGTCATCACTAAAATACTAGGGACTAAAGATAATGTCTTATAGTTCAAGTAGGCCTACCATAGTTTTAGAAAATCTCTTGATTGATCCTAAACCTAAATAATATTCTTTCACAATATATCCAGCCTTATCTGAGTTAAAAAACTTATCTACTATTTTAACTCTCTCTTGATCTCTTTTTTGATCTCTTTTTTGTTGAAATATGTTTTCTAAGGTGATGATGCCCTTCCAGTCCTTAAACTCTAGGTATCTACCTTTACTATTTAAAACAGCATAAGTCATTTCAACAACATGCTCTTGTGAAAACTTATACACATCTTTGTTATGATCATATCGATCTCGATACTCTTTAGCAACAATGGCATAGTTACGCAACTTTACACTGATAAAAGCATCTACTTGGTACTTTTTCTTCAATTCATTTAGATAGTCTTTATCGTATAATCTATGCTTATTTTGCTGTTGTTCGTCGTAAGGTAAATAAATCACTTGTTTTGATTTAGCGTTCATCATATTTTTTTGTAATATCAATACATCCGCAGGTGGCCTAGTTTTACTTTCATTGTCCATTTTTTGAAAGTGATCATCAATAAAGTGTAGTTTTTCATAACCCATTTTTTGATATAAATCTCTTACCTCTAAGATCATATAACGCTTTTTTGGATCAAGTCTTGGGATTAGATTATTTAATACGGTTCGAGCATCAATATCTCTTTGTAAAGAAGTATCATATAACTCCCAATCATGATTTAAGTCACATGCTTGAACATTAAAAATAAACATTAGTAAAAAAAATAGTTTAAAGAGTCGCATAAATATATCCGGCAATAGTAGATAAGCTAATCACTGAAAGTAAAAACAAAATACCTATTTTTCTTCCGCATACTCC
This sequence comes from Candidatus Cloacimonadota bacterium, assembly GCA_023954715.1. Classification (GTDB taxonomy): domain Bacteria; phylum Muiribacteriota; class UBA6191; order UBA6191; family UBA6191. Next base: position 23,735 of record JAGSHD010000016.1, on the reverse strand, counting down.
CATTATAACAATCATCGATGGCAATGCAATTGTAGGCCCACTAAGTAGCAGACTCAAAGCTGGTCCCTGTGGCATACCCATTTGCGATAGACCATGTACAGCAACAACTCCTATAATTGTACCTAGATATAAAACACTCCCAACTAAAGAGGCTACAAAACAAGAGATCAAACTATTATCTATTAAGTACTTCGTCATAATAAACTTTGAGTGTGGCGTTAAGACTCCTACCAAAAAAATACCGAACAAAAGTTTAGGTACTATGTTTTTTAATAAAAAAATAGATTTTTCGATCCAAGGCTCTCTTTGCTCTTTAGTTAAATAAGTATTGACACAAAATACAATCAAAAATAGTAATCCAGTATTTAAACTGACTTTGTACATAATATCAAAACCACTTAATGGCAACGTGAAGACCATAATCATCAACAAAGAAACAATTAAAAACTTGATATTGTGAGACTCCTTCGACTCTAGCAAACTCATTTTGGCGACTTTTCTCTCCTCTTTTTGTTGAAAAACAGAAAACATGCCTCCAATGACCAAGGCCAACAGTGCAACAGAGATAAGTCTAGCAACCCCCATTTGAGGCCCTAACAATTGAAATGTGTATAAAATAGCTATGACATTAATCGCAGGTCCAGCAAACAAAAAAGTTATAGCAGGTCCAATTCCTGCACCTCGCTGATAAATCGTTTGAAAGAGAGGTAAAATTCCACAAGCACAAACAGACATTAATCCACCACCGATTAATGCACTTGGATAAGATACTCTAGCTTTGGTTCCAGCAGAAAGGTATTTGACAATAAAAGACTTAGGAACCCATGCTCCCACAGCTCCTGCTATAAAAAATGCCGGCAAAAAAGCGCCTACTAATTTCGTCAGTAGATACTCTCTAAGTGCAAAAAATCCTGGTTCAATCCATTCCATGTTTCATCCAAAAGCTAATTTATTGTACGAGCAACTTTAAATACAGATGTTTCTTCTAAGAAGCCTGTTACCGCCTTAAAAGTGGTAGCACCGAGTCGAGTTTCACCCGCTCCAGTAGTTGCACCGATGGTCCCTTTCGTTGTACCTGCTGCTCCACGAGTATATAAATCAACATGGACTTTAACCTTGAGGGCTTCTTGTCCATACAATCGATTACCTTGTGTTGCTAAAACCTTCATTTCTTTTACAAAATATCTTGCGGAAAACATATCAGGAACACCCGTTACAGGGTCTACAACCCCCGACAAAACTCGAATGGCTGCTTGGGAATACGGAAAAACTCCAACTGTTTTTTCTTCGTCAACTGTCAACGCTAATGATGGTGGAGCTGTTAATGATAAATTACCATTATCAATCCACTCTCGTTGATCAACTAATTGATTAAATGCCTGTAAACCTGCCACTCTTTCTGGGGACACAGTGGATATGCCCTCGTAAAATCGTACTAAAGCTAAATTAGTCTTAAATATGGCATCTGTACTTTCACCTGATTCATAATAACCAGTACCTGAGTCAAAACCAAACAAAGCCCTTGTTTGAATATCAAAACCAGTTAAATCTGCAGCGCTCCAGGTATCTGTACCTTCTATACCATTAAAATTAATATCATGAACATCTGCTCTTGAAGAGCCATCCACATTAATCGTCCCTGTAATAAAGGCTGGTCCAGGATTTGTTACAATCCCACTACCAGGTACGGCCTCTCGTTGAGATGCTTGTCCTACATTTAACTTAGTAGTTAAAGCTGTAAAATCATATCCAGCAGAATGATCATAATATGGATTTTTACCCACTGCATAAGCTGCAGCATCGTAGGCTTCTGTAGATAAAAGTTTTAACTTTAATCGAGCATGTTGCATGGCACCTTTCGCCAAATATTTCATTTGTAAATGTTTTACATTGTGAAACACTACTGGAAGATCATCTTTTGTACTTCTTAGCATAGAAACTACTGTAATGGATAGAATTCCGATAAAAGCAAAAACAATCGGTATAGCCATAGCTTTTTTAGATTGAATAAGGTTTTTCATTCGAATCTCCCTTTAAAAGTTACCAATTGTATCATTTTTGCTTTACCCCTAGAATCTAAACTTCTAGCAGACATAACAGCATCTCCTGCTGTAGCACCTGTAACTCGATTTAACCAATTATATCCCCATCTAACAAACAATTGTATCTTTGAAAAATTTGCATATTTTGCGCTATCTTCTGTTGTATATGCCGCTAAAGGATCGTCAGGAATCATTAAGGATAATTGTTTATCTGATCGAGTGTCTGTTTCATAAGCACTCGGTGCAATACTCCATCCTTCAGCAGGACTATAAGGTGAAAATCTTACTAAATCAACAGTGTTATCTAAAATCATAGTATCGTAATATCTTTGAGGAACAGACTCTCCTGCAACATCATCTCCTTCATAATCAATAGAAGGGTTTCTAAAGTATCGATAATCTAAATGAGTTTTGACATTTGCAGCAGCTCCTGGAATATTTTCATAATAGGCACCAACATACATGTCTGTATAAAAATTTGTACGGCCTATTTTAAAATATCTTGACTTAGAACTACCATCCGTACAAATTCCGTCAGCATCATTTGTAGCACAGGCTTCGCCTAAAAATTCATTGATTGTAGGTGTAAAGTTTGGACTAGATGCTAAAATTCCACTGGACTCTTTTGAGGCTGTACCAGCTGCACCATTATCTGCTGCTCTTAGTGCAGGATTAGTAGGGTTTGAAAAGTCAATATCTGAAAATCTTACCGAATCAGCAAGCATAAACTCTAATACAGAAGCTCCGATATTACCTGCATTTTCATAAGCAGCAGAAACATCTGTACGCTTAACTCCACTCCACATGACTCCCATTAAAGGTACAAAAGCAAATGCTAAAACAGATAATGCGATTAAGATCTCTGTTAGCGTAAATCCCTTTTGTATATAACTCTTAGATTTCATGCATCCTCTTTTCTACAGTAAATAAATATTTTCTATGGAATCTTCTATTAAATAGTGTAAAGCTTCAATCTAAACACTATTTGCCCTTCAACTTTGCCAAAGTGGCCTAGTATAAGTATAATGAATTATATGGAAAGTAACAAACCATAGAAGAAAATTCTCTGAATAATCTTTTATTCACATTTATAATTTAGGCATATCATCATACAACCTTAATCAATAGATTGATAATATATATACCTAAAACCAAGGAAAACCCATGAAAAATCGTTCAAAACGTTCTGGCTTCAGCCTAGTAGAACTCATGTTTTCTGTAGCTCTATTAGGAGTCTTTTTTCTTGGAATTGGAACATTTTTCTTAAGGGGAAACAAAGCTGCTGCTAAAGGCACTTGGCGAACCCATGTTATCAAACGAATGAGAACAGGCATTAAACTGATTCAAACTGCCTTAAATAAAACCTCCTACCCATCTTATACTAGCGATAATAGTTTCGTTGAAATGAAGCCTTGGGATGCTAATGCTGACCAATACTACGTGACTTTCGGAAAAGCCTTTACTAAAGATTCTGAAGACTTTGTAGACTTTAACGCTGAGGATTATGTAGGAGATATTTTAACAGTAACCGCTGTAACCCCTCATCAAGACTTTTCATCCGGGGCTCAAACGGGCATATCAACCGTATATCGCTTCTTTTTCCCTCCAACAGCCACAGAAACAGAGATCAAAGTACCTAACTCAGATGGTGTTGTAGACTCAAGAGGTGATGCCTTTACCGATGGCGTTCATTTGATTTCATTGTATTACGAGATTCAAACAGGTACCGTTACATATAATGCAGGTGGCTCCTTTACTATGGGCCCATTAACTACATATATGTCAGCAAGACCCTTAATACCTAATGTCAATCGTATGAGTGTTAAGGTCTTTCGAAAAACCCAAAACCATGAATACTCATTGTCGCCTCCCGCAGGTAATACCTATGAAGACGATTACCCAAAAATCACCCTACAATTAGAGCTAGAGTGTAGAGATCCGCTTGACGGCAGACTTGTGGTTTCTCAAAACTTAATTTATATGATTAATACTCATGTAAAAGGTTCTTAGTTTTTACATTGATAAACTAAAATTTCTTTTTGTTTGCCTTTTACACGAATTGTCTTGCTGCGTACTTCACTGAACTTAGTATCGTTTTGGCGATACACACCTTCGCTCATTAAAATATAACCCGGGTCACAGGCTGCCTCAAGTCTTTGGGCTAAATTTACTGAGTCTCCGATAAAAGTATATTCTTTTCTTAAAGATGACCCTACATTTGCTCTTACAGCGTTTCCTTCATGTACTCCCATTCGAATTTGAAATGGGGAATCCTTTATCCCATCCATAATTTCATGGATTTGGATTGCTGCATGAATCGCATTTTCAGCGTTAGGAAAAAATGCAAATATACAATCACCAATAAACTTGTCAATATCACCATGATTTTGATAAATAACTTCAGTACTAGGAGTAAAAATTTCATTTAAAGCACGTACTACCTCTTCGGGTGAGTTTTTTTCTGAATAAGCTGTAAAACCCTTTACATCTAAAAATAAAAAGCAATACTGCAGTTTTTCTTCTTGAAAGTCTTCTTTTCCTAAATCAACTAATTTATTAGCTGTTTTCCAGATGGAATGAGGAGTATATCTACGCACTAACTCTTGTAACTTATTATTTTTAATATTTGCTATATTAAGGGTTTCATTTTTTTGCTCTAGCAGAGTATTTTGTTCTTCGATCTCATCAATGTTTAAATAGTTTTCTCTACTAATATTGTTTAGAATAGATACTGTTGTATCAAAATTGTCTTCATATTTTTTGATTAACTCTTTTAGGTTCTGGTTTTCATCTTCTATACAACCATAACAAGCTTTTTCTGTAGGGTATGATACTTCAACAACTTCTCTATCTTTTGCACGAAAGGCTAATAAAACTACACTCGTTGCGTGATTATAAGACCCTCCTGAGGCACATTCTTCTTGTAAAATAACATCTACATCAGAATGTAAAGGGCCTAGCTCACCCCCTGCGTAGTATCCGATAATCGGAAACTCTTCTTCAAAGACCTCTTGTATAGCCTTTACTTCATGATCGATATTAGACAATAATATATCCGTTCGTACACAGCAACTAATCATAATCATAAAGTCTGGTGTTTTGCCGTCTAAAGCTTTCAAACAGGACTTAGCTGCACAACGTGCCCCTGCCAAAAGATCGTCCTTACTAGCTTGAACCATTTCAACACGTTTATTTTCTAAATTTGCTTTAGGGAAAAAAACAACAGATCCCTTATCGAAATGTACATATACAGGGATCTTTACTAAACTATGCTCATAATCTTCTTCATCACTTACTAAACGAAACCCATAACGTTGTATTAATTTGCTAAAAAAATTTGAATTATGTGCTTGGCCTAAATACTTTTTATAATAATCAAATATTGATACACCATCAACTTCAAACACTTCGCTATCAATGGCTTTCGTTATAGTTACTGGCCTACCTACTCTCGTCCATCCATGGGAAAATCCAAAAGATGCTTGTATTTGTTTCGTATTATATTCAAATACACTAAGTGACTTATTTTGTACATTAGCGCTACCGTTCGAGTATTGACTTCCCAAAAAATAGTCTTCATGAGTCAAAGGTAGATTGTAATTCCCTGTTCCTCGCCCACCAAACATGACAATTGGAGACAAAAGTTTTTGAAATTGCTTCGTTTCAAAGTCTTCTGAGCCATCCCCCGCCCCACGAAAAAACAATCCTATTCTTCGTATAAGTGAGTCTACAGGATTTAGACTTTTTGAAACATTATCTACCATTTTTTGAAAGTCTCCACTCTCGTGAATTGTTCCTTCAAGGCCAGTAGTTTTAATATTGATTGAGCTTCCACTTAACAACGCCAACACAACCGATCCGGATGTTACACCAGCATTTGATATTTCATAGAAAGAAGAACACCCAACTATTATGGATTTATCAATCTTTTGTGACAAGGCTTCAACCAATTTTTCGTTATCATAAAAAATAGATCCAAACATTAATGCCAACTGAGGCTCACTGATTTCTTTTGATGTTTTTTTGAAAACTTCTTCAATAGCCTGTTGAGGATCTTTCTTATTTGAAACGGCTATAGAGACTTGAAAAGACATGTTTTTCTCACTTTTGGCAAAAATGTGGCGAAAGTTGTAAAGTTTTCGACGAAAGACACCGATAGGTTATATAGATTCAAATAAAATATCTTTTAAATTTCAGATATTTCGTTTTTAAGTTACCTTGTGGCTCGGACACGTAAAAGTTTTAAAACACTTTATCAAATCAAAAACTGTAAGCCTATAAAGCCAAACGTTAGTAGAGGCAGATAAACCATTTTAAAAGCTAATACTGCTCCACTACAAGGTAATTTCAAAACTGTTTCAGGTTTAGTTGCGTTAAAAACCCTAGTATTAATTACTAGGGTTTTTTTTATATTGCTAAGTAAAAAAATCGTTATTTATGTCACCAACAATCTACTTATCAAGTAGTAGTTTTGGTAATACTTCAATCACTTTTTTATTTACGTGTCTAAGTAATATCGTATCATTAATTAATAGTGATGGGGAAGCTACAATTTTTGCTCCCATTCCATCAATCAATGAGCCCACTAAATATTGAGGCCCTTCTTTAGACCCTACACACTGAGATATTGAAACTTGTTCATCGCGTGTAATTTTAGCATCTTTAAATGCTTTATTTCTGTAGTCAGAAGGATCAAACTTCGCCATCTCAATCCTCAATTGTTGCTTATTTTTAATCTTAGAGTAAAACCCAAACATCTGACTTGAAAAGCTAGTCAAATAATCTCTATATTTTGCGGTACTCAGCTTATTTTGGATACAAAGTTGTGTAACATCCTCAACAATCTCTTTTCGCCCTTCTCTAGACTCAATCATTAATGGAAACTTACTACCATTAGGATTTGTTACTTCAACCTCAAATCTCCGGTCCATCACTCCCTTAATTGGAGAGCGATCCTTAGATTGAGCTACTTTAGGAACAAATTGATAATCAATCTTAATGTTATTTTGTTTTTCTAAAGAGTTTACCATTTTAATTAAATCCATTTGTAAATTTGAACCTTGAGAAAATGCCTCCATGTATAGCTTTAAACTGCCAACCTTTTTTGGCCGATCCAAAGATGCAATCTCCATTACCAAAGGATTTAAAAAGTAAGTCCCTTCTTTGAAGGCTAACAAACGCTGAATAAACTTAACTTTAGGAGACTTTAAAAACTTATCATCAGAAAACATAAATACTGGATATCTGTCTATACCTAGTTTTTTTACAAGATCTTGCATGCCTGGTTCTTTTTTATCAACCGACTTAACCGTTAATTTAGGAAAAATTGTATGCATTTGCTTTAGCATAGCACCTGTAGCACACAATTCGCATGAATCATCTCTTATGATAGTCATACTTACATCGATTGGCTCTTTGAACTCACAGTAAGACTCTTTTTTACCTGGATTAACACAAAAGCCATTTTTACCTGGAGCTACACAATGACTGTCTGACGAGCATACAGGAGCTTCTAAACAATCCTTTGTCGGGTTTTCTAAACTAGAGCAAATTTCGTAAGTTAATGGTATTTCGTGAAAAGGTTTAGTAAATGACATTCCATTTATTTTAATTGTTGGCGATGCTGAAATATCTAAATCATTTCCAAATTTAATATTTTCTCTAAATAATTTATCCCCTGTACCATCAGTAAAGGCTTTGGATATCTTTTCAACATCCATTCCAAACTTTTTAGCGACGAGCTTCCAGTCCTTATAGATACTTTTATTTCTCTCTAAAATAAAGTCTAATTGTTGATCAGGGTAGAATTCTCCAACTAATATTTGAATGATGTTCTCATCAACTTCACTCTTACCATGAAGGGATTGAAATTTTGCATTAGGATCTAGATCGAAGTCGGCTTTACAGCCTGGCTCACCAGATTTAGGCTCTTCTTTCTTAGGTACATCGACTTTCTTCTTTTCCGCTGCTTTGTCCGGATTTAATTTTCCTTGTACATCCGTTGCAATAAAACGAAGATTTAAATTTAAAAAATCTTTGTACTTTTTAACAAGTGGGAAAATTTTATTTTCTGCTTTAATACCAAATGGACATTGACTCATTACATATAGGTCTAAATCAACTTTTTTAGATTTTTTGATTACTTTTTCAATAGGCTCTTCTTTAACAGATATTTTATGATCTACTAAACTATGATAGCTTTTATAATCAAAGTTAGGAGAGTTTTCTGCATCATGGCAGCTCATACAATCTTGTTTTTCAACCTTAAGTCGGATATTAGCTTTGGTCGGATTTTGAAAGTGATTCAGTCCTGGCCCATGACAAGACTCACACCCTACTGCTTGGTTCCACTTTTCTCTTTTAGCAATTGAATAACCTGAGTCATAAGAAAATCCTGTAGTGTGACAACTCACACAATCTGGTACAAAATCCCTTTTCTTTTTGAATAAAATATCCATTGCTTTGGCATGTTTCGTAGTTTTCCATTGATCGTATTCGTTACTATGACAGCTCTTACAATTATCTGAACCTACAAATTTATTTTTATTTGCCAAAACTTGTTTTTCAAGTTCTTTGTCTTCAAAGTGTCGTTTTACAACACTCTGTAATTTACTATTCTTAGATACTTCTATAAAAAATGTATCAATCAGTTCTTTGTTTTGCTTTTCTTCTTTTAAAGACTCTTTCACTTCATGAGTATTTAATGCTGATGTTGCTGTATTGAAGGATTTTACTAATTTACCTTTTTCACCTGGATGAACAACCGGAACACCTTCTATCCATTCAAAGTCCCCACTACTATGGTTGGCAACAACTAAAACAAGGTTAGACTTCAACTCTGAAACAACTGCCTTTAAATCCTTTTGATTTAAAGAAGATAATAAAACTAAGTTTTTAACATTTTTAAAAGTCTTAGCTATTTTTACTGGATCTTTCACTACAAAGTCGCTGTGGGTTTTCTCTGTTTTACTAATTAATGATATAAACGTTTTTTTTGCAAAAACATTAGATGGATTAAATCGCATCGAATGATCTTTGAATTCAACATTAGTAGACAAAAGTTTAGGAAAAACCTTTAGTGATTTTAAATATTTAGCTGATTGCTCTACTTCTTTATCACCTATAGCTACTAAGTCATAAGCGTTTATATTGTATGCTCTAACGTAATAATCGTTTCTTAGTAGGTCTAAATCGTTTTCGATATCAGTAAAGTTTCCACTATCAACTAATACACCTTTTGGAATTTCTTTTAAAAGAGTTGCTCTTCTAGCAATTCCTCCGAGCATTCCGTCTACACAGCCACAGGGTTCCAGATAACTTTGGGTGTTTCCGGTAAAATTAACGACTTGTGCAAAGCTTTGGGTAAGTATTAAAAAACACGCGAATATATATACAATTGCCTTCATGAAATCCTCTTAAAATTTTAGATAAATTTGAATTGAACAAAGATTTTACTTTTGTTATTAGATGTATTGTAGATGATACAAAGAGAATTGTAGAATTTCAATGGAAAGCTTATAAGATTGTTAGTAAATAATAAATTGCTTTTAAGTTTACTCTTCTGTACAGCACATAAAGTTGGAAGCAGTTGTAGATGTTACACTACCAATAGTAAAGTTTGCGGTGCCACATCCCGCTCCAGCGGTAGTTTGAGTAAACGTTGCTGCATTAGTGTTGCTGACCAAATCGCTGGACATGTAAACCTCATTGAGGGTCAATTTGTCTAAAGCACATGCTCTTTGAAGCTGACCCATATTACAAACTGCAAATCCATTTTGTCGACATGTTTGAGAAGCATTAATATAACTCATGTCCGGAAGATTTATATGATTATTAGCTCTTGAAATACAGTCAAATGTTTTACCAGTGGCTGAATTTAAAGGAACCAAATCTGCGTGATTATAGCCACAATATCCAAGAGAAGTAGACGCTCCTACAAGACCAGCTGCATAATCAACCGTCAATGTGACAGGATAAACAGCACCAGCTGAATTATAGGATAATGAGATGGAGCCATTGTTATTGATACTAAAGACTCTTTTGCCTAAACTTTCTAGTTCTATGGCAGCACTACCATCACTAGCAGCCGTAAAAACAGGTTTATTAATATAAATAAATCTGTAAGATGGAATATTTGCATTGTGCAAAGAACCCCAATATAAAGTCATTACATCACTATTTGTAGTAGATATAGTCATTGCCGCTGTTCGGTATCGAATTACATCAGTAGATAGTTTTGCATTAGTTAGATCAGCTAACTTTATTTTACCAGAGGTAACAGAAGCTGAAGCCAAATCACTTGTTTGAATAGCCCCATTTGAAATTTTACCCGATGTAATTGCATCGCTTGATAAATCAAGCGCAGTTACTGTTAAATTTTTAAACTGAGTCGTCGTCATTTGCTCTGAAGGAGTCGTTGTAATTTTAGCATTTGTGATTGATTTATTAGCAAAATTTGCCGTAGCCAAACCAACGAGCTGTCCCGATTTATCTCTTAAATCTGCTGTAGTGACAGCATTAGACTGAATTTTAGATGAATCAATATCATCAAAAAACAAAGCCGTAGTGATGGCTAAGTCTGCAATATCCTCACCTTTTACGGTCAAATCAACAAACTTGGCTTTTTGTTGTGAACTAGAGATATTAGAGCCATCATAAGTTAGTAAATCTGAAGTTGTTATTGTACCGTCCTCAATAACAGATCCCGTAAATATACTAGTATCTAATGTTGTATCAAAAACTAGTTTTGATCCTCTAATATATGTTTTACTACTATCAGACTGAATTTCAAATCCAGTTTGATTAGACGACCCTGCATGAGAGTAGTACATAAAACCTTTAGAGTTTAATTTTAATGAAAATGAATTTGTCCTTTGACCTACATCTAAAATTGGAAATATAGGTAAGTCAGACGCAGGTGCTGTAGACACCAAATGAGATGTCTTACTTTGAGTTGCATCAAATTGAATCAGAGTATTGTTAATAAACCCTTCGCTACTTCCAAAAATATTACTTTTGGCTTTTTGAATCAACTCAGCTGGAAAAGCACTTGTTGCAATCTTACCTGGAGTAGAAATTGTTGCTAATTTTGTATCTACAATTAGATCGGAAACCGCAAAATTTGCTGGATTTGCACCAAGAAAGTCATTATTAACTAAACTACCATCTGAAATTTCACTAGTATTAATGGTATTATCAATAAAGTCTGTTACATAACCAGCTTGCAACTCATGAGTGTGATACACATTGGCATCAAAAGTTGGGTTATTGATTAATGAGGTTAACTTTGTTTGCAGTACCGAAGTATCAGCTAAAGTATCATGATTTTCTAATGTGTGGGACTCTCCAACAACATTTGATGATCCCGAAAAAACAATTTTACTCTCAGAGCCGGTCGTTGTATTGAAGATAAGTGGTCCATTCATAGATACAGGGCCATTAAATGTTTGAGTTGATGGAATTGCTTGATCTATAGAATTTGTTCTTCTTGCCAATTGTCCACTAACTGTCATTGTCCCTTGAACAGACACACTACCTTTTCTTGTGTCATTCACTCCTAAAATATCGCCGCCTGATGTTAAATTTAATACTGTATTGTTTGCGTCAACAACGTTAATATCTTTAACTAGAGAAATCCCTCCATCTGCCAAGACATTTGAAGAGGATTTAATGCTTCCTTGAGATGTTAGCAGTCCATCTTCGTTTACTGTAAAAACATCAACCGACGCTCCACTAATAGTATTTTTTATAACAAATTGATCACTTTGAGAACCTATTTGCCCACTACCATCAATACGAAAAGTATGGGTGTTTGGAGTAGAGTGTACATGAGAACTTGTAGCGTAATCACTTGCTGCAATACCGCCTAGCTTTAATGAATTGTGTGAGTAGAAAGTATAAGGTACTACTTTTAGAACATCTGTACCTAACTTACCTCCGCTCGACTCGTTAGCTATCAAGACATCTACAGTATATGGTTCGTCAAAGAGAGTTGTAGTACTTGTGGAAATAGGTACTGGAATATGTAAAGTAAAGACTCCATTTTCTACCAATACATTTTTTATTTCTTGTTGCAAAATAACTGTAGCATTTAAATCACTACTTTTTCTAAAAACAACTTTGAAGTTTTGTATTTCAAAGCCCTGTACAGGTTTATTATTTGCATTATCAATCAATACACCTTGATAAATCATTACCTCAGGAACATCTGCAACAAATATTGCTACACTAACAAAAAGTACTACTATGTAAAAATATAAGTTTTTCATATTAAGGATTTATACAACAAAAGAATTCGTTATTTGTCCCGACAAGGGCATTTGCTAGAGTAAAGTTGGTTGAAGCTGCACAAGTGGATGAACCAACAAGTTGAATTGTACCATAACGTAATCCTCCATTTTCTACTAAATCTGAAGTCATATAATCTGTTACATCCGTATTATATACATTGGCAGCACAGGCCTTTAACATCTCATTGGTGCTACAAATTTTTGCACCTTCTCCACTACATTGAACCATAGCTCCTTTGTAATCCTTTACGTTACCACCATCGTATTTTTTTGCACAAAATCCACCTCCGACATTTTTAGTCGACCCTGGTGCTACTAAACTGTAGCCATTTCCAAATGGACATGTATCTCCAATACTTTTTGCCTTACCAAACATCACAGCAAATAAGTTTGGAGTTAAAGTTACTGGGGTTAAATAACTGTCTGATTTTAATGAGATACTTCCATCTAAATTTAAGCTCACAGACTTTTTCAAAGCTGGAGTCGCTCCGTTATCCTCAAATAATAGAGCAGGAGTTGAAGCTGTATTTGTAGTTTGATCTACCATCTTTAAAAAAGTACCAGCATTGGCACGACTTAAAGTTAAATTGGGGGATGTTGTTGAATCATTGATTGAAATACTCATCGCTTCGGTTCGACTTTTTACAACCGAACTAACTAAATGGCTTGTTTTAATCTCGCCATCTTTAATCTTTGCAGCCGTTACCTGAAGATCACCAATATCATCTGTTTGTATAGTATTGGTAGCAATTTGTGCTGAAGTTATACTAGAGTTAGAAATCTTAGTTGCTGTTATCGCCCCATCTTTTATATTGCTTGTATCAATAGCATTTGTGGCTATTAATGATGCTGTTATTGAAGCGTCTTGAATTTTAGCTGTTGTTACTGCTCCGGCAAGAATATCTGTTGAATCAATCGATCCATCCTTAATCTTACTACTATCGATGGCATCTGCTGCAACTTTTGCCAAGGTTATAGCCGCAGCTTCAATTTTGGCTGTAGATATTGCTCCATTAGCAATTTTTGCGCTAGTTATAGAGTTTGCAGCTAAATCATTTGTTGTGATACTGCCATCTGTAATAATAGCTCCTGTTATCATTTGAGCATTTCCTTCAAAAACTACATTCTTTAAAGAAATCTTTGTATCTGTCCCAGAAGGCGCAATTTTTATCCTGGTATCATATAATCCACTACCTATTAAGTGCTTATACATTAAAGTCCCATCACCATCTACTTCCCATTTGAAAGTTTGTCCAAAGTCAGTAAAACTGATAAAACCTTTAGTTAGTGAATTAGTAGCAATAACCGTCATTTGTTTTGATTTCATTGCATCAAAGTAGTTAATCGTGTCTACTCGCCCTTTAGCAGAATCATTTACGTAACCTGCTCCAAAAATATTACTTTGACCTTTAAATGGTACTGGACAAACTCCGTTAGCATCACACAAAGCAGAAGTTGTTACTTTACTTGGACTTACTATTTGAGCGAGTTTCGAATCTACGATTGCTGCGGTATCGGAAATATCAGCATTTACTATTGTCCCGTCGGTAATATGTTTAGATAAAACAGCATTATCAGCGATCGTATCTGAACTAATGCTAGAAGCAACAAAACTATGTGTATGAAAGTTTGTTGAAGATAAAGCAGCTCCATTAGAAACTAAGGCCTGAAGATCAGTCAATAACTGTGAACTTTTATGGTGCTCTAGAGCATGGGACTCTCCAATAATGCTTCGTCCCCCATCTGCCGGAAAGTTAATCCTTGCATCTGGCCCAAAGGTCAAATCTCCCATTATATTAACTTGTTGTAATGTTGCAGCATTAGAAACAATCAAACTCCCAACGATTGAATTTTGTGCTACATCTAAGTTACCGGCAATTTTTAGATTACCCGAACTACTCTCACCAACGATGACCTCTACTCCAAGTTCGTTACGAACTACAAGTCTGCCTGCAATCTCAATGTTATTTTTTACTTTAACAGATCCTACTTGATCTAGGTCACCAGAAGCATTTACTCGAAAAACGGAACTACCCTGAGCATTTGTTGCCCCACTAATCACTTCAAACTGAGTATCATTTACTCCAAGACTTGCTCCACTACCATCGATTGTAAAGCTTTTTGTCCCTGAAGTTTCGTGAGAATGAGATTTTTTTGCATAACCAGCTGAAGTTATGCCACCTAATTGTAAAGTATCTCTTGAAGTGAAAGAGTATGGTACTGTGCGTAGTTTTTGTGTACCCACATCTCCCCCACCAGATCCTTGAACAATTACTTGAACAGCATAGGGTTCATCAAAAGGTAGATCAGAAAAGTCTAAATCGGAAGAAAAAACCCCGTCAATTACAGAAACTTGTTTTGTAACACCTCGAATAATCGATCCCAAAGTCTGGTCAGCATTCACTCGACGAATATTAAAACGAATTTGCTTATTAACAACCCCTTCAACGGGCCGATTGGTATCTCTATCTAAAAATCGTCCTTGATAATGAAACGTTCTAGGCACTTCTGCTGCATTCAAACAGCTATTAAACCCTAAAAAGAATGCTAATATAAAACAAAAAAACATTAATATCTCCCACGCTTAAACCAAAGATTATCTAGTTTAAACTAAATCTTTTTGGTAGTTGCCTACACTTAAGATTTTTACAAATCTCATGATATCCATACAAATAAGTCACCATTGAGTATTTTTTTGGCAATCTTAACCCAAATATCTAAGTTTTTCAATTGTCTAATGATACCGAAACGATTCTGTTCAAGATCCTTTGACAAGCAAAAATTTCATCCGTTCAATTCATTAATTAGTACAACTTACCCCTGTAGCTTTTTTATACAAGGAACAATCGATTCCGGGTGTACTCAAAACACATGATTTACAACCAGCAGAAGTCTTATCTACACAATGGTCAGCACAAGCATTTGTCTTTAACAATACTGCTTTACCATTAGACATTTCAACTTGAGAAAAATGAGTACCTTGACTCGTCACAAAGGGTCCCATCTCAAGCTTCTTTAACTTTCCTTGACCTAAACACGTAGTTTGGTCTACAAATATTGAACTTGTATCTGTATCACAGTATATCTCTTCACTTCCATAAAAAGGTGTAGAAGCTCCTTCGAAGGTAGTTTTGATTGTTCCATCAATAGAAATATCAGTTAACTCAACCGAAGTAGAGTTTGTACTTAATTCTAAGGATCCATTTTTAATTTCCGAAGAAAAGTTTAATAGCATCACAGGATTTTGTGTAATAAACCCTTGTGTCCCTAACTGTACTAAATGTAATTGATTATTTTTCAAATCTGGACTGGTTACTTGAGTTCCACCATCAATGGTATACTTTATTGTAGCAGTTTCTGAGTTTTGCATTTTTACAGAAAAACCTACTTGACCACCAGCAAAAAACTTACGTCCCTTATAGTTTGTCGAACTAACTGGTGCTCCTTGATTAAAGTTGACTACTACTAATTTTTCATGAAGGCTCTCTTGGTTACCTGTTTCATCTATGGAGTAATACTTAAAGACATACACTCCCTCTTGTGACAAATTAATGGTAGCTGTTGAAAAAGCCGACTGAAATCCTGAGGTCAATGCCGTTAGTATAGAAGCCGGTTTATTTTGCTCAGTAATTTCATAAAAAACAGTCGCTTTTTCAAAATTTGAAAGAACTATCTCAACAGCAGAGCGATGAGGTCCTTCCACAACTCCCGATCCCGCATGGAATATCGCCGTTACTGGAGCTAAACTATCCTTTATTTCAAAAGTTATTGGTATGGTAGCATTACTTCCGCCTAAAACCTCTATTTCAGCAGGTTCTAGATTGACATTTGCTTGAGCAGAGATTAAAACTTTCGTCAATCCATCAAAGTCTACACCAATTCCTTCTACAGTGATTTTTCTATCTGGTCCTGCCTCTACTTGAATATCATCTGCTGTTTTTTGACTACTTGGATACTCTTTATCCCACAAAACTCCCTTAGAAGCTGTTTCAATAAGTACCCTATACTTTGTAACTTTATTAATTAAGTTAGATACTGCTCTTTGTACCGATAAATGAGAAGCCAATTTGTTGGACACACTCTTTTTTGTACCATCACTCAATTCGATGGCGTTACCAATACCTACTTCATCTGGGCTTAGTGCCTTAGACAAGCTATTTTCAGTGCGAGATAGCTCTCTTTGAACCATTAACCAATCATTAGCAACCTGAGATTGATTTAAGCCTAATACATTTGAAAAGTTGATCGATAAAGAAGTACGGCTTCCGCTTAAAGCACCATTTAAGCCTGATGAACCATCTTGCCCAGTAGTACCGCCTCCACCACACCCACTTAACATGAGAAAAAATGTGGAGCTTACAAGTATAAGTATAATAAATTGTTTCATAAAATTTCAATCCAGAAATTAGGATAAATATTGTAAAATCGGCTTTGAACACAGAAAATACGCCCAGAGTTTTCATACAAGGTCTATCTTCCTTCTTCAGAATATCGTTCTATCACATGCCCTTATTAATGGAAAACACTACAAAACTTTATATAATCACTAGTTTTTTGTAAACCGTTGGCTTCTAAGAAAAGGTTCTATGGTTTTTTATAAACGGTCATAAATCTTAAATGCTCTTCATCTTCATCAGTAATTGTTAGTCTTTCTCGCTTAGGAGATGAAATTCTAAATCTATATATTTCGTAGTTAGAGTCATAGTTACTTCTGGCATAGACATATTTTTCTAACTCATCAACATACAGGTCTTCTTGTAAGAAGGCACTCTTAGACAATGTAGTAGCAAAACCAGCTTCTCTCTCATACTTTACTAATTTGGTTTTCCATTTTTCAGTCAAACTGATGTTGGAAGCAGTGTAATAAATGCTCTTGTCGGTGTTCCCCCAAACTCCTGTAAGTTCATCAAATCCTTCATGTGTTATATTCGATATCAATTTGTTAGTAAGATCTATGACTAGTAAGTTATACTTTTGCCTATCATTTTTTTGTCTGCTTAACAAAAACTTGTCATTAGAAAGAACTTTTATATTAGAAAAGTCTCCTCCAACAAAGCTCAATTGCACAATTTCCTTTTGTGAACTTAGCTTATAAATCCTACTTTTTAAGCCTGATTCTTTACGACCTACAAAGTATATGTTTTGGGATTCTTCATTCATAACAAATTCATCGATGCTATAAAAGTCTTCAACTAAAGTCTTCGGATCTACATCCATCTTGGCATCAACTTGCATTAACTTTTTTGATTTACCATCTTTTGAAGTAGACAAAAAAACAATCTTATTGCGTGTGTCAGAGTAAAATGGAGTTACTACAGATAATTCTTTTTCTGCAACAGGAAAAAACTCCGACTTATGAAAATCAAAAAAATGTAATTTTTGATAGTTTAATCCCTCTTCAATGATAGTCGCTACACCTAATTTTGAATTGCTAGGGTAAATCTTTCCTAGACTAAACTCAGCAAATTTACGTTTATAAGCCCCATCTCTGTCTGAATGATAGAGAACACCATTTAAGTTATAAAACATTTTAACAGAATAGTTTATCAAGTTCGTAAGTCCATCATTTTGCTTAGGAATTAAAATCTCTTTTGTATTTTTTATTGACTCAGCTTCTTTCTTATTTGAATAGATCCTTCGTAAAGTTTTTAGGGCATAAGGATCTTGGGGATCAAAATCTAGTGTTCTCTTATAGTATTTTATACTGACTTTTTCAAAACCTAAGTAATCAAAACAGAAGGCGATTCTGTTGTATAACTTATACATTTGAGGTTTTCTTTTAATAACTTCTTTAAAGTCTTTAATGGCATGGGCACATTCATTGTTTTTTTGATGTAAGATACCTTTTTTTATCAAGGCTTTAATCTCTGCATCAGAAGCATGAATACTGTATGAAATAGACAGGAAAATTATTATTATATATTTATTCACATTATGCTCTTTTACTTGATCTAAACAAAATACTTTCTATATTCTAATAACCGTGAGTTCATGGCATTTAATAGACTAATATCTTCTTTGAATGTTTTGTAACTACTAACAACCCGTCTTAATTTGAAGTAAATAATTAACTCTTCATTTAAGTCATGAGGATAGAAAGTTTTTATTTTATCATAAATCTCTTTGGATTTTGGATCTTGAAAGCTTGCCAACAAAACAAAGTCAAATTCTCTATAGTTTGCTGAAACTTGCTCCCAATCAATGAGTTGAGCATCTTTTGTCCTAGACGAATACAATATATTTCTCAAACAAATATCGCCATGACAAACTTTTGTTGTTAAATCACTAGGAAGTGGTGGACTCATCATATAAGTTTTAAATCTTTTAAAATCCATTGCTGAAAAAAGATTTGAAGCTTCTATTGAAGACAGATTTTCAATGATCGAAAAATTATAGTCATCCCAACTTTCCATAGTCGCATTTGTCGGAGTTTCTAACCTTCCGAAACCATTCATTTTCAATTGGTGTAATCTGTCAATGATATATGCGACTTTCTCTAGTACAAGATCATCACAATCTACATTGAGTTCTAAGCCATGGACAAACTCCTCTATGATGCTATTCTCATCTGTGTAATATATTTTAGGGACTAAATCTCCGGCTATCTGATAAGCAATGGTTTGACTTAATATCTGCTTCTTGGAATACTTTGCATACCTATATATTAAGACCAAGTCTCTCATTTGAAACTTAATAAAATAATGACACTCTGACTCAAGTGTTTGAAGGTTAGAGTCAATTCTCCATCCTAAACAACCTATCACTCTTCTAAAATGAGGGAATACTATGATATCTAACTCTATTCCACTCATCAAAACCTCTCAAATAGTTTTCAGGATACTCTATAGTGACTAAAGTTTTGAAACTTACTACTCATGATGACGTACTAAAGTACAAAACTCAATGGGCACAATAAATTATGTATATTAAAACATATGTGTAAAGTTATTGGCTTATAGATTGTTTATATTAGTAAAACAGAATACACCATACTTTTAAGCTAGATCAAAATGTCATATCAAGTATTTTCAGAGCTTTGATAAGATATTTAATTAATATACTTTTTTAGTTCTTTGTTCATTTTGGCTGTATCAGCTTTTAAGTTTTGTGAGATAATTTCGCGACTATCTCCCTTAAAACTAGCTTTTTCAACTATAGAAAGAATCTTCTCCATAGAAGCTCTTAGAACGATTCTGCATCGATACCAAGCACTACTTCGCGGCTCTAACTCACCAATTGGTAATTGAAGCATAGCAGCATCGCCACCTTCAGTTTCTTTAAGCCATTTTTTCATCATAGGTAGCTCTAAACTAGATTTTCTAGTGGGTACATAAAATGTACTCATTGCCCACCGTGCAGTGATTTCTGGTGAATTAAACCATTTTACAAAATCCCAAGCCCCATCTTGTCGTTTTTTTGTACTCGATGAAAAAACAGAAATATTTGTACCAGATACTATCGATACATCTTTTTTCTTTCCCATTGGAATAGGTGCTACTGAAAAAGGAAATACTAATTTTCTTTCCATATATTTTCTTGATACAGAGCTAGTAATAATAAAAGCTACTTTTTGTGCAGAGAAATCATTTTGATGGTTATATCCTTGAGTTCTGTAGGCCCAGCCTTCTCTAACTGCATCTACTAAAAATTTCATGGCATCAATAGAAACATCCGAGTCAAACTTAACCTGAGACTCATCTTTATTAGTCATCTCTCCCCCATTTTGCAAAAGCATAATCTCCAAAGTCCAAGGATCAACAACAAATCCATAACCCATCATAGGAACTACATCAGGGTCTTCTTTTTCTCGTCTTAGTCTTGGTAATGAGGTTTCTTTATCAACAACTACTTCTTTATGAACTCTTGTACCTATTGTACGTAGCTCTGCCCATGTTTTTGGTGGAGATGCAATATTTAAAAGTTTTAAAATATCTTTGTTATACATCATAGCTGGAAAACTTTTATTGAATGGTAAGGAGTATATTTTACCCTCATCATAAGTACTGTTTCTTTGAAATACTTCAAAGATGTCTTTGTATCCATCCCATTTATCTACATAAGGTTTTAAGTCAATCAAAGACTCTTCTCCCTTATCTCTTGTTAAAAACATTGTTACCCCTTCATACATTTGCGCAATGTCAGGAGTGTTTTCAGCCATAACGGAAGCAATAATTTTTTGCTCTAAGATATCGTATCTACCCATAAACTCTGTGTGTACTTCATACTTATCCTGGGATTGGTTATATTCTGCAATTAAGTCATCTAAAACTTTACCCAAAATACCACCCATGGCATGCCAAAACTTGATTTTCAATTTACCTTGTTCTGTATACACATCTTCATTTTTCTTGGAGCAACCTAATGAAAAAACTAGGGCCACGATAAACAATACAGACAGTATTTTCTTATAATTAACCTTTAAGACCTGCACCAGCTTCCCCTTGAACAAAATGTTTTTGAGCCACAATATACATTACGATTAATGGAATGATACAGAAAGCACTAGCAGCCATCAAAAGCTCCCATTCTGTACCTTCTGCTTGAGAAAAATACGACAGACCTACTTGGATCGTCCTCATTTCTTGAGAGTTTGTTACTACCAATGGCCACAATAGACTATTCCAGCTACCTAAAAAAGTAAAAATTGAAATAGTAATAATTGGTGGTTTACTTAATGGGATCAAAATTCTAAATAGAAACCCCCACTTAGAGCAACCATCAATAATAGCTGCCTCAAAAAGCTCCATAGGAATTTGGACAAAAAACTGACGAAGTAAAAATATTCCAAAAACCCCAGCTAGCCAGGGAATAATTAACGCCATATAGGTATCTATCCATCCCAATCCTGATAAAATCAAATAGTTAGGAATCAACAATACTTGTTGAGGAACCATCATGGTTGCTAAAAATAGAGTGAATATATAATTTTTAAACGGAAACTGAAAAAACACAAAAGCATAGGCTGCCAAAATAGAGGTCATCACCTGCCCTGCGGTCACAACTACTGCTATTACGATCGTATTCACAAAATATCTACCAAAGGAGGGCTGAACTTTATTCCAGGCCTTAGCAAAGTTAGAAAACAACCAAGTCTTCTTTGTTAGTTGTGACTTATCAACAATAATCGGGTCTCGACGAATAAAAAACTTTATTTTAGCTGCTTCACCATAGTCTTCAATGATCTCTACTTGAAAGTCTTCATTACCTTTTTTAGTATCTTGCCAGTAGATTTTTTCTTTTGGGAACCATTGGTCAACGTTAATTACCTCTTGCGAACTCTTAAAAGAGGTTAACATCATCCACAAAAAAGGGAAGGCCATCATAAACGCCCCTACTATTAATAAGCTGTGGATTCCTAGGGATTTTGCTTGCTTTAATTTTTTGTTGGATTTAATCATTTTAAACTCCCTGATGGGTTTGTCCATCACCTAGTTTTCTTTGTACCAAAGTCATAATAAATATGACAAAAAATACCACATAAGCTAATGCCGAGGCATAACCAAATTCAAAAGTCTTAAACGCTTTTTCATAAAGATAAAATACTGCCACCGAGGTCGATCGCTCTGGTCCTCCAAAAGGAGTCATCATGAAAATTTGAACAAAAACTTGAAAAGAAGAAATCGTTGACATAATAAATACAAAAAACGTTGTAGGTGCTAAAAGCGGCCAAGTTACATTCTTAAATTTCTGCCAAGCATTAGCGCCATCAATTTCAGCTGCTTCATACAAACCTGTTGGAATATTTTGTAAGCCCGCTAAAAAGATAACTACATTATATCCAAGTCCTTTCCAAATACTCATAATTGTAATACTACAAAGTGCAATACTTGGACCATGCATCAAGCCATAAACCATTTCTCGCATAAAACCAGGCTCAAACATTAAATAAGTTTCAGGGATCCCTAGGCCTACTATAGATGCCATGAATTCAAAAACCCCTGTGGAATCTTGTAACCATCCCATTGGTTTTAGACCTGCCCATTGTATCACTTGATTAAACAGTCCAAACTTAACATCAAACAACCATTTCCATACCAAGGCAACAGCGGCTATGGACGTAACTACAGGTAAATAATAAACAGTACGATAAATAGCCAAACCCTTAATTTTTTGGTTTAAGAGCATAGCTATGGCTAATGCGATGATAATCCCCATAGGCACACTACTTAGAGCAAACCAAACCGTATTAAGCATAGACTTCCAGAAGTTTACATCTTCTAAAATCGCTGCGTAGTTTCCTACTCCAATATAAGTTTTCATCGGATGCTTTAGTGTTCCCTGATGAACAGATAACATAAAAGAATATATTACGGGGAAAATATGAAATATTAATAATACGCTAGCTGCAGGAAGAACATAAGCGTAAGCAGAATAGTCATTTTTTTTATACATATAAAATGCCTCAAGTTAATCTTGTTTAAAAGGGCCTATGAATTTAATTCATTTACAAATTTCAACTTGGGATAGGATTATATATTGCTTTAGACAGAATGCACCAAATAAATTATTCACACTTACAAAAAGCTATGAAAATGGATTACTTTTGTTAGATAGTTCTAATAATAAAAATTGCAACTATTTTCTTATCTCAAATTTCTAATAACCTGAAAAAGTATAACTATAATTGAATTATTTTGTAAAACGATAGTGCCCTGTTATTGGGAAATTAAAGAGAAAATCCTCTAATTCTGGCCCTCTTCCTATATTATGTACAATCAATGGATTTTTGGTCTTTTTAGACTTCAAATGGGAGACGATGCCTATGTGAGGTAAGTTTTGTACATTCCAAGTAACAAGATCTCCTCTTTTATAATTTTTGGGGCTTTTAGAAACCCCTAAACTAGTGCCCTTTCTTTCAAAAAATCTTCGTAAATTAGGTACACGGCGATGATCAATATTTGTATCCGTTCTTGTTAGCCCCCAACGTTTAGGATATTTTTCAAAATTAGATTTCATGTCTTCATGAACTTCTTTTTGTAGATCTATACCTAAGGTTCTATATGATCGAATCACAAGATCAGTACACACGCCTATATTTTGTGGTACATCTCCATTGGGGTAATCAATTTTTAAATACTTACCATCATAAGTAACATCAGATTCCAAGCGTAGAATTGCTGCTTTAGATAAATTTTCATAGAAGTTTTCAGCAACTGAAAAAGAAGTTAATATAAGAAATATCACTAAGAGTTTTTTCATAAAAGTTTAGCCTGAGTAGAGTTTTTGATGGACTCTAAATTTCACTTTAGAATCCATCAAAGAACGTTTTCATTTATATAGCAATATTTTCAATCCAGTATTCAAACATCAATCCTTCATCCTCGTCTAAGATCGAATCATCAATATAGTTCAATCCAAAGGACGGAATCATATTGTTGTCTTCTAAAGATAAGAAGTCCACATC
>JAGSHD010000008.1 GCA_023954715.1 Candidatus Cloacimonadota bacterium | reverse complement strand
GATTTTTGAAACCTGAGCTCTAAAGTCACTAGATAAGACAGTAACAACAGATGTTGACTGACTAACTGGAATAGAAACTAAGTTCCACCCCGATGTTAAGCTACGCGTGATGGTAGCTGCGCTTATACTATTTATTAGTATTAGCATGATGGTCAAAAACTTGACCGTTTGGTTAAAAAGACCAGACATGAATCCCCCTCGATTGAATGTTTACTACAACAATATGTTTTAATACAATTTCGTTTCGAATTATAAATATTACAACTTAGCATTGAGGTTATCACAATTAGTCGTACATTTTCAACACTTTTGCCATAACTTGTACATTAAAGTTGTTTGTTAGTAGTCATAGATATAAATTTGAGCAACTTTACACAAGACTACACGAGTTCACCCAAGTGTTTAATACTATAAATCAAAAAAGGCCCACTCCTTTGCAAGAGTGGGCCTTAATTTACTTAGACTTTATTTTCTTTTTAGATATAAAAGCCCTAGTGGTAAAAAGATTAATAAGAAGTTTAACCAACCAGCAAGTCCATCATCACCAGCAGTTAGGCTACATCCGCCGCCGCCACCAGATCGAACCACAACTGGTGCTGCAGGTACATTTACAGCTGCAAATGGAGACCCTTCACCTTTAGAGAACAATTTAATACATGTTTGATTTGCTGCTACAACAAACCCACAGTTTGCATCAAGTGCACCTGTACCAGTAGTTTTTAGATAGTACATATTATTAGTTGTCCCACCATTGCTTACAGTCTCCCAACCATTTTTAGTAGCGCTATAGTGATATAAATCCAAGTTTGAACTTGTATCATTAACTGTAAAAGCAACACTTTTATGAGTCGTTGAAGTTGGAAAATCAAATTCAAACAATCCACCAGCTACGATTGGAGTCTCACCATTAGGGCCTCCAATAGTACCATTTGTTCTAATGATAGAAGAAGAAACCAGTGTACCAGTAGTAATTGCTGCAAAAGATACTCCTGCACCCAATTTAACTGTTGCAGTATCAACTGTACTTGTTAATGAACCAAAAGTAACATCCTTAAAGTACTCACTAGATAGTCTTGCATCCGGTTGAGCCACCTCAACATTTCGAGATCTAACTCTCCAGAAGTAAGTTTTACCTGCAGTTAAACCAGTTACTACTGTAGTAGCTGGACTAATTTTCGCTGCAACAACCACAACACCTGTAGTAAGTGTTGAATCTTGTGAATATTCAATGTAAATATCTCTAATAGTAGTTGTAGTACCAGTAATAGCAGTCCAACTTACAGTTGCTTGTGTAGCAGCTATAGTTTGAGTGATATTCAATCCAGCAACTAATGGAGGTCTTGCAGAGTTTGCAATAGTAATCTCCATTGGTATAACAAAAGTCTTAGGAGCAGGAGAGCTTGTATCCCCTGTTAAAGTAACAGTAACGTTTAAATTCTCTTGAACTGCTGTACCACCAAGAGTAATCTTAGTAGCACTCTTTGTAACAAACCCTGGATAGTTTGCTGTAACATCTGTCCCTGCATCGTTTTTCAACACTACACTAACATTTGCTGCATCCAATCCTGCGTTCCATGATACTGAATAAACTCCAGCTGTATCTTTTACCAAAGTAGTTGCAGTAGTAGTAAAGCTTAAAGCCTCTCCAACCGTAAATACTGAAAAGTGAGACGTTTGAGCAAATACTTGTGCAATGTTACCAGCAGAAGTTACTACACGAGTTTTTACAACCCCGTCAGTTACCCACTTACCAGAGTCAGCACTAAATGTTAATACATCTACTAAGTCAAAGATATTCTTTTCAGTTAATGTAGCTGCATTAGCGAATCCAGCATAACTAAATCTTAAAGCAAATTCTAATGGACTATTGAACTCCATTCCGTCCGGTCCAAATTGAACTGGCTGAATGACTTTACCACCACCACCGATTGCACTATCCATAGCTGCTTTCGTATTTCCATCTATTTGAGATACTGTTAGAGCTGCAGAAGTTTTTAACACTGAAGGATCAACAATTAATGTTGCATCTTCAGCACCCGCTGTACCTAAAGCTACAGTCGAAATTTTCGTTTGGTTTGATGAGATAAACACTTCTTTGATTTTTAAAGGACTAGATACTACACCATAAACAGAAGCCACAGCTGTACCAATTTTTGATCCAGCTGAAGAAACTGCTTCTACCCAAAACTTTACATTTTGGTTTGCAGTTAAATTAGCCACATTAAACGATGTCGTTCTTTTAGCTCCAGCTACACCTGTAACAACAGTATGCATTGCTGCACTTGGCTTATCACCAAATGTAAGAGTATTACTATTTAACGCTCTAAACTCATAAGAAGCTATTGATGACTCGTCAGCTAAAGGAGAAAACTGAACTTTAGCCTGATAAACACTAGACTCTGCTAGTGGCTTAACAACAACAGTAAAACCCTCTATTGCTTGTGCAGCTTTTGTCATAACTGTACCAGTTACCGCTGCTCCTAATGCATTACCTAAAAGACCTTTAACAGCTGTACTAAAAGTATAAGTATAACTTGTAGCTGCTGACAACTTAGTTGCCGGCGTAAATACATGGGTATTACCTTTAACTGTCCATGATCCTGTTACAGGAGCTGTACCTTGTAAAGTGAACCCTGCCAATAAAGTATTTAAATCCAATGTTTCGCTAAAGTAAAATACTAAAGCTTGATCTGTTGATAGTTTACGTCCAGCAAAACCAGACCCTTTAAATGTTGGAGCTGCTGCTACTGCTGTTGCCCCTAAAGTTGTAAACCATGCGACATAATCAACCATCACGTTATTACTAGAATCTTTAACACCTGAAATTGTCAATTTGTATTTTGTTCCTGCTTTAAGCTGACTTGCACTTGTAAACTGAAAACCTTTAGTAAAAGTATCTTTAACCGTACCAGCAATAGAAGCGGATACACCATCAGTTAAAACAATTGTAGGCACCACACTGGTGTCAAGTACTTCATTAAAGTCAACCGTAATCAATGGCTTAGCAGAAACTGCACTTGCCACATTAGGGTCTCTTAAATCAGGAGTAACTGATGAAACAAATGGCTTAGTAGTATCTGTACCTTCTACAACTAAACTTGCAACATCTTCAGTTGCTAAAGTTACCACTTGAACTGGAACAGTAACACTATTATTACCTGCATCATTTGCAGTAATAGCGACATCAATTTTACTATTAAAAGGTAATCCAGTAACCACTACTGTAACTTTATTTGCATTTTGAGAAACTGTAGGAGCTGCTAAAGTTGTAGCTCCATTTTTTACTACAGCACTTGCCCCAGTAATTGTTTCATCAAAAGTGACAACATAAGTTACCGCTGTACCAGTACTAGAAGAATCAACAGAAACATCCTTAACAACAGGAGCATAAGTATCTGCCTCAATTGTCACGGCAATTACTTTATTACCGGCTACATTTCCATTTAACAACGGTAAGCCTTCAGCATCTAAAAACTTAGACCCAACTAAGGCTACATCAGATGTTGCATAGTCCCATCGAGTTAAAGGAGATAACTCCACAGTAGAAGTAGTTGCACCAGTTAATCTAGCAGTAAAGCTAGACCCGATACTCGAAACAAATGCAGTTGCATCATTTACTACAGTTGTATTGCTTACTAATTTATTTAGTGTAGCAGTTAAAGTATTACCAGCTTTAAATCCAGTGGTACCATTATTAGATACAACAACCAATGGATTTACAATCTTAACAGCCGTAACATCAAAACCTGTATTAGAGTTAACTTTAGTCTCTAATCCTGCTGGTTGAGCATCCTTACCATCTGTCTCTACTCTACATGTAACATTTATCGAGTTTGCCGCTGTCGTTGGAGCAACTAAAGCAGCATGAGGAGTAAAATTATACGTATAAGCTACGTTTGTATTTGCAGTGATTGAACCTTTAACAGCAGTGAATTCTGCTCCACCAACAATAACTTTAACATTTGGAGCGATAGACATAGACTTTGAGTAAACTACATTCAAAGTATGCACTGAATTAAGAATAGGCAAGTAAGCATCTTTACCAGCTACTCCCCAAGTAAATGGAGCCCAAGTTGCAGAAACAACAGTAGGTGCGACTCTATCAGTTATAATAAAACCAAATGTTGTAGTTACAGTAAGAGGTTGATTTGAAGATAAAGCATTTATAGTCAAGACTATTCGCTTTCCTAAAGCAGCCTTAAAAGTATTTAAGTCATTAACTGCTAATGTAGCGCTACCATTTGCCGCAGCAAACACAAGACCATTTGCAGTTAGCCTTGCATCAGCCTCAAGTGCAGTAAAAGCAACATCATCTAAAGATCCCCCAGTAATTGTAATATTACCTGGAGTAGTATTATTAACAGTATTAATCGTATAGACAGTTGAGGCATTTGCAGTGTTAGTCAACTGTTGCAACTCTGTATACCTTGCAACAGTTGTACCTGTAGCATAAGCAGATGCATCCGTTAAGTTTGTCTGAGCAAAACTAAATTCATGATCTTTCACAGTAACTGTAAAAGTTGATGTCGCTGTAGTTATTAAACGTGCATCAGCAGTTTGTCCTGTTTTTGCCGTATCAGTAACTGTAATCGGAACATTAAACGTTGACCCAACGTTTGCTTCTTCAAGCAAAGTAATAGTCAATACGTTTCCTGCAATGGATACAGTACCATTAGTTACGTTATGAGTACCCAAAGTAAATACCGGAGTTGAAATTGTTGAATTAGCCGCAGACAAACCGTTCGCAGAAGTCAAAGTATATGTCTGTGTTGTGTTTTTTTCTTGCTGACCTAAGTTGGTTGCAGTAGCGATTGAAATCCCTACTGGCTTAACAACGATTGAAAATGGAGCACTTACTGTTTCACTGAATCCAGTCGCTGTCAATGTAGAAACTAATGTTAAATCTGTAACCCCTACAGCTGTTGGCGTACCAGAAACCGTATAAGTAGACCCATTTGTTGCTGCTGTTACACCAGCTGGTAGAGTACCAGTTAAAGCAAATGAGTATGCAGGATTAGTAACAACCCCAGCCGTTGACGTTACAGTAAACGCTTGATTCACAGCTACATCTACTGTGGCATCTATTGTTGTCGCCGCTGCAGGTGAGTAGGCAAATCCAGAACCTCTAAAATCGGCAACTGCACTAATAGCCCTGGACCATGTTGGATTCACTTCAATTGTATCGTTAACTTGATTGAAACCAATTATGGTATTGAATCCATCTTGACAACCATTAAAAGCACAACCATAAGCTACTGCATCAGTGGTAGTAGGTGTTTCATTCTTAAAAAACGCTGCTACTGCTAAATAGTAATATTGAGAATTTGGCGTCTGCCCCCCAAAAGTATCTGTAAAACTAAGCGTTCCTTGACCAGCCGCATTAGAAATCACTCTTTTGAAGGAGCCATCCGTTGCAGTTAGTGTTTCCCACTTTGTAGCTGCTGTAGAGCCCTCATCACATCTCCAGATGTGATAAAATCCCCGTCTATTTGCTACATTTACTACATCATCTTCTATTTCTGCTGTGATTCCAGTAAAGCTTAAGCCAACTGTAGCACTGTTTTTCGTTACAGCTAAATTTGAGATTTTTAATTGTCTACCACTACCTGGAATAGTATTAGCATCCCCATCTCCTCGCCCAAATGATTCTGCGGTACATCTACCATTTGCAGGCAGTCCCGCTATTGCCATTGCTGCAAACGTATTTGTATAAACAAACGCTGCAAACAAAAACATTGTTAAAATCGTCTTCATTTTCCCTCCTTAAACAACTGGAAAAATATTATTAAAATTACTACTACTATAATTATCATTACATTCGATGAATTATTCTCTTTTTTATCTTTAGTATCTGCGTCATCTGCTGTATTCACTACAGATGAAGCCGTTTTGTTATCTTGGCTCTCTACATCAGGACCTTGAGGCTGCGCTTGCCTAACTTTACTAACCGTAGAGCTTTGAATATCACCGCCCTGCACCAAAGCAACTTCAGGTGACCCACTAGCTGGTTTAACACCAGGATTAATAGCGTTTGACACCTTATTGATAGAAGGCTTCTTGTTTTTCATTAACCTTTCGACTGTAGCATCGATATCTTGATCTAAAAGTAATGCTGGAACAATCTCTCCTGTAGGAAGTGTCGTAGGATGAAAAGGGTTTTTTACTTCTGGATATTTCGCTGAGTAAAAACTATGAGATCCGTTAAATTTCGGTAATGAACTTAATACAGCATTACGATCTTGCATGGATACCTTTACGCTATCTACATCAGAAGCCAAAGCAACATTTACTTGAGGTAAGCCCTCTTTAATTTCGCTTGAAACAGCAATGAAGTTTGCAGCTCCTACTGCTCCTGAGTTATATACCAAGTTATCAGCTACCTTCACATAAGCCATTACTAAAAACTCTTGCTGCCCTACAGCATTGAAGTCAGATAAAACCAAATTTGTGTCTTTTACATCATGAGCAACCGGGATAAATTGACCCGACTCACAAATTAAAACAGAGTACCCATCAGAACTCACTGGAGCCCAACTTAAAATAGCTGAATCACCTTGCTGCTGCACAGCCACAGGAGTCTGAAACTCTGGTGGACTAGGTGGGAATGGAGGAAACGGATCGTGGTTACAAATATCACTAAAAACTATTGAATTTAAAACTACTACTAATGCGATGGCTATGCCAAAAAATCTTCTCATCTGCTCTCTTCTACATTATTTTGTTCACTAATACTTATGTAAACAATATTCTTTATACAAAACAAAATCCCAACGTTGTTGGGAGCTTAAATACTAAATGGGCTACATAAAGCAACCCATCTAACTAATTATTAAATCCAGGACAGCCTGGACATACTGGCGGAAATAAACTATTCAAATCAACCCCACCACCATCAATACCTATGGAGTCTCCTAGCTTAAACCAGTAGCCATAACCAGGATCCATTGTTAACAACTGATTATTTGCTGCATCTGGAACATGTTTTCGCC
Organism: Candidatus Cloacimonadota bacterium; assembly: GCA_023954715.1. Classification (GTDB taxonomy): domain Bacteria; phylum Muiribacteriota; class UBA6191; order UBA6191; family UBA6191. The sequence continues at coordinate 184,435 of JAGSHD010000008.1, read as the reverse complement.
AGCCAGATCCACTAGCGTCATATCCCCATATTTTTGTTAAATTGGACTTTGTACCGGTAGTGATGTTTGATGGTTTAAAAAAATCTGTATCATCCAATACTCTTTGCGTAGAACTAGATGTCCCTGTAAGCTTCCACCCTGCTCCGCTTAATGAGATACTAAATCTTGAAACACTATCGGACAAATTTAAGGTTTTTGCCGAATTCATTTTAATCCAGTACCCCTGAGAGGGCTTAAAATTGGTAAAATTCTGGGTCCCGTTCTGCTCCCACTTTTTCCACTGGCTATCTGCTTGGTCAAAAACCCATATTTTATTAACTCCAGAAACAACGTCTGTACCCAAGTGCGTAGCTACATCAACTTCTGCAGATATAACTGGACTAAAGAGATTCCAACCCTGTACTAAATTCAATTGACCTGCATAACTTTGCACATAACATAATACAAATAAAATACACTTAAAAATTGTCTGCATAACTCCCCCTCATAAATCAGACTAAAATATACACCATAGGTCTACATTTTAACAATAACTTTATATACTTTGAAAGAGTTATTACAATATTTCTTCCAATTTCTTTAATAATGCTAATCTTTTTGTACCAACAAAGTATCTACCTTCAAGAGCTTTTATCTCACCAACAAGCTTTATACGGTCAATTCTTAGATCCTGCTCATTGCTTAATTTCTGCTGCTCTTTTTGCTTATCTAACCGGATTTCTTCTTGTGATCGACCATCGGTAATCAAAAGGACTTGTTGCTTTAACTGATTAATAACCTCTTGCTTACCATTAAGCAGATCTTCTTTTGCCTCAATCGCTATATTTTGAGCTTGTTGAAGCTCATCGTACCAAAATGGCCTAATATCTGGTTTGACAGCTTCAGATTTATTACTACTTTTATCAGGAGTATCTAGTCCATCATCTATTTGCACTTTTTCATCTGACTTTGACATCTCTTCTGTTAATCTTGCTTTTATTTCGTGTAGAGAAGCCCCATCTTGCTTTAATTGCTTAACCCTATCAAACACCGTCAAACCATTATCGTCAAAGAGTATTGAGTTATTGTCTCCACGCCTAAAGTACTCCACCAAAAGCTCTTTACACTCCCTAATTACTCGCCTTACAAACGGTTCTTTTAGACCTGTATAATTACATATATCTGAAATCGATTTATCAAATGACATTTCTCACTCCATTAGCTTTGTCACAGTTTTACATCTACAATAACTTACTATAATTAACTACTTTTGTATAGAGTTTATTATCGTTTAACAACACATACCACTTTGCAATTATTAAACTTTATATGTTTTTTATTTTTTACAATCGCTATAATTATTGACCTGCACAAACCTCCATTATGGCACGATCTCTATCTTTCTATACATACATTACCTGTTTGAAAACTTATGCTCCAGACTAGCTTCTAACTGAATATATCATTTAGTTTGTTTATTTTTAAAATAATAAACCCCATACATAGTATCCCATCACCTTTTATTATATAATTTTTGCGTTTAGTAAATTGTTTCACCAGAAAACTATATTTTTACTATTGTTATAAATTCAAAACTATTTTAGAGGAGTATTTATGGAAGGCATTTTTGGATTACTTGGATTGGGTCTTGGTGGTCTGTTTTTTTTATTAATTGTTTTTACTCAATTCATACCAGTATTTTTGTGGCTCGAAGCAAAGGCCTGTGGAGTTAAAGTAGGATTACTAGATTTGTTTTTAATGCGATTTAAAGGAGTCCCTCCAGCTTATATCGTAAAACCATTGATTATGGGACACAAAGCTAACATCGAACACATTACCATCGGTCAACTAGAAGCGCATTATTTGGCTCGTGGAAACGTTCAAATTGTTATTGAAGCACTCGTATCTGCTGATAAAGCACAACTTGATCTAGATTTTCGTACTGCAACTGCTATCGATCTTGCTGGTCGTAATGTACTCGAAGCTGTGCAAATGTGTGTTACCCCTAAAGTTATCAATACAGAGCTTGTTGAAAACATGGCTAAAGACGGAATTCAAGTGGTAGCTAAAGCACGTATTACTGTTAAAGCTAATATTCACAAATTGATTGGTGGCGCAGGAGTAGATACAATTTTAGCTCGTGTTGGAGAAGGAATCTGTACACGTATTGGTTCATGCCATAACCATAAAGAGGTATTAGAAAATCCAGATAGCATTTCTCAAGAAGTTGAAAGAAGAAATCTCGATGAAAATACAGCTTTCGAGATTTTATCTATTGACATTGCTGATGTAAATGTTGGTAAAAATATTGGAGCTCATTTAAGGGCAGAGCAAGCTGAAACTGACAAATTGATTGCTGAAGCAAAAGCTGCTCAACGTATGGCGAATGCCCGTGCTGCTAAAGAAGAAATGAAGGCCAAAGAACAAGAAATGAGAGCCTTACTTGTTGAAGCCGAAGCTCAACTACCTCTTGCATTAGCCCAAGCCTTGAAAGAGGGGAAAATCGGTGCACTTGATTTTTACAAACTTCAAAACCTTGAATCAGACACATCCATGCGTAACGCTATTGCCAACAACAGTGATGGTATAGATGAGTCATTATAGATATGGACCCAAGTAAAATTAAACAAATCGAAGATTTGATTGATCTTGCCTATGATCATTGTAATTGTGATGAACCCATAGCTACTGATACAAAGAAAGCTTTACAAAGTAAAAAGAAAGCTACGAAGACTAATGGCAGGTTTACAAAATGGCAAAAGGCATTTATCAATTCCGAAATCTTCAAACGTAAAATTTAAGTAGTTGTTCAGGTGGTCTCTGCCATAAAAGGATAGAAACATACAAGTTTTTCGTAGTTCTTGGTCTATTGATGCGGTTTAGCTCATCATCATCTTTTGTATTTAAAGTTCTTTTCGAGTATTTCACTACATTTCAAAAGCTTAAAAATACAAAGTATAACAAAGATCAAAAACCTTAATGTACTCAGCCTTTTTCAATAATTTGAAAAATCATAGCTGAATAGCTACAAATTTAATAACTAAAAAAAACTCCACTTCAATTTTGAAGTGGAGTTTTTTCACATCATTGCCAAGAGTTTATCCAAAAAAGTCTTTTACCTTTTCAGATACTTTGCCAAAGAAATCTTGTGTAGCTGTGTCGTCACCAGCTAAATCAGAAAATTCTTTCAACAGCTCTTTTTGACGTGCATCAAGCTTTTTAGGAGTCATAACCTTTATTTCTACGATCTGATCACCCTTACTTCTACCATGTACATCTGACACACCTTCACCACGAATTCTAAATCTTTGACCTGAATCCGTACCAGCTGGGATTGATAATTTTACAAATCCAGTCATAGTCGGAACTTTTAAGTTACATCCAAGGGCTGCTTGAGGAAAACTAATAGGCTGACTCAAATATATATTCAATCCATCTCTTTCAAAGAACTCATGCTCTTCTACTCGAATAATCAAATATAGATCTCCTTTTGGGCCACCATTTGCTCCAGCTTCACCCTCTCCTCGCAACTTAATACGAAATCCTTCGTCTACACCAGCAGGTATTGTTACCGCTAACTTTGAAGTCTTTCTACTTTCACCTTTTCCGTGACACTTGTGACAAGGCTTTTTGATGATCTTTCCACCACCATGACAGTGATGGCATGTAGTAGCGACACTAAATATACCTTGAGATCTATGAATCTGACCCTGACCTTTACAGATTGGACAGCTTTCTACATCCTCACGATTTACAGCACCTCTACCACCACAAGTATTACACTCTTCGGTTCTTGGTAGAGAAATCTCTGTTTTATGCCCAAAAACGGCTTGATCGAAAGTCAAGTCCATTTGATATGGAATGTCCTTTCCGCGTTTTGGTCTATTTGATCGTTGAGATCCACCACCAAACATATCACCGAATGCCCCACCAAAGACGCCTTCAAAAATATCACCAAAGTCGGAGAAGCCCCCATTAAAGCCTCCGCCACCTCCACCGCCACCTTGAAAGGCTCGGTGACCATATTGATCATAAGCTGCTCTTTTTTGTGGATCAGATAAAATTCCATAAGCCTCTTGAATAGACTTAAATTTTTCTTCTGCTCCTTTATCACCTTGATTTCTATCTGGATGATGTTGCATTGCAGCCTTTTTATAGGACTTCTTTATTTCTTTCTCTGTGGCACCTTTAGATACACCAAGAACTGAATAAAAATCTTCTTTTTCACTCATGCTTATCTCTTTTTAGTAAAAAAGCTCTCACCCAATAAGAGTGAGAGCATTTAAATGAAATTACTCGTCTACTTTTTCAAACTCTGCATCAACAACTGTTTCACCAGCAGCGCCCGCTTCTGCTTCTTGCTCTGCAGACTCTGGTCCAGGTTGTGCAGCAGCTTGTGCATCCATTTGCTCTTTGTAGATAGCTTCACCCAATTTTTGAGCATCTTTCATAAATGTTTCAGTAGCTGTTTTGATTTGCTCTGAATCATCTGTAGCGATTACACCTTCAAAAGTTGTGATCGCAGTCTCAAGATCTGATACTTCTTGCTCACTTAATTTATCTTTATGCTCATCTAAAGACTTTTTAGTTGTAAACAACATTTGTTCAGCGTTGTTTTTAGTCTCTACCGCTTCTTTTCTCTTCTTATCTTCTTCAGCGTACTTTTCAGCATCCTTCATCATTTTTTCAACTTCACCAGAATCTAATCCAGATGAATTATGAATTGTAATGTTTTGAGTCTTACCTGTACCTTGATCTTTTGCAGAAACATTTAAGATTCCGTTTGCATCTAAATCAAAAGTAACTTCAATTTGAGGAACACCACGAGGTGCTGGCACAATACCACTCAACTCAAAAGTACCAATTACCTTGTTATCTCGAGCCATTTCTCTTTCACCCTGTACAACAAGGATAGATACTGCAGGCTGATTATCAGCTGCTGTTGAAAATGTTTGTGACTCTTTACAAGGAATCGTTTTATTTCTTTCAATGATTCGACTATTAACTCCACCCAATGTTTCAATCCCTAAAGACAAAGGTGTAACGTCTAACAATAAAACATCTTTAACATCTCCAGATAATACTCCACCTTGAATTGCAGCACCTAATGCTACTACTTCATCTGGATTAACACCTTTATGAGGATCTTTACCAATTAACCCTTTTACGATTTCTTGGACAGCTGGCATTCTAGTAGATCCACCAACCAAAATTACTTCATCGATTTCACTTGTGTCTAGCTTTGAGTCTCTTAAACACTCTCTTACTGGATTTTTGATTCGCTCAGCAAGATCTCTTGTAAGATCTTCAAATTTTGCTCTAGATAACTCAGTGTCAATATGTAAAGGTCCACTTGCACCAACAGTAACATACGGTAAGTTAATATTAGTCTTAGAAACAGTTGATAGCTCTTTTTTAGCCTTTTCTGCTGCTTCTTTTAGTCTTTGATGAGCCATTGGGTCATCTCTTAAATCTATACCATGTCCTGTTTTAAAATCATCAGCTAAAAAGTCGATAATTTTTTGATCCCAGTCATCTCCACCTAAGTGATTATCACCTTTAGTAGCTTTTACCTCAAAGACACCATCAGACAACTCTAAAATAGATACATCAAATGTACCACCACCAAGATCAAATACTAAAATCATTTGCTCTTCGTCTTGTTTACCCATACCATAAGCTAATGCAGCAGCTGTTGGCTCATTGATAATTCTTTTAACATCTAAACCAGCAACTTTACCAGCATCAACAGTAGCTTTACGCTGATCATCATTAAAGTATGCAGGAACAGTAATAACTGCTTCAGTTACAGTTTCACCTAAGTAGCTCTCAGCATCTGTTTTTAATTTCTTAAGAATCATTGAAGAAATTTCTTGAGGAGAATAAACCTTATCTTTAACTTCAATTCTAGCATCTCCTGATGCTGCCTTAACTACTTTATAAGGAACCTGATCAACTTCACCAGTTTTAGTAACATAGTCAAAACTATTTCCCATAAATCTCTTAATTGAAAATACTGTGTTTTCTGCATTTGTTACAGCTTGACGCTTTGCAATTTCACCAATTAATCTCTCATCATCTTTTGCAAATGCAACGATAGATGGAGTTGTTCTTGCACCTTCACTATTTGCTATAACAGTTGGATCTCCACCTTCTAATACAGCTACACAAGAGTTTGTTGTCCCTAAATCAATACCAATAACTTTTCCCATGATATTCTCCTTTTATTTATGCTTTAAAATCTACTTTTACTGTTTTATCTTTTTTTGACTCTTCTTCAGAACTTTCTTTAGGAGCCTCTTTGTCTGACTTTGCAACTTTTACTTTTGCTGGCTTTATGACTTTATCTTTAAGCTTATAACCCTTTTCAAAGATTTCTAAGACTGTACCGTCATAAACATCGTTATTTTCTTCTTGAAATACTGCCATATGTAAATTAAAGTCTACTAGACAATCCTTTTCATCAATCGCTTCTAGACCCTCTTTAGACAACACTTCTTTGAATAAAGCACAGACCTTTACAAAACCTTCTTTAACTGGTTCTATGGACTCTGCTTTTTCATTTGATTCGATTCCTCTTTCAAGAGTATCTAAAATAGGAATCATTTTTTCTAATAAGCCGGTAACAGCATATTTGTGAAAGTCTTCCTTTTCGCGTAGTGTTCTCTTTCTAAAGTTATCGTATTCAGCTGCCAATCTTAGGTGCTTGTCGTACAATTCATCTTTTTCTTTTTTTAGAACTTCTAATTCATCTTCTGGTACTAGAACCTCAACTGCATCTTCAGTAGCTTCTGATGTTAAAGTCTCATCTGTTACTTCAACTTCTTCTTCAGATTTTGTATTTAGTTCTTCCTTTTCAATTTCTTCAGACATTTTTAATCAACCCTCCATTAAGAGTTAAATTCTAAATATTTAATCATTTAAGTAACATATCCATTAGTTTTTCAAATAGTACCTAAATTAAACATACGATTTATTTTTGATTTACATATCGCAAAGGTCTTGCCAAGTTATTATAAGTAGACAAAGAAACGCTTTAACCCTTATGTTACTTAGCTTTTAAGGTGGTACCCTTGATAGATCTACACTTATTTACCCCTTTCGATTTCAATCGAATGTTTCACTTTTTTTCACTACTGTTTAAATTTGAAACGCGTGAGAAGCATACTATATCGATAAGCAAGAATATAGAAAACATAGTATCTAGTTATTCAAAAGGTATATGTATATGACCTTAAGGCCGTTTTTGGCTATAGTAATTGTCAGCAAGTTAAAATAAGCTAAACTATTATGGGCTACCCATTATCCTAAACTTTTACCAAATTGGATAATTACATTTTTATGGACTGAGAATATGTCACTACTCTGAATATTATTACCGACTAACTTCTTTCCAAATCGTTTCGAATTTTCTATCCTTATAGTGTCCGGATAGTAGAAGAGTAAGGATATTATTTTATTTAAACCAAGTATGTTAAAGCTTTTATTTGCTGTAATATTCTATGCTGTTACTGTATTAGCTTATAATTATTATGCTCATATTAGTTATAGAGAAGATCTCATTTCTAAAATAGATGAAAAACTAATGCTCTCTGCATATACTGTCTATGATTTATTAGGTGAAGACTTTTTCCTTAGAGCCACTCATAAAGATGCCATCTCAGCACAAGAAGATCAGCAAAATATACGACTTTTAACATCTCATAATAATAAGGCAAAACTAGGGTTTATCTACGCCTCCATAAAACGAGATGACAAAGTATATTTAATTTGCTCTAGTGCAAGCAAAGAAGAGCTTCAAACCAACAAACAAGTAACATATTTTTACAACTATAAAAGCGCAAAGAAGCTTTTTCATGCATTTGAAGGTGATGAGACACTTTACGAAGTTTATTCAGATAAGTGGGGAACATTTAAAGCTGCACACATACCAATAACCCTAAAAAACAATAGGAAAGTTGTCGTTTCAGCAGAAATACCTTTGGACTTATTTAACAAACAATTAGTTGAAGTTAATTACATATTTCTGTTAGAAGCACTATTCTATTTATTCATCACACTTCCAATTATTTTTGCTGTTACACAGATATTATCCCAAAACTATATGCTAAAAATACAAACAGAAAAAGCTCAACAAGCCACACACGCAAAAAATTCTTTTTTAGCAAACATGTCACACGAGATTCGCACGCCCATGAATGGTATTATCGGCATGTCTCACTTAGTGTTAAAATCAAACCTGCAAGAGGAACAACGAGATTATATTAAAAAAATTGATGCCTGTACAAAGTCCCTATTAGGTATTATTAACGATATTTTAGATGTCTCCAAAATTGAAGCCGGTAAATTTACCATAGAAAAAACAGAGTTTGATCTATTTAACACAATAGACTCTATCACCCGTCTAGTAGAAATTGAAGCACATAAAAAAAAGTTAAAAATTATTATCTACTATGATGACAATATTGGAAAAAACTTTTATGGCGACAGCGTACGACTCTCTCAAATCCTCACCAACCTCATAGGAAACGCTGTAAAATTTACAAAAGAGGGCAAAGTAGAACTGCATATTTCTAAAATATCGCATGATCGATATCGCTTTATTGTATCTGACACAGGCATAGGTCTCACACCTGAACAACAGTCCAAACTTTTTCAAGCATTCACTCAAGCAGATGAAAGCACTACTAGAAAATACGGTGGTACTGGTTTAGGCCTTAGAATCTCAAAACAACTAGTTGAGATGATGAATGGTAAAATTTGGATTGAAACTGAATTTGGTGTTGGAAGTAAATTTATTTTTGAAATAGAGCTAAAAGAGGTCCAAAAAGACAATGACTACATCATGTTCAGTGATAAAAATATACTCATTATAGATGATAACAAATCATGGCATGATAACTTAAAAAATACACTTGAGATTTTTGATACTAACGCAGACCATGTATTTAGTAAAAAAGATGCTCTTCAATTACTCGACGATCCAAAAAGTCATTACGACTTAATTTTCTTAGATCAAGATATGCTAGGACTTGATACTATACAAGTAGTTAAACAACTAAAGAGAAAATGCACTCATCGAGTATCAATCATATTGCTTAACTCTTATAGACAAAAAGAGGTATCCAAACTTGTTGAAGACCCAGACATAGATGCCGTCTTACAAATGCCAATAATCCCACCCTTACTCAACGATACTTTAAACTCAGTCTTTACTAAAAATACTCGTAACAAAACCTATAACTCTTATGAATCAAAACTAGAATCTGATTTATCGAAACTCTCTGGAAGTCACATCCTTCTTGCGGAGGATAACAAAATAAATCAACTTATAATTAAAGGCCTACTCAAAGAGAGTAAAATACTTATAGATATAGCAAACAATGGCCAAGAAGCAGTGGATATGTTTACTAATAATGTAGATAAGTACAAGTTAATCTTGATGGATATTCAAATGCCCATACTTGATGGATATGAGGCAACTGAGCTTATCCGTGAAATCGATACAAGTATTCCAATTATTGCTTTAACTGCCAATGCAATGAAAGAAGACATAGAAAGAACAAAAGCTTCAAACATGCAAGAACATTTAAACAAACCAATTGATGTAGCTAAACTATATGAAACGCTCTTAAAGTATATAAAATAACTATACAGACCATCTTAAGCTCTAAGCTATCCATTATAAGCCAATAAGGGAAACTACTTTGCAAATCATTACAATGACAAAAATTCACTTGTAAAATATTAAGCCCAACTTCCAAAAAACATCACTTACATTTAATTAAAGACTATATTGCTCTTGTTGCGATCCAATAAAAACTCAAGGATATGGAACGAGAATCTGGCTCACAAGAAAAACCTCCTCAAAAACTGTTGTTTCTAAGGAGGTTTGAATACTCATATTATTGAAAAAGGTAGCTAAACCAACTACTTCATAGAATCTCTTCTCAGTAATGAGCTATAAGCTACCTTTTACATTTTATGATACCTAAGCATCATAAGCTAAACCTAAGCCTAAAGTATATTAAGCTAGAGTCAGAATTTGCTAAGCAAATGATTTACATCATTCCGCCCATTCCGCCCATTCCACCCATTCCGCCCATTCCACCAGGCATTGCTGGCATTGCAGGCTCTTCACTAGCTATATCAGTGATTAACACTTCAGTAGTTAGTAAGATAGAAGCGATAGAAGAAGCGTTTTGTAATGCTGATCGAGTAACTTTTGCAGGGTCTACGATTCCAGCAGGAATCATATCGCAATATACTTCTTTAGAAGCATCAAATCCAAATCCATCTTTTTCATTTTTTAACTTATCGATAATAACTGCACCCTCAAGTCCAGCATTAGTAATGATTTGTCTAATTGGTGCTTCTAGAGCTTTTCTAACAATTTGAACTCCAACGTTTTCGTCACCTTCAAGCTTGTAATCAGCAATTGATCTTATAGCATTAAGTAAACAAGTACCGCCACCAGCAACGATTCCTTCTTCAACAGCAGATCTAGTTGCAGACAATGCATCTTCAACTCGAGTCTTTCGCTCTTTCATTTCTGTTTCTGTTGCAGCTCCAACTTTAATTACAGCTACTCCACCAGAAAGCTTAGCCAATCTCTCTTGTAGTTTTTCTCTATCATAATCAGAGCTAGTTGCTTCAACTTCTCTTCGGATTTGCTCGATTCTACCTTTGATATCCTCAAGAGCACCTTTACCTTCTACGATTGTAGTAAGGTCTTTACCGATAGTTACTTTTTGAGCAGAACCCAACATAGATAAATCTACATCAGCTAAAGTCATACCTTTATCTTCAGTGATTTTTTGTCCGCCAGTCAATACTGCCAAATCTTCTAACATTTCTTTTCTTCTGTCACCAAAACCAGGAGCTTTGATTGCAACACAGTTGAATGTTCCTCTTAACTTGTTTACAACAAGTGTAGCTAATGCTTCACCATCAACATCTTCAGCAATGATTAATAAAGGCTTTCCGCTTTGAACGATTTTTTCAAGAATTGGTAAAAGATCTTTCATTGTAGAAATCTTACTATCAGTGATTAAGATATAAGGATCATCCAAATCAGCAATCATTTTTTCAGAGTTTGTTACCATATATGGTGAGATATACCCTTTATCAAATTGCATACCTTCAACTGTCTCTAGAGTAGTTTCAAGACCTTTTGACTCTTCAACTGTAATTACTCCGTCTTTTCCTACTTTATCCATAGCATCAGAAATAATATCTCCGATTTCAATGTCTCTAGCAGAAATTGAAGCTACTTGAGAAATTTGACCTTTAGAGTCAACTGGTACAGCTATTTCACCAATATATTTAATTACTTCTTTAACTGTTTTGTCAATTCCACGCTTAAGAGCCATTGGGTTGTGACCAGCTGTAGCATGCTTTACGCCTTCAGCTACGATTGCCTCAGCAAGTAAAGTAGCTGTAGTAGTACCATCACCAGCAACATCATTTGTTTTAGATGCAACTTCTTTTAACAATTGAGCACCCATATTTTCAAAAGGATCTTCTAATTCGATTTCTTTTGCAATAGTAACACCATCATTAGTAATTTGAGGAGAACCAAACTTTTTATCTAAAACAACATTACAACCTTTTGGTCCTAAAGTAGCTTTAACAGCTTTTGCCAATTTATGAATGCCTAGCTCTAATTTTTTACGAGCATCTTCTTCGAAAAGTAATTCTTTAGCCATTTTTATATCCTTTATATTTTGTATTAAGTTTAAATTTCAAATCTGTGAAACAGATTAGTTTTGATGAATAAAATCATCAGTCAACACTTTAGTTTATTGCTAAGATGTCGCTTTCTCTCATGATTAAGTACTTTTCATCACTTACTTTGATTTCAGTACCTGCATATTCAGTATAGATAACATTGTCTCCAACTTTTACTTCCATGGATACTTTAGTACCATTGTCAGCAACTTTTCCTGTTCCTACAGCAACTACAACACCGCTAATTGGTCTTTCTTTGTTTGCTGTTGATGGCAAAAAGATTCCAGAATTTGTTTTTTCTTCAGCTTTCTTTGGTTGAACGACTACTCGATCACCTAGTGGTTTCAGATTCAAACTCATGATCTGTTTCCTCCTACTTATATGGTTGTACCCAAACATTGGGCTTACATTAATTTTGACTCATACCACTTATAGAAAATATCTTGCCAAAAAATATGGAGCTTTTTTTTCAAATTGAAACAGATCACCCTATAATCATAATTTTGTTTACTAGTATGTATACAAATTTGAAACATATTACTCAAAATTGGACGTCACAACCCATATTTTTTTTATAAAACAACCAAAATAAAAGAATTGAATTGTCTCTTTGCATCATCACACGTTACACTTTGACTCATTTCAATTTCACTCTAGAGGTCATTATGAACAATCCAAATGAAATTTTAGAATTTCTTAAAAGCTATTTTAGTAGAAACCCCATGGTTGGAGCACAAACTCGTATTGCACACATAGAAGACCTTTTTCAATGTAAAAAGATTAACAAAGGCTATCAATCTTTGTATGAATTAGCCCTTTCTACTTACGAAAACCACTCTACTATCGATCTACCTAGAGAAATTTGTCAACACCTTTGCAAAGTTGATGAAACCAATCTTAATGCTAGTATCTTATTAATTAAGCTACTCATAGACGAAAGAAGTTTTTTGCAAGCAGAGCCCATGATAGAAAAGCTATTACAGACTAACCCCAATAATCAACAAATACTTGAACTTCAGATTCAACTACACAAGAGGCTCAAACGTACTGAAAAACATATAAAGTCGCTTGAACTATTCCTAACCCACTATCCAAAAGAAAACCACAAAAGAAACGACTTAGCAAAACTACTAATTAAAAACCAACCCCTACTTGCCTTTCAAACTCTTTTAGATGAACCGCAATCCATAGATAACAATACTCTTTATATAATTTCGACCCTACTTTACCAAATTGAAGAGTACGATCTAGCAATACTATTTAACGACAGGTTCAAAAAACTAGAACCCTTACAACAAAACAGGCTCTACTTAGGTACTCGTATAAAACTGATCAAACCTGAAAAAATCTATCGCTTCTTTATAGATCAATCTGAGATCAGATCTTACTCCGATGTCATATCCCTTACACCAGACCAATACCATTTCGAATTCGAAGATATTAACAATAACTTGTTTGAAATATTTCAAACCTTAAAGGATGGATGGGATTACGAATTTCACTTTTATGATGATTTGAAAGTTGTACAAACTCATTTTGTAAAAACCTCTAAGTTTAAAATGAAGTTTGATATGATTCAGCAACATAAAGAAATCATAAAACTACTTAAATCAAAGTTTTCTGATTTGTTTGAGAGTTAGAGGAACTCACTTTATAAAATAAACTTCATCGTCAGCACCTTAAATGTAGAATCCATCATTCGAGGCTCACGCAAGGCACATTGCCACAACATTACATTTCAAAAATTTACAGAAATAAGCGGTCTTGCTTTTTTAAATGAGACTCATCTATCTATACATAAAGAGTAACGAAGCTGGTTTGCCTTACGAGCAGCCATAGCTCTTAATCATGAAACCCCACTGCAAAAATCAACTATAATCAATCCATCCTGTTCATGTTGTATTACTCAATTTAACAAAGTTCTATCAAACCGATCCGATAAAAATCAAAAAGACTATTGGAAACTATCGCTGCAAACAAGAGACATATACCTCCTGAACACAACTTACTCATATGACATGGATCAATAACGCATCATTACACTAAGAGCAAAACTTACCTTTCGTAATCTTTTCAAATGATTTTACTTAATAAACAATTACAAGCATTTTCAATCAAAAAGCAATCACATCTAACACCCTAACCCCAGTGTTAGCCAAGACTTCCTAAATAAGATAGAGAATTATTATTTGTAAAAAATGCATGAAAATCAAAATTTTTCTTGAAACAAGCAAAAGGAAGTGATAAATTCTAGCCAAAGAACTGAAAAGTATAGTATTAATCAGGGCTTTTGGCTTTTTTAGAACAAAAACTGTCGTTTTGAACAGTATTTTGAACAGGAGAAAATTATGAATAAGAGCGAATTAACAAAAAAAATCTCAGATGCTACACCTTTAAACCAAAAAGAAGCATCTAGCGCAATTGATGCATTTATTGACATCGTTAAAGCTGAGCTACAAAGCGGAGAAAAAGTACAATTAGTAGGTTTTGGTAGCTGGGAAGTTAAAGCTCGTGCTGCTCGAACAGGAGTTAATCCTAAAACTGGTGAAAAAATCCAAATTGCAGCTACTAAGTTACCTAAGTTTACTCCAGGTAAAGCTCTTAAGGAAATCGTTAATTCATAATTAAAACGATCACTTAAAAAAAAGACTGGTTCGCCAGTCTTTTTTTTTGCCTATTTTTATCAACTTATAGAAAAATTACCCTACAATAGTCTTTAACGCCTGTATTGACTTAAGCTCTCCATTGAAGCGCATCACAATCAATCCTATAAACTGATCTTCTGATACAGTAACATCAGCCTTATTAAGAAGATTTTTAACAAATTGATCTTCAATAAGAAATTCCTGTAAAATAATTGCCACCTGGTGACGTAGCATCTTATTATCCCCATATATACGTACAATATGCATACAGGATAAGATAAATGCCTCTAAGTACAGTCCTTTAAATTTTTCAACCCATTGTCCTAGAAACTTAAAAGAGAGCTCGTTTCCTTCTAAATAGGCTATCCATTGCTCGAAAGAGCCAACAATCTCATTTAAAAAATCTAACTCAACATCTTCGAAAGCATCCACAAATTTAGTTTGAGAGGTATAAATTAAATACTTTTTATAGGGAAACTCAAGGGAAGAGTGAGGTACATTGTCAAATGACAATAACTTGGTTTCAAAAAAAGTTAAAACTCTTGTATAATTTTGCTCAATCCATCCTAATATGGAAGTAAGAGATAAAACAAAACTCTTTGACTCAGGAGTTAGAACATCTAAATGATACAAATCATCAAGTAAAAAGCTTACAAATACTTGATTTTCAACCCAATCAAAAACTCCTAAATGACAGAGTTCTTCAAAATCTATCAAACCCAAGTATTTAGCAGGAATCAAAAGCTCAAGCCTAAGTTTTTTGGATAAAGATAAATGAAACAAATCTTTTTTTGAATCGAAAGATAGAGGACGATCACATTTCATTTGAGTAGGTTTTTCTATGGTAAAGTCATCAATAAAGCGTCCTTGTCGAAAAGAAAAACAGACCCTCTCATAATTGATAGCTCTTGTTTCATTGAATTGAAATAAAAGATCAATACTATCAAAAATCTGAAACTCTAATACTAAGTCAGAAAATCTACCACGTAAGATTAATCGATTTTCACTAGATACCGATGACTCCCAGCTATGACAAAAAACAGCCTCTTGCAAGTCTTTAACAGACCCAACATACATTAACCTAATACAATCTACTGGTTCTTTCAACCAAATTGGTGAATACAAAGCTAAACCAGAAACAAAGAGATCTACCTTACTAGAGTCAAAATATTTTGCACCAAAGTCTGTCCAAAATCTATGTAATCTATCTTCGACAATCATATTAACCTAAATTATCAAGATATTTCAGGGCCATTATACTGAAGTAAACTTTCTTTTTCACCTGGATTAACTTGATCGAGTCTACGTTGAATCTCTTCAATATGCATAAGATTATCACACATCTGATAGCAAGCCATTTTCTCAAAATATGGATGATCCTTTTTTTCGTTGTAGGCTAAATTTCTAAAGACTTGATACTTATGATTGACCCAAATCTTTTTAAAACGATCTACGTTGATGTTTCCCATTTTATACTCTACCCCTTTACAACATGGAGCTACAAATCCATCTGCTGTGATACGAGCAAAATGCCAACCCATGGTACAGGGTAAACTATCTAGTTTATTTCTATCATACTCTTGATCATTACTCACATCATTTAAACGATCTTCAAAACCCTTGAAGTTATCTAGCTGAATCTCTTCTTGGGAAGAGTATCTAGCTTTAACCCTTTGAATCTGTCTTAGAGCATTAATACGATCTTGATCATTTAGTAAAAGACTTTTTGTATCATCCATAGCATCTACCAAAGTAAAATATACCGAATCAAATCTTAAGTTTCTTGCCAAGTCTGCCATCTTTTCAATCTCGTGAACATTCAAGCGATTAATAACATTTAACATGTGAACAGAAGGACTCCATTCACCTGTTTTCAAGCGTTCCATGGCAGACATGATTTTCCAAAACTCTTCCGCTTTAGATTTAGGATGAATTTTTTTATAGGTTTCCCCAGTGGCTGCCCATAAAGAAATAGCGATCTCATCTACTTTCAACGATCTAAGAAGTGAGATTCGTTCATCATTCAATAATATACCGTTGGTGGTAATGGCTAGCCAGATATCTCTAGCTTTAATTTCAGAGATAAGCCGATCAACATCTTTAAATAATAGAGGTTCACCACCGCCCGTAAAGCGAATACGCTCCACTCCCATCTCATGTAGGTCTTCGATGAGATACAGTAAGTTATCCAATTGCAAAGTCTCTTTATACCATGATTTATCTGGTCTATTTTGTTTTTGCAATAGAGGCGAGTAAGTCCAACATGCAATGCAGTTTGTATTACATCGATTGGTTAAATCAATAACCACATGCCGAGGCCCCTCAAAAACTTTTTGTTGTAAAACTCCAGCTAAATCAAGGTTACTTTTTACAAAACTCATAACTTTTGACCGGTAGACTCCAAGTACCCTCGATACACATTTAAAAAACCTTTTTCAAGAAAGTTAAGCTCTGATACTCGCTTATGCATATACTGATTTCTAGAAATATCATCACATGACTTGTAACATCCACAATCCACTTCAGCATTGTTACCAATCAGAGCAAACATAGGATCTTGTTTTTCATATACTTGTGCTTTTTTACGAAAATATTTTTGTCGACTTGAAGACCAAATAGTATCAAAACCGTCCTCATATATGTTTCCAGTAGGCATTCGATGAGATTTTAGACAAGTATTTACATCTCCATCTGGCATAATTCGAGCAAAAAGGTGCCCGATGTAACAAGGAAAGCTCTCCACGATATTTTTATCATGATCCCCTACATTAGAGTCAACAGAAGATAAACGTCGCATAAATCGCTCAAAACCAAACAACAATACCTTATTTTTATATTTTTGATCGTAACACTCATCTGCTACAATCTGACATTGCTCATACAACCACTGTCGCTCATCTTCAGTTAATAAAAGCTGATCTGTCTTACCTGGAATAGTATCTACTAGTGTAAACTCTACGGACTCCGAACCTGTATCCACACAAAAGTCTAACATGTTCCAGAAATCTTTATAATTAAGCCTAGATATAACATGATAGACCTTTACATAAGGAGTTGACTCTTTGAGGCTATTTAACAAAGTTAGCCCCTTTTTTACTTTTTCAAAGTCTTTAGGCCCCTTATTTGGATGAGTTTTTGAATAAGCTTCTGGTGACCCTGCCCACATAGAAATCGTAAAATGATCTAAACCCATAGATATAGTACGTTTAATTTTTTCTGTGGTACATAATCTTACAAAATTAGTATTGACATATAATACCATGCCCAGATCCTTAATCTTCTCCCATACTTCAAAGTGCTGTGGATGCATCGTAGGGTCACCTCCACCTGCCATGTATATCTCTTTAGTACCTATAGAGTGCATTTCATCTAAGATTCGATGACACACATCCAAGGGGATAGTATCTTTTTTTGATGCTGTATCTATCATAAGATCTTCAAGCATAGGAGAGTTTGACCAACATGCCACACAGTCATTATTACAAAGATTTGTTACATCTAGTTGCACTAACTGTGGCCCGATAAAAGAATCACTTACCGATTGAACCCCTGCCATCCGCTTAAAGTCATCCAAAGTTGAAATCATTTTACCCTGTGGAAGATCCTCACATTCAAACTTTGAATTGGATTGAAATAAAAATCTATACAGCCGTTCCCATTTCAGAAATTTGAAACGGCGAGCAATTTTTTTTTTCTTACCCATCCCTAAGTGATAGGCGTTCATGAGACTTTCAGCTGTTTTAGTCCAATTATAGGTATCTAAAGAGCGTTGCCTAGCATTATACTCCAGATGCTTACGCAAGTCTGGATCAGATAAAAGTTTTTGAATCCCCGCAGCTAAAGGTAAGGGGTCCCCAGCCGGAACCAACACACCTGCATTTCCATTGTCCAGCATATTAGATACTTCACCAACATCACTAGCAACAATAGCTTTACCAGCAGCCATATATTCACAAATCTTTAATGGAGATTTTGTTCGTACCTGAGGAGTATCTTCAAATGCTGCAACACACACATCTGAAACCTTTAAAAATTTAGGTATCACATCATGGGGCACAGAACCAGTAAAGATAATGCAATCATTTAAGCCAAGTGTCTCTGCTTGTTTCATTAAATCCAAAAATTGTGAACCATTTCCGATGACTAAAAATGTAATATCATCTCTTTTTTCACGAAGTTTAGAGGCAGCCTCAAGAAACAAAGAGCAATATTGTGCTCCATGCAACTGGCCCATATATGTAACAATATTTTCTTTGAATTCGTACTGAGATAAGACATCACTCACATCTAATCCATCGGGATTAAAGTGATTTGGATCTCCACCTACGGGAGCCTGAAAAACAAGAGTATGATCAACACCTAAAGCAGTTGCCTGTTGCCATAATGATAAAGAGGCAACCGATACAGTATCTACAAGTTTCGGAATCAAGCGTTCTACGTGGTGCGTATATTTGTACCAATAGTCATCTTCAGGACAAGAGTTTTTAAAAATCTCTGCTTCCCAATCATCCCAATCATAGTG
The DNA here is from genome assembly GCA_023954715.1 of Candidatus Cloacimonadota bacterium. GTDB lineage: Bacteria > Muiribacteriota > UBA6191 > UBA6191 > UBA6191. Next base: position 165,559 of record JAGSHD010000008.1, on the reverse strand, counting down.
AACAGGAGTACCTGTAGCAACACCAGCGATAATAGAGGGAATTGAGCAATATGCAAAAGCCTTTTGAAAATGAATTACATCAGCCCATTGAGCAAGCTCTATCATTTTTTTTGTCTTGTACAAGAGAGTAGATGAAAACCGTATCATCGGTATAGTCTGAAACGAAAACTCTTGGCGATGCTTCATGACATCAGGCCTTTGATGAGGATTTTCAAGGTGATAGACCAGTCGAACCTTATGTCCCATTTTTACAAATTGTTCCGCTAGGTATGTGATACGCACAGTCCATGGCTCTAACGAAGAATATATATCATGAGGATGAACCATTAAAATATGCATCACTCTGTCCTTTTAAAATAAATTGAATAACTCAGTCTAGCAAAGGAAAATCAATACTTCAATGTATTCTAGAACTATTCTAATGAATCTAGGTACAAAAAATGAAAGTAAAAATATTTTTAGGAAGCATTCGATAACTAAAAAAGCGAAGTCCTATAAAAACTTAGATAGTCCATAATCATGAATTAAGTCTTCCATCTCTTCATTAAAATTTGTATTGTCACAAGACTTACAAAAATCATCTATTAAAGAAACACCATTATACCCAACAATGTTTTTTTCACCATAGTTTATATCTCTACCACATTTTCTTACTTTTTTATATTCATCTGAAGTCCAAAATTGCTTATAATTATCGTAAGACTTAGATTGCCCTATAATTCTGTCTCCACAACAAAAACTATAATCTGTACTTAGATCTACATAAGAAAAGTTCCAGCCTACAAAACAGCGCTTTTCATCATGAAAATATCCCGACCAATCACCAGATGGCTCCAAATTATCTATCTCATGATCCATATAGTCATCGATTTTAATTTTTAACTTAGGAGCCACAGTCTTTAAATATTTAAAGTCTTCTTTGACCTGAGCCGCTTGCTCTTCATTTAAGCAAAGATGTCTTGACCATTCGCTTGGATGAACCAACTTATACCAGATCGTGTCAAAGCCATACTCCTGACCTATTAAAGCCATATCAATCACCTCGTGATAATTGTCAGAGGTTATAACGTGCAAAAAAATACAAAAGGGTTTGGAGTACTCCACTTTATGCTCCGCTATGTATTTTCTACGTTTACTATGAAGATATTCAAAGTTATTAAACAATCTGTCAAACCCTTTTTGTGACATAGATGGGTGCGTTTTTTTATAAGATTCGAAACTTACTCCACTTACTGAAACCGTAACATTGTCAACTTGCTCATTTACTATTAAGTCAGCCAACTTACTAGTCATACTTAAACCGTTTGTACTAAAACTTAACAAAAAGCCCCTTACTTTAACAGCTTTAACAATATCAAAAAACTGAGGGTGAATGCTTGGCTCTCCTCCACCAACTAAAAGCACTTCTTCTACCATCATATCTTGAGCATCATCTAAGACTTGAACCAACTCATCATAAGGAAAGAAGTCATGCGCTCTCTCTGGAATCAATTTTTCTTCATCACCAGGATTAATAGGCGAATGTCTACGACAATATAGACAATCTAAGTTACAAGAGTAAGTTATATCAAACAGAATACGCTTTGGGCCTATAAACACATTGAGACAAATTGCTCCAAGGGCTCTTAAAAAATCAGGGAAATCACAATTAGAAATACATTTAGATTGACTCTTTATTAACTTTGACAAGTCTTTAGTTAAAGTATATTCGTTTGGTAAGTGTTTAAAATATAAATCACAGAAAGTTTCATTATCAGATGAAAATAATTCAATTAATTTTTGAGGTTTAATTTCTTTATCGATAAAGGGGGTGAAAATGGAGTTTCTATTTATCTTCTCTTGTTTCATCATAGACTGATCCTCATTGAAATAGACCTTTCACTTTTTGCCATACTCTATATATCAATTTTGCTTGAATGTGATTTAATTGTAGACTGATCTCATCACGGTGAAGACGAACTTGCTCATTATCTGCTTTAATTGAAACTGCCTCATCCTCTAATATTTTAATATAAGAAACCAATTTTTCATGCTCACTCTTATCTGTTTTCTGAATTTCAATGTATCTAGAGTTTTCTTCTTGTAAGCTGTTAATATGGCTCTTCAAGTCTTTATGAATATTACTCATTCTACTATTTTCTTCTTGTAAGCTATGGATATGATCATTCAAATCATTATGTATAGTAGAATATCTTGTGTTTTCTTCTTTTAACGATTGAATATGATCATTCAAGTCTTTTTGAATATTAGTATATCTATGATTTTCTTCTTTTAGTGAGCTAATATGAGTATTTAAATCTTTATGAATTTTTTGGTTTTGATCCACAAGCTCCATTAGCTTGTCGTGTTCACGCTCATTATCTGTTTTGATGGTCTCTAACTCTACCACATAGTTAGACAGCTCTGTTAACTGCTGCTCTTGGTCACATTGTATCTTTTTTCGCTCATCAAACTCACTCAATACCTTATTATGATCTGACCAAAGTACTTTATACTTAGTAGATTCCTGCTCGACTACAGTACTTAACTCCTCAACATCATTTAAACGTAACTCAAATTCATTCTCTAAATTTTTATAAGACTGTAAAAGTTTATCAAACTCCTCCTGCAATTTACTTTTTTGCAGATCCATTTCTTTATTCCAGGCGCTAACTTGAATATGGTTGTCGTGAAGTGACTTGTATCGAGTCTCAAGATCTTGTATAAACTCTTGCAGAGTTTTATGCTCTTTTTGCAATGATCCAATCTCATTTTTCAGGACTTTTTCATAGTTTAACAACTGTAAGTGTTCATCCTCAATATGATCGTACTCACTCTTTAAACGATGAACTTCTTTTTCTAGATTTGGAATCAATACTTCGTGGTTTTTCAATAAAGCTTGTATCGTAGTTAAATGCTTACTTAAGTCCTTAACTTGAGATTTTAGTAAATCTTGATGGATCTCCAATGCAATCACACGATCTCTAGATTTGTGATATTTTTCGATTAAGTTTTGATAACGAGCCAAAACTCTTTCATGAAATTTTTCTTCAATAAAGCCCATGGAAACCATTTTTGTATAAATAAATGAAACAACAACTCATGTTAACTCAATTTATAGGTATTTAAAATAAAGCGAAATGGATTTTATGAAAAATCTAAGCTAAATAGTGAGTTTATCCAAACTTCGATCAAGGTGAGCTCCTTGAATCTTACGAAAAGAACAATCTTCACACTGCTTTTTGTATGGCTCTCCTTGTAGTCTAGCCCTACGATACTCTATCATTTTTTCTTGATTAAAAAATTCTAAAAACTTCTCTTTACTGAATTCCTTTAAATAACCTAAAGAAAATCTTTCATTGTTTCCCCTAAATATTGCGGAACAACAAGCCATTATCTCGCCATCTGCTAAAATAAAGATACCGTCTAAAGGCTGATTACATTGCTGATTCTCTTTCAAAAAGTTTGGATAGTTAATCTTTATATTAGTTGACCTCACAACCTCTTGCAATGAAACATAAACACCATGCAAATCTTTCGCATCAAACAAACAGTCACCTAATCGGTCTGTAGAATAGATTTTCTCTGGTAGAAGATTTAACTTCGTTACATTATATTTATTAAGAAATTCTACTACTTTTAACAAGTTTTGATGTGTCTTTTTGTTCCAAACCAAATTTACATCAAGTCTCTTATTTGGATATTTAGCTCGAAACAAGTCTAAGTTATCTTGTAGATTTTGAAAAGGTGTATGTCTATGTTCTTCATAAACATTGTGAACACCATCCATAGATATAGTTACAATGTCTATCAAATCTAACGAATTTATCTTACTCGGAAATAAAGTGGCATTAGTGATAAGAGTAACTATTTTATTAGGATCTCTCTTTGTCCAGTTTAGTATGTCATCAAATGCCTTGTTTAGAAGAGGCTCTCCATAACCACCCAACAAAAATTCAGAGCAGGTTTCATATAAAAACTCATAAGAAGCCAATAAGTCTACATTTAAAAACTGGGGTTTGTTTAGAGAAGCATCCCAGTAGGAATGAGCACAAGTACTACAAGACAGATTACAAAGATTAGTTAGTTCGAGTTGAATAACGATAGGTAATGAAAACGACTTGGCACTTCGAAAAGACCTCTCTAAGTGGTTTAACACTACATTACGAAAAGGCGCAGAAACATACAACTCTTTGAGCTTATCCAATATCATCTTAAGGATTAACCAAGCATTTCTTGATAATACAATTCTTTAAAGATTTGCATTTTTGACAAAGCAAAAAGCTCTTCTCTTTGATCTTCACTAAAGTTGCGTAGTTCCTTTAATAGACCTTCACGAGTAAGCTTGTTTAACATAAAGTCAATATATAGACTTTTAGAATCTTTGTATTTCATCTTAGACTTCCTCCATCCGTGGATTTAATCATATATACTTTGCATCAGTTTTTCAGACACATGTATCAGTATAAGCTAAAAACTCCATAGTGAATAGACCCCATCTTTAGTTTTTTGTTTTTATTTACAAAAAGTATAAAATAGAACAGAGTGTGAATGGATTGGCTCATCAAATACAAAGTTAACAAAGAATATATAAGTTTTAGAGGTCAATTTCAGCACAAAAGATATTGAAGCGAAGGCTAGTTTTCAGCTTGGTTTAACTCTTGAAGTCCTAGTGTATACAAAATCCTAGGATCGTAGATATTACGAACCCCAGTGCCCACTAAGAGCAGACCATTTCTAGGGTCTATCTTACGCTTTTTTATACGGTTGTATGAAACTTGAGCACCATTTCTAAAAACTTGCCTTTTAAACTGGCTCATTAACCCATTGAGTGGTTTGCGTAAAATCTTGATCGCATTAGGATCTAAAAACACATCTTCTTGCGATTCGATAGTAGGGTAAACCGATTTGTAAAAATCCAATTTCAAACGATAGGTTTCTTTGGGTGACTCAAAAGAATACACACCAACGGATAAGACACCTTCAGATAATTGCAACACTATCCGTAATGGCTCTCTCTTACTTTGTAATATTCGTAAGTCCCTTTTACCAGACAGATTACAAGAAAAAGAGTTACGTGTGACACTTGCCCCTGGCAATATATTAATTTGATAATGGTTTTCTGATATTTGTAAACCACTTGCGGTAGAAACCTGTAGTATTAAGCTAGCCAAAACCTCTAGACCATGGTAGTCATAGTAAGTATAATCATCAAAAGAAATCATTGGATCTTCATAAAACTTTAAATCAATCTCCTTTTTTTCAACAAATTGTTTAAAAGAAAATACATCCCCAGGGTTTAACAATATTGAACTCTCTACATTAAGTAAATCAGTCATTAAATCATAGGCACGCGAACTACTTAAGCTCTCCGTAGACGCTTCTGATAATAAAAACAACTTACTTTGTTCTATAGTCTCTCCCACACTAGATTGAATAAAACCAACTTTTAATGAATACATGTTTGCTGGTTGCTTTGCGATAATTTCATCAATTTCTGTAAACAATGATTTATAATCTACTTGCTTTTGAGAGCGAACAAGCTGGCTCTTTTCAAGGCGAACAACTTCGCCTTCATATTGAGAAAAATATCTGGATAATGCTTTAATACTTCTTTCATGATCAATACTCACTCGAAGTGGAATATCATATCTTTGATAATCTAAAGTAACAAAAGTCTTTAATCTTTGAAGGAAAGATACACGCTTTTTGGCCGCCCTATATTGATCTAAAAGATCTTGCTTCTTTATAGCAAAGTGTAAGTTTCTGCCTTGCTCTAAATAAATAGTTCTATCATCAATCTTAATCTTAAAGACATAGGATTTTACTCGGTTTAATGAACCATTAGCAAGCTTTTGAAACTCTTTAAAGTTCATCGAAGAAACATCTACTGACTCAAGGTAAGTCCCAGGGGGCATTCCCTCATAAAAGAAGCTATTCAAAAAAAGAAAGGACACCAAAAAGAGTAGAAAGCACAATAAGCTATATACTAAAACTAACCATCTCATTGGAGTTTTCTACTTAGAGTTTAATGCTAATACTTGGGATACAGCATACAATAGAAAAGCCACCAATAAACAAGAATATTGTATTACTGAAGTGAAGGAGTTTTCATAGTAAAATACTTGTGACCATACATAACCCATACTATGAAACCAAACCATAAAAAATAACATGGTTAAGAAACTGATGAACAGACCAACCATTAGATCGCCTCTAACAATTTGAAAGAATCCCGGTAAAACTAGGTTTAGCTTACTAGCCATAGAATCCTGATTTTGATCACGCTCTTTTTTAAATACTCTTAGTCCCTTAGCCCTACGACTATCTGAGTCAAAGCAATCACTACAGAGAGTCTCGCTACCCAATACAGATTGACAGTTTCCACATATAATATTGCTACAATATCTACAATAACTTATTACCACTTGAATTTTATCCTTCATAAATAATAAGTAGGCTACAAATCCACCACCTAGAAAAAACCACATCACAAATAAAAACAAACTTAAAGAAAGCCAAGAGTTATAAACAGGAGCGAAAAAAGTATTATGTTTTTGAACCGCTTTTTTCAAGTAAAATGGTGCGAAAATTGGTGTAGACGCACTAGAGACGGCTATATATCGATCAATTAATGCCTTACTTCTCTTATCACCACTTCCACCAAGCCATTTCATAAAATTACTAGCGGTCTTTAACTCGCCTTTTGCTTCGTTTACTCTAGATAAATTATAAAGTACTTTATCGTCCAAAGGATCAACTTTGTAAGCTTTATTCAAATAGGATAATGCTGAGTTGTAGTCTCCGATTTTAGCAAAACAAACTCCTATGTTACCAAGGGCCTCAAAATGAGTTAAGTCTTCTGCTACAATGCTTTTAAACATTGAAATAGCCTTTTTAGCACCATCAGCTTCATTCATTTTGATCAAAGCTAATTGAAATCGTGCATCCATATCCAATGGATTCAAAGAAACTCTTTGATGATATATTTTTTGAGCTTTTTTATACTCACCATTAGAAATAAACGACAACGCTTTTAAATGAGGCTGATTATTTACATAGCCCACAGGAAACACAAAAGGCATGAACATTAAAATACAAATACCTACTCCAAAAGCCATTTGCTCAAAATCATCTAAAAAAGTCCATAAGACGATGGGTAAAAAAATCACTAGCCCTGTAGGGAAAAACAAAATTAAAACACCGCCAACCATTGATATAAGTGGTATAGATAATGATCCACCACCGGCTAACTCGTCAATAACATGCTTAAACTCTTCTCGCTTTTTAAAAAACAAAGCAAAGCTCAAAATTAGCAATGTACAATAAGTAGCCCAAAAGAAAATAAGTCCCACATCTCCTTTGAAAACTTCATAGTAAATCTCATCTTCTAACAACTTAAAAAAGAAATCTGTAGAATAACCAAACCCACCTTGACCTGTTTTTTCAAGTAAATCTGTTTGTGCCTTAGCTAAATTGATTGAATTGGGATTAAATCCAAAGCCATATTTGATTAAACTGAGAGCTACTCCATTATCTTGCACTTTTAAAGCTCTTTCAGCTTGATTACTTAACTCTAGTGCATAGTATTCATAGACTTCCCAACCTCTAGATAGAAGAATGTAAGAAGTTTTATCAAAAAATTGTTTAGCTAGAGTTGCATCATCCATTTTAAGGGCCAAAATACCCATTTTTAAATGCCAATCAGAATCATACGGATAAAAGTCGATTAGATTAGATTTCATTTCTTCTGCACGCTTTACATGCTCTGTTACACCAGAGCGATCCCATAAAACAGCCAATAAGAACTTTGCCAATACATTTTTAGAGTTTTCTTGTACATAGGCTTGAAGAAATTGAGTCTTTTCACTTAAAACACCAAAGTCTACACTATCTTGAAATAAACCAGAAAGACTAGACTCAACAGATAATAGCTCATCCTTTTCTCTTTCGTACTCTTGAAAGTCTTTTGAGGAAGATCGAGTCGTCTTAGTAACTACTCTTGCCACATTAGAAGTAGTACCTGGATTGGATCGAGCCTTCTTTAGCCAAACATTTACCTTCGACTTTAGACCTGGCTCTTCTTTTTGCAGGGCTGCTTCAAAAAACTTTACCGATGGACCAATCGAGCTTGCTCTGAGTAGATGTCTTCCGAGTAAGTATAGATCCACTCCATCAAATTGTTTATTATCATATCTAGATTTCAGAATTGAAAAAAACTTGTTGCTAATGTCAGTAAGCTTGAATATGTCTTCAAATAGTGCCCAAGCGTCATCTTGGTCAGTATCCATTTGTAATTTACCTAATAGATACTTTACATCTTCTTTGGAGCCTTCTCGTAATGATTGTAAAACATTTACTAAATCCATCTTTACGCCATCATCTACGTGAGGAAGCAAATCACTCAGTGAAAAAATAAGCTCTGGAGAAGTAATATTATTTACTAAAAGTACCATGTACTCTTCAAAGGCAAAACGATAATCAGCCCGCTCATAAGCTGCCTGTGCCACTCTTAAGTGCGCTCTTTCAAAGCCTTCATCCCTCTTTTTACCAACTTGAATTTGTCTCGCCTTTGCTGCATGTGCCAACAAAGAGTCAGGCTCTAGCTCGATAGCCGTAATAAGAGCCTTATTAGAGAGATCTAGATGCTCATTAAACTTATCATTAGTAGGAGTTGAGTCGGAAAGTTTTAGATAGACTTCTCCAATTTGTAAATAGCATTGAGCGAATTTTGTATCCAACTCTGCAGCTTGCAAAAAGTTGAACAAAGCTAAGTCGTACTCTTTGTTTTGCTTGTAAGTAACACCTTGATTAAACAGAAGTTCAGCATCAGCTGAAAGTGGAGAATCGTTGTTTAACATAGGGTTTGTGTCTACAGCTTCTGGCTCATGAACAATCGGAGTCTCTTGTGGCTCCGGATCTTGACCAAAGGCTGTATTAAAATCATCTTCAGAAATCGCACTTGATGACTCTGTGACTACGATATCATTTGGTTCTACAGGAGGCCTAGTATCTCGTACTACAGGACGTAAAACTCGATCTACAGGATTTGTTGCCAGATTTTTTTGATTTCGTTGCACTTCTCGTAGAATTTTTTTATTGCCTGGAGTTAAAACAAGTAATCGATTTAAAACCTTACGCTGCTTTAAAAACTGTTGCGACTTTTTATAAGTCATACCCAGATACCAAAGAGTTTTTCTGTGTTTGGGGTAATGCTTTAGGACTTTTCTAAAGTGCTTTATAGCATTAGAGTATCTTAAGTTTTTTTCTATTGATAGATCTCTAAGCGTCACTAAGCCTGAATGAAAGTGAGCTTTATAATCATCTGGATTAAGCTTTAAAACTTTGTTCCAGTATTTAAGAGACTCTTGATGGCGCTTTTTCTTTGCTAAAGCCAAAGCCAAGTATCTTAAAGTAGTTAAACTATTTGGTTTAAGTGATCGAACTATAGTAAGCCAATGATAAATTGCTTTATCTAACTCACCTTTTCGAGCGTGCATTAATCCCAAATAAAACTTAACCACTGGAATCTGCTTAACTTTGATAATTCCGTTAAGCTGTCCAATGGATTTTTCATAATATGCGGGATTTTTTTTACCCTTACTGGCATATGCTCTTGAAAGCACATACTTCAGTTTCAAGTTGGAAGGGTACGCATTTAAGCGCTTTTCTAAGGAGCCAATATTATAGTTTGTTGCAGCACCCAATAAAGTGCTGCAAATACAGAAACAAACTATATATAGTAATCGAAAATGCATTAAGCGATTTCGATTAAAAGCTGTCCCTTATAAACAACCTCTGCATTCTTAGCTAAAACTTTAGTAACCACACCAGAAACAGGAGATTTTATTTGGTTCATTACTTTCATTGCTTCAACTATACAAACAGTATCCCCTTCTTTTACTTGGTCCCCAACTTTTTTAAATGGTTCTGCACCAGGTCGAGCTGCAACGTAAAACGTTCCAACCATAGGACTTGCTACAGTTTTTCCGCTAGGTTTCTTTTCTTCGGGTTTTGCTTTTTTTACAGCTGGTGAACTAGAAACATCTACAGGAGCTGGGGCGGCGGCTACAGGAGCTGCAGCCACAACTTGTTGAGGAGCTACATTTTTCAAAATTTTAATGCTATCTTCACCGTTACTAAGTGATATTTCATCTAAGCCATATTCGTCAGCCCAACGCATTAAATCTTTCGCTTGTTCTATTAGTTCGTTCATATCAACCTTCTTAATTATTTATTAGATATTTTATTGCCCTATTGTCCCATTACCTAAAAAAAATCACAAGTTTTTTACATAGATAAACCAAATTTGAAATATAATTTATATGGACAATGACAAAATCAAACAAGAATCAAACTTAAAGTCAGATCTAATTATCAATTTTATTAAAGGTGTCCACTCTTATTTTTCTATGTTTGAACATAAAGTGAATCCAAGTGCTTCCATGAAACAAAGAAATCTCTTTACCATCCTTATCCATATAAAATGTCCTTGAGTCTAAACCTATTTTTTTCCAAGTTCCTTTTTTTCTTCGACCTTCTATAAAAATATCTGCATCACCTGTCCCTAAAACACCCACATGTCGTCTTCCTACTGAGTCAATGGTGTCAATATCCACATATTGGATAACAATGTTTTTTGAGTAGCTTGGCCTATTATTTACCGGATCTTTCATTAAATTGCCATTTACATATCGAACATAGTTTCCACCTAGAGGGTCAAACTTATGGGTTACTGTGTAATCATCAAAATAAGAAACATGGACAGCTTCAATACTTTTATCTTTATGGGGATAGCCTACCTTAGTAGTATGTAAATACATCAATGGGTCACCAATTTTTATATGCTTTGAGTAAGCTAGTTCAGTCATCTTATCAATCGAGGTATATAGATTAAATGGAGCTGTGCCCTTTCTGTCTCTGAAAAAGCCCATATAACCACCGATTTCATCAATAGTAAAGTAATCTAACTCTTGCTTTTCTCTATAAGAACCTGGCGAACCTCCACAGTGTATGAAAAATGGACGTAAATGATAGACTTCTCTTAAAAAATAATTTCTCATACTTCTTACTGGCCCAATTGGAACAGACATATCACTATTTTTACCGTAGTAAGCTAACAATCTAGTGATTCCCCCCTCTGTTGGCATCTCTAACACTACCTCAGCAAACGATAGACCTGATTGAGGTCTTTCATTTCTTGAATTTCCTAAAGAAACCACAAAAGGCACACTTCTCATTCCGTATTGATCTAATTTTACTTCTTTATGCTTTATAGGTTGAGGAATCTCGTGGGGCAATCTGTTTTCAGGAGTATACTGATAATTAAGCAAATCATCTTCGCGAAGCATTTGATCGTCAATACTTTTTGAAATAATTAACTCAGGATCTACATCCAAAAGCTTATACATAATAGCTTGCGACTCTTCAATCAAGTCTAAATCAAAGTAAACTTTAGAAAGCCAAAATCTAGCTGGGAAATAATCCGGTACATTATCAGCAATGGGTTTTAGAACTTTGACAGCCTGGTTTAATGAGGTTTTAGTACGTAAGTTAAAAAACCTATAGGCCTTTTGTAAGATCTCAAAAAGATCTTTTCCACTTTGCATGGAGTTCGTTTTGACATTTTTAAATTTTCTAAATTCAAGAAGCTTTCCCGGCTTTAAAGCAAAGTTTCTAGCATACAAATCCAAAGGGTGCATTTTTTTAATATAACTAGCATAGACCTTAAGCTCTCTAAAGTGTTTTTCAATCTTTTCTGATAATACTCGAATGGTAACGGTGATATTTTCTCTGGGATACAGCTTCTTGTAATCCCAAATTCGTTTTTGAGCTTTATTATAAACCATTAAAGCAAAGTAATAGTCGACTCTAGCTTGCTTAATCTTCTCTTCTTTCAAAAATTCTGGCTGTTCTACATAGATTTTTTGTAGTCGATGCCTTTTATTTGTGATTTTACTCAACATATAGTTTAAATCTTTGTAAATATTACCTCTAGGCTCAATAAGAGCTGGTGGTTTTTTTACTAAATTTATTGAGAAAGCAATAGAGTTGAAAGCGATGAAAAAAATAGTAGCTCTTAAAATATATAAAAACATATAGTCTCTTTAGTCTTGAGTCAGACAGTAACAATAGGAGTCAAATGAGTAATTTACTCAAAGATACTTATATAACGTCATTTTAAAGTAAATAAACAATGCAAAACAGTAAAATAGAGCATTTAGCCATCATTAGTTGAGCTATCTTTGCTACACATTGAAAACTAAGAGCGAAGACTTATAGCTTATGTGCGACTTCTGGAGTTAAGATGCCACCAGATATGATTAGTTTACCCGCTTCTTCAACAGTCATATCTAATACTTTGATATCTTTCATAGGGAAGTAAACCAACACACCAGATGTGGGATTTGGTGTAGTCGGAATAAATACAGCATAAACATCTTTTTCGGATTTTTCTAAAATCTCACTACTGCCTTCAGCGGATAGAAACCCTATCATGTAACAGCCTTTGCGCGGAAACTGAACCATAACTGCTTTTTTAAAAGCAGCCCCTTCAGGAGATAGAATCATATCGATAACTTTTTTTAATATACCAAAGATATGACTAGCAATCGGGATGCTAGAGAAAATTTTCTCATATAACTCATAGATTTTTCTACCTAAATAGTTAGAAACAAATAAGCCAACACCAAAAATAATCAGTATTGTAGCGACAATCCCAAAACCCATGGGCACTTTAGCGTTAGGTACAAAGTTAGATACAACCCAATCGGCCATTTGATCGCCCATGGTAATTAACCAGTAAATCAAAAACAAAGTTAATGACGTAGGGGTAACTACAGCAAGACCAGTAAGAAAAATTTTACGGAAGGTGTTTTGTTGGGGGGGGAGTTTATTTTTATTCATAATAAAAAAATAAGTACCCGCTAGAGGATTCGAACCTCTGACCCACTGCTTAGAAGGCAGTTGCTCTATCCAGCTGAGCTAAGCAGGCACTTATGCGAAAAAGAAAGTACAGCAATTTAAAAGTGAAGTCAAGTCTTTTTTATATTATTATTCAAATTATTGAAAAATAAGTTTTAACTTTACTCTAAGTAAACTATAGTTATAATCAATTTTAATTAACAAAGTATCCAAAACATTAGAATAATTGAAAATAATTTACTTTTATCACATGTATTACTGAATTAATTGAAACTTTTCTTGTCTACTCACGTAATATAAGTACAGCGTGAAATTCAAAAACTGGAGACTGTCATGTTTAATAAAATAATATGTTATGTACTAATCGTATCTTTACTAATCCCGCAACACTTTATGTTCAGTTGGGCGAATGCCTCTGATGACCCTGAAGCAGTGGTGAGTGGTTTTGCACAAAAAATCAAAAATAGCCTAACTGGTGACTCTGATGTCATTGATGACACTATGCCTGATTTCGACAACGTTGAAAACGATGACGATAATAATAACAACGACGACGACAATGATAACAACGATGATGACGATAATAACGACAACGACGATAATAACGACGATGACGATAATAACGACAACAACGATAACAACGATAACAATGACGACGACGATGATAACGACAACAACGATAACAATGATGATGACGACAATGATGATTCTAATGTTAGCGATGATGTTCAAATCAAACGAATTTACGCATGTTTGCTAGAAGGCTTAGAAAAAGAAGTTGGTAACAAATATAAGTATGCAACTAGATCAGATATCAAAGGTGCAAGACCTTCTGAAAGAAATGCTTTTCCTGCAACTAAGTATACCGTAAGATTTCAAAACAAGCATGAGGGTCAGCATAGACCGTTTGCTAAATGTACAACTCAAATTAGATATCTAAAAAATTACGATAAATTTATTGAGGATACTCAAGATATCTTAGCTGATTCTGAACCAGTAGTTGATGTAACTTCTGAATTTGATAATTTAGATAAGAAAAATAAGTATAAGTATTTTAAGATTAATAATGCTGAGCTATATTTTACTTTTGTTACAAATAAAAAGCCAAGTAAAGATACTCAATTAGATGCAGTTGGTGCATTACTAAAAGAATTTACACGACGAAGCGGTTATTCTGTTAAAAGCGGAGCTATTTCGAAGTTAAAGGCACAAAGTAGAGCCAACCGATTAGAGGGTGCTTCTTACTGGATCGCCGCTCTTAACATTATTTTACAATACCCAGAAGCCACAAAAGAAGATTTAGAGTCTGATGCTGTTGGTGATAATACAGCTACATTGCAAGATGGTACAAATCAAGCAAAACTTGATGCTGCTGAAAAGCAAAAGAAAGCTGATAGAAAAGAGTTATGGGGAAATATAGCTAAGGTTGGTTTAGCTGTTGGTGGTGGTATCCTTGCATGGAAACTAATCGATAGTTTAAATGACGATGATGATGACGATAAAGATGAAGACAGATTTGATGGTCCAATGTATCCACCTTATGGAGGAATGCCACCATATGGAGGAATGCCAATGCCATATCCACCACAACAGATGTATCCACCACAGCCAATGTATCCACCTCAAACTCAGTACCCTGGCCAAAATCAATATCCGCCACAAAATAATCAACCACCTGTTCAACAAGGTCCTGATTACGGTAGCCTTTTAGTTAACATCAAAACTAAACTAGAAGCTATTATCAAAATGCAAAGAAGATTGATAACAAATTATGTACAAAAAACAAATACAAATATGACTCAATCTAATAAGGATGACTTCAGAAGAACTGTAGCTCAAATCGATGGACTAATTATGGAAACCAATCCATTAATCCAAATGATGGAAAACTCAGCAATTCCTGGTAATCCTGCTAGCTTAGGTGCAATTGAAGATGCACGTAGAACAGTATATAGATATAGAGAAGAAGCAGAAAACAACAATAGAATCATTCAAGAGTTTTCTCAAAAAATGAATCTAACAGGCTCCGGAATGGCTAATAACGGTAATTTCCCAGCAGCACCAGGAAATTCTCCTGCGGCTCCTGGAAGTTCTGTTGCACCTATGCCTGCACAGCCATGGACGGATGCAAGAGTTACTTCTTTAATAGATCAATACTTGAAAGAGAAAAATTTAAACCAATGGGGTGCACCAAACACACCTGGAGCAACTCAAAGTATGCCTTCATCGGCATTCGGAAAAGATCGATACGAATGGTTATGGCAAAGTAATACCATCCGATCTTGGGTAACTCCAAAATTACAATAAACTAATTCAAGAGCCGTATCAAATTTTGATACGGCTTTTTTTTGCTTTATCCCCTTTTGCGATCAAGCACTTATTCATAATACATAAGAACATTCTTGCCTTTCCCTCAATCTTAGTGATATTCTTCAAGTCTATGAACCTAGCCACCAAAATTACAGTATTTCGAATTCTTTTAGCCCCTATTTTTGTATTTTGCTTTATCCAATCAAAAGGCACTGAAATTAATTTTCTATGGGCAGCATTAATTGTCGCTTTTTTAAGTGAAGTGTCTGATGCACTTGACGGAATCGTAGCTCGTAAATTTAATCTAGAAAGCGACATTGGAAAGGTACTTGATCCTCTAGCCGACTCACTTGCTAGAATGAGCGCATTTTTATCTTTTTTATGTTTAGGCTATGCAAATATATGGATGATCTTAGTCTTCTTCTATCGAGATTCTATGGTAGCAACTCTACGGATCATCGCCGCAAGCAAAAAAATTATCCTAGGCGCTCGTACTAGCGGTAAAGTTAAAGCAATAGTGCAAGCTATATCTATTTTTGGTATTCTCATTACTTTATTGCTAAAACAATACCAAATTGAGCTTCCTATATCATATGATGATAGCATTACAGTATTTATGATGACTGCAGTTCTAATCACTATTTATAGCCTTTGGGACTATCTATATTTCAACAAAGAAGTACTGAAAAGCATCTTTGAATAGATTTTTTATAGATTTAAACTCTTCTTGTTAACTACTCTGAGCCTTTAGAGCTTCTCTTTTTGCTCTTTTTTCACGTCTTCTAGCTCTTCTAGCCTCTAGCACTCTTTTGATACCAAAATACGATAGTGGCCCTAAAATCACCGCATATACAATTGCGCCTAGAGCCATAGGAATCAAAATAGCCCCCCCAAGGTTTTGAAGTCCTTCAAAGTCCTTAATAACACTCAATTGATTTGAGAAGGTTTCAAAGGAGATACGAGGGTAAGAGCCTAAAAGCGTACCTAACAAGTATTCAGAATAATAAATTGGAATGAAAGTAACGGGGTTTGTCCACCAAACACCGATTGCCATACCTAGAACATTACATCGTAAAAGAAGTACAAATGGCAACGCAACTATAGTTTGAATACCCATAACAGGTAATGCTCCACTTGCTATTCCAATAGCAAAACCAAGAGCGATACTATGAGGATTATCATTGAGACGTAATAATTGTAAATATTTGAGCCGAACAGCTCTTTTCATAGGGTTTATCATAAAAAAGTAGTACCTAAGTCAAAAATCTATACTGTAAACAAATTCAGTCGACTATTACTAATACTTAATAAAACTGAATTTTTCAAGAGAATTAATAACTTTTTATAGATAAAAAAATACTCTATACAAAAATGAGCTGTGAAAACATACTACAATAGTAAAATCCACAAAACATATATAGAGTATTTAAAAATAACTATTTAACAGATCGAGAGTGAGAAATAAACTCCTCAAAAACATTATTATCTTCAACAAACGAAGCATACAAGCCCTGAATTAGAGATCTTAAACGTGTTTGAACTTCTCTCTCTTTATTATCAATATAAACTTGATGATATTTAGCCAGTTCAGTTTCTACTCTCTCTGAAAACTCGACAGAGTCCATATCAACTATTTTCTTTGATTGCTTTTGCATTCGACCGATAACAGCCAATATTTGTTGAATTTCAACCTCTTGAGCAAACTCAGAAAAGTATTCATCAAAGAAATCGTATAACTCGTCAGTACTATCCGCATTCAAGTCCAGCTCGTAAAATTGGTTTTCGTCTGTAACCATATATGGCTTTTCAAAATTTGCATCTATGGCAATTTCACCCGACAATACGCCTTTATAGATCGTTTCTCGAAATTGTTTCCAGATTGCTTTACTAGCCTCCGTGGCCTTTTTGTTAGATTTTGTTTGCTTGTATTCTTTTTTATCTAAATAATAAGTCTTATATAATAAACTAGCATCTTTACTAACCGTTGCATAATGAGTAGACTCTAAAAACTGCCTAAGTACAGATGGTCTATCTTCTGGAAACAGCTCTACAAAACCTTTAATGAAGGTAATAAAAGTCAGAGGCTTTTTAACAACTAAAGTTTCTAAAACCTTATCAAACGAATCTTCTACGTTACTTTTGAATAATAAACGATAACAAAGCGATGCAATTACACCCTCTGTATTTAATTGATCTTCAGCTGAATCTATCTCACCATCAAGAACCTTACCATCTTGCTTAAATCCAAATTTATTACGATTGGCAATAACTAGTCTCTTCTTTTTAAAACCTGCAATGAAATCTTTTTTAAATTCATCTAAAGTGTCGCCATGCAGAAGCTTTGAAGATACTTCTGACGCGAATAACTCTTGAGCTGCCAACTCCATTGCTTCAGCCATACCTTCAACATAAGCTAAAAATGGGTCAGTGACCTTTTCTGCTGAATGTCCAACTCGACTAAATGATCTAGCCTTCATCTCTGCCATTTTGTCGCCGTATATATCCCCCATAATACCGTGGAATAACTCGTGCACTAGCATTGTTGAAAAATACTTTTGATCTACGAAATCTTGTAAACTCAGTATGCCTTCTCTTAACTTCAAAGGAGCCAATAAAAGTAAAGAGTCACTTCGTTGCTCTGTTCCATCTACTAAAATACGATAACCTGACGCAACTGCCGGCCCACCTTGCCCCATTTTTTCACCAAAGTAAGTAAAGATCGGAGTTTGTGGCTGATCAACCGTAGCAAAAGTACCATGAACCTCTTGATGTAAACTTCTTGCTCTTTTACGTAACTCAGAAACAAAGTCTATCAATTTTGAATTTTTCAATTGGTCTTGAATCGACTCATTGACCTTTGATTCAGACTTAACAAATGAAAGAACTTTAACTCCATCATGCTCAACCTTTTGAATATTTCGTGGAAAAGCCGATCTATCTAAGTCGATCAACTGAGGCTCTACAAATAGAAAGTCTGCGCCAATTAATTGTGTAACACAGAACAAGGAACAAATTGTCGATCGAATCAAGTTTACTTTCATGAACTCTCCAGATGGGTCATTAGTAATGTATATTTGTCAGCTTTACTTAATATAAATACGAAGTCATTGACTAAATGTTTCAATATACAAAGACTAAAGCTTCTTTTTATACTTCAAACGCTTCTTGTTATAAGACTTTGAATTTGGGTGTAATTTAAAAATTTGCTGACTTACCTCAAATGCATTTGAATACTCTTTTCGCGCGTAATACACTTCAGCCAATGTATCTAGGATATCTGCTTTTCTTTTTTTCTTTTTTTCACTTAACTTATTGTCTTCAAGTGAATTATTTTCTTTGTCTAGGAGATCAATAGCTAAATTTATATACCTCAACGCTTTGTCTAAGTGCTTTTTCTTTTTAGATGCATCCCAAGCAAAGGAATTATATGTTTTAATAGATGGATATAAATCGATTCCAGTTTGGTAAATTTCAAATCTCTTATGCTTTTTACCAATTTTATTATAGGCACGAATTAAAGTCCGAGTACAAGCTCGATATTCTGACTCTGTTTTGGCTGATTGAATAGCTACACGCATATATAAGATTGCTTTTCTGTAGTCTTTTAATTTGTAGTACAAAGTCCCTTTCATAACTCTTAAATCAAAAGAGCCGTCTCTAAAATCAAACTTTGGTTGAATACTATTTAATAAATCTAAGGCTTCTTTGACATAGCCCATATTTGATTTTTTATCAATCAAATCCATGTACAACGCAAGTTGATCCGATGAATCAGAGGTCTTGTCTAAATCTTCTTGTAGCCGATCAAAAACATGTACACCAGATAGATTAGCACTTAACTCGTCTACCATTGGCTGAACTTTCTTATAGCCGGTAGCAAAATCAATCAGTTCACCCACTGAATTCCTGTAAACAATAGTAGGAAATACACTCACTTTAAGTGCTTTCTTAAGTTTTGTGCCTTCACCCTTATCATCTCCATTAACAGAGACCAAATGAAACTGGGACAATAAATCCTCTACCTCACCTAAAGAAAAAACTTCATCTTTGAGTTTGTGACACCAAGAACACCATGGTGCATGGAAAAAGTATAATATTGGCTTTTCTTTGTTATCTATTTTTTGAAAATCACTCGTTTGCCATTGTTGATTTGCAACGACTAAAGACCCAAACATTAAAAAGGCTAGTATCAATTTATAAACACTATTCATCATATCTCCTAAATTCGAAACAATACTCTACAAACTCTGTTAAGTAGACTCTTTTAAAATAATCCTTTAAGCAGGTTTTTAAAGCTTTCTTTTTTATCTTCTTTAGGGTCACTAGACTGATCTTTTTTATTCTTAGATCCAAAAATTCCCTTTAGAAGCCCGCCAACTTTTTCAGATTTTATTTTTTCCAAGAGGTTTGTCTTAACATCTTTAATTTTATTTTTAATTTCTTGTGAGTTTTTTAATTTTCTAACACCGTTTTCTATTTGCTTTCCAAGAAATCCCAGATCAATTGCCATAGCAAGTTTTTTTGCAACATCTTTTTGAACTCTGGCTTGCTCTTGAGCAGAAACTGGTAAAGCTAACTCACCGTTTAAATTAACAAGTCCATCTAAGTTAGATTGATAACTATTCTTTAAGAAGGGAAATTTTTGCTTTAAAAATACATTTGAAAAACTATAGTGTAACTGTCCACTAATCTTTGACTTTAGTTTATCTGGTGCTAATGAAAGATAAATTGGAGCCTTGGTATTAAAGTTATACTCATCATCCTTTTGGACTAATCCAAACGGTAATATATTTAACTTGGATTCTTTCATAGATACCTTGAGAGATGATACATCTTTAAAATTAATATTATGGTGATCACGCTCTTCAAAACCGGTACGTTTTTTCTTGATGTACTTTTTAAGTGCTGCTGGCCCAAGAGAGTCTTCAATGCCTTGGATTGAATCTAAAACCGATTGGTGATAAACGTATTTTACTTGTGCCAAAGACAGATCTGATTGAAAAGAAACATCATTAATATCACCTGTTTTTGGATTAAACGAAAAGTTTACTATGTCTCCACTAACTTTAGAGTAAAAGTGCCCTGATAAAGATTTAGACATCCATGTCAACAATGCGTCTAAATCTAGATTATTTAACTTGCAATGAATAGTTGAGCTTTTATCAGAGTCCAAAAGAATTGTACCCTTACCAATAGCTGTGCCACCAAAAGCACTTAGATTATAATTTAACAAATTTAGAATATTACTGGTTGGACTAAAAGTAGCCTGCGTACCAAGGCTTGCTAGGCTTAATAAATCCATATCTTTCGTCATAGGAAGGATTAAAGATTTACCACTGATCGACGCCACCACCAATTTAGATCTTTCATCTACTCTGGTATTTAAAGTCAAAATACCAGACACCCCTTTATACCCCATCTTTTTTACAAGCTTATTAAAGACTGATAAATCTAAACCACCTTTAGAAGAGCTAGATAGAAGTACCTCTCTATAATTAACAGAAAGCAATCCCTTACCAATAAAGTGTTGAGTGTTGGTTTTTAGATTCAATTGAAACTTGTTTTTTGGATTTAATGTAAAACTTTCTATCATCATTGGAGGAAGGTCCTTGGAAACCTTGGACAGGTCCAAAGATTTTAAATGCAAGTTGCCTTGAAACATTTTGTCCACTGGTAAACTTGAATCTACCACACCAGACACCCCAAATTGTCCACCAGATACATGCCCTAACAATTTATTGATTGATAATCGCTTTGCTTGATTTGAAACATACAACTCTTTAATCGTAACGGGAGCAAGTAAGTATGGCAGCCCTCTTAAAACAACAGAGCTAGCCTTTACCTGAATATTTGTCTTTTCAATTTCACCACTAAAAGGCAATCTAGCATCCAATAGAAACTGACCATCGCTATTTGCCAAAAGAACGGGAGAACGCTTAATTACTAGGCTGTCTGCACTTGTACTAAGGTGTAAGTCAGTGCTAATATTTGGTATTGCCTGTTTATCAAAGACAATACCTTTAGTAGACAATTGAATTAAAGAATCCTTCAATAGGCCTTTTTCAATGGTCAGCTCACCATTATAAGCAGCACTACCACTTAACTTTTGACTAAAAGAACTTAAGTTGGAAAGTGAACCACTAATTAACCCCAAACCATTTTGAAAAGCATCTGTTAGCGATGCTGATATCGCAAGTTTACTGCCTTGAGTACCCACTAAGTTTAAATGATCTAACTTAAATCGAGATAGGTTTCCGTTAGCCACTCCAGACAAGTTAAAGCTTTCATTTAACTCTTTCACTGATATGTTTTTCCCGCTAATTTTACTTTGGAGACTAGGGTTACTTAAAGACCCACTCAATGATGCAATCACTGCTATTGTACCTGACTTCAAAGAATCAAATGACTTTAAATCTAAATCGATATTTAAATTAGTCTCTTTAAACTGAAAGCTATCTCCCTTTTTTCGTAGGTCAAGGTTACATTCAATGGCTCCACCTACAGTATTCCCTAACACATTGGAGTATATTTTATCTTGCTGGACTAATACTTCAACAGGCTTAAATGTAAAATTTTGACTACCTTGAGAAAGAACTAAGTCATTAACTTTCATTACTATTTGAGGGAGGACTGACTTTTCATTAAACTTAACATCGCCAGTAAAGCTTGCCTTTCCGCCCGAAACGAAAGCTTTAGCTGGAGAGTCTTTAACAAGTTGAACCAAATCAATAAGGCTCTCTTGTAGCTGTAATACTCCACTTTTAGTGTTTAAATCAATAAACAATTTACTACTTATATATGAGCCATCTTTAGAAACTTTTACTTGTGGAAAGTTTAACTTACCATTGCTTAAATTACCGCTAGCATCAATTTGAAGTAAGTGAATATCTCCAAAATATACCTTAACAGATTTAAGCCCAATAGACTGAATCTCTAAAGGAGATAGATCAGTAGTAGAAACCATAGACAAAACCTTCTTTTTAGATGGCTTTATAGGAGCTTTTTTCTTAAACAAATTTTGTACATTATATGCATCGCCAACTTTTCTAAGATGGACTTGTAAGCCTGAAACATCCAGACTCGAAAAGCTCAACTTTGACTTTACTAAATCAGATAAAGTTAGATCAAAAGACAAGGACTCCAAAACTAGAGTCTTTGCTCCATTTTGACTAATAACTAAATTCTCTAAAACAAGACTTTTTAAGCCAGAGATAGAAAGCTCTCCAATACTTACTTGTCCATTCAAGTTGTTTTCTAGCTCTGCTTTAACCTTGTCTCTAACATAAGACATATCTATTGAACGTATGTAGATAAAAAGAAATAATACAAAAGCTCCGATTAGAGCGACTATGGCGAGTGCTAATTTTTTCATGCCTGAGTTTCCGTTTTGTAATTGCCTTGTTAAAGGATCATTTGTTAATGAAGTTTTAAAATTAAAACTTTGATAAAAACAAGTGATTGTACAGCAAAACGCCTATGAGAACAAAGGTCATAAGCTCAGTTTTTTAATTGATTCAATAAATCTAAAGGAAAGTTAGTTTTTTCTCCATTACATAAGTAAAAAATCAAACTCCCTTGAAATAACTATGTATATTTTGGATTTTTTACTCGTCCTAATCACAAGATAACTCACTAAGATCTTTAAAAAGCAAAAGTTTACTTGTTAATCAATTCGATATAACCGTCACTCAAGTCTATTTCAGAAATCTCTTTAATAAAGTCAAAGTCATCTAAATTGATAATAGGGTTTATTTTATTGGAAATAACTTTCTTAACAAAACCAGGAATAGGAAGATGATTTAGCTTCAAACGGTCAGGGTAGAAAAACACTTTACTCTTTTCTTTAACTAATAACCTTCCTTTAGTATCTACTAAAGACTTGATAAACAAAGTGCGAAAGTGGGCTTTAAAAGCCAAAACACCATTACCTATCTTTAGCCTAGGGTTTTTCAAAGGAAGTTTTTTACGAAAAATCGCATCATTTAAAGCCTTCTCTGAGATTTTAATCCTAAACTTAGCTTCTTTTAGATCTTTAATACGAAGCTGACCACTCTTATACAATTTTAATAAGTTTATTTTTAAACCAAAAAATTGAATCGAAGCGTTTTCTATTTGAAGTACCTTAACTTGAGCATTTTGAAAAGTTACATCAATACGATCAAAATAGCCTCGCATTAAACTCTTTTTTTTCGTTGGATAGAATTTTATCTTCAATTTATCTGGAGATTTAAAGTACTTTTCAAATGCTTTAGTAACTTTCCCTTTTAAGCTATTAGGGTCTTTCATTATTTCTTGGAAGAAGCCTCTATTTTCAGAGGAAAATACATTTATGTTAATCAATATGAAAAAAAGAGTTAATTTAATTACAAGTTTACTCATGACACATGACCTTAGCTTTATTTTAAGATTTATAAGTAGTTTAAATATTTGTATACAAAGGTGCCCTGTCATATAAAGCCCTCTAAGCATAGAAATCTGATCCATTTACCAGAAATTACAGCTATCCTATCAAAAATTAAAACCAGTAGCAATCCAGATAAAATAAGCTATTCATAAGAGCATGAATACAAACTACTTTTGTGTAAAGAGGTATTAAAAATATATATCAGTTGCCTAAAAATCAAAAACTTAAAAAAAAAGCAGATACAAACTGTATCTGCTTTTTTATTTAAAATGCGTAATCTACAAATCGATTCTCTCGAACAACCACAACTTTGATTTGTCCAGGATAATCTAATTCGCTTTCAATTCGCTGTACGATATCATGGGATATACGAACACCTTTTGAATCATCTACAGCATCAGGGTTTACTACCACTCGAAGTTCTCTACCTGCTTGAATAGCAAAGGCAGAAGATACTCCATCACAAGAAGTAGCAATATCTTCTAAATTTTGAAGACGCTCTACATAGTTTTCTGTTTGTCCTCGTCTAGCGCCTCTTCGAGATGCTGAGATTGAATCAGAAGCGGCTACTAAGAACGCTATTGGGCTCTCCATATCAACTTCTTCGTGGTGAGCCGCTATTGCATTACAAATAACGGGTTTTTCTCCACATTTTTTAGCCAAATCTGCTCCCAATTGAGCATGACTAGATTCATCTCCCTCAATCACCTTTCCGAGATCATGAAGTAAGGACGCTCTTTTTGCAAGCTTAGCATTAGCACCAATTTCTGCTGCTAAAGTACCTGCGATTTGAGCGCATTCTACAGAATGCTCTAAGACATTTTGACCATAACTCGTTCTGAATTTCAATCGACCTAATGTTTTCACAATATTTTTGTGAAGTCGGTGTACACCAACATCAGCTGCAGCCTTTTCACCTGCTTTGATACATTCATCGTCAATTTCTTTTTCGACCTTTTTATAGACCTCTTCAATTCTAGCAGGATGGATTCTACCATCTTCAACCAAAATCTGAAGCGTTCGTGCTGCTGTTGCTCTACGAACGGCATTAAATCCAGATAACACAACCACTCCTGGTGTATCATCAATGATTACGTCTATTCCGGTGACTTGTTCAAAAGCTCGAATATTTCGCCCTTCTCGACCAATGATACGACCTTTCATCTCATCATTTGCAATTGGGACTACAGAAACCAAAGCCTCTGCTTGATAATCAATGGATACTTTTTGAATTGTATGAGCCATAACATTAAGAGCCTTCTCTTTTGCTTGCTCTTTAACACCTTCAACAACGAGTTTCATTTTTTCTTCGATGTCAACTCTAAAGTCGCCCTCTACCTGAGAAAGTAACTCTGCTTTAGCATCATCCTGAGAAAGACCACTGGTCTGCTCAAGCTTAGAAATGATCTCTTGCCTACGCTTTTCTAAATCAGAAGTTTGAGTTTGAAGTTTAGATTTTAACTTTTCAACCTCTCTGTCATTTCGATCTACTTTTTCAAGTTTTTTTTCAAGTCTTTCTTCTTTTGAAGAAACTTGTTGCTCTAGTTTTTTAATTTCTTTTCTAGAACCTTGAAGTTCTTTATCCATGTCTTTCCGAGCGGAAAGCATATAATCCCTAGCATCAAGTTCAGCTTTTTGATTCAATGCCTTAGCATCTGTCTGAGCTTTATCAATAATTAATTTAGATTTTCCTTCAGCAGATTCAAGGATTTTTTTGTCACGTATTAATGTTATGTAACCAGCATGAACAGCCAATCCAGCGATTAGGCCAATGCCAGATGCAATACTTGCGTCAATTGCCATTGTGACCTCCTATATATATATTTAATTTTCAAATACCAATTACCGTTAAACGGTAGTCTTTTTAGACAGACTCTCCATAGAGTCCATAACTGCAATAGTATAGCACCTCCACCTCTGAAAGATCAATAAAAATGGGGGCACATTATATAATATTTAAGTAGAATAGAAATAAAACCATTTAAGATAAAAATACACAAAGCCCGATATTTTCGTAGAGAATCTATTTATCAATTAAAGTAATAGAACTAGTTATCTAAAAATAGATAACTGATTTTCTAAGTAAGTACTATCAAATGTTAATCGTCTAAAGCACTACAACGATATAATCAACTACGATTTTTCATTTACAATCTTTTGCAGACTGGCTGCCATTCCAACTAATTGTTGTGATGCAAGTTGGGTTTGGTGTGCACCTTTACTCGTATCTTCTGCTGCTATAGCTACAGTATTAATACTATCTGCAATTCCAGTAGCACCAGTAGCCGCTTCCGCAGCATTTTTAGTGATCTCTCCTGTAGTGATTGCTTGCTCTTCAATGGAGCTAGCTACAGAGATTTGGGCATCATTGATATTTTCAATAATCTCTTGAATATTAGCAATAGAGTCAACTACTAACCTTACATCTTCTTGAATTGATAATATTCTATTTGCAATTTCTTCGGTAGCTTTAGATGTTTCATTTGATAGCTCTTTTACTTCATTTGCAACAACACCAAATCCTTTACCTGATTCACCCGCCCTAGCAGCTTCAATCGTTGCATTCAACGCTAAAAGGTTTGTTTGATCTGCTATGGCTTGAATTGACTTTACTACATTCGAAATTTCTAAGCTGTTTTTACCAAGACGTGTCACATCATCATTTGTAGATTTTGCCACTTGCACAGCTTTTGTCGCGATTTTACTGACTGTATTGGTAGATTCTGATATATTTTGAATGGAACAAGCTAGTTGCTCAGAGGCAGCTGCAACAGCTTGCACACTATCAGATACTTGATTTGCTACACTTGCCACTTCGTTAGCTTGTGCAAATGTTTCTTCAGAAGTTGCTGACATAGATGTTGAAATATCTGTCAACTCTCCAGAACTAGTTAACACTAAGTCTGCATTATCCGCTACTCTATGTAAAATAGACTTAATATTTTCATTGATTTCTCTCTCATTATTTTGAGCCTGAATCTTTGCAGTAATGAGCTCCCAAGTAATCATAAATCCAAGGTGGTCACCATTTTTAGAATAAATAGCACTAACTAGCATATCTAAAATTTCATTACCTAGGACTACCTCCGCTTTATGAGGTAAATTTGCTAAATTTGACAAAATCCCTCGTTGATAACTCGGATCTTTGTGAAAGATATCAAAAGAGCTACCTATAACCTCTGAAACAGGACAAGGCAAATACTGACTTAATTCATGTAACTGCTTTTCAGATGCTGGGTTCATGTAAATTATATTTCCATCAGTATCAGAAGTAATAACATTCATAGGAGAGTTTTCTGTCATAGCAGCAGCTCTTGCCATTTCTACTTCTTTTTTCTTCTTTTCTTGTTCTTCGATTAACTTATCTGTAATAATCACCCATGTAACCATGGCACCAATGTAATTACCTACCATGTCATAAATAGCAGATATACCAAGCTCTATCTTTTCAGGGCCTAAATCGATAACAGAATTAAATGGTAAAGAATCTTCATTGTTAACAATATTTAAGACCTTATCCGAATGATGATGAAAGACATCAATTGACGAATTTAAAACTTGATTAACATCGCAAGGTAAGTGATCTCTCAAAACCTCTAAAACCGATACCCCTTTTGGGTTAATGTATTGTATAATACCTTCTCTAGAAACGAAAAAAGAACACACTGTAGAATTTTCAAACATTGCCAATGTTCGGGCCATATCTACCCACTCGATTTTTTCAACTTTAAATATTTTAGAAAAATTGTCTCTTAGGTTTTCTATCCCTCTTGCAAGCTTTCCTAATTCGTCAGGTCTATTCAACAAATCTCTAGCTTCTTGTTGAGTAGAAACAGACAAAGGTAATAAGCTAAAGTCCCCTACGATAACTTTCTCAATACGTAACAATAATTTTTCTATTGGTTTTACTAATCCATAAATTAAAAACAAACCAAACGCTAAACAATAGATAATTCCAACACCTAAAGACGTAAACAAAGTCTCTTCAGCTTCTCCTATTTGACTGCTTACTTCATTTGAGGTTTTGACAATTTGTTGATTCGCTCGTCTAGACTCCTTGACTAGTCCATCTAATGAAGATGTAAAACCTAACTCCGCATGCTCTTGAAAGGCTGTCAACATCTCTCTAATTGCCGTGGATGCATCAGACACCCTTGAGATAGCCTCATAGTCAATCATAGACTCGTTTTTAAGCAAATTGATAGACTCTTCAACATACAAATTATATTTTTTTTCTAAAGTATCTACTTCATGTTTTCTTTTTTTAACAAACAGAGTTTTTAATTTTTTTGAATCTCTTAAAAAATACTTTGTTATATCTTCAAGACCTTCTAAACTATCTTCTATATCTTCAGGATCAAGTTCACTAGCTTCTGCAAAAAAAGCCTGTGTATCTTTCAAAATCGCCATTAAATTATTAGTAAGTTGAAATATTGGTAAAACAACCTTAGCAATAGGGGTAACTTTATCTACAATGGTTTGATCTAAAGCCTTAACTTCTTTAGTAACGGTTTTTACATCTTTATCAATGTCTACAATAAATTCATCTAAGTGCTGTCCTAATAAGGCAAAACCTATAAACGCCACCGATAAAATTATCAGTATCCTCATTTTCAATTGCATAAATATCCCATTTTATAATTTTTATTTATCTTTACTGGTAGTTCTTAAAACTGAATTAGGTCTAAATTCATTAAGCACTTAAGTGAATGTCATTATAAACTACTTTAAGTAATATCTTAAATAATTAGGAAGTTTTAATTAATTAAATAAATAATTAGCAGAAGGTATTATCCAAGGTAATAACACTGAAATTTATATGGATTTGCAAACTAGAAACGGATTACAATAGTAATCAAATCATACTAGACTAGGTCATTACATAATGAAGTTAGGATATGATCTTCCCATTTCCCATTAATTTTAAGATAGTTTTTTGCCTTACCTTCGATTGTAAATCCTAGTGAGTGCAAAATACCTGCACTACGATCATTGTTTGGCATATAGTTCGCTTCAATTCTGTGTAACTTTAGCTCTTCGAAACAAAACTGTATAGATCGCTGGAGTGCTTCTTTCATTAAACCCTTACCTTGGTACTCTCTATCTATTTTATAGCCCAGTTTGCAGGCTAAAAAAACGCCTCTAAAGATTTGTGAAAAATTTACTTCTCCGATAATCGCTAAACCTTGTTTGGTTTTATAGAAAATAAAAAGCTTCACACTTCTACCTCCACGAAAGCCTATACGATTATCAGACAAAGTTGACTCCCAATAGCTTCGAGTATTGAAGTCAATAGCTGGAGTTGGGGACGTGGACTTTAGAAAATCTTTGTTTCGATCAAAAAAAGCAATAACTTGATCAATATCATCTTCCATAGGAATCTTTAAGAGTAGTCTTAGACTTTCTAATTCAGGTAAACCATCTTGATTTAAACTATTCATTTATTCTCCTATAAACTTTTTGATGATTCATATTACACTAAGACTTCATTGTAGAATATGATCCCTTCAAAATATACTTATTCGTTATTGGTTTCCATGTAATATGAAAAACCTGAAAAGCTTGGAAAGATTTCTCAAAAATACGTTTTTAAATGTATGAGTGTAAATCCAAAACAGTAAAACCATTTACATTCAGGTGTAAACTTTCATACAAAATTAGGGAATATAAGCCTAAAAGGTAAAAAAAATTACATTTTGTCCCGAAACAATTGATGATTTGAATACTATCTATTTGTATTCAAAAGACAAAGTCATCAAAAAATGAGGATTAAAATGCGATTCATTGCTTTAATACTATCAATAGGTTTATTCATATCTGCGAGCCACGCAGCCGTAATAAGAGGTAAAGTGCGTCTAAGAAAAAAAGGTGCTTTTCCAAATAAAAACCCTTATGTCTACAATGGCTTTAGAACAGAATTAAAGTTTTCTAAGTGGAAGTGGATGAGGAATTTTGAAAGCACTCGAATGAAGGATTATACCGATTCCACAGATACAATCATCTATTTATCTCATATTCCTGATCGATACAAAAGAAAAGAAATTCCAAATCAAGAACCAATTCCAGTTCATATTAACTCTGCAACATTTCATGTAAATACATTGCCCGTAATGACTGGATCTACTCTAGAGTTTATAAATCATGATCCAGTCCCACATGATATCTATTCTTTTTCTGCTACAAAACCATTTGAAACACAGTTTTTTCAAAATCGACATGCTTTTGTAACATTTAAAAAGCCTGGTGGAGTAACCATTAGATCATCAGTTTACAAAAACATGAGAACAGAAATATTAGTATTAGATCATCCATACTTTACAAAGCCAAGAAAAGACGGAACGTATCACATGAGAAACCTAAGACCTGGCGTCTACCAAATTTCTGCATGGCATCCTGAGTTTCCTACTATCACTAAAGAAGTAGAAGTGAACTACGGTGAAACAATTACAATCGATTTCAACATGGCAACAATGGGACTACCAAAAGCGCTAGTCAAATAAGCAAAAGGATTTGCAATGAGCACAATAACACAAATATTTAATTCTAAATCAATAGTAAGAACGGCTGCCGCTTTTGCTATCTGCTTAAGTCTAAATCAAAATACTTTTGCTGAAGCCCATATCTCTGGCTTATTTCACTTTAACTATACTGATGGTCAAAGAGGTGCTGATTTAAATAGCACTTATGTTCATAACGACTCTTTAGGCTTTAGTATTGGGCAAATGAATCTATTTGTTGAAGGAGACGTAGCTAGAAATACTTATTATACCGGAGAAATCGTTTCTGATTTATATACTAATAATCAAGAGGAACGACCTTTTCGACTTCGAACTGCTTCGGTAACTATGACCAATCTTTGGAAATATAAAGCAAATGTAGAGTTTGGTAAGTTTGACACTATATTTGGCACTTGGACTGAAAGACGATTACCAATAGACAATCCGTTATTTAGTGCTCCACTCGCATACTCCTACAAAGTACACTTAAATCCAGATGGTGGTTTTGTTCCACCAGCAATCAGAAATATTGGTAATGCTGATATTCGACAGATTGGTATCGTTGGACCAGATATTACAAATACGGGAGCAAAACTGTTTGGTAGATTATCTAATACAAAGTTAAGTTATGCCTTTACAGCAAGTAATAATTCCTTATCT
Organism: Candidatus Cloacimonadota bacterium; assembly: GCA_023954715.1. Lineage (GTDB taxonomy): Bacteria > Muiribacteriota > UBA6191 > UBA6191 > UBA6191. Next base: position 134,785 of record JAGSHD010000008.1, on the reverse strand, counting down.
AATAGTAAAGATACAAATATTAACAACGCCTTAAATGTTGCTGCAAAATTACACTGGGATGCGGATCATAATACGAGTTTTGGAGTGAATGTTTCTCAAGGGGCGTATATGAACAGTCTGTCTATACTAGATCCCTTGTCACCTCAGCGAGATGCAACTTATGGTAATGTAGTTGGAGCAACACGTTTAAATACAAGCTCTTATCTTCAGACACTGATCGGTGGATATTTAAACTATAAATACGGTAGATTACAGATGAATACAGAATACATCTCATCTACATACCAAGTACCAAATTTAAGTGATGATCTAATTGCTGATGCATTTTATGTAGAAGGTAAAGTAAACTTCACTAAAGAATTTTTTGGGGCTGCAAGATATGATTCATTAGCCTTTAATGACAATAAATATCGTTTAAATAATACTCTAGCACCAACTAAATGGGATGATAATTTAACACGTATGGAAGTAGCTGTTGGGTCTTACGTAAATCCTTCTACTTTAGCGAAAGTATCTTATCAGTCAACTGACTTTGATCTTGCAAACAACAGAAAAGATTTTGATCTAGTAAGTGGATCTTTTACTGTAGTATTTTAATTTCATAAAAAGCTTTCTGAACAAAATTGCATTTCACTCTAGACTAAACTAGAATAGATCTAAATTCGATATTACTTACCAAGAAATGCAATACAATGGAAAAAACCATACCGCCAAAACGATATGTAAACAAAAAGTTGTTAAAAAAATATTTTAGCGACAAAAGTTTTCAAGCATTAGTTAAACTTGAGCAACTACATATAAAATACGATAATAAAATACTGTTTAAATTAGATAAAACAAATACTCCTTCAATGCAGGATAGAAGCTTATCCATTGATAATATAGATTTTACTATAGCTTTAGATGCCTCGTTAGAAGACTCTAAAATAGACTATATTCTACATGTACTATCTCACCACTTAGTAGAGACAAGAGACAAATCTGCACTTGGCAATGAAACTCTTGAGAAATACAAAGAGATCAACTCCATCTTTCAGCTGTCACAAACCTTAAGTACAGCAAAATACTTAGATGACGTATGTGCTAATGCCCTAAAAGAAGTACAATCTATCTTACCTTTCTCCTATTGTAGCCTTTGGATTCAAAGCAACAAGAAAAATAAAAGTTTAAGCAAAAAAGTAGAGTTAGGAAACATAGAAGGTTTTGTAGTAAACGATCATTGGGAAGAAAGACTAATTGACCAACTACTAGATCAAAAGCAAAAAGCCAACATCTACAACGGAATTAAGTTTACCGATGGAGATGAAACTAAAGTATTTAACATCATGTTTTGCCCTCTTTTAATGGACGATGCCATATTTGGTGCAATTGTCTACTTTCGTAATGAGGATAGTAGCTTTTACAGTGGAGACCTCAAACTGTCTACTTCACTCGGGATACAAATCTCCCACTCTTTACAAAATACAAAGTTGTTTGAAGAAATAGAAGAGCTTTTTGACTCAGTCACTAGAAGCTTGATCGCTGCTATTGACGAACGAGATTCAACTACATCTGGACATTCTGCTAGAATTTCAATGCTTAGTGAAAGATTTGCCATAGCCATTAATCAAACAGATTCTGGTAAATATAAAGATGTGGAGTTTTCCCCACAAGAGCTAAGAGAGATTCGTTATGCTGGATTACTCCATGATATTGGCAAAATAGGCGTTAAAGAAGCTATCTTAAAAAAAATTAACAAACTCAATGATGATAGAATGGAAGCAATTGTCAATCGCTTTCACTATATTCAGGTCAAAGATCAAGTTGATTTAAGTCTTGAGTTGGATACCATAGTTCGATCTAATACATCATATCAACTCGCTGAAGAAGACCTCTTTGCTTTAGGTGACATTTACAAACAAACCTTTATAAATCCACAAAATGAGACTCAAACCCTTTTAGACGAATACGAATACACATGTTTGAGTGTAAAGAGTGGTAATCTAACGTGGGATGAAGTGAAACAAATGCGAAAGCATGCAGAAGGAACTGCAAAAATTCTTCAAAAAATTAAATTACCTAAAGATTTAAAAAACTTAGCATTTATAGCTTCTCAACATCACGAAAAACTAGACGGAACAGGATACCCTTTAGGTTTGAAAGAACAAGATATATTACTAGCTTCACAAATTATGTGTATAGCGGACATTTATGAAGCCCTTGTTGCTAAAGATAGGCCTTATAAACCCCCATTACCGGTTGACCAAGCCCTATCCATTATTAAACTTGAAGTAGACGAAGGTAAAATAGACTTAGAACTATACGAGGTATTTAAAGAGAAATTATATGACATCGACCGACGGCTTCGAAAATAAATTAGCGGTAACCATATCGCTAAAATATAAGTTTGCATTGTTTTCCTCTGCATTGATACTTTGCGTATGTGCAACTTTAAGCCTATTTTTAATGGGTCAAATTGAAGATGAACTCAATCGTCAAATCCGTTTACGAGGAATGAGTAGCATCACCAACTTTTCTCAAAATGTAAAGTACTCTATGACCACTCAAAATAGAGCATTTATTAAATCCTTAATTGAAAGTGAGATCAATAAAGAGGATGTACACCACGTTATAATTATTGATCAAAAAGGCGTTATTATAGGACATAACAACCCCTCTTTAGTTGGCAAAAGAATCACCGACGAATACACTCAAAATTTTTTAGAAAACTTAAACGAGCCAACCTATAGAAAAATCCCCACATCCAGTGGTATCAAAGTATATGACTTTGTTATGCCTATCACAGAGTCTGACATTTATACCACTGAGCGTTACTCAAACCCAATTGAAGCTCGACAAAGAATGCAAGAAGGCAGAAACCTTGGCCTATTAAGAATTGGAATCAGTTTTGAAAAAATGGAAACATCCATTCAAAAGACATACTCTGATGTTGTTAAAATTACTATGGCTATCTGTTTAGTTGCTATTATACTTGCTTTTTTATATGGTAAAGTTGTGTCAAAGCCTTTGATAGAGATGACTCGCATTGCAAATCGATTAGCCACAGGATACTTAGATGAAAGAGTAAACATCCAAGGAACCGATGAAATTTCTGTGCTGGCAAACAACTTCAATACTATGGCCCAATCTCTCCAAGAGTCTAGATCAAACCTCTGGAAACTAAACAAAGATTTGGAGTTTATGGTAGAAGAACGTACCCAAGAATTATTAACTGCCTATGCTGAACTTCAAGAGTTAGACAAGCTAAAATCTTCTTTTTTATCAACAGTTTCACATGAACTAAGAACCCCTTTGACATCTATCTTAGGCTTTGCCAAAATGATTGATAAACAATTCAACCGACATATTATACCCAACCTTCCTGAAGATAATAAAAAAACCACAAAAGCTAAAAATACAATTGGTACAAATCTCGATATTATTACACAAGAGTCAAACCGTTTAGCCCGTTTGATAAACGACGTTTTGGATTTAGCTAAAATTGAATCGGGAAAAATGTCTTTCAATTTCGAAGAGTTACAATTAGAGCAGTTGTTTGAGAGAGCTTTTAACAATCTGCATAGCTTAACAGAGCAATCCAACATAGAGTTGGAGCTAAAGTACTCTCATACCAAGCCTGCTCTTATCAAAGGGGATCGTGACAGAATCCTTCAGGTAATGACCAACCTGATCTCAAACGCTATTAAATTTACCAAAGATGGCAGGATTACTTGTAGAGTCGAGATGAAAGACGATTGGATTCAATGTTCAGTAAAAGATACTGGTATCGGTATAGTTGAAGAGGATCTGTTAAAAGTGTTTGATAAGTTTCAACAGGTTGGAGATACTTTAACAGACAAACCTCAAGGAACAGGTCTAGGTTTACCTATATGCCGTGAAATCATTGAAGTCCACAACGGACAAATTTGGGCGGACTCCAAACCACATAAAGGCTCCACATTTTATTTTGCTCTCCCGTTTGATCAAAGTAATCCAGTTCCTGAAACTGTAAAAGAAGTAACCTTCAAGCTTGAAGATAAATTAGACAAAATGGAGAAATCTGAATACTTGATTTTGATTGCAGATGAAGATGAGGGTGTAAGAGACCTAATTAAAGTTTCTTTAGAAAATGAAGGCTACCGAACAATCCAAGCCGTTAACGGCAAAGAAGCCTATGATTTAGCCCGAGAGTACCCCGTTAATGCAATAATTATAGATATTATGATGTATGATATAGACGGATTTGATACTCCTCACTATTTGAAAAGCGATGACCTCACAAAAGACATACCTATCGTACTTCTTTCTATCATCTTAAATCAAAACCATGAAATGGTCTTAGGTGCCAACACTTACGTTACAGACCCTATTGATGCAGAGAAAATTCTTGATCGCTTAAATGAGATAGTAAGAGATACACACTCTTCACTTTCTACTGCTAAAGCTAGTTTTGTTGGTTTTCCAAGAAACAACAGACGTGCATACACAACCGAGTTGAAAAACATGGGGATTACTGTCGAACATTTTGATACTTCTGTCCAGTTTCAAAGGTCATTAGAATCTGATCTACCTACTGCTATATTTATAGACTTCAAAGACTTTGATTTGAGCCCGAACCAATTCTTTAAAATGGTAAAAAAACTTGACCGAACAAAAAAATTACCCGTAATTGCAGTGATTCATGCGGGTCAAGTAGCACAAGTCATTGATGCAGCCCCTATAAAAGGATTATGTAGTACTATTGATGTAACCAACTCTATCAACGAATTATTTGGAAAACGAATAAGAGGCTAGAAATGAATAAAAAAATATTAATTGTTGATGATGAATCTCATCTTAGGTTTTTACTAGAACAAACATTAGAAGACTTAGAAGATTATGATATTGAAATCGAAACTGCTGAAAATGGTGAACTCGCTTTAAAAAGTATTCAAGAAGAAAAACCTAGTTTAATCTTTTTAGATGTAATGATGCCAAGAGTTAATGGATTCGATGTTTGCTCACAAGTCAAGTCTAATGAAGATACTAAGGATATTTATATCGTACTTTTAACTGCTAAAGGCCAAGAAATAGATCGACTACGCGGTGAAGAGTGTGGCGCCAACAAGTACCTCACAAAACCATTTGACCCTGACGAAATCATGGAGATCGCAGCCAACCATTTCGGGGTAGAGCTCGACTTCTAACTTAATGAAAGCTCAACTAAATCATATTGCATTATTAGTAGAAGATCTGGATCAGATTGTCCAGTCTCAATTGTTTTCGAGTTTAGAGTTAGGACCTGTCGAGACCTTTGAATCAGAAGGCACGAAAGAGATTTACATTGGCCCTAACTGTAGTACAGCAAAAATGTTATTGCTTGAAGCGATTAGCGACGGCCCCTACAAAAGGGCTATGCAAAGTCGAGGCCCAGGCTTACACCATATTTGTATTGATGTTTTAAATATATTAGACTTCTTAGATACTTTAAGTGGATCAGGCTGGTATTTACACACTTCAAGTCTACATCTCTACCAAAATTGTAAGCAAGTTTTTTTAGCTCGGTCTAGTACTCCTGTATTGATTGAAGTAAACGAAGTTAAAAAATTTTCAAAGCAAACTCATTATATCAAAAGCTTTCATTTTCCTTTAAACAAATATAACTTGATAGATGCCTTATCTTGCCCCTCTTTATATATTGATGATTCAAGTTATTTTAAACTCAATAATCGTACTTTATCAATAGAAAGCATCTTAAAAGTATAATCGTGTTTAGGGCCTTTATTTTACAAATGAATTTCTTATTCAACAATCGGAAACAAATTTGTACTTCTATCGTAGTAAGATGTAAGAAGATTTAGTTTCACCTAATTGAAACAAGCCAACGGAGAATTCAATGTTCAAAAATATATTATCTGTATTTAGTTTTTTATTGTGTTTGACAGCTGTATTTGCACAGCCACTACAGTCAGATAAAATGGTATTTCTCGTCAAAATCGGACAAGATAGTTCGGGAGATCCAATGTATAAAGTAGCGGACTCTTCTAATCCAAATCATCGAACTTTGTATGATCGTTTTTATCGTGATAGTGGCGTTCAAAAGGTGATTGCAGCCCATCAAAAAGCAGAAGTGAACAAAAAAAAGCAAGATACCCCTGCTGGTTTTCATGCAAATTTAAAGTCTAACCCTGTTTTTGTTGAACTTGGTAATCAAACCGGTACTTTCAATGATTGGAAAGCTACTTTCTCAATTCAGGATCAACAAGGTCGTAATCATAAATATGATCAACCAAGAGTTGTAATTGATATGAATGATGCAATGTTTAACTCAAAAGATCAGTCTTTAGTAGAACAAACTTTAGTCCATGAAATCGGTCACGGAATAATGAGAGTTGCTTACGGAAAAAACAATCTTCCAGAAACTCCTTGGTTAGGTAGAGCTCATTATGGAGACTTAATCACTGATGAGCAATTGGGTTTAATTGAAGGTTATGCTGAATTTGTTGGTGCGTATTTTACTGGACGTAATACAATAGCTGAGGATCCGGCTGAGTCATTAACTCAAAATGCTTATGCATATCAAGACAATGGGCAACCAAAAAGTCCTGAAGATCTAATGAAAACAGAAGGATGGGTAGCAACAGTGATGTTACACATTGCAAACCACAATACAATTAATAATGGCTTTCAAAAGTTGCTTGATGCTATGGCACAAGGAACAACAGATAACTTTAATCAAACTCTAAGAAACTTTGCTGCCAACAATCCTGAAGATGCGGGAGCTCTTTCTGAAATTCTAAAAAAAGATTCTATCAATCAATTTTCTCAGCCTTTAGGTGGAGCATTGATCGTAGAAACTCCTGAAAACCCTCCTGCCGTAGCTGTTCCTACTTATCATCAACATGCTCCATCTCAGACGGATTCGGACTTGTTAAAACTGTTTAATGACTATCAAAGTAGTTTAAATACTTATGCTCAATTGAGATTAGATATTTCTAATGTTGAGTGGTATGCCGGTGCACACTATCAAGAAATCCAAAGAAGACTAGGATTTCAACAATCTTTAGTTAAAAACCTAGAGGATCAACTTAAAGGGCGATTAATGAGTGGTGGGGAAAATCAAGAAGAGATTGCCAATATGTTGTTAAATAACCTATCTAAGATTCGATTTAACCATAATCGATCACTTCAGTCATACCAAAAGATGAACTTTTGGGACAGAACAGCACGAAACAAACTAAAAGCAGAGCTTGAGTTATATCAAGAGTTATATAATACCAACAAAATGCTAGCTGACAATATGGATCAAGCAATAATGGTAGCAGCTTACGAGCAAAGAGTGAATCGCATGAACTTTAGAGTGCAGCAGGCAGAGCAAAGCAGTATTGCAGCTGCTCCTGGTTCAAGTAAGACAAGATGTAATGCCAATCTTGATAAAGATTGCCATGACAGTTATAACAAGCTAGTAGATGCAATCAGCAAAAACCAAAAAACTGCTGAATCTGTAAAACTCTTAAACCAGTTTAAATAAAACTTAATATATTGGCTCCTACAATTTGTAGGAGCTTTTTTTATTGCCCAAACTTTAATGGAGCGACCAAAATCTAATGACTAAGCTATCCTGTCCTTGTAATCCACAAACTGAATATAAAGATTGCTGCCAACCCTATCATACTGGTACTCAATCAGCCCAAAGTGCCGAATTACTAATGAGATCTCGATATAGTGCCTATGTTAAAAACATAGTGGACTATTTATATAATACAACGCACCCAAAAGTCAGAACGAAACGACTACGTACAGAAATAGAGTCATGGATTGAAGAGGCGCAATGGATTTCCTTAGAGGTTTTAGAAACAAAGCTAGGGTCGAAAACAGACAAAATTGGTAAAGTCGAGTTTTTGGCTGAATATAAAGTAAAGGGACAAAGTCATCATCACCATGAATTATCTAACTTTAAGCGGCATAACAATAAATGGATGTATGTAGACGGTACAATCTATGGACGTGATCTTGGAGCATGATTCAGCCCTCTTATAAATCAAGGTAAACTATAATTATTGATTTACTGAGTTAACGGATAAAATCTTAAGAACTTTTACTCCAGAAAACTTCGTCTTTTTAATATATTCAACTTGTATATCGACAATATCGTCAATCAAAAAATCGTACTGACTTGCTTTTTCAATTTGATAGTACTTGCCTTCTGACTCTATATAGTAATATTGCTTATCTTGATTAACTACTTTAGCCTTTAAAGTGACTTCATCCCCTATTTTTAAAAGAGTAGGTACGACTTTTACAGTCTCCACAACTGGCCTTGAAGTAGGCAGTACATAAGCAACCCAAATAGAGATACATACGATAGCCACAAGACTAAACAAGATCAACCGTTTGTTAAAACTAAGCTTAGAAGAAGGCTTTAACTCATTGTAAAAAGGATCGCTTCTATCAACTAAAATAGGTAGTTCTTCATCTTGATACTTACCTAAAAGCTCACTATAGCAATCAACTAAAACCTTTCTTTTTTCAGTGTCAGTCGTATGATTAATTAAATTTATAAATAGTCGAAACGATGCCAGATCCGAATGTTTTTTAAAATAATTACATAATGATGAGACAATTCGAACTCTATTTTCTCGACTTAAAAGTAAAAACACACTTTCAAGAAGTTGATCATCATCCCACTCTCTCACATCATGTAAATAAGTATATACAGCATGATCGTTAGCTACTGTTAAACCTCTCATATATTGAAGAGCTAGATTTGGTTCGTATTTTCTTAGGACTTTCATAGCACCCGAAATAATACGAAGATCTTCTTTGTTAGAATAATCTAGGTGAGCGATTTTGAGAGCAATAAACTCTAAAACTCTTTTATCTCCTTGGTCAGATAGACACTCTACACAGTTAGCTACTACTCTTTGATCCTCGTGTAACAAATACTCACAAATTTCATCATAAGCCTTAAAGTTTTCAAAACATGGCAAAGTCTTTATAATTGTTGCGATGATAAATGGATTAATCTCATCTTTTAGATGAGACAATAAGCAATCCAATACCTCAGTAGTCAGCATTGTCTTTGGTAGCTTTCTAAGCTTAATCAGATAATCAACAACTTTTGTAATATCCTTATCTTTTAAAGTTGTACTTAACTGCTTTAAGTCTACTTCTTCTGTGTCGATCACTCTTGTTCGAACTTCTAAGTCTTTAAGGTGAGGAAACTTCTTAATGTAAAGAGGAAGTAGTTTTACAGCATAAGAACTGACTCTAGAGTCTTCATGATTTAAACAAGTCTCCAAAACAAATAGTTGATCAGACAAATTTAACTCATAAATTAAAAACAAAGTCGCCAAACATGATGACGGATTATTTTGATCATAATGGATAGCAATCAATTGACTTAATTTATCCTTCAGTTTAGAACTCTGAAATATTTCAAGACAAAAGGCCAAATTTTCAGCATGTGAGTCCAGTAATCCTCGTAACAAAATGTAAGAGTACTTGATTAAGTCTTGGTCTGTTTTAAGCTTCGCTACTCTTTTAAAAGCGGACAAACGAATCTCATAGTATTCGTCTACACTAGCATCTTCTATACACTCTAAAACACCTTCTCTATCAAAGTTATGAAATGATCGTATACAAATAATTTTCTCTTCGATGCTTGGATCGCTTCTAAAGAAATAGACTAGTGCTTTATCATAAGCAGGCATATCTGCTATTGAAATTTCTTTTAAGGTCTCAAGCCGTAACTCACGATCTGTTGAGAACAACTTAGCCACTGTATTTCGAACAATTTGATCATCCATATTAATGGTTCCTAATGTTAGATTTAACTACCTATACATTGTAACAAGAAAAAACTTCACTTAAAATAGTAAAAATGAACTAATGTTATGACTCAAGACTAGATTAATTTGAACTGATTCAAAAAAGATGTCTTAACCATCTAGTTTTAAAAGCAACTACTTCACACACTCTAAAAAAAATGGTTTAAATTTTTAAAAGACTTGCCAAGAACTTAATTTTCTTGAATACTGTTGTGCATTATAAATGCCTAACTATTTTAATTATATAATGTTTTGGTGATGCATAATTATACACAAACCACACCAAATATAAATTCACAAGGAATCACATGAGCCAAGAAGTAAATGCACAAGACGAACTCGTTGCAAGAAAAGAAAGATTACAAGATCTAAAAGATATGGGAATAGACCCCTTTGGTTCTGCATATAAACGTACTCATAAAGTATTAAACCTAATTAATGACTGGAATGAAGCTGAACCAAAAGGTGAAGAAGCCACAACGAACTTAGGTGAATATTGCATCGCTGGTAGAATTATGAACCAAAGAAGCATGGGAAAAGCTGCCTTTGGAAACCTTCAAGATTTAACAGGCTCTATACAGTTTTATCTAAGAAAAGACTCTGTTAGTGAAGAAGAATTTTTATCATTTAAAAAACTATATGTTGGAGATATCATTGGGATCAAAGGTACCCTTTTCAAAACCAAAAAAGATGAGCTTTCTGTACGAGTAAGTGAGTTAACTATATTATCTTGTGCCCTAAGACCTCTTCCTGAAAAGTTTCATGGACTTACTGATAAGGAGCTTAGATATCGTAAGAGATATTTAGACTTAATTGTAAATGAAAAAGCTCGAAATACTTTTATTACTAGATCTAAATTAATCTCTAGTTTCAGAAAAACTCTAGATGCTCAAGACTATATAGAGGTAGAAACTCCCGTATTACACTCTATCCCTGGTGGAGCTGCTGCAAGACCGTTTGTAACTCATCATAATGCTCTTGATATGGAGTTTTACATGAGAATCGCTACTGAACTTCATTTAAAGAGATTACTCGTGGGTGGTCTTGAAAAAGTATATGAAATCGGTAGAATCTTCAGAAATGAAGGCATATCTCAAAAGCATAATCCTGAGTTTACAACAATCGAACTTTATGAAGCATATAGCGATTTTGAAGGAATGATGGACCTAACCGAAGAGCTTGTAACAAACTCTTGTATGGCTGCTCACGGCACATTAGAAGTTCCATATAATGGAGAAACATTAAATTTTCAACGACCATGGAAGCGAATGAGATACCTAGATGCAATCTGTGAGTTAGGTAATATCAACCCTGAAGATTTAAAAGAGTATGAAAAGGTCCAATCCATTTGTAAAGAACGAAAAGTGGACGTAGACCCTAAGATGCCAATCGGTAAATTATATGATGCATTGTTTGAAGATATTGTTGAACCAACATTATTTCAACCTACTTTCATTTATGATTATCCAAAAGAGCTATCCCCTTTAGCTAAAGAGATTCCTGATCAACCTGGAATGACTTTTAGATTTGAAGCAACTGTTGCCCACATGGAAATCGCAAACGCTTTTTCTGAATTAAATGACCCTATCGACCAACTGGATCGATTTCAAAGTCAAGTTGCAGACAGAGAGCAAGGAGATGACGAAGCTCATCACTTAGATATGGATTATGTGGAGTCACTCGAGTACGCAATGCCACCAGCAGGAGGTTTAGGTATTGGAATTGATAGACTAACCATGTTATTATCTGATAATAATTCAATTCGTGAAGTTATTTTGTTTCCTCACATGAAAAATAAGGACTAATGAAACTAGCCAAAGTTGTAAAACAAGTTATTTCGACCATCAAGCATCCCTGCCTAGATGGTCAAAAACTTTATTTAGTTCAACCTGTCCTACCAGACGGAACAAACACTGGTGAAGCCTTTGTTACTATAGACTCTGTTCAATCGAGTATTGGTAATACGGTTTTAATTGATCAAGAAGGTGGAGGTACTCAACAGGTACTTAACCTCAAAGGTTCACCGGTACAAAGCGTAATTGTTGGTATTGTTGATAAAATAACCAAAGATGAAAGATAATTTCTACTTTCATCTTATATACTTAACTATAGAATCTTAGATTTAATCAGTTGGAGACAATATGAGTACTAAAAATGACTTAATTGAAAGAGTAACCAGAGAAGTAATGAAGCTTTATGATGTTCCGAGTAATCAGAGCAATCCAAGCACTAGCTCTGCTCCAGTGGTTAGTAGTGCTACAAATTATAATAGCATTCCAACACCTAGAGTCCCGTTAAACACAGGAGACACTGGTAAACTTAAGTCTATGGTTATCGTTTGTGGTAATACACAACTCCAAGAAGAAACAGTTTTACGATTCAAAGAGCTAAAATCTAAGTATCGCCAAACAAAAGTGCTTTTATCTGAAAATGCTCAAGATTTGTTTTCTAATGTTGCTAGTCGACCATTTGCTGGTTACGAGTATTTATTTGGAGATGAGGGGGTTCAAGGCCTAGAGGTTTATGATCATTTTCATTTGGTAAATCCAACCCTAAATACACTATCAAAATTAGCTTACCTACAAGCTGATAATCTACCAGCTCTAGCTACACGAAAAGCTCTTTTGTGGGGTAAGCCTGTTTGGATTAGTTTAGATCAAATTCCTAGACTGCCTCAAGCTATGATGGATGAGTTTAACCTTATCATTGAAAAGCTTGTTAAGTTTGGTTATCAATTTGACCAAGAGATCACAGAGTCTCCTAAAACTGCATATATGCCAGTTTCTATGAACTCACCTTTATCTACTCTACCTCCAATTAATCATAATAAAGAGTTAGCTAGATATATTGATCATACATTTTTAAAACCAGAAGCAACTAAAAAAGAGATCGAAAAGTTATGTGCTGAAGCAAAACAATATCAATTTGCCTCTGTGTGTGTAAATCCCTATTATGTAAGCCTTTGTGCAGAGTTATTAAGAGACTCTAGCGTTAAAGTATGTACAGTAATTGGTTTTCCATTAGGAGCAACTACAACAGGTACAAAGTGTTTTGAAGCAGCAGAAGCAATCCGAAACGGTGCTGGTGAAATTGACATGGTTTTAAACATCTCTGCATTAAAGAGTAAAGACTATGATTTCGTTAGAGAAGACGTTCGTGCAGTAGTTGAAGCATGTAATGGCACATTAGTAAAAGTAATCCTTGAAACAGCCTTACTAACCAGAGAAGAGATCATCATCGCTTCAAGATTATGTAAAGAAGCTAATGCACACTTTGTTAAAACATCTACAGGTTTTTCAAAAGGTGGAGCAACCATCGAGCATGTAAAACTAATGCGAACAGTAGTAGGCCCTGATATGGGTGTTAAAGCATCTGGTGGAGTAAGAAACTCCAAAGACGCTAAAGCAATGATCGAAGCCGGTGCAAACCGACTTGGAGTAAGCGCAAGTATCGCTATCGTTACAGGCCAAGATGCAGGAGCTGGTAAGTACTAAACCACCCACCAACTCAACCTCAATTAAAAAAACCGCTTAAATTTAGGCGGTTTTTTTGTTTAAATGAAACATGAGAAACCAAGTTCACTAAAAGGTATCCAAATATGCACTATGATTTACTTAACATCGATCCCAAATCTGATTTATACCTTTTTGATAAAATAACAAAGTGGCTTCAAATAATCAGATCAGAACACAAATCATTAAATGATTTATCGGACTATTTAGTAGAAGACCACAAGACGCTATTAGATTATGGTTTAAACTTGATAATTCATGGAGTAGAGTCTCAACAGGTAGTTGATAGGTTGAGGTTTGCTAGTTACTCTCAATTATGCATGCTGTCTAACTCTATTTTTGCATTAGCCTGCATACAATATGGATTGAAAAAGTCTACAGATATTGAGTTCTCTCGTAAATTAAAGTGGATTGCATCTTTACCACTCAATTCAGACATTGTGAAAGCCATTAGTAATGCTAACTTTAATAACTTAGAGTATTTAAGTGACAGCTATCCATATAAACTCATATCTGATGCAGTAAACCCTGACACCAATATTATGAATATTGAACATCTAAAATTGATTGAATATTCTATTATGCAACTTGAATCAAAGTGCCTTAACATTGTCACTCATGGTATAAGTGCTCTACAAAATGGCGAAGCTGTTTGGATCTGGGAAGACTTCAAAACTAGTTTAACTAAAGTCGATTGCTCTAGCGTCAAAGTATCTGATGAGTATACAAGCCCTGGAAGCTTAGAAAAGTTACCACAATCCCTTCTGACCAAGTTTTCGATAATATCTCTTTTTGAGTAGATAGTTTAAATGGAAAAGTATGAGTCTAATCTGACGGGATTCAAAAGTCTTCGTTACCTTATGGGTTTACACCGTTTGAAGTGTAGTTTATTACTCAAAAAAAACTTCAAGCCCAAAAGATCATAGTGAGATAAACCGCATAAAAAAACTTATGAAAAGAAAAAACAGACTGTAATAAACAATCTGTTTCAAAAATAAGCTCCCAAGGTACGTCAACAACCGAGGTTGAAGATCGTCGTTATATTTTGGGCTTACTGCGTTTGAAGTGTAGTTTACTACTCGAGAAAAGCATTAAGCCCAAAAGATGATGATGAGCTAAACCGCATTAAAAACACGCGGAAACAAAAAAAAACAGATTGCAAAAGAACAATCTGTTTCAGAGCGATAAGCCCTCAAATCTACCTACTATTTAGAATATGGAGGTTGTGAGCATCTTATCAATATCAATATCATCAAAAATTGGCTCTAATGATCGAACAATTCGGTAGTAATCTCTTACAAGATCTGGCTCATTAAAAACTTTTTTATTTGCCAATTCGTGACTGAAAATAGCTCGTGCCATAAATTTTAAATCATCTTGATGTTCTGGTTTGATCATTGTAGCTCCTTAAATAAACTTTAACTTGGTCAGTTACTTCTAACCTTCTTTAAGCATAAAAGATATCACTATTTTTTAAAAAACAATAGTAAAGCTAAGAGCTTTCCATCAAAAGTAAAAAAAAACCTAAACTACACTAAGTCAAAATACATTGTACAAACAAGGACAAGACAAAATGTAGCGTAAATGCATTATACTTCGCAGGATCCATGTATAAAAATAGATGCTGTCCCTAGAAAATGTCTAGCTTAAGTTTATATAATAAATCATAGTCGTATTTGTACTATTCTACAAATGAAGCTATACCGAAAACCATAGAACCATGTAATAAAAAAAGCGCAACTTAGATTCATGGCGAAGTTTAATTAGAAAGATTACCGGTTTAAACGCAACTCAAACGGATAATGAAATTTTTAATCAGCTACATAATGATGTCCTTCTTCTTGCTTCCGTCTGCCCAAAAGACTTATTCTTTTAACTTTTTAAAAAAGATTTTTTCAAAAAGAACAGGCACAAAAGAAAGAAAAGGTTTTTATTACCAAACCAAAAAAGGTGATAGTTTTTGGTCTCTATCTAGAAGATTTAACGTATCTGAAAAGCGTTTGAAACGAGCTAATAAAGTACGCAACAATATCTTACCTTTAGCTAGAATATATATCCCTAGAAGTACTTATAAAGAAAACCCTAAACAGAAATTTGAACAACATCCACATCCCAAACATGCTGTAAAAAAGTATGTCCCTCCCCCTTCTAAACCAAAGTACAAAAAGACAAGAAGTAATCAGAAACCTAAAAAGTATAAACAACCTACTAACCCTAAAGTGCAACCTAAGGTAAATAACTCAAAAAAGAAGCAATATCTATGGCCAATAAAAAACCCTACTCTAGCTACAAATGGTAAATTTGGTGAACAAAATAACGGAACTAATAATAATGGTATTTTACTTAAGGTCGCAAAAAAACAAAGTGTATATGCATCTAGAGCCGGCTTAGTTATTTATAGTGGTAAATTTAAAGGTTATGGCAATATGGTTATCCTTGATCATCTCGATAACTTTTTTACCTTATATATAAAGCTCGGATCAATTAAAGCAAAAAAGCAAAATGTAATGATTAAGTCACAAGAAATTATCGGATATACTACAAATAATTCAACAGAGAATATCTTTATATTTGAGATTAAGAAACTCAATCAATCTATAGACCCCTTAAAGTTTCTAGATTCAAAAATATTAAACTAACTCTAATTCCCATACGAAATAATTTAAATATATAGTATACTAGTAAGCTTAAATCAATGATTTTTCTATTAAAAAGGTAGCAATGAACCACTCTCACAAATTTGACGGAATCCAAATCGATGCAGACGGTATCATCCAATATAAAGACTTACCGCATATTAGTGACGGCTTTACTTTAGTTTTAAATCTACAAAATTGGGAAGTACGAAAGGTACTTCTTTATAGTATTTTTCATACCATTCATGATCGATTTTTTCCTTTTATACCAAACTTAAATTTGTCAGAACCATGGCCCCTAGAAAAAAAGCGCATTGAAAAGCATCTAAATCAACTCTTGAGTGCACATGGCATGCCACAGGTCATTGTATTACTTCAAGAAGATCTAAAGAGCCTTTTTAAACCAGCTCTGTAAATCATGGGTCAATCCAAGCTTATACTCACAATCTGTCCTTCATGGGGGCCAGAACTCCCCCCCTTAGGGATTGCTCTTCTTAAATCATCTTTGAATCAACATGATATCCAATGTGATCTTATAGATTTTAATATCGAGTGTTACAACAAGTTAAAACATCAAGATCGCATTAGACTCTGGGATAAGAGCAATTTAGATCCATGGCTCTGCCCACAGCGCTTTGAACATGAGATTTTACCTTTGTTAGAGCCTTTAATTGATCAGCTTGTAAATCAATTGATTGCACATCCTGCACCCTACATTGGATTTACTGTGTTAGACTCTAATGTATGGGTTAGCAACATTGTAGCAGATCGATTAAAACAGCATACCAATAAAGTCTTAATCGCTGGTGGACCAGAAACAACCTTCAAAGAACCAAGAGTTAAAATCTCCAAATCCTTTGATTATTATTTTGTGGGAGAAGGTGAACAAGCTATTGTTGAAATCATACGATGGTTAGACAGCAACAAAAACAAACCGTCTCCACAAGGTGTATACAGCACTATGGGAGAACTATGTATTGATCGACAATTTGTTCAAAGTAGCCTAAATCAATCAGTTGTCCCAGATTTTTCATCCCTATTACTAAACACTTATGTAGAAAACGCTCTACCAATTATAACAAGTCGATCTTGTTTGTTTAAATGTAGATTTTGCTCTGACTTTAAATCTATGGGAACCTTTAGAAAACTATCTACAGATCATATCGTAGCCATTTTAAGCCATTATTATAAATTGGGCTACCGTAAGCTATGGTTTAACGATTTGTTAATCAATGGAGTGATGGAAGAACTCTGTAGTGCCTTTGAAAAACTAGCAAACAATGGACAGAGATTTACATGGATCGCTTTAGCCACTCCAAATAAACAACTTACAAGCACCCATTTAAATACATTAAAATCCTATGGTTTACAGACTTTAAACTTAGGGCTTGAAAGTGGGTCTAATGATGTAATGAAAATGATGAAAAAGGGATTCAACCAAAAATACTGCTCAGAAGCACTTCAACGTATCTTTGAATCTAAAATAAACACCCAGCTCAATATTATTGTTGGGTTTCCTGGTGAAACAGAAGATCACTTTTTAGAAACTCTTCAGTTTTTAGACAATCATAAACAATATATTTCAGGGTTTACCTCAATTAATAGCTGTATCGCATTACCAGGGTCGTTTCTATCAGATAATAAAGAACGATATGCAATTCAATTTCCAGAAAATCAAGACCCATCATTATGGTTTAGTGTTGATAATACCCCAGAAATTAGAGCCAATCGATTATCTCGTTTAAAACAATGGATACAAGATAACCATTATAATATTTATGCTTCAAACCAAGCCGACTAAAACTATCTCCATTGACTCGGAACAATCAATCGAGTAATTCTCTTAGAATAGCTAGCTCTTTTATCTATGAAGTAAATGTATTTACCATCATCCGTAATTTCAAGACTTAATCCATAAGCGCTTGAGATTCGCTCTGCATTGGTACCATCGATATTACACATATAGATTCCATTTTGACTTGAAGTACCATCTAACACCGAAAAAGCCAATTTATCATTTTCTAAATTATAGGTGATAGCATGCTCTTCAAGACCCAATTGCGTATTTATTGTAAATATTAGACTGGTATTACCATTAGCATTGTTTGGTAAAGTAAAGGCACCTTTATTAGATATACCACCCACACCATTTTGCGAATAAATGATTCTACCACTTAATCCATACTCTATGGATGTAAATTGATTCACCCCAACTTGATCGTTTAAAAGTGTGTTTAAAATCATAACCTCATTTTCTAAAACATAGCCTGATTTTTTCAAAGTTAGAGTTGATTCAACTAATTGACCTCCAGCACCGTTTGAATATTGATAAATCATAGAGTTATTATCTGGAGCAAAAGAAGGCTGTGTAACATCATTGGTTTCACTAATCAATTTTGTAATATCACCACCAGAGGAGGAGATGAGTGCAACATAAGTAAATGCACCGGGGTCATTGTTTACTTTTCTAGTATAAGCTAATAATTTACCGTCATTAGACCATGATAATCCTCGTCCAGCAGCACATTTCCCATTAAAAGTAATTTTTTGATTATATGAAGTCCCGTGGAGGTCTGTTAAAAATATATCCCCATTATAACTCGTATTAGAGTTATGATCTTTACAATAAGCTAATTGAAATCCACCGGGGGACAATGTTAGTTCACTTGCTTTGATGTTCTCTGGTAAATGCCAGTATCCTAGTAAAGTTACTTCAGGTAATACAACATTTGGTTGTCCCGTCTTTAAAGTTAGCGGAATCTCTTGGGGTAAGTAATCATCATGACTAAATTTAATTATATAGCTTCCGAATGGCAGATTTTTAAATTCAAAAGTAGCAGGATTGGTTGATGAAGATACGATCTCTACTGGATTGATTGTTGTACCAAGTAATTCTATTTTTAAACCAGACAAATCTGTTTTAGAGTCTAGTCGTACAGAGCCTGATAAATCTGCTCTTTCATCGGGATTTAAGTTTTGTAAAGTAATTGTCTCCACTGCAATAGTATCTCCAGCAACTAAACCAATATCCTCAATTTTAGCTAAGGCGAAGTCATTTTTAAAAAAGCCAATTGTATAACTTAGGTTATTTACGGTATACGCAACATCAGTAAAACTATAATTACCCGCTGCATCACTCGTTGAGGTCTTTCCTGTTCCTTCTAGAGTAACAACAACACCTTCATTGGTGGTTTTTCCTTCTAATATTACTTTTCCAGTAATCACACCAGCGGGTTTAATTTTTATATCGGTTGCTGTTAGTGCCTGATCATGAACATTCAAATATCTGACTCTAGCCTTGTAACTTACAGCTTGAATTGTTTTACTTGCTACTAAGTCATATACACCAGGATCTGCTGATTTAATAGAAAACTTACCCGCTGCATCGGTCTGTACACTGCCAGAATTTTGCAATTGATTCTCTAAAATGACGTTAACACTCTGAACTGGGTTGGCAGCAGCATCTAAAACTGTGCCTTCTATGACTCCTGGAGGAGCAATATACAGTGGATTATTAGATCCAGTACATCCCGAACCTAAAAACACCAACATTACCAGTCCTAGTAAGAGTTTTACTATGGATTCTTTCTTTTCTTTGTTCATACAAAATCTTGTTTATTTAGCCTATTTTTGAAATACTATGAAACATATCTACTTTTCTATCGTATTTTATTACGTAGATCTTAAGATAGAAGGATGAATTCATGAAATTAAATAATTTACTTAAAGCAATTACTTTGGCATTAGTCGTTAATGGGTCCTGGGCAAACCAAAGAGAAGAGATCCAATTGATGCTTCAAGCGAAACTTCAATCTTTAGCAACAGAGACCGATGAAAAAAAGCAAAAAGAGCTTAAACTATCGATTACACAACTACGAAACATGTTAAATCGTGAGTCTATGATGACCGATGTTGATAGCAATAATGGAGTTACTGCTAACTCTCCTATTGGTTCAATCAATCCTGAGCTTAAGCGAGATACTTTTTTCTATAGAGGTCCTGTTAGAAACCATTCCTCTTTCAACGGTAATTTAAGCACATCTTGGGATGCTCGTGGTTATGGTGGAAACACTCAATTTAGAGAAGGTGCTCCTGTTCATGCTATAAATGCTATGAATGCACATACAAATGTGATTCCAGGGCAAACAGCAAGACTTCATAGAAACCCTTTCACTAACCCAGATTATAAAGCAGGTCAACAGTTTTATCAGACAAATCGTCCTGGAGTAAACTATCAACCAAACCATTGGCAAAACGGTTTTAACCCTAATTTTGGTAACGGCTTCAACAATCCATGGGGACAGCAATTTCATCGACCTTATCAAAACTCTTGGAATGGATACGGAAACAACCAAAATTATGGCCCCTACCAAAGTAACTCTGTTATTCAACAACAACAATCCAGAGAAAGAGCTACTTATGATGCTAAAGTTAGACTACAGCAAGAGCTACAAGCAGATCCACGCTTTGTAAGTAATAATCGGATCAACGTTATGATTGACTCTGTTTCTGAAATTGCTAATAATCAAATTCAAGTAGTAGCACGGATTACTGGTGGAGTTACAGGTCAAAACAGAAACGAACAACGAGTATATATTTACACACAAGCGGGAAGCTTTGTAAAACACGTAGAAAATGTACAAGGTCCAGTAAACACTGGTAACCAAACTATAAGAGTGCAAAACTACGATTTATCAAACAATCAAAAATTTAGTATCGACCGATATTTAGCGGAACGTGGATTTAATCAATATGGCGACCCACGAGGGACAATGTACGCCGGTGGAAACCCACTTGGTTTGATTAATGATGGTGGAGCTCAATCAAGAGAAAATCTTCGATTTAACTATATTTTAAATAATCATAAAGAGCTACTTAGTTTGTTTCAAATTCAACAATAAATACCTCTTTAATAAAAAAAACTCCCTTTTTTGGGAGTTTTTTTTTACGTTAAATGACCTAAGCCTTTAAATCGAGTAAAGTTCCTAACATTTCATCTTTTGCCTGAACGACTTTAGAATTAGCTTCAAAGCTGTTTTCTGCTGAAATGGAATCTGTCATACCACCCAGAGTGTTACCCGCACTCAACTTTTTAGAGGATTGAGTCTGTAAAGACATGGATTGTTTTAGTCCTGAGGTATCTATATTCATGGAAGCTCCTAGAAAAAAATTATCTTATATATGCATTATAGCATTTTAAATTTAATAATAGGAAATTTGGACAGTTTATTTATCTAAGAGACCACTTAGTAATAGTGCTCTTGTGCCTGCTAGACGTACTTCAGGGAAAGGAGATGATAGCTGACTTTGTAAAAGCTCTTTTTTAACTGGTATTTTGTGCTTAATAATCATTTCTATGGCGAGTTTTTTAGTCAAAACGTCTCCCATAAAATCACCTAAGACACTCTTTATCTCTTTTTCTACCAACTCTAATTGATTATTGTCTTTAAGATACTCATATACCAAAAATCGACTCTCATTGTCTAGTTTATCTAAATTACTAAGAACCGGCTCAAGGTAGGTATCATCGCCTAATCGTAACAAATAAAGTTGAGCTATAGTTTTTGTCTTTTCATTTTTAATATATGACTTTAAAACAGACTTATAACTAGATTTACCCATTTTTGCCATGGCCCAAGAACATAACATTTTCATTTGAGAAGTGTAGCTCTCTTGATATACAGTCTCGATTTTAGAAACTTCGTCTCTCAAATCAAGAGCAACAAGGGATTTGATGGCTAATGCTTGAATAGCAGGCTCAGGATCTTGTAGCATCTGAACATAAGTATCCTTTAAAGCTTCGATCTCTAACTGAGTTAGTAGAACAGATGCCAAAAAGCGAGAGTTTAAAGAAGAGTACATAGATCTATCTTTTAAATATCCCAATGCTCTCTCACCATCACCAAGCAAAAATAACGAATAACAAACAGCTACTCGAATAGCACGAGACTTTTGTGAAAACATATCCATCAAAGCTTTTTTAGATGCAAAGTCTTTAATTTCACCGAGAGTTACAATAGCTTCAAATTTTAAAGTTTTACTATCTTTACTAATAAAATTACGTAAGTAAGAGATCAAAACTTCTTTATACTCTGAGTTATGCTCCTTTTTAGAAACTTTATCCCACTGTGCAAGTACTTCAAAAGCCTTTGCAAAATTTTGTTTTCTCACATAACTCTTAACAGCAATCGAGTAATATCTATCGGGAAGATCCTTTTCAGATTTTAACTCCTCTATGATAGCTATTGACTTATCAACTTCAAAGTTTAAAAAAAAGCTTTCAGCAGAATACAATTGCTCTTGGTAGGGAGAGTCTCCTTTTGAGAAACATCCGGTTAAGCCAGCTATCGCAATTGACGCTATTAAAAAACTTTTTTTCATAAATACTCTTACACAACCTTAAAATACTCTAAAGTTGCTATTTTCTTTTTCGTTAGAAATTTACATCAATATATACTACGTATGAAATAAACACAAAGTTCTAATCGTATCAATACAAGCCAATATAATTGATATAATCATCAATTTGAAGAAAGTATCTGCTTTCATAAATTATATCGAACAAAATTGTTAGGGTTTAACAAACTCTTGGACATGATAAGAACTAAATTTTCTAACCATTACAAATAACTCCATTATTTTACATTTTTGCCTATTACTCAAGCTCATACCGTTTTAAAAAGCTCAATTCCATTTTGAATAAAAAAACTTATGACTTAAATCATTGCAACTCTATGAATCACAAGTAAAATATTTTAAACTGTGAAAACTTTTACACCAAAGACTTTAAATTACATAAGTTAGTTAAAGCAAACTCACCAAGGAATTTCATGATCGACCCTCAATTAGTATTTAAAAATATTAAAAAAGAAGCGCATAAAGTCATCATAGGAAACGATGAACTTATAGAACAAGTAATTATCGCTTTTTTTTGTGGTGGTCACGTTTTACTAGAAGGAGTTCCGGGGCTTGGTAAAACCCTGTTAGTAAAAACCATATCACATATTTTAAACATTAAATTTAATAGAATTCAGTTTACTCCCGATTTAATGCCAGCTGATATTATCGGAACAACCGTAATCCATCAGCTACAATCTGGTGAACGAGTCTTTCGTTTTCAAAAAGGCCCCTTATTTGCAAATTTAATTTTAGCTGATGAAATAAATCGAGCCACAGCCAAAACTCAATCTGCATTGCTGGAAGCCATGGGTGAAGGCTCTATTTCAGTTGCTGGAAAGTCCCATCACTTACAACAACCATTTTTTGTAATGGGTACACAAAATCCACTAGAAATGGACGGAACATATAAACTCCCAGAGGCTCAATTGGATCGTTTCTTCTTTAAGATCGATTTACCTTTTCCTGATTTGGACACGTTAATGAAAATTGTTGATACTACAACAGCCAATGATACTGTTGAGCTTTTTCCTGTAGTTGATGTACCATCTATTCTTGAAATTCGTAAAAATATTCGTGATGTCCCTATCGCATCTCATCTAAACGAGTTAGCATGTAAGTTAGTTTTAGCAACCCAACCTTCTGGGGACGGCGCATCAGCCCAAGCCAAAAAGTATGTATCTTTTGGAGTTGGCCCTAGGGGATTACAATCTTTGATACTAGCGGCTAAAGCCTATGCTTATTTTCATGGACGATTAAATGTATCAAAGCAAGATATCTTGCAAATGGTTTTACCCACGTTTAGACATCGAATGGCACTAAATTTTGAAGGCGAAGCAGAAGGACTAAATACCGATTTAGTCTTAGAAAAAATCACATCACAACTAGAAAGACTATAAAATGAATCCCACACAAACTTTAGAGTTAGTTCAATCTATAAAAAGTACACAAACAACTGCAATGAAAGTGCCTCCTAAGCACGAAAATTTCTTTACAGATTTGGGCTTGTTTCTTTTAAACTATAAGCGTTTTTTACCTGGTGTAAATATCTCATTAATTGATTGCGTATACTTTGGCTTATATCCATTAAACAAAGAAGATATTGCTATGACTATACAAGTTAGCTTTCAAGTTGATGGACTAGAGGACCCTATCATCACAAAAGGCTATCTAATACCTACCGATCCGATGAAACAACTTGATAATGTACCTTCTAAAGGTGACCCCATCAATGTAGAAGTTGAAATACCAAATACAATGGTTACCATAGATGGGGATCAGGTAAAAGTAAACCTAATGAAAGGCCGCTACAAAGAGCAGTTTTTACCGCTTCTATTAAATGAATATGAGTCTCGAGGATACTAAGTATTGACTTTAAGAGGGATCATGAACAATTCTAAGCTACTTTTTGATGGAGACTGTCTTCTATGTCAAAAACTATCAAAGGTCGTCCTATATCTTAAAAATGACGCCCTCCTTTGCGTTGAGCCTTTTCAAAGCCACTTAGAAGATAACCAAGAGATCCCCTACCATGAACTCAACCAAGAGATTCACTTTTTGGGCCCACAAGATATATACAAAGGACACCATGCTCTCATTGAACTTACTCGTCACTTGAAGTTTGTCAAATATTTGTATCCAGTGCTGCGACTATATCCAATCTCTAAAGTCATTCAGTTTATCTATTTTCTATTAAAAAAATATCGAAAGAAGTCAAAAGCCTGTAAAGCAAAATAAAGCACCAAAATTGATGCTTTATTTTAAAGAAATCAGACTACTATCTAAGGACCTGCAATTAAACTAACTCCAAAAAAGTAATCCCTTTTGTGAGACTGCATAGACATTTTTAACCTATACTTTTGTTTACCTAAAGAAAAGAAGTCTTCATAATCATAAGCCCCATTGTCTACGTAATCATCTACTAAGAATAATCTACGTCCATCAATGGTTACTTTTATATATTGAACAAACTTTCTTCTTTTAAAGAGTCCCATGGTTCTATTTTTGACAACAAAATATGAACTCCAATGAAAAGTAATTCGGTGTTGTTTTCCTTTTTCATCAGGAATCATTGTTTGATAACTGTGAACAAAACGTCCTAAACCAAAAGTATCTTCAAATTGGACTTTTACTCGCTGATCAAATGGAGGTCTAGAGTTTCGATACTCTTCTGCTTCATTTAAGGATCTCATATGCAATTGCACGTTTCCATCATCAAATCGCTTTTCAAATCCCCAATACTCACCAGGGTATCTATATTCAACAGGGTAGGGCTCTGCTGTATATAATCCTGGAGCTTTATAAGGTCGTCGACCATAAGAAAAAGCCACAGATACACTTAAAAACGCTAATAATACTATGCTTAACTTTTTCATATAAATTACCGGTAGTAATACTCTCTGTCTGCATTATGACGAATTGTTTGATACTTATTAAATCTTTTTCCGTATCGAGATACATGAGGCTGATCCTCTACATATACAGGAGTTTTAGAATACGCTGGGTTAGAGTGAGTCCATCTCCATTGAAAGTTTTCTGATTTGTATCTATTGCTTACTGCTTCATCACATACTCGATAAGTACCATTTACTACTCGTCTAGGCGCCCCTCTATTGATCTCTTTTACGATATTGTTTCTAGTAGTGCAAATTTTAGGCTCACGATATGTTTGTGGCTCATAATAAACATACTCAACTGGTTGATAAACTACTCTACGTTTCATAGTAGGGACTACTCGTCGTCTTCGAGTTGCTCTTCTAGTTCGCTTTCTTTTTACTCTGTCTTTTGTATAGTAACTATGTGGCGCTGAGTCCGCTGTTAAGCTTGGGTTGAAATACACATACTTTCCGTACTGATACTCACCAGCTGCTACTACCTGAACCAAGATGGCTGCTAATAATACTAATTTTAGCTTCATTTTCTTCTCCTTGAAGATTATCTTCTTGCCCTCCGTGGCCTCTACTACAAATACTACTTCATATACTGATTGCTTGAAATACTCAAAATCCGTTTTTTGTATTCATGTAGTTTAGTATAACTAAAAAAATCGATCACTCAAACCATCACATTTTTTCTAAAAACAAAGTTTTACTCTATATAAAGAAAATGTCACTAAAATAAAAAAAAAGTCCCTTAGTTTAAAAAACTAAGGGACTTTTTATTAATTAGATTATAAATCTATCCGAGCAAACGCATTTTTAACAGTTGTCATTAATGCATCTTTATCGCCATTACCTTCTAATTCAAGATCAGCTGCTACTAAAAATTTATCTCTAAAATCAATGAAGCTAGCTCTTCTTGAAAGCATTTTTGCCTTCATCATTCTCATGTAGATATTAGCTACAAGCTTTCTTCCTAGACCATCCCCTTCAATTTCGTTACCAGTGGAGATTAGGTATACAAACTTATTGAAGATAGAAGAGTTTAAATGTACTCCACCGTTATCTTGACCAGAACTACAAATAATCTTACTTTTTACTCTGTCTGGATAGATAGATGCTTTAAGATTATTATCTTTCATCATCTTTCTCCAGTCATCATAAGTATTACCCTCTACAAATAAATGAGAGTTTCCTCGAGCTGGATCTTTCATATTTCTAAGAGCTGGTTTATCACCGATAGTGATATTATCTCCCATTTGCCAATCTTTATCATCAACCATTGCACCAAAAACATCAGCAATATGCTCGTTTAATGCACCAGACTCACCACTATAAGTTAATGGCATATAAATATCTATAACACCATGAGTAAACTCATGACCAGCTACATCTAAACCTTTAGTTAAATAATCAAACCCTTTAGCATCTCCAGATCCATCTCCAAAGAAAAATCCACCTTGCCAAGAAGAATAATAAGCATTGTTAAAGTTTGTTCTTACGTGTGCTGTTGCATGAACGTCATCTCGTCCATCTTTCCAGATAATATTGAAAGTGTCTTTAAAGTAATCAATTACTCTAGCCATGTTTAAGTATAGTTCAACTTCTGCTTTTTGGTTTGTTTTTCTAGAAGTACCTTCTGAATCCCATGTACCATCAGCGTCAGAAGAGTGTCGACCTTTGCTTGAATTGTATACGTTTAACTGACGTGCAGTATCTTTCATGATGAAGTTTCCACCAGATTTCTCGACGTCAAAAGTATGAGTATGACCATCAGTTAAATCGACACCGTGACCTTCTACTGAGTATGTTGTTCTGATTTTATCAACGATTTCACCAGTATTTGCTTCAATGAAGAACTCATAAGAAGTCTTTAGACCGTCATGGATACCAGGTAAAGTTAAGTTATAAACCAGTTTATACTCATCATAAACGTCTCGGTACATAACTAAATCACCAGATTTAGCTAAATGTGAAGGTAGTGACTCATGCAATAGTTGCTTATTTGATCGAAGATTTTGAACAGCAATTGTATACGCTCTAGATTCAGTTAATTTTACTGTATCTGTTTCAGCTAGATCTTCATCATGATCTCTCATGAAAGAAACTTCATTTTCACTCAACCCTCTAACAGGAGCTAAGTAGTTTGAAAAACGATCTGATTTTGGAAACAAAATAGTCTTTGTTTCTCCATATACTTTATAACCATTTGCTTTCTTTTGATAGTTAACGAAAGTGTTTCCGTCTTTATCTTCAAAAGAGTTTAACTCAGTTAAATGATTTTTTAAATTTAGACCAATCTTATTGAAACCTAAATCTTTTGACATTAGCTCATAACCTTTATTATGGTCTGTTGCAAAACTAGATGAAACTAATCCAAGTCCGATTACTCCGACTACTAACTTTTTAATATTTGTCATTCTATCTCCTAAGAATCACTATTTTTTATAAATAAACTTTATATGCTCGGCCAAAAGTGACCAAATTTTCGTCTTCATATTAAGGGGGATTTACTAATCGTCAAGGGCTAACTCTAAATAGTTCGAAAAGTATTGTTCTATTTAACAAAGATTATTCTACTTTATCAAGTTCAGCTGCATCTAACTCATAAATCTTAACGGGATAGCTTTTACCTTTAACAATGGTTTCCATTAAAAATGAATTTTCAATATTAATAGTCATAGCCTGTTGGGTATATTCTGTAATCAGAATTTTTGAACTTTTGCCTTCTTTGGAGAGACTTTCAACTCTTGCTGCCAAATTAACTGAATCTCCAAATACCGTACGGGACATAACCTGTTGAGTCCCAACGTTTCCGACAATTGCTTCTCCAGTGTTTAGACCATATCCCACAAAAAACTCCGGCATGTTTTTCGATACCATTTCTGAACGAATCTGATCAAGCTTTTTTTGCATTTCAAGGGACGCTTTTACCGCAGAGTCTGCCCCATTTAAGACAATCTCTCCCCCTTCATCATAAGTAGTGATAAAAACCGCCATCACAGCATCACCTATAATTTTATCAAGTGAGCCACCATATTTATCTATAATTGGTAACACGTTTTCAAAATAAAAATTTAAAGCATCGACAACAACACTAGGATCATAGTTTTCTGAAATAGTAGTAAAACCTCTAATGTCTGAAAACAAAGTAGTTACTAGCTTTTTACTTCCACTTAATGAATGCTCTTTGCCCTGAGAAATCTCATCAACTTCTTTCAAAGTCATATCTGTCAAGAATCTACTCATGGCTCTTTTAGCTTTTAGACCAACGACCATGTGGTTCATAGAGTTACCTAAAACCTCAAACTCATCACCAGAATTTATATCCAATTTTCCATCTAAATCACCTTCACCCACACGATACACAAATTTACCTATGATATTGAGAGGTTTATCTACTAGTAAATCCATACCCTTGTTTAGGATTCTAGAAAACAGATAATAGGTTAAGCCAAACAGTATCAAGAAAAAAAGCGTTCGTAAGACTAAAATTAGGCGTAAGGTGGCCATATCTTTGTCATGAGTAGATAAAACCTCTTCAACACTAATGTCAATTTCTAACACAGCATAAAATTCAGAGTCTGGCTCTTCGATTGGTGCAAAAGCAGACATCCAACGCTTTTTTTCATCGGAAGAACTCAGATACACATCTGTATATATCGCTTGACCTTTAGTAAAAACGGGTAACATACTATCTGGAATGGTATAAGCCCGTCCAATATAAGGAGTATCACCTGACATAACTATAAAATTGGCTTTTTTGTGATCTTCTTCGTCGATTCGAAGAGTATAAATTTCTTCTTTGAGGTCTACCTCTTTTTTTATATTACGTAAAGAGTCACGCATCCTCACAAATTCTGGTAGTTCATAATCACTACTTGAAAAGACTTCAACATGATCCGTAGGTGAAATGGATAGAGCTGCTAATTTTGCAGTGTTTAAAAGAGAGTGTCCTAGATCAAACTTTAACTTATTTAATGTCTCTGTACTATTTTTTTGATAAATATAAGACTCAAAAAAACCAACACAAACTATGGAGATTAAAAAAACTAAACCAATGGGAGTAAATACCCTCTTTGAAATCTTTTCAAAAAGGGTTTTATCTCTAACTTTTATACTATTATCCAATCTTGTAGAGGACAAGTTCTAAAACCTTTTAATTAAAGATACTGCTAAGCTTGAATCGGATGCATCTGTATTTCGACCATCAAACAGATGAGAAATATTTACCGATGCGGACCAAAAGGAGTTAATGTTATAATTGACACCCGTACCAAAGGACAGTCTCATCTCATCTTTTTTGTGAAACGCAAAATTAGTCCAGCCAGAAGCTGCATCAAATAAATTTACTCCGCCCATGCTGTTTGCATAGTTACCAAAAAATCGTAACGACCATAAAGGGTCTAAAACTTTAGTATAATCAAAATTAAGTGACAGTTGATCTGAAACATTATCATCTAAGTAATGTCTATATTGAATATTAGTAGATAAGTAATCTTTAGGGGTTAAAATTAGTCCCCAGTGCCATGTCAAAGCTACAGCATCACTACCATAGCCAGGACTTGTAATTGCATCTGCCTTATAGTCATCAGCTATAATATATCCAAGCTCCATGGACATTCCGACTTTTCTGTTTCTGTAGTTTCTTTTAAAACCGATATAAGTATCACTGATGCCCTCGTAAGATGGGCCAAAAACATTTTGTGGAAACACCGACTCATAGGCCCCAACATTTGCAAATTGTGTGCGAACAACTACAGTGTCCGTATCATTGATACCAAGCTCTGCATCCAATCTCAATGACTCATTAGTCACTTCTCTTGCTACACCAGTATTTGAAATTGGTTGGAGATGAAACTGTTTATCTGTTGAATAAATACGATCATAATCAGCCACAGAATAAGTCAAAGCAAAATACCCTTGATCTTCACCATTTGCCCATGGATTAGCAAAGCAAATAGAAGATGATAACAACATTAAAGCAATATATTTATAATACATAATTTTACCTCAAGTAATCCTCAAGACGATATTTTTTAGCCAAAAACTGCTGTATTGCTACGATATCCTCTTTGTTTAGTTGGTTATAGAAATGCTCTCCCATTCGTCCTTCGGTAAGACCACATTTTTTAACATTTTTAGAAATCTTTTTCAGCTTACGGGCTAGTTTTCTACGTCGAAAGGCTTTTTTAGCACCTTTAATGTGACAGGTACTACAGCTAACTCCCGCTTCATTTGTTTTAAAAAACAATGACTTACCCTGATCTATTTTTGCTTGATCCAACACTACTTTTGGTTTTGGAGGTGGAGGAATCACAATTGTACCAGAAGCATAAGAAGAGCCTACAAATATAGACCCTAGTAACAATAATATTTTTATCTGCATCTTCATCTCTTTTATAACATATTGGACTTAATAAATTACTTCTAATCGCTTAGATTAAATTAAATTGGAGACCATATTTTCAATAGTATCCATATAAGCTATAACGAAACATGTAATAATACAATATAAATCCAGAAGATTTTTTTCATACTAAAACATAGTAGCTCTCTAGCTAAATAAAGTGTCTATATGTATGATGAGACAAACAAAACCAAATTAACTTACATAAAAGACTGCTTTTTTAACGACCCCCATGAAAAAATATTTGAACGTACAATATCAATTTATTATATACATCATATTACTATTCTTGTTTGTAGCTATAAATCTATACCAAAAAAATATGGATCTTCATCTTAGTAACATCATCTTAGTTATCATAATCATCTTTACCTCATTTTTGTTTCCTCGATTAATGATACAAACAAAATTATTTGTTCAGTACAAAGTGCTGATTTTATTTTTTATTTTGAGACTTCTATTTTGCATATCAAACCCTTTATTTGAAGATGACTATTATCGATATATCGTTGAAGGACAGATGCTTAATCAAGATATCAATCCCTATAAAGTATCCCCTATGGAGTTTGGTATGATTTACACTCTTCATGAAGATCAAGGATATAGTGGCGATAGTTTATACCATTACATAAATCATTCTGGCTTTGCTACATTGAGTGCTATTTACCCCCCAATAGTAATCTCAATGTTTCGACTAATAGATAATCCTATTTCATTGGGGTTTCTTTTTATTGGAACAGAGGCTTTGTTGCTAATCCTACTATTTTTATATATTAAAAAGTATAGCCCTAATTATTTTTTAAATATGAAGTTAATATGTGCATGGTATGTTCATCCTTTAGTACTCTATGAAGGACATCTAAATCGACACTATGATCTTTGGATTGGTCTCTTGATAGTGGGAGCCATAGTTTTTTACAATGATCACAAGACGAAATTACACAGTGTACTTTTTGCCTTAGCCATACACCTAAAAGGCTATAGTATAATCTATCTCCCATTTTTCAAACATAGTCGTTGGAGGATCCTACTCGTATGGCTTAGTTTCGAAGTCTGCTCCTATCTATGGTATCCCTCCCGTTTTTTAAAGAAATCGAGTTTAAATACTTTCATTAACCAATGGGAGTTTAACAATGGCTTGTTTACCTATCTTAGAGTATACCTAGAAAACATAGCCCCATTAGAACAAGCATTACTTTATACAAGAATTGTATTTTTACTTATATTTATCATTGTATTTTTAACCATATATTATAAGTGGTACTTTCGTACTATTAAACATAATAGTTTTATTTTAATGAGTGTATTATTTTTTATTTGTAGTCCTGTAGCTAACCCATGGTATTTCTTGATGGCTGTACCTTTTTATATCAATTATTGTGATAGATATAATCAGCACTATTTTATATCTCTACTGTCATTTTACTATCTATTTTATATTGGAGTAGACCCTCTTGAATCACTAGCCCTGATTACTGGTATAGCTTGGTTTATCTTGTCTTTAAGTTTCTACAACTCAAAACACAAAATAAAAGATCATAGCTAGCAAAGACACTTTCGTATCAAAAGAAATACAAAAATACCCTTTAAAACATTAAATATGTTGTCGATAATAGAATTGACCCTAAAAACTACTGAGCTTTCTTATAAGCTCTTATTGGCCTCTTTGGCAGAAGAGGCCAATTTTTTTTTGCCATTTAAAAGGAGATTTTGTGAGCACCTCTAATACTTCAAATTTAGCCTTAGACTCTTTTTCATTAAGAATGAAAGACCAAAACAGAGTCATTGATGAACTCATTACTGAAAATCCTAACAACTCCCAACATTATAAATTGTTTCAAAAAACAACGATACAATTAGATCAGCTTTCAGAGATTTAAAGACATGAGTTTTGCCAAATCTTCAATTGTACTTATCCTTCGCCTTTTTATCTGCAATACGATTATCTTTTCTCAAAATTCTAAGATAGATTTAATTAAAAAGTTTGCTGACAAAAAGATCGCATGGGCTCAATACGAGCTGTCTAATTTATATTATGAAGGTAAAACCATTGAAAAAAGTGAGACACTGTCTTTTAAATACATGCTAGAGTCTGCAAAACAGGGATACAATAAAGCCTCTTATGGACTCGGAGTATATCTCAATACTGGAATTGGCTGCGAAACAAATAAAATCAAAGCTTTAGCATGGATGATAAAATCGTATGACTCAGGATATCTAAGAGCAAAAGATTATATAGACCGACTGCAACAAGAACTTAGCCCAGAAGACATGGAGCTAGCTCAAAACATACTTAAGAGAACTTTATCCGTAAATATATCTCCTAAATGGGTATATATAAAAAGTAAAGATAATAAGATCAAAACAAACTCCAAAGGTGAAAGTAGCATTACATTAGAGGCATTTTTATATTCCAAAAAACAACTAAGCTTTTCTAAGTCTGGTTACATCTCTCAAAATATCGAAGTCGAGTTTGGTAAAGATGACAATCTAAACATTAATTTGACTAAAGTAGATGCATCATCTGAAATGCAAAGTCAATCTATAGAGAGCTCTATATCAGTGACAAACAACAATAGCACCTCTACAAACTGGATCTACTATTAAACTTAATAATCCCTTGAAAATACTGTTGCTGTAAATTTGTAGAGTTTTGCC
This sequence comes from Candidatus Cloacimonadota bacterium, assembly GCA_023954715.1. Lineage (GTDB taxonomy): Bacteria > Muiribacteriota > UBA6191 > UBA6191 > UBA6191. The sequence continues at coordinate 101,506 of JAGSHD010000008.1, read as the reverse complement.
CTTTTCAAAAGATATGCATCTTTTTGTTTAGATAATTTACTTTTACATAAATATTGCCAAAACTCCTTTTTACCCCAGTTATTTTCTATAGCAACTTGTGGTAAAAAAACTGCTCTTTGACCGTCTAACTCAACAATTATCCCATCACTGCCAATAACTATATCTCTATAGTCACTTATAGCATTGATAGGGGACAATACAGAAATTTCAATCTCTAAACTTGCTAACTCGGACTTAGTTATTGGATTAGAAACAAATCTACTATCTTTACTAGCTTGTACCGTCAAATAAGAAACTAAGTTTGCCAGATTCATCTCACTTTCAAACACCCCGATACAGCCTCTAACTCGATGATTATTTTTTAAGCTTACAAAGGCCCCTAAATCTTTTAGATTCAAATCCATCTCCATTTCTGAAGAAACAGGAGCATTACCTACTTGATATATCTTATTTAAGGTGGATTTACTTATTTTTAGTAGATCTGACTTTGTTTTTTCATTCAATTGTGACTTTTTCATTACGATCAAACCGCCATAACCAACCACTCGATGTAGATCTCCTGATTTTGAGAAAGATGTATCATAAGCAACTTTAGAAAAGTCATATTGATTTGGTGGATAGATTAACTTAGAAACAACCAATGGCGCAATCCCACAAAATGCACAGGAGGCTAGTTTATTTTTTCGAATTGTATGTTCATATTTCAAAAGTGACCTAGCATCCATTGATCTCAGTACTTCAAAAGATCTTTTATCAATTGCTTTTGCCAACTTTAAAGAGGGGTAGTGTGACATATCCGTTGAAATCAAAACCAAGTCACTAGGGGTAATCTCATTTTGTATATGTTTAGCATATGCGCTTAAAACCTCAATAGATTGATCGGGAATTAAAATAGAAACAATACTTGCTTCTGGAAAATATGTTTTAATCAGAGGTAATTGTAGCTCTATACTATGCTCTTTAGTTTGTGTAGCATTGTCTAAGTTAAAATACTTACTATGCTTTAAAAGTTGGTGTACTAATTGTAAATCTTGGTTGATAGGCCCAATGGGAGTATCAAATTGGTAAAAATCACTTAAGATAGCTTTTGTACTCGCTTTATAGTGGCTCGGTCCTAATATTATAACTCTTTTAACTCGCGATGGATCTACCCGTGAAAACGCACTTTTAGCCACCTCTAAACTATAAATGAAACCAGCATGGGGAGAAATTAGAGCAAAAACCTTTTGACTTAGGGCTCGATTTTTTGTTAGCTGGGACTTTAAAACCTCTGCTTGATTACTATACCACCCCTTATTGGCGAAAACTGCGGGTCTATTCTTACAAAAGACCATAGGACAAAGTATAAATACTATAAACAAGCATTTTATATGACTTTTACACATGATACCCCCCTATTATTAAAAAATAGTCCTCTAAGCTCTAAAATAAATTTAAAAACTAGTCTAAATTTTGAGCATACGTAGTTTTTTTTTGGAATTGTTACTACACTTTATCCAGTAAATAAAAAAGCACTATTATAGATTCATAGTTATCGTACAAATCATATAATACAACTACAGGAAACCCCAAATATATTATGAACTTTACAAGTTTTAAAACCGAACTCGAAGCCCTTTCATTTGGTAAAAAATCTAATGACGCTATTTTAATCTATGCTCAAGACTTTGATGAATTGAAATCAAATGGCTCTCAGCTAGTTAACACTTTAAAAAATAAGTTAAAAGTCGATCCATCCTTTAATGTGTTAAAACTACATTTAGACCAATATAAAATTTGTTTTCAAAAGTATCAAAACTTTAAGGATCATGCAGTACCAAAATTATTAGAAGCGATTCATATTAATTTAGCAAACGGAAGTGTTCAAAAGTTATCTTATTCTAAGTCCTTAAACCCTACTATCTTGTTGCAAAAAGAGCTAACTTTATCTCCAAAAAACAGTTTATTTAAAGACTTCTCTCAATTTACTGAGTCTTTATTGTCACACAAAATAAATATTGCATTAGACCATATAAAACATCAGAAGGTTTGGGATCTAATAGTTAGTGTGGCCAACATTAAAATTGACCAACATGAGATCACTCTCCTACCTGAGCCTCAACATACCAAGCCTACAGGTACTAGACAAATTAATTACCAGCACCGAGACGCTATTTTAAACTATGGCTTTTCAAAGTCTTTACTATGTCTGTTTGAAAACTCTTTAATTCAAGATAAGATTACCATCATGGACTATCATTGTGGCAATGAATATGATCTACAAGGTTTACAAATACTTGGCCTTAAATCTTATGGATGGGATCCTAAAACAAAGCCAAAAGGGTCGCGAAAAAAGGCTGATATTGTCCACTTAGGGGATACCCTTTCTAATATCGAAGACCCTATTTTACGTTCAAAAACTTTACAAACTGCCTACAAATACTGTAAGTCTATTTTTGTGGTTTCTTGTGATGTTCAAAGTACTTCTTCAGCTTCTAGGCTTCAGGCTTATGGAGATGGAGTGATTACACAAGATAGTAACTTCAAAAAGTTTTATACTCAAAATGACTTTAAACAGTTTATTGAAGACACCCTAGGCACTTGTTACGTTATTGCTGCTGGGATCGGAATTTTTTATGTTCTAAAAAATAAAGAAATGCACCAAGATATTTTAAAAAAAGCATGTATCCGATCCATTAGTAATTTTTCTCATGACTTTTCTAAGATTAACTACTCTCAAGACCTTAAAGACCTGTTAACTCTTACTAATCAACTCGGTAGACCGCCCCTTGTAAGTGAGTTTTCTAAACTTGAAGAAACAATCAAAGAAGTAGGCTCAGCTGAGCAGGTTCAACGAATCTATAAGGCAGAGGTTGGTGAGTTATCTTTTGATAAAGCCTATGATATAAAACGAAAAGACCTACTTGTCTATCTAGCCGTGGCTAACTTTAATCAAAGACTTCCAAAAGATGAAATTGATGAGTCTATTATCAATGACATTGAGTACTTTTTAGACGAATATGATGTCGCTCATCAACAAGCATTGAGCCTATTGTACTCGGTTGCTGACCCGCAAGTTATTTCAACTTTATGTACTCAAAGTGAGATAGGATTTAAAGATGAGAAATCACTTTATGTTCGTATGGATCAACACGATCAGTTACATCCTGTTTTACGGATCTATGTTGGATGCTGTGAAAGACTCTTGGGTAATATATCAGACTTTGATTTAATTAAGATTCACAAGGAGTCTAGTAAATTAAGTTTGATGAAGTATTCTGACTTTTATAATGACCTGCTTCCTAAACTTGAACTCCGAGTAAAGGTAAATTTAGCCTATCAAAAAGTAAAAGTATTTGATTACGCTGAAATCAAACATCCTCAATTATTGTTTCATAAAGTGAGGTTTTTTGATGAAAGATGGGAGTCCTTTGATCTATTAAAGAAGCATAGTGATAAACTTACAGAACTAGATATCTGTATCGAAGACCATGGTCCTAACTTTACAGATTTTCAAGAAACTCTAAAGGTACATGGATACGAAAACGAGTCAGAGTTTAACTCTTCTATATAGTTCTTTAAAATCAAAAACTCCCTTAACATACTAATGTTAAGGGAGTTTTTTATATCTTTGAACAAATGACTATACTTATAAAGGGCTTAGTCATCCGTAGATCAAAAAACCCAAGATCAGTCTATTTGTATAGTTGATCAAATATCGCTGGTCTTTTATTTAAGATGAATCTATCTAAAAACTCATCCCATCTATGGTTTTTGGAGAAACTCAACTTTTTATAGAAATCTCTATATTTCTTATAGGTATCTCTATCTGGCCAAAAAATGGATAGACCCATTGTGCCTTTCCAGTCCCCCTTTGTCCATGTTACGAGATTCATTTCTTTTTGTGCAATCATCATCTCAGTTGCTGCGTTTACCAAAGTAGAGTCACTACCCAAGTCTGAATTACCAGAACGAATAGAACTTGCTATGCTATAAATATCCCAATAATTGTCTGTGTAGTTTCTTAGGCCTCGTATACCTTTTTTATGATGAGTGTCCATAGCGTTGATCAATGCATCAGAAAACGCATCTAACTTTTGCTCAAACACATGCATTGAACCAAGATGATATACAGAAATCAAATTGTTATTACCCACTGAATCAATAAAAGCTTCTGCAACATGCTTAGCCAATACAACCTCATCTACATTGCTTGTCATTGCTTGAGTAACTGCTTTATAATCCATTCCTGTGCCAGGAATAGTAGTAGCAGAACCAATAACAACATCAGTAACATCTTTTAAATCAGACATTACTTCTACACCTTCAGACAAACAAGCATCAAAAATGATAACTCGAATCTTAGATTGTGGGTATTTTGTTTTAATCTCTTCCAGCACTCGTTTGAACTCTATAATAGTTAAACTGTCGCCTGTGTGATCATAACCAACAAAGGGATCAAATGGGTTTGTATCTAAATTAACATCATCATAAGATTTATTATCTCTAACGCTAGTAGGCCCAGACCAAGATAAGATTCCTGAACCATGAGCATTGACTGTAAGAACAACATTTTCGGCGGGGTAGTTTTGCATCGACCAGTCTAAAAAGTTAAAGAAAGTCTGAGCATCTCCCATGTTTTTTTCACCAATTTTTTTAACAGAAGAAATTCCATCTAAGCCTATCTCATATCGAGATACACCGGAGTAATTAGGATCATGGTAAAAACTTTTTAAAGTACTGTTTGTCTTATCAGAGCGATCATGTTGAACAACCACATGAGCATTATTTGCTCTTAGACCGTTTTTTAGCTCTATAATATCCCTTACTTGAGATGTTTCAAGGCTTGCTGTTTTATCATCTCCAACAAAATACCCATAAAATGCCCATTTTTTTACATCTTGGCTAAAGCCCTGTGTCTGCAAAAGCCCTGCGCATACAGCACCAAACAATACTTTTTTTAACATTATTTCTCCAATATATTATCTATTACAGACTATAATACGCCTAAGCCGCACAAAGGTTTCTCTATTTTATCAAAAGTAATAAAGTTTTTGGGACTTTTATCTATACCACAAAAAAGACTTACCCAAATTCAAAACTAAATGCCTTTCATACCAAAAAATCGTAAAGTGGAGTAATGAGTTCAAGTTTAAAATTTTATAAAGAAAATATAGCCGATTTTACTAAAGATACCATCGGTCTAGAGTTATTTGATAATTGGAGTATATTTTTAAAGCTCCTACAAAATCAAGCGAAAATTTTAGATGCTGGATGTGGTACAGGGCGTGACTCTAACCACTTCTTAAAAAAGGGCTTTGAAGTTGTCAGCATAGATCCTATAGAAGATTTTCAAAAAATTGCTAAGACCCAATTTAATATTAATATTTTAAAAATGAGCTTTGAAGATATCAATTGGATAGCTAAATTTGATGCTATTTGGGCTAATGCCTCCCTACTTCATGTATCCCATGAAGACCATATACAAGTTTTTCAACGATTATTTAATGCACTCAAGCCAAATGGTATACTTTATTGCTCCTATAAATATGGAGAAGGACAGACCCTTAAAGGCCAACGAAGCTTTTATAACTTTACTGAAAACTCTTTCACTGAATTTATCCATCAACATAAACTCTTTGAGATTATCCAAATTTATAAGCAAGAAGATCGAAGACCAGAACGAAGCCATGAGTTTTGGTTGAATTGCCTTCTAAAAAAGTCCTAAAGACAGGTTTTTACAAGCATTGTAATGTGAGCCATTCGTGACTTCCATTGCAAAAGACTAAAAAATTAGATAATACAATATAGTTAATAATGAATTTTTAAAGAATTCAAGCTCTTACTTGAACCTAAAAAATAAGTAATCCTACTATTATATAGTCATTACGAATGGTTCAAAACCAGTTTAAATCTTAGCTAAAAAAGGAAGCAAATGGAAAACACTAATTTTGCAAAATGGGATATTACTACGATCTACAGTGGTCTTGAAGATCCAAACATTGAAAATGACAAAGTTACTTTAAAACAAAACATAGAGAAACTTGCCCCATTTACCACAAAAATAAAAGATTGTACGATATCTTCTTGTGAATTGAATGAATCATTTGAAATCTGTGAAGACGTATCAAGAAACATCAGAAAGCTCTTTGCTTTTTCTATGTTAAATAAAGACACTAAATTGAAAGATAGTACAGCCCAAGCATTTTTTCAAAGTCAGCAATTATTTATAAATGATATTACTATTGGTCACTCTCAATTTTTTAACAGCCTTAAAAAGATGGATGAAGATTCATTTGATAAGTTACTCAACGATAAAGAGATCTCTAAATGGAAAAACTTACTTACAAGTATTTCTAAAGGCCGTAAATTAACTCTAAATGATGAAGAGGAAAAAGTGATTCACTCTTTCTCTCCCTATGCTGGAGGAGCTTGGTCAAGATTTTATGATGAAATCGAATCTAGAATGGACTTTGGTACTTTAGAAATCGATGGTAAAGAAGTAAAACTTACTGAATCTAAGATTAAAGCCTTAATGTCTCATCCTGATCAAAACACTAGAATGGCTTTAAAAAATAGACGATTAGAAACTTATAAAGAGCAAAATCCATTTTTCTCATATACTTATAAAAATGTTATTGGTTGTTATCAAACGGACTTAAGCAAGTTACGAAAAGCTGATCATGTAATGACTAGCTCTAGCTTAAATCAAGAAGTGACTCCACAAGATATTGAAAACCTTTTTGATGTATCCCACAAAAATGTAGCTCTATTCAGAAAGTATCACTCACTAAAAAAGAAATTATTAAATCTTGATGAGTATACTTATGCTGATTTTGGTGCTCCTTTATCTGATAAAAAGATCAATGTTCCTTATGATCAGGCTAAAAAGTGGTTACTTGATTCGTTAGTTGAATTTTCACCAGAATATGCTCAATTAGCTCAGGATATTTTTGCTCAAAATAAAGTAGATACTCTACCAATGGATGGTAAACAATCTGGTGCATATTGCATGGGAACAGGAGAGCACGGCTCTTATATCTTAATGAGCTATCAAGATGACTATGATAGTATGTTTACTCTAGCACACGAAATGGGACACGCTGTCCATCAAAGTTTATATGCTGATGCACAATCCCCTTTATACCACGGTTGTACTTTAGTAAGTGCTGAGACTGCTTCTCAATTAAATGAGCTTATATTATTAGATTACTTGTTAGATCACGATGAACTGTCTGATGAAGATAAAATTTTAGTTTTAGACGAGCAAATCGGGTCTTTAGTATCTGTATTGTTTCGTCAAACGATGATCTCAGAGTTTGAATTTAAATGTCACAAAGAGTCTTTATCAAAGGCATTATCTTCTGATGATATTAACAAAATTTGGTATGACTTAGTTATAGCAAGAAACGCAGATACCATCAAAACTCCAGAACTTGAAAAATATGCTTGGTCGATTATTCCTCACATGTTTCATGTGCCTTTTTATTGTTGGACTTACTCCATGAGTATGTTGGTTGTTTTGGCACTCTTTCAAAAATACAGACAAGATAAAGAAGGGTTTTTACCAGGCTATTTAGAGTTACTTAAAGCGGGAGGATCTGCTGAGTTATCTGATCTTTTAAAAGACCATCTAGACTTAGATATTCATGACCCGGAGTTTTTACAATCAGGCTTTGACTTTGTCTCTGAATATGTAGATGAGTTAGAAACTTTGGTTAAAAAGTAAAATTTTAAAACCTTTATAATTAAACTTACGCCTAATACATTGTATTGGGCGTTTTTATTATTCATACCAAAATAGGATAACACCATGACATTACCTTATAGCGAATCATCCAACTATCATGCTCATATTTACTTTGATCAAGACAGCTTGTCTGTTGTTGAAGAGTTAGTTCAAAAAGTTGAGAAGCTCTTTGATGTTCAAATCGGTAGAGTACACCAAAAATTAGTAGGACCTCACCCAAAGTGGAGCTGCCAATTTGCTTTTAACTCAAATCAAGCTGACTTTGTAAAGTGGCTAGATCAAAATAGAGAAGGATTAAGTGTTCTGGTCCATGGGTGCTCGACAAATGATCTGCTAGATCATACAAAGCATTTAAACTGGCTAGGTGAGCCTATTGAGCTCAATTTAAGTATCTTTCACTGAATCCAATAAATTATTTGAATCTTGCTCTAATACTTCAACATCTTTTAATTTGCGTGTTAAGACATTGACCCTTGTATTTTGTAGCACATCTAAAGAGGATTTGGCTGTATCTAACTGTCGATTTACTTTGGTTAACTGATCAGAAAACTTAACAAACTCCGTCTTTACAGTACTTAACACCTTCCAGACTTCACTGGATCTTCGTTGAACAGCTAAGGTTCTAAAGCCCATTTGTAGACTGTTTAATAAAGCAGATAGTGTAGTTGGTCCTGCTACTGTTATCCCATAGCTACGTTGCAGTTTTTCAAATAACTGAGGCTCTCTCAAAACTTCTGCGTATAAACCTTCGATGGGTAAAAACATGATTGCAAAGTCTGTTGTATGGGGAGGGTCGATATACTTCCCACTAATATCTTTAGCAAAGCTTTCTATTGTTTTGGATAGATCTTTTTTCAAGGAATTGATCTGAGTGATATCACCTAATTGATAAGCATCTTGTAAAGCAGAGTAAGTTTCAAGCGGGAATTTGGCATCAACAGGAAGCCAAATATGCTCATTCATCGATTGCCCTGGGAGTTTGATCGCAAACTCCACATGAGCCCCACTACCCTTTTTGGTTTTTACATCTTTTTCGTATTGAGAAGTAGTTAATATTTGCTCTAATATAGTTTCTAGTTGGTATTCTCCTAGGATCCCTCGCGTTTTTACATTGGATAAAACCTTTTTCAGGTCTCCTACCCCACTAGCTAAAGTTTGCATCTCGCCTAAGCCTTTATGAACTTGCTCTAGTCTCTCACTAACAAGTTTAAAAGACTCTCCTAATCGTTTTTCTAGAGTTGTTTCTAGTTTTTCATCCACTGTTTTTCTCATTTCATTGAGTTGGGATTGATTGTCTATACGCATTTTATCTAATTGTTTTTCTATATCTTCTTTAATGAGTCGTAAACTCTCTTTTAAGTCCTTTTGTCGATCTAGCTGTTGGTTTTGTAAATCTTCAAAATATCTTTTTTGAGAAAGTTGAAATCGATCAAAATTTTCTACTTGTTTTGCTTCAAACAGTGCAAAGTTACTTCTTTGTTTTTCTAAGAACTCTTCAAATTTTGTGATAATTGCTTCGTTCAACTGGTGCACTGACTGACTTAACTCTTGTCGATTTTCTTTAAAGTTTTTATTACTCTCATCACGATTTCTACAAAACTCATCTTTGATCAAAGTAGAGATTTTTTCATCTGTGTTTTCATAGCTATTTTTGGTAAAAACAAGCTTATACAAAATGATTAACAAAACTATACTTTGCAAGCCAATAGCTACTAATAGTTGCTGATTTAACTCCATATTTCTTGAACCTTTCTTTGAACGTCTCTAACAGAGTAGCTTTCTAAACAAGCAAAATGCTCTAGTTTTTTTATCTTTAGTTTAGTAAAGATAGGGCTCTCTAAGCCGCATAAAAATTTTACTAACATTGAGATGGACACTTTATCTGCAAGAATTACCTGAACCTCTTTTAACATGGAAGAAAGATCTAACTCATCGATATTTTGAAGCTCTTTTGTTACTGAAAACTGAACTGGACCAGACATACATACCGAACAATGACCACACTTTGCATCATCCACTGATTGAGAAAAATATGAAGCTAATCGAAACGAGATACATTGATCCCCTTCAAAAAACTCTAAAAGATCATGAATCTTTTGAATATTAGTATCCTGTTTGCTCACAAATAACTCATGTATCTTTGCTGCTTGCTCTGTCTTTGAAAAATCTCTATTGATAATCTCATAAACTTCAACAGCACTTTTCGATTGAAGTTCGATCATAGACTTTTCATTCAAATACTCTAGAGCAGTAATCACCTTATCGCGGTTATCCCCTGTGTGTTTAGCTATAGAACCCATATCAATAGTAGCCCATATTTTTTTATGAAGGCTATTTTCAAAAATGGACGAGATAAAAGCTCTTCGTCTATCATCAAAGGAGTTTAAAATTTGCTCCTTATCTACTAGATACTTATAAGTGTAGTCTTCAAAGTAGGTGTACTTTGGCTGAATCAATTGATCTATACCTAAATACACCAAAAGAGTTTTTAGAGGCAAGTTTTTAATATTTAGCTCTTTAACTAGCTCATGAGACTTTATCTCAAGTAACTTACCTTCTTGAGATTGAACTTTGTCTAAAAGTGCTTCTATTGCTTGTAGGTCTGGTGTATCACCATAAACGAAGTTTTCTAAAATATTTATTGAGTCCTTACAAGCCAACAAATAACAATCTGATTTTAAGCCATCTCGACCGGCTCTACCGATCTCTTGACTATAAGACTCTAAAGATTTTGGTAAATCAAAATGAATAACACAACGAATATTTCTTTTATCTATCCCCATCCCAAAAGCGATAGTGGCTACAATTACTTGTACATGATCACCCATAAATTGATTTTGTACTTGCTCTCTTACATCGTTTTTCATGCCTGCATGGTAATGCTTTGCATTGATACCATTAGATTGTAAAAAAGATGCTACGTTTTCCGCAGTTTTTTGCAAAGTTACATATACAATAGTAGGAGCATTTGGCTTTTGATTTATTAAGCCAAGTAGGGTCTCTGCTTTATTTGAGTTTGTTAATGGGATCACACCGATATCTAAATTGTCTCTATAAAACCCTGTATTTACGATATCCTCACTAGATACGTCTAGCTTAGAGCACATATCTAAAGCGACCTCTTTGGTTGCTGTCGCAGTCAATAAAAGTACTTGCGGAATCTGAAACTGCCTTTGATAATTAGGAATATTTAAATACTCTGGGCGAAAATTGTGGCCCCACTCTGAAATACAATGAGCTTCATCTATTACTAAAAGTGAGATTTTCATACGCTTCAAATGACTACGAAATCTTTCATTTTTAAAGCGCTCTACAGAAATCATCAATACTTTTAACTCACCCATTCTGGCATCTTCTAAAATTTTGGTATAATCTTCTTTAGATAAACTTGAGTCTAATCTCTCTGCTTTGATATTGTGAGACTTTAAAAAGTCTAATTGATCTTTCATTAAAGACAAAAGTGGAGATACAACCAAAGTCATATTATCTAGCAATTGTGACGGTAATTGATAACATAGAGACTTACCAGAACCAGTAGGAAAGATAGCTGCTGCTGATTTTCCTTGCATTATTTTAGTGATAACTTCTTTTTGACCTTGATTAAAATGATCGAAACCGAAATAATTTTTTAACTCTTTTTCTAAATCCACAGAATCTACCTCATTATCTTGCTAAATCTCTCATTACTGATGATCTATTTAATACTAGTAAAGCTTTTAGTTTTCAGTATATACTAAATGACCCTAACTATTTATCCTTTACTCAAAATACAAATCAACAAAAGTTAACTTAGAAAACTTATGCAATCATATCATATACAAGTATATAGAGTTCGTCAGCTAGGACTCTTGCCTGATTTGATCCGAGAGTCTACCCGTTTGATGTTTAAGCCCAAAGCCTATTACAATCATGTTATAGCAAAACATGGCTCGTATTATTATGAGTTAGACTGTGGGGTAGATGGAGTACATGAGTTTCATGAAGATCAACTACCAAAGGATTGGGAGTTAAGCTTTTGCTTTGATTTTGAAACTCCTCTTCATCCTAAGCTTGCCAAGATAAAATACTCTCAATGGGCCAATATCTCTTGGTTTTTGTGGAATATCCCTCTTCTAAAAAATATTTTTCGCAAATTAATTTTACCTAGATTTCATACGAATTGTTGTGGATATATTGCACATTTAGCAGAAGATACGCAATATTGTTATTTACACCCACAAGATTTTTAAATCCACAACCCATCAAATCACGGAACAAAAATGACTCAAAAAAATTGGCTTAAAAAGCTTACAAGAACACATATTGGTTTTACTATATTTATGCTGGCTCTTTTTTATTTAATTATTGTAAAACCATCCAATCCAATAAACTCTACATACTCTACTATACCAGCAGTAGTAACCATATTACTCGCTTTTGCTACTCAAAAAGTGATTCCTTCTTTGCTTGGAGGAGTATTTTTGGGAAGTCTTTTGGCATCTAACTACTCTCTTGGTCACTCTTTTTTACATAGCTCATCTCTAATTGTATCTCAGATTCTTGGAGATTTAGATAAGCTTTCTTTTTCTACTTTAAATTGGTATCACATTAAAATTATTCTATTTGCATTTGCCTTAGGTGGATTAATTGAAATCTGTGGTATCAATGGAGGCACCAAAGGAATCGTATCTTTTTTCGATCGATTTTCAAAATCAAAAGTTAGTGCGCAGTTGAGTGCCTTTGGTATGGGAGTTGTAATTTTCTTTGATGATTATGCAAACACATTAATTGTTGGAAACACAATGCGTCCTATCGCTGATCGTATGAAAATTTCTAGAGAAAAGCTTGCTTGGATTGTTGATTCAACAGCAGCACCGGTTGCAACAATAGCCCCCGTATCCACATGGATTGGTTTTGAATTAGGATTGTTTCAAGAGGCTATGCAACGTTTTGATATATTTTCTAAGACAAATGCCTATAGCTTATTTTTAAACTCTCTGCCCTACGCTTTTTATGCCATATTCTCTCTGATATTTATACTGATTATAGTCCTGTCTAAACGTGATTTTGGCCCCATGTTAGAGTTTGAAAAAAAGAGGCAAAACCTTAGTGATGAGGAGCTCTACCCGACGGTCAACTCTACAAATCATGACTTGACGTCTATGGATAATCAAAAAGCCTTTATTTTGAACGCATTATTACCTATTTTAAGTGTTATTGTGCTTACTTTAGCCTGTTTATATTTCACTGGTAGCAAAATAAAAGGCTCAACTGCTTTTTGGGATACTGTAGCAAGAGGCGATAGTGGCACTTCTTTAATGGTCTCTTCTTATTTTGGATGTACATTAGCCATATTAATGGGGTATTTTCGCCAAGGCACATCCATCTTTAAGTCTCTTAAGACTTGGATCATCGGTGGAAAAGAAATGATCATGCCTACCCTGATACTACTTTTATCTTGGAGTCTTGGACATATATGTGAAGTACTAAAAACGGGGGTATTTGTTTCCTCTTTAGTAGAGCTTCATTTGTGGATTGGATTGATACCTATCTTAATATTTTTAGTTTCTGCCCTCATCGCATTTTCAACAGGTACATCTTGGGGATGTATGACCTTAATGGTCCCCATGGTTTTTTCACTAACAAGTTTACACTCTCCTGAAAATGCATATTTATTTTTAGCATCTTTATCTGCAATACTAGGAGGTGCAAGCTATGGAGATCATTGCTCGCCAATTTCTGATACAACGATACTATCTTCATTGTCTTGTAGAATCGAGCACATAAACCATGTAAAAACTCAATTACCCTATGCCTCAACCGTAGCAAGTGTTTGTGTTTTGACATATCTGTTTTTGAGTATCACCAAACTCCCTGTAACCATTGGTTTATGCTTTGGGATAAGTCTGTTAATGCTGATTGTTTTTATCTTTGGTAAAAAGCTACCTCAGATAGAGACACAAATTTCTAATTAGATATTGCTATATCCAAATGTAAAAGGCTTTTCTATTTTTGTATCTTGTCAAAACCCAAGCAAGCTCTTCTAAATTTCCATTAGATAACTCTAACTTTTATACTGGTATAGCCGGTATATGATGGGTAGAAAACTTTTACTTTAAGATAATAAAAACATTGCCCATTCCAAAAGTAGCAAAAAAAAAATAGCCCTGAACCACAATCTACTTGTAACTCAGGGCTATTTTTTAAAGGCTATTTGAATAAATCAAATAATACTTGAAAGATACCTTTTCGCTTTGCATTTCTTTTTAGAAGCTTTTCACATGGCTTGGATACAAACTCATTTTCATTTCCTTGAAGCTCTGCAATCTTTTTGTTTCGATCGCATTCCCATGTATCTACTGGATCTAGATCGTTCCACCTTTTAAGCATTTCGTACATTTCATCAGAAATAGGCATGTGCGCTTTATAAGCATCTTGCATATAAAAGTGTGTTCTTGCTATATCACCACGAACTTCGTTTCTTGGCTCAAACTTTTTATCTTTGATTTCTGCATCACATTTACCAAATTCTCTGGCTTCACCAGCGATTTCAGCCATTGGAAAGTTACTTCTATAACCGTTTACATCACCAATAGCTGGATACAAGTTATGCATATCAGCTTGCATCAATGAGTACTCTTCACTTACTTTAGTCAAACATCTTCGCCCAGAATAAGGTTTTGGGTCAGACATATACGTTTCACATACGATATCTTTACTAACACATGTTTGAACTCCAGTAGCAGGATCTGTTGTACACTTAGGCTCAGATGCTACAGATCGAAGCTCTACAGCATTTAATCTTTTACATTTTCGTACTTGGCGTGGAGTAGATATACAAGTGTCATGTCCGTTTTCCCATTCAGAGAAAGTATGTCCAAAAAATGAGGCTGGAACCACGTGCTCCCACTCCATCTGCTTTGCTCTTGTACCGTTGCCTTTGGGCTCAAATCCACAAGTCTCTGGATTAGGAACTAACTTATAAGTTGGTTTTTTATTATTGAACTCTTCTTCTGTTGGGTATTGAAAACCTTCTTCAGAATCCCAGTGAAACAACTTGTATCGTGTTAGTGCTTTTAATTTTTCTTCTTGATAGTCTTTTACAACTACTTGCTTATCGTAAGTACAACCACAGTAGATACCCTCTTGATGACTTGGATAGATGTCATTTTTAAGAAAGTTTTTTGCTTTTGTAAAAGATTTTTGTCCTAAATTTTGAGAGGCATCTACCTCTTCAAACAAAAAAGGAGCATCAAAATCATCTACAGCAAAGGATGTGGAAACCAAAAATAAGATACTGAGAAAAGATAATAATTTTGTCATAGGATATACAATACGTAAGTTTTAAAAAAAAGTTATAACACCAACAAAGTTTTTACACTACTAACAACGTGAACTATAAGGATAAATTTGAGTTTGACAAGTCTTTTTACTAATTTGATTTTATTCAGACCTTTTACTCCAAATAAAGTACCAGTTATACATTATTTATGAATACAAAATATATATAAAATTCGATAGATTTTCTATCAAAATAAAGTTATTGTAATGCTATATATTAGACTAGATCTTATTCTAGAATAGATCTACTTACTAGACTCCCATCATTTAAATCTTGGATATACTTAAAATGACCTTAAATCTTAAATTCAATCATAACTTTATCAATGCTTTACAGGGTGATCCTATCATCGAAAACTATACAAGACAGGTTCCTAAAGCTTGTTACTCTAAAGTAGAACCCGAAAAATTTGACACAGCAAATGTCATAGCCATCTCTTTAGATGCAGCAGCTGAGATTGATTTAGATAAAAATCTATTTGATACACCAGAGTTTAATCAGTTTTTTACAGGTCAAAAGATTTACGATGATATGACTCCTTATGCCATGTGTTATGGAGGCCATCAATTTGGTAATTGGGCTAATCAACTTGGAGACGGTAGAGCGATCATTTTAGGAGATATTACAACTAAAGCGGACAAAAAAATCTGCCTACAACTAAAAGGTGCTGGCTCAACTCCCTACTCACGATCTGGAGATGGTTACGCTGTTTTACGTTCATCTGTGAGAGAGTTTTTATGCAGTGAGGCTATGCATTATTTAGGCGTACCTACTACGCGAGCAATTAGTCTGGCTCTAAGTGGTGAAGAAGTGTATAGAGATATGATGTACGATGGTAATGGAGCTTATGAAGATGGGGCAATTGTCTGTCGAACAGCACCCTCTTTTATCCGATTTGGAAACTTTGAAATTTTAGCAGCACGTAAAGAGCTTGGCCTATTAAAAGAGCTTGTAGATTTCACTATCACCGAGCATTTTTCACACCTAGGTACTCCAAGTAAAGATACTTATTTAAAATGGTACAAAGAAGTCTGTAAAACCAGTGCAGATATGGTAGTTCATTGGTTGCGTGTTGGTTTTGTCCATGGCGTTATGAATACAGATAATATGTCAATCCATGGATTAACTATAGATTATGGCCCCTATGGATGGCTTGAAGACTATGATTTAGATTGGACTCCTAATACTACAGATGCTAGTTACAAGCGATATGCTTATGGACAACAAGCTCACATGGTAAACTGGAATTTAGTGCAATTAGCAAATGCCATATACCCTCTAATTGAAGATACAGACGCTCTTCAAGAGGCATTAGACTTTTTTGCTGATTATTATAAATCCGAATGGAACAAAATGATGGCTAAAAAGTTAGGGTGGTCTGAATATAAAGAGTCTGATCAAGCATTAGTTGCTTCATTGATTCATCTTTTAACTAGCGTAGAAACAGATATGACTTTATTTTTTAGAGGCTTGGCAAAAATAGACCATACCTTAAAATACGACGAGATACCTCAAGATTTAGTTGATTGTTATTACGATGAGGACCTAAGTAGTGATTATATTGTTAAATGTTGTGCTTGGCTTAACTCTTATATAGAGCGATGCGCAAAAGATGAAGTTTCAACTGAGGCTAGGGCCAAAAACATGAACTCAGTAAACCCTAAATTTGTTTTAAGAAATTACCTTTCTCAACTTGCCATAGATAAAGCAAACGAAAACGATTACACTATGATTCATGAGCTTCTTGAGGTCCTAAAAAGACCGTATGATGAACAAACTGGTAAAGAGTTTTTTGCTCGAAAAAGACCCGACTGGGCTAAAGATAAACCCGGATGCTCCATGTTATCTTGTAGTTCGTAACTAACCTAAAAGGTTTTTTCTTGGATCGATTTTATCCACAAAACTTTGAAACAATCGCTCTAAGCCTAATTTATCTTTAAATAAAAACCCTAAAACTATTGTACAGCTTACAAAAATTAACATTGCTCCCCCTGCAGAGTTGACTCTCCACCCCCGTGAAAAATACTGTCTTATTGTATATAACTTAATGTTATATCATGTATCTATATATTGTACCATAAGCATTTTTGATATACTACAACAGTAATATAATCAAAGGCTACGATTATGTTAGTGTCAAATAAAATAGATTGGTTACATAATAAATGTCAGATTCGGAGATTTTATCCAAATACAAATGATTTTTCTATTTGTTCGGATGAAAAACCTATCTCAATAGGCTTTGTATTATTCTTATTCAAAGCCTAGCTTTTATAAAGTTTTGAAAGTGGAATATCTAGAAGAGTTTAGATAACTTTTCATAGTTTAAAAAACTAAGGTCAGAGTTTTCATGATGGCTAAAGGTCTTTTGTTGCATTTTCGAACCAAACTTTGTAAGAGTTAGTACTCCACTTTCTACCTAAAAAGCTCTCTATACTCTTTTGGGTGTTTGGTGAAGTTTCCTCCAAGATATACTTACGATACTGTCTACCTATATTTTTATCGAAAACTTTATCTGGAGAAGCTTCAAAGATACTCATCATGTCTTTAGCCAATACTTTACCCAAAACATATAAGTAATAAGTAGCATCTGTGTTTGGGTTTACAAAATACCCAAGATCATAACCCGGTTTAGCCAAGTTAGAATATTGAAACCTATATTTTTTACTATTTTCTTTGAAAATTTCAGAAAAATCTGTTGAACTACCACTAGTCCATGTAGCAATATCTAAAGCAGTCTGACTTAAAGATAAAGTACTTTGAATATTATCACTTATATATAATGGATCTTGTCTTTCGTAGTTCCAACGAGATGCAAAAACATTAGGCAATGAAGTTAGTGGAATATCTGGGTTAGTACTAAGTATAGATTTAAAAAAACTTGGGTGAGATGCAATTTCTTCAAAAAAAGCTGATGGGGTTTCTTGAAAATCGTGTTTTGAGGACTGATTATACGGACGTAAGAACATGTGAAAAGCATGTCCAAACTCATGGGCGAAACTCTCATAATCATAACTTGTAAAACTTTGACTAGATTGCTTTAGAGGCATCGATACTGTAATAATTGGAGTCTTTATGATTCCACTCTCTAATACTCTCCCCTGTTGTATCACAACGGTGGCAGGAGTACTATTAGTGTTTTCTACTTTATAAGGGTCAAGTAATAATATGCCAATCGGAGTATTTAAATCAGTATCATAAAGCTTATACTCTATTATGTATGAACTCCATTTTGTCTTTGCTACTCCAGTTTTTACGAGATTTACTCCCACAACTTTACCAAGCAGATCAAGCATTCGATCGACAGTCTCTGGATATTGAAAAACAATGGGAGTAGTTGAAACCCCCGTATGTAGTTGAGATCTAACATCTGAATAGTAACGCCTATAAGTCCAATCGAAAACAGTTGTTGGTCTTACTCCTGTTTCACTCATTTGTAAATCTTTAAATCTATTTTTTAACCGAACCATAGCAGGGTTTGTCCCATAGTTTACCTCTGCTAAAAAAGATTTTACATCCGTAGTAGTAGCCAAAATCGTTCTTGACAATCTTGCAGATGCAAAATCATCATAACCTTGTATTTTTGCCCATTCTAAGCGTTTTTTAAGAATATATGGTGTTAATAATGAGTTTTCTTTAGAAGCTTTTGATCTTGTGGTAGCAGATATTTTTTCTCGGATAGGCTCAGGTAGACAAGACCTTAATAAATTAACTTGATAGGCATGATTTGCATCAAAGATATAGTCGTTAGCAGAGTTAGTTGAAAACTTCGACTTTAGCTTAGAGCTTAAGCAAGAAAAGTCCATTTGTGAAAAAGTAGTCACAAAGGATTTTGTAGAAGCGTTAGTATAAAAGGCTAATGATGTTGTAGTTAACTCATTATTTACTTGAGATAGTAGTTTTAACTCTGTACTAGTTAGTTTAGTAGAGTATATAGAGTTGAAATAATTTGCTGCGTCCCTTTGTTTAGGGTTATTTATAGAGAGCACATCCAATGCCTCCATAATTTTGGCTTTTAGCTTTTGATCATCTTTTATAGAGCTCTCAATAACCGGAATTTGTTGAAAACCCGTATATCCCAAAGTACGAATATTAGGATCATGGCTTCGATTTAAAAGTAAGCCTGAATAGGTCTTATTTATATTCAACTGTTTGATCAAATCATAAACGGGAAGAATATCCTGCTCCCAAGTTAATGAAGTACTACTCAATACTTTTGATTTTAAAGCTGAGGCTTGTACTGGCATTTGGTTAAGCCAAGTTTGAATATCCACAGCATTTGTGGGGACAGCAAGCTCTGAAAATACTGTGGGAGATAAATTGGGGCTGTGATTAGAGTCACAACCAATGAAAAATATAGACGACACAATAAGGATAGTTAATAAGGTAGTTTTAAGCATGTTTCCTCCTATTTTAAACCATACTACTCCTCTATCTTTATTATTGCAAATTATTTATTACCTCCCTGTTTAAATTAGTCTATCAGTCGCTTTTAACCATATAAAAAACTAAACATATCATTATACTTTTCATAAATGTTTCTATCTTTACTTACTAAAAAAGCCCTCCAAACTTGGAGAGCTTTTGTGTGTTTAAAATTCCTTATATCATTCTTCTTGCTTGCTTGGGCCTTTTCGCTTGCGGATGGCTTGTCTGAGGATAAACTCCACTTGCCCATTTACTGAGCGAAATTCATCCCCTGCCCAACGCTCTAATTCTTCAAAGAGCTCTGGGTCCATCCTTAACAAAAATGATTTTTTCTTTTTAGCCATTATTTAACTGTATAAAGTACCGGTGTTAATTACTGGTGAAGCTTCTTTTTCACCACACAATATTACTAATAAGTTACTAACCATGGATGCCTTTCGCTCTTCGTCTAAGTCTACTACACCACGTTCACTTAGTTTTGTGAGTGCCATTTCTACCATACTTACAGCACCTTCTACAACAACTTTTCTAGCTGCTATAACTGCTTCTGCTTGCTGTCTTCGTAACATAGCCTGTGCAATCTCAGGTGCATAAGCTAAATGGGAAAGTCTGGCTTCTACAACTTCAATTCCAGCCTGAGAAAACCTATCTGTCAGCTCGTTTCGGAGTGACTCAGCTACCTCTCCCATACCACATCTAAGTGTCTTTTCACCTGCTTCACCATGATCATAAGGATAGATACTCGCCAAATGTCGAATAGCTGCCTCACTTTGAATTTTTACATACTCACAGTAATCATCCACATCAAATACAGATTTTGCTGTATCTTGTACTCTCCAGACCACTACTGCAGAAATTTCAATAGGATTACCTTTTTTATCGTTTACTTTCAATGTATGACCGTTTAAGTTTCTTGATCTTAAAGAGACTTTTAAGTTCAACTGCGCCATCGGAAACATCAAAGGATTTACCCAATGTAGCCCTGGTGTCCTTACTGTACCTTTGTAAGTACCAAATAAAGTCAATACTCTTGCTTCATTTGGTTGCAATATAAAAAAACCAGGAGTAAGAATAGTAAACAATCCGATTGTACTAAATATTATCAAAGGACTTTCGGATGCAGCTCCGAAAATAGTGCCTCCTAACAAAGCCAATTCAACTAAAATCATAAACCAACCATTTACACTCGATCTAATAAATTCTTTGTTCATTTTTCTCTCCTTGATATTTATAAGATATGAATATGATATCACTTTTATATCAAAAGTCAATACTAAACACTAGTTTTAGATTTAAATTAGTCTTTTAGGGAGACTTTAGTATAGATTTTTGATCTCTACAGATGAGAGCGGTGAGTCTAGTCACATAATAACATCGTTAAAATTAACAATTTTTAACAACAGCCAATAACATAGAGTAACCTTGTATCAATGTGTAAATCATCCCAACTTCACAAAATAAACATGTCTAAAAATGAGATACGAATAATTGTGATAGAATACAAGTCATTAAACAAATCAAAGGGTTTTTGTGGATAGTATAGAGGATAAAAAACAGCATATTCTAGAAATGCTTGATAGTCTTGGCTTTAACAAGTTAACTAGATTTTCTGTTGAAACAGAAGGCAGACTATTAAAGTTAAACTCTGATGAAAGCCAAACAAAGACTATTTTACAAGTCCCCTTACAAGAAGACTACTCTTTTGATATGGATCTTTGTATCTGTAACATAGTAGTCAACATCGCTAAAAACTATTTCAAAGATGACTCGCAAATAAAATCAATCGAGTCTCAAAAGGAAAAGATTGACTTAATTATAGCAGTGTTAAAGGATTTAAATTTTCACGTTTACGATCTAGATAGCTCTCTTACCAAAGAAAGCCTAGCTAATAATGTATATAAATTAATCTGCTGGTACTCCGTTGATATAAATCTTGAAATATCGTCTAGTGAAATTGCCCTCATACCATCCGGTCGAAGTATTTCTCCTTGTAAAATATATTTAAGTAATCAATTCTCGTACACTGTATTAAGTGATATTTGTAGCTTTATCGCAATCATGGCTAAACGCATGAAAGAAGATTATGACTACTTAAACAATGTCAATCAATGGGTATAAACAAACTCTATCTTTAAGCTTATTTCAATAAAAAATCTAACTTAACCGTTAAAGCTTTCTAGCCAGTTCAAAATATGATCTGCTGACTCCTGTATAGTGAGATCACTTGTTTCAAGATCGATACAAAGTTCATAATCTTGAGGTTGAAATAAATGATAGTTGTTTCTGATATGAACAAGTAAATCCTTATCTACAAGTTTATGATTTGACTGACGGCCTTCTTGTGTCAAACGAAAGATATTTTCAGACTCTGAGCAAGATAAGCGAATTATGTACAAGTTACATCTCCATGCAGTGGATAAATCCTTGATATTTTGAAAGATATCATCATCACAACTAGCAATCGCATCTGTGACAATCAATTGATGATTATCGGTTGAGATCTTATGAAGCCCAGTAAACAAAGTTTTACGCATATTCATTACAATCGAAGACCAATTTTGATCCGATCGATCAAGCACAGAAGTCACACAATTAATGATGGTATGATTATCAAGAAGTTTCCAATGTAAAGTCTCATTTAACTTTTTTGCTATAGATAATTTGCCTACTCCAGGCATGCCTATTAAATATACAATACCACTTATTTTTGAGTAATCATTTGATGATGGACACATAATTTACATACTACTTTTAATTCTATTGGGTTTGAAAAGCTCTATACTTTTGCTGTCAACATTTATTAACATCATCGACATTAGAATTCCTTTGATTAAATTTCACAACAATTACCCAGAAATTTTTGGTAATAGGCTGTTTGAATAAATCATCAAAAAGCTAAGTGTTGTAGCTAGACCAAAATATATTACAAAAGACCAGATAGATTCAAAAATAGTTACATCTTCTCGTTCATATTTTTTAGTCTGAACTAACTGATCAACTAATCGAGATTTATCTAATCCTAAAGACTTTTTATGAGTTTTCCAAGCCTTAAATGCGCCTAAAATTATTATAAAAATCATAAAGGGAGGAACAGTACCGCTCAACTTATTTTGAAAATATATTAAAGCAACCATCAACAAAAGTCCTGGAGCCCAATATACTGGTCTAAATGCGTTGGATATCCTATCACCATCCAAACCTGCAACAGGTAATAAATTAAAAAAGTTTATCATAAAAGTAATCCATGAAATCACTACAAAAAGGTCTCTATAGTAATCAGACTCCAGATACTGGCTAATCAAGAGCACCAAAACTCCACCTATGGTTCCAGCAATAGGCCCTCCTGCCCCTATCAACGCCTCTTGCCACTTTGATTTTAACTGATTTTTAAGGGTAATCAAGGCACCAAAAAATGGTATAAAGACAGGAGTCCCAACTTTCATACCAATTGTTTTAGCTATGGCACCATGACCCAACTCATGAATCAGAATCATTACACACAAACCAATGGCTAAATTTAATCCATAGAAGCTTGAATAAACCCAAATGGATAGAAACATTGTAGAAAAGGTCGTCAAAATTGGCCCTATCTTCAAAGCCCCGAGCAGTAACTTTCCTTTTGTTAAAATAAATATTAAAACAAACTTAAATTTAGTCACCAATAGAATCAATATGGCTAGTAAAAAGCCAAAGAGCCCCTTTTTAGAAGCCTCAGTTTTTTCAACTATAGGCGACTCTTTTTCTTGTAACTTTTTTAATTTATCTAATGCTGAATCACTCATCTACAGGTTTATCAAAATCTAATTTAGTTGGAGCAAGGATACTATAAGCAGTACTCAGTGCTAAAATTACCCAAAGGGCGTCAAATCCATTAAGCATAAGTGAAACATTTTCTGGAAAAATAGATATAAGTATTGGATCAAAATAGTCAGCATCATAGTTTTCTTGCTTCTTTAAAACAGGAATTAAGTAATGAGCAAACATAATATATTTAGCTATTAGTAATCCTATTACAGAGTTTATTGCTGCCACAATTTGTAAAGATTGTGATTTCTTTCCACCAGATAATGTCGATACTCCAAGACCTGTCAACCAGCCTACACCGATTGCTACGTATCCTATTTCGTAATCGGTAGCAACGACGATTCCAGCCCATATTAAACCACTGACTATTGCTCCTAGCAGTCCACCTACGCACCCCATAATTAAGTTTTGAGAGTTAGGAATTTCTTCTTTTAACTCTTGTTCTATAGAGTTTTTACACGAGTTACAAACTTTGTTTCCATTTAGGAAGATTTCAGCTCCCTCTTCGATTTCACTTTGACACAATTGACATGCTACTTGATTTACATTCTCTTCAGACTCTATGACTACTTCTTCTGACATTCGGCTCTCCAATCCCAACTACTTTTATTTGCAAAAGTACGCTTAATTGTAATATAGATCGTTATAAGAAGTTATACAAGCCTAAACTTTACTTTCAACATTACCTATCTCTTTGATATAGACAAAGGTTGTCAATTGTACTGATAAAAGGTTCATAGACTATTGATCACTCTAAACTACTATAGTAGTTGTAAAACTGAAACTAAGTTTTAGGCCCATATCATCTGTAGAGTCTTTGAAATATTAAAAATTTCACATCTCCAATTATCGAATCATAAAAATATCTACAGGCTATTAAATCAAAAGTCCATTTGAAAACGGAGATTTAGAGACTTTGCTTGGCCTTGGGACTCTAGCTCACTCCAAACGTGATTCAACATGATGCGAACGGATGGGTTCATATACCAATTTAAGCCTAAGGTATAGTTATCTAAGATTCCACCACGAATATTAAACTCTGGCTCACTTAGATCAACATGGGATACTCTACCTGCAATCTCCCATGCACCCTTTCCACCATCAGAATAGTTTTTATTGGGGATGATTCTGCCAAATTTTCGTTTGCCTTTTAAATATGTTCGGGCTTCTTTAGTTAACATCCATCCAGCCGACAGGTACCACCCCTGAAAAATCGGATTAGAATTAAGCATTTTAACTCTAGCTTGCATAAACTCAGAGTGAATGGATAGATTATTTTTAGTCATAGCAAACTCTAATCCTCTTAAAATAGTGTGTTCAGCAAGGATATTGCCTGAATCTACAAAACTATTCGCCCAAAGATTAGACTCTGGTGTTGATTTAAAACGGATATTTGTATGGTTTGAATTTCTAAAAGAATAAGTCGCGCCTACATGTAATAAATCGTTCGTATCTCGATTAAATTTAGGGAGCCAAACCATACGTCCTGTATAATTATATGCTCCATCTACATCCGCTCCAATCCCAGTTTTTGGACTAGACCTACCATCAAGATCTGTATCATGAAAGACCCCTAGCTTATAATATAGTGGCGATCTTTCTCCATTTTTTTCGTATCCAAAACCAGTATTATAATCTGGATAAAATGAGTTCAAAAGACTTCTCTCCATAAAGTGAAAGTGATTTGAACTCGTTGAGTTTTCCAGTCCCGTTGGCTCTTTTACATGGCCTACCCAAAAAGAATCCCCATTATCGAGTTTTTTATGAAGATATGTTTCTTTTAAAGAAACTTCCCCATTTTTCGCAAAGTCATATTGTATTTTAAAACCGGTGTTTCCATAACTGTTTCCACTAAGGTGAATCCTTGCTCTTCTAAATCCCGTTCGATTCGAAAAGCCATTTCCGGTTTTTGTTGTGATACCTGGTGTCCCTGAAAAAAAAGACCAATCATTCATCAGTCTTCCACCGATTTTAAATTTATGCTTACCATCAGTCGACTTAACGACAAACTTTCCATCCAAATTTGCCTTGGCTTTTGGGTGAAGTACATTTTTCATTTTCTTATTTTCTTGCTCAAGTTGAATAACTTTTTTAGAAAGACCCGCCATATCTTCTTTCATTTTTTGGAAAAGCTCTTGATGGTTTTTCTCCATTTGTTTTAGCCTTGCTAATACAGTTTGTAGTTCACTCCGCTGAGAGTCACTATATAGACTTCCCACCAATCCAAAAAATAGTATTACCAAATTATAACGCACTTTGAGTACCCCTTCTATGACTTCTTTTATTAAAAATAGTTGGATATTATATCAAATTGAAAAATCCTTTTTATTTTTTGAACCAAGATTAACCTCTTTTTTAGACGAACCTTTTGTTAGCATAGTTGAATCCATAAAAAGATATGTGGATCTCTCAGAGATATATTATAATTTGCTGATTTTCTAAATTAAATTTTAACTAGTATTGATGTGGACAGTGGGTATATAATTTGAGGGAAATTAACGTGGAGACGAATGGATAAAATAAATATAGCCAAACAAATGGTTCGAGAAATCATACAACAATTACCAAACCCTAAATCTTTGACTCAAATTTATATCGGAGGATCACTAGCTCGTGAGTTTCATGACCAGTTTTCTGATATCGAGTTGGTATTTGTATATCAAAATTGCGATTATAACGAACTGAGCAAATGCATTGAAAAAAGTCAGACAATGAAGCTTGAGAGAAGCCAAACAACAAAAGATGGGACTCTGCTAGACTGTTTATATTTTCAAAAACAAAAGATTGACTTGATGCACATAAGCTATCAATCACTACAAGCGCAGTTAGACTTGTTTAATGATATGGACCGCGTCGATCCTAGTACTCAAGCAATTATATCTTGCTATCAACCACCCACTCTTATCTGGGAGCACCCCCAGATTGGTGTTGGTGAATTGAAGATAAAAGTCACAAAACATCATTTTGAAAAAATAATAGAGTATGGAGTCAAACAGTTCTCCACACAAATGTTAAGTATTCATATTTCTCGAGAGGACTCTATAATGATTCAACAGTCCTTGTTTAGTATACAAAGAGCATTTTTGATCATTGTCTTTGCTATCAACAACACTTTAATGCCAGGCTATAAACAACTTTCTAAAACGATTGCACTATTAAATGTTAAACCAGATAAATTCCTAGAAAAATTAGATCATATATCAAAAGAGAGAACACCATTATTAATCAAGCTGATATCTGATCTTTACAACGAAACTAGATTGCTCTGCTTAGACCAAGCTATGCTTGAACGATTACCCCTAAATCTCGACTTTGAAAGCATGCGTACTAAACAGATTGACTCAAATATTAAATAGCAAGATCATAAAGACTTTGTTAGAACTGTTTAAAAATAAGCCTAACTATTCAGCTACTATTTTTCAATTTATTTACAAAGGTTGATTACACCTAGGTTTTTGATCATTATTATATTTTGTATTTAAAGATTTTGAAGTGTAGTGAACTACTCGAAAAAAGCTTTAAACATAAAAGATGATAATGAGCTAAACCGCATAAATACAGCAAAAAACTACGAGAAACTTATATGACCCTCAACTTTTGTCGAAGAGACCATCTGAATAATTACAAAAAAGCTACATTGAAATATAATAAGAAAGCAGTTAATTAAATATCTAAATAGAGTAAGGATTGATCATGATTAAAGGGATAGACGTAACATATATACATTCGCCAAACAAAGAGTTAAGAGAATGGTATACAGAAACACTTGGACTAAAAAAAGCTTATGGAGATGATCATTGGCAGGGATATGACATGCCAGAAGGAAGTGGATTTGGATTGGATTTTATTGGCTATCCTAGCTCTACTGTTCAAAAGCAATCTGTTATGATCAGTTTTAAAGTAGATGATATCCAAGCAGCTGTAGAGGAGCTATCCAAAAAAGGAGTCCGCTTTTATCCAGACAACGACATTACTAAAACTATTTTTGACGTTGGTCCAAAGCTGGTAGCTACCTTTGAGGATCCCGACGGAAATTTCGTACAATTGTCGCAAGCAAAATTTTAAACATTTGATAGATATAAAACTTATTAGTGCTATCCATGTACAAATTTAATTATTCTCGTATAATTTTTGCTATAAATAGTCTCTAACTAACCAATCACAGATTGTAGGAAATTATGAACTTTTCATTTGGCCCCATTTTATTCAATATCGTTTTGATACTATGTGGAATGCTAGGATTTTATTTAAATTGGTTTAGCTTTTATACCTTGGTTACTGTCATATTTTGTGTCTTTGGCTTTATGTCCTTAGTTCTTGTGTTGAAGCTCCCATGGGACTTATATTTTGAGGCCAAGGACGTTATCTATAATCAACAACAAAGTATAAAAAAAGATATCTTTGTATCTAAAGAGGATCTAGATTATGCACTGAAAGCAAAATCTAGATTGCTTCTTCTTTGTTTAGTAGTACATGCTATTTGTGCCGGAGTAGCTGCTCTTATTTCTTACCAGTCACAATCACAGATTGGATACTACTTTTCGGGTGTTTTTACTTTATCTACAATCTTTAGACCTCTTTTATCTTATTTCCAAAAAGAGAGACAGAGATTGATTCACTTAAAAAGTCAATGTCTTATCCCAAGAGATGACTCGCAACAAATTCAAATCAAACTAGCTGATCTAGAAGACAAACTCGCTCACTTTCAAAATACATATCAAGAAGAAAGCATACAAATGAATCAAAAGCAAAATGACTTTCAAGAAGCTATTGATCTATTGCAAAAACAATTGAAGTCTTTACAGCTAACAAACAAAGATCAATACGATAAAGTTCTCAATGAATTTACCAAATCCATTGAAAAACTAACTGAAGATCAAGAGTTGCTACGAGGTTTTCGAGCCATAGTAAAATTGCTAAAAGAAGATCCAAGATAAATCTTGTTTATAAGTACAAAGGTTTATTTTACAAGTGACTTATCTCATTTAGGTATATCAAAATTAAGCAAATAATGGTCTTGCAAAAAGTCTGCAATTACTCTCAAGTAAAGTTTTTTAAGTTGTTTTATTTGTTGTGAGTAATCCTGATTTTTAATCTCTTCTAATTTTATCAAACCTAACTTTTGTAAACGCTGTGCCGGTGCCGGTCTATTTTTTTGTAGATGTACTCCAACCCCTGCTAATATGATCATAGATTGATACAAGAGTTTTTCATCACGATTTTGACACTGCAGCCAAATTTGCTCCCATTCTTCATGAGATTCAAAAAACTTTTTAGAATTAAAGTAGTTTAATCCTTTAGAGAAATAAGATTGTTTTTCTTGCGAGGTCATCATAAACTTTTAAAACTATTACAGGTGTTTGGGACTAGGGACTTTTCAATCTTTAACTCTTGTGATAAATCACAAAGGTTTGCTGAAACCACAGGCATCTTTAGAGCTTTCTCTAAGTTAAGCTTTGCTTGTTTTAACATGTTTAACTTCACTTGAACCTCAGCTAATGCCACATAGCTTTCACTATTAGGACGTATTGTAAGATTTGTCTTTAACAAGCTCAGTGCCAATTGTTTTTGATCGTTTTCTAAGAAAAAAGAAGATGCATGGGCTCCCATAGCATTTGGATACTTTTGAACCCTCTTTTGGTAGTCTTTGGTTGCTTGGGATAATAATTTATGAGCTCTATGAGATTTGCCTAATTTACGGTACTGATAGGACAATTGAGCTTTAAACTCTGGATTATCGCTCAACTGAACAACCTTTTCATAAATCTCTATAGATCTCTTTGTATTAGCTAACTTAGCTTCGGTCTCTCCTAAATGCTCTAATACCAAAACATAGTTGGGGCAAATACTTAAAGCCTTTGAAAATATAACTTTAGCTTTTTTTAGTTGATTTAACTCTAACTTATGGATCCCATATTGAAGAAGTAGCCAAGAGTAAACAACAGGGTTAGCGCCTTGAAACATAGAAATCGACTTTTGGTACAAATCATTTGCTTGTTTAAAATGACCTAATTGATGTTTTAAAATTGCAAGACGCATTATAGAGTGCATATTTGGGCTATTTTTCGCAGCCAAACTATAAAACTCTATTGCTGAAGAGTAATCCCCTTTATTCCAATCTAAATCTGCTTGAATTGATTGTGTTTCAAGTTGAGTAGCACCATTGTTTTTAGCTAGCTTTAATGAAATCTGAGCTTGCCTATATCGATGTAAGCTCAACTCTTGAGTCGCTTTTAAGAGATAGATTTTTCTTAACATTTGCTGGTCGTTTTGTGCAAGCTTTATAGCGGTGTACAAATGATCTAGAGCCTCTTGAATCTCAGATAAACTACCCGAGTAAAATGCCCTTTTATATAGCGCTCCACTCAATGATACTCTGGAGTCAACATCAGATTTTAGATAATCAGTTTTTAACCTAAGATTATCAATTTGACCATCAATATTACTCAAATAAATAGTATGCTTTATAATAAATGGATTTTCTTTGCCCAAAAAATGCAAAGAGTTAGCATTCAAATCAAAAAGAAATACAAGCAAAAAAAGAGCTACAAAAATCTTCTTATTAAGAATGGTATTTATCATTTAATCTTGTATAGGTCTTACAAATGGCTTTGAAAAATATGGTGCAAACTTACTCGGTGGGTTTAACGTTCGAGTTACCCCATCTCCATACGCCTCCTTAGAAGCGTTAGGACCTGCAACATAAAATGAAGTCAAGGTATCAATGATATCTTCGCTCGGGGTTCTACCACCACAACTTGTATATGTACCCTCAATACTTCTTTCAATATCTAAAAAAGTTTTTACATTGTAAGCACATGTCTTGGTTGTATCTACAACCAAGTAATCGTTGACCAATAGGTTTGTTAAATCAACTTGAGCAGTACTTGTCCAATCTGTCTTTGCATCTTGTTTATCCCAGCCTGTGATCCCCGCTGCGATAAACTTACTAAATAAACCCTTAGCTTGAGGACTTAACTGAAAAGTATCAGCGTTATTATAAATATGCTTGATTGACTCTTGAATTGGCTGTCCATCTGAATCAACACCAATTGCAACTTTCATATCTGTTCGAATAATCATATTAGTGACTTCTGGACGACCAACCCTATCTACTCTTGTTCCACCTGCCACAACTTCGCTAAAAACTCCTACCAAGGATCTATCGCTACCTAAAACTTTTGCAATATCTATTTCTACAGTTAAATTCAACACGTTTAAAAAGTCAGAGAAGTTACTTGGTTTAGCCAACGGAGTCGGTGCAATCACTTCAGGCTTTCCAGATTCAGAAAAACGCTTTCGAGCCCATACAGCATCTAAAATAAATGAGTCTCCACGCACTCCACTATAAACCGTTAAACCCTCTGCTGTTTGCTCCCCAGCTACATTGCCAAGACCACAAATTGCATCATTATTTTTTATTTGACAGGTAATAGTGACTTCATCTTCTGATGTGCCTATAACTTTAGGAAACTTTACCATTTTAGATGGAGTATCTTGCATCTCTACATTTCGAAGTCGAAACTTATATAAAGCTTGCTCTGAAAACTGAGTCTTTCCTGGGATCGCAGCTAAATGAGCATTTACAGCTACTACTAGCTTACCCTCTTCTGGAGTCCAGGCATAAAAGTCAGTTAAATCAAGTGCACGTGGAATCGTCGTGTTTTTAGATCCACCAAAAAAGTCGATATGATCAGACGCATCAAGTTGATTTGTAGAGATGAAAGCCATACCAGATAGCAAACCAGTAGATATATATTTTTTGAAATTCATGATAATCCTATTTAAAACTGTGTGATCAAATGGATCTAATTTTAAACAAGTCGAATCAAAAGTCACAAATATATTAGATCATAAGTAAATGAGAATCTATCTTACAAGGATTTTATTGAAATACCAAATATTACTTAGATAGAAGTAAAGTTTGTGGTTTTGATAGTTTTTCATTTTAATCTATTTAGTTTAAAGATCAGCCCTACAAATTGACACTTGCTCTATGGTTAAAAATTGGGATTTGTTAAATCTATTGGTTTACTCTTACATAGCTCACACACTTGGTAAAAGAAAAGTCCATCTTTTAATCCCATCGATTTTGTTTTCTTACGTATTCGTCTTGATCTTCTAAAGATATATAAGTCTTCTGTATGATTAATGGCTACAGCTATAAATTTAGATTGATTTACAAACTTTAAACCCCACTTTTTTAAATACAAATCCATTTCTACAATCTGCTCTATTGCTGGATAATCTAATAAGCCATCCTCTATTAATTTCAAACCACTAGTTGCATATCCTAAACTGATAAAATATTTACCAATAACCATTTTAAGTTTAGCTTTGTTATGCCAATAATCTTCTTCTCTACTTTTCATTTGATTTAAGGTATATTTTAAAATCTCTAGTTGATCAATAGAATTACATTTGGGGATAATCTGAAACAGTGCCTTTTCAATTTTCTGTGTATAATCTGTTTGCGAAGCTTTAAATGCAGAATCAATTGCCACTTTATACTTCTTTTGTCCAATATTTATATTACTAATTTTTTCAAACGAGAGTTCACGATTTAAATGGGTATTAGGGATACTTGAGATCAAATTGTAAGCCTCAACTGATTGATCATTTCTATATAACTCAACAGCTAAGATAGACATTGCCTCACCATAAAAAGAGTACTTTGTACTAAAGCGCTTTAGTACTCTTCTAGCAACATCAAAATATTGCCCTTTAGAAAGTGACTTAACTATCATCATTAACCGTTCGTCTCTTTGAGCTCCTACTTTATACTTATCGCTCAAAGCCAATGCACGATCATAGCTATTCTTTAACAAAAAGATTTTTAATATATCATCTTTTTTGTTCAAGCTATCGTATTCATTATTGTCTAGTATCGCTTCACTTAGTCTTACATTTAGTGTCTCATTGAGGTTCTTATGAACTGCCCCCTCCCTTATTTTTTTCAACAAATCTGACGTAGAGTCACTCGATTCAATGATAGAACTATCAATAGAATTTATTGATGTATCTTTAGATAATGTCCTTGAGACTAAATTAGTTTTTCCTATGGACCTATACAAACGAGATAATTGATTTTGCCTTGTAGGACCACACCTTTTGTTGCAACTATCCTCATGAATAGCTAGCCTATTTGCTTCAACATCTAGATTCAATTTAAGTAACTCTTCTGCTGCTTCCCTAAAATCATCAAAACCAAAAGCTTCAAAATTGACAGGCTTACCTGGATTTTCTTCCATAGTTAATATTAAACTCAATAATACTTCTAGCTTTTTAGAACAGTTCTCAACCTTTATTTTGTATCTATTCAATACATATTCACTAGTAACAACTCTTTTAAATAAATGAGATGCTTCTTTGCATTTATCTATATCTATCAAGTGTTTAATCGGCTGCATATAATTTACATTTCTTGTTAACAACTCCTTGGGGTAATCTATCAACCCTTGTATACCTCGTTTTATCAGGTCATTACCTCTATCTTCATAACCAACTTTCCAATACCTAATACCTGTATCTATTAGGTAGTCTGGAGCATTTTTTCCTTTAAATTTTAAATAACTACTAAGGTCGTTTTTAGAATCATCCTTTAACTTATTCTCAAACTGTATCAATGCCTTCATTTTGGCCTCATAAATCTTTTTTAAATTGGGATCTATACTAATTTTCAATTTTAATGCAGTAGCATTGGAAAATAATTTAAATGATAAATCATTCATTTTATGTTTATCTAAAAAATAGACTAGCCTAGACAAAATAATTGAAGCTTTTTTGTCTGAAATATCTAAGTTTGTATCCTTCAGCCACAACCAATATTTATGAAATGCATGATGCTGTTGAAGTTTACTCCATAGGTTATCACCCTCTGTAGCTAATTTTATATTTTGTTGCGAGAACTTATAATCCCTATAATACTTTGTTCCCATTTCAAAAAATAATACAAGCATTAAGAGAAACAGCATCAACATAACTACACGGCTAAACCAATACCCTAAATAACCAAATATATTATCCACTATTACACTCCTTGGATTAACGTATCTGTCTATGAATTATTTATACTTGATTTAGAACGGAATTACTGCTTTACTCATGAACCAAGTTGCTCTACAACTCAAATACGGTATGTATTCAAACATCTATTTTACTAGCTAACTTTTACTCCAATTTTATTTATGCTCCATTCCGAAAAACAAATAGTTCAAACCATTACAGGCATTTGTGATTTTTTAAATTCATGTGCTAGCCATAACTCAGACCTTTATAAAGAGCAACATTTACTAGGCTTGTTTCCAAAAACATGTGTGACTCGAATGACTCCATTTTTTAAAGATGAGTTGATTGAGCTTGATCTATGTATTAAAAATCAGCTTTGGATAGCTAGTTCGTTGATGGCTTTTCGGGTGTTTGAAGAAGTGATCGATACCCATTTATCAAATGATTTAAAGATAGATCCAAAATCCCTCAAATTAAAAGATAGGATTCATCACTGTAGTAGAGCTTTTAACAACGCCTTTGTGGATGAAATGCACAATATTAGAAAACTAAGAAATAAAAGCATGCATGCGGATGTACAACTTTCCTTGAAAGAATCTTTGTAT
This sequence comes from Candidatus Cloacimonadota bacterium, assembly GCA_023954715.1. GTDB lineage: Bacteria > Muiribacteriota > UBA6191 > UBA6191 > UBA6191. Next base: position 67,611 of record JAGSHD010000008.1, on the reverse strand, counting down.
ATCGTGTTAAAGGTTTGTAAACTTGTAATATATGTTTATTCCTTTGAAAAAAGTGATTTTAAAAGCTAATGCCACCATTTATCGATAATTATTTTTGGGTTTTATGCCTTTTGACTGGCTTTATTAAACATTTTTCTTTCTCTAAGAAAGCCAGAAAAATTTGTAAAGAACAACCTGAACTTAAAGAAGGATTTGAAAAACTACTACGCGGATTTTTATTTTGGGCTAATCTGCCTTGGATTGTTTTAGGTTTTGGAAGAATTATTGGTGGATTAACTTTGGAGCAAGCCTTTTTCTCCTTAGATTTAAACAACCCTTATGCTGTTTTATTTGTGTTAACAGTTATGACCATATGGGTAAGAGCAGCAATTTGGTTACATTTTCAAAAAGGAGCCGACACTCTAATCAAATATTCAGGTGTTTGGCATTCAAAAAATGTTAAAAAGTCTACAATCTTTGCTCAATACTACATAAGTGTGCTTGGTGGAGTTTTTGCGTTGTATCTTGTTATCATTGGATTTCAATAAATAAACTCTACTGCTACTTGTAATCTACTCATGTTTCACTTAAGTTTAAACTATATTAAATTTTGTAACAAGGTAGATCTATGAACTATTACGAAATCCACGAAAAAGCGTATCAAAAACTTAAAGAGCAAGGCCACGAATCTTGGGATCAATTTTTAGGGCAAAGCTCTCAATTTGAAGAGACTGGGTTTAAAACTTTTTGGGAGTATGCAGTAAAGCAGTCTTCATTTTCAATTCAGAATCCAATGGCCTTAGAGCTTGGTTGTGGAACAGGCCCCGGTAGTTGTTTTTTAGCAAATTTAGGTTTTATAGTTGATGGAATAGATATCTCCATGACTGCTGTTGAAGTGGCACGTGAACAAGCAAAAAAGAGAAACTTAAACATCAAGTATAATCAATCAGACATTTGTAAAGACAAGTTACAGAAAAACAAATATGATCTAATCGTTGATGCGCATTGTATGCATTGCATAGCTACACAACAAGACCGAACTTTTGCCTTTCAAAATATACAAAACGCACTCAAGCCCGAAGGCTACTTTTGGCTATCTACTATGTTAGGTAATGATACAACCACCTTTAAAGATAGCTCTCTTTGGGATACGGACGGTATTTTATGGACAAAGGCCAGCGCAAGCTCCGATTTTAAATCAAAAAAAGAAATCGACGGTAGTTTTTACATCCCTCATAGAAGAGTCTACCGAGATCATAAAAGGCTTGAGAACGAGTTAGTTGATGCTGGATTTAAAATTGTTTATAACAATATTGATGACGACACAAATAGCGAGCACCCTGGCCTTTATCAAGCCATTTGCCAACTAGCCTAAACAGCCTTAAACCATCGACGATCTAAACTAAACACCTGCTTAACAATTTAATCCATTATTCGTTTTAAATGAGCTATCTTAAGTGTTTCTTCAATTATTGATGCATGAGTTACAGCAAAGCCTTTATTTTTGTATAAATTTATAGCAGGATTGTTATCAGCCCCAGTTGAGACAATCATCAAGTTGATATCATGAGCTTCTAATATTAAATAATCCAATAGCTTAGAAGCAATACCCTTTCTAAAACAATCCGGGTCAACTACTAATTTATGAATTTCTAACGTTTGGTCATCGACTTCATAAGCTAAAAATCCTACAATCAAACCATTTTCAATGTAGGCTAAATACTTAGCTTGGTCTGCCATAAGTTTATCTTTTGTTTCAAACAATGGTGGCAAATCTTTAAAGCCAATAATCTCAGCCTCAATTTTATATGATCGTTGTTGAATTTCTAAAAGCCTTATAGCATTACAAAGCAAGTCATTTTGAATCAATCGAATCATAGCAAGCAACTATCAGATAATGTCTTAACTCTAGCAATAAATTTAGGAATAAAGACTTTAAAATCATCAAATACTATCTCTATTAAACTATCGTTTAATTCGGCCCAATAAAAATGAAACTTTAACCCGTTTTCCTCGACACTTCCCTCAGCTAGATGAGTCCATTTATCTTCTGTATCTTTTTGGCATTCTAACAAAAAGGCATGATGCATTTGATCTTGAAATGGGCCCGATCGCGTAGGACCACTTCTAACTTGTAGGAGTTGCTCACCAAATTTTTCATGAAGCTTTAAATTTTTCAATCCCGACTCTTCTGCAACTTCTCTTAAGACTGCTGTCTCTAAGTCTTCTAAATCTTCAACCGTTCCTCGGATCATTTGATGTATTTTTGTTAAGTCGTGTTCAAATACTAGCGCCTGTGCTTTATTATTTTTAAATCTAAAGATAAATGCTTGAACTTTGTGAATCATTTGATTACATCCATGTAACTTTTATAAATTATTGTCTAAAATCATACTTTAAATCAAGCTGAAACTTTTTATAAAACCAGTAATTAAAAACTTAGTTTTGAATCATAAGATACTCAAAGGACTCAACCTACTATGAAAAAGATTCTACCTATTATCATTATAATTGCAAGCATCGCTAGCATAAATCATATTGTTAATAATCCCCCAAAATCCAAAAGAGGTAAATCTTCAAAGAAAAATAAAATATCTGTAAAAACCTTAAAAGTTAACGCTAAAAGTTTTACACCTTATCTTGAAAGCTTTGGATATGCTCAACCCTCAGTTAAGACAAAAGTCTTATCTCAAGTCTCTGGTAAAGTAATTTATCTAAGTGATAACTTTAAAGATGGCTCAACATTTAAAAAAGGTGAACTACTTGTAAAAGTTGAAGACATTGAATACCAAGCCAACGAAAAAATTGCTCAATCAAAACTTATTTTAGCACAACAGAAGTTATTAGAAGCAAAAGCTTACACTAAACAAGCTGAGTTTGAATGGGGTAACCAAGGCAACAATACCAAACCAAGCGACCTTGTATTAAAACTCCCCCAGTTACGATCTGCACAAACGGATCTACTCGCGGCTGAAGCAGAACTACAAAAGGCTAAGTTAATTTTAAGTAGAACAGAAATCTATGCACCTTATGATGGTAGAGTCATTGACACTGATTTGACAGTGTCCCAAGTGATTAGTAACAATGCCTTACTTGCTAATATTTATGCCAGCAATCAAATAGAAATTTCTTTGCCCATTAAAAATAAGGATTTACCTCTCTTTGATTTTGATAACATTGGCAGTGTCGTCTTGAAGTCTCACTTATCTAATAGTGTTTTCACAGGCCAAATCGTTAGGACTCAAAGTCTCTTAGATGAGCAATCTAAACAATTGTATTGTATAGCGTTAATTACTCCTCATTCTAAACTACATGTCGGTGAGTTTTTAAGTGCTAAAATAAAAGTATCCCCGATCAAAAATGCGATTGTTATTCCTTCAGAAGCCATTTATCAAGGACAGTTTGTTTATATAGAAAAAAACAATATTATAAGAAAAAAAGACATCGAGATTGCTTGGTCTGACTCAAATCATAGCATTGTTTCAAGTGGCCTACATAATAATGACTCTATAATCTTAACTAAATTAGGAGCTGTTAGCTCTGGTACAGCAGTTAAAGTCGTTAATAAAGCAACTGGAGTCAAATAATGATTGCATGGTTTACTAGAAACAGCGTTGCAGCTAATTTACTAATGTGGGGAATCCTTGCTTCGGGCTTATTTAGTGTTACTCAGTTAATTCCTTTAGAGGTTTTTCCAAATATTGAAACCAATAGAATTACAGTTCAGATGAGTTTACGAGGAGCAAGTCCTCAAGATGTTGAAAAAGGCATCACCATAAAAATTGAAGAATCATTAAGTGAACTCGAAGGTATTAAAGAGGTAACAAGTGTCTCATCTGAAGGCAATGCTTCTGTTTCCATAGAAGTCGAATCAAACTATGATGCTCGTCAGTTGTTGGCTGATGTTCGAGGTAAAATTGATTCCATAAACAACTTTCCGGTTGATGCTGAAAATGCCACAGTCTCTTTAGCTATTCGAAAACGTGATGTTATAGTTGTTACACTTTCGAGTACCTATAATGAAATGGAAACTCGTGAATATGCTCAACAGATTCGAGATGATTTAGTACAAATTCAAGGAATTTCACAGGTACAATTGACGGGAGTTCGAGAATTTGAAATTAGTATCGAAGTATCCCAAGATCGCCTTTTGCAATATGGTTTAACTATTAGCGATCTTTCTAACGCTATCAAAACTTCTAGTTTAGACTTATCGTCTGGTAACTTAAAAACCGTAAATGGTGACATATTAATCAACTTAAAAAATCAAGCTTATGACAAAGGTCAATTCGAACAAATTCCTATAAAAACATTTCTGAGTGGATCAAAGCTAAAATTATCGGACATTGCAACGGTTAGAAATGGATTCGAAGAGTCTCCTATTAGTAGTAAATTCAATAACAAAAATGCTGTTTTTATCGACGTCTTTAGAGTAGGAGATGAAAGCGCGATTGATGTTGCTGATAAAGTTAAAACACTCATTCAAAAGAAACAAAGTTCACTACCAGAGGGATTTGAATTGTCGTATTGGGATGATGATTCACAAATTGTAAAAAACAGAATTGAAACTTTATTAAACAGTGCTGTTCAAGGTAGCATCTTGATTATCTTACTTCTGACCCTTTTTTTAAGACCAGCTATAGCAATTTGGGTTTTTGTTGGAATTCCTATCTCATTTATGGGTGCGTTTTTAGTTATGCCTTACTTTGGGGTAACAATTAATGTTTTAAGCCTTTTTGGTTTTATCCTTGTTTTGGGAATTGTAGTTGATGATGCCATTGTTACAGGTGAAAATATTTACTCCCATCTCAAGAAATCTGAATCTGGAGAAATGGCTGCAATAAATGGGACCAAAGAAATCTCAACACCGGTAACTTTTGGAGTTTTAACTACAGTTGCTGCCTTTTTGCCTTTAGCTTTTATTGAAGGTAGAAGAGCTATTTTATTTACACAGCTTCCTATTGTAGTAGTACCGGTGCTCATCTTTTCGCTTATTGAATCAAAATTAATCTTACCTTCCCATTTAAAGCACTTAACTTTACGTAAAGAAAAAGATGAACAAAGTATATTTGAAAAATTTCAACACTGGTTTGCTGATGGTTTTGAAAATTCTATCTTGAAATACTATCAACCAATCTTAAAAACTACCTTACAAAACAAAGCCACCACTTTAAGCCTATTTGTTGGTACACTAGCTCTAATCATCGCATTTATTTATGGTGGATGGATTAAATTTACTTTCTTTCCAAGGATACCTAGTGAAACAATAAAAGTTACCTTAAAAATGCCTGTGGGAACCCCTTTTGAAGTAACACATAAACACATAGAGTATATCTCCAAAAAGGCGGAAGTCCTTAAGGATAAATACACTGATCTCAAAGCTGGAAGCGTAATTTTAAATATCATGGCTACTACCGGTGGTAGAGGTGGAACCAGCGAAACTGGAGAAGTAAAGTTTGAAATTACCCCTCCTGAAAAACGTACTATTAAAATAGGTTCAAGAGAGTTAGCCAATGAATGGAGAAAATTGATCGGAGAGATAGTTGGAGCAGAAAGCTTAGCATTTCGAGCTGAGAGAGGGCGAATATCTTCGCCAATCAACATCCAGTTAAACGGCTCATCTATTCAAGCACTCGATGCTATTTCCCAAGAAATTAAATCATATTTGAGAGAGTTTAAACCTATTTTTGATATTACAGATAGCTTGTCTGATGGAAAAGAAGAGATTAAACTAAGTCTAAATAATTTGGGCCGTCACCTAGGGTTCAGCGAACTTGAACTTTCTCAACAAGTTAGACAAGCCGTATATGGTCAGCAAGTTCAAAGAATTCAAAGAGGTCGTGATGATGTTCGAGTAATGATTCGTTTTCCAAAAACAGAAAGAAAATCTATTTCTGACTTGCAAAATCTATTGGTTACAAGCAAACAAGGAGCTAAGATTCCATTAGGAAACATAGCCAATCTAAGTAATAGCATTGGTACTTCATCCATTAAACGAATCAACAGCTTTAGAACGATCAATATCGAAGCAGATGTAGAAAAAAATAACATCAACATGGTTGTTTTTCAAAAGGAGTTAAATCAATATTTAACAAATCTAATTTCTAAATATCCTGGTATTACTTATACGCTTGAAGGAGAAGCAAGAGAGCAAAAAGATACTTTTAGTTCTTTGTTTTTCTCATTACTAATGGCATCTTTTGCTATATATACTTTGCTAGCTATACCCTTTAAATCTTATGTACAGCCTTTTATTGTGATGAGTGTGATACCGTTTGGAATAATCGGTGCCGTGATGGGCCATCTGCTATTAGGAATGAATTTAACCATTTTAAGTCTAATGGGTATGTTAGCACTGATCGGAGTTGTAGTGAATGACTCCTTAGTGTTGGTTGATTACATCAATAAAAAGTATGCCCAAACAAACGATTTAACAAATGCACTTTCAACTGCGGGAGCTGCTAGATTCCGACCAATCATGCTAACCAGTCTAACAACATTTTTTGGCTTGGTGCCTTTATTATTTGAACAATCTACTCAAGCACAATTTTTAATCCCTATGGCCACATCTTTAGCTTTTGGTGTTTTAATCTCAACCTTCACTACTTTGATAATTATACCTGTTAACTATATGATTGTTGAAAAGGCCCGAGAGTGGTTTAAGACTTAATAGATGGCACCATTTCTATTGTGAGAAGGTAAGTTTATTTTGAATTGTTTATAGGGATACATGTACTTCTTTATACACCTAGTCTTCTCAACCCTTTGTTAATAACTCTTAGTCTTTGACTTTCTTCTGATATTTTATTGACTTGAAAAAATGAGTCTCATGTTTGCTAAAAAATAACAAAAATGTAACTCCACTGTTTGCATAAGAACCAAAAGTGATTGAGATTTATTTCTTGTGGTCCAAATCTGGTCCAAAAGTTTGAGTAGACAAAAAAACTCAAAAATCATAAAGACCATGATATCTAAAGGTTTTAAAGAGTATACGTAACAGGATTAGAACCTGTGGCCTTCTGCTGCGCAAATATAAGTTTGGGTGATTAATTATGATTGATTTTATAGCTGTAAGCACTATGAATAAGTGACTTTCATCTTTGTTAATTTAGATTTTCAATACTAGATTTGTGGATAATATTTGGATAATCTCAATTTTTTGGATATTTTTTGGAGTATTTTTTAGCTTAATTATCCGCTACAAAATCTTAAAGTTAAGTTTCGTTTTACTTTTTCTTTAGAATCAAGAAAACTCCATCCCTTACTTGTAAGATAATCCGTTTTGACTCATTTTTCAAGATATTGAAGTATGAGCTTTTGAATGATGGGATTAAGTTGTAGTAATCGTCGTTTGGTTCGCATACAGCTTCTGGCTTAACACCGGTAAGTTTTTCTAACCTTACCATTCTTTCTTCAAGAGCATGCCCTGATACCGAATATAAAGAGTCAGTTACAATTAAATTGCTGTAGCCATTACTCTCATTGTTTTTATAAAACAAACTGTTAACTTCAATTTTTTGTTGAGTACTGTTTCTATCATAAAAGGATCTGTGTCTAATTCCCATCCCTATTTGAATATGAGTAGGATTAACTTTACATCTAATATTTTTATCTATTTGATTAAGTGTAAATGTATGATTGCCAACATTATTGTCATTGATCGGTTTAACTGCGTAAGATTCAATCAACTCTTGATATCGACTATTTAATTCTTCGTTCTCTTCACCAGTAATAAATCGACCAATAACAGGAATATCCTCTCTAATGTACCTACCATTTTCATCTGTTATATAGTTTCCATTAGAATCACGTTTAATCCTTCTATAAAATCCCCTTCTTTCATCCCAAGAATATCCTTGAGAATCAAAAGTTGTTGGTACATAAGGATATCTTCTACTAAAAGCTTGCTTCTTCGCGGTTATTTCCACTAACTCAGCCCTTATAGCATCAGGTAAAGCCTCAGTTAATTCCTCTTTAGTTTTAGGTACTTCCTTATAAAGCATATGATCAATCTGCAATAGAGTATCTTCTATAACTTGGATATTAGAAATCTCAAACTTACTTACTGGATCTTTACCTTTTACTCCTAATTCTGAAATTATAATTGGATGACCTGTTAGGGAGGTTGAATATTGGTTGGAAACATTTAATACAGCTGAAGTGTTGTCCCAAGGGTTGGAGCTTTTGAGAGTAATATCCCACTCTCCTACTAAGCCTGTACTAATATCTTCTGTTGATGCTACTGACTCAAAGTTTACCCAATAACCAACATTGTCTTTTAGATTTTCTAATGGTAAGTACTTGTCTGTAAGTTCAGTACATCGATGATAACAGGCTACTCTCCATAATCCATTTTCATAACCCCAAATCACTTTGGCTTTTTCGTTTTGATTAAAAAATGATTGGCTACTCGCTCCACGACCAGAAATTTGTTTCCAGTTGTTTTTTGAGTGTGAATTAGTTAAAAATAAGCCGCATAAAATAGAAAAAGTTATAATTATCTTCATTAGATCTCCTTAAGATCAATATGGGATAACTATAACAAAAGCGCTAGTTAATTTATGGTTTTTGTCTACCTTTGGATCATTGCTTTATCAAGTAAAGCTCTAATTCGATAGTGACCATCTATGGTCAATATACATTAGGTATCAATATATTGTAAAATTTCTTCGAGCCAGTCATCTACTGTCATACTACAAGTTTTGTCAAAATCAGCTTTGTTTAGTGAACGGTCAACAATCACAGATCCATGATGATAAGCTCTTCGCCAACTTACTTCATTTGACTCTACTGAAAACAATTGGTCCTCAACACTCATTTCATTTTGCAATACAAGCTGTAAATCAGCTCTAAATTGATCTTCACAATCTTCTAGCCAATGACTAACATCATCTTTCGGAAAGAGTCCAAACCAGTAAGAATCAAATTTATCTTGAGTCATTACTCTTGAATAATAGGTAGCCAAACCCTCAGAAATACAATGTCTTAACAAATTATACTTATCGTTACCAATATTCTGTAGGGCAAAAGGTTTATTCATTGAGTAATGTAACGAATGTATCAATTCATGAACCATATGGACTAAAGGCATAAAGCCTGAGCATTGATAGTGATAATCTATAACTTCTAAATCCAAAAATGTGATTGCATTATTCTTATTGAAAACCACTGAATGTCCGTCAAAGTATGACGGCCCCAAAAACAACAAAAGATCAGGACAAGTAAGCTTATAACTTTCCAAAACCTCCTTGGCTTGATTATAAGATCTTGTAATTTTTGCGATTAAATCTTCATGTTGTTTATCTGGATTTACTAGATCCACATCATCTACTTTTATATTTGATATTTTTGCGTAAGCGTCTTCTACAGACTTTAAACTTTCAAAATTCAAGTCTTTCGGATACAAAATCAAATTTTCTCCCATACCATACTACTTACCTCGTACTTTCCATCTGTTTTCTACTAGACCTTACACTCCAATTTTCTTCTGATATTTTATTTGCATAAAATAAGCGTGCATCATCTTTTTTCATTGGAAATAAGGTAATAAAATGTAACCTACTCAATTGTCGTGACAGTGTCACGACAATTTGAAAGTCTGGAAGTTTCTCGACAAATTGAATCATCCTACGAAGATTTTTTTTCTTCGAAATTTTTACCATATTTTATTTTCAGTTCAGATGAAATTGAAGAAACAACTTCTTTACCATCTTCGGCACGCTTATCTCCTAAAATATGATCCTTGACTCGTTTACCGATATTCCAAAACAAAAGCGTGACTCCACTATTCGCATAAGAAACTATACTTTTTTGTGATTGGTCAATCAAACTTGATAATTAAGGCTTCATTTTTATTAGTAATTTGGTTGATTATAATCTTTGATTAAATTTAAAAGTTTACAACTGTATTATTAAATAAGTTTATGAGATAAGTAAAGACAAAACCTACCTACGACCAATGCTTTTCTCAAAAATACATGAACTTAATGGACAGAACTTTCTTTTGGATCACAAAATCCAAATTTGGTCCAAAAATGAAAAGCCAAGAAATAAAAAAACCCTTCGCAATCTCCGAGAGGTAGATTAACAAAGGGTTTTAAAGAGTACACCTAACAGGGTTCGAACCTGTGACCTTCTGTTCCGCAATTATATATTTGGGTGATTATTTATGATTGATTTTGATCATTTTATAGCTGTAAATACTATGAATAAATGACTTACATCTTTATCAATTTAGATTTCCAATACTGCATTTGTGGATAAAATTTGGATAATCTCAATTTTTTGGATATTTTTTGGAGTATTTTTTAGAATCAAATTCTTTTATTCTACGCACAAAATACACTTTCGCTTTACTTTTTCTCTAAAATTAAGAAAGCCCCTTCTTTTTCACTAATTTTAGTTCATTTTGGATAACCCTTACTCTTTTAGATTTAATATTTGATTGTATAAGCTTTACCCTATCTAAAAAACTATTTAAACTTTTACTATCTGCAATTGGAGTTGCCTTTTTGTTTTGAATTAAAAATTGATTTCCTACAACTTGCTCTTCATTATGCCACTGTTTAGGATGATCTATACAAGCCAATGGCTTTTTACTATTTAAACAGCAGTTCACCGCATGCATTGTTCCACCAGTTTTTGTAGTTTCAACAACTAAAACCGCATTGCTAAGATAACTTTGGATTCTATCTCTTTCAATAAAGAAGCCTTTATTACCTGCTACATTTGGGGGATATTCACTGATTAAGCATCCATCATTAAGTACTATTTTTTCAGATAAGAATTTCGTTTTTTTTGATAGTGTATTAATTCCTTGTCCCAATACAGCAATTGCTTTTCCATCTCCATCTAAGCAACCTTCGTGTCCTTCACTATCGCACCCTTTAGCCAAGCCACTCACTACTGCAACCCCTTGTTCTGCAATAGTTTTTCCAATACGTTTTGCAGAGAGTAAACCAAATTTTGTTGGGTTTCTTGTACCAATCAATGCTATGGAGTTTAAGTCATTGAAACTGTTTAAATTACCTTTGTAGTACAAAATAAGAGGAGGATCATCTACTTTTCGTAACGAATCAGGAAAATCAACACTTTCCCAATGCACAATAGATATTTTTAATTTTTTTGAAGTTTCTATTATCCTATTTGCTTCAACTTTAGCTTGCTTCAAGTTTTCTACGGTCAAAGCATTTATCAGAAGTTTAGGAGGATTATTTTCTTCAATAAATTGTTTCATCTCAATGATATTACCATCAGGCATACACTTACTTAAGTTTGAAATGAATTTATATACAGATTTCCTACCAACTCGTGGCAACAATAACAAAGATAATAATTGTAAAAGATTTAACATAATTGAACTATCGTTAACAAACCTATATAATTTTTTTCGATTATATTATAGTTTCTATACTTTTTAAAGAATAAACCTCTTCTTATAAAGAAATGAAGGCTCAATTATTAGTTTCACATGTTATGTAAATAAAAATCAATCAGAGTTTATTGTTATAGAGAATAATCACAAAAACTTTTCTAAATTTGCATTACAGTTTGAAACCCAGCAAATGACTGTGATGTCTTGTGTTAATATTACTGATAACTATCTCAAGCTGCAAATCCATGGCGTTTGGTACCAATTTATAAACCAAATTGTAGATAGGCAAGAGAAGTATTATTTACTTTCAGTAGAAGACCCTAGCTCTGTACTTAAAATTGAACGACTTAAAATTTCATGGTCAAGAAGTGATATAGCAAGAACTATTTCTTGTAATTTGACTAAATCAATAAAACTACTTCAAATAATTTATACAACAAGCTTCCTTCACGAAAGCACTACTAGTAATCAAGTTTTTACAACTTCTCAAGTCACAAAGAAAAAGAAAAAAAAGACTGTAAAAATAAATAAACCCAAAATTTATTACGCTTCCGCTTATCCTCCTAAAGAAAGACACTTTACAAGCCTAAATGGATATTGTGGTGACTATTTTCCAATGAGCACCAAATATAAAAACTTGTCTCAAGAAAACCTCGATTTTAGAAAGAACCTCCTGTTACTTAAAAACTCTAATGCAAATGGATACATTTTCTTTGAAAATCTAATAAACAAGCAACTGGAGACAAAACTAAAGTTTTTGTTAGATTCTAATTTAGAAACCATAATCCCTATACCAGGTCATACATGTAGCATAATAAATGATAACAATTTCTCTAAACTTAAGTTAACAAGTGGACTCATAAACTTTATACGTAGATTTTTAGGAAGAAGACTTTCAGTTAGTAATGGAGAAGGCTGTATATACAGATCCAAAACTGTTGTGGAACTTAGAAAGTCTAGAGAAATTCAAACTTTTGATAGTTCACGTGGTCGATCTCTAAAGTCAATAAAAGTAAATCCAGATCGTACCAACCTTATTTTAGATAAAACAATCTTACTTATCGATGATATTTTCACGACTGGTGGTAGTATGAATGCTTGTAAAAAAATTTTAAAAGATGCGGGTGCAAAAGAAGTAATCTGCTTTGCTCTTGGTCGTACTGTTTGAATGATTTGTATATTATCCATCATGTTTAATCTGAATTTGGAAACAAAAAATCTCCTAAAGTTTCTATGATTGAACTTTTGTAGGTATTGGATAGATGGGCGTATCTTTTTACCATGTCTAGGCTTTTATGGCCTAGGATATCTGCTATGGCTAGAAGTGGGACTCCTTGCATTGCTAAATATGAGGCACATGAATGTCTTAGATCATGAAACTTGAAGTTTGTGATTTCTGCATTTTTTATTGCTGTTTGCCAACTTCTTTGGCATTGAAGGATATGAAAGACTTTTGTTTTATGCATTTCTTTTGCTTTCCAGTCCAATAAGACTTGTTTTGAAAACTTGCATAATGGTAGGGATCTGCGTTCTCCATTTTTTGTATCTTCTAGGATAATGATATTTTCTTTAAAAATAACTTGTCTCCAGGTTAGGGTCATTATCTCACCTTTTCTTGCTCCAGTAGTTAGAGCCAACACTACTACAACATAAAGATAGTCTACTTTCTTGCATTCAAATAAAAGTCTTTCTCTTTCGTCATCTGATAAAAATCTAACCCTCCCCTTTGGTTCTTTTAGCTTTCCTACTTTTCTAAAAGGATTGTCCTCTAACAAGTCCCACTCTACTGCCATGGCAAAGCTACGACCAACAGATGCAAAATATCTATTGATACTGGCAAAAGACAATCGACCTTCTTTAATCATCTTTTGTCTGATCTGCAATAGTAAAGTTGTACTAACATCTTTAATCTCTAGATGACCTATCTTATCTGAAAAGAAGTTAAAAAAGGCCAAATAACTCTTTGGTCTTTTTCTCATGGGTAGTTCTTGTGAGATATACCTTTCAAACAAGTTTTTTACGGGCATATCCCCAATTTTATCTGTAAACTTTCCAGCTTCCAAAGACTGTTCTGTTTCTATGATAAAGTTTCTTGCTTCACCCATGGTCCTAAAGGTTTTAAAAACCGTCTTTCCTTTTAGTCTTACTCGAACATTGTAACTAGACTTGCCATTTTTTAACTTAGTTTTCTTTATACTTGCCATGATCTAAATCCTTTTTTGCGTAGGGATAGCTCTACTATTGAATGATTTTTCAATAATTTTTTTGGTTGATTTTATTGTTTGTGGTGATTACTTAGAGAGTTGCTTTTTCTCTGATTGAAGCTCTAAATATTTTGCTTCGCTGATGTACTTTTCGTCTTTACCTAGGTCTACTAAATACCATCTTTCGCCTGTATAATAGTTGGTAATTACAAGTCGAGTTTTTGATGATTTACTCTTTTGCATTTATACCCACTTTTTTATAGTGTCTACAGGAAAAACAGCTTTCCTGTAAAAAACATATCAAACCTTGATAAACACACAATTCATTGCTCTTGATAAATCTTGTTTTTGTACATTCCACGACTTTATTAAAACTAAACATCTAAAACCTCATCTACCACTTTTAAAACTCTACTTTTATTGCTATCTCCACGATGAACATAGATATCTGATGTTGTGGCAAAGTTTGCATGACCTAAAACATCTGAAATATCTTCTAAGGCTTCACCCTTTTCTTTGGCAATTGTGGCAAACATGTGTCGTAGACTATGGCAAGTTATCTTTGGGGTATCAATGCCAACTCTTCTTGCTGATTTCTTAAACAGTCTTGAGATAAAATCCACATTTAATTGCTTACCGCTTTGTGTTGAAAATAGGTAATCATTTTTCTTTTGTTTCTTTTTGAGTTTCAAATAATTTTGAATGGGATCTACACTCTTTGGTGTAAGATACAACTCGTGAGTTGAAACTTGATGACCTTTTAATTTGATCAATAGATACCAAGCTTGTTGCTGATCATGTCCAGCCTTCTCATATAGATGCTTTATCTGTAACTCTCTTAGCCCATTTCGTCTGATACCAGTTCTGCCAAGTAAGTTGATGATTGCATAGTTTCTTAGGGATATTTCATTGTCTGTATCTGGCATGGCGTTTAAGATTTTAATAAACTGAAAAGGATATAACGCCTCTCTCTTATGTCTTTTATCACTCTTTACTCGATCAATCATCTTTGTGATATCTGGATAAAGCCCTAAATAATCCAAATACTTAAAAAAGACTCTCAAAGAAGTTAATAAATTATTGATATAACTTGCTGATTTACCTGAGTAAATTAAATGTTCTAAAAAACTTAAAATATCTTTTCTTCTTGGTTTTTTAATCTTTTTAGTCGCACAATAACTAAAAAAGACTTTTAATTGTTTTTTATAAGTTGCCTTTGTATCTTTTGCATAAGACTTTCTATTTAAAAACTCTTGGATCAAACCGTTTAAGTATTTTTTATCCAATGATTTACAATCTGTTATTTTTAACATCACCAACTCCCTTCTAGTTTATTGTTCTTTTATACTTACTTAAGCCACTCATTAACCTATCTTTTCTAATACCAGGTACACATTTATCTATTTCTTCTTTAAATACCTTAACTGGGTCTAAATGAAACTCATTTAACATGCTAAAACATGCATTGACTCTTAGATCTGTGTCACTTATGGCACTATTATGATTACGAGATTGGCTTAGTATATTTGGAAAAAACTCATTAAAAGAATCTTTCAACTGATTAAACTTTTCAGGATCTCTCTTTAGTAAAATTTTCATTGGTCTTGCAGCCTCTTTAAGAGATTGATGTACAGACATTGAAGTAACCAGTTCAATAGATTTATCTTGTTCTAGCCGTTTAAAGGTTTCTCTCTCTAGGTTTTCAAAATAGTTTATTTGTTCGTTAAACTCCTTGATCAAAGGAAACCTATCATTGCCATCAATAAACTTTCTGAAAATTTGCTTTGCATGGTGTAATGGCATTCCTTTCATCTTTCTAACGATTTCTAGTACCCTTCCTTTTTTATTTGTTACGTTAAAGCAATCTCCCAAATACTTTATTTGTTTTTCTAAATACTCTGGTGTAGCGACTAATGATTTATCCATTGTAAATCTCCTCCTCCATTTCTTTGTAAAAAGCATCCATTGGGTCTAGCTCTATAACTAAACTTGTATAGTTTGTATACTCTTCTCTTCTTCCAAAGAAGTTTGCACATGAGAAAATATAACCCTCTTCAATCTTTTCTGATTTTGATGCTTTGTAGTTTTCAATTGATCTCTTTAAATCATCAAAACTAGCTGTTTGCTTTTTAAGAATCGTACAAATATTTTTGATGGATTGGAGCTCTTTGTGATCAGATCTATTCTTTCCTATCTTTACGAACTCTTCAAACAAATCATAGGCATTTGAAACTCGACTAACTCCAAACTTCTTTTTCAATTCATCCACCCTCTTCTCAATAATAGTTTTTGAATCATTGGATTGATCTTTGAACTTTTTGTTTTCATTTATAGAAACAATTTTTGAAGATTTAGAATCAAATGAACTTTCCCCTGGAGGGGTTAGGGGTAGAATTTCTTTTTTTTGTTTTATTTTTTTATCTTCTTCTTGTTCATTCTTTTCATTATTGTTTATATTATGCCCTTGCAGACCAGTCCACTGTTGGTTCGTATTACTACCCATAGGGTTTTCAGTATGCCCTAAACCATCCTGTCCATAGTTTTTTAAGTCTTGGTAGGTATTGTATTTATCTATGGTTACGAGCATCCCTTGTGTGCCCTTTCTTATACCAACCATTGTGCCCTTAACAGACAGCTCATTGTCTTGCCCGATAGCCTTACCATAGGGATTTCGCAACCAATCCAAAATATAGCGTATTTTTTTGATTGTGGGAGTCTCCTTTCTAAAGCCACAATGCCACGAACATCCCTCTTGGATCTCCCTAATAGAAGTCCTTAACTGCCCTCTTTTTAGATCTTTGTAATCTTTATGTTGAGCTTTGATTATTAGAAACAACCATACTTTGATGTAGAGTGGTGGTTTATCCCAAATTTCGCTCTCAATAATTGATCTAGATACGATAATAAATGTTTGCATTATCTACTCCTATAAACCGAGTTTTGACTTTCTGTACATTTCATACTTTTGAGTAACCACATATAAACTGCCTTCAAACTTTTCGATATACGGTAGTTTTTTACCCTGGCATCTTTTATTGGCTATGTTTCCAGCAGAAGAGAACTCTGGATAGTAAAGTTTCATATCTTTCAATCTGATCAACTCTGGCTTAAGACCCACATAAGTTTTGATCTTCTGCATTTCTGCCATCAATAAATTTTGATTAAAAAGTATTTGCTCCATTACTCCCATATCTTCTTTTTTCTTGGGCTCTTTCATCAAGATGGACTCTTGACCTTGTTTCAATAGCTCTTGGAAACTTACTTGTTTGCGTTGGGCTTGTTGATCTTGCATTGCTGCAAATTTACTTAGACTGTCTGACATTTTGATACCTCCAGTGCTTTTAATAGTTTTCTTTTAGCAAAACCAGATAGATTAAATTGCTTATCATCAAAGGCTTTGTTTAAAACTAGGTCATACTCTTTTTCATTGAAAGTCATGCTGATTCGCTTGGATCTCTTCTCTTTCATTTTGTACTCACTTTGTTAATTTGAAAGTAATTTTGAAAATGGGTTACTTTGTCACCCACGGGTTACATAGTAACATTGTCACCTAAATCGAGCAATAGTTATTTTGTTTTATTTTTTTGTATGGTAAAATTAGGCTATGGAAAGAAATAAAAATAAACGAGTCGGAATATCCCTCACAGAAGAAGAATATGAAAAAGCAAAGGCCTATGCTTTTAAGCTACAAATGCCTTTATCAGCACTAGCTAGAGATTTGTTATTGGATGCCATAAATGGTACTTCTACAGTACAGATGGATCAAAATAATGATGGTGATCTTGGACAAAAAGTTGATGAACTTTTAGCTTGGAAAAGTGAGGTTGATGGACTTATTTTGGACTTAAAAACTCAAAATGAGAAGGCTCTAGCGGTTATTGCTGGTCGAGATGATTTGGGTGATTTACCAGTTGATGGGGCTCAGGCTTTAGATGGGGTTTTGGGGGAAGTTTCTGAGAAAAGTCTTGGTGATAACATCCCTACTTTAAGTCCCGATACAAGAGAGAAGATAAAGTCTACAAATGAGTAATAACTCTTTAACTACAAAAGAAGGAAAGAAACTAATGATGGAGTTAGTTTCTATTTACTTTGTAGAAGATGGTCCTTTTTTTGAGAATGCTAAAACTACTATTAGGAGATCTCCTTCGCCACCGATGAGATGGTTGGCTGCTGAGTTTGATAAACGTGGCATAAAAGTTCTAGAAAAAGATCAGGATTTAGCGAAATTACTATACTTTAATTTTGGATAGCATTAAAATAATCTCAATAGTCATCTTCTTCAATTGCATAAACATACATCACGATATCACAAACTTGTAGTATGATATCTAAAGCCTTATCTTTGGTGAATCTTTCTTCTGGATGCATTGTTTTGTTTCTAATCATCCGTAATTTATGAAGACTATCAACAAAAGACGGATTACAACTCTTTTTCATCTTATCAATACAGCTTTTCAGATTTAGATTATCCACTTTAATATTTAAGTCTTCTTCTACATGACAGTGAATAGTATCTTCAAAAATTCTAAAAGCCATCAAAGTTGATGCTGTCCATAGTCCACCTCTCATACAAGCTTCTAACTCATTGATCTCTTCTATAAGAAAATCAAGCATAACTTCGACACATATTTGTGGGAATAGTGAGAGTAAAGAAGGTTGTCTAGAGTATGGATTTCTTGGTATAAGTAAGTTTGGTATGTTCCTTTGAATATTGTTTAAGTAGGTATTTAATTCTTCTTCGGTGTAGTACATTATTAGATCCTAATTAGCTATTATGAAAACTATCAAACAAACTTTTCAATTCTAGAATATCCATATCGAGTAATGGCTCGTACATAAAAGAATTTAAGTGAATATTCTCTGGGGTCATAATATTTACTTTTGTTAAAATATCTAACTTTTCTCTATGATGTTCTTTATATCTATTGAATAACTTTATAGTTTGAAATTTAGTTATACTATTTACAAAGCCTTCATCATTTATTTTATCAATCATGAAATTTTCTGCTTTTAATCTTATCGCTATAGCTAATATAACTTTGTTTTCTAAATTATTTTCTATATCCAAAACTCTTTCAGCAGTCTCATAAATTTTTGTAACAACAGATAATTCGCAAATATTGGCAGTAAAATCTTCTATACCAATATATGCTTTAAAAATTGGTTTCAAGTCTTGGAACAAAATTAAATCTGAATCAGTTTTTCTGTGTAGTAAACTGGTTAACTTATTAAAATATATTGCATTGTAAACCCCATACTCAATCAAGTTTCTAACAAAAGGTATCAATGCAATAATATATTTATAATCTCCCTTCATTTTACTTTTCCACGTCTTAAAAGGACTATTTTGGTATTCTTCTTTAAATAGTCTCAATCCATTACTCTGAATTTTTACATGAAGTTTATGATTATATTTTATATTCAATCTACTAGAAACCGTGCGGTAAAAATCAAAATTATGACTTAAAATTATTAAATAGAAGTTACTTTCAGAGGTTATTTCTTTTAAATACTCAACGATGGCATATTTATTTTTGTAGTCAAATGAATCGGCTATATCGTCGACAATAAATACTGTTTTGTTATTTAATCTTCTTCTTTCTTCTATATCAAATATTATATGTAACAAATATAGGGCTCTTTTTTCCCCTTGACTCAAAATCTCTTCTTCAATCTTTTTTCTTTCTAAAGAAACACACCTATCTTCATTACAAAATTTAAAATTTACTTTTGGTAAACTTTCTCCCAAAACGGCACTCTCTTTATTTGAGATTTCCATTTCAAAGGGAACCGTAAATCTATCTTTGAATATTTGATATGCTCTTTGCCATGGAGTCATCTCAAATTCAGTTTGATTCTCTTGTGAGAAATCATTATAAGATATAAGAAGATCTTTGTACTCAGACTCTAACTGATACATATAATGTGACCAAAGATCCATCCTAAACTCTTCAATATTTTCAAATTTTAATTTGTTTATGATAGATGGGCTCTTCTCTAGCAAGTTTTTTAGGGACTCCACTTTTGAGTCACTTAAAAACTCCTCTATTTCTCTAAAGGCATCAGTTTCCTTCAATAAGTTTTCAACTTTCTCAATCTGCTCCTCTAATGCATCTATACTGCTTACCTCATTTTCTCCAGATAGTTGAAGTTTGTTGTCACTAGAAAAAAAGTCATTTTCAGTAAGACTTGAAGAAACGTTTTTTATCTTAGAAAAGGAGAGTGTTCCTTTTTTAAGAAACGTAAATTTATTGTAAACTTCATCACTTTTTTTTAAAAAACTACTTATATGATTTTGAAACACCTCACTCTTAATAGTACTTAATATAGAGTCTTCAAAAATCGTATTATATTGAACACCGTCTAACTCTTTAGAATTTTTACTAGTGTCTAGAGTACCTAAGTTTTTCATTACACTTGTGATTTCAAAATCTTTCAGAAGAACATCTTCCAGTTCGAAACACTTTTTCTTACTTACAGTTTTCACTAATTTTAAACCACTTAGTATTGATAACTTTTTATAAAAAGCATCACGACTTTTTAACAATACTTTTAATTTATCTTTTTGTGAATCATCAATTAGTAGATTTGCCATCGTTTTTGATTCATAAAAGCTATCAAATGATCTAATTACAAAAATTTCTTTCTTATTAATATCGCTATCATCAATTTGAATATTTTTCAACACCGGTTGCTCATCAAAAATATGATCTTTGATATCTGCTAAACTTTTAGATGTACCTATTTGAGTATTATAAAATATCTTCGCAAACGAGGTTTTCATACTGCCATTAGATGCATAAATGGCAAACATGTTTGATTCAGAAAAATCAAACATATGATTTAACTCAGA
Organism: Candidatus Cloacimonadota bacterium; assembly: GCA_023954715.1. Taxonomy (GTDB): domain Bacteria; phylum Muiribacteriota; class UBA6191; order UBA6191; family UBA6191. The sequence goes on along the minus strand of JAGSHD010000008.1, from coordinate 47,201 downwards.
AATACCATAACAATTTTTAAAGTCTACTTTTAGTTTCATATAGTCTGTCCTGTGTTAGCTAGCTACTTGATCTACAATAGTATCAGTCAAAATTAGTTTAGTTTCCTTTACTTGGATTAAATTTGATTTCAGTTGCTCGCATAAGACCATTAATTCATCTACTTTGATTACAACTTTGTTCTGCTCCTGGATAGGTGGGATAGATACGATAAATTGTCTAATTAAAGTTAAATTTAAGTTACCCTGAGAAACTCCAATCCCTAGGGTATTCCTTTTTGAATATCCCCTGCCTACTGGTGAATTTAACCAAAGTACTAAATAGCTAGGTAATATATGCTCCTTAATAGGTTTCAGTAATCCTGTACTTACATATATTGCAAACTCTAGATCTGTATCAATAATTGCAGCTTCACCAATGCCTGCTCCAACTCGTGATAATAATATATCATTTTGTTCTGGCTTTCTATTTTTAATGTATCCTCGATAGTGCTCTTCAGATATAAACCGACACTTACTGGGAATGAATTTAAACGGCTTGACACATTGGGCTGAAACAAATGGTCGCCCAACTTCAGTATATTTTGGAGTTTGATGTGTGCCATCTGTAATCAAGGAGCAAAGATCTTGTAAGTATGAGAAAGACCACCCCACAGGCAAATCAAAAGGCTTTTCATCCTCACTAATTTCAGGCAAAGCTTTCTGCTTCTTAATCTTCTTTTCTTTAATCAATCGCTCTTTCTCTAAAGCAATTTTCTCCAGCAAAACAGAGGCAGGTTCGTCGGTTGGGTTTTGGGGGACTAGTTTGCCCATCACTGCTAGTTGGAGGATTGTTTTTTTTAGTTGGTCTATGCTGTGTTCGGTGGTGAAGAGGGTGTGGAAGTGGTCGCTGATTCGAGTCCAATTTTGAGTAAACTCTTGGTGGCTTTGGGAGTTTGTTAGGGTTGATAATAAGGTTTCTACTAATGTTTTATGGGCATCAATACTATTTTCAGTTTGATTTTCTAAATCATCGCACAAAGCCATCAACTCATCAACTTTAGCCACAATTCGCTTTTGTTCTTGGAAGGGGGGAATAACAAAATCCAATGTACTCAGCATTTTATTACTCAACATAGGTTGAATACCACCATTTACAAAATGATTAATTATACTTTCCCGTTTTGACAAAAGATAATAGTATACATATTTGCTGCAAACATAATTTTGATTAAAGCCTATAATGGCTATATTTTGAAAGCAAAATTCTTCTCTATCAACAATAACAGGTACGCCAACAGTTCCTCTGTTTGCTACTAAAATATCTCCCTTTACTGGAGTTATCTTTCGTTGTAAATATCTATAATCCTCCTCACATACATAATCACATGAATCCCAATCTAAAGTACCATTTTTTATGTTTTTAGGAGAAACATACATAAATCCATCCATGTACTTTTTAGGAGTATGATGGAACCCATCCGTAAGTTTGGTACAAACTTGAGCTAACCTAACCCATTCCCAATGGATAGGAATATCGAAGGACTTTTCGTCTTCCCCAACTTCTGCCAAAACCTTTTGCTTCTTGATCTTCTTTTCTTTAATCAATCGCTCTTTCTCTTGAGCAATCTTTTCAAGCAAAACAGAAGCAGGTTCATCATTCGGGTCCTGGGGTACCAACTTACCCATAACCGCTAATTGTAAAATCAATTCTCTAAGCTTTTTTATTCCATAAAGATCTAATTTTTTACTGCTACCTCTACCTGTAGTTGACTTAGTTTTGATTGATGAAGTCCAAATATCAATATGATCTATGATTAATGATTGGATATCTGTCATCATTTAGCTCCAGTGTTGGCTAGAGCGTCACCTAATATATCTTTTAATTGATTTCTGAGGGTTGTTATATCTACTTGTTGTTTATTGTAATCAGCTAATAACTCATTAGGGTCATAAACAACTTTAGTTTCTTCATAAGGGTTCTTTATATCTAAATTAAAATTTCGCTTTATGATTTCATCAATTGAAACCTTCCAGGCCTGTTTTGTTTCTTCTCTTTTTGCGAAGTTATCTTTTTCTGTTCCCCACCAATCAATCTCTGTTTTAAATTCTTCAAACTTCATTGGTTTCGTTTTATTATAACTTTTGACACCTTTTGGGTAAGGATGCTCATAAAACCAGATATCTTTGGTTGGTTTACCTTTAGTAAAGAACAAAATATTTGTTTTAATACTGGTATAAGGAGCAAAGACTCCATTTGGTAAACGCATAATTGTATGGAGATTACACTCCTCTGTTAATAGCTTTTTAATCTTAGTTTTTACACCCTCACCAAACAAGGTACCATCAGGTAAAACAACAGCTGCTCGGCCATTTTCTTTTAAAACTTCAATAATTAGTTGTAAAAACAAATCGGCTGTTTCTCTTGTTCTAAATTCGCTAGGGAAGTTTCTCTCTATTCCATCTTCTTCTGTCCCACCAAAAGGAGGATTTGTCACAATAACATCAACTTGTTCGTCTTCATCCCACGATGAAAGTGGTTTATTTAAAGTATTATCATGTCTAATTTGCACAGGCACTTCGATACCATGTAACAACATATTTGTAGTACATAGTAAATGAGGCAATTGCTTTTTTTCAACTCCATAAATTTGCTTTTGTAGAGTTTGATGATCACTAGCCGTTTCAATATACTTACCTTTAACATGGTCAAATGAACATGCCAAAAAACCACCTGTACCACAGGCAGGATCTAAAATAGACTCTCCAAGTTTTGGATCTACCTGATGGACCATGAATTGGGTTACTGCTCTTGGAGTATAAAACTCTCCTGCATTACCAGCACTTTGTAAATCTTTTAAGATTTGCTCGTAAATATCTCCAAACAAATGGCGTTCTTTTGAATCTGTAAAATCAATTTCATTTAATTTATTTACTACTTGTCTTAAAAGTGTACCGTTTTTCATATAATTAAAAGCATCTGAAAAAGCTTCTTTAACCACAAAGCCCCGAGGGTTTGTTTTAATTGGTGCAGTAAGCTCTTTTAAATCTACAAAGAGCTTATTGTTGATAAAATCGAGTAGTTCATCACCGGTAATACCTTGATTATCTGAGGCCCAGTTTCGCCAAAGGTATTCACTTGGGATTGGTTCAGAATAATCGTCTAACTCAAACTCAAGTGCTTCTTCTTGAGCATCAAACACTTTTAAAAATAACAGCCACGACAATTGGCCTAATCTTTGGGCATCACCATCAACACCAGCATCTTTTCTCATAATGTCTTGTATGGATTTTATTACAGAACTAACTGACATATATTCTCTCTTTTTATAAACTAAGTAATCAATTTAGATTTGCATCCCTACACTTCGTTCGAGATAACAATCTGACATTTTAAGCTTGGTATAGCTCATCTTCTAATTCAATTAAGGCTTCTTCATAGCCTTTTTTACCACCAAAAGCTTTTTTAGCTATTTCAGCTGGACCACCTATTTCATCAAATGGTTTTATTTTTAAGATATGGATTTTTTCTATCTCTTGTACCCCAACATCAGCATATTTATCAAGTAAAGTATTTAAAACCTTTTGAGCTATTTCAGAGTACTTACTAAAATAGTTTCGCTTTTTTACATTATTAACACGCTCTTTACGAGTCAATGCTGGTTGATCGTAAACAATATGGCAGATTAAATCAAAAGGATCAATTTCTTTGCTAACTTCTTGCTCTAAAGCCTCCCATATAACGCCTTGATTAGATAACTCATCAATAATAGTTTGTTTCTTTTTTGAGTCTTTCCACTTCCTTACAAACTCATCTAAACTTGCAAAATTCTTTTTAACTGTAGCTTTTGTATAATCAGTAAAAGACTCAGTAACAAGCTTTCCATCTGTATCATAGTATTGAACTCTTTCAGCTATCTTTTTTACAACAACTCCTGATACATGATATTTTATATATTTAGGTTTAGTATCGTCTATATCCCAGTCTTGACTATCTCCAACTTCGCTAACATCTGGACTGTCATTTTCAGTCGGTTTACTCTCACTTCCTACATCAACGGTTTCATCATCATTGTCTGTTTCAAAAACAACTTCACCCTCATCATTTAATTTACCTTCAAAAACTTTCTCTGGTGGCCCATCAAAAGTTTCATCAGCAAATAGCTCTGTTGCCTTCTTAAAATCCAAAATAGTAAACCACAATTTATTATACTTATCATTGATTCGAGTACCACGCCCAATAATTTGTTTAAATTTAGTCATGGATTGAATATTTTGATCTAAAACTACTAACTTACAAGTCTTTGCATCTACACCCGTAGTCATCAACTCAGAGGTTGTAGCAATTACAGGATATTGCTTTTTGGGATCTATAAAGTTATCCAATTGAGCCTTGCCAATTTGATCATCACCAGTAATTTTCATTACATACTTTTCATTTTTGGCTACTTGTTCTGGATTTAAATTAACCAAAGCCCTTCTCATACGATCAGCGTGATCAATATCATTACAAAATACAATTGTTTTAGCCATTGGGTCAGTACGTTTTAAAAAATCTGTAATAGTCTGTGCTACAAGCTTAGTACGCTCATCAATAACCATAGTTCTGTCAAAATCTTTTACATTATATATACGATCTTCTATCTCATTACCATGTTTGTCTACTTGACCTTTTGTTGGTCTAAAACCTTTAGCATCAATATCTAAGTCAACTCGTACTACCTTATATGGAGCCAAGAAACCATCTTCGATACCCTCTTTTAATGAATAAGTATAAGTCGGATCACCAAAGTAATCTATATTTGAAACTTCTTCTGTTTCTTTTGGGGTTGCTGTTAAACCAATTTGGGTTGCATCTGAAAAATATTCTAAAATCTCTCGCCAGGCACTATCTTCTGATGCACTTCCTCTATGGCACTCATCGATGATAATTAAATCAAAAAAATCAGGCCTTACATTTTTATATACTTTTTGTGACTCTTCTGGACCAGTTAAAGCTTGATACAGAGCCAAATGAATTTCAAAAGCTGGATCTACTTTTCTATTTTTAACTTTGGTCATAGCAGTGCCAAATGGACTAAAATCATTTGTTCTGGTTTGATCTACTAATATATTTCTGTCAGCTAAAAACAAAATTCGCTTTTTTGTACGAGACTTCCATAATCTCCAAATAATTTGAAAAGCTGTATAGGTTTTACCTGTTCCTGTTGCCATTACAAGTAAAATTCTGTCCTTACCACTTGTAATTGCCTCAATCGTTTTGTTAATCGCTTGAAGTTGATAATATCTTGGAGTTTTATCAGTACCATCATCATGATATGGTTGAGTGATAACAGGTAGTTGCTCTTTGGTATAACCTTTATAAATACAAAACTTTTGCCAAAGCTCTTGAGATGTGGGGAAATCTTTTAGTTTTATCTCAGACTCTAGATTGTCTGGATTCGTTTTATCATGAAAGATGTAGCCATCTCCATTTGAAGCAAAAGCAAATGGTACATCGAGTAATCTTGCATAATCTAACGCTTGTTGCATTCCCTTACCAATTTCATGTTTATTGGCTTTGGCTTCAACTACTGCAAGAGGAATATTAGGCCGATGATAAAGTACGATATCTGCTGATTTAACAGTTTTTCGCATACCCATCTGCCCACGTACAATTACTTTACCATCACGAAGTTTAACTTCTTGTAAAATTTGTGTCTTAAGGTCCCACCCTACATTAGTAATTGATGGTAAAATATACTTTGTGATTATATCTGTTTCTGATAGCTTTGATTTATCCATTTTTACCTACAAAAATTTGTATTAAAACTCTGGATACAAAGTTAGCACTTTTAAACAAAAATAGAAAGTCAAAACAACGGGAATTTTTTAGCCCTAATTCACCTTACGCAACCCCACCCCACGCCTATCTACACCTTGAAGCCCAGCGATATACTCAGCAGCTCTAAGCATCCTTTGGTCTTGCATGGATACGGTCAACTTTAGCTTAGAAACATCTGTTTTGAGGTCTTCTACGCAGTTGATTAGAGCTTGGTTTGTTTGGAGTGATTGTAAGATAGTCTCTTTCACATGCCAGAGACTTTCTAGCTTTCTGAAACGTGGGTCAAACATTTTGAATTGATCGTTAAGATCTTTTAACAAACAAAGCTCATTTAGATTTTGCTCTTTGATTTGATCTTGCAATACTGGCTCAAGATGAAAGCTCTTACCATGAGACATTAGTAAAAAAGCAGTATAGGCATGAAAGAGTTTGTAAAACTCTTGTTTGTTTGTGTCATCAGAAATAGATATGGATACTTTGCCAGCACAAGGATAACCAACATGGATATCCATACTAGCTATATCAATATTAAATTTTGTTAAAAATTGGGGAAACTCATTTAAAAAGGTAGCCATTAGCCCATTTGATTTATCATCAAATACCCAAATGGAGGAGTTTTTTATCTCTAAGTAATTTTGGGTCTCTTGGCATACCATTCCACCTAGATCAAAGTAGTTTTGGATATGATGGTTTATATCCTTACTCTTTAAGTAAGTTAAAAAACAAATAGTAGTTTCAAGAGAAGTTTGATCATCGATACTTATGATTGGCATTAGTGCTTCACCAATATGAATCTGTCTTATATCACAAACCTTGATTACACTAGTAAAAAACGTACATAAATCTACATTACCCAACTCAATCATTGTTTTGTATAATCGTAAAAATTTAAACTTAGATCGTATAAGATTTACTTCATCAATAGAACTATCAAAAAGGCGAAAACTTTTACACTGCAATGAAACACAATCTAAAAACCCGATGGTGCAATTATTAATCTGTATTTTATTAATATTACTATCATAAACTTCAAGTTCACCAATTAAACAATCACTAAATTTAATCTCTTGTATTACATCAAAGTTTTTAACAACGATTAAGTCCACTACTGCTGAACAAATATGAAGTGTATTGATTTGTATAAAGCAATCAAGATTAAGCTCTAGCTGCTCTTCTGAAAGAAAAAGATACAAATTATCTAAACGATAATCATTAAATTTTTTATCTGATATTTTACCACTAACAAACTTTTCAAAGACCTTTCTAGTCTTGTTTTGGAAAGATATCCACTCATTAATCGATCTAATAATCTTGTTTTTGTTAGCCATTTTGCACTACCCTTTTAAATTAATAATTGCTATTAACTATACGGTAAATTGCTCTAAATTATCAAGATTTATTTTTGTGTAACTTTCGCCTATTGTTTATACCGATTTGGTTTTTTCGTAGGTTCTTCCACCAATATAACCAAGCATAACTATCTTAAAAAGTGAGTATAGATCTGGTGGTAGAGGTACAGCTTCAAAACTAAATGGACTACCTCCATACAGTGATATGATCAATGCAAAAACCTGATTAAAGATTGGTACAATTATAAAGTTAAAAGCCAATATCAAGTAGACTAGATACAAAAAGGTTGGTCTTGCTCTTGAAACATAGGAGTCTTTGCTTGAGCTCTCGCTTAAAATTAAATCTCTTTGAGCATTTTGAAGCTCCATTTCAAAAGCTTGAGTCAAATTAAGTTTGTCTTCTTGACTCATTTTATTAGGTAGGGTTCGATCAATAATCTTTTCTAATAAACCACCTGTAACTAATTTCAATAAATTCATGAGATAGCCCCGTCATTTTTTACAAACCACTCTACGATCAAATTATTATTGGAATATGATTTCAACTCATCAATGGATTTATCAACCCCAAGATCTTGCCAAACTTCTGGAGTCAAATCGATAGATGCTTTTGAAGGGGGAATTTTGCCTGAGTATGAAATTTTATGCCAAGGATAAGCACCTCTCTTTGGAAAAGGAATTTGATAATAGTTTAAGGTTTCAACTAGTGGCCTTGCTCCCATTAAAACAAATTGATCATCCCACCAAAGATAAGGGCCAACATCTAGTACCTGGACAATAGTTGATTTACCAGTCTCCGGTAAAGTCAGCTTAACCCATCGATTTAAAGCATGTCTAGATGGCAATGCAACAGCCCTCTTACCTTTGATATATCCAACACCTGATGCAAAAATACTATCGGTAAAAGTCGATCCTCTTAGTTTGCTTAGTTTTCTCATTTGTCCCTCCCTATTTTGTATAAAATCTTTATAGTGGTTCTTAGTTCTGTTAGTTCGTTTAGAAGTTGTGTGTTTTGCTTAGTGATATCTCGATAAAGAGTTTTAATCTCAAGTTTATCCCTTTCATAAGTAATTTTATCTAACTTTTGATTTAGCTGACTATACAAAAAGATGGACAATGAAACACATAGACCTAGCAAGGTTCTATCTACAGTTATATTATTTTTGGATTCAGCCAATTTTCACTCCTTTTAATTATGGATTCCACTTGGTAAAACTTTTAGCTTTGCTTGATGCTCTAAAGCAAAATCTTTAGCTATATTGACGAGCTTCCAAACAATGTAATAGTCTCCACTTTTCAATAACTCTGAATCACTTGGTTTAAGTTTGGTTTTGAAATACAAACCGTCTAATGATTTAGGAAAACTATTTAACTCTACAATAGCTTGCTCTTTTTGATTTTGAATACTTTGAACTACATGTAAGGTACACAAATCATCAGCACCTAATACAACTAACTCTCCTGTATCTGGATCTGCATAACCTATATCAAAAGATTGAGAACTCTCTCCTTGAATTAACTGATATTCTGTCATTTTGAGTCATCCTTAATGATTATTTTTTGCTTTAGCTTTGATATCACAATGATTTGATTCTCTCTTATATCTAGCTTTATTGTAGGCTCTCTTGTTTCGATCAGAGAAGCAAAGTCTCGTGTATCGGATCCTAGTGGTAAAATCAAGTTCATTCGATAATCCTAACTATTGATGTTACAGCCTTTGGGTTTTCAAAGACTGTTCCTCTAGTTGTTACATACCTTGCTAAAGTTTGCCCTAATGAGTTTTTACGGATAATAGTCCCGTCTGGTTCAACAAATTGATCCGATATTATATTTTGATTTAAATCATTCACTAAAGTAGCTAGACCATCTATTTTTTCTATCAAGCCATCAACTAATGTTAAAGTAGTTGAACTAGGTACAACCAACTGATCATTAAAGTCATCAATACCAGTCAGTGTTATGTTATGAGATCCACCAGACAAGCCTGAAGTATCAAAAATTAGATTGTTTAAAGCTTCTTGAAGAGTAGCGTATAACTCTTTTTTAATATAAATGGGTTGCCCTCCATCAATCTGATAATAAAGCACTGCTACATCATCAGAGATTGAAGCATCAGAAAATATTAAAAGGGAGTCACCTACTTTTAGTTCTCCCGATATAGGTTTATTTGCTCCTGCATGAACTGTGGGTGGTTCATTTAGATTATAAGAAACTGTAATTTGCCCTATGCTTGGCTCTTGATAACCATCTGAATTCAAAAACAGCTCTGGTTTCCATTTTTGATTTGGAAGTAACAAACTAGACAAATTTTCATTCATGACATTTAAAGAGTTTTGCAAAGTATCTTGGTTATCCCATTCGCTACCGTTGAAAAACAAACTGTTACTACCATCATTTTGTCGATATCCAACCGAACCTGAGCCAATTACGTCAGGAGAAATAGATATAACTTCCTCTAAATCTGGATCGTCTAATAAATATATCCCTGGAGTTATTTTAGGGCTAGTATTTGGCAGGTGATGAACGATACCTGATTTATTGTATAAGTCTAAAATTTCTTCCTGTGTAAATATTTCAGTAGCGTGATAAATATTATTGGCTGAGTATCCAAAACTTGATCCTCCAAAATAACTTGTAGCAAACAAAGAGTTTCCATGCGCTGTACTCATTCTTGAGGGTGTATAGCCACTATAAACAATCGAAAACACAATTACTCCATCTCTATGTATAGTACTAATAACATCGTTATTATCGAGCCATTCAATAGAACAAACATAGTGATGCCAACCTGGAGTTGGTACGGTATAACTAGAGTAATAGTTTGCTAAATTATTGTATCCAAATCCGTTTACAAATCTTGACCCAGAAGGGTTTACATAGTGACCTAACGAGTTTGCCTCATTAATCTGTATCAAGTATCCTCCATCTAAACAACCAGCTTCAATGTATGCGTTAAAAGCAAAGGTAGACTTTTTTGGTTGTTCTGGATATAAACCTGAAGGAATTATATATTTTGATTCATTGGCATTATTTGCAACAGTTTGAATTTGAGAGTTTACTGTTTCAACTGACTGGAGTATCACACCAGGACCATAGCTAGTATGTCGAGCCAAATTATTACCTTTTATAATATCTACTAGCTTAGTAGATTCGTTGGCAAATGGATAATAAAAATGTCCTTTTTCCCAAAGTCTTGTATTTCTTAATGCATACTTTTGTTGTTCTGCAATAAACTCGATCAAGTCGCTATCGTAACTATCTAAAGCAGGGTTTGGGTTCCATATTTGATTTTGCATATCTACCCTTTACTCTTCGTAGATATTGGTTCTGAAGTTAAAAATATCAATCATATCTGTTAAAGATTTTAACTCTGATTTTTTAGCCAAATAGGACAGATATATAACTTGTCTTTCAGCTAAAATAGTATTTTTTTTATCTTGAGATATTAGCTCAGAGTTTATCAAAATATCTCTATCTTCTTTTGCAAGCTCAGTTCTTACTACTGCCTTTAAAACAGCTATTTTATTATTTTTTATCTCGGTGGGATCTAAATCCAATAAGTCTGCCATTAGCTTATACTCCTAATATCAATTTTTTGTCTAAATCTTACATGTATATTATTGTTAGAGCCCCCCGATAAATCCCACAAGCCAGTGAGGGCAAATATTTCGAACTCCTCTCCCCAAGCAAAATCAAGTATGCGTATTGTTTTTGTGGAGGTAACTTGAGAGTATTGACCCAGTGATGTTCCATCTATTTTTGCCTGTACTTGATTTGTAGTTAGGTTTAAAAACATAACTGCATGATCACCGTTGTATGTGTATGGAGTATTAAAAGCTATAAATCCATTTCTTACACCACTCGCTCTAACTGGATAATGGGATGCTGTCGTATTGGATAAAAATGGGGTTAATCCAGAAGCTTGTAATTTTGTAGCTGTAGATACTCCCACTGAACTATCAATTCTGATATATGATAAAAGATCATTAGAGTCTCTAACTGTTGAGCTAGGACAAACATAGTGATAGTTTAAATGCTCAAACATATAAGCTGGATCTGATCCCCAGTTTGAAACTTTTGTAGTTAAATCAATCGAGTCCGTAACGCTTTCGTTGATATAGTCATACTCAATCACTCTCTGGTCGTATGGTGTAGTCTCATGTCTAGCACCCAATAAAAGATGATTTGATTTTTTGCTTTTTGAAACTGAAAAAATATAGCACGATCCAGCACGTACATTTGTATTCCACCAACTCGAAAAGTCATGATTAGAATGTACAAACGTAGCTAAATTGTATTTACAAAGTATTCCTTTTACTGGTGTCTGACCTACTTTTAAAACATAAGGAAAATAAAGTTCATCCCCAACTAAAACTGCTCCATCTGATATTTTTTTACCATGGGTCGCAAACGATGACCCATTTGTCACAGCCAATGTATCTAAATCAATTAGATCTAACTTACCTTGTGAATTATAATGATGATTACTAATGACTATTAATTTGTTATTCCATACTATCGCCCTACCATCTGTAGACTTTAAAACAGAAGGTGTATGACAAGATGTTGTTATTTTTGTCCAGATATCTGTTTCTAAGTTTTTAAAGAATAAATAGTCGTTATAAGGGTTTGAGTTGTCATTTGTATTATTGTCGCTAATAATCAAGTACTCGTCTGTTCTTACAATTGCTCCTGCAAAATCTGTAGTAGACCGAGACGATAATTCCCCACTAGAATCTAAAAAGTCTGTTGTATGCGGTGCTGATATGCTTACATAGGTAGAGCCAGTTACTCCTGATGCTTGATCAATCCATTCATAGTTACCAGCACCATCCGTTTTTAAAACCTGACCATCTGTGCCACCAACTGGAATATGTCGATTGCCATCACTATTTGGGTGAATGTAATTGTTAGCTGTTTTTGAACCTGTAAAACCAAGAGATGCTAAACTTAATTGAAAAGTACCATAAGTCACTGATGTTAATACTTTGCCAGCTCTTTCAATATCAATTGATCCAACCACTTGAACCTGATCTTGAATAGGTGCATTATTTGGAGTAGACCAAGTAACACTGGCATAAGCTCCAAAAGCTTCTGACTCATTAACCCAAGCAACTTGTCCTCCCTTATATCCTAAGACCTTGGATTGACTAGCAAAGGCAGGAACATGTGAGTTACCATCACCTGTTGGATGAGTATAATAATTAGCATTATCAGAAATACCATTTAACTTGTTACTTAAAGTGGTAGTAAAGTTTTTTTCACTTAATCCTCCATCACCAACCCCATAAGTTGTATCATTATCATTTGACCAGATTAATGCTCCACTAGGTCCAACCTTTAAAACCTGATTAGTAATGCCACCAGTCGGTGGTAAGCGAAAAGGTCCTTTTTTATCTACTGATATTGAAGTAGTATGTCCCTTTGTAATCGCTTGATTTACATTGGATACTATATAAAATGAACCATCTGCTTGATTTGGTATATGGGAGCTACCTAAAACTCCTGAGTTAAACGAGCTATGATCATAAAAATGTGAAATGTTTTTACCTGTTGAGTAAATGTTTCCGTTTGAATCGGTAGCTACTAACTCTCCATCTACAAGGTTTGATAACTTTGGGTTTACGTTTATCCAAGTCCCTGACTGTCTTAGTTGAAACTGACCGTTTACAATTTGATAATACCCATCTTCTAAGTTAGTAACTGTAGATAAATTCATCTTAGCTAAAGACTTTAAAAACTCATTTACTCTATCCAAAAAATCAATCACCTTAGTTGAATCATTTAAATCTGCAAAAGTGCTCATATCTTATTTACCCCTAGCTACCCAATTTATATATCCATTTACTCTCAAACCATTTTGATCTCTTAGTTTTACAAAGAAGCTTGTCGGATAAGCAGTATCAGAAAAATTTACAATAAGAGAGAAACCATTGTTATAGGAAACAGCGTTTACATAACTCACATCAGTAAAGTTTTTATTGAAAAATATCTCTGTTCCTAAAACATCATCTTTTGAAACCAAAAGAGCACCATTATCATCTTGAGTCTCAGCAAATACCGATAATTTAACTTTGTCTAAAAAGCTATATCCATCAACTGTAGGTATAAAGTCAATCACTGCCTGTACATATCTAATATTTAACCCAAATGCTTGATTTTGGTTTTCAAAAACATTCCAATTAGTGCCATCTGTAGATGTTTTAATGGTCCAAATATATTGGTTTTCTTGGTCAATCAGGGTCTGAAACAACTCAAATTTAAACTTTGCTGAATTGACTGGTCCACCTAGATCAAAAACTTTAGTGGTATATCTTGAAGTACTTATAAATGGTTGACCAAAATACTCTCCCCCACTTGCTACCAAATCGCTAATCGCATCACTTTCTGATGTGATTAAACGGTTAATCCAATCATTCATACTTTCAGTTGTATTGATATTTGGGCTTAGTCCTCCATCTATATCTTGTAGATTTTCATAACCTGCTACATTTTCAAAGTGATCTTCATAGCTAGAGATAAAATCAAATCCAACTGGATCTCCAACATCTACAGATAAGTTTGATACATTCGAACTGTTACCAACTGAATCTATCGATACCACTGCATAATCATACAAACCACTTTCAAGCTCAGTGATCAATACATAGTTTGAAGAAACTTCTTTAATAAAAGTTAGTTGATTGAGATACGGAGTAATCCACACCCTCTTATAGATTTTATATGACCTCACAGGAAAAGAGGTACTTATTGGTGTCTCCCAAAATACTTCTACTTGGTTATTAAAAACTTGAGATTTTAACGATGGAGAATTAGGTTTTACAATTTCTATTTGGATTGTATTTTCATTTTGTGAAACATTATTGCTAGTATCAACATGAACTAGACCAAGCGAGTATATCCCTGGAATAAAATACCAAAACTCTAAGTTTGTAATATCAAAGTATGTCCCTGCAATCTCTCGTGTAAAAGGAAACTTTAATCTAGTTTGTAAATAATCAAGATCAGGGCATGGGTCCCATGAAACTCTTATTGAAGTTTCTTGAAAATCAACCAATACATTTGATACATCTTGAGGTGGCAGTTTTTTACCAAATATTTCTTTTGTAACACTTAACCAAAGAGACCTTGTATTAGCTTGAGAGATAGCTCTCACAAAAAACTCATAGTCTCCTGTATCAGATAAGAAGAACTCTGTATTTAAAACATTAGCTAAAACACCAATATTTATTTCACTTCCATCTAACTTTTTGTACTTCACCTCATAGTTAGAAACAAAGCCAACTTGTGGCTCAACCCATGATAATTTGATTCTGTTATCAAAAGTGTCTGCTATGCGAATTAACTCTTCTACTACCACCAAATTGCTTGGAGGATCTATCTTTCTTGGATCTGCTAATTGTAAATATGGTATCGCATTATTAACAGGAGTTAAAACATCATCAAAGTCACTTTCTTTAGTAGACTTCAAAACAACTTCACCAGAAATTGTATTATTTTTATTGTCTCTGATTAAATCAATGACTTCAAAAGTTTTGTTTGTAAAACCAAGTCTTTCATCACTATAAAAAACCGTATCTCCACATTTAATATCATCGATTTTTGAATTGATTGAACCAGAAATTACATATTGATTTCTAGCTCTTTCTAAATGTATTGTAGCTATACGATAGGCTGTGTTTTTATTATCTATTAATGGTAAATCAAGTTGAGTCCAGAGTTTTTTACCTCCATCTTGATCAATGTACTCTTGAACAGACACTTGAGGGAACTCATCGGGGTTTCCATTTTCTCCAATATAAACTCCTTGAATTGAATTAAATATATCAGCTTCTGATCCTTTTGGTTGATGTTGAATTGGACCTAAAAAGTCTCCCTTTGTAATTTCAATAATAGGCTGTTGATATCCTATTAGTAGTCTCCATTCTCCATCAAATACTAAACGTCCATTGCAACACTCCAACAACATCAACATATTATCTTTGGGAGACTCGCCAGTATTGAGTAAGCCAGTAATTGAATATCGTTTTTCACCTGTTGTCATTGTGTGGTTACACTTATGCCAAGCATCAATAAACGAACTCATATTAATTAAATCTAAGTCTTCACCAAAACCAAACTCTTTATTTGTTAAATACCAATAGATTACATCAGCAAAGTTTTGAGATCTCTCCACTGTATTGTTTAAAGTAGTATCAAACAACATGCCATCAGTCACTACAGAAATATTAGGAATAGCTGTATAAATATTTTGATCAAAATAAAGTTTAGCTATTAGATAGGATGCCCCTTTTAACCTATGATCTTGAGTCCATGTAGCGGAGTGTTCAAAGTTTAAGGCATGATCAACTTCCATTCCTTCATTATGATATCTAAATTGAGCAGTAGACCCATAGTTAATACCATCAGGATCTGTGTTTTTAAAAACTTGCCAAGTGTATCCATTTTCGTTTGAAGTATCATGATCATAAATTAACTTATCATCATTTAAATAAACACACTTTAAGTCACCAAGTGAATGAGGAGCTAAAGCAATCACCAAAATTAAAAACTTGTTATCATTAGGATCTTGGTTGGCATAAACTACGTTACCCGAAAACTTTATATTTTTACCAAAATAGAGTTTTTTTGGACTGGCTGAATCTTTAATCATCCCTGTCATACCTTGAATTTGACTCTGAGAAAACAAAGCTGATTGTTGAGCCAACATCTTTTTTTGTTGCTTACGCTGAATGTAAATTGAACCTCCAGCCAATACAGCAGCCGACCAACCTCCTGTTACAAAAGCTAAACCAATAGTAGCTACCGTTTTGATTGCCTTACCCATGATTTACACCCATATACCGATATACTTTTTCAAGATATAAGTTTGGTAAAATACAAATGCCATTTTCGTTGACAGAAGTTAAACGATCATTGATACAAACAGAGCTTATAAATCTGCGACCATTTTTAACCACTACCACATCACCATGTAAAATCGTTTTATCTTCTACCTCTTTGAAGTCGTTTTGAAGTAAAATATTTTCTATAAATTGCTTTGTGTTTTTTGCTTGAAACTCTTTAAAGATATTTTTAAAATCTTGTCTTATTCCTCGATGGATTGGATGATTGATTTTTACTCCATGGATTGCTTCAACAACGTCTTTTGTAAACAAACAACAATCGCAAACACCATATTTAAAAGTTAAGGATTTATATTTTAAAATTACACTAGATAGTGTTTTTACCTTCCCCATTTTATTTCCTTTCCTGCTGTTTGCTCTATGTACTGACACCCTAAATCTACTATTGGTTTGCTTCTATTTTGTTGATCTTCATGACTCCACATTTGAAGCCTGGCTCTGTTAAAGTCAATAGCACCTTGTTCACATGAAATTTCAATCGTAGAGTGCTCACTCGAGTCAATCACTACCATCTTGTCCATTCTCCCTCGAAACCATAACCTAGGAGATTTAGAGAAAGTTTTTAGATCACTATTTAAGTAAGCACACCATATCAATGCACTCTTACCCGAATAATCTGCATTTAAAGCATGATGAATGTAATTTGATGGCCATCCAAATAAAGTTAAATCAACTCCATTTGCTTGCAGAGTCGTACTTTCTTGGACCTGAGATATATCACCCATATCCCCAACTCCATAATATGTATTTTGATTGAATTCAATCTCACCGCTCCCAGTCCAGATATATGCAGGATCAGGTGAAAAATCCAATTTAATAAAAAATCTAAATCGAGAGTTTGTCATGCAATTACTTCTCTAAAAGACATTGAAAAGCTATAGTGCATGGCATTAGAAACTACAAAATCTACCTGATTTGATAATCTAAAAACCCCCTTGGCTGGGTTTATATCTATGCTAGATCCAAGCCCTGGATAAACTCTAAGTCCTGGCTCAATTGTAGCCAGTGCAACTCCTTGTGCATCTGCTGTTAAATCTTCTACTAACATTTTGTATTCGCCATTAGAAAACCCAAGCATATCTCCACTTTTTAATAGCGTTTGATTTGCTAATAGGTTAGAAACTTCTAGTTTTGTATCACTTATAAAGCTATTTATAATCGGAGTTCTATTTGCTTCTCCTAGAGGAACTTCTTTATCTTTAAAAGCCATAGTGAATGACCCTAACAGTCCCTTTAATTTTAATAAAAATGACTGAAATAAAAACGCTTCACTCTTATTTAGAGCTTTTAGGGTTAATTCACCCTCCCAATAATGACCATGATCAAAAACCTCCTGATGTCCTGTAAAAACAGAAGTATTTACTCCTTGTATTCTTACAAGGCGGTAACTTAAGTTTCTAATCAAATATGTAGGAAACTCCAGTGGATACATTAGGTTGAATTTCTCCTTGATCTATTATTTATTCCTGCTGATACAGCTTGTGTGATGTTTGGTATCAAGTTTAAAACCTCTGATCTCACAGTTGATTGAACTCCAGTAGAAATATTTACATTCACTATCAAATTGGAGTGATCCGCTGGATTTGATGATGAAAACCTACTCATACTTTTTGTTTCTTCAGAATTAAATATTCGTCGATCATAAGAAACTGGAGCTATATATTCTGTACCTGACTCTCCAACTTTTCCTACTCTCCCTGCTTTTAAAACTCCACCTCCAGAAAAACCAAACACTCCGCTCATCAATTTACTTGTACCAGCTGAAATCACATTATTTAAATAAGTGCTAGATATAGTGGATAGCATAGAGTCTCTAAGATCAGACCATGATCCTTTACCCTTAACTAACATATTTGTTAATTGATCTGAAAAGCTATCCACCCAATCCTTAGATAAGTCTTTTAAACTTTTAAAAGTACTTTGACCCTGATTTTTAATCTCGTTGATTTGCTGATTGATTCGCTTAGTAGTCTTTACATAGTCTTCATCTGAGATGTATTCTTTTTTAGTTTTTTTGGATAATTCATACAAAGCAGTTAGCTCATTTTTTTGTTCTTGTAGTACCTCTAGTTGAGTTTTATAGGAATCTACTAAATGATCTCCCTGACGAGTTCTTTTTAAGTCTATACGTTCAAGGTCTTTAGCCTTTTTCTCTTTTTCACGTTTTAACTTATCAGCTTGTCTTTTCTCTTCTCTTTGCTTTTGTTTCAAAAGTCTTTTTTGTTCAGATTGTTGCCTCTTTAAGAGTCTCTTTCTTTCTGCTTCTTTTTTAGCTTTATCTTTTCTATCTTGGAAACGCTTTTTAAAATCTATTTCTACAACTGGAGCTTTTTCTTTTGCTCCTTTTTTACCTTGTTTACGACCTTTTTTATCTAATTGTGGTTTCTTACTTTTTAGACTTTTGTTTCTTTTCTCTTTTGTCTTTAAGATCCAACGATCACTAAAAGCTTTTTTAGTTAAACCCATAGTCATTGAGTTTAATTTGTGTTCTAGCAAAACTATATCTGCGTTTAAACTAGCTAGATCACGCCTTAATGAAACCGCATTTTCTTTTCCTAGCTCTTTAATACGTCTAGTCCAATTAGACCTTTTTAGCTTCAATCTCTTTAGTTGCTTTTCTACTGAGTCACTAGAAACAATCTTTCTTTTACCCTTTGGATTGTTAACCTTCTTTTGTTTTTTACCAAAATATTTATCTATCTCACGGATACCAAGTCTGGTGTTTTTCAAAAAGTCACTACTTAGATTGGTTAGTGTCTCAAAGACACCCATAATGCCTGATTTGATTGCTTCTTCTTTTAAGAGAGTAAACTCATTTCTTAAATTGTTTAAACTAGCTTTTGCCCCTGATATATTTTTTGCTGTTTCTCCAAATGTTTTTTCAAGTCCTCTTGATAAAGCAGGAAACAAATCTTCTGCCATAACACTACCTGTAGATATAAAGTCTATTAACTCTGCTGTTGTTAGACCCATTTCTGTTGCTGTCACTGCCATAGCCATTGGTAATCGCTCGGATAATTGTTGTCTCATCTCTTCCATAGAGACTACACCTTTACCCATCATTTGAGATAAGGCTCTAAATGTTCCTTTGGTATCATCAGTAGAAAGCTGTAAAACTGAGGCACTTTTTGCTACTGCTAGAAATACCCTTCCTTGCTCTTCTAGTGATACTTTTGATGATTTACCACCTGCTATAAAACTTGCATACTCTTCAGTAACTGTTTGATAATCTAACTTTAAACCGATTGCTGTTCGTTTCATCTTTTCAAACTCAACTCTAGCTTCTTTTTGAGTGCCAATCGTTAACTTTAAAAGTCTGTTTGTTTTTTCAAGTGATTGAGCGGTGTTTGTGATCTCTTTAGCAAGACCACCAATACCCATGGCCAAAGCCAAAGATACAACAGTATTTTTAAGTTTAGACATAACTCTTTGTTGAGCACTTATTGATTTCTTAGACTTGTCTGTAGCATTTTTTAATTGTGAAGTATTATTCTTTAGATAGCCTAGTTCACTACCCAAATGTTTCACCGTTCTATTCAAAGCTACAAATTCCTTTTTAGCTCTGTCCTCAGCAACGATTCTTAATTTAACTTCACTAGCATTCATGATCTTCTTGTTTCTTACCTTTCTCTTTATCTTCTTGTTCTTCTAATACATCAAAAAATGCCATCCAATTATCAAATTCATCTACTGAGATACTTACAATTTCAGCATGAGTTTTGTGTAATAGTTTCGCTATTTGGAATTGGGCAAAGAGATGTTGATCTTTTCTGAATCTTTGCTTTTTTTTTCAATCTCTTCCACTTTTTGCCCTAAGATAAAGATCTTGTTGATGATCTCTGGATCTACTGAGTTTTGAAGTTTAAAAGCATCAGCAGGAGCAAAAACATTTTGACCTTCTTTGTTTTGGGCTTTTAAAACTAAGTACTCAACAGCAAGGTCATGTTTTAAATTTTGATCATCATAAACTCTGTTTCTTTCTTCTAGATTCATTGGAGGAAGATATAAAGTAGTCTCCCACTCAGGTACTTCAATCTCTTTTCGTTCTTGTTTTTGAAAGTGCTTGATAGCATTGTTAATTACACTCATTTTTTAAACCACCAACATTCCATCCGTTAAAGCACCACTACCTGTAAAATTTATAGACAACTCTACTCCACTATCTTTATTTACTGGTGTACCACGACCTGTAACAATGGCAGTCCCAGCCATAATCTTAGTACCATCAGGTTTTAAGTTAAGTAAAACTGTAGCACCTACAACCAATAATAGTTGACCTGCATCAACTGCTTTGTCCAACTTACAAGTTAAAGATCCACTCCATGACTTTTGGCCAACTAAATTGGTTTTCCATTCATCACCCATTACCGTATCATCAGCTACATCAGCAGATTGATCTACTTGAAATTGAGTGATTCTGCCAACAGCGGTCCCATCAACATCAATAGCTCCATCTTTTCCGTGAAAACTTCCCATTTTTTACCTTTCTATAAAAAGATCTCTGGATCTCTTTCATCAATTTCATATAAACAATTGATACTTAACTCTATTTCACCTCTAGCACTATCAGCATCTTCAAAGCTTGACTCTATTTTAAAGAAAAATAGACTCTTTAAGACTCCATCAAGTGTTGGATCTTCTTGCAGTTTTTTTTCCACCAAAACCAATAATTCATCCAAATCATCAACAACATTTCCACCCTCTCCATGAATACTCAAAGAAACTGTTTGATTTCTAACCTGGATATAACCCATGTTTTCATCTAACTTGTCTGACTCAGTAAAAATATTAATTGCTGGTAAATCTGCTTTATCGATTGCAAAAATAGAGGTATTAAAAACCTTTTTAAACTCTGGGATCTCTTTCATCTTAAAGATCAGTCTATCTCTAACTTGTCTTCTAACATGAGCCATAACTAAACGACCGTAACCCTTATATCTACTAAACCTGTGTGATCTGCTTCAAAGTTTTTAATCTTGTATTTCACTTGATTCGCTTTGGCATAATTTAGATAAATATAATCACCACGTTTAAAGCCATTGATCCACTCAACAACCGTATTAATATAAGGATGAGAACTCTCATTTTGTAGAAAGTTACCAGCAACCTCAAATGGTCGATCCTCTATTACTTTTACATTTTTACTTAACCCTGTTTCTAGGCTTTCAAAACGTGCTAACTGAGCATGACCGTTGAGGTTGAAAAAAATATCAAAATTTTCTTTTATCACTACTTCTTACTTGGCTTTTTGACAGACTCTTCTGCTTGTTTTTCAGAATCCAAATAAATCCTAGCTGACCCTTGAGCTACCAAAAATTTAGCATCTTGATCTTCTACTGGATGGACTTCATCAATCTTTCCTGGTTTACCATTAATGATGATGTTTTTAATCAATTTTACATTTAAAATAGACATGACTTTCCTTTATAATTTATACGTTTGTTGTGATAGTAAATGCACTTGGCTGACGACAAAGATGATCAAAATGAAAGTGTACTGCAAGTACCCATTCACCTGTTCTTGGATCTCTTTCTCTTAATAACTCAATAGCTCCAAAGAAACCTAAAACCGACTCATTCCACTTACCAAAAATAAGCTCATTGTTAACCAGAGTTGTTCTGTAAACTTGGTAGTCATTTAGTCTTTGATTTTCTAAGATGAAGCGACCTGATCCAGCATCTTTTGAGGTTGTTTTGAGCTTGCCATAGATATTTGGAGAAGTGATATAACTCATATTCTCCATGCGTACTTTTGAGCTCGCTACTAAGGTTTCCATATTTACAACTTCATCATAGGTAGGAGAGTTTGCAGTACCGAGTACAAAGGTATTTACACCAGTGATGTTTTTTATGCCTTTGATGTTGTTACCAACTCCATCACCATTCAAAAACTGATCATCAATATATTGAATCACTCCATCCATTAAATCTTGCTCTACCATACGATCAAAGTCTGTATTAGACTGTAAAAGCAAAGTATCTGAGATCTCTACATAAGTTGTACCCTTTTTTGGAAGCATTCCAACTTGATCAAAAGTTAAAATTGACTTATTACCTGCTGTATTTTCATCCACCATATTAGGACTAGAAGCGGATAACTTTCTTGGAAACTTTGGATGACCAGATAATCCATAAAGTGTAGTAACACCAACATTAGAGGTGATTAACTGATCACGTAATATATCTTGCATGGTTGTACTTAAATGCTCTGGCACAAACGCACCACCAATATTCATAGTACCTGCAAGCTGATCACGTTTTGCAATCCCACTCATAGGAGCGTTAAATGGGATCAAGATACCACTAGACCTTTTATTAAATTGCTTTTCTAAACTCTGTGAAACATCTAATCCAAGATCCGCTCTTGAAAGATCTCCAGATAATACTGCACTAGCGATTTTACCAAAGGAGTATTGTTGTTTTTCTCTTTTTGAAAACTCTAGACCTGAGTTAGTTTCTTTGGTCTCAAAGTTATTGTATCTGGTTTCTAGTTCATCAAATACTTTACTTCTAAACTCATCAAAAGTTGTTTCTTCTGCAATTGCTTTTGAGCCCAGCTCTATTAAGTTTCTAGTCTTAGCTAAATCACTAATATCTTTAACTCTTTTTTTCTCTATTTGAATTGCTTCCGCTCTTGCTTCTTTTTTGATTAATTCAACTTTTTCAGTTGAAATTGGATCTTGAGATCTTGTCTCTACTTGACTTGATTTACTTCTAGTTTCATCTAAAGCATCTTGTGTTTCTTTTGGCATGATAGATTCATCCTTTTTTGTTAAAATATTTTGAAAAATTTCTCTGTTAATTTGCTCTTGTTTTTCATCGATTTGTGATCGATCAAATCCAACATTTTTATCCGCTGGTACAGATACAATAGATATTTCAAGAGGGCTAAAACCTACCTTATAGGTTTCTACTCCTTCTCGTTCATCTACTACTTTTGGATCAAAAAACTCATACCCAACAGATACATTCTTTTTTATTCCATCTCTTACATCTTGGATAACAGGTTTGGTCTCTTCATTTTTAGAAAACCGAATCCTGGCTCTACCAATTTTTTTATCTATCCAAGCATCTTCAATCACACCAATTTGTCTTGTATGATCATGATCTAACAACAATGGCGCTCTACCTGATGAGATAAACTTAAAGTCAGCTCTTTCATGGTCTAGTACTTCATTGCCAAACCATCTTTTGACCAATACTTCTGATGAAAATGATATCTCAAAAACATTTGGATCTTCTTTTTCTGCAATACCCAACAACTGGTACTCTCTAGTTGATTTTCCATTTTTTTTGGTCGAATTATTAGACCTTTGGGATATTTTCATTTGATTTCATTTCCTCATGATTAGTAAAGCCAATCGATTTATATTTTTCTAATTGCTCTTGCCACTTTTCCCACTGTTCTTCTGGATCTAAGCCTTGGTTAATCCAAACTTGCTCCTGAGTCATAAAACCAGACTCAACATTTGTTTTATTGGCACTAGCATCTTTTAAAGGATCCACCCAATCCCAACGTCTACATTGCCATTTAGCTTGGTTTAAGAAATCAAAACTTCTAGAAGAGATTAATATATCGTTTCCAAAGTCTCTTTCAAAAGACAAAAACTCTTCAAATATTGGTTGTAAAAATTGATGAACTAAAATACTTTGAAGCTGCTTAAAACTTTCTCTATCATTTAAAGCACCTTGCCTCATTGATGAATAAGAAACCTTAGTTAAATCAGAAGACAAAGCTGAATAAGAACAACCAAGTCCTGATGAGATAGCTTGTAACTGCCTTGTGGTGAAGTTTTCATAGTTATCTTGTGGAAACTTTGGATCAAACTCTTGTAGATTGTATCCAGGAGGAAGCTCTTGAAAAGAACCTGCTTCTGCTTCGATATATAATGGCTCTTGCTCTTCTTGTTCATCACCATACTCATCAAGTTCAGAGTCATTTAAATCTTTAGTAAAAAAGCCCATAGTTTGAGCAGATATAATTACAGCAACCAATACTGCCTTATCATATCTAGACAATAGTTTTAGCCTAGTAAGAACTGATTGAATCTTTGGTATACCTCTAACTTGATCTACAAACTCAATTACAAAGCCATGTATAATTTGTTTTGAAGGAATCGATTGAGATAATCTAGCTTTTGGATCTATAAAATAGGCTCTTGGATTGCCCTTTAAAATGTGATAATTGAGTACTCTTCCTAAAGAGTCTTTTTCAATTCCCATTTTTATATCATTTGTTTCTGAATAAGATGTATTATTTTCATCTAATCTATCTGGATTGATAAATCGAATGGCAAAAGTTGGTTTATCTGCAATGACTACCATTTCTTTTTTTATGATGTATTCACCATCAATCAGTAAAGATCTAAGAGCCAATGCCTGTGCTTCACAACAAGAAACACTCTGATCTATAGAAAAGTTCTTTCTTCTACAAAACTCCTTCCATTTACTTTCAAGGAGTTTATTAACCTTTTTATTGCTTGTCTTAACTTGAAGTCTGATTCCTTCTGGTCCAATGACGTTGGCAATCATATAATTTATGTATTGAATTATATATTCGTTGTCTCTTGCCCCTTGTCTGGTCCTATCTCTCATAGTTGATAGAGAGGACTTTAGCTTTTCATTAATCCCCATCGGGTCTGCATGATCAAAGCTTCCTAGTAAACGATCAATACTAGCTGATGAAAACTTTCTTGTACTTAACTTAGTTTTCATCAATTCCACCTAACTCGTATAGGCTGAAATGTAGTTTGCTTTTTTATTCTGTTTTCATTGATTACTAGTTTTTCATAGTGATCTTTAAATCTTAATAGTTCATCAACGGTTAAGCTTTCAAGTTCTCTGTTGTTGATTCTATATTTTTTAAGTCCTTGACTAGCGTAACCTTCTATATAGGCTTTGATTGCTTCTAGGGTTCTTTTGTTGTGAGATCTTGAATCATAATGCTGTAAATTTTTGAATGAAGGTAAAACCTTAAACGTAGCAATTGCTATAACTTTTGAAAACCCCAAAGCATTAGAGACTCTAGCCTGGTAGGTAATTGTATTAGCTTCAAAAGCACCTGTAACATCACTAGATAAGTTAAGTGAGAAGAAATCCCCGTTAGTTGAACAAACGATAGGGTCATAAGATTGGAGTTGATCTTTAAAATCAAATTCTAAGACATATTCTTGTGCTGAATAAGTTGGGAGCAAATCAAGCAAGATAGAAACGCTATCTCCTTGAACAAGCTTTTTGGGAATTTCTTCAATGTTTATCATGATTTAAGTAAAAGGTGTAACAATTACTCTAAACAAGGGGTTACATTGAAGTTTTTTTATTTGGCTTTTTGGTGCGGATTTAAGGGGTTATTTGGTGACGGTATTTTTTGGGATTTGGGTGGAGAATTGGGTTGGGGGTGACTAGGGAGATTAATCTTTTGTAGGAGGTGGAGATAAGAAATCATGTTCAATGATTCCAGCACTAGGCAATATCTTGAGCCCTTTCTTTTGAGCGGCTTTTATTCCTTCGGTGTATCTATGATTCTTATAAAAGTGTCTACCGTTCGTCTTGGGGTTCATTGCCCAGGCTCCACAAGTACTAATTTTTTTTAATTCTCGTGCTATTTTTTGCCAGCATTTTTGAGAGTCAATATCATCCATATAGATTGATGTATGTAGCCAAGACTCTCTTATGACATCTTTACTTTCTTCTCCAATTTCAAAAGTTAGTGCTTGAGGGTTTAATTCATAAAATTCTTTCTGACTTTCTACATCTACTACAAATGATTTTAGATTAAAAACTATAGATCGATACTTTAATCCATCTAAAGACTTTAGTTCTTTCAAGATATCGTGATCAACAGTAATTTCTTGCACTGAAAACTCTGGAACAAACCGTAAAATAGCAATGTTCACATCTAACTTCTGACAAATTTTACTAATGAACTCTTTCGACTCTTTTGATGTTGAGTGAAACTGTAAATTTATGTGTTTTACCATAATTTTTTATCTCACGGTAACAAAACCATCACACCAATGATCTTTGTTTAAAAGATATTCATCTACAAAGAATTTATCTGGATAATCCTTAAAGCCTACTTCTAATACAAGTCTTTCAATTGTATTATTAGCCTCTTCTTTTGAAGAGTAAATACCAATCACTTTAACTTCTTCCTGATCGTTCAACTCATAACAGTGTTGTAACAAGTATACTTTTTTTTCTAATTTATCCAATATCGTATCCAATGGTTTTATAGCAGATTAATCTATAATATTTGAAAAGTTATATAAGTTTAGTTTAATCATCCCAAATTATCTATGTACTTACAAGCTCTGAAGGAGTTTTTCAAATCATTAAGCATTCATCTTAAAACCAGAAGTTTGACGTTTAGTTCTTGGTTTTTTGACTGGTGGTTTATCCTTTATTTTATGTCTTCTATTATAAATTTTAGTCCATGCTGGGTTCAAAAGCTTCATTGCTACAAAGGCATATATAAAACAATCTAAGGCTTCATTTCTATCTCTGATCTTTTTCCACTTTCTTACATAAACTCCTTTTTGTTTTACATGGACCAACCTCTCAGCAGTGAGTTGATCAAAAAACTCATTTTCTAAGTGTGAAGCGAAGTGAATATATTTAGGACCTGATTCTTTTACATGTTTGATCCGTTCAAATAGGCTTTCTTTTGCGGTATCTACTCCAAGCAACAACAGTTTTATATCATTTCTTTTTTTGCCCTTCCTTCGAGCCTGACCTTTTCCAATCAGTGGAGCATTTGCAGTATTCGCCCCTTTGATTCCTCTGATTTTTAATGATTTCTTTCGGGCTACATAAGAGTAAACTGCTTCGGTATTCGCTCCACCTGTATCAATAAAGGTCTGCATGATTCTTAAGTTACCATGTACGTTTTCATAGGTCTTATTGATAACTTCATCGAGTTGGTCCCAAGTTGACTCTAGCTCTGGTGATCCAAACAAAACTACTTGATCAAGTACATAACATTCTTCACCTTTGCCATAACCATGGATTTGTACTTCTAATCGATCTGGCTGAGTATCTACTCCTGCTGTTAAAACCATAACTTCACCAGGTATATTTTCGAGTGAGATCTCTTGTCGTCTTTTATCAAACTCTTCAATCGCTATTTCTTCTCCTTGCGAATCCTCCCAAACTTCGCCAAGAGATGTATTTATAAAAGTCTTTCTTAACTCTGGATCTTCTAATGAATCTAAATGAGTTTGTATAATCTCTTCCCAAGTAACCCAAGGACTGTAAGCCTCCCATATATGAAAAGACACTCTATTTTTAGAGTCAGACTCCTTGGTTTTTCTCCATTCTCCTTCTTGAATCATTTTCATTTTATACTTATGATCAATTAGTTTTTCACAATATTCACATTCAAACTGAGCTGTGCTTGGATCTTTATTTGTATATTTTAGATTTGAAAATTGCAGAACTTGATACTCTTGGCAAAAAGGGCAAGGAACAAAGTACTTTCTTTGATCCCCTTTTATAAAATCGGAGTTGATCCTACAAATCCCCTTTATACCAGGAGTTGAAACTTTTATCTTTTTTCTATTAGGAAAGGTCTTGGTTCGCTTCTCTCCTAAACTAACTGGATCTCCTTCTGTTCCTGCTGACTCTGAAAATCTTGAAACTTCATCAAATAAAACAACTCGAATTGGTTTTGAAGCAAGACCAGCTGGTGAATTTGAACCTGTCAAAGCCAAAGACCCGCCAGGAAAGTTTTTATGAGAAAGAGTATTGCCAGATATTTTTGATTTTGAATCCATTACTTTTAATGAAAGTCGTGGAGTATCTCGAATCATTGGAGCCAACCTTCTTTTTGAAAAATCTTCTGCAATTTCAACTGTTGGTTGAACCAGTAAAATAGGGCAAGGATCTTGATCAATATAATAGGCAATAATATTTTCTAAGAAAGTAGTTTTTCCAACCTGAGCAGAGGTCATAATTGTAATATCATCTATGCCCTTTAAATTACATGAATTCATGATTCCACGTTGAAAAGGTGCCCTATCTGAATAGTATTTTCCTGGTTCAGCTGATGACTCCACTGATAAATATCTATATCTATCTGACCACTCTGTAATAGTCATTTTTTGTGGTGGTTTTAAAAGGAGTAGATTAGACTTTAATGACTCAAGTAAACTAAGTGATATAGTCATTTTCTTCAAACTCGCTTAATTCAATCAAAACCTGATGAATTTCTTGCTCTAGTATTTCTTGAACTTCTGATAACTCATCAAGATGAACTACTCTTGGACCAATCTTTGAAATCAAAGCCAAACATTTTGATTTGAAGTTACTTAACAATTTAGTCCACACAAAAGAAACATCACAAATTGGGATGAGTTCATTTTTCATTTTGGCTACGATCAACTCTTCTTTATCTGCCTGTAACTTGGTTAATCTTGCCTTTTGCTTTTTTTCGTCTTCTAAATCTATTTGATTTTGCTCATGTCCTCTATCGTCTTTGATAGTCATTTTAATCTTGTAATCAACCAAAGACTGTATAAATTTTGGTCCATCAATCTTACCTGAGATGCCAGCTTTTATTAAGTCTCCAGAACTTTGTAAACGTCTAACTTGTCTAGCGGACATTCCTATAAAATTACAGACCTCTTTTTGGGTATATTCACTCATATTTATGGGACACGGACATGGGTTTTGTAAATTTTTATAACTAGAGAACCATCGGGAGCGAGCACCACCCCCGTTAGATAGGGCTGTAGAAGGACCCGTTGTGTTAAACCAAATTGGTTTGATAGTCTTGCAGTTACCATAGATTTATACTCTCATTTTTAAGACAAACTATTTCATAGTTCGAATTGCACGTTCAAAATGCTTGGCAAATAGTTTTGGAAAAGCAATCGATACTTCTTGTTCCGCTATCTTATAAAACTCAAACTTCTTTTGATAAAACGTAGACTTCTCAAAGGCAACTACTAGTCGTAGCTTCTGAGATCTGTTTACTCTCTTTCTTCTTGGTGAATTGTATGGTCTGTTTCTTGGTAGTCTTTCATAGATTCCTTCTGGAGAGTTTATATGACCTTTTGGTTTACCAACGAAAAACATTCTCCAAAGATTACTGCTTTTGTCTTTTCGTTTGGAAGTCTTAAAAATCTTTGCCAATTTGTTTCTTATCAGATTGTTTGTGCCACGTTTAAAAATGTTTTTAGTATTGCCATGTCTATCCCAAGGTACAGTTAATACGGATTTCTTTGCTTGCTGTAGTCCACCTGTTACTTGCTTAACTAAATAGTCGTGCTTTTTACTAATATATACGATTGCTTCTAAGTTGGTCTTCTGTGCCTTTACAACTTCAATTGCTCTTAGAGTAAAAGGATTAGCATCATCAAAGATATTAAAGATCTCTTTTGTAAGTTGAGTTTTAATATCAAAGACTAAATCATTAAGGGCTTGTTTAGTTGCAAATGGGATTTGTCTTTGATAGATCTTATCAATATCCCTGGAAAACTCAGTGATATTATGATGGATATTAAGATCTAGCATTTCTTTGTCCACCTAAACGACCTGATTGTACTGGGTCTATAACTGGAGTCATCAAAGCCATTTCCATAGTCCAACCGCTTTTAAGCCTTTTTAAAAGAGTAGTTCTATTGATACCAAAGGCTTTTGCTAGTGAAGACTTTGGGATATCTGCTTGATGATCAGCTATAAGTTTCACAAGTATTGATTTGAGATCTGTGTTTTGCTTTTGAAGAGTCATAAAAAAATCCTTAATAATCTATTGCTTTAATTATAAGGTATTTAGGGAGGTATGACTAGATCATTTGGCGAAAACAATGCGATTATTTAGCGAAAATATTTTGTTGAGAAAATGGTCAACATGACCAAATATGATTGAGATAGAATTGGTATTTTTTTTCGTGTGGATAAAATTTGGATATTTTTTACTCATTGGAGAAAAAGAAAAACCCTCAGCAACCATGAAGACCATGATTAACAAAGGGTTCTAGCGAGTACACCTAACAGGGTTCGAACCTGTGACTTCCTGTTCCGCAATTCTAATTGGTGGTAATGACAGGCTATCGATTTTAGCAGTTTTATAAATTATTTGTTTTGTATAAAAGGTTTAGAAGATTTTCATTAATTTAAAAACATCTAAATTGAGACTCAAAATCGACAATTATAAAAAAAATAGACGAGAAATCGACGAGAATTTTTCAACCGAAATTTTTAACATTTTATTCAAAAAAATAAAAATAAATGTTTCGCTTTAGATTCTATACCACAATACAAACTTATGGTTTGTTAGTCTTTATATAATTATGTAAAAATTTACCATTATTAGTTAATTTCACATTGAAGCTTTTTGCCTTCAATATACCTCTATTATCGTCACCGTGATCAGCAACATAAGTTGCATCTATTAATCCACTTGATTTCAACTCATTTATACTAAAAGTTACTAGATTTAAAAATTTTTTATTATAGGACTTTTGCTTGCAATAATTCAAAGATAAATTAGATATCCAATTTTCATCTGTTGGAGAGTTTCTACTTACTAAAATTCTAATCGGAAATTGTGGCTGCACCCAATCAGATAATACTTTAATTGTATATGGACTTAAATTGCTCAACTGTGCAATTGCAAAATTATGCTCATTAAATTGGTTTTCAAAATCTGAATTTATAATAAATGCCAGCGCAGTCCCCATTTCATTTATAGTAGAATAATCAACTTGTTTCCTTACTTTACTATACAAATCGATTCCTTGAAATGAGTCGAAAAAGTCTTCTCGCTTTTGTGCTGATACTTTCATTTCCTCAAGATCTCTATGCAATTTACATAATAATCTCTTTGTTTTTTCATCTTCAATTGTTTTTTGCGCGTCTGTTTCCCAACTTACAAGAGATTGTAACTGCTTTACACCAGGCACTAAGTTTAGGGTATCTTTTCCTTTTTTAATAGCTGCTTTATCACGAGCTTCATTTTCCTCACTTTTAGTTAAAGTTATTTCTTTAAGAATATCGCTAAACTTTTTTTCTTTAGTAAACTCTGTTATTTCTGCCATCAAATACTCCTCATAACTCAATAACGAAAAAATGATAGCATATATTTGCTATCATTTTTTAATATCGTATATTTAAATTAGAATTCTATTTTTCTTCTGGAAATAAATACTCCCCTAAAGTATCAATAATTTTACCTCTATAATCATTAGATAAATGTGCATACCTCTTAACCATATCTAAGGTTTTATGCCCTAGAATATCGGCAATTGCTAAAAGTGGTACTCCTTGCATTGCTAAATATGAAGCGCATGAATGTCTAAGGTCATGAAATCTAAAGTCTTTCACCCCTGAAGCTTTTAATGCTGTTGGCCATGATCTTCTACATTGTTTAATATTAAAAACATTTGTTTCATCAATTTTCTTATCCTTCCAGCTTAGTAATAAATCTTTTGAATACTTACAAAGTGGTAAAGCTCTTCTTTCATCATTTTTTGTATCCTCAAGAGTTATAAAGTTTTCTTTGAAATTTATCTGACTCCATTTTAAGGTCATAATTTCACTCTTTCTTGCTCCAGTAGTAAGAGCTATTATTACAACAAGATATAAGTAATCTACCTTTTTACACTCTGCTAGTAATCTTTCTCTTTCATCATCAGATAGAAACCTAACTCTCCCTTTTGGTTCTTTCAACTTACCCAATTTTGAGAATGGATTTTCTAAGACCATTTCCCACTCAATACCCATTGCAAAGCTTCTACCTACCGTAGCAAAATATCTGTTAATTGTGGTAAAGCTTATCTTTGATTCCTTAATTAGTTTTTGTCTAATATCATGTAATAAGGGTAAAGTTATATCTTTAACTTCTAAATGCCCTATCTTTGGAATAAAGAAATTAAATGCAGTTAAATATTTTTCTGGGTGCTTACGATGTGGGACAACTTCTGAAACATACCTTTCAAATAATTTCTGACATAGCACATCACCCTTAACATTAGAATAAGCACCACTTTCCAATTCTCCTTCAACTTCTAATACATAATTTCTAGCTTCTCCCATAGATCTAAAGCTCTTTGATATATCTTTACCATCTATTCGAATTCTTACTCTATAACTAGTTTTATTGTTAGATAGTTTTACTTTTCTTATATATGCCATTTTCAAGTCCTTCCATTATTTTTTTGCAAAAAGATTGCCTGACTATGAGTCAAAAATGACTCATAATTTATTGTTTTTTATTCTGTTTTTGGGAGCTGTTGTTATTTATTTAATTTTCTTAATTCGTAGTATTTAGTTTCACTTATATATTTTTTACCTTTACCAAGGTCCACTAAAACCCATCTCTCATTTGTGTAGTAATTTCTTACTACATCTTTAATTTTAATGTCCAAACTCATTCCACCTTTTCTTTAATTTTTGATAGTAGTTTTCAACATTTCCAAAGCCATTACTTCCCATTGCATTAATTTCTAATTGGATGGAGGATCTGGTTAATTCACAATCTAAAAAGTTTAAGATTTTTGCAGTATCTCCTTCTCTCAAAAGTAGTACAAACTTTAGTCTTGCTGATCGAGTGGTTTTGCTTCGTTTTCTTGTCTTTTTACGGGAAATACACATTTCCTGTAAATCAATACCCAAACCACGATTATCACTCATTTCATTACTTAAAAAATCCAACTCTTTTTTACATTCCCCGACATTTGAAAAGTTTTCCATTTTAATCCTCTAATTTTATTCCACAAAAAGGGCAATAAGTCATGAAAAATGATGGAGGTCTAAAGCCCCTCTTCTTTTCTATCGCTACAGTTTCTAAGCTTATTCTAGAAACTATTTCAGTATCACTTACTCTATACATTTTTGTTTTAAGCATATAGTTATCTTTCTCAGTTAATTTGTTTATCTTTTCTATGCAATCACATTTCATTTTCACATTCCTTTCAGACAATAAGATTGCCTTATTATTAGCCTAAAATTGACTAATAATTGTTGTTTGATATTCTGTTTTTTTTGTTTTTTTACTAGATTAAACTGTTTTAAGGACTTTCTTTCTCTTTAAAAAACCCTCGATCTCTTCATAGTCATGTGGATAAAGAAGTTGATCTATCTTTTTAATCATTTGCCAGATAAAAAATAATCTAAATGTAGGGTATACACAGTTTGGAATAGTTTCATACCAGCACTCATCACCAACTATTTTTTCACCATTCTCACGAAGCCAAATCGTAGCTTCATATTCATCTGAAGGAAAATTATAATCATCCATACAGATTTCATTGTCATCATCAAGATATAGACCTTCTGTATATTCAATTAATTCGTGATATTCTTCTGTTCCAAATGATCCGGACTCCTCTTCAAGTCTTTCGTTTATTATTTCTGTAATTTCATCAAAAAATAGTTCTTGGATATATTTTCTAAATTTTGGATTTCCTCTTTCTTTTTCATAAAAATAACTAAAGTGCATATTTGCATAAGATCTTAAGTTTCTATAACCATGTAAAGCCATATTAATTACAGCATCACCATAATCTCCATTAATTTGTAATGATCCACCAATTACAGAAACATATATAGGATGAACAATATCCTTAAAATTAGTTGCTTTGATGATTTCAGCATCAAATCCATCTAGTCTTTTAATACTTCTTGTATTTACACCGACACTTGACATAATTCTAAATTCACTTAATTCTGCTATAGCTTCTTTGGTCATTTTTTCATAGTATTCATTTACTGAGTTACTCATGGGTTTATTCCTTTCAGGCAATAAGATTGCCTTATTATTAGTCTATTTTTGACTAATAATTATTGGTTAATATTCAATTTTTATTTGGTTTTATTTACTGTCTACAACGAGATTTTATTTTGTTTTCTCATCGCTTTGATTAACTCGTCTTTAATCTTAGAAGAGTTTTCTTCTAATTGTTTCTCTACTTCTAAAGGAATATTTATTGGTCCTAAATCCAACTTTATATCTAGTTTCTTGTTTATTGAATATTCATAAGTTGTATATGCTTGTTCCCCCACTCTTTCAGATCTTCCTGATCTTAAAGTTCCTCCAGTAGATTTTTTCATTGATGCCCTCTAATTTCAGCTTTCAATCTTAAAAATTCTTCTTCAACATCAGGGTCAATTTTTTTCTTGATTGTAGCATTTTCAAGTATAAATTTAAGTTTTTTAGTTTGCTGCAATGCGTAATAGTTCATGATCTGATACCCCCTAATAGTTAGATTAATTCAACCGAGTTAACATTAACTACTCCACTTGAACATTTGATACAATCATCTTTATGAATATCATCAAAGTCAGTTGAAAATTGTGCAATATCTTCTGCTTCGGCTTCTGATTCTGCTTCAATTTCAATAATAGTTTTCATTAAAACTTCTGCTTCTATTTCTACCTTATATTTCACGTTTCTCCCTCCTTAACTAATGGCTTTCATGAGATCTGCTTATATCTTCTTTCTCTTTAAGTTCTATTCTCAATTTACATTCACATCTAAATTGGTCTTTGTCGTCCTCGCATTCGTCGACATTTTTCAAAGCACAAGATTCACAAAAGTTACAATCAGGACAAACAAGCCAAGATTCTGGAATAGAGTTATATATACCTTTTTCACAACATGAACAAAGATCTTCCTCTGATCCATAAAGCCAATTTTCATTATAAAAAGCTCTTTGATTTTCTTTTATTGATTGGTCGAAATGATATGGAGCATTACCAATTAAGTATTTATCAAACTTTTCAATTCTTTCTACGGTTACATCCGATATATCATCCCACCCCTCAAGATTGGCTAAAAAAACTTTTGCCTGAATTTCTGAATAATGAAATACTATTTTTCTATCCATGTGGTGAGTACCTATATCATAGGCTTTCAATGTATTTTCATTCATTTTAATGTCCTTTATGTTAATTTTTAAATTTTGATTTATAGTGAAAAAATTGAATGGCACACTACCACCCAAAATGTTAGCCAAACGGTTGATAGAAATGTCCAGAAACAAATTTCTTTTGCTGCTTCTATTTCTACTGTTTCACCATTTGATAAGTTACTGAAAAATTGACTCCAGCTATTGATTGCTTTTTTCATCCTAAAACCTCATCCACAGAATTTAGTACTTTGTTTTTACTTTGTTCTCCACGATGAGCGTAAATATCTGATGTTGTTGAGGTTTCTGCGTGTCCTAGTACATCTGATATATCTTCCATTGCCATATTGTTTGCTTTGGCTATTGTTGCAAACATGTGTCTTAAGCTATGACATGTGATCTTTGGGCTGTCTATTCCAACTCGTCTTGCTGATTGTTTAAATAGCCTTGAGATAAAGTCTACATTCAAGCCTTTTCCAGACTCCGTTGAAAACAAGTAGTCTTCTGGTTTGTTACTCTTTTTTAACTTTAAGTAATCTTGAATAGGTTTTAATGTTTTTTCAGTTAATAAAACCTCATGATCTGCCACTTGATGACCTTTGAGCTTAACCAATAGATACCAATTTTGTTTTTGATCAGATCCCTCTTTTTGAAATAGATGTTTTACTTTTAGCTCTCTTAGTCCATTACGTCTTATGCCAGTACGTCCAAGAGTATTTAATATGGCGAAGTTTCTAAACAATATTTCGTGTTCACTCATTGGCATATACTTCATTATCTTTTGGAATTGATGAGGGTGTAACGCTTCACGCTTATGCCCTTTATCACTTTTTATTCGATCTATCATTTTTGTAATATCCTCGTATCTTTTAATAAAATCTAAATATCTAAAGAAATTTTTTAAAACTGTTAGTAGATTGTTGATGTAATTTGCTGTTTTGCCTTGATAAATTAATGATTCTAAAAATTCCAAAATATCCTTTCTTCTAGGTTTTTGAAGTTTTTTAGCACTACAATAATTGAAAAACTTTTTAAGCTGTTTTTGATAAGTCTTTTTTGTCCCTTTGGAGTGTGACTTTCTATTCACAAACTCTAAAATTAGACTCGATACAGCTTTTTTATTTAATGGCTTACAGTCTTTTACTTCTAACATAATTAATCTCTTAAAATTGCTCTTACAATCATTGTAAAGTTGATTATCACTAGGCACACTTCGCAGTGGTTAAAAAGAAATCCTTTGATTTTTGACATATCTTTAATCCTTTTTCAAATCTTTCTCTGACTACTCCTGGTGTGTGCTTTTCAATTTCTTCTCTTAACACCTTCATTGGGTTGGTGTAAAATTCGTTCATCATCGAAAAACAGGCATTGACTCTCAAATCTTTAACATCAATGGAGCTATTTTCATCTGTTGCTTGAGATAAAGTATTTGGAAAATACTCCTCAAATACAGCTTTTATTTTGTTAAACTTTTGAGGATCTTTTTTATATAGAACCTTCATGGGTCTTGCTTCAATCATCATTTCACTTAACAA
The DNA here is from genome assembly GCA_023954715.1 of Candidatus Cloacimonadota bacterium. GTDB lineage: Bacteria > Muiribacteriota > UBA6191 > UBA6191 > UBA6191. Next base: position 10,761 of record JAGSHD010000008.1, on the reverse strand, counting down.
AGAGTTTTCGTACTTTGGTTTGATTGTTTTATCTTCTTCTAATCTTTTCAAATCTTGTATTTCTACATTTTTATAAAAACTTACTCGTTGGATGATATCTTTGATTAACGGAAACTTGTCTCCAGTATCGATGAAATCTCGGAATATCTTTTGAGCGTGATGCTTTGGCATTCCTTCCATTTTGCTTACCATTTCATTAATCCGACCACGTTTGATGTTTGCACTGAAACATTCAGCTAAATACTTAATTTGCCCTCTAAGCCATTCATCTTCTGCAACGAGTGATTTATCCATTGTTTCTCATTTCTCTATACACTTTTTCCATTGGATCTTCTTCGATTACTATATTGGTGTAATTTGTGTACTCATCTTTTGAACCGAAGAAGTTTGCACATGAAAAAATGAAACCTTGATCAATTTGTTCGGACTTTGAAATTTTGTAGTTTTCAATTGATCTTTTTAAATCATCCATACTTGCTAGATCCTTTTTCAAGATGTTGCAGATATTTTTGATTGACTGGATCTCTTTGTGAAAAGACTTTGTTTTTCCGATATTCAAAAACAATTCAAATAGTTCATAAGCTTTTAAAACTCGATTTACTCCAAACTTCTTTTTTAGATCTTCGATCTTTTTATCAATCACAGATTTTGTATCACCAGTCTCTGACTTGAACTTTTTGTTTTCATTTATTGAAATGACTTTTGAAGAAGAATCAAATTGAACTTCCCCTTGAGGGGTTAGGGGTAGAACTTCTTTTTTTGTTTTATTTTTTTCTTTCTTTCCATCTATACCTTCTTTACCTTCTACTTCTGGTGTCGAAAACGAATCACGAATGTTTCTAGTCTGGTTCATGTGTGTTTCATGTACGTGTCGCTTATTTATGTACTGACTGTATTTAAGCACTGTTAAGCGTGTCGTTTTTTCTACATTTTCCGTTTTTATCATATCCAACTTAGCAAACAGTCCGATAAGTCTCCGAACGCTACTTTTTGACATTCCCCAACGCTTCGCCCAAGTGTCCAAACTGTTTAAACTTTGCCCTTGTTTACAGGTGATTAGAGCATTTCCAATCAAGAAGCTTTTCTCTTTTTCTGCGAATCTGACTTCGTTTAAAATATCGATCCAACATTCAGCTTTTGAAAATTTTCTTTTTTCTGTCCAAACTGGATGTTCAAAGAAATTCTTAAACAATCTAATAAATTGAGTTTCTTGATTTATTTCCATAAGATATCTCCGTTAAAATTATAAGATTAATGTTCTAGTTAAAATTTAACGAGATTGTTTCGCTTTTCGATGCATTTCATACTTTTTTGAATCTAGGTATAGTCTTCCTTCGATTTTTGTAATGTAAGGAAGGTTTTTGCCTTGGCATCTTAGTTTTTTGACTGTATTTGCAGCCAAACATTCTGGATAATAGAGTTTTGCATCTTCAATTTTTATAAACTCTGGTTTTAATCCAATGAATATTTCAAACTGATCCAATCTATCCATAATGAACTCAAGATATTGCATCATCTGCTCTTGTGCTCCAATTGCATTTTGAGGTCTATCTTTTTTCATTAACAAGTTTTCTTGGCCTTGAGCCAGAAGCAAGCGAAGATTGTTTTGCTTTTTTTCTACAAAACTCTTATGACCTTTACCCATTTGTTCTTCTTGATTCTCTTCAAATCTAGCTAGACTATCTGACATGATGGAAACTCCAATGTTTTAAACAGTTCTTTCTTTGCATATCCAGATAAACTCATCTCTCTTTCTTCTAAAGCCCTTGACTTTAAATAATCATATTCTTGATCATTTAGAGTCATGCTTACTCTATTGCCTTTTTTACACTTCATTTCTGCTCCATTTCATTAATAAAAATCATCATTGTGACGTTAAATTAATTAAATATTTTGAATGAACGATACAAAGTTACTTTGTTCATTCGTTAACTTGTTCATTTATCGTAACATTGTTACTTTGTGTTTACAATGTTTTCATTATTTATTTTTCAATTTTTTATGTTAGGATTAGGATATGGATAGAAACAAAAGTAAAAGAGTTGGTATTTCACTCGATCAAAAAGAATATGACGATGCCACTGAATACGCATATAAATTAAGGATTCCTATATCTACTCTGGCTCGACAACTTTTAATGGAAGCTGTGAACAATAATGAAATTCCAGCCACACAAGAAGAAGTCATTCAAAAACGAGTAGATATATTGGAAAGTAAAATTGAAAAACTTTTAGCATGGAAAAAAGAAGTTGAAGCTTCAATTAATGCAAACCCACCTTCTCTTAATGATGAGGAGCTTGATATTGATTGGGATGAAATCAACGAAAACAATATAAGAAACCAAGAAATCATCAAAAAACTAGAACAAAGACTAAAACCCCAACAAAATGAAGAGGTTTATGTTCCGGGTAGTTTAGATGATGATTTGGGATTGAAGGATAAGGTTTGACTAAAGTAAATAACACAAGTGACAGAAAAAATAGTATGGGATGTGGCATGATTTCTTTGCTATTCTTCATTGGTTTTTGCTTTGTGTTCTATGAAGTTAATAAAGACGATTTTCACCAAAAAACAGATTTCCATAAAACTGTAGATATTTCTAACATTCACATTATTAATGAAAGTAATGTCTCTACTGGAAACGCTACTCGGTTCGCTGTAGATATAGATATTTCAGACATAAAATCAATTAAAACTAATCTGGAAGATTATGCTCTCAGAATTGGTAAGTATTATGTTCAAAATAAGTCTGCTAATGCAGTTTCTATATACTTTGTTTTATATCCTAATATTCATAGGATTACTCGATATCAATATGTATATGCACCATTTGGAGAATGGAGTAAAGCTTCTATGGGTAGTAATTATAAATTAAGTAAAATTAAAGAAGTGACTCCAAATTCTGATGTTGAACAAATTATTCTTTCTTTAGACAAAGAAAAACAAAATAAAATACTTAAACTTTTAAACTCAATTTGAAAAACTTTTAGCATGGAAAAAAGAAGTTGAATCCTCAATTAATGCAAACCCACCTTCTCTTGACGATGAGGATCTTGATATTGATTGAGATGAAATCAATGCTAATAAATTTAGAAACCAAGAAATCATCAAAAGACTTGAACAAAGACTAAAACCTCAACAAAATGAAGAGGTTTATGTGCCTGGTAGTTTGGATGATGGTAAAAATACTAAAGACAGTATTTGATATTTCACATATAGAGAGCTAATATATTATCGTTAATTAATATTCAAACTAATCAAAACATCGGGATAACTTCGTGATATCCAATATCTTATACCAAACCGAGGTCAATTTATGTATAGAGAAGACTATTGGGGATCAATTACATCTGGATTGTCAATATTGACCCATAAAACTGAAATGTGTGGATCAATCAATTTACTCAACTTAAATACTGCAGCAGAAGATTTTTATTGCCAGCTTTTGAATTTGTGCTTTGGATATGAATTGGAAAACATGAATGAAATTGCATCTAACACTGCTTCTATAGATTTAGGAGATAAAGTTAATAGAATCGCTTTTCAAGTTACAGCTGACTCAAGTTTAAAAAAGACCAAAAAAACAGTTAATAAGTTTATCGAGAAAAAGCTCTATGAAGACTATGATACACTTATAATTTATAATATTGTCAAAAAGTCTTCACACAAAGAAAAACATATTGGTGAACCGGGTAAATTTCAGATAGATACAACGAATGATATTTGGGATAAAAGCACTTTTCTTAAAAAGATAATACACAAAGATATAGATTTTTTAGAAAAAATATCCTTATTTTTAGATAAAGAGCTAAAGCATAATACGCATGAACGCATATCAAAAGAAGTCCATACAATTAATGCTATTATTGATTATTTAAGTAATTCAACTATTGAACCTAGTAGCAATGAAAATTTCTTAGAGAACCCCGACCCTGATAAAAAAATCAATCATAGATTTAAAGAATATTCCGCTTATTTAAAAACAAGCTATTTAGATTTAGTAGAAACATACGGACACACATACAAACAAATTTTAGATGAAAGTGATATCAAGCCACTTCAACTTAAAAAAGTAGCTTCTTATTTAAAATCTCACACTGATTTTGTTCTAGATAGATTTAATGGAGATCCAAAAGAAGCGTTAAATAACTTAGTAAACCAGTGTGTTTCTTATCTCAAAGGTCTCAACTTTGAATATGACAGAACAGCTATAGAGTATTTTCTTATAGAAGAGATTATTAAGTGCAATGTTTTCCCTAATAAGGTATAATTTACTATGGCAAAACTATTTTCAAAAGACGAAAATTTACTTAAATCTGCACCTTATATAGGCGCGGAAATATTAAAAACTATTAAAGATGAAAATGTAGCAAAAGTTAGTATTTTCGATGTAATTGCAAAAATTCAAAAATCCAATAAAAAAGCCGGTAAATTAACAGTCAGTTCACTATATTACGGACTGATTTTTTTACATTCTATTGATTTAATTGATTTTGAAGCATCTTACATAATTAAAAAATCATGAAAATTTTAAAACTATATAGTAATCCTAAAGCTTTCACTCCAATAAACTTCACTAATGGGGTTAATATTATCTTTGGGGAAACAAGTTTTGAATCAAAAAAAACAAACGGTGTTGGTAAATCTATTTGTATTGAATTTATAAACTTTTGCTTATTGAAAAAATATTCTGAAAGTAGATTAAGTAAAATACCTAGTGCTTCTTTTGCTCAAGATACAGAAGTTTGTCTAGACTTCACTATCAAAGATAAAAGTGTCACTATTAAAAGAACTATTGAGAAACAAAATACTCCCACAATGATAATTGACGGTGTAACTCTTGAAGATTATCACATCGATGAAGCAACCAAATATTTATCGAACTTAATGTTTGGTACAGCAGATTATAATTCAACACCCTCTTTTAGAGAAATGCTTGGATTATTAGCACGAGATGAAAGGTCTGAGTTCAAATCGATAATCAAATGTTATGATACAGATAAAAATATTCCTGAAAACTACTCTCCTCACCTTTATCTTCTTGGAATTGGGACAAAACTATACAACGAAATTAAACTAATCTATAAAGAAATTTCTAGTTTAACTAAAATTAAATCTAAAGCAAAAAAAGATATTGAAGATTTAACTAAAAATACCTTTGACAATGCAAGTGCTGAATTAAATGATCTCAAAGGACAAATAGCTACGATCGAAAACGAGATCAATCTATTAGAAAATTTTGAAGGCAATAACATTGTTCGAGAAGATATTATTAACCTTGAAACTGAAATTGAATCTCTTCGCTCAAGAAAGAAAGTACTTAAATACGAACATTCCAAAATTTCTTTTTTTGATGGTGATAATTATATAGACGAAAATGAAATTGAAGAAATTTACAATCAGTTTAAAGATGGATTAGGAGATTTTATTAAAAAGGATTTACAAGAAGTTATATCCTTTAAAAAGAAAATTGATCTATTTAAAAATAGCTTATTTGACAATAAAAAAAACTCTTTATCTAAAGAAATCCAATCAATTGAAAATCAGCTAAAAAAACTTGATAAAGAATATAAAAAGAAACTCATTATTATAGATAAGCATGGAGTTTTAAAAAACTTAAAAGTAACTATATCATCCTATCAAACGAAATTAGAGGAGCAATCTCTCCTATCTGGATTTATGGAGCTATACACAAAAGCTGATGAAGACATCAAAGCTAAAAAAATAGAGAAAACCAATCAAACCTCTCTCTTTGATTTGTTAGTTACAGATGCAGAACCTAATATTCTCTCTTTAGAGAGCCAAATATTAAAACTACATAAGTATATTATGGGGAATGAAAAGTCATCTCTCAAAGTTGAAGTTAAAGATAAAGCACAAATCGTATATTACGACTTTAGAACTTTTGAAGATGGTGGACATAGTATAAATCGTGAACAAGTATTTCTGTATGATGTAGGTTTATTACTATCCCCAAGTTCACAAGAGTTTCATCCAAAACTTTTGATCCATGATAATTTGTTTCATGTTGATCAAGATACATTGGTACAGAGTCTAAACTATTTATACGAAAATAGTAATTTAATGGAAGATAAACAATATATCCTAACTCTTAATCGTGATAAGTTATCAGAAGAAAACCTAAATGAGTTAATGTTTGATCCAGACGATTATGCCGTAGCATCATTTACTAAAACAAATAAGTTTTTAGGTATACACTACCAAGAGATTTGATATCATTCCTATCTACTGAGCAAGAGGCTTTGGATTATATTGAGAAGAGGATGGGTTAAATGTACCCTAAACAAATGAATTGTATGTTTATTTCTATTAATGTATAATTCGCCAAACTTTTGCTTATTTACAGTATTTCGTCTATAATTATGAAAAGAAAGTCGATATATTTTAATAATTTTTAGTAATTATGATACGGGGGGATTATATGAAATTAATGGAATTAAATAAATATCAAACACCTCAACCAACAAATTTATCTAGAGAAAAAATATTTGAAGTTGCTCGAAAAATAGCTAACACGACAGGATTTTTACCCGGTAACGATATACGTAATTATATTAAAAAAGTTTTTAATGCTGAAATTGTTGATCAAAAAGGCAATAAGTATAAAAATATTGATACAAGTAAAGATGCTTTATTTGTAAATTCAACTGGATCACTTTTGATTTTCCTAAAAGATGGAGTCAATGATTTAAGAAAAAACTTCACAATTGCCCATGAGCTTGGTCACTATATCCTGCATTCGCAATTTGGTATTATCCCTATTCGTGCATATCGATATGGATCTCACCGTTTAGAATGGGAAGCTAATTGGTTTGCTGCTGAGTTTCTTATGCCTCAAGAAGAGATTACTAAACTGAAAAATGAAGGACTTACGTCTGTTGAAATGTCTGATCATTTCCAAGTATCTGTTACAGCTATGAATATTAGGATCGAATCACTTGGATTATAGAAATAGTTTAATCGAAGTTCTGCCAAAAAACTCATTGAAGCTATTTTTAAGTGTAGATATTATAAATTCAACTTCATTTAAGGATGAATATAATGCTTCTCAATGGCTTCCAGTTATTCAAAACTTTCATCTAAATTTCCCTGAAAACTATGAATCTGAAATTGATTCACTTAAAGGAAAAGATGATGTTGATGAACTGGAAACAAACCAAATTAAGATATGGAAATGCCTTGGCGACGAAATAATATTTGTTATTAATTTAGAGAATATCCGAACTGATGAGAAAGTCATTTACTATATTTTTGCATTTTTAAAATCATTAAATAGCTATCAATTTACCACTGATGATGAAACTGTTAAACTCGATAGTTTAGGATTAAAAGGAACCGCATGGTTAGCAGACTTTACACTTTGCAATGCCGTAATCAAGGTTAAAAACAACCCTTTTTCAGAAGATGAAAAATATGAAGAAGATTATATTGGCCCTCAAATGGACTCAGGATTTCGAATTGGTAAGTATTCTGCCCATAAAAAGTTTGTTCTTTCCATAGAATTAGCATGGGCATTGCTTCGGTTTTTCCATAAAGACTCAGACAATGATCTATCTAACTTAATACCGATAAAGTTTTACTTAGATACAATTACCTCTTTAAAAGGAGTTATTGACTCTAATAGCTATCCTATTATTTTTATAATCTTAGAAGAGGATGAAAAATATTTAGATATTGAATATAAAATTTTTAACAAATCATCAGATATTCGTGATCTTTACACTTCTTGTAATAGTTTCATAAGTAAATACAAGCCTAATCTCATTCCACCATTTACTAGTTATGATATAAAATATAAAAAGGTTAATGCAAAAGACTGTAAATGGATTTATGAAGAGTTTATTAAAACAAATAACTGTTCACAGCCAAAAGAAATTTTTACTGATCAACCAAAACCAAAAGAAACTACAAATGTTGAAGAATTATTTTCACTACTTCAAAAAGTAGTCAAAGATTCACAAGATAGAAATAAAAAAAAGAAACCCAAAAAAGCTAGTTAAGACTGCCTAAGACACTACAGTTTCTATATCCTGTCTCACTCGAAATCAATGTTTCAAGCTTCTGAAACTCTTCATCTCTCTTGGATAAATTTAATTGTGCCTTAGACAAATTTAGTTTTAGTTTATCCACAGTCTCAGAGAGTAACTTATCTTCTAGATAGCTTAAAGTATCTTCACAAACCATACCACCAAATTGAAAGTATCTTTGTATATATTTATGGATATCAATACTTTTTAAATAAGTTAAAAAACATAAGATGGACTTTAACTTTGTTTGCTTATCTATTTTGATAATTGGCATTAGTGCTTCACCAATAAATACTTGTCCAATATCACAAGTTTTAATCAACAATTTAAAGAAAGTACATAAATCAATATTACCCAAATCGATTGCAGTTTTTACTAACTTAGATCTCTTTATCTTAGATCGAATAACATTTATCTCATCAATATGACTATCTGAAAAGCTGATACTTTTAGCTTGCAATGACAGAATATCTAAAAACCCTATAGTACAATTAGTAAAGCTAATTTTAGGTATTTCACTTTCATAAATCTCTAACTCTCCCAGTAAACAATCTGAAAAAACAAGGTTGCTAATACCTTGGAGTTTTTCAATAGAAATCAAATCAACAACAGACGAAAACACAAAAACAGTTTCAATAGGGATATACAATTTTAAATCAAGCTTTAGCTCTTGTTGGTCTAAGCAGATATACAACGCATCAAGACTGAAACGGTTGTATTCTATATCTGAAATCTTTCCACTAATAAATCTATCAAGTTGCTTTATACTCTCACTTTGAAAGGTTTTCCATTCATTAATTGTGCTTATTGTTTTAGTTTTGTCTGTCATTTCATCTCCAAGTTTTTTAAATTTAGAATTGATATTAATATACGCTAAATCGGTTAATTTAATCAATAACTATTTTTGCTTAACTTTTGCCTATTTAGCGAAAGTAGATAGAGACTCACTTTTATCTTTGCTTCCTGTACTGGATCCAAAAAAGAAGTGATTTATTCTTGCAGTTTCTGTTGTTTGAGCCCCATAGCCCATGAAAATTAGTGCTCTAAGATCTGTATCAATTGCTACTCCGCCCTTTGAAGCTAAATAATAAATGAAGCAAGATGATACAAGCCAAGATAGGTTTACAAAGAATGCTTGATATATTGGTGCTCGCCTAACTAATGAATCGCTATTTCTAGAGTTTTCTATATGCATATTTTGAGCGTTTTTAGTCACTTCTAAGTTAGCATTTAACTCTTGAAGTTTTACCTTGTTTTCTGCTTCTATTTCAGCCAACAAAATATCAGGGTTTGGATGATTTTCAATGGTTTGAATTGCATCCTCTAAAGAATTTGTATTTGTTCCTCTGGTAAGCATGGATACCAACTTTCCAGCCTGTGGTCCACCGGCTAAAGTTGCAATCAATGGAGCACCACTACCAGCTATTTTTCCAACCTTTTTTAAGCCTTTTCCAATTTCTCTAAGAATGTTCATGATATTCTCCTACATCTTCTATTCCATGACTCCAAACAATTCATCAAATGTTCATCTGAATGCTCTTTTGACTCTCTATACTCATGTAAAATATCTATGTATTTAGCTTTTCTAAATTTTATATATGTTTTTACAAAGGACTTTTTAAATTTTGATTTAAGAACAAAGTTAAGAGCAGCTAAAGTAAGCTTTCCTATACCACCATCAACATCAATTTCTTTACCTTCATCTAAAAAAACATTGATACACTCTTGCAGTAATTTTATAGATGTAGATTTACCAGAGTTGTACCCCATATCATATACGTTATAAGCTAGATTAATGTCTTTTATCTGATCTATTTTCATAGGGTTATAAAATACTTCTGTGTCAAAAATACTTTTAATCGCAAGAGTAATTTCACCAGCTGAATAAACACCGTAACTATTAAGCCACTTTTGATGAATTTCATAACAAACTCCATACTGGGTTGTTTTTCCATCCTTTTTATAAACCTTCTTTTTTAGTCCTTCTGATTTATTCACTACGGACATAATTTGCTTTTTCATTGGTTTTCCCTTTTCAGTTTATATAATATTTTTATAGTTGTTCTTAACTCCGTAAGCTCATTCAAAATTTGGCTATTTTGTTTAGTGATCTCTCTATATAGCGTTTTGATCTCTAACTTATCTCTTTCATAAGTAATCTTATCTAACTTTTGATTTAGTTGGCTGTACAAAAATATAGACAAAGAAACACATAACCCTAGTAAGGTTCTATCTACAGTTATTTTGTTTTGTGACTGGGCCATGGTTTTATTGTCCTTTTTGATTATTTGTTAACATATTTATAATTATGTACAGCTAATAATGGGGCTATACTGAGTGTTTAAACTACTTTTCAATATCTGCTACTAAATGCGATCTAAACTTCTTTAAATTAGATCGTATTTAGTGGTAAATCTATTCAAATTCTGGATCTGCAAAACCTACTGGATTTAGATCTATAACAGTACCCAAAACAATAGGCTGAGAGTTTTTTGTAGCTAGTTTAATGTAGTCCTCAGCACTAAACTTTTGATCACTACTCCATGATGAACCGTTGTGTTTTAGTTCTTCAAAGTTTATACAATTGTAAATAAGTCCGTCTTCTACCGTTGGATACATGAAAATCATAATTGAAGGACTAGAATTTGCTCCTAAATTTACTGGCATTGATATAGTTATGGGATACGAAGAGCTATTTATTAAAGTGCCATTT
>JAGSHD010000009.1 GCA_023954715.1 Candidatus Cloacimonadota bacterium | reverse complement strand
AGGTAGTGCTTTAACTATAAGTGGAAACGTTTTGGTAAATGAAAACTTAATCACTGGAAACATTTGTGAAAAAGGAGCTAAGTGTTCAACTATTATTCTTAAAAGTTTTTATAATGACAGAACAATATCTCTAAAAAATAACAATATTTATGGAAACTCTTCTATATATGAAATAGTTAATGAAAAACCTATCGACTTTCCTGATATTGATGCAAGAAATAACTACTGGGGAACTACCGATACAGACGCCCTATCTGAATTGGTCTACGACTTCGCTGAAGATGGAACAAAATCCTTAGTGATAGTGAGTCCAATACTAACCGAATCAAGCCCACTCACCCCTAAACCAACTGCTGCCATGTCAGCTAGTTCTGTGGATCAAATTGCTATCTCTACAGGAAGTAATGAAGTAAAAGTATCCTTCAAAGCAGTAGATGGAGTTGCATTTTATAAACAGTTTTACTCTACTGTACTAAGTCCCGTTAGTAGTGGTAGCTTAAATACATTGACTAACTCGGTTATAATTTCTTCACTAATGAATGATATAGAGTATAATTTAGTAATCAAAGCATACAATCTAGTGTCAGAAATTCAAAATGACCAAGCTATCACTTTCACTCCAAAGTCCCATTTAAGCACTAATCCATTAATGCCTACCCAACTAATTTCACAAACTATTATATTTGGTGGGGTAAAGCTAGAATGGCAAAATATCAAAGATGCTGTTAGCTATTCAATATATACTTCGATCACTCCAAACTTCTATTCAGCAACACCAATTACTGGTTTAAATACCAATAGTGAAGACTTCTTAAAGCCTATAGGAACATGGTATGTTTGGATTGAAGCAATCTCACAAGATGGTAGAAAGTCCTTGTCGCCGATGGAGATTGTAGAAATTGAATAGTAAACTAACCTTTTTCTCAGATTCGATTATCTAAATGATATCTTAGTCAAAAAACCCCTAGTATTAAATATCTAGGGAGTTCTTTTTATTTTTGAAAAGGCACTCATGTTACTAATTTGATATTTCGAAAAAATAATCCATTGGGGTATATAAGCCCTCAATATCACTTGAATAAAGTAAAATTAACTATTCAAATTCATATAGTAAGATTATTGAAAGTGACTTTCTAGATAACAAAAGTCCATTGCTCTTGCGTACAAATCTACGGACATGAGTGAAGATGCAAAAGCCAAGCTTACAGACACTGCATACACTTACTTTGTAAATTGTTAAAGTATTCGATTTCTTTATATTTTTCTCGCTTTAAGCAACCTTTATTATAGATGTTTATCTTTTTTGAAAGTTCTTTAAAAATTCTTTGAGCTCTATCCTCACTTAGAGGTTCAAAAAATAGCATTTTTGCTAAAGATAAAATACGAAATCGATCCATGCCAAAATATTTTCTAGATAGTTGATCTTCATGGCCGCCTGTTTTTTGAACCAATTGTTTATCTAAATATTGCACTTCAAATTGATTACAAATACGAAGCCATAGGTCATAGTCTTCACAGGCTGGTAAGCTAATATCAAATCCACCTGTTTTACTGAACACAGACCTATGTATAACAACCGATGATGGAGAAATTCTACAGATATCTAAATTATCGTTAAACTCACTACCATCATATTTAAAGTGTTTCTTTTTAGGATTAACTCTAACTCCATTTCGAATCCATATTTCTTGAGTATGATTCACTAACAACTTGGAGTCTCCTAAAGACTCTAACTGAAGTTGAATTTTCGACTCTAACCACATATCATCTGAGTCTAAAAATGCAATCCATTCACCACTAGATATTGCTATGCCAGTATTTCTTGCATGGGATACGCCTTGATTTTTCTGATGAATCGCAAAAATCTTATCTCCATACGATGCTAACAACTGAGAAGTATCATCAGTACTACCGTCATCTATGACAATAATTTCTATGTTTTGGTAAGTTTGACTTAACACAGAGTCAATAGCTCTTTTTAAAGTATCCCTACGATTGTACGTGGGTATAACAACAGAAACTAATTTTTTTACTTCTTGTTTTTCAAAATGAAGTATTGTGGGTTTATCAGTAGAGTACATAGGACCTAAGAGAAGTTTGCTGGACGCTTTTGTAAAAAAGCCCCTAGTCCTTCTTGCCCTTCTTTAGATACTCGAGCTTTAGCGATTGCATTAGCTACGTGATCACGATGTTGATAAAAGTTTTCGTTAAGATGCGCAATCAATGCTTTGGAATTTTTCATGGCATTTGGTGCATTTTGCTTAAAGTGATCAACAATTTTTAAAAGCTCTTGGTCAAGCTCTTCTACCGAGTCATAGGCTTCACTCAGCAAACCCATGGTCTTGGCGCTTGAACCATCAAATCTTTCACCTGTTAGAAAATACCTTGAACACTCTGTTGCCCCTATCTTGCTATTCACAAATGGAGAGATCGCTGCTGGTAGCAGACCCAACTTAACCTCTGTAAAACCAAATTTTGCCTTTTTAATCCCAAGAGAAATATCGCAGGCACTCACCAAACCAGCTCCTCCCCCTAATGCTGAGCCGTTAATCCTACCAATCACAGGTACAGGACAAGATTTGATAGCATAAACCATATCAAACAGCTTCAAAGAATCTTTTTTATTTTGTTCTTCACTGTAATTTATCATTTCTTTCATCCAATTCAAGTCAGCACCAGCAGAAAATGATCTACCTTTTGCTGTCAAAACTACTGCTTTTATATTGTCACTGATACTTGTAAAAACCTCCAACAACTCATCAATCAATAGAGCATTAAAGGCATTGTGGACTTCTTCTCTATTCATGGTTACCCACAAGATATTATCATCTTCTTTTAGCAGTAAATATTTCATATATATCCTTCTATCATTTAATTTTTTTACCAATTTTGTTCAGTACAAATATGCTTCAACATAGAATAATTATAACATAGTGTATATAATGTCCATCTAAACTATCTATACTAGGATCAAAATATAATATGAATAAATTTCAATTAAAAAGCTATAATAATTTTCAGTTTTATCCAGCGCAAACTGACTCTAAACAATTAATGATCGTTTTACATGGTAGAGGTGACTCTGCTGATGGACTGAATTGGCTAAGCAGCCAATTCAAGTTCAAAAACATGAACTATCTATACTTAAACGCACCAGATCCTTGGCCAATTCCCTTTGGCGCCCCTGGCTATAGTTGGTACGACATGGCTCCTAATCAGGGCCCTGGAGTAAAACGAAGTTATATCATCCTTAAAGAAATTGTAGATGAACTACAAACTCTAGGCTTTCATGCAAAAGACACTTTTGTTTTAGGTTTTTCTCAAGGCTGTCTCATGAGTCTAGAGTTAGTCTTACGATCAAACTATACATTTCAAGGATTAATAGGTATCAGTGGCTTTGTTTGGCAAGAGCAAGATTTAAAGTCAGCTATCACAGATGATGCTCTGAAAACACCCATATTAATTACCCATGGATACCAAGATGAAGTTTTGGATTACGAACATACAAAGCAACAAGTAGATGTTCTGCAATCAACTCATAAAAACATAGAATTTCGTTCTTACTCCAAAGGACACACAATTGTACAAAAAGAACTAGAACAAATCTATCATTGGATTACGATTCAATCGATCAAAAAATAGGCTATATGGACTCTCGATTATTTATACAAGATTTAAAAAAACCACAAGACTTTCATGAATACTTTTCAAAAAAACAGGACTTAGTTTTAGACCTAGGCTCTGGTATGGGAGAGTTTGCTATAGAGCTAGCCCAAACACATCCGCACTTTAACTATATCTGTGTTGAAAAGAGAATGCCTAGAGCAAGAGCAATTGCAGAAAGAATTGATAAACGTTCTTTAACAAATATTATTGTTATTCAAACGCGTTTTGAGTGGCTCATTCCACATTGTTTTTTTCACAATCATTTTCATACCATTTATTTAAACTTTCCTGATCCATGGTTAAAAGCAAAGTATAGCAGTAGAAGAACAATGACAACCAAGTTTTTAAACTATGTTAGTGATGCTCTCATACTCAATGGAAACTTTCATTTTGCTACAGATGTAGATGAATATGCTCAATTTGGTCATGATCTCTTAGAAGATCATCCGGATTTTATCAATCAACTCGGACCCCAAGTTATATCAAAAGAGCCCCCTGAAATTCAAAAAACCTTGTTTTATTACCACGCACAAAATGACAATATAGACTCAAACTTTATCCACTTTACTAAAGTAAAATAACTATGAACACTGAGTTAGAGCTTGTACAATTGAAGCGCTTGATTGAACAAGATTTAAATATTTCTTTTGAGACAGATTTCAATGAAGATAGAAAGGCCCTATGTTGGAAGTTTAATCCAGAGCTAGGCTATACTTCCCAAGCTGTAGTCAACTCCAGCGGCACGATAGTCCATCATTCAAATAGTTGTTATAACATGTATGAAAGAGCCTTCTACTTACACGATGAAACTCAGTTAACAGACCTTGAAATTCAAAGAATGAAGCAAAAAGAAGGTTTTGAAAATATTCAACCCTTTTACAATGGTATCGCAATTGCTTTAGATAAGAACCGACAGCAGTTTTTTATAGATATGAATGGTAGAAGAGTTAGTTCTTCTAATTTTTCTAAACTTCACCGATTTAGGCATGGCCTTGCTCTTGTTAAGTTAAGTACTCAACAATTTAACTATCTTAAAAGTGATGGATCTTTATTACTTAAAGACCACCTACACTATGCAGAAGAGTTTTCTTGTGGCTTGGCTGTAGTAATGGATAGTAACTCCACAAGTAAATATATTATTGACCCATCCGGAGCCAAAGTCAGCGAACTATATGATGACATCGAATCATTTTCTGAAGGAAAAGCTCTAGTTTTGCACAATAAAGAACGAAACTTTTTGGATTTAAACTGTAATCCAATGTTGCCTGAATGGATTAGTGGATATACTAAAGTTGCTTCTTTTGCCAGCGACCGATGCAGAATGAATCGAAAAAGTGGACGCGTAAACTATGTACAAGAAAATGGTCAGTTTCTTTGGGATTATGATCGTAAACTGATTGCAGCAGAAGATTTTATTGGTGGTTTTGCATTGCTTGGAGATAATACTAGTGATGGTGGTAAAAAATATAACTTTACTAAACCAAATGGTGACTGGCTTTCACAAAAGTGGTTTCGTTTCGCAAAATCATTTCAAGAAGGAATCGCTTTAGTTCAAACTCTGCATCGATTTAATTATTTGGATCATGAAGGTAAATTACTATTGAATAAAGCCTTACTGGCAGCAGAGTCGTTTTCTAATGGTTTAGCAGCAGTAAAGTTTATAGGTAAATCCCGTACCTATTTTATCAATAAAAAGGGGGAGCAGGTCAAACATGAACCTGTCTTAGATGCCCAAAACTTTATTAATGGTAGATCTTTGGTATTAGTGAGCAAAAATGGTAATACCAAAGAAAAACTATATAATTATTTAACCTTAGATGGAAAGTATCTGCTTAAGGATCACTTTAGCTCACGTAATCTTCCTCAACAATTTACTGAACCTTCTATAACTATTAATAAAGATGGTAACAGCTTTCGCTACAATTGGTTTGGTGAAGACTTATCTAAAGTCTAATGATCCCGCTTTAAGATAGCTGTATATCCTGGATGTAAAAAATAGTGCTGGTTAGTTACTGTACCTAAGCCATGTTCAGATACCTTATCTCCATTTGATATAACTTTCCATGTACCTTGAGGTAAAGTAAAATCTACTCCAGTAGCCTGATCACTATTAAGCAAAATTACAAAGTCACTTGAACTCCCTCTTAATCGATAACCAAAAGCACTATTAGAGTTTTGTTTGTCATCTAAAAAGATAATTCGATCATCTTGGATTCTGTGGTCAAAATGAAAGGCATCATACCGAAGTCTTAATTTTTTTAGTTCAACAGTAAAGTCCAAAAGCTTTTTGTTGGCTTGACGAGTATCCCATTGTAAGTAATTTACATCAGAGTCTTTATCATAAGAGTTATGATCTCCATCCTTCGATCTTGCAAACTCCTGACCTAGTTGTAAAATTGGTGTATTTATTGAAGTTAAAAGTATAGTATGCGCCATTCTCATTCTAAGAGATTTTGTCTCGTTACTTACCTTATATTTATCAATCCAGTCCGCTAAAGTGTTACCATCATGAACTTCTATCTCACTTATTGTTGAATATGGATTGGTATATCCATGAGAAGAGTCAATATGATGTCCTGATCCACCGAAGTGTCTATGCTCTCCTCGAACTAAAACTTTAACTTCAAACTCATTGGATTCACCGTTTATAAACCCTGATCGTCCATTTCCACCTTTTAATGCTTGTCGATATTTATCATTCCAAGCACCAACTTGGATATGGTTTAACTCTCCACGCTGCCATTGAGGATGACCCTCAGCAACCCAAGGTTCTGCTGTTAAAAGTGTATCCTTTGGTAATTGCTCACGGATAATTTCAAATGTTCTTTTATCAATAGCTGCACCTAAGTCAAATCGAAATCCATCAATTTGATATGTATCTACAAAAAACTTTAATGAATCTAAAATTAGTTTTCTAGAGGCGGCATTTTCACTAGCAAAGGTATTACCTACCCCGGTAGTATTTAAATAGTATCCTTTATTTTGATCGTGCATCCTAAAGTACTGCTCTCTAGCAAGGTTTTTAAAACTTAAATTTGGTCCTCTGTGATCCCCTTCAGATGTGTGATTATAAACTACATCTAAAACTACAGATATACCTACTCTATGAAGAGCTGCTACAGCCTCTTTAAACTCTTGACGCCCTTTACTTTCATCACTTGCATATTTCGGATGAATAGCAAAGAATGATTTAGTCATATATCCCCAATAATTGATATGTCCAGGAGGAGCTGCTGTATAATCAAAGTGATGAATAGGTAAAAACTCAATTGTGCTTACACCCATATCCCTTAAAGTCTTTAATGTTAGTGGATGAGAAATAGCTTTGTAAGTACCTTGTATATCACTAGGAAGCCCTTTTAATCGCTTGGTCAATGATTTAACATGAACCTCATGAATTGCATGGCCCTTTTGAAATCCAATTCGCTTTTCATTGTCTGCAAAATGAAACTCATCTCCAAAATCAACGACTTGACATCGATTTGTCTCATCATCTAAATCATAACAATAAGGGTCTGAACTTAAATAGCCATTTAATCTTGTTGGATAGGTACCTACTGGAACTATCTCATAAGCATAGTCTTGAAAGCTTGCCGCTTTATCAACTAAAGAAAACTGTATACTATTTGCAATTTTTTCTTTTTTAACTTTAATTGCATATTTAGGCATATATCCATGACTTGTTGTGTCAATCATGTACCCCATGGTTTTATGAAACATAAATATATTAGCATCATCTTGATCAATGACAATGTTACCTGATGCATCTATCTCATGACTGATAGAATTATTACCATTCGTACGATATTTGTAAAACTTACCAACAAGGCTCCCATTAACTTGAACTGACCACGTATTTTTAGACACTTCTAAATCTAAATCATAGAAACCTGTGTTATTTATTTTTGATAATTTATAAATCTCAAAAGCTTTGCTGTTTTTAGAATCATATACTAACAGGTCTACTGAAGCCGCCTGTGTTACATAAACATTAAACTCTGTTTTATCAACATCTTTAAGATAATGAGCCCCCATGTTTAACGAAGCTGCATACGTAGATAGAGTAAATAATCCGACTAATAGAAAAGTTGCGATAGATTTCATAAAGGTCCTATAACATTTATATGAATTTAAGCAAGGCAAAAACATAACAAAAGTTTAAAATATAAGTTTAGTTTAACAACTTTAATACGCTGTTACTCACCTATATGTTTCCAAAATCACCAATTAATTGATACAAAAACATTCTTTTTTGAAACTATTTTGTATATTCATTAGATTTACTTATTCTGGTTGTTACTTTTTTTGTTATGAATACCAATTTATTGTAATATTATGCAAATATATTAAAATAAAGCGTCCTTTTTTCATGTTTTGTTATTATGGCCTTGACAATAGTAGAAGTATTTTTTATATTAAGCGACTTAAAGAAGACCATCGGTCATCTTTTGATATGGTATTCACTTCGTTAGAGGATGGAACAATGGGAAACGTTAAAAAGAAACGTGCAAAAAAAATTAGAAAGCATAAGCATAGAAAACTTCTTAAGAAGACTAGACATCAAAGAAGAAAAAAGAAGTAATTTTTTCTTACAAGATATCTAAGGTTTTATCACCTTATGTATTTCAGATAAAAAGACCACATTTTTTGTGGTCTTTTTTTTTGGATTCTATAAAGTACTAAAGCAAAAAAAAAGACACCCTTAGCGGATGTCTTGTTGTAATCAATCTTTTACAAATTACTTTTCAGTTTTTTTAAACTCGAAATTTTACTTTTGACATGATTTAATAGTTTTTTGGCTAAGCCTCTTTTTAAACGATCAAAACTCGCTTTAGCAATTACTGATTCAATTACCTTATATCGTTCATCTTGTCTATTTTCTGAGACTGTCTCAAGATCACTTTGAACCTCAGAGTAGTCTTCAATTAAAGTTGATACTCTAGCAATAAATGCATTTTTACTTAAAATATCTTGTGATTCATCTTTTCCAATCAGCATATTAAAATTATCAATGATATTTTTTTGTACCTTTGATGCTTTTTTATCCAAATAAAACACACGATCTTCTACTGGATTAAACTCCATGTGAATTCGTTGTCTGTTACCAGATGTATCTACACTAAGTGAATCATCTTTAGATGTTAATAAAAATCCCATACCTTTTAATATCTTGGCATAGACTTCCAACAAATTTGACAAGTCGCCGATACTCACTTTAACTAATGGGTCTAATATATCTCGTGAAGATAATAAAGATGTTGATGCCTCTATATTTCCTCTAAAGTTTCTATTTGTTTTTGAGTAAACACCCTCTTCAATAGCTTTCAATAAACCTAAATCATTGGACTCTATTCTAAGATCAACGGAGGAGTTTGCCCCGAACCTTCCTTTGGCCATTGAACCATATAAATAAATACTAAAGTCTGAGTTTTGTACATTGACTACTTTCAAGTATTTAACAAAATGATCCAACTCCATTTGTACTGATTGAAAATAGCTAAATACTTCTTTATCTGAATATGGGATGCTAATATCTCTCTCTAATTTATCTGCCCAAAAATTTCTTTGATAGATTGTTTCTAAAAATTGATCTTTATCTGCAGAAATTGCCGAGTTTACAGAGTCAATTTTAAGGTAGTTTTTAAAGTAATAAGCTGTATTTCTTTGTAAAATAGAACTAGTATCAGAGTCGATATTATATGTCTTAAAAAGTTTCGAAGTTAAGGTGTCATACTTTTCATAATTATAAAAAGATAACTCCACTGCATTGATTGGATTAGCCAAAGACAATGATAATGCCAACAATATTGATTTAGTTTTCACTTTTACTCCTATTCTTCTTCCATAAGAATTGATGCTTGATTTAATAAAACCTTGATTCCGTTTAACAATTCAATCCAACGAATCAATTTTATTTTTTTACTCGAATTTTGTACAAACTTTTGATCTTTAGATAGAGTACTCACCCTACTATGAACTACAGAATAGCGATATTTTAACTGATTTAAATCCTGAATGGTAGTAATTTTACGTATCTTTTGCACTAAGTGCTTCAGTTCATCATCAATATTCAATTTTACTTCATACTTTTTATCTTTTTCAGCTTTGACGACGGGAGTGTCTGATTCAAGGCTAAAAAGATGTTTTTTCTTACTACGCTTATATACTTCGGGGGGCATTTTTACATTATTTTTGATTATAACTTTTTCACCATGGAGTAAATGTGATACCCCAGCAGCATTAAAATACATAATCTGACCATTTTCTTTGAACAACGGTGATAATCCCGGTAGCTTTAAAACACTTTGAATGGCTTTACGGGAAACCACTTTCAACGATGTCAACGAATACTCTACCACGAAGTGTCTGTTAGATCTTTCTAAAATATAATACAAAGTATTTTCACTAGAATCTAAAAACATCGAATGGCAGTTTTCTCTTTTATCAGATAATATATTTATCTTTTTTGATCCCCGTTTTATATAATTTATTTGAGAACGGCCTTTGTTATTAGTCACAAAAAACATGTATTTCTTGTTAGTAACAAAAATCGAGCCCCACACGTTCTCAAAAGCATCTATGGTCATTTCACTAAGTATGTTATATTTAAACTCATAAGGAAACTGAATTTTTAAAAATAGTTTATTACCCTTACTCTGTATTTTTATCTCATGCTCTTGCCACTTTGTTGATTGAATCTCATCAGATTCTTGTGTTTTATTCTTATTTAATTGTTTTGTAACGACTTTTTTTAATACTGAGTTTTTTAATTTATTTTTACTAGGTCCCATTTTTTTTATATTGCCTAGTTTTGATAATGGAATAAACTGTTTTCCATTTTCATCGTAATAAATTATATGCTCATCTGTAATATAAAAACGAGGTTGTTTAAAATTATAGTTGGGCTGTATCAAGCTTAGTTTCGTCAGTTTATAGACATGCTCAACCTCATCCAAAAAAACCACATAAACACCAACTCTCTTATCTCTAGAGTGGGTTTTATCACGATCCGATAGAAACAAAACGGTTTGGCTGTTTGGACCATAAATAGGGCTATAATCATCATTGCTCGAATCTACAACCGCAAATGATCTAGAGCTAGCGACGCTATAACTCATTATACTCCTTACCGGATCGACTCCTTTGACATAGACTAAATCTAGCTTATCGTTTGACCATTTCACATAAGGAAGCTCATCATTCTTTTGTAGTGACGATAGCTCGTGTATATCTCCATTTTTAGAAAACTCTTCAATAGCTAAAGAGTAACCATTACGGTCTAATCTACTATATAGTTGCCATTCTGGTTTGAAGCTTGAGGCAACCTTCTTTGACTCTTTGTTAATTTTCTGCATCGATAAAAAGACAATATTATCTTCGAGCACTGACAAGTTTTTGGGATTTTTTGCATAAATTTTATACAATGATTGCAGGGTAATGGACTGTTTTGCAGTTAATTTTTTGTCTTGTCTTAGGTTCATCATTATGTTTTCTAAGTCACCTGTTTCGAATGAGCAGGAGTTTGAAATAAAAAGGGTAAACAAAACTAAAATAACTTGAAAACGATACACGAAGACCTCTTGAGACTATTAAAATAATGAGAAACTCATCAGTATACATTCAATACGAGAATAAACGAGTTTTATCCCATATTTTTACTTAGATTATATCATTAATGGTCATTTTCTTATATACTTACGATTCACTGGTATTTCCATGGTTAAACAAAATAAATCCACCTCAATCCACAACTCATTAGGAGATTTTGTGACATTTGCTTTTGCGCTACATCCCAGGCCCTCAAAAGAAAAATTACAAGTAAGTAAAGCCCTTTTTGATTCTTTAAATGAACAAAACATTCAATCTCTTTTAGATTATATTCAAAATGATAAAGTTTCTAGTCTTGAATCTTCTTATGTTATTGAAAAGCTTATTGCAAACAAATGGAAATATTTTTGGATTTTTGCGGTCCCTGAAGTGTACGACTTTTTTATGAACACGGATCAAGAAATGAAGTCCAGTGCTATCCTTAAAAAATACTGCCAATTTACACGTAAACTACCAAAAATTTCAATCTATTCAGAGCCCTATTATGTACAAAACGACACTCCTCTTTGGACTCGCTTTTTAGGAGACATTAATCAACTCGGAATCGATCAAAATGATCATCTATATCATAACTTGAAGTATTTTTTGGAGTGGGAACAATACAAAGTAGATAAAGAATCAAAACCTTTAATAGCTCAAATTCTATCCCCTTTTTACACAAGCCTAAAACTCAACCCAAACATCCCTATCCCCTTTCTAGCCGAAACATTAAAATTACTATTGTTTCTTGACCCTAAAAGTCCAAAGGGAAACTTTGAATATTTTATTCTTCTACAAACAGCTTGTAGTAAAATAGAGCAAATTGAGTTTTTAGAAAAAGTAGTAAAGTTACCTTCACAAGATAAGCTCTTGTTTATGGAGTATTTTAACCTCAAAAAAGATGAAGACAATCTAGACTTACAGCTTGAGTCGCTTATAAGCCAAAATAATATTAAATTGGACCTTCAATTTTTTCTTGACCTTAGTGATCTTTTAGTTAGTCAGAATAAAATGAAAGAAGCATTTTACATTTGTCTTCACGCATTTGTCCTTTCTAAAAAGTCTCTAAATATTTATTCTAAACTACAGAGTTTCTTTTTTTACTTCGGCTTAGGAGAACAATTTGATATTTGTAAAAATCTAATTCCAGAGTCTAGTTCCAAAACTATTTTTATTAACGTTCCTACTTTACCAAAAAAATTAGAGTATCGATCAAATCATAGGTCTAAGTGGACGAAGGTCAACGCAACACAAATACAAATTTCTAGCACTAACCAAGTGCAAGTTCAGTTTAAGTTTATTGATGATAAAGATGAATTCTTTATATTTTATCCAGAAAACCAGATTTTGCAGTTGCAATATGATGGAACTAAACTAAGTTTAGTTGCTGGGGTTATACCTAATAAAGATCTTCAAGATAACTTTTCCTTTGGAAATACTAAGCTTATATTTTCCAAGAACTTTTTAAAAGAGTTTAAAGGTTTTCGTAAGAACTAAGAATCAAGCCATCATCCATATTTGTGATCGGTTCTAATAATTTAGTTGAATAGTCGTAAGCAGGATAAAAAATAGATCCTTGTTCTTTTCTTAAAAAGTACGCAATCACGCCAACTGCCATCCACAACGGCATAGTAATCATAAGAATTATAAATAGACTAACGTTCACAAGACTCTCCATGTTTAAAACTCAATAAAAAGAAAATCCATTTCTTTTTCATACCCCTTAATAAATCAATTGAGAAATATTAAGAAGTCATAGCTTAAACATCGTTCTTATAAATTGGCCTTGTAACGGAGCTAATTTCCAAGCAGTACAAATAATGTACTGTGGCTTAACTTTTGTCCTACTGAGGATATAAAGATTAATATTCTGTTGATTGAAACTCTCATTATCTTAGTTTCTAGAGTCAACTGCAAAAATCAAAAAACAGTCTTTTATCCTTGTTCATCCATAAAGTCTTCGTAGCTAGGGACTTCATTTTCATCCTTAACTTTTACCTCTTCAGAAATAGCACTCAAGTCTTTATCTAAAATCTTATATAAATTAACAGGTTTTGCTCGTCCCTTTACATGTATCCCAGGAACAGAAACAAATTCTATTTCTCTGTAGCTTTCAGATAAACTATTTTTAACATCTTCTGAAATCAATAGATCTGTCTTTTGAGCCTTCGTCTCCGATTCAATCCTTGCTGCCACATTCACTGTATCACCTATTACGGTGTATTCCATCCTAGTTTTATCTCCAATATTACCAGCAACTAGAGTACCAGAATGTATACCAACACCGATACTAATTGTAGGCAAACCTTTTTGGGTACGTCGATGATTTAAAACTGCTAATGCCTTTCTCATTCCAACGATTGCCTTTAAAGCATTGTCCGAATGATCTGATGTCCTATTTGGCACACCAAACAAGGCCATAATACAATCACCAATATATTTATTTACAACACCCTTATTATCAGTAATCGGTTTAACTAAATAGGAGAAAAACTCGTTCAAAAATGCTACTAACTCGGTTGGAGGCATTTCTTCGGATATAGTAGTAAAACTTCTAATATCGCAAAACAATACAGTAGCTTCTACCTCTTCTCCCCCTAGGTTTACATCTTCAACCAAGACACTCTCTCGCACTTCAGCACTCAAGAACTTATCTACGTTTTCCATCATCTTATGGCTTTCTTTTAAACCATCCACCATTTTATTAAAGTTGGCCGAGAGCTTTCCAAACTCATTATTATTGTAAACATTTGCATGGGCATCAAAGTCTCCCTTTTTTACCTTTTCCATTCGACGAACCATCGATGTTAATGGCTCAAAAAGTGATCGAATCAGACTTCTACCCAATATTAAAGCTGAGAGTAATGAAAACAAGATTAAACACATACCGTATAAAATTGGAGTTAGATCTTCGTAGTAATCAAACAGATACTCTCTACCCGTCCCCGCTAATATCTGTGTCCAAAAGTCAGACATCAAAACTGTTGTTGATGATTGAAACAATAACAAGATAAGAGGTAGTACACAAATCGCCAATATAAGTGAAATAACACGAGTTGTTAAATTAACAGAGCTCGCGTCTGTCCTAGCGTGTTTCATTTCATTGGCTGGAAATAAATATACAAAAAAATCAATAATATGAACATCGTATATAGCAATAATCAAACTAGAAGTAGACAAACCAAAAGAAAACCATGTTGCAGCCATTAATAGTGTTTCACCCAAACTGATTAAGTTAAAATGCAGTTTTTCAAAGACGTATTGATTGATAAAAAATAGTACAGCGAGCACCCAACAAAGAGAAAAAGTTTTCCAACTCAGGTTAACTATATGATTTTTAGATTTTTCTCTAAGATCTTTGTCTACAGTTTCGTATCCTTCTGCTAACACTTTTGAAATCGGCATCACATATATGAATAAAATTAAGAAGATTAGTAGGTATAAGGAAAGTTCTATTAAAGGAACCCAAGGTTTATCGGAAATTGCTTGACCATATCGTGAGAGATATTGAATTTCACCTAAGGATTCATCGTCATCTACTACCTCTTCTTGGTCCACTTGAAGATCTTCATCACTATCGGATGAACTTTGATCCATCTCTTGTGATACTTCTATTCCTACCAATGTAGCCTGATAATAAAAGCCTGTAGCCATAAAATAGCTAAAGAAGGTTACAATGAAGAAGTACAATAATACTCTAAATTTATGAAATACAAAAAAACCAAGCGGAGCAAATCGATTAGACATAGTGGGCCATTTCTTAAATTATTAAATTAGGTACTCATTTTATTAGTCTAGAGCTTTTAGTTCAAGAACTATTACTAGATTTCTTTGATTCTTTTTTATTACTTCAATAGGTAGAATTAAATACTATTTGATTCATACCTTACTTCAGTTTTTAAAACTCATTTTTGTGCTATTAAAATTCTTATAGTTTACAGCTATAAATTGGTCCTCTTACAAGTTATAATAAACTAAAGGATAATTATGAAAGTAAAGTATGACGGAAAAGAATTTGAAATTGCTCAACCAAATGGAAAGTGCTGTGAAGCAGATTGCCCAGGTTGTGAATTATTCAAATATAAAAAATCTCAAGATAAACCAATGCTTAGCAGCAGAAGTAACTACTATCAATCTTTAAGCAAACCTAAAGATTGACAAAGCTCTTTGAAGTAACTGCTTGATTTTAGCTCATCAAAAGCTTTTTCCATAGAGTACTTAGGCACATATCCAAAGTGATTTTTTGCTTTAGATATATCAAAATAGTGAGATGTGGATAGCTCAGATGCTAAAAACTTTGTCATTCTAGGCTCTGATTTAATCCGCAACAAACTATAAAAAAACTCCATAACAGCTCCTAGCTGATAAGCTAGCTTAGCTGGTACTTTTGAACGCACCTTTTGTTGCCCAGATGCTTCAACAAAACTATTAATCCAATCAAAAAGACTTACCGGCTCACCTTGAGATATAAAGTAGCTTTGTCCACAAGAGATAGATCCCTTGTTTAAACTTTTTTCAGCTAGAATATGAGCTCGTGCACAATCGTACACATAAGACGTATCAACTAAATTACTACCATCACCCACAATTTTTAAAGCTCCAGCTTTTGCTCTTTTTAAAAATCTTGGGATTAAATGATTATCTCCAGGTCCCCATATTAGATGAGGTCTTAGTGAGCAAGTTAGAAATTCATCTGAATTTGCAGAAATTACCATCTTTTCAGCCATTGCTTTGCTTTTGGGGTAATGAGTTTTGTATTCAGATGGATAAGAAACTTCTTCTGTTACGTTTTCCATGTTACTGCCGTCAAAAACAACACTTGGTGAGGATGTATATACAAATTTTTGAATACCCTGTTGCTTAGATACTTCTAATAGGTTTTTTGTACCTAGGACGTTACTATTATAATAATCTTCCCAGTCTCCCCATATACCGGCTAATGCTGCTACATGAAACACACTTTCAATATTTTTCAATGGTTGAATCAAACTTGCCTTATTAGCTAAATCTGCTTTATGGCAATGAACTCCCATAGCCTCTAATTTAGGGTAGCTCCCTCTCGCGATCACATGAACTTCATGCCCCTCTTTTAATAAAAGTTTTACGATGTGTGAGCCTAAAAATCCTCCACCACCCGTTACAAGAGCTTTCATAATTGTCCTTGCAGCTGATCGGCAGCCCATACAGATAATTTTTCTCTAAAAATCTTGGCATTGTGTCGTATATCAACAGGGAAATCCTCGTGAAACAAGATGTTTGAAATATTTTTAGTGTGATCATATTGAGTAGCTAAACTAAATAGCTCGTTTCGAAGCAAATCTTTCGATTGCTCTGACTGTGGAAACTTGCCTTCAATGGGTTGAACAATCATTACTGAATGTACAGATCCCTTCCTCTCTACACCTACTAATGCTGAGCGATATATATCGCTGTGTTGATTGAAAATAGCTTCAGTGCATACTGAAAATAGTCTTTGAGTCTCTGTATCTACTCTATGTGCCTTACGTCCACAAAACCACAAACGACCTTGATCATCTTTGTAACCCACATCGCCCATTCGATGCCAAATTGACTCACCATCAGCGATTTTTGCCAATGACGTGGCCTTATCATTATTGAAATATTCTTTCGTGACAACGGTACCCTTTACGATGATTTCACCAATTTCATTGGCTTTCAATAAGCTAGAGTCTGCAATATTTGAAATACAATCATCTGAAATCTCAATAATTTGAATTTCCATTCCGGGGAAAGCACGTCCAATACATGTGCCATGGCCTTCATGAGTTTTTTGAAAAGTCTGATTCAGGATTTCAGTGGCAGAAATATTAGCCACAGGCAAAGATTCAGTAGCTCCATAAGGGGTAAATGCATCATGACCTGACTCTAAATCTAACATAGATTGTAAAGACCGTAAGACT
Organism: Candidatus Cloacimonadota bacterium; assembly: GCA_023954715.1. GTDB lineage: Bacteria > Muiribacteriota > UBA6191 > UBA6191 > UBA6191. The sequence goes on along the minus strand of JAGSHD010000009.1, from coordinate 163,491 downwards.
TCGGGTCTAACGGGTGCACCAACCATTAAAATTTGTTTCAAGCTATTTAATTTTATATTTTTCTTTTCTGCATATGTACCAATAACTTCCCACAATGCTGGTGAGCCAATACTCATAGTTACGCCATGATCCTCAATACCAGCTATAATTTTGAGAGGATCTGCTTTGGATGGTTTTGTAGGATCCATTTCTGGGATAACAGCAGTGATACCCCAAGCAGTTGAAAACAATGCAAATAATGGAAACACAGGGAAATCAATATCTTCAGGTCCGATAGAAAACTCTTCTGCAATTGCATTTACTTGTCCTTGCATTTGCTTATGAAAATAAACAACGCCTTTTGGAGTACCTGTACTACCCGTAGTGAAAACCATAGTTGCCATATCAAGCGGATCAACTTTAACTACCTCAAAAGGCTCATTATTACTATGATCGCAAAGTTCGTTTAAAGTTTTTCCTGAAAAAATATATTTCTTTCCAACTATAACACTATGTTTAACAGACTTGAATTTCGATGGAAAAAGTAGTTTTACAAGATGTGCCTTAGGAATAGCTACCATTGCATCAGGTTGAACTCCCTCAATACAATCTAAAAGGTTGGACTTTCCCATCCCTGGGTCGATCAAAACAGGAATAGCACCTACCCTATACAAAGCGTATGTTAATGCCAAAAAATCCAAAGACGGAGTTACCATCAATAGAACTTTATGACCTTTTTGAATACCGTAATTGTGAAGTCCGTGGGCAATCTTTGAACAACGTTCTTCTAGTTGTTTAAAAGTATAATGTACATATTTTACTAGACCATTATCATCTATACCAACTGGCTCAATGATCGCTTTTTTAAAAGGAGACTTTGCCGCAGAAATGGGCAGATACTCTGCAATATTGTTACTGTTTAGCTTGGCTGGCTCGTGCATAAAAAGCTCCGCACTTTTTCAATTACCTTTTGTCGAGAGTCTTCAAGAACGTAATGACCAGCTTCAGGAATTTCATACACAGGAATATCTGGAAAGAATCTCTTCCATTCAGATAAAAAAGTATCATCAAAACAAAAATCCTTTTTACCCCAAATTACTTGCTTTGGCATATCTTTTAATCGAGGTAAGCCCTCTTCAATAGCAGCCAAAGTTTTATAACTCACATGAGATGGATCTGTAGGAATATCCTTCACAAATTGAAAAGTAGCAATACGATTTTTATAACTATTATAAGGCGCCATCATGCCAGTTTTTTCACGCTCTGACATATCACCAGTAAGAGCACACATTTTTGCAGCCCCACGAGCAAAACCATTTAAAGCCCGAATAGCAATTTTACCTAAAACAGGAACTCTACCAAAAGCAATACCAAAGGGAAAAGCACCCATTTTTGTTTTAGGTACTTTATAGGCGTAAGTATTTAAGATAACAAATTGTTTAAAACAATCTAGGTGCCTCAACGCTGCACCAATTCCGATTGCTCCACCCCAGTCGTGCACAACTAAAGTAATATTTTTAAGATCTAGTTTTACAATTAGTTTTACAAGGTTTGATATGTGGTTTTCTAAGGTATAATCATACTTTTGAGGTTTAGATGACAAACCACAACCGATATGATCTACAGCGATTACTCTATTGCTATCTTTAAAGGCGCTCGCCAGATTACGATAATAAAACGACCAAGTAGGGTTTCCGTGAACCATTAATATAGGATCCCCTTCTCCCTCATCAAAGTAATGATATTTCAATCCATCGATATCCATATATTTTGACTCAAATGGATATATATCTCTATAGTCTTCAATGTCGAATCCTAGCTCATCTTTGCTGATCATTATGCTAATTCTCCCAAGTTAAACTGTACATGCTGCAAACTAAACCACTACCAATTCCCATCATAATTGCACGCTTACCAGGAACAAATTTCCCCTGTTCAGTGCCCATAATTGCTGTAATTGGAATAGCTGCTGAGCCTGTGTTACCAAGATACTCATAGGTCGCGAAATCTTTGGTCATATCAAATTTCAAAGCATCAAAAACTAAAGCCGAATGTATTGGCCCAACTTGATGACAAAAACTAACATCAATATCATCTTGTTTTACATTTTGTTCTTTTGAAAAAGCGTCCCATGTTTGATGAGCCAATCTAGTACCTGTTTCTAATAAGGTTTTACCATCTGTAAACATGGAGTGATCAATTTTTGATGGAAACCCAGTATCTGGTCCCCATACGCATAAATCTGTTTGATCTGCATCATTAAGGGTTGTCCCACCATCAAATTTTAGACCTGTTGTGTTTAAATCTTTTTTAGTTAAAACATAAGCAACAGCAGCTGATCCAAGAGTTAAGGATGGAATAGAGCCTAAAAACATTGCCTCAGTTGGATCTTCGAGGATTCGTCGTACTGTATTTTCTACTATTTCTGAAGCTAACTCTGAGGAAACTACTATACCCGCCTCAATTTGACCTAATTCAATCATATTTGCTACTACAGATAAACCCGTTGCAAATCCTAAACACGCATTAGAAACATCAAACAATGTGGCAGACTTTGCCAAGTTTGCTTTTTTTGCGATAACTGTAGCAGTTGAAGGCTCTAACTGGTCTCTACACACAGAACAATTTACTAATGCACCTATTTGATCTTTTTTTATACCAGAATGTTTTAAAGCCTTTTCAACAGCGAGAACTGATACGTCACTAGGGATTGTAGAAACATCCCAAAAACGACGCTCACGAAGTCCTGTCAACTTTTCAAGCTGACCAACGACCATTCCCATTTTTTTGTAAGCGGGAGAAAGCTGGTTTTCTAAGGTATTTGTAGTTATGGCATGAGGTGGTAACTCATATCCATACCCTTGAATATATACATTGTTATATTTCATAAATATTCCACGACGATTTGTCGAATCTATCTGTATTAAAGCCTTTATTTTATCAATATAAAGCAATAATCTATCCAAAAAATATTTAATTAAATCTTTTAAGTACAATTTGGGATTATTAGTTTAAGCACATGAATAAAACACTTTTTTCACAAAATAACAATAAGTATTACAAGGTAATACGCACAAAAACGAAGATTCTTTTTTAGTTCAAAACCACGACTCAAACTCACTCATAATAGTCTATGAATTTTAAACTTCTATATCCATGAAGCTATTTTGACCTGATCGCTTGTAATACTAACCTGTAGACCTTAAATCCAGAATGTGTTAGTAAAAATGATTAGAGCAATCGGTTAATACTTCCAGAGTTCATATTTTTGCCAAAGTTTTTTGGCATTTGCATTTTTATTAATAACAGATTTATTTATCCAATACTTTGCCAATTTATAGTCTCTTTTAAAAACGTTACCAGTTGCATACATAAATCCAAGAATACACTGAGCAGATCCATGACCTTGTTCCGCAGCCTTTTTATACCAAACTGCTGATTGAATTAAGTCCTGCTTCACACCTAATCCTTTCGCATAAATAAGTCCTAGTTTATACTGGGATAAAACCTCTCCCTTTTCAGCCGCTTGCCTATACCAATAGGCTGCTTTACTTAAATCCTTCATTGACTTATCACCGACAGTATACAAATATCCTAAATTATACATTGCTTTCAAGTTTCCCTGTAAAGCCGACTTTACATACCAGTACTCTGATTTTGTGTCATCTTTAATCACACCTTGAGCATTAAAATACATGAAACCTAAACTATATTGTCCTTGCATATCACCAGATCTAGCTGATTTCTTTCCCCATTTATAAGCCTGGTCCATATCTTTTGTTGTACCTATACCATTTGTAAACATAACTACTAAGTAGTTTTGAGCCTCAGTATAGCCGGCAATTGCAGACTTTTTTATCCACTTATAAGCTTGGCTGTAGTTTATATTTACTCCATTACCTTTTAAATACCTCAGTCCTAAGTCATATTGAGATTTTGCATTTCCACTTATTGCCTTTTCTTGCGTTTCACTTAGATTTTTATCGTCTATAAAATCAGATTCTTTTTTAAGAGCAATACTCACATTCATTTCGTTGGAAAAAGAAATATTTACTTTTTGAGATTTATATTTTTTCTTGTAAAAAATATAAGTCTTACTCGAACTTTTAGGAGCATTCAGTAAAACAAATCCCTTATCTTTACAATTTAAAACCTTATTGCTATTTACTTCTTTGATATAGGTCCACTTAGGACTTACATCAACTCTTATTTGAAGACCCCATATGTGGTTTGAACATATACTAGTTATATACAATAAGTATTGAAAGTATCTCATATTAAAATCCAATTTTTGTTAACCTACAATCAATTTCTGTTACAAAGTCATACAACTTTATTGAACATATATTTAGAATAGAATATTCCTTTTAAACAATACACCAAAAGGCCTGTATTTACACTCAAATATAAACGTAAACACCAATTTTTGGCTGGATTTAAGACAAGTTTTTACCACTTAGCTATCAATTAATTACATTTTTGGTACTATTTTTCACATTATATTGTTATGTCTGCTTGTTTTCGTTATCATGGCGAAAAAATTTTATGGTTAATTTTATATATTGCCCTCTTACACGCAATATTTTAAACATTCAAACTTTCAGGTTAGAGCATTGATAAATCTAATCTAATGTTAGGAAATTTATGAGTATAACTAATTTAGTTAACCTAGGACCAACTAGCACTAGTATAATTAATAGTGTTAAGGATTTAGGTAAAGCGATCAGTGATTTGTCACAAACACTATTTGTCTTCAAAAACTCTGAGGATGATTCAATAGTTGTTTCGACAGAAGCTGAACAATCAACTAACTCTAACAAAAGTTTAGAGACGATTGTTTCTCCAGTTGAATACCAAAATTTGGGAAGCAAAGCCTTTATGAAGGCACACAATCTTAAGTACCCATACGTAGCTGGTGCAATGGCTAATGGAATTGCCTCATCGGATTTAACAATAGCTATGGGAAAAGCTGGGATGCTTTGTTTTTTTGGAGCCGGTGGATTACACCCTAGACGTGTTCACGAAGAACTATTGAAAATTAAAAAAGAACTTGGATCTACTAGTTTTGGATTCAATTTACTTCATAACCCTCACGAACCTTCTATAGAAGAAAAAACTGTTGAGATGTATATCGAACATGGTATAACTAAAGTATCAGCCGCAGCTTACTTGGGACTAAACTCCTATATAGTTCACTATCGATTGAATGGTTTAAAGCGAGATGCAAACGGTAAAGTTGTTGCAAAAAACAGTATTTTTGCTAAATTATCTCGTTCAGAAACTGCTCGTAAGTTTATGGCACCTGCCCCTAAAAAGATTGTAGACCAATTGCTTAAAGAAGGTAAAATCACAGCACAAGAGGCTGAATTATCTCAATTTATTCCTATGGCGCAAGATATCACAGCAGAAGCTGACTCAGGTGGCCATACAGATAACCGACCATTAGTATCTTTACTACCTACTTTTGTAAACCTGAAAAATCAAGCGATGGAAGAGTATAAATTTGACGAAGAGATTCGAGTCGGCGCTGCCGGTGGTATTTCTACTCCTCAATCTGTATTAGCTGCTTTTGCTATGGGCGCATCTTATGTTGTTACAGGAAGCGTTAATCAAGCAGCTATAGAATCTGGCACATCTGATTATGTAAGAGAGCTTCTTTCAAAAATGGAGCCACATGACGTTGCCATGGCAGCAGCAGCTGATATGTTTGAAATGGGAGTAAAACTACAAGTCTTGAAAAAAGGTTGTATGTTTCCAATGAGAGCAAATAAACTGTATCAGATTTATCAATCTTGTGATTCTATTGAAACAATTCCTCAAAAAGATAAGTTACAAATCGAAAAACAAATTTTTCACAAGACTCTAGAAGAAATCTGGGAAGATACAGCTAAGTTTTTTCAAGACAGAGACCCCTCTCAGCTTGTAAAGGCTGCTAAAAATCCTAAACATAAAATGGCTTTAGTATTTAGATGGTATCTTGGTAAATCAAGCTTATGGGCCATCTCTGGTGATGAATCACGAAAGATGGATTATCAAATATGGGCTGGACCAGCAATGGGTGCCTTCAATGAATGGACCAAAGACTCAAGTCTTGCTGATCCTAAAAATAGAAAAGCCGTAGTAATTGCTCACAACCTTTTAAAGGGTGCTGCAGTACTATCTAGAATGAATCAATTAAAAGTAGCTGGCGTAAACATCTCTGAACAAGATCTAAGTTTTGGCCCTGACGCTAACATGAAAGTTAATTAATATGAGTAAAGATACAAATAAATTTATCCAAAACTTGGATCGAAGAATCGCTATAGTTGGTATGGGATGTCATTATCCTGGAGCTACAAACCTAGAAGAGTACTGGAAAAACATTGTACAAGCAAAAGACTGTATAACTGATATCCCAGAAGACACTCACTGGAAAATAAAAGATTATTTTGACGAAGATCAAAAGATCCCCGATAAAACTTATTGTAAGCGTGGTGGTTTTTTACCATTTGTTGACTTTGATCCAATGAAATACGGAATCGGTCCAAAAGACGTTGACGTTATTGATACAGCTCAACTGCTTGGTATGAAAGTAGCAAGAGAAGCTATGGCAGATGCTGGTTACTTAAACAATCCGGACTTAGACCTTGATAAGGTTTGCTGTATTGTCGGAACAACTTGTATTACTGAATTAGCTACTCCACTTAATATGAGATTATCTTATCCAGTGATTGATCAAATTTTAGATCAACACGGTGTTGATGAGCAAACTAGAGATTCAATCACAGAACAATACCGAGAGTCTTACCCAATCTGGCAAGAAAACTCTTTCCCGGGAGTGTTAGGTAACGTAGTTTCTGGTCGAATCGCATCTCACTTAAACTTAGGTGGTACAAACTGTGTTATTGATGCTGCATGTGCTAGTTCACTTGGTGCAATCAAAATGTCTATCGATAGTTTATTAACTGGTACATCTGATATGGCAATTACCGGTGGAGTTGACACGGAAAATAATATTTTCATGTATATGTGTTTTTCTAAAACCCCTGCATTTTCTGCAGAGGGAAAATCCCGACCATTCTCTGCTGACTCTGATGGAATATTAATCGCTGAAGGAATCGGTTTAGTCGTTCTAAAAAGATATGAAGATGCGGTTAGAGATAACGATAAAATCTACGCTGTTATCGATGCCATGGGCTCATCTAGTGATGGTAAAGGCAAAAGTATTTATCAGCCAGTGCCACAAGGACAAGCTAAAGCGGTTAAGCAAGCTTATGAAATGGCAGGAGTAACACCGGAGCATATTCAGTTGTTAGAAGCTCATGGTACAGGTACTCGTGTTGGAGATTTTAAAGAGTTTCAAGGACTTCAGTCTATCTATCAGTCAGATTCTGATAAAAACTGGTGTGCAATGGGTTCTGTTAAGTCACAAATCGGACACTGTAAAGCATCAGCTGGTGTTGCTGGATTAATGAAAGCTGCTCTTTCTCTTCATCATAAAGTATTGCCACCTACAATTAATATTTCTGAACCAAACCCAAAAATGGGAATCGAAGATACATCTTTCTATTTAAATACTGAGGCTAGACCTTGGGTAAAGAATAGAGATAAGAGATATGCAGCTTCTAGTGCTTTTGGTTTTGGTGGAACAAATTTTCATGCTGTTTTATCTGAATTTGATACTGAATCTTATCAAAGTATTTATCGATCTCAACAAGAAGTTTTCGTTTTTGGTGAAGAGTCTATCGATCAATTAAAAGAGACGGTCAAAGCATATCAAGATTACAGTAAAAAAGCTGAAAATATTAATCAGTTGGCTCGTTTTAATCAGCACTCATTAAATTCAAAAGCAAAGGTTAAAGCTGCGGTTATAGCCAAAGACTTTACTAGTTTATTAGATCATTTAAACGAACTAGAGACACATTTAACTTCTCAAGCTACTCAAAACTTAGTTAGACCAAATAAAATATATTTTATGCCACAAAACAGCCACGAAGCTTCTAAAGTTGCATTTTTGTTTGCAGGTCAAGGTGCTCAGCATCCAGCTATGGTTAAAGATTTCGTATTCACTTTCCCTGAATGTCAAAAAACATTAGATAAAGTAGAAGCGTTTAGAAGTTCACAAAAATGGGACTCCATCTCAAAGTTTGCTTATCCAATTCCTGTTTTTAGCAATGATGAAAGACAAAAACAAAGAGATAGCTTAACTCAAACAAATCGAGCACAACCTGCTCTTGCCTTCGCTAACTTAGCTGTTTTAGACGCATTAACTGCTCTTGGACTAAAAGCTGATGTTTTTGGTGGACACTCATTTGGTGAACTCAGTGCATTATATGCTGCTGGTGTTGTTGATTTTGAATCTTACATGAAATTAAGTGAAGAACGAGGCAAGTTAATGCAAGAATGTGCTGAAAACAGTGATGGAACAATGGCCGCTGTTTTAGCTCCATTGGATAAAATCCAATCTACTCTTAGTACAGCTAATTCTAAATTGAACACATCTGTAGTTTTAGCAAATATCAATAGCCCTTCTCAAGGAGTTATTTCTGGTAAGACTACAGAGATTGATTCTGTTTGTGAGTTTTTCACCAAAGAAAAACTAACTGTAAAACGTATCCCAGTGGGGGCTGCTTTTCATACTGAATTGATGAAGCCAGCTGTAGACAAGTTTAAAAAGATGATTGATCAAACGAAGTTTAACCTGAGTAAACTATCGGTTTATTCAAATACTAGTGCCAAGGTTTACCCAAACACTGAAGCAGAAATTAAATCTTGTTTAGCGAATCAATTATTAAACCCTGTATCTTATGTTGAAGAGATCTCTCAAATGCATAAAGATGGAGCAAACATTTTTGTTGAAGTAGGCCCTGGTAAAATCCAGTCTGGATTAATTAAGTCTATTTTAGACAAAAATGAAACTTTAGTATTTAGCACTGACTCTGGTGATCCTAAAAATAACCCTGAACATAATGGTTTGAAAAACTTTTCACACCTTGTTGCTCAATTATTTACTTTAGGCAAAATCGATTTCAATGCAGCCTTCTTTGGTGAAAAACAAGATACAGCGATTTTAAAAGACAAATTGAGTCCTGTTACTATCAAGTTAAATGGTGCCAACTACAGAACTCAAAAAACTAAAGATGCAAGGGATCAAAAGCCTAAGCATCCACTTCCAAAACCAAAAGAAATAATCAAAGAAGTGATTAAACATGTAAATGTTGGTACTAGCACAGGTAATGATTTACAAAAGCCTGTACAAAAGGTACAATCCCCTTCATTAAATACAAATTCAAACGTAAACCAACAAGCGGTTAAGAGTACAGCTGCAGCGAGTCAAACTCCTACTACAGCAACTCAACCAATGAGAAGACAGGCTCCTAAGCCTTTGACTGGAACACCTATGCAAAATTCTGGTAATATCCCAAGCACACAATTAGATGAATTTAACAGATATAGATTAAAAATGGTTGAAGTTCATCAGCAATTTTTATTCATGCAAACTGAAGCAAACCGAGTTTTCGAACAAATGGTAACAGGTCAAACTTTGGCTTTACCTCAAGCAGCTCCACAGTTCGCTCCTCAAACAGTTACTCAAACTGTTGCACAGCCGGTAGCTATCCAAGCACCAGTAGCTGCACCTGTTCAAGCTCCTGTTGCTCAACCTGTAGCTGTAGCTCCAACACCAGTTGCCGCACCTGCTCCAGTAGCTGCTCCAACTCCTGTTGCTGCTAAAGCTGCTCCAAAAAGTGGTTCTTTACTTTCGTCAATGTTTGAAAAGCCAGCTCATGAGCCTAAAGCTGCTCCTGTTGTTGCATCAACAGGTGCAAGTAAAAATAAAATTGAAGGATTTCTTTTAGAAGTAATCGCTGATAAGACTGGTTTCCCAGTAGATATGTTAACTAACGACATGAACCTTGAAGATGATTTAGCGGTAGATTCTATTAGAAGAGTAGAGATTCTAGGATCTGTACAAGAGGAGTTCCCTAATGCTCCTGTAGTAGGACCATCTCAAATGGGTATCTTAAATACTATTGGTGATATCATCAATTATTTAGCAGAAGGTTCTGAAGATTCAGCTCCAGCTGCAACAAGTTCTGCTCCTGCTAGTACTGGTTCAAACGAAATTGCGTCTTTCTTAATGGATGTAATTGCTGATAAAACTGGTTTTCCTGTAGATATGTTAACTGATGACATGAACCTAGAAGATGACTTAGCTGTTGATTCAATCAGACGAGTTGAAATTCTTGGTGCTGTTCAAGAAAAATTCCCTAACGCTCCTGTAGTTGGACCTTCTCAAATGGGTATCCTAAACACTATTGGTGACATCGTTGGATATTTATCAGAAGGTGCCCAAAGCGCTCCAGCTACATCTGCTCCAGCAGCAACAAGTGGTGCCTCATCAATCGCATCTGAAATCGGTTCATTTTTGTTAAATGTGATTGCTGATAAAACAGGTTTTCCTGAAGACATGTTAAACGATGACATGAACCTTGAAGATGATTTAGCTGTTGATTCAATTCGACGAGTTGAAATTCTTGGAGCCGTTCAAGAAAAATTCCCTGAAGCTCCTGTTGTAGGGCCTTCTCAAATGGGTATTTTAAATACAATCGGTGACATCGTATCTTACTTGTGTGACGATAAAAAAAAAACAGCTCTAGCATAGAGCCAAAATCTACTCCTCATCAAATGAGGGTAGATAATATCCTAAATAGCGAAGTAGGGAGATATATAACCTCCCTACAACGCTTAAATGGACTTTCTTTAGACAAAGGTACTTACGCAAATAATGTACTGATTATTGAAGATGATTTAGGATTACACAAAGAAGTATCTAAACTTCTTACTTCCCACTCTGTAAAACACAGTTCTTTAAAAATCAATCATGGTAGCCAAGATAAAAGCTTAAATAGTGAAAGTCTTGAAAAATTTCATGCTGATCTTGCTAAAAACGATCAATCTTTTACAGCTATCTTAAATCTAAAGGCTTTTGAAAAAGCATCTGATTATTTTGATTTATCTCCAGACGCAAGACAAACTAAATTGCACAATTTGGCTTATGCAAATTTTTATCTAGCACAATGGTACCAAAATACATGGGCTAAAAACTCTGCTACTAACACACAATTTTATGCCATAACCTCTATGGGTGGTACCTTTGGTATTAATAAGGGTGGAAACTACTGCGCTTCCATCGCTGGTTTAGCTGGTTTTATCAAATGTATGGCAAAAGAAAGCTCTACAACTCAATCAAAATTAATCGATCTTGACCTTAACGATGATTTGAGCTCTATAGCAACTAACCTTGTTTCTGAGTTATTCGCTTCACACAAAACTGTTGAGGTTGGATACACTGGTAGTGATCGTTTTACTCAAGTACCTGTGGCTACACCAGTAGATCATAGCTATCCTAAAAATGACTTTGTACTAGATAACAAAGATGTAATTTTAGTGACTGGTGGCGGTAGAGGAGTAACAGCAGAAGTCGTCAGAGAAATGGCAAAAGAGTTTCCATCTCACTATGTACTACTTGGTCGATCAACAATTGATCTAGAAGAAGTTGCACATTTAGATCCAAATTGTGAAGATAAAGACATTAAGTCTTACTTGATACAATCTTTTAAAAAGTCTGGTAAGAAGTTTACTCCTAAAGATATCGATGCTAGAACATGGAAAGTTCGTGGTGCATTAGATGTGCATTCACAACTAAACTACCTTAAGCAAAATGGTCACTCAGCTAGCTACCATAGTTTGGACGTAACTGATTTAGATAAATGTCAATCTGTACTAGATGATGTAAGAAGTAAATATGGTGCTATCACTGGTTTAGTACACGGAGCTGGTGTTTTATATGATAAGTTAATTACAGACAAAACAGAAGACCAATTTCAACGAGTTGTTTCTGTAAAGATTGATGGATTCTTTTCTCTTTTAGATCTATTGAAAGGTCAGTCATTAAAGTTTATTGGTCTATTTTCTTCTGTTGCTGGAAAATTCGGAAATGTAGGACAGTCTGATTACGCTGCTTCTAATGAGATGTTAAACCACTTAGCTAGAGGCTTGGAAAAGCATTTCCCGAAATGTCGAATGATCTCTTACAACTGGGGACCGTTTGATGGTGGAATGGTTACTCCTCAATTAGCTAGAATGTTCAAATCTCAAGGTATTGGTTTAATCCCCCCTACAATCGGTGCTCAGCTATTTGTTGAAGAGCTAGCTTATGGCCCTCACGAAACAAATGAGATCATCGTCGGTGCTGGTAACCTAGAATTGGGCGGAAACTCAATTGAAGATACTAAACCAAGTATTACATATACAAAAACAGTAAATGTTGATGAAGATACTTATTTACAAGACCATTGTTTATTAGAAGATCCCGTATTACCAATGGCAATGGTTATGGAGTACATTTTAGAGGCAGCGGATCGATTTGCTCCAAATCTACATTTAATAAAACTAAGTGATCTTAGAGTTTATAAGGGCGCATCTTTTGCTGACAAAAGCCTTACTTTCAACTTCAAAGTAAGCCTACAAGAAAGATTAGACAACGGAGTCTTAGTACAAGTTGATATCTTTGATGAAAACAACAAACTAAAACAATATGCAGCTAGTGTGTTACTAGCTACAGAAACACCAAATTTAGACTTACCAGCACCAGTAGAAAAACTCGATTATAAAGAGTTTGATGAGTCTATAAAAGATGCTTACAATAATTACTTGTTTCATGGTGAGTCTTTACAATGTATCAAGAGTATCTCTGGATACTCAGAAATCGGTATCGGAGCAATCCTAGAAACATCAAAACCAAAAGATTTAATTAAAAACTCTAAGCAAAGCTCTTGGTTTTCAGATCCATTAGTATTGGACGGAATGGCTCAAATGGGACTAGTCTGGTTAGGCAAGACTCAAAGTTGTATCGGTATCCCACAAGGGTTTGAGTCTTATTATCAAGTAAAACCATTTGATGGTAATTTGGTTAAGTGTATGATTCATGTAAACAAACTAGATACTAAAGCATTTAAAGCTGAATTAGATACTTGGTTTTTTGACCAAGACTCTAAGTTAATCGCTTATGGAAAAGGTTGGAAGGCTATTTTTAACGAGTCTTTCAATAGCTACACAACAAAAGCTAAAAAGGCTAACAAATGAATCGAGAACCAATAGCAGTAGTTGGTATGTCCTGCATGTTTGCAGGTGCCAAAACAAAAGAAAGTTTCTGGTCTCGAATTAGAGATAAAGAATTACAAACTAAAGAAGTTAGCAAGGAACGTTTAGGTCTAGAGCCTCACCATTTACTTGCAAAAAAAGGTACGGTTGATAAAACCTACTCTAAGCACTGTGCTTTTGTAGACTATGATGTAGACTTAAGCAAATATGAAAGTAAGATTCCAAAGTTATCTCAACTAGACCCTTACTTTCATTGGTGTTTGCATGTAGTTAACGAAGCTCTTGAAGATGCTGATTTATTATCATCTAAATCTTTAAATGATACTGGATTAATCCTTGGCAACCTTACTTTTGCTACAGAAAAAGCAGAAGAAGCATCTGAAGATTATCTTTTATCTTTAGTAAGTAGTGCACATAAAAAAAACATTGGTCCTAACACAAATATAGACTCCAGAAACTTTCACCAATCTGCGCTACCTGCTCAGGTTTGTTCTGAATTTTTTGGTTTAGGTATTCAAAGTTATGCTTTAGACGCTGCGTGTGCATCCTCGCTATATGTAATCCACTTGGCTTGTGAACAGATTTGGACAAAACAAGCAAAACAAATGATTGCCCTTGGTGTAAACAGATCTGAAATGGTTGCATTACAAGTCGGGTTTTCTCAATTAGGTGCATATTCAGCAAACAATCAGTGTCGCCCGTTTGATGAAAATGCGGATGGTCTAGTTGTTGGTGAAGGTGGAGGAGCCTTAATTTTAAAGCCCCTATCTCAAGCTCTAGACGATGGAGATCAAATTCACTGTGTAATTAGAGGATCTGGCCTAAGTTGTGATGGTAAGGACGGCGGACTTTTAGCCCCTTCTCATGACGGACAAGTTAGAGCTTTAGATAAGGCCTATCAATCATCAGGTATTGATCCAAAAACTATTGATGTTGTTGAGTGCCATGGTACAGCAACTAACGTTGGTGATGCTTGTGAAATTAAAACACTAAAAAAAGTATTTGGTGATAATCAAAATCAATCTGTGGGAATTGGATCAATTAAATCTTTATTCGGTCACTGTCTTAGTGCAGCTGGCATGGCTAGCTCCATAAAGGTCATTATGGCCCTTAAAGAAAAAGCCCTTCCTCCAACTTTGTTTACGCAACCAGCTAGTCGACTTGATTTAGAGTCTAGCCCCTTATACTTGATTGATAAAGCAATCGAATGGAAGCAGCCAAGTAAGCACCCCCGACGTGGAGCTGTAAGTGGCTTTGGCTTTGGTGGTACAAATGCTCACATAATTTTTGAGGAATTCGACTCTAACTTTCATGCAGAATTACTAAAAACTCATAATAATCAAAATTTGCAAGATCAAGACATTTCTATTATTTCTGCTGAGTGCGAATTTGCCCAAATCAAAAATTTAGATGACTTACATGAGCTTTTAATTAGTGACAAAGATATCTTTTCTGAGTTACCTAAGGATAGATGGCCTAAATTTAATTGGGACAAATTATTAGACCACCCTATCCGTGGTGGTTTTCTAGAAGATCAAGAAGTCTTAGTCAAAAACTTTAAGATGACACCAAATGAAGTAAAACGATTACTTCCTCAACAGTTATTGGTATTGCAAGTTGCTGCTAAAGCTATAAAAAAGCATGAAGCCTTAGACTTAAAAAATGCTGGGATTATCGTAGGTTTAAACTGGAATGCAAATATTGCAGAGCATACTATCCGATTAAAATCTCCTAGATCTATTCAAAAGATTTTAAGTCACTTGGATTTAAATGCTTCTGATTCTGAATTCAAACAACTTTTAAATCAATACAAAGATTCTATATGTCCTGCTATTAACTCTGATGATGTTATAGGAGATATTCCAAATTTTCCGGCAAACCGAATATCCTCTGAAATGGATATCCAAGGACCATCTTATGTAGTTTTCCAAGAAGAAGGGTCAGCCTATAAAGCCTTAGAGATTGCTCGACAAGCACTTTTGAGTGGTGAAACTGATACTATGGTTGTAGGTGCTGTAGATATTCCTCTTGATTTTAAGTCGGTTTTAGCAGAAAAGGACCTCTTTTATCAAAAAGTACCTATGTCTGATGGTGCCGTTGTACTCGTTTTACGACTTAAAAAACAAGCCCTGTTAGATAAAAACCCCATATTGGCAAATATCTTAAAGTTAGATAACTTTTCAAGAGATGATTTAAAATTAAACGATTATTTAAAAGCAAACAAGGTTCAGCTTTTAGAGTCTACCAGCCCGGATCGTTTAACTATTGATAGTGCATTAAATGTTTCTTTGAGTTCTATAAAAACTCAAATCGGTGATACTCGATCTGTACAGTTTTTAAGTTCTGCTATGAGTGGACTTTTATCACTTACTAGATGTTTTATTCCTAGCAATGCTAAAGACTATAAAGATAATGGTTTTTTTGTACCAAATACACCAAAGCCATGGCTTCAAAACAAAGTAGATGGGTCCCGAAGAGTCTTAGTACACTCTTATCACTCAGAAGGATTTCATCAAACAATGTTGCTTGAAGAGCACAATGATCAAATCGCACCTATAAATAGTTCGTCACAAAAACTGTTCTTCTTTCAAGCTAGTGGTTTACAAGACCTTAAGGATAAATTGTCTCAACAGGATTATTCTTTAGACCTTAGTACTAGGCAACAAAATGATCTTACTTTGAGCATGATTGCCACCAAAGATAACTTATCTGAGCGAACTCAACGCGCTTTGGATCTTTTAGATAAAAACCCAACAAAAGTATGGGATCCTAGTGGTATCTATTTTACTGATACTCCTATGATGGATAAAGGTAAACTTGCCTTTTTGTTTCCTGGATTTGGAAACCTATATGCAGATATGGGGCGAGAGCTACTTTTAAAGTTTCCACACCTAACACAGCGGATCTGTTCTGAATCTAAGTATGCTAAAATTTTATCTTGTGAAGATAAGTTATGGCACAACAATGGTGTAGATCTCTTTGATATGAGCGTGTTTGAAATTAGTTTTGCAACTACTTTTCATTCATGGATTTTTTCTAGTTTGTTTGTTGAAGATTTTAAAATTCAACCTGATCAAATTTTAGGTTTTTCAGGAGGAGAGATCAATTGTCTTTCTGCATTAAAAGTCTGGAACATGGACGAGTATTACGAATGTGCTCAACATGACAAAGTCTTTTCACACCAAGCAGCCGGAGAGTTTTTTTCTGTTCAAAAATACTTTGATACAGATGAAACCATTAAATGGTCTAGTTATTTAGTTTATTTATCTGAAACTGAGTTAAAGGATAAGTTAAAAGATTGGGATCGTGTATTTTTAACAATGGTAAATACCAGTAAAGAATGTATGATTGCAGGTATAACAAAAGATACAGAAAACTTTATTAACTCCTTATCTTGTCATACTGTTAAAATTCCAATTCCTCAGGTTTATCATTGCGATATTATGGATTTGGATAAACCAGCTCTTTTAGATCTTTGGTCTAATCCAGTAAAAGCTCCACAAGGCATTGATTTTTATGCCCATGCTACTGGTAAACCCTATCCATTAACACAAAAATCGGTCTCAGAAGCTATAACAAAAACTTGCTGTGAATGTGTAGATTTTCAGCCTGTGGTACAAAACGCTTATGCTGATCAAGCTCGCTTGTTTATGGAAGTAGGACCACAGGGATCTGTAACTAGGCATGTTCAAAATATTCTTGATGGTAAAGAGCATTTTGCGGTGGCCACAAATACTGCTGAAAGAAGCGATGAAAACCAACTTTTTCATAGCCTTGCAATGCTTGCTACTCATGGACTCAGAATGGATCTTAGTTTACTAGGAGAACCCAAACTTGTAAAAAGTAAAAAACAATTAAGTATACAAGCTACTGTAGGTAGAACATTAGGCCAATTTGATGTAGATTCGTTTGTCCAGGAATTGAATAAAATTCAAACAATTCCAAAGGCCAAATCAGAACCAATTGGATTAGTTTCTAAAAAGAAACCAAAAGTAGTAACAAAGGTTATGCCTCCAAAAACTCCAAGTAATGAAGTAAAACCGCAAATAAATCATAAAATACAAAATATTAATACGATAAACGAACCTCAAAGGATGATCATGAGTGAATCAACTCCTCAACAAAACCCACTGCAATTGACTGGTGAACAGCAAAGTGACTTTTTAAAAGTACAAAGTGCAATTATCGATGCACATGAAAACTTTCTAAGAGATCAACAAGATTTAATGAGAATAGAACAAATCTTATTAGGTAGCCCTGTACAAGCATTACCAAGTCATAATGCTCCAAGCTATTCAAATAATGAAACGGTTGTACTACCAGTAGCTCCACACCCTGCTCCAGTAGCTCCGCCAGTTAACCCTGCTCAAGAGCCTATCTGGAATAAAGAAGATATTTTAAACTTTTCTCACGGTAAAATCGCTGATGTATTTGGTCCTGAGTTTGACATTATTGATACTTACAAACAGCGAACCAGATTCCCTTCACCTCCATATCTATTAGTTGATAGAATCATGGAAATCGATGGAAAGCTTCACGAATTTAAACCGTCATCTGTTGTTACTGAGTTTGATGTTAAACCAGAAGATTGGTTTTTGATTGGAGATCGATGTCCAATTTCTGTATGTATCGAGTCTGGTCAAGCGGATTTATGGTTAATCAGCTTTCTAGGAATTGATCACAAAGTAAAAGGTGAAAGAGTCTACCGATTGCTTGGAGCTGATTTTACTTTCTTTGATGATTTTCCAAAAGCTCCTTGTACATTAAGATATGAAATTCATATTAAGTCTTTTACTCAAAATGATGGTACTTGGTTATTTTTCTTTGATGGTGTTGGTTATTGTGATGGCGTTAAATTTATCGAATGGGTAAATGGATGTGCTGGTTATTTTACTCCTGCTGAATTATCTGAAAAGAAACAGTACAAAATGCCTGTATGGTCTAAGCCAGAAAACGCTATTGAATACAATCCAGTAAGAATCTGCCGAAAACAAGATTTTAACAAAAATGAAATTAGAGCACTTGTAGATGGCAATATCTATGAATGTTTTGGACAAGGTTTTGAAGTACCTTTTAAAGAGGATGCTGCACATCAAAATACTTTTCCAAAATGGTCTAATCATGATATTTGTATGGTAGATAATATCCATATCAGACGTACAGATGGTATGCACGGTCTTGGATATATTGAGGCTGATTTAGCTCTTGATGACAATCATTGGTATTTTACATCTCACTTTGTTGGTGACAATGTAATGCCTGGTACACTGATGTTAGATGGTTGTTCTCAGATTCTTGAATTTTATCTTCTATATTTAGGGTTTGGTTTTCAAGCTAGAGGCGGGAGATTTAGACCAATCTTAAACAATCAAATTAAAGTTAAATGTCGTGGCCAAGTTATCCCTGGCATGAAAGACTTAAAATATTATTTGCATATTACAAAAATTGAGCCTGGTCATAATCCTAAAGTATGGGCTGATGCGGTTTTAACTTCTGAAGGAAAAGAAGTTGTTATCATCGATAGTCTTGGTTTTGAAATCTATTATGATAATTTACCTGCACTGCCAGCTGTAGGTCAGCAAGCTTTTGATATGTATGGTAGACCAGTAGTAACTAATGAAACTCAATTGATTGAGTTAACTGTTGGTAAACCAAGTACTTATTTTGGTGAACACTATGAGATCTTCGATCAAGATCGACAAATCTCAAGAATGCCAAACCCTCCATATGCATGTATTACTCGTGTAACTGAAATCACTGGTGAAAAACAAAACTTAAAAGTTGGCGCTACAATGGTCAACGAGTTTGATATGTCTGCTGATGATTGGTATTTTCAAATCAACCAAGGATTAATGCCATTTTGTGTTTTCAATGAAGTTGTTTTACAGCCGTGTGGTTTATTGCCTCAACTACTTGAGTTAGATTGTATGAGTAAAAGTGATCGTTTCATTAGAAACCTTGGTGGAAAGATGATCACTTATCAAGATATACCTGCTCAAGATAATCGAATCATTGCTGAAGTTAAGCTTACAGAGATGGTTAATACTCCTGGCGCTTTCATGGTAAAGTACGATGGTAGATATACTTTATCTGATGGAAGTCTATTAGCAGAAGGTGTTGACTTACACTTTGGTTTTTACTCTCAAGAAGCTCTAGCTGCATCTCCTGGTTTAACTCTTGCTAAAGATGTTAAAGAAGCACTTGAATCTGCAAACGCTCAAGCACCTGCTATGGAGTTAGCTCAGTTACCTACTCCAATGGGTATCGGTACGCAATTAAAGTTACCAGTCGGACCTGGATTATTCTTTGATCGAGTTGCTGAGTTTAGACCTGATGGTGGACGTTATAAAAACGGATACATTACAGTTGAGAAGGACGTAGATGAAACTGAATGGATTTTCTACTCCCACTTTTATATGGATCCAGTTGTTCCTGGTAGCTATAGTTTAGATGCTATGACTCAGGTAGCTAAGTACGTAATGTTATATCATGGTTTAGATCAACGTGAAGGTACACCATATTTTCGAATCAATTTCGATCAATGGATGGATTGGCAATATCGAGGACAGATTTTACAACATAATGATAAAATCATTTATGAAGTAGAAGTCAAAGAGTTGGTAGATGGAGTTAATCCATATATTATCATCAGCGGAAGAGTCTTCTGTGATGGTAAGTTTATCTATCAATTAGACAATGTTCGAGTAACAATCCAATACTCTTAATTAAACAAAGCCTCCTTTTCTAGGAGGCTTTTTTACATTCTATACCCAATGCAAATGGTTTTCTTGTTTTGGGTTCATAAGTAATCAGAGAAAACCACAGGTATTCAGAAGCTTTACAAGCTTCATGGCTTTCCGTATAACCGGGAAACCACTTCTGGTTGGGTATATATTTATGAAAAACCTAGTTTTATTGATTCTTCCGTTTGTCGCTTTTACTCAAAGTATATTTTGTCACGGGATCTCAGATGCTGATAAGGCATCCATGATGAGTGCTGATTATTTACAATACATTGGTCTTGGAGCATCCCATATGATTACGGGATATGATCATTTATTATTTTTATTTGGCGTAATTTTCTTTTTATCCAAATTTAAAGATATTGTTTGGTTTATCTCAGCATTTACGATAGGTCATAGTATTACCTTGATCTTTGCTACCTTTATGGGGATATCAGCAAACTATTTTTTGATCGATGCTGTTATTGCTCTTACAGTCATGTATAAGGGTTTTGATAATATCCAAGGTTTTCAAAAATATCTAAATATCCAACCACCTAGCATTATCAAGTTAGTTTTTGTATTTGGATTGATTCACGGTTTTGGATTATCTACTCGATTACAAGAGCTACCCTTAGGAGACTCTGGGCTACTACTAAAAATCATTTCTTTCAATGTGGGCGTGGAGCTAGGCCAAATAGCTGCATTGACTCTAATGCTGTTTATTCTATCTGGCTGGAGGCAAAAGCCTTCTTTTCAAAAATTTAGTGTTTTAACTAATGTAACCATCATCTTTTTAGGTGCTATGCTATTTTTAATGCAAATGCATGGCTATGAGCATCATATTATGGATGCTGAGTCTAAAGCAAATACTCCAATTGTTTATAAAGATAGCACGGTGATCAACATCCCTGCTGGTAAAAGTTTAGAATATAAATTTCTTGTAAAAAAGGGACAGACTTTAAATTATCATTGGGAGAGTAACGGTATAGCTCTATACTATGACTTTCATGGTGACGTCAGTGGCTCTAAAAATGGTGAGTTTAAGAGCTTTGAAAAGCAGACTGCGAAAAGTGCCACTGGATCACAGATCGCTCCATTTGATGGTAAATTTGGCTGGTACTGGAAGAATAATAGTTCACAGGCTGTGTCTGTTACTTTGAAGTCTGGTGGGGATTATGTTGTTTTAGGTATGTAGGGAGCTTTAGTTCTACCAGATAAATTATAAACAATGCTATTTTAACTCCATTATAGTTCTATTTACCTCATAACTTTTCAAAACCTTTTCATCCTCAAGATATATTTTATACTGTGAAGCTATTGTTTCCCACTTTGAATCTTCTGGTAAGTAAATACTACTCAAATAATCATATCCGAATGATAGGATTAATCTACCATCTTCATCATAAAATTTACCCCAACAACATTCTCTATAGATTAAACTTAAAAATGTAGCTAAGTCACTAACTAGAATCGGTGTTTTATCTTCAATAGAATCTATAAATATTGGTAACCCTCCGTATTCTTCAAAAGCAAACAAATACAATGTTTCTATTTTTAGTTCCTTTAAGCATGATAGAACAAACTCAATATGATTACATTCAACTTTGAAATACTCTTGCATAGTTAACTTTTTATTATCAAAAGTTTCACCGACATCTGATATAGATGTCCATTCATCTAACTCATAGCCTCCTATTTTGTTACGATATTTAGGATTATATTTACTGTACCTATAATGCAATTGTACCTCCTATATACAAAAGAAAACTATAAGTCTCTTTGCCAAAAATAGCAAATATTAACAGATATCCATACTACACAGTACAGTATCAAACTTGGTATAATCGTTTAGGATAGCCTATATCCCGATATACCTTAGTTATTTATCTACAAATTGCTTTCACAGTCATCTTAAAATTACTCCACTATTTTATTTGAATTTTTTACTCCATTTCGTTTCACAATTTTGTCAACTTTTTCTGTATAAAACTTTACAATTTATCCATTGTTTACCATACCCCTATTTTGTAGGCTTAGGATGCAACTATGCATTTGTTAGCGTAGTGATTTAATCTTTAGGGGGTACAATGAAAAAATTTAGTAAAGTAGACTCAGTAGCTATGAAATGTGGAATAATTATATTTTTGGTTGTCTTATTAATCATACCAATCAATATGATCACCGACCTTGTTGCAGAGCGACAATCAAGTCGTAAACATGTAATTCAAGAGATTAGCCATAAATGGGGGCAGTCTCAAACTATAATAGGACCAATATTATCTATCCCATATATTCGATCAAACAAACCTTATTCTAACTCCGTTACTGAATACGCTCACTTCCTTCCTGAAAGTTTAAACATTGACTCCAATCTACTTCCTGAAAAGCGTAGCCGCAATCTACATGAAACTGTCGTATACAAATCTATTTCTACTATCACAGGAGAGTTTAAGTTTCCTGATATTAGTGGTCTTGGCATAAACCTTATGAACCTCGATTTGAAAAATGCTATCATCAGCTTAGGAATCACTGACTCAAAAGGCATCAGTGAAACAATCGAGTTTGAAGCGAATCAACAAAAACTACAGTTTCGTCCTGGCTTAAGTAATTCTGATGTTCTTTCTTCTGGTGTTCATACTCCACTTACCATCGAAAAAGATAAAGATATTAAATTTAGTATTAAAAGTGTAATCCGTGGTAGTGAATTTATACATTTTGTACCTATCGGAAAAGAAACTAATGTTAAAATTAACTCATCTTGGTCATCACCTAGCTTTGAAGGAAGTTTTCTACCTTCACAACGAAAAATTAGTGACAAAGGTTTTGAAGCCAATTGGAAAGTCTTAAATTTAAACAGAAACTACCCTCAAAAGTGGTTGGGTAAACAATTTAATATCGCAACATCCTCTTTTGGAGTTAGGCTATTTATAGAAGCCAACATATATCAACAAACGACTCGGTCCGTTAAATATGCTTTTCTATTCATATTATTAACTTTTACAGCCTTTTTCTTTTGTGAAATTTTGTATAAACGTCAAATACATCCTATTCAGTATTTATTGATTGGACTTTCCATCGTAATTTTTTATACTCTTTTATTATCATTATCTGAGTATATAAGTTTTGATATAGCTTATTGGGTTTCTACTACAGCAATTGTCGGAATAATTACTCTCTATGCCAGTGCCATATTAAAGAGTAAACAAATGGCTTTAGCAATTTGTACTGTTTTATCCCACCTTTATGGATTTTTGTTTGTATTACTACAACTTGAAGACATGGCTCTATTGTTAGGTAGTTTTGGTTTGTTTTTAGCTCTAGCAGCTTCTATGTATTTAAGTAAAGATGTAGATTGGTACAAGCTATCAGATCATATAAAACCCCCGATAGATCCTACACAAAATGATGTTAGTACCGAGGATGAAAGTAAAAAATAAATTTAAACTCTCCATGATTATAAATAATATTAATCATGGAGAGTTTGCTATACAATCAATAAATCAAGATTGTTTGAACCAAACTATAATTAATAACAATACTATCTTTGTATAGGACTTTTGCCTGTTTGAAATACTTGTATGATATGATCTATTTTAAATTTGAATATGAAAAATCTCATCTACACTAACTTTAGACCTAAAAGCTATATAAAATGGAATCCACTAAAATACTCTCGCATATCATTTTGATTTATTTCGGCGCAGCTTTGTTTGAAATTATTGGTTGCTTTTGTTTTTGGGGGATATTTCGCTTAAACAAAGCTTTTTGGTGGGCTATTCCTGGGACTGTTTCACTAATTTTATTTGCTTTTCTACTTACTAAAGTAGACATGATTTACTCTGGACGTATCTATGCTGCGTATGGAGGCATATACATCCTTAGCTCCATTCTTTGGCTGTGGATCGTTGAGCAGCAAAAACCCGACTTTTGGGATACTACAGGAGCTACCCTTTGTATGCTTGGTGCACTCGTTATCTTGTTGAGCACACATGATTGATAGGTGTGAATATTCATATCTAATAGTATCTATTTTCATGTCATTCTATAAACCTTAAAGACATCAAAATGATACAATTTATATCTAGTGTTTTGACTTGGTGTAATATGCTCTGTCTAACCAGGTAGGCATGTAACAAATATATTAATGTTACTTAGATGCATTACAACTTTAATTTGTACTACGATTATCTCAAAAGTACCACAAAACACAGGCATTTTTATGAAAAGCAAAAAAACTTTATCACTATTTATTGGTAACCTTGATTCTCCCCAAGAGTTTGAAGAGTACATGACAACTAGCTATTCAAAAAAAGAAGGACATATCAAATCCAATTTTATGGCTGATTTTGACTTAGAAGTAATTGATGAGGATCTCGTTGAAGCTCAGATTCGTCATAAACGTACTATAGACGTAGAGACCTTAGTTAAGGACTTTTCATATTTTCCTTCTTTTAGAAAAGAAGTAATCAAACGAGTAAATCTCCCAGGTAAAGCTAATGTTGTTATAATACTTTTTGATTATTTCGCTGACGAGCTAGGACGCGAGCCGATCCCTGTCAAAGAAGGTTACATGAAGTTTTGTGGTACCTACGAATATATCGATCAATAATTTTATATTGAAGGAGTCTACTTATCTTTGGTTTCAATCCATTTTCATGGTTTAAAAAGAAAGATGATCAACCTATTTTAGTAAAAGGCGCAGAATCTTGTGAAGTCTGTAGCAAAAAACCCTCTCAATATCTTCAGTATTACTCCTCTTTATACAAAAAGGCCCATGTAATATGTGTACCTTGCTCAAAAAAACTATACCAATGTAGCTATTGTAATATCTTCATTACAGGTAAAATATTTCAGCGTAGGTCTAAATTGTTAGCTTGCTCGTTTTGTGAGTCTCAAGCTACTAAATCAACAAAGGCATTAAAAACTCTATTTTCAGAGGCTGAAATTTGGCTGCAAAATAACTTTGGTCTTACTTTTATAGACAAATATTCGGTGTTAGCTGTCTACCCACAAGACATCAATCCTAGTTTTAATCCAAGGCAAAAACAACGATCACTCGGTCTATGTGAAGTTACCTTTAAAATTCAAAATAAACAAAAATCTATATCTAAAATTCTTATTAAAGTAGAGATAGATATGCCCCTATTCAAAACAAAAAATGTTATTTTGCATGAGTTAACTCATTTTTGGCAACAGAGTAACTTTGATCATTTTGATAAAATGAAAATAGAGTTTATTGAGGGACAGGCTGAATACGTTGCATGGTTACACGATAGATCACAACAACTTGAAGGTGTAGTAAGTAGACGATTACAAGATAAATCATACCCATACGGAACAGGGTTTCAAAAGTTTAAGCAATTAGAAATCCCCCCTACTAAATTGTTTAACAAGAAATATATGCAAAAGGTTCACGCAAAGTACTTTTAATCTAAACGTACAATTAACTCAACTTGATTACCTGGATAAATGTAGTTCACTTCAGAAAAGGAAAGCATATTGGCCATGGCTATACCTCGTCCATGAGATGCCTGTATCCGTGAATCATCTAATTGCATGAATGGCTTCCAGTCGAACCCCACTCCCATATCAATCACATGAAACTTTACATAATCAGAAAACTTTTCAAAACTAACATCTACAAATTTGTTTTTGTTTTCGTCTAAGGATAGTAGATAATCTATTTCAAGTAATAAAGAGTCTTGGGCCTGTAAGTCAGTCTTATCATCAAAACTAAGACCTAAGTTGCCATGCTCAATGGAGTTTACAAAAATCTCAGTTAATCCCATTGCAACACGATTCGCATCTTTACATAAATGTGATAACGCACGTGCTAAATCTCTTGCTTCTCGAATCGATTGAATCCTGAATTTACCACTTTGTTTAGCTACAACACTATGCTTATCTGCAATAGTTATAGATAGATTTTTATAATAGTTAAACTCTTTAATCGCACTTTCAAAGAAATCTTTAAAACGATCTATTTGTATAGGTAAAGTCAGTAAAAATAAATCACTATTGTTTGAATGTTGAGACGAAACAATTAATCTTGGAATATAAGTATATTCGTTGAATTTATCTAGAACTTCGCCAGCGTAGTGTGCATCATCTTGATCTTTAAATACAATCATAACTACCGAAATATCTGATTGATTTAATATGGAGATTAGTTCAGCAATTGTGCGGACAAACATAATTGAAGTTTTGCTACTGTCACAAAATGAAGATACACAATCAAAGTGGTCCTTTGGTATATCTAAAACCAATATGTAATTTTTTGTTTCTGTCATATATCTATATCAATGTCGTAACTTTTGCTGTCAAAGTTTATCCCAAGTGATTAAGGAGTAATTCAAACTCGACATGTATAAACTTTGAAATTGGAGAATCTAGTACTTTGAATTCTATCTAATTATTCAGATGGCAGGATAATATTAGCACTATATAATAGCAACTCTTACTAATAATTGCTAGTTATTTACTGAAGTACTCCTAGTAAAAAATATCTTTTTGATCTCTGTTTTACTAACTTTAAAGTCGTGTGCATCTAACATATCTTTATACATGTGATCTATTTGATTTCTTCTACTATCTGCCTTTAGGAATGAGAAGTAATTAAAGTAAGTAATGGTTAGAGGGTAGATATCAATAGAGTATAGGTAGAAAGTTTCAGCTCTGTTTAGATCTCTTTTATTTTTGCTGGATTGATATGAGGCATAAAATGCCATTGCTAAGTCATTAGATGCCTCAGCTACTTTAAACCTTTCAACATCACTTGCCTCAAAGCTTGGATAAGACCGTAACCTTATAAGTTTTTCATAAAGTAGCTTTATTGTGCTCTTATAATCTACTGGTAAATCATTTTCGTTATTAGCATAACTTAACTGTAGCGCTTCAATTATAGATAAAATTAAGATATTTTCTTTGCTAGATGAAGAATCAGATTTAGATAATGAGTATGATAGATTATCATCTAAAGTTTTTCGTTGTTTTTGTGTAGTTTTCATTGAGTGAATCCTACTGATTCAGTGATTCTTTCAATTGATTAGACCAAAAATCGATAAACTCTGAAACGGGTGAACCTACTACATCAATAAACATTTGATCAAAACTATAATGTGGATTTAACTGATCTAATTGCTCTAAAACTGTTGTTAAGTACCCCTCATCATCTAAAGTCTTTACTAAATCACGAGCCATAATATATCTTTCATAACCTGTAATTCTCAAGGGTAGATCTTTTGAACTAAATATTTTATTTTCTTTGTTTAATTTAGTGAGTATGTTTTTAAATCTCTTCTCATCAGGAAATGGTTCAATATATGATGCAAGCCCTTCAATAAACCATTGGGGTGGAATCGCTTTTGTAGAACATATTTGTAAAACCAAGTGATGATTATATTCATGCCATAATGTGTTTGTTAAACCCTTCATGTCATCAAAGTTATTTACTTTTCCAAGACGAATCAATATTTCATTGCTCATAGAGCTTCTTAATCCAATCACTGAATGTCCTAATCCGGACATTTCACTAAAGTCTTTAGCTGATAAAATGGAGACTTTGGTTCGTTGGTCTGGATAATGACTTAAAATACTGCCTTGTTCCACATAGGCTTCATCTAAAATTTCAATAATTTTATCCACTTGGTTTATGTAAAACTGGTTTTCTACTACAATATCAAAACTCGAAGAGTATGCTTGATCGTATTTACCTCGCATTTTAATCGAAGTTTCTGCTTGCTTTAATAGCTTATTTTCGTATTCGTTTAGAGGTCTGAGCTCTTTGATTCTATCTAATACTTCTATACTCGTTTCAAAGTCCTCATTTTTTACATACAATATGGCTAGTTGAGTCAAATAGTTAAGATCTTTAGGGTACAGATATGACAAGTTATCTAACACATAAATAGCAGATGTATATTGTTCTCTATGAGAATAAGCTAAGGCCAATTGAAAGTTCATATATCTTTGTGATTCTTTGGACAATCTCTCTCTATTACTCAAAACAAATTGAATGGCATCAAAATATTGTTTGTTTCCCATGTACGCTTGGACCAAAATACTTCCTTCTCCATCGCGCGGTGATATTGCCCAGGCTTTTTCACTAAAACTAACCGCTTCTCTAAATCGTTTTTGTTTGTAAAGCAAAGTGGACTCATTGAGATAGTAATCAGAAAACCAAGTATTTAATGCTTCTGAGTCGGGGTACATAGACTGTAAATTTTCTAAAACATTTAAGGCATCCGTTCGTTGATCACTCTCTTTGTAATTTTTATACTTTTTAATTTCAGAATTAAAATGAATAACTTGAGAGTTTGACAGCGAAAATATACTTTTACTTAAAAAAGTGAATAGTAGAACTGTGAGGAAAATTTGTAGGCCATTATACATATACATCTCCAAATACTGTATAGTCCAGAAATGTTTAAACACAATTTTAAGAGCTACAGATACGAAAAATAACAAGAATACTTAAATAAGCTATCATAATTTTGAGCGAAACTTAAAGGGTTCTATAGATTTTTACTACTATTTCACGTAAGTTTGATTCGAAAATTATGGATGTATACAAATCAAATGGGGTTAAATATGAAAAATGCTATTGTTCAACAAATTAACATTTCTAAAGAAAGCCAACTAAATACCTACAGCGTTAACTCTTGTGAAGTTGTAGCGAATCAAGGTATTATCGGTGATAGATACTATAAAGAGACTGAGGACAATGAAGCAGCTATCACCTTTATAGAACAAGAAGCCCTAGATGCCATCCAGATCGATTATGGGGTTACTCTAAGTGCCGCTGAATCTCGACGAACCATTTTAACCCGTGGAGTCGCATTAAATCATCTTGTAGGAAAAGTTTTTTATGTTGGAGAAGTACAATGTGAAGGATTTGAGTTAGCTGAACCTTGCTCTCATTTAGAAAAACTTACAAACAAAAAAAACTTAATCAAATCTCTTCGACATCGAGGTGGACTTAGAGCAAGAATTAAGAGCTCTGGCACCATTGAAGTAGGACAAAAAATAACTTTTTCAAAATAATTTTGTTTTTTTTTGCTCAATTTTACTGATTTTTGCCAGTTAAATCTATTAATAAAGCGTAATTTACTTATAAAAGTCGTTTTTGTCTAAATTCTAGCAAAAAAAATAAATTTATTTTCATATTTACACTTGTCAGTTAGAAGTTTTTTCTTAATATGAGACCACAAGCTTAGTTTATTTCTTGTTAGAGAACTGGCAGAGCTTGGAGATTCACATCATAATTTCTAGCTGTGAAACAACAATTATAATAAAGGATGAATATGTTACGATCTATACTACTTGGTTTATGTGTCAGTGCTACATTAATTACAACTCATGCTGATGCCGTGTCAGATACAATTTCAAAATACTCTCAACAACTTCATAAGTTAGACAGAGATTTTGTTTCTGAAACAACTATCAACGAATCAAACAACAGTAATAAATTATTCGAACATGTACAGGCTGATTTACCAGATAGTTATGGGATTACCCAAACTTTCATGAATAAATTCAATCCTTCTCACAATACAAATGATCATAAAAGATTAGCCAATGAAATTGATGCTTACTGCAAGTATTTAGAGAAGCAGCCAGTTATCCAATTTGCTCTTTCTAAAACCAACACTACTATCCAAGATTTAAAGAAAAATTGGTTTGGTTCTGGAAGAGGTTTCGAACATGTTTTCCCAGGTGAATTAAAAGGTAGTAAAGTTAGTGGATATCACTTCTGGTATAAGTATTACCAAGATCAGCAACAAGGTAAAGTTCAATACGGAAGAAGTATGGAAGGCCTAAATGATTCAAACATCTTCACTGGTTCATTCTCTTGGGATCCAGATGGTAAAGGTGGAAAGAAAGCTGCTAGAAAGAAAAAAGGTGGATTCACTATCGGTTCTTCAGCTCCAGCAATTATTGCACTTGGTCATGTAGCTCTTGAAACAAAGAGACAAAGTGGACATAACGGTAGTGCAATGAAATTTAAAGCTTCATTAAACGGCCATGAATACTTATGGCAAATGTACATCATGGGTGGAGGAGTTCGATCTTTATTCCCAATGGTTATGAGAACTAGAGAAGACGAAGCATCTATCAATAGATTCAAAAACTTATACTCTGTTGAAAATTAATTATATTGAGTCTATTTAAAGACTCATTTTATAATTCATATTAATCCAAAAAACTCTAAGTATGTACTTAGAGTTTTTTTGCGTCTCATCACAATGTGTACAACTCAGCCATAAATCCTACATTGCTAAAGTTTCTGTTGTATCAAATTTCAACGAACAAGAAATATTATACAAATACTGTATCTTTAGTAACATAAAATATAGTTTCAACTTTACTTTCACACAATCAGTGAATCACTTGAATTATGATCAAATATATTATCCTACTATCTCTTTTTGCTAATATCCTGTTTAGCTCCACTGGGCTTGAGCCTTTTTCAGGCACTAGCATATATCAATATCACTTTGATACTATCAACAAACCTGAAAAAGTTAGAGAAATTATTGTTACCTTAAAACGTTTGATTCAATTAAATCCCGAACTAAATACAGGAGTCACTATTGAAGAAAACCTCATTAATAATGCTTTATTTTTAAATATTAAAAATGAAAAACAAGTTAAAATCCTTGAACAATATTTGTTACAGTTGGATCGCCTACCCGAGTCAAAAACCACCAAAATTGTTCAACTTCAATATACAAATTCAAAAGATATCGCTCAACAATTACATAAATTGTTTGGTCTAGTTTCAGAAGAACGACAAAAACATAATTACTTACTCAAGACTACCCAATTTTCTGGTCCAATACAGATAGTAGCAAGCCCTGCTACCAATAGTATTATATTAAGTGGTTCTTATAAAAACGTAAAAAAAGCCCAAAAAATTATATTAAACTTAGATACTCGAACTACTCAAGTATTGATTGAAGTACTTATTAGCGAGGTTACTTTAAATGATGATGCTTCTTTAGGAATTGAATGGAAACAATTTGGCAATGGTGTCGGCGGAAAAAATGTTGCTAATGCAACGGTCATTGATTACGGGCATCTAAATGGAAGTACAATAGCAAACAATCTTAAGTCAAACCTAACTGGATTAAAGTTTTCTATATTAAATCAAAACCAGTTCGAGTTATTTTTAAACAACATAGAACAAAAAAATAAAATCCAAGTTATTTCTAGGCCTAAAATTCTTACATCTAATAACAACATGGCACAATTTAAAGCCACCCAACGTAACCCTATCCTCAAAACAACAAATGCAGATGGAATTGTAAATAATGCAGTAGAGTATACAGATATTGGGGTTGATTTAAGAGTAACTCCTAGAATCAACAAAGACGGCTATATTTCACTGAATATTGAACAGGTCATCCAAGAAATTATTGGTACTGATGTACAAGTTTTAAACTCACCAATCTATTCAGAGAGACTTATAAAAACAGCTCTTTTGGTAAAAAATAATCATACCATTGTAATGGGAGGGATCATCTCATCCTCTGAAAGAGAAACGATCTCAAGAGTACCAATTTTATCTAAAGTCCCTCTTTTAAAGAAATTGTTTAAAAGTAGATCTAGAAACCATCAAAAAACAGAAATGATGATTTTCATCACTCCACATTTGATTCATGACTCCACAGTAGCTGATGAATTTACTGAACTAGAAGTTGATACAATTACTTCTTCTGATGAAGTACGTAAATTTACCAAAAGAAATAAACTATTTAATCAAGCTCTGGCTAAGCATATTCCTGAGATTGGTCGTATTATTCAAGTTAACTTAGAAAGTGACATGGTATTAATCAATACCAATCTTGAAAACCTATTAACTGTAGGTAAAACCTACTCCATCGTCCGTACTAAAAACTCCTATATCAAAGAAGATACTCAGCAGCTCATAGGAGTTGACTCTGACTTCATTTCAGACGTAACCATTGTACGTCAAGTAGACGGAACTCTATATAAAGCTAGTATTCAAGAAGGTGGTGAGCGTATAAAAGTAGGAGATATTATCAATAATCAGTCAAATGCTCAGTTCATAGATTGCAAACTTAAAAATTCTACGTCTAAAATCAAAGCTGAAGTTGCAATAACTCAAAATAATAAAGTGATCAACGCTCAATTACAACTTGATTTTGACATCAAAAATGAAGACAACACTAACATTAAAACTTTCACAGTTTCTGATGGAGTACTCACTAAAGACAGTAGATTTTTTAGTGATGGGGTTGAAGTACCTGCTAAAATTATTGACACTAAAGAAGATGATGTACAAGGTAAAAAGCTTACTCGGTATACATTTCAGTTGACTCTTAACAAACCGATCCTGCCTAATCAAACTCAAAGCTTTATTTACAAAACTACTTTTCCTAAACCTTTGTTATCTAAAATGCGGGCCGAGTCTACATTCAGTATAACTAGTACAAATCGTTTTAATGCCGTATATGACTTTATCTATGATCAATCTATACAGGATATAGAAGCAAACCCTAAACCAGTCTCTATATTACACAAAGATGGTAAACGAATCTATCGATACTTTAAACCAAAACAACAGCGCATGTTAAAAATACAGCACCACTACCCTGCTTTTCTTAAAAAGGTAAAGAAAGATAAGAGTTTAATCCAAAAATTATTGTCAAATTAATTTTTTTTAATCTTATCCATGTAAACTTTATAAACAACCCTCTATAATTATAAGAGTTAAAAACAGTATCGTTGTGTACTCATACTTGTACTATTATAAAGTATAAATCCAGTTTTAACCGATACAAGTTTTAAACATTTTAAAACTTTCAACTATGGTATTGTGGAGGCGAAATTATGACTAAATTAATATACTTTATTCTATTTTGTTGTTGTACTTATGCTAGTGATAGTTTTCAATGGCAAGATGATAATAAGCAAAACAATCTTAAACTTAAAAAAAATAACAATCTTCTTCCATCTATAAAAAAGCAAATCCCTCAAGCATCCTCAAGAGCACCACTCTCTCGATCTCTCATTGAAGACTCCTTTTTTTCAGATATGGATGATATGCATGGCCTTCATCAAAAAGTACGAGCTATGCAAAATCAAATGTTTCAACAAATGCAACATGCCATGAACTCTCAAAGTTCTGCAAGTAGTAGTCTTATGAGTAATAGCTTGGGTTTAAATGACAACGTAAAGTTTATTAATAAAAATGACTATCTTATTGTTCAAATACCAACAAGGTCCAGATCCATTGAAGATTATACCCTTTCTTTAAGTCGTAATATATTACAAGTAAAAAAAGAAAATAATACAAGAACTTCTAGCAACAATGGTAATTCTTCTTCTAGCATGAGCTCATTTTCAAGTTCTATGCGCTCAATTGCTCTTCCGATTATACCAAAAAACATATCAAATCAAATGATAGCCCAAGGCAAACTGATTGTTACTTTAAAGAAGTAACTCCATTGTCATAGATAGGATTTGTTTAGATCGCTAAGATAATTTATGTTTGGGTTTTAAGTACTTATTTCCCTAAATTAAATCTTTCCATGGTATTGAGCTGGGTATCGATTTCTCCACCTAAAATAAAGATAGAATCAATTGTCGATGAGTTTATGACTAAGTCAGCGTTACGCCTACTGTTACCAGAATAAGGGGCTACAGTCCATGTGCCTTCGTTAATATTGTAAATCAATACATTTTGATTAAGCACTGGTGTTTGCGTATTGGTACTACCACCTAAAAGGACAATTTTATCTTGCCATAAAACGGCAGATTGCTCTTTTAATCCAAAAGGAGCTGGCTCACCTTTTGACCAAATCTGCGATGATAGGTCATAGATATCGGGTTCAAGTACGAAGTTTCCTGTGCTATCAATTCCTCCTAAAATATAGAGCTTATTTTGGTACACAAATGAATCATGATATTCTCTAGCCACTGCTTCTGATACTTGCGTTCGCCACACTTTTGTTAAAGTATTATAAACATCGATTGTATTAGTAACTCCACTGTTTGTTCTTCCAGCGATCATCCAAATCTCGTTTCCTTGAATAACAGCTGTGTGTCTATGTCTCGCAGTAGGAGCGGCTGTATCTCCTGCTAACCATTCATTGGCAGGGATAATTCCATATACACTAAAGTCACTTCGTATACCACCTACTCCAACACCCCCAAAATGATATATTTTTTCATTGAGTAATGTTGCTGTATGCTCGGCCCTAGATTGTGGAGATGGTATAAAGTCTACTAACCAGTTATTGTCATTAATAAAATACTCGTTTAGACTACCAGATGGCACTCCTTGTTCATTGAACCCACCATAAACATATATAACTCCTTGAGCTAAAGTGGCCGTATGTGAACTCTTTTTTTCTAAGAACGTAGGAAGATTAGTAAATAAACTTGGTATGTAAGACCCTACTTGATATCTTAAAACTTGAGTATCAGTAGTTTCTAAGCCATCTGAGGCTATTAACTTAAAGTCAATATTTTGAATTGAACTATCTAAAGAGAGATCTTTGATAGCAGACCACGTCAATGTATAAGTCTTATTGCTTAAGTTTTGTGTCTGGCCACTTAAATGAGAGTACACTATAGGATGATAATCACCCTGATTATTTACCCTATAGAATAGTGCAACGCTCATTTCATCTAAATCTTTATCACTTAGTGTAAACTTAACACGAATATTGTGCAAAGTAGAGTTATCAGTCAATACTGATAAAGACTCGATCACTGGTGGATTATTTTGATCAATCACATCATGGTCATAATACTCAAAGTTGTTGTTAGCAAAGTCTTTTTGAGACTCGCCGCCAAACAAAAACGATCTATTATTGAATGTACCTAATCCTTGTTTACTTCTTGTAAACAATGTAAATCTACTGCTTAGCCATGTATTTTGACTCAAGTCATAGCGATCAATAGTTGGGAGAATACCTTGCTTGTTTTCTCCACCAAAAACAGCCAACACATTATTTTTAATCAAACTATTATGAAAGTACCTAGATGTACCTTTATCATTTTTTAACTGCCATTGAGATTGACTTAGGTCATATTGCATTAATTTATTTAAGCCATTTTCATCTGGAAAACCACCAATATAATATAATTTATCATCCTTGATTGATACAGTATGCCCTGCTCTTACATATGTAGTAATTGTTTGAGATATAGTAGAACGGGCAGATAGATCATAAATATAAAAGTCTCCTTGAACTTGTTTTGAAGAGTCTTGTCCCCCATGTAAATAAAGTCGATTATTATATTCTGCAATTGTACCGTTACTTCGATGCAAGCCTGTATAAACTTCTGTTCTCCAGCCTAAATGAGAAACGGATATAGTATAATTATCAAAGCTTGAGGTAACCACATTGCTCGAGTTCAACCCACCAATCAACTGGATTCCGTCGCTTTGTATATTAATGGAATGGTTGATTCTTGCTTCTCCCCCACTATACCCACTAATCCAACTATCTGAACCAATATCAAAAATATCGATACTATCAAGTGTGTTACTCGAGTCTTTTCCGCCGAAATTGTAAAATCGGTTTTGAAAAATTGCTCCTTTGTGCCCATATCGAAAATCCCCTTGACTATCAAGTATAGACCATTGATCTAAGACCGTGTTATAAGATAGTAAACTATTTGATATTTGTCCTGCAGAGTTCAACCCACCATAAGTATAAAGATTACCATCTTTAGCATCCCCACTGTGTAATCTAAAATTTAATGGAGAAGGTGAGCCTGTTGTCCAAGGGTTTACTCCATAAGACTCTAAAATATTTAATTCTAGGGACTTATCTCTATTTAACCCGCCACCAACAATGATATCTGTACCATAACTTACCATTTGATGGCCTTCTCGAGGTGCAGTATTGCTACCTCCGGTGTACCATTTATTTGTGCCTATATCAAATATATCCACACTAACTATTGATGTGTTTGCTACAGTCGCGTTTAAACCAGTTCTTCCACCATAATAAAAAATTTTATCTTGATTTATAGCTGAAGAAGCCTTATACCTAGAGCGACCCCCTACTGGTCCACTTGTCCAACTGTCTTGTAGAATATCATAAATATTTAAGTTTTGATTTGTGTGAACTGATGAATCTATACCACCCCAATAGTAAATCCTATTATTGTAATACTCTCCCATTACGTCAATCTTAGGCTCTGGTCCCGAAGTGAGAGTTTTCCATCGTACGGGATCATAGGAAGACAATGTATTTAGAACTTGATTACTTTCGTTGCTTCCGCTGTAGTAATAAAACTTTTCGCCTGTGGCAAAGGTTGCTGCTTTTTGAGAGACTCCATTAAAGGTTCTAGGGTCTCCTACGTTTACCCCTAAAAACCACTTGTTTGTTGCTATATCATAGCGATCTACAGTTTTTACTAACTTACCCGAATTATCAATCCCACCATAAATATAAATTGAACCATTATGAAAGTGAGATTTATGGTATGCCCGTTCTTTTCCACCACTTTGTGCTGGCCCTATACTTGTAAAATCTTGGATGCTAAAGGCTTGAAAAGTATTTGTATAAAATGGAGTCGTTGTAGCTTGGGTTATTCTTCCTCCATATACATAAACAATATTGGTAACTAAAACAGCCGAGTGGTAACTACGTTCTAAAATTGGAGAGTCAATAATGTTACTGGTTTCCCATTGATTGATCACAGAGTCATAACGTAAAATCGATTGGTTAATTTCACTGGCATTAAACTCTCCGCCCACTACCAAGATAAAATTAGAACTATTCACTAAAGCTGCTCCAGCTAAGCCTTTTACATTCGAAGGCTTAGAAGAGTCCCAAGTTTTGTTTACAGGATCAAATATCTCCATATTAGGCAGATAAACTCCATTTTCATCTAAGCCACCAAAATAATAAATTTTATCATTTTTTACAATGCTGGCATGATGCATTTTTTGATTACCAGAAGGATAAAGATTTGCTGTTAAAACAAAGCCATTCGATACAGACTGTAAAGTATCCATATTATCTAAAGCTGCAGTTGATGTCCCTCCATATACATATACTACACTATCATATATGTCCGCTGTGGCTCCTATTCTTGGAGTGACAGTCAGTGTCGAGGTATCAAAAGGATTTAATGTATATCGATTGAAAGTATTTTGAATCACTGCATTACTAGAGCCGCCCCAAACATACATATACTTACCATCACTCGAACAGTCGTGTCCTTGCCTTGCCGTGCCTCCAGGGATTCCTTCAATCCATCTATTTTCAAGTACATCATAGACATCCATAGTGTTTGTGGGTCCTGATCCTGCAAAACCACCCCAATAGAAAATTTTATCATCAAAGCTTGTACTACAATGATTGACTCGTGCTGTTCCACCATCAGTTGCTGATATCTCTTTTTTATTCAGCAAATCATAGGCAATCAAAGTGTTTTTTGCCTCTTCATTGTTTTTCCCGCCCCATAAATACAACTGATCTGATCGAATTTCCATAGAGTGATCTGATAAAGATAAACTCACCGACCCCTTTTGCGACCATGTATTTAAATCAAAGATATCTACAAAAGATGTTATTTCATTTGGATTTGCTGAGTTAGTATTACCACCTGCAAAATACAATTTACCATTACTAAGATTACCCGTATGTTGGGCGCGGCTTGTTCCCCCATAAAGCCCTTCAGACCATTGCTTCAAACTTGTATCATAGATACTCATCTGATTATTTACTGATCCGTTCGCTAGATAACCACCCCACGAGTATATCTGATTATCTATCTGGTTACTCGTATGTCCTCTTCTTAGTATAGGTGAATGAGTATCATTAGTAGTAGACCAAAATTTATGCTTTGAGTCATACCTATAAGTATTTGGATTCAATGTAGATGAATTAAGCTCAAATCCCCCTAACAAAATGATAGATCCATCAGACAAGCTTACACTGCTATGTTCTGACAAATTGACGGGAACATCATTACCCTTAGAAAAATCACCCGAAATATCACCAATCTCTTTGTTTTTTAAAGAAAACTTTTCAAACAAGCTCGTGGGCACAACAGGTGACTCACCTCCAAACAATAATATATCCTTTTTATATGTAACTGCCGTAAAGTTAGCTCGTTTAATCCCATTAACACTATTGCCGAGCCATTTCTTTTTTACTAAGTCGTACACTTCAATTTTATTGGATACTTCAAGTCCTGTATTACCACCAAAAATAAAAAGATAATGAGATAACACTGCACTACTATGGGATGATCGAGCTATTTGACCCGGTGGAAGAGTCGTCCACTTTTTGGTAATCGTATCAAATTGTCTAAATTCGTTTATTGGATTGCCAAATCGTTCTCCACCATAGATATAGATTTTACTATCATGTAGTGTACTAGAAGCATTTGCGAACTCATAGTCATTTGCAGTGAGTTGGGAGATTGTTAAATTATCCACATTTATTTCATAGACTGAGTTCAAATACGAAGTTGTAGCTCCTTTTGAAATTCCGCCTATAACATAAGCTACATTACTCGTTTGTTGACATACGGCGCTTGATCGTATACTTAAAGCATTAAAACCCGATATGTTGTTCGATGTATCTATAGTAGTGATTTTAGAATCTATCGCACTAATAACCTTCACAGTATCTGTTTGTACACCAAGGGCACTTTCACCTCCAAAAACGATAATATCTTTATTGGTTCGTAAAAAAGTACATTGCGAGTGTTTTGATAGGTTAACTGACCTACTAACATCCCATTGTAAAGACATAGGATCATAGATACTAATAGTAGTACTTGTCTCACCAGGAGCTTTTAGGCCACCAACAAAATAAATTTTATCATCCACCACATTAACACTATATTTAGACTTTTTGTCGCTTCCACTAATTTCACTACTTAAAAGGCTACCACTAACCGGAAGGTTCCAGCTCTCTATTTGATCTAAAATACTTGTACCCTGTCCACCCCAACGATATACAACACTATCTTTTCTTACAATAGCAGCTCCTACTGACTTAGATGGATAGCTATCTTCTTGAGTCCAAATCTTTAAATCTTGATGATAGATATCTGTCTTGTCACTACCAAGTGAGTTTCCTCCAAAAATATAGATCGCATCATCATAGGCAACTACATTGTGACCAAGGCGATTATGAACTGAACTATCAATACTTGCCTGATAATTCCCTCCAATAAAATCCAAATCTAAAGTCTCTATAATAGCATCGTTTGTACGAGTACTCATACCACCTATTGACACTATACGTGAACCACTAACAAAACTACTATGCCTAGCTCTTGCCATCTTATTTAAGGTCAAAGGAGCTAACCAATTATTTTCTATTAAGTCATATATGTAGACGAAGTTACTCAATGAACCACTTGTTTGATACCCCCCATACACATATAGTTTATCTTTTTGTAACAAAGTACTATGGTCATACAATGCTACAGGGAGTTTGACCCCTTCGATCCAACGATTTCCATCTACAAAGTAAATGTGAACCGATGACGTAGGTACTAATGAACTTCCTACAGATACCTTACCCCCCATAAAGAAAATACGCCCTTTGTAAAGATTAGCTGTATGTTGACTTCTTGGTATTGTCTTTGTGCTTCTTCTGGTCCAAAAATTATTATTAATATTATAAATATCGATACCTGAAGTTATGCCTGTAGAGTTTTCTCCTCCATGCAAATAAATTTTTGAATTATAAAAGGTGCTTGTATGGTTTTTTCTAGCGACAGTCAAAGAAGTCAGAGAGTGATAGTTATTATTAGCTACATCATATTTGAAAGCACTTGTACTTAGTCCACTTGTATTAACTCCTCCAAACAAATAAACATCTTTACCGTCATTGGTAGCAGACTGGCCAGATAATCTGATTGGCATAGATGCTAAAGATATGGTTTCTAAGCTGTTTTTATTGATTCTTACAAGCGATGAGCTATATAAACCGTTAGATGATCCACCATAGACAAAGCAATGATCTCCTAAGACACTAGAACTAGCATCAGTAAAACTAGCTAAATTTTTATCTATAAAGTTTAGGTCCCCGGTAAATCGAACTGTTGGATCTATATTTATTTTTGGGATATCATAATGTTCAACTTTATCATTTATCCCGCTAGCAGAAGTACCTCCTATAAATATAACTTGGTCTTGAATCAAGTCAGCACTCATATTTTGTTTTGAAACACCACCCTGATCTGCATAAGAAAATTTTTCTGTGTCAATATCAAAAATAATCTGCTCATTTTTTAAGCCAGAATCATAACCACCAAAAATATGCCATTTTTTATCTATAACCACTCCTTGGGCATCAGAACGACGAATAGCCATCTGATCAATTGATCTCCACTGAGAATATATGGAAGTTTTGGTCTGCATATTAGTAAAGTCTTGGAATCCTCCTAAAACATACATACGATTTTTGTACTCAATACTTGAGCTCCCTATGTGTAAATTTGGAGAGTCAAGGTCTGTTTTCCAGGTATTATTTTTTAATGAATACACATAGACTTTTGTTGAAGCTAAGCTATTAGTTACGCCACCAGAAATATATAAATTGTTGTTCCAGTACTGAGATACGTGAGAGCTAATCGTGGTGTTTAAATTAGAACTCGTGATCGTCATATCATTGAAAGATATCTTTTCAATCAGTGATAGATGATTGCTACCATCAAATCCACCCACAACATAAACTGCCGACTCAACTTTATTTAATGTGAAATCTTTTCTTGCCTGAGTAAGTTGCAGAGGAATCGTTGTTAAGCTCGCCACCGAAGTTGAAAACTCCAAAATATTTTTACTGTA
The DNA here is from genome assembly GCA_023954715.1 of Candidatus Cloacimonadota bacterium. Classification (GTDB taxonomy): domain Bacteria; phylum Muiribacteriota; class UBA6191; order UBA6191; family UBA6191. Next base: position 122,841 of record JAGSHD010000009.1, on the reverse strand, counting down.
TTGTCCATTTTGTAATCCACCCACTAAATACACTTTCGTAGATAATGCAATGGCCTTGTTTGAGATTAATGAAAGGTCCGTAGTAGCTAGGATACTGCTGGTATTTGACCTTAAATCAAAACGCTCAATATTTAGTATGGTGTTTGAGTTATCTTCTCCACCAAAAACATATATAGCATCTTCCAACAAAACAGAAGCATGATTTTTTCTAGGGGAATTTAAATAATAGGTAGATACCAATTCAAGATCTCTACTTGTTGCTTTATACATATCAATAGAGTTTGTGACAATATTGGATGAGTTTACTCCGCCTATTATGTATATGTTGCCACTTGTACTAACTTCACTAGTATGGTGAGCTCTACTAATGTTTGTGTTACTACTCCTCCAAGGAGCTAGCTCATAAATATCTAGTGAATCTTCAAAGCCTCTTTGGCTTAATCCACCAAACAAAAAAACCTTGTCTTCGAGTAATGCTGATACATGAGCATCACGACCTGTTCCACCGCTTAAACCACTTGTAAAAGAGTCCGATTTGATATCATATATGTCAATGGTATTTAATCTATTAGAACCAAATTCACGTCCTCCGAAATAGTAGATTTTATCATTGTATAGATGGGCACTGTGTTTTGTTCGTAGGGCTCCTCCACTTGACTTAATTATCCAAGTATTGCTATCTATATTATAAACATCAGTTGAGTTTAAACGTCCATTTAGGTTTTCTCCTCCCCAAAAGAAGATTTGATTTCCGTAGACTACAGCGCTATGGTTCATACGATGAGATCCACCAGATTTGAGAAGCCTCCACTCTCCATTAACGGGGTCATACATTTCAAGAGTATTTAACAAGTTTCCACTTATATCCTGACCACCCCAAACATATATTCGATTTTCATATGCAATACTTGAATGACTGGTTCTTGGATTTTTTAGTGAGAAATCTTCCGACCAATTATTATTATTTACTTGAAATACTTTCGATTGCTCTGGACGTCCTACTCCAGTCTCATCTCTTGGCACTATTTGTATATAAACTACGCTTTCATCACTCACAATGTCTTTGAGTGAGTTCCAGGTGAATTTTATATTCGAATCATTGCTTGTTATTTCTAGTCCTTCAATTGATTTCGCTAAAAAGAAATTTTCATTATCTGTGGAGTAGTATAGGCTTAAACCAAGTGAGCTGGCTATGGAGGAATTATCAAAAATATGACATCTGATTTCTATATCAAAACGGTTTCCATTCACTTCTATATTTGAAATCTTAGGTATACTCTGTCCATTTAGTAGGTTAAAGCTACTTAAATCACTTTCTGTAAATGAAGCAATATGTTTATCATCTACTTTCAATTTCAAGTGAACTTGAGTTGTATAAGTTATATCACTCATTGAATCCCATGTTAATAAAATAGATTGGTTACTAGAATATAAATCACGCTTGGATTTTAGTGTAGCTGGTAGATAATTTTGCCCATCTAAAGAATAATCTAATTTTAATCTCAAAGTATCATTATTTACATCAATCATATCAAAAGACAATAACACTTCGTCCCTTGCACTTAAGCGAAGTAAATTTGACACTACAGGGCTTGTACTTACCCCATTATATACTGGAAAAAAATTAGAATAACTTACACTTGCTTCTCCAAGGTTTGAATCTTTAATTACATACTTGAGAGCTACACTTGTATAATCTGACTTACCTAGCGAAGAAAGACTATCCCAATAGATATTATACGTCGTATTCGAACTTAGATCAGTAGAGTTTCCGTAAAGGTCTCCACGCTGAATAGGATTAAAACTAGCGAAGTTATCTGTTGTATAAGATATATTTACATAAGACTTATCTCCTACGTCACTATCCTGTATTTTAAGTTGTATCAATAGATTGGAGTTATCACCTGTAACAAATTGACTACTTAGCTGAGAAGGAGAATTTGTAAATCCAAAATTTTGATCCTGTAACTTTAATTCTAAAAAGCCATCTTGTACTTGAGAAAACTCATTTAATCCTCCTGAAGTATACAAAACATCGTTTTTAATCAGGGACTGGTGAAAAGCACGACGTAAATTTGTTTGCGCTATTGACTGCGTACTTTGCGTAAGTAGATTATACTCTTCTACAATACCAATAACATCTCCGGAGCTTGTATAATCAAGGGATGCCAATGAATTTTGAACTTGCGTATTTGCTTTTTTAATCCCACCGCTCAAAATTACTTTGTCTTTCCAGAGTTTTGCTGTTGCAAACGCCCTATTAATCAAGGTGGAAGAGCGAGTACGCCAAGTGTTTGCTATTAAGTCATAAATTAATATCTCGCTTGTAGCCTCTACAATACCGGTTTGAGACGTAAAGCCCCCAAACACCCATAACTTATCATCATACACAAGACATTGATGACCATATCGCACTTGAGGTGAAGAACCTACTCTAGAAAGTCCAGTCAATGGATTGTAAACATCTAAAGTGTTGAGTAAACCAGAAGTGGATTGACCACCATAGTAATAAATTTTTGAATTGTAAGTGATTGCACAATGATCAATCCTTGAACTACCATCTAACAAATAGGTTTCTACATTTAATGGAGGAGCGTTAAAATCTAATACATTGAAGGCAGTATTTAAAGTAGATGTTGAGATAGATACCCCACCATATATAAAAGCTTTATCCCCAACAATAGATGAAGAAAAATTAGAGTTTTCATAGATAAAATCTTCTTGGCTCACATCTAAATCAGGAAACCCTATTTTTTGAATCGAAGTTGTATTACCTGAAGCATCTCTGCCTCCAATCAAATACCAAAGATTATCTTTTTCAAATGAAGAGTGAAACGCACGAGAATGTAATTTATCACTAATCTTTTTATTTAGTTCAAACCGTTCTCTTGTTAAATTTAAACTTAGCCTTACGATATTACTATACTGTCTTTGATCAAAAACTCTAAATTTGAGATAAATTGTATCTTGGGGAATTTTAACATTGAGTGAAGAAAGCCAATGAATGATCTCATTTGAATTTGGACTTAACTTACCACTAGGGCCCGATACATATTCATCATTTACTGGATAATAGTGTAGCTTATCAAAAGAATACTCAAAATCTAAATCAAAAGTAGTAGAGTCTGAATCATTGATACTAATAACAAAGCTTGTAATCCCATTTTTTTCAGTTAAAGAGGCAACAGAGGAATTTGAAACTACTTGTGTATCCTTCACTATTAAGATTGGCTTTACATTTGCATTATAGATTTTAAATTGTTCTGAGTTTGTATAGACGCTTGAACCAAAATGCAAATCATCAGCTCTTACAGAAATTTGCAAGTCTGTCATATTTTCACTTGTGTCCACAGAACTCAACCAAATGAAAGTATTAACTACTTCTGACTCAAGCCCATTGGTAGGACTTAAAATACCTGTCAACGGTATATAATTTGATACAGACCCACCTTTAAATTTAAAGTCTACATTGATTTGATGTTTGTCTATATCCTTAAACAAAGCTTGGATAGATAAATAGTTAAATGTTTGAGTAGTAACAATACTAGGATGAGTATAAGAACTTTCTAACCAAGTAGAGCCTTCATCTAAACTATAGTAAGACCCAATGATATTACTATTTTGATTACGTTTTGGTCTAATTAATAATGTATTTGTGTCTTGAACTCCTAACAAATTAATTTGCTGTACACTAGGTACATCGTTAATTCCATTGAAAACTGAAAACCTGTTGGAGGATAATTTATTGATAAATTTAGTTTTACCATCCGAAACGGACAATCTAATTTTTACGAACTCATAATCACCTTGAATATCCTGATAACTTATCCAAGTAAGAAAATGACTAGTACCAATGCTCAAACTATTAGTAACTCCTACAATATTATTACTCGATATCCATGAAAATCCGTCATCGATAGAATATTCAAATCTAATATCTAACAAATCATTATCTACATCAGAAATCTCATAACTTATATCAATGTTTGATGATATATTTTGTGTTTGTATTGACTCTAGTTTTGGCCAACCATTATAAATCGCTATTGGTCCTGTGACATAAATGTTAGGAGCTGCACCTTGTTGATCTAAAGACTCTAGTTTTAACCAAACTTGTTCCGTGTCAGCATTTATCTCTTTTTTAGTATCCCAAACGATTGTTTGTTGATTTCGTAAGCCTAACACATCTAAGTTTGGCGTTACAAAGCTTGTAGCTGAAAACCCTAAAGTGCTACTACTATTAATTTGATACGATAGAGAGCTTGTATAAAATAAGTCATTCTCTAGATCACTCGAATCAAAAATCATAGTCAACAATCCCGTATTATAAGAGTTTTGAACATTTTCTATCAATACTTGTTGGTTAGAACTAGAATAATCTGTAGAATCAATACTAACAACCTGAAAATCCGATAAAGCAACTCGATCCGACCTTTCTCCCCCTAGTAAATAAAGTTTACCCTTCTCAAAAATTAAAGATGCTTTAGATAGTTTAGATATATCTTTAAAACTATAATCCCAAATTTTATCGACTATGGAGTAGCGCCATATTTGCGAAACAAGATCTGCATTTTCGTTTTCTCCTCCTACAACATAAATATAGTTTTTATGATGATATAATTTATGATGAATTCGAAAAGTGGATAGCTCAGTCCCTTGTGACCAACTTTTAGATACTGTGTCGTAAACATCAAATTGCTTTGTAGTTCCTCCAATGATGTAGATTTTTCCATCGATCAATATTGAATCGTGATGTATCCTTGGACTTCCCCCAACTGACTCTTTAGTCCATTGATTATTTATTAAGTGATAGCTATTTATTTGATTGGTCAAAGCATTAGTACTTTGATTGGATAGAAAGCCGCCTATAACATAAAGCTTATCACTACTAATCAAAGAACTATGACCAGATCTAGTGTCTGTAGTGTTTGAGATATTCGACCATGAAGTAGAGGTATTTAAATCAAAAGACTCTAAGGAAGATAACTCTACTCCATTTGTTGAAGTGCCTCCATATACATACAAAGTATCTTGATAGGCAACCGAGCTATGATTAAACCTCGCTTGGTTCAAGTTTGAAAAATCGCCCCACTTTCTTGTATGAAACGAGTATCTTTCTACCGAACTTGTGGGGATGTTAGAGTTTTCTCCTCCAATATTAAACACAGCTGTCTTGACCAATAAACTTGTATGACTTTTTCGTGGAATAGAGAAAGAAGATTGTTTACTTATATGAAATGAGAAGTCACTTTTTATCCAATAAGATTGAGAGCTCTGAAGACTTGTAAACTCTTTTTTAACAAATTGTTGATTTTGATTCCGTTGAACCCCTAACCAACGATCATTTTGAAAACTAAATATTTGGCTTACTTCACCATGTTGAGACAAAAAGCTGTCTACCGTCTGATCGCTACCCGCAATCATATGCCACGATGGAAGATAAGACGTTTTGTTAATAGGGCTTGTGCTATGAGAATTTAATAAAGTATTTCGTGTTAGCTTAACCCAATAACCATTACCCTCTTTGATCTGATCTAAAGTAGTATAATTTGTGTACGCTATTGAGTTTGTACGTGCTGCTATTTTATATTGTGAATTGTCATAGCTTATCAAAACATCAACATGAGGGTTTACATTATAGAAGCTAGTGATACTCGATGCGGCTAAAGAAATAAATCGCCACTCTTTGTTTGCCTCAAGGGGAGAGTTAGCAAACAAACCCTGTAGGGAGAAACAACTGATACAAAAAATAATTAAATATAGTCGCCCCAAAATTTTACTACCCCAAGTTTATAATGATGTTTTGATTTTTAAAGTCATTGAATTCAAATGCAAAATACCTAAAGTCAGGTCAAACAGTTTTAAGTAAATATAAATACATCATACAAAACAACCTATACATTTTATCACGTCCAACACCATCTTTTGTAGTGTTTTAGACTTTTGTAGAGATTATTTATTATCATACCAATGCTTAGTGTATTAACACTTCCCCATTATGTACTTTTAGTATTTATTTTAAACAAATAGTTTTGAAAAACTTACGTATATCAAGAGTCTTATTCTATATTGGATTTGATAAATCCTCAGACTATGATAGATAAGCATCTACATGTATAATTAAACATTATTAACAACAAGGATTTTTATGTTTGAGCTGTTCATAGCCATTTCTTTAGTTGTTTTGATTCCATCAGGACTACTTTACTATAAAAAATCAAAATCAATCAAAAATGAGTCAACTATTGAAGATGACTTCAGTGAAGAAAGTTATTATTTTATTAAACATAGCTGTGGTAAAAAAACTCCAATAAGTAAGAGATTTATCATAGGAAACACATTTGCTTGCATACATTGTCAAAAAAAGGTTACCCCAAGACAACTAAGATGTATGCGTTGCACAGCATTGATTGACTTAAAATCTATCACACCACTGTTTCATAGCCCCATACGATGTAAAGCATGTAAGCTTTGCTTTGAATTACCTACTAAAAACGCGAATGTTCTTTAGATAAATAGACATCCAAATAAATTGTGGAATCCAATGAGAAAAACAATGAAAGTCCCCAGCATAAAAATACTTGTGCTCCTGAATTTTTGACAATATCTCATGATGTGAATGCTCATCAAACAAGGCAAAAGGCCAAGATATCATAGCTAATCTTCCTGGAACATGGGCTTCTTTTTTACCAAGGTTATCATAGTTTGACCCTAGAAACTCGTCTTTGATTCTATAGAGATTTTGCAAGTGTATATCACTCAGCTCCTTGCCCTCTAGGAGTCTAATCGTTGCATATAAACAGGATCTATCAATAAAGTCCCAGGTTATTCCACCAACATTATGATCATAACTTTCTAAGGTTTGATCTAGGGGTTGTAGCTTATCTAAGAATTGTTGATCAAGTATTTTGGAGTTAGAGTCATCTATTATATGGGATAATCTTAATAAAAAGTAACTAAACATCCACGAATGATGCGTCCCTATGATTGTTTCACCTTCAGGAAAATTAGAGTTTTCAAGTCTTAAAGTCAGGTTACGACAAAGATTATCTTTCAAAGTAAGAAATCGATTATCGTTTAATTCGCTTAACAATAATAAAAACCAAGATCTACCATAAGGGTTTTCAAAAGATAGATCTTGTGTAAGATACTCATACTCATCCGATACATTTTGAAAACATAAACGACTTAATAATTGTTTCGGTCTATCTTTGAAGACATCTATTGAAATACTAGCCCAATGAGCATGTACGCAAGAGTGCCAATCATATGAGCCAGTAAAAATCTTACCTGCGCCAGAAGAGCCGCCATAGGGTTGAAGAGTTACTATGCCTCTATTAATTATAGAGTATAATTCATCAATCCAGTGAGTATACATTTTTGGGATTATCTAGCATAAGAAGCGATAAAACTATCTTGACTAGACATTAAAATCACTTGATCCCAGATTGTATCATTTGATTCGTCTTCTAACTCTAAGTTTATTTGCTCCAAAAGACTTACTTTGGATAGTTTTGATAGTTTATTGATCAGAGCTTCAGAGTGGCTCTTCGCTCCTCTTTTAATCTTTCCTGATAAGATATTTTTCCATTCAGATACATCCATTGTGGAGAACTTCTCTATTTGAGATTTTTCTACACCACTATCTTCTAATCTTTGAAAAAAATCTTCTTCGTTATCTTGAGATACTTTTTCTAAATTGTTAAGAGATTTCTTTTGGTTTTCTTCTAGTGTGGATCTTAGAAGCTGACTTACATCTTCTACCTTAGTATCTTTTGAATTTAATAATGCCAAATATGGCTTTAACGAAGCTAATACTGATCCTATTTTTCCTGTACTTAAATAAACATTTAAGTCCCAGTCCCAAGTAAATCTTTGTTGAGCATGTCTTAAAAACATATCAGTATTGGCATTAATACCTTTAACAACCCATTTTTCTTTATCAAAGTCTGCTAAAGTCATCACAATGCCATTGGATAATACTCGAAAGTTTCCTTCGTTTAAAAGTTTTCCATCTCCAGTTACTCGAACCTTCTCATCATCTTCAATAAAGAAAATATCAAATCCGTTGTTCTCTTGGATGTTTCCTACTTCATAAACTTTATTATCTACAATATCGTAGCGCCCTTCGTTTCCTTCAATGTCAACAAAGTTATATCGGATATGTGCTTCTATATCGAAGGCTTCTCCTAACTCTTGCGTCATTTCTAGTTGATTGAACTCTCCACCCTTGTAAACTTTAATATCTCCAATATCTTTTACAAAAAACATATTGTTATATACTTTACCGTTGGCTTCTAGTTTGTACATATCTTCTGATCGATGCTTTGCAAGTTCATCTACTCTTGTTTCAGTGATTTCACCGTTAACAAAGATGTCCATTTTTTTTATTGCTTTTCTAATTCGTCGCTCAACAAACTTTCTTCGAACATTCTTCATTGTTTTTCCACGTTCGAATTTTAATGATCCCCATCGTCCTAAAAAGCTACCAATACCGCCAAAAAGACTAGCAATCATGACTCCACCAACCATAGCTGGGATTCCTCCACCCACTAAAATTGCTCCAGCTACAACCGATCCTAAATAGGCCCCAGTTAAACCAGTTACTGAGCTAACTACTTTTGTTATAGGTGTTTTTCTGTATTGATCATATAAGTCCAATAGAGCAAACTTTCTTTCTTTGAACCAGTTTTTAATTTTGCTCTGAGATTTTTGAAATCGATTCGAGTTGTAATCAGCATACATTGTTTTTTTGTTTCTGTTTCCACCAACTACTAATGTATCGGGTCTACCTTTTATTCCTACAATTGCAGTATCAATTACTAGGTTTGCAGCAACTCCATAAGCAAGTCCTGTACTTACACTTTTTAGTAAACCTTTCAAAGAAAACTCAACACCAGACCCAACACCAACTAAACCTAATTTAGCAGCGAGTGACTCTCCACCTTTTTTAGTGACGACTCCCATTCGAGATGCTTTTGATATTTTTTTACCCAATACTTGAGATTTACCATCTAAAACTTGGATACTACCAGCAATACTTGATTTTACTTTTGAGATTAAATGCTTAAATACACTACTATTGCTCTCTTTAAGAGTTTTTAAATATGGCTTTGATGACATCATACTGTCATAAAATACATCAAATCTGTTATTGAAAAATGAGTAAAAATGTCGGTTGATGCTTCCGCCTACGAGAGTCGACGTGAATGAATGACTTACTGTGTAGTTAGATTGAATCGGATCTAAAGCTAAGATCTTATCTTTCATTGTACGTACATCTAAACCATCATAAATACCCATAGAAATGAAGCTACCAATCACTGCCATCAAAGCAAAATTTGCCTCAGAGGCCATAAACTTATTTAATCCAGCAGGTGAACTCTTTAAGAACTTGCTCATGTTTTTAGGTATATTTAAGCCAACAAATGTTTTATTTACTTTTTTAAGCTGCTTTGCAGTCATAGCTCCTATAACTTCTTTTGCTTTAATCATTGCTAGTTTAGCTTTACTACCATCTGATTTTACATCTGTTTTACCAGTTACTGCTTCTTTTAAAAAATTGGATGCTTGATACGATAAAAAAGATTGTACAATTCCAATTTCACCATCTAAAACTTTAAGAGTTATTTGTTTAATAGGTCTTAATATAGTCGAGTTTTCTTCTCGGAGAGTAGGGTTACCCACAAAGGTTTTAGTTGTTGATTGGTCGATGATTTCTTGAACTTGGTCTGGAGTATAGTCTACTGCTTGATTTTTGGCATTTCTGAATATTCGGCTAGGAACATTAGTTAGCCATGATCCATCTTGTGAGTCTGCGTCTTTAGTCTGAGAGCTCTGAAAAGCTCCTGCCATTATCTCTTTTGTTTTATCAAGACTAAACCAATCTTTAGTAGATTTTTTACTACTATTTGCTGAAGACTCTGTCTTACCATCACTAGCATAAACAAAAACCGGAGCAATGATTTGAAACAAGTAAAAAAAGATAGTTATGTGGGCTAATTTTTTGGTGAATGACATTCATCTATCCTAGAAATAAAGTTATCGACGTATTTACTACGTTTTCTCTTCTGCTTTGTTTCACTTATTTCACAAAAACATACAAAATAAGCTAAATATTGTCATAGTGAGTCAATTATTACAGAGTTCTATTTGTCTTGATTATATCAAAAAAATACAAACTTCACTATTTAATGAGTTCAATTCTTGGTAAATTGATTCAATCTATACTCAATGTTATAATCATTATAGTTTATCACCCTACAAATAGGACTAGTTATGAAGCTCTTTATTTTATGTTTTCGCGTAATTTTACTACTTACTTTTCTACACACAAGCTTTGCAGCTAACAATTCAAAAACATCACGAGAGATTTATCGAAATCAAAAAATAGATAACGATCACGCTGCTTATCGTTTAGCCCAATTATTAGTTAAAAAATCTAATACAGTTAATCTAAATAAGGATCTTTTTTTAAAAGTACAAGCAGGGCTTAACATGTCCAATAGAGCCATTTTTGATGAGTTATTGATGGAGTCCGCTACAGATAATCGCTCCAGTATTATTCGTAAATACGACAAAATTGAAAAAGAATTCGCAAAAAGCTTAGCCATTGACTTCAAGAAAAAAATAGATATGCATACTATCTTGGTACAAATCAATGCTGAAGTGTACAAGGAGTTTTATACCAACTCTGAACTAAAGTCACTGTATAGATTTTACAAGAGCCCATTAGGATCAAAATTTTTAAAGGTTTCCAAAGATATGCTCCTACGAACAGAACAAAAAAATATCGAGGTTTTATATCCTTTAGCACTTCAGGTTGCTCAGGATGCCCAAGATCAGTTACAATCTAAAGTTACCAGCCTTTTTGAAGACGATCTATAATAAAAAAACACATACCAATTAATACTAGTATGTGTTTTTAAAGTCTTTAAAATTGGGCTTTGTCTATTCAACGCCCATGTTATCTAAATTTTGCTTCATGGCATCTCGGTCTAAGGTACTTGGTGCCTCAGATGGTCCGGACGCTTTTTCGTATTTACCATCTTCTGATTTTACATATTTAGAAAAACCTAAACGAGATAAATTTTTATCTGACATCTTATCTTTAATACTTTCAGCGTGTTTTGCTGGCATGCTAATCACTTTTTGAAGGGGATGCTTACACTTTGGACACTCTGTATAGGATTTAGCTTGAATACTATGAAAGTACTCTTGCACTTCTTTGCAATCACCACTAAAACCCTCAGTATGTTTATATTCATAAATTGGCATTATATTATATCTCCGTATCTATCTGTTAATTCAGCAATAGTATGATGAATACATCCCTTAGGACCGCACTGTGTATCTTCTTTACCTGGTGTTAATCCCTTTAAAGCGTGCTTTACTCTTAATTTTTCATCTTTGCATACATCTTTATGCTCTGTAATTGTACGCTCAATATCTGAGTCTGTCCCCTTCATTACATTATGATTACAAGCCGAAACTCTTCTAGGTACTGGCTTAAATTCACAATGTACGCAGCTAACTTTATCTCTATTGTCTATACTTGTCATCTTTTCAAATGAAGTATTACAGTTTGTACAATGAAAATCGTAAATTGGCACGACTATTTAGCTCCATAAATGTTATTCAATTCATTAACTAGAGTAGTAAGCTCTAGGGGAATAGTCTCTGGATCACAGGGAACTGTCATAGATCCACAAGCTGTTAAAAATCCTGAAGGGTGAAAAAACCAATTGTCTCCGCCATGTTCCCCTATGAAATCTTTTAGCTGCTGTTCATCCAATCGAATACCATCATCAATTCGAATCATTCCCATTCCGATTTTTGGGTCTCGGTACAAAAATATAGATGGCTTTGACATATTAGCAAGTTGAGCTAATGCGATTGTTTCTTTTTGAGGAAAGCCAATAGCAGCAGCTGGTACATGTCCAACGCAAACTCCAACCACACCATCAACAAAGATTTCACATTCATTTCGAACCAAATCTCTAGCATTTTCAGTACTCAACAAATGCTCAAAAAGAGGAGTCAAAATATTTGCTCCATATTCTGCATTTATCTTTTCATCACCGAAACTTGCATGAAGCGTCTTATAAGCCGCAAACATGTTTGTTAAACCAACATCTTCTAACAGATCGTTTCTTTTTCCGAGGATAGCTTTAGTAGCAGACCCTGTGGAATCATCTCCATCTACCCATAAAACCATCGGCTCTATAGCGTTTCTTTTGACACTTCCTTCTTCAAAATAAGCATCGACTACACAACGAAAAGCTGATGAGAACGTACCATCTTCTGACTGATAGCCTTTTACAGCTTCTGGATGAATCACATCTAAACCAATTTCGTTTTTTGATGCGTCAATTTTAAGAGCATTATTTGGTTGGAATTCAAAAACCCCATTCACATCTATAATATCTCTTAAAAACCATTGAGCCGCAGCATCATCCAAATGAGAGTTTTTATGAAAAACTATTTTTGTAGCCTTATCTATTCGCTGTTTTAATTGAGGTAAATCTTTTTTTTCCATAAAATTAAACCTGAACTACTTCATCGATTTCAGGAACTACTTCTTTTAATCTCATTTCTACACCCATTTTTAATGTAGCCGTAGAAGATGGACAACCTGCACATGCTCCAAGCATTTGTAAATAAACAATTCCGTCTTCATAAGCTTTAAAGATTATATCCCCACCATCCATCGCTACTGCTGGTCGTATCTCTTCTTCGATCACTTTTATAATCTTCTTTTCTACTTCAGTGTAGTCTGCAGTTGAGGCTGAATTAGCACCCTTTACAATTACATCTTTACCCTCAGAGATAAAATCCTTTAAACATGTAATAATAGTATCTTCATACTCTTGCCACTGGTTACCGCTACTTTTAGCTACAGTAACAAAGTTACGTCCAATGTAAACTCCACTAACATCTGTAATTGCAAAAAGCTCTGTAGCTAAAGCTGATTTTTCTTTGGCTTCATCCAAAGTTGCAATATCTAGGGGGTTATCTACGATTTGTTTATCTATAACAAACTTTAATGTACTTGGGTTTGGAGTTAATTCACTGTATATACTTACTGCCATTTTATTGTCCTTTTTCTCTTCTGTCTCTTCTACTTCTTCTACAGGTTCTTGGTCATAATCATCAAATAATAATTCATCATCACTATTTAAATGTTCATCCACTGTTTCGAATATCATTTCTTTGCCAAATGTATCAGACTCACCAAAAGAGCCCTTAATTGTTAGTGTGCCATCCATAAATTCTATTTCTTGGACCCCTGGAATCATAAACAATTTTAAAGCCAAAGGAGAGCTTTGTCTTGCCCTGATCTTATCTTTTAATACAAAATATTTCATTCCTGATAATTTTTCTACCAAAAACGTCAATACAGTTTGATCACCTAGTTTGTTTTCGACCATTTTAAGTGCCATTATATATCCTTTTCTTTTGAGGTAAAGAGTTTTGTTAAACACCTCAATAAGTCTGTTCCAATGAATCTTCAAGGTTAAATTAATATCTTAAAAATAGCTATTATTATGAGACTAACTATTTCTAGACTCTATTTTAGTCAAAATCTTCTGAGATTCAACAAAGTATTAAAAGTGTACGAAAATAGTCCTATATAGATCACCAGTATCCCATCAAAAATTCGCTACACTATCTTTTAGCCACAAACCCTCACAAAAAAGATATATATAGAACAGTTTTTGTTACATCTTCTACTAAGAAACAAATTACAAATTCGTGAAATATTTAAAATAGACTGGAGATTCCGATTAAAAGAGGTACAAAACTATTAACTTTACGCAATTATTTACGCAAGGTAATCATCATGAAAAATATTCTTATCAAATCAATACTTCTCACAAGTATGATTTCGTATACAAACGCTCAATCTCAATATAGTCCACAACAACATATCTATGAAGATTTTCAAGCCCCAACTTCTTCTAGAAAATTACGATTAAACGAGATAAAGGCAAAACTAAATCGCCTAAAAAGTAGAAGTTCTAATTCTAGTCAAAATAATCAATTTACAAAACAAGATTTTAGTAACAATAGAAGTGCTCGCTTTCAAACAGAACACTCCCCTAGCTTTCAAAAGAATAATACTAGAAAGCAAGATTTAAATATGCGTCAACAATATAGCAGTAGAGATAATAATCGATCTCAAAATCTGCATAGCCTAACCAAAGAACCTCAAAACATGCAAAGATCCATGTCAAACAATCTTCCATCGAATCATAGAGATTCACGACGAGCATTTTCAAAAAGAGGATCAAGTAAACAAGGATCTTTCAACACTGCCTTAGTTAGAAGTTGTGAAAATGCAGGTAAAGACCTTACTCTAAGAGGTAAACAAGGTGAAAAGGCTAGACACTTTTACACTAATCGTTGTGACCGACTTATATCAAAGATATCCATCGAACATAAGTTAGACAATTTATTGGATTTACAAGGAAAGTATCTGTCTTTACAGGGAAGACATCAAGAAGCAAACCGATTCATCACATTGGCTTATCAACAAGCGCCTAATGCTCTAAATACTAATATTGCATTAATCAAAAACTTAGTTAGTTTAGGACAAGCTTCCATGGCCGAAGATATGCTTTTATTTTATATTGGTGAAAAAGGAGTACAAAACCTTGATCCTCGCGAGCATCAGTCCCTTAAAACATTACATCAACAATTAAAACGAATGCAATAAAAAAAAGACAGCAATTTATATTGCTGTCTTTTTTTTCGCTATTTAATTATAGCTTTTCAGGAGCATCTAAGTCTTTTAAAAGTTTTCCATCTTGTTCAACATCAACACTAATAATCATTATTGGCTCTACTGGGCGGTCACCCATTTCAGTCTGAACTTGCCCGATAGAGATTAATGTTTCTTCACCCTCTACCATTTCGCCAAAAACAGTGTGTCTACCATCTAACCATGGAGTAGGTACTAATGTTACGAAAAATTGAGAACCATTAGTATTAGGTCCTGAATTAGCCATAGATAAAACTCCTGGGCAGTCATGCTTTAAATCAGAAACAAACTCGTCAGAGATTCTGTATCCAGGTCCACCAGTACCTAAACCTTCTGGACAACCACCTTGAACCATAAAGTCTTTAATCACTCTATGAAAGATAGTTCCATCGTAGTATCCAGTGCTTGCTAAATGCGTAAAGTTTTTCACTGTGTTTGGTGCTTTTTCTTCAAACAATCTTAATTTCATGTCACCAACGTTAGTTTTAATAGTAGCTGTAATTTCTGACATCATTGTCTCCTTGTTAAATATTTGGATTTTGATTTCTATAATCTGTGATTCATTTATGTTTTTAAAGTATCGATAAACATTTTGTTCAACTAACTTTGATCGCAAATGTAGTACGAAAAATTTTGATTAAAATAGACAATACGATATACTAGACATATCGAAACTACATTGCGAAGCATATTTATACCTAAAGCAGATTAATTTGTCTGGTTTAGGTTCATAATTTAACGCTTTTCATTTGCTAAAATCACACTAATTCTTGATTGTTAATATCTACAAATTATGTGTTTTAACTAAATCGATGCTAAACAGGACAGCATGAAAAAATCTATTATACACTCAATTCGATTTCTTTTTTCATCCTATTACCTACTATTTTCTTTACTTGTATTTGGCATCTTTTTCTTAGTGATTCAACAAGATTATTGGTTTACCATTAATCAAGCCTTCACAGAAAATCGACAAAAAATTAGACAACTCGAAACTCTATATGATAAGCGATTGAATTTGATAAAGGAGGATATTCATCATCTTACACTGTTGGAAACAAAGCAAGAAGCAGAATATCTTAGGCAACACTACCTCAAAGTATCGGATGATCTACTCAAAAAACACCTTTCCATTGGTCAATATAATCAAGTTAAGCGATCTAAGATTTTTCCACCAATTATTATTCAAGTATTTCAATTCAAAGAGGAAACCTTTAAAAAATTAGATAAATCTATCCATTCACTTTTTGACAAGGAGCCTCGCTTGATTAGTTCAAGCGACCAAATTATTGATATAAACGACTTTCCACTGGCTTATGATATTAAAAAATTAAATATACAAATCGAAACTCTACCCGAGATACAGAACTTTGAACTATCTAAAACTGATCTGATAAAACTTCATGAACTCGGAAACAGAAGTCGAGGGTTCTTCTTTGAAAATGATCACTTTTCTCAGATTTTATATGAAGACCTTATCCATACCGGAAGCGACGACTTTTCGCTATTGAAAGTAAAAAAGTCAAAAATATCTTATGCTAATAACTCCAAAAAATATTTTAGCCAATCTGCTTTTGGCTTATGGATATATCAGTATATTATTCGTCTTGAAAATCGTTTAGGCATACGACCTAACTCTTTTATGGATATGATTAATTTTGTTTTTCCTGATCCTCTACAAAAGAGAGCTACTTTTATTAATGCGCGATCGATTCAAGCAAATCAAAGCGTCTACTGGAACTGCTACCCTAATGATTACGGTACAATTAGCGGTGATCGTCATAAGGAACGATTATTGATCATGCCCCATACCATAGCAACTGCGACCATTGATAAATCTCAAATGATTCACTCGATTATACCGTCTGTAGTTTTAGATCCATTAAATAATATAAACTATGGAGTCCAATTAGAGGTAACAGAGCAATCTTTACTTCACATGTATGAAAATCAATCGAGTAACAAACACATTTCACATTTTTTAAAGACCGATGCTAAACCACACTTTTTTAAGGATTATCAAAATACTTTTTCAGCTTTTGATAAATCTCCTCAATATTTTAAACAATGGTATCAACAAAATAAAAATCAGACCAACTCCAATAAAACTTTTAAATTTTCATTCCTAAATGAAAGAAATGAAGTTTATTTTGCTACTTCTGCCATTTCAAAAAAGCTTAGTGGCTCTAGAATCACCATTTACCAAAGTAAGGACCACTTATTTTTTTATTTCTACTTAAGATGGCTTTTAATCAGTTTAATATATTTTATTACTATACCGCTCTTTTTCTCCCTTAAAAAAAGATATACCTTTGAGATATCAGAGTCCATTAGAGAGAGCCTCTATTTTATAGTACACGAGCAAACAGAACCTTTTCATGATGACCAAAGACTAGAGTTTCATGAAACTGAGAATTTAAAAAGTAAAATGCAAAACCTGATTACCAAAGTTTCTAATGAACGATTTTATCACCGACTCAACCTTGGCTTGCGAAGCATTTTAAATACTCCCCATAAGCCATTTAAATATTACCTAGAGGAAATGTATTACTTTTCACGGGACCTATCCACAGACTTTTGCTGGAAAATGGTAGACCAACCTACACATAGTAAGTCTTGCCTAGTTTTGCACTTCGATCAAGATCATCAAAACTTTTTGAAAACATTAAATCTTCCTCCCATTTTATACTTTCAATTCAAGGGTCATATTGATAAAAACTCTAGAGAGTTTAAAATTTTTGCCACTTATTTTAAAGAACTTGTTGAAAAATCTTTTCTAGAAGCTGAGTCATTTAAAAAACAAAAGCTAGATAGTGATCTCATACTAGGAGAAAATGTTTTAAAGTCCCTTTTACCAAGTGAAAAAAAAGTAACAACTTCAAAATATTTAGTAAATAGTACTTATATTCAGGGGACATATATCGCTGGTGATTTTTATACTTTCAAAGAAGTTGATGGGAGACTATATTTTTATTTAGCCGATCTATCGCGTACCGGTTTAGGTGCTTCATTAATCGCTTCTTATTTAAAACCCTTTTTAGATTCCATTATTGAAAAAAATCCAAAACCTTCAGACCTCTTACAGATGTGCAATCAATTTTTAACTAAAAAGAACTTCTCAGATCTTTTTGTAACTATGTTTTATGGGTCCATAGATCTAGACACTAATATACTTCAATATTCTTGTGCTGGCTTAAGACCTATGTTACTCGTATCACAACAAATTCAGGACCTATCTACCAATGGTATACCTCTTGGTATTTCATTGGATGCTAAATATCAAACAAAAGAAGTTCACTTAAAAGGCGGTGAGTTTATATATTGTTACACTCGTGAGCTTTTAAGTGCTTTTAATCCACAGCACTCTCAAAGGGGTTTAGTTGACTTGCGTAATTGTTTGACTAACACTCAAGACTTGGATCAAAAAGTACTAGAGTTACATACTAAAGTTACTGACGAGGAGGATGCTCTGCAAGATGATTTTATGCAACTTGCAATTCAGATATTATGAAGTCTAGCTTAGCCAAACATATCTTTAAGGGCTCAATCATTAGTATATCTATCCCCTTACTTTTAATTTTTATTCTAGCGATTAAAGACTTTAGTCTACGAAATCAATTAAAGTTAGATAGTAATTTTACTATAAATCACAAGGATCTAGAAAATAAACGTGAAGCATTTTTAGTTGAATTAGACAAAATTCGAAGTGTATTTATAGATACAGAACAAAGTGAAGATCGATCCATTCGAAAAATATTTAAGCAACTAAAAAAATCATCCAAACGAGGTCCAAAATCTCTACGTATCAAATCTGGCCATCCTTTTTTATCCATTAGCGAAGTTAAAAAACTCAATCCCGAAGAACAAATTGCCTATGTGGAAAAAATCTCTAAACACTGGCAAAAACCGGGCAACGTAACTCGTAGATCTATCATTCAACTCAAAAACTACATCCGTAAAAAGTTTATGTCTCCAAGTGCCATTGATTATCCTCTGTTAACGGATGATAATGTAGTAATACAGTACTTTTCTTATGAATTGGTATATCAATACTTAAGTCTGTCAGACTATATATTACTCACGGACACCCTTCCTTGGGTGGTAGAGGTTATCCCAAGTCAAAAAGCAGGAAATAACTTCTTAAAGAATATTACAACCTCTCAAGTTTTGACTCAGTTTCCACCTAAATATACCAAGATCCATGATTACCTCACTTCTCTAAAACAATTAATCAACTTCACCCCAAAACCAACCCTGGACCGTTTTTTTGAATTCAACTTTTTTTCAAAGTACTTTGAATTTTATTTTAAAACTTTTGATCCCAACCAAAAAAAAATAGATTTCTTTGCTGACTCCTCAGTCCGCTTAAAAAATATTAGTCCTGCTAAAACTCATGGATTAGGTTCATTTGCTATATCTTTAAGAACAGATAACATATACCAACGCTTTCTAACCCCTCAAAAATCTCTTTCTTATGACTTTGTTGATTCGCAAAGTTCACTACTGAAAAAGCTCAATTCTTTATCGTATTTTAAACTGAGAAACTCCCTTGAATCTCGCGTTCACAATCATTATGTCAAAATTGATATGGAAGCTATATCACTCACCCTCCAAGCTAACGAATCTATGCAACTCCGAGTAAAGTCAGAGGGACAAACTTATATTATCAACATTATACGAGATCCCCATTTTAGTCATCTATATCATCTTTATCACGACAATATTAACAACATCAAACTCGAAAAGGAGTTGATTAATTCAGCATCTATAGCACTTTTTGGAGTCCTACTACTTTTTGTCATTTTATTTTATTCTTACGTTTTAGTTATTCCCAAGATTATCCGCCCGATTCACCGCTTTAGAAAAGCTATTGATCAAACAACAGAAGACTTATCTCTTTCCCACGTAGAGTCCTTTTACTCTTCCTTTATAGAGTTTCAAATTATGAAAAAGACATTTCTTCGTAAAATATTTAGAATTCGACTCCAATTTAGAGCTGCAGAAGCATTGTCTGAACTACAAAATTTAAACGCTAAAAATAGTACTTTAGATGAATTTGAAGAACAGTGTTCCCTAGTATATTTACAGTTTTTTGAAAAAAAGTATATCGGTTTTGATGAAGTTTCAAACATTGTGAAACTAGAAGATTCAAACTTCTTCCAGAATAGTATATATGATCCCGAACGAATCATTCTCCATGATCATTCAAATTTTGATGCACAGGTTCGTTTTTTCTATCAACGACTGAGCCTGCAAAAAGAGTTTCTAAGTACTCTTCAACGAAACAACGAACTAGAAACTGCACAAGTCATTCAAAGAGATTTACTTCCTTCGGATAATACTAAAGTAATGGATATTGCTCATACCCCTTTTTATCAGCCAGCTAGATATTTGGGAGGAGATTTTTACGACATTTTAAGTGATGATGACCGAACTATTCTCTTAATCGCAGATGTTTCTGGTAAAGGACTTGGGTCTGCTTTATTTGCATCGTCAGTTAAGTCTTATTTTGCTGGTCAATTTTATCAAAAGACACCACTTGAAGATATGATGGCCAAAACCAATAACCATACCTGTTTAGTCAATCCAAACTTTTTGTTTTGTACACTATTTGCTATTGAAATTCATAAAAACTCTGATACTTATCAGTTTTGTTCTGCCGGACACAATGAAATGATTTTGATCAATGACCAAACTAATCTACTAAAGGCCAATGGGCTTCCTTTAGGTTTGTTAGAGAACCAAACATATCAAAAGAAGTCCCTTGAATTTAAACAAAGTGATTTACTGTTTTTATATACAGATGGTGTAACTGAAGCAGAAAGTCCTAATGATGATTTATTTGGTTTAGATCGCTTAACGCGATGTCTAAATCAGCACAGAAGCAAAGACACTTCAAGCATATCCTCTGAACTACTTGATCTCTTGTCAGCTCATGCATCCGGTACGGAGCAGTCCGATGATATTACTTTTATGGTAATTAAGAAATCTCACTAATCAGCTGTAAGACTGCATTAATGATTTCTTTGGTGTCAGCACTTTTTATAATTACTAAATCTGCACCTGCTTCTAAAGCCTCATCTCTCGCACCACAGTCTTCTGATGCTGTAAACAAAATTAGCTTAGTATTACAATTAGGATCTTCTTTTATCCGACGACATACGTTGATACCTGTCATACCTGGTAACATATAATCGATAACGGCTACCTCGGGATTTTGAGATAATATTAATTCAGCACCTTTAATTCCATCACTCGCTGCAGTGGGAGAAAGTCCATTTTTTTGAAATAGTCTACTATATAATCGAACTACAATTGGATTGTCATCTACGATAATTACTTTTGAAGGCTCATTATCTTCAACTACTTTACTTTTATCTAACGAACCTAAGATCATTAAACCATCAAAAGCTTCAATCACCATGTCGTCTTGTGGATCTAAATGATCTACATCTTTACGTCGTATTCCAAGAACTTCGAGCTTAAACCTATCTTCAAGCTCCAATACAGTCAAACCTATATGTTTTGAATCTTCTTTAATCGTGTGCCATTTATGCTTAAGTCCTTCTTCTGGAATTTTTTCTACTTTTACTGCAGTTCCACAAGCATTAAGTAAAGAACCTGCAATAAATCTACCAGCTGATTTATATGGCGTAATCACCTTATCAGCTCCAGCTTTTAAAATTTTATGCTCTGCATGACCATCCTCAGATCGAGAAAATATTTGTAAGGTTGGGTTTAACTCTCTTGCGGTTAAAACCAAAAATAAATTATCTGGATCTGAATTGAGTAGAGCTAATACACCTCTTGCTCTTTTAATACCAGCATCTAATAATGCACTGTCGTGAGTAGCATCACCATTTATATATAGATATTTTCGTTGATCTAACTCATTTTTGGAATCAGGATTTACCAAACTATCAATAACAACAAAGTCCACTCCTTGAGACTCTAAATACTCCGCTGCTGCAATCCCTACACGCCCAAAACCACATAAAATATAATGCTTTGACAATTTTGAAATTTTCATTTTCATTTTCTTACTCCCCGATTTACCTTGAGATACTCCTTCAAAAATAGTTTCTATGGTGGTCCGGCCTAACCAAGCCATACTAAAAAAACCAACAGACACCAATAATAAGGTAAACAATCGACCATACTCGGATAAGGGGTGAATTTCACCGAAACCTATCGTTGTAACTGTAATAACGGTCATGTAAATAGCATCGACGAAAGAGTAGTCTTCTAATAAAACATAACCTAGTGTTCCGAAGATCGAAACACCAATTAAACTTAAAAAAGCATATAAACTTTGATTTTTGTTAGACATAAGTAACCAGTTACATTCAATTCCGCAAAAGTATAAGCTAACTTAGTGATTTAGATTGTATATAATACGAATTCACCCCAATTTTAGCATTTTTCATAAAAAAATACCCTGAAGATTTTATGGTCATCAGAGTATTTGATTATAACTTTATTTATTGGAGATATTAATTAGAAAGCTCTTTAACTTCGAATCCTACAATTGCTGCTGGCTCTTCAAAATATTTGTGTCCTGTTCCGTATACTTCCCATGGGCCAGGTCCGGTCCAAAAACTAACTTTTCTTCGGATCAGCTCCAACTTCACTTTTACTTTTTTGTAGTAGCCTTTTTCACGCATAAACACTTTTTTGTAGTGCTTAAACTCTGAATGATAACCAAAGTGTAATTTTTGATCCCAAACCCAAGAAAACTTATCTTTTAATTTTAATGCGGAAATAACTTTTTTAATAGGTCCTAGAAAATCAATATCTATATCAATTTTATGATGTGTGTTTTCAAAAAATGTGTTTCGTCGAATCAGTTCGAAACGCTTTAACTCTTCTCTACTTAATTCTCTTCCATAAGCGTATTCATAACTAGCTCTTTCTGAATACTTAGGAAATAGTTGCTTGGCATTTCGAACATCTCCAGTTTTTAAGCTATCTTGATATAAAATTTGAGAATTAAAACGAACAATTGTCTCTTTAGTCAACTCCGACAATGCTGATCTTTGCATTTCATTCAATGAGTTATACAATACTGCATAATCATGAACTTTGCCTCTTGATAATATAGATTTAGATACCTGACTCAGTTGTTGACTATACATAGACTGAAGTTTTTGTCGATCTGCAGCTCCGGTAGATTTTAAACTGTAAACATCCTTCATATCATAATAAGTATTGATCATATTATGGATTATTTGATCGAAATCTCTCCCGTCCACTTCAACAATTTTATGCTCATACTCATATCTCTCTGTCGCAAAAGAATTTGATAAAAGCACAATAAAAATCATACTGAATAAAGTTAGTTTTCGAAACATTTGAACCCTCATTACATATTGGTTTACCAGCCATAAGATCAAAACTATTTGACCTTTATTTTTCAATACAATTTTATGAAACTATTTAAAAATGTCAAGTCATAACAATTAAAACTGATTGGTATTATACTTTATCTCAAACACTGATGTGATTTTTTATAGTTTAAAGTACAATGTAAACTCATTAAAGTTACTCAATCAAGGATTCAACGTAAACTTGTGATCTATTTTTCAATCTATATTTTATTAGGATGTTTATTAGCATCGGTGATGATGTGGGAGCTAGAAAACTTAGTACAGCTCAATGAAAAACATACTAACGACCCCAACAAGCCCTTAGAGCTGCACTTAGTACAAATTTTAATTACTATATTCCGCGGTAAGTTTTCTAGCAAACCAATCACTCAAGAGTTATCAATAATCATACCCTTATTTATTTTATGTGGCTTTTTGTGGCCAATCATTATAGTCTTTGTATTGCTACTTGCGATCAAAATCATTATTAACACACTATTTAAATAGTTTCTGGAGAATATTATGAAACCGATTGGTTTATCTGAAGACGGCGAAAGCATTACAATCCACAAATTTCATGGAGATCTTAAGATCAATGATAAGGCTCTAACTAATGTAGATACAAAAGTTATTACTTACTTAGATGTAGAAACTACTGGCTTAAACGCCAATACCGAAGCTGTTACAGAGATAGGGCTACTTCAATTTGAATACTGTTTAAATAATGATTGCATCGTAAAGATCATAGAAAAGTATCAATCTTTTCAAGATCCAAAAAGACCTATTCCCGCAATGATAACAGAGCTTACAGGTATTACAGACGAAATGGTAAAGGGTCAAACAATTGATAGAGATAAAGTAAATTCAATCTTAGAGAGTTCTGATTTAATCTTATCTCATAATGCCACTTTTGATCGAGCATTCATTGATCCTCTATTTACATCATCTCAAAATGCTGTTTGGGGCTGCTCTGTTCGCCAAATCGACTGGCGAAAAGCTGGGTTTAGTTCAAAAAGTCTAGGTCACCTATGTCGTGATCATGGATTCTTTTTTGAAAGCCATCGAGCTCTGTGTGATGTATTGGCATCGATTCATCTTTTGAGTTTTAAAAATCATTTAACAGATAAAAGCTATTTAAATGAACTCTATCATTCTAGTCACGAGTCAGTGTGCTTGATTCAAGCCTTTGGAGCTGCCTTTGAAACGAAAGATGATCTAAAAGCAAAACATTTTAGATGGAATGCACCTATGAGAGTATGGGAAATACAGGTTAAAGAAGTAGACGTAGATGGTATCATTGAATGGATGAATAAGGATATCTATAAAGGCAAGTGTAAAGCACAGGTTCAAAAAGTCCCTCTTGAGAATCGCTTTAAAGCGTGAGGGTGTAGTTTCGTTTTTTAAGACTTTAATAAATTTGAATCGTTTAAACCTACAATTAGTTTGAATAATGCAAATAGTTTTATGATCATTTAATCCATTCGAAAATCAAGTAAATTTCCTGGGGTACAATTTAATGCCGTGCAAAGTTTTTCAAGTGTGCTTATTTTGATGGCCTTTACGTGGCCATTTTTAAGCTTTGATAAATTGGCTTCTGTAATTTGGATCTCTTTGGCAAGATCTTTTAGCCGAATTTTCTGTTGTGCCATCACAACATCTAGATTAAAAACTACTGGCATCACACTACCTCACGCATTTCGAGAATCAATAATCTCACAACTTCTAATGCATCGCGTATCCTTAGTGAGAGCCAACCCCCACCTACAAAGAGGATAGTATAAATAATTATATGAATACCTTGTGAAAGAGGCCCATAAAAACTAAGCACTGTTTTGAGGTTTGGATCATAATCACTAACATTAAAACCCTTCGCTAAAAAAATACAACCTACCAAAAGGATTGATATACCTATTTCAATAGATATTTTTCCAACAAATCCAAACCAATATGAGCCTTTTTCTAGTTGATCTAGTTTATTTTCTAATTCAATTTCATTTTTTTCCACAATAACTCCTTTCTGTATAACAGTATATAATTATCGTAACACGATAATTATATATTTTAAATACATATCTGTAAATATTTTATTCCAACAAAAAAAACAGTTTTACATCACGAGCCGTCTGTCCTTCTTAAAAATATCTGTTTGATATGAAGGGTAGTCTTTTAACTTCAAAGATATGATTTTTTCTGTGGAATAGGAATCTAATCAATTTGTAGAGTGCTTAATTGAGTAGCAGGAGGGGTCGCCCCCACTAGCTCTCACATCACCGGGCATACGGTTCCGTACCACGGCGGTTCAAGTTAAATATAAATATATTCTAACTTAAATCAGTATCTCATAACATAGTTACAAGTGGAAAATACTAACTTAAATCTTCTACATTATGATGATGGCTACCTCTATTTGCCGTAACGTCAGTCGTACCATTAATATACTCTCGTGAATTCCGTTCACTACCATCCACATAGAGTGCTTTGCCTTCAGCTTTCTTCAGGCCTCACCTCACGGTGACAGCCCTTGCCGTTTAGCTAGTAATTCCCCTTATCGGGCTTACAGAGAACTTTCACCTCCGAGTGAATGCGCCATATCTGGCGTACGATATAAAAAGTTTGTATATGCATAAAGTAATATCAAATTTAGCAGTCAATTTAATACAAAAATGTCCCATTAATGGAATGATCTTTTATATTAATTGTGATATACTCGCCTTCAAAATCTTTGATAAATTTTCGAAGACAAAATCAATATAATTTTCAAATAGAAATTTTTAGTCAGGTCTATTTGTCACACTTCAAAATAGACTAAATTTAGGAGAAATCATGTTTCAAGATCTTCCATTACCAACTCATGGTGAAAAAATTACAACAAACGAAGACGGTAGTTTAGTAGTTCCTAATGAACCAATCATTCCTTTTATCGAAGGTGACGGAACTGGACCAGATATTTGGAAGTCCACTCAAAACGTTTTAGACTCAGCTGTTAAAAAAGCATATAACGGTGAAAAGAAAATCGCTTGGTATGAAATTTACGCTGGTGAAAAAGCATTCAACAAGTATAACTCTTGGTTACCTGAAGATACCTTAACTGCTATTAGAGAGTATACTATCGGGATCAAAGGTCCTTTAACTACTCCTGTTGGTGGAGGAATCCGATCTATCAATGTTGCTCTAAGACAAGAGTTAGATTTATACACTTGCCTTCGACCTGTAAAATATTTTGATGGTACACCAACTCCTCTACTTCACCCTGAGTATACTGATATGGTTATTTTCAGAGAAAACACTGAAGATATCTATTGTGGAATCGAATATGATGAAGGTTCTGACAACGTAAAAAAGCTTATCAAATTCTTACAAGACGAATTTGGTGTAGATAAAATCCGATTCCCTGAAACATCAAGTATCGGTATCAAGCCTGTTTCAAAAGAAGGAACAGAAAGACTAGTTCGTGGAGCTATCGAATATGCTATTAAGCATAACAAACCGTCTGTTACTTTAGTACATAAAGGTAACATCATGAAGTTTACTGAAGGTTACTTTAAGAAGTGGGGATACGAGTTAGCAGAACGAGAGTATGCTGACAAGACATTCACATGGACAGAGTATGATCGTATTAAAGATGCTAAAAGTGAAGCTGAAGCAAATAAAGCACAAGATCAAGCAATAGCTGATGGTAAAATCATCGTTAAAGATTGTATCGCTGATGCTTTTTTACAGCAAATCTTAACTAGACCAAAAGAGTATTCTGTAGTTGCTACACTTAACTTAAATGGAGATTACATCTCTGATGCACTAGCTGCACAAGTTGGTGGAATTGGAATCGCTCCTGGCGCTAATATCAACTATCAAACCGGAAAAGCTATTTTCGAAGCTACTCATGGTACAGCTCCTAAGTATGCTGGTTTAGATAAAGTTAATCCTGGATCTTTAATTCTATCTGGTGTGTTAATGCTTGAGCATTTAGGTTGGCAAGAAGCTGCTGATTTAATTGTTAAAGGTCTAAAGACATCAATCACAAAAAAGAAAGTTACTTATGATTTCGAAAGAATGATGGACGGAGCAACTTTGCTTAAGTGTTCTGAGTTCGGTGAGGAAATCATCCGAAATATGTAATTTCAAAACTTAAGTAAAAGTTGGCTTTCAAAACAAGTAAGCCAACATACTTATACAAAAAGAGGTTCTTATATCTTTATGAAATAGCTTTGCTATATGTTAATCATAAGGAATAAGAATCTCTTTTTTTGTATCATTTTCAGACACCCACAAGCTACTCTACCACAGGAGACATTTATGATTGATTTAAAAGTAATTGCCCAACGCCTGATTCACCGACAAATGAGAGTTAAAAAAGGTGAAGTCGTTAAACTCAATGGAGGCCTACATAACAAAGAGTTTATAGAGGAGCTTGCCGTTGAAATACGAAAAGTTGGTGCTTTTCCAATGATCAATATTTCTTGGGATTCATTAGACTATCGAATGATTAATGAAACCGACGTAGATATGTTAGACGCCCATCCTCACCATAGAATAAAACTTGAAGAGATGACGGACTGTATTATTTCTTTTCCGGGAGTTAAAGACCCTAAATTGTTTTCTAACATCGACTCAAATAAAATGAAAACCCTTGGATATGCGAGCCGCGATATTCAAGAAGCCAATGTAAAACGTGGAGCACGAAGAGTAGGTGCTGGCTG
The DNA here is from genome assembly GCA_023954715.1 of Candidatus Cloacimonadota bacterium. Taxonomy (GTDB): domain Bacteria; phylum Muiribacteriota; class UBA6191; order UBA6191; family UBA6191. The sequence goes on along the minus strand of JAGSHD010000009.1, from coordinate 95,014 downwards.
GCCCTCTCAAGAGACCGCTGACGTTTACGGCCTTAGTCTTGAGCAATTTGAAAAGCGCTTTTGGGATGCTGCAATTGCCGATCCAGATGTTATATACGATGCTTGTCATCAAGTACATGATTTCTTACAAAATAAAGATAAGGTTCATATCACATGTCAAAACGGCTCTAATCTACGGTTTTCCATTAAATCTAGACGAATCAACATGGATGATGGTGTAATCAGTGACAATGATATCAAAATAGGAGATATCACCTCTAATTTTCCTTATGGAGAGGTCTATTGTGCACCAATCGAAGAAAGCGTTGAAGGTGAAGTTATATATCCTGTTGTTTTTTATAAAGGACAAAGAATCGAAAATCTAAAACTATACTTTGAAAGAGGCCTTTTAATAAAATCAGAAGCAAGCTTAAACCATGATTTGTTTTTGGATGCCATGGAGCTCAGCTCTGGGGACAAAAACCGTATTGGTGAACTCGGAATCGGCACAAATCCAAATGTCACTTCTCCCTGTGGTTACCTCTTACTAGATGAAAAAATATATGGATCCATCCATTTAGCTTTAGGAGAAAACCGTAATTATGGAGGCAAAAATATTTCTTCATTGCACTGGGATATGGTAGTTTTAAACCCTACAGTTCATTTTGATAATCAACCTTTAATTATTGATGGCGAATTCGTTAAGAATTCATAATGCCAAGCGGGATTTATATGAAAGTATCTATAGCATTATTAGGCGCAACCGGAACAGTTGGACAAAAGTTTATTTCATTGATTCACGATCATGACTTATTTGAACTAAAATATATAGTAGCCTCCGAGAGAAACAACGGTAAATTATATAAAGATGCAGTAGCATGGCGGGATGAGTCTATTCTGCCAGAGTACATTGCTAATATGACCTTAACTGATGTCCATGAGATAGACTGTGATTATGCTATTTCTTGTTTGCCAGCAGATATTGCCAATGTATGGGAGCCAATGCTTGCTGATAAAGGAATTCATATCATATCCAATGCATCTAGTTTTCGAGATCACAAAGATGTCCCCTTGGTTATTCCTGAAATTAATCGAGATCATTTTCAACTTGTTAACAGACAATCTTCTTCCGGAAAAATCATAACCAACCCAAATTGTGCCACTGTATTTCTTGCATTAGCTCTTTTCCCACTCATTCAATTATCCCCTATTGAGCATTTAGATGTTGTTACATTACAAGGAATCAGTGGTGCTGGCTATCCTGGTGTCTCAGCCTACGACTTATTAGGTAACACAATACCAAATATAGGTGGAGAAGAGGACAAACTAGAAAAAGAAGCACTTAAAATATTTGGTGATCAGTTAAATGGGACTACTATCCACTCTCATGTAAATCGGGTTCCTGTGTTACAAGGCCACTCTATAGTTTTACATGTATTATTCAAAAACGAAGTTCAGGTAGAAAGTGTTGAACAAGTCTTTTCTGAGTTTAATACAAAATATGGTGGTCTCTACAAAATTCATGAAGACCCATTTCACCCCCAACCATTACGAGATTTAAATCCAAGAGACCAAAGGGCTCATATCGGTCGCATTAAACAAGGTGGCAGTGCAAACAGGATTGGTTTAGTTAGTATGGGACATAACTTAGTTCGTGGTGCTGCAGGAGCTGCCTTGCTCAACCTTGAGTATTTTCATAAGTATATGTGTAGTAAATAATACATTTTATCCATAAAATACTACTTCATAAAGTTGCAGTTGTTTTTACAATTTTACTGCAATAATCATAGCCTCAGACCCAAGATTTAGGCTATCAATATGAGTTTCTACTTTTGATAGATTTTGTGTCGAGTATTTTTCATCTACATCTTGAAAGCGGGGTGCGAGACCTTTAAATGACTCAATATCTCCACGATAGTGATTGTATCTAGCCTGTTTCATATTTTCAAAATATCTATTTTGTTCACTTGTAGTAGAAGACTTAATCAAATATCCATTATTTTCAAGAATAGTACTTATCTCGGCTATCGAGTAATAGAAGCGATGAAATGGCAAATGAAGATCTGGATAAAAGCCCCTTTTAGTCCAAACATTTTCTTTGTTAGGAAAATTTAAAATTAAATAGTGATTAGCTTGTCCCAATGACTGAAACAACTCGATGAACTGCGATGAGTGATCAAAATGCTCAATGACATGATTAGCCATAATAACATCAAACCTTTGCTCGTGAGATGTATAATCGGTATAACAATCTATACCCTTATCTCTACTCAAACTACACATGTTGGAGTTTAACTCAACGCCCCCAAGTCTTAAATGTGAATAGGACTTTTTTAATAAAGATAGAACATGCCCTTGAGCACATCCTATTTCAACTATAGACTTGAAGTTATTAAAGTCAAAATTACGTAACTTTTGAATATAACGCTCTGCTATATATGACTCATCCCTTAAAGACAAAGTTTCATCATAACTTTCATAGTTAATAGCTTCTCCATCTTTCTTTGGAGAAAACCAAAATCCACAATCTAAACACTCATACAAAGAATATCTAAGAGAGTCAACAGCAATTTGATTTAACTTTATGCAAAATGTTTTAGAGGAATTACAATTAGTACAGTTGGTAACTTTTTGTAAATCCTCTAAATTTAAATGAAACAAATCCACTTATTTCTCAATACCAATTTCAAAAGAAATCTCATCAACAGTAATCTTATTTTGATCTGCCGCAGATGGGATATCTTCAACAATATCTAACTTGGTACAAAGAGTCTCTGATGCAACCATGTCTTTAAACATCTCTACCGCATCAATCAACTCTTTTTTAGGAGATTTGATATAACCATGGATTCGATCAGAAAGATTATAATTTGCGTCTTTTCTAAGAGTTTGAATATGACGGATTACTTCTCTAGCATGACCTTCTAAGATTAGCTCTTCACTTTGATGTAAATCTAAAGATACGATAATATCTTTTTCAGAAGCACAATCAAATCCTTCTTCTGCTCGAAAGGTTATTTCAAACTCATCTTTGGAGATTTGTACTCCCCCAAGCAATGCCCCATCATCATTTAACTCATAATCTCCTGACTTAGAAGCCATTAGGATTGTTTTAAAGTCTTTTCCAAACTTTGGTCCCAATATCTTAGAGTTAACCAACATGTGAGGAACACCAATCTGTGATGCATCTGATTCGAATTCAAGTCCTTTGATGTTAAGCTCTTCTGCAATGATCTCTTTATAGTTTTCTAAAATATCTGGTGATATCTTACCAGCAACTTTAAGCTTTGAAAGAGGCTTTCTTACCTTAACTTTATTTTTCCCACGTAAAGCATGTCCTAAAGATACAATTGTTCGAACTGCATCCATATCATCACTAAGTTTTTGATCAATCAGCTTTTCGTTATACTGATCCCAATCAGTTAAATGAACAGAAGACTCTCCTGTTAAAGATTGATAAATCTTCTCTGATAAAAATGGCAACAATGGAGCTATTAACTTAGAAAAACCGCATAATACATAATATAAAGTTTCATAGGCATCAAACTTATCTTGATCTTCGCCTTCTTTCCAAAATCTTCTTCGAGACCGTCTGATATACCAATTTGATAAAGTTACAATAAATGCATTGATACTTTTACAAGCAACCCCTAAATCATAACCCTCTAAAGCGTTAGTAACATCTCTTAACACAATTTCATATTCAGACAAGATGTATCGATCCAAACTATTTTGCGAGTCAACTCTGCCGCTTGGTTTATAACCATCAATATTTACATAAGAAATAAAGAAAGAATATACATTCCAGATCGGTAAAATAGTACTCTTAACGATCTCTTTAATGTCTTCTTCAGCTACTTTGAGATCCATTCCTCGAACTACGGATGAACTTAAAAGAAAATATCTCATAGCATCTGAACCATATTTATCAAACATTTCCATAGGATCTGGATAGTTTTTTAAACGCTTCGACATTTTTCTACCATCAGAACCTAATACAACACCATGACAAATAACATTCAAAAAACTTGGCTTTTCAAATAAAGCCGTAGAGATTACCATCATGTTATAAAACCAACATCGAGTCTGACCAATATATTCAACAATAAAATCAGCCGGGAAGTTTGCTTCAAAGAAGTCTTTATTTTCAAATGGATAATGTTGTTGGGCTACAGGCATAGATCCAGACTCAAACCAGCAATCTAAAACATCAGAAACACGACTCATGGTACCACCACAGCTACAGTCCCATTTAACTTCATCAATATACGGTCTATGAAGATCAGTAACTTCGCAGTTTCCGGCTTTAGAAATTTCTTCAACTGAGCCCATAACTTCAATATTGCTACAGTCGCCACACTTCCATACAGGAATCGGAGCACCCCAATAACGGTTTCTCGTGATAGCCCAATCTCTTGCACCTTCTAACCATTTTCCAAAACTACCATCTTTAATATGACCAGGAATCCAGTTGATCTGCTGGTTATTTGCAATCAAGTCTTCTTTAATTTTTGTCACATTAACAAACCAAGAAGAGATAGATTTATAAATCAAAGGACGATCGTCTCTCCAACAGTGAGGGTAAGAGTGATCAATTGTTTTATGTTGAACACATTGTTCTGTATCTTTTAAATGTTTGATGATTGGCTTGTTTGCCTCATGCACTGTAAGTCCTGCAAAATCAGAAACTTCTTTGGTAAATTTACCCGCTTGATCTATTGGACAAACAAGTGATATCCCATTTGCCATACAAACTGCATTATCTTCTTCACCAAAAGCAGGAGCTTGATGAACAATACCTGTACCGTCTTCACAAGATACATAATCTGCTTGAACTATTTTAAAAGCATTTTCGTGTCCAGCAAAGTAAGAAAACAATGGAGTATATTGAATACCAACCAACTCAGAACCTTTCATTTCTTTTAAAATCTTTGGCTCTGGAAACTCTTTATTGAACTTTTCTAAAAGTAATTTTGCAATATAGTACTTATCGCCCTTTTCATCCTCAAACAAAACGTAGTCTAAATCTGGACCTACAGCTAATGCTAAATTTGATGGCAAAGTCCAAGGAGTTGTTGTCCAAGCCAATAAGTATGTATTTTCTTGGCCTTCAACTTCAAACCGAACAGTAACAGAAGGATCTTGGCGGTCACGATAAGCATCATCCACTTTAGTTTCAAAGTTTGATAATGGAGTTTCACAACGATAACAATATGGTACTACTTTACTACCTTCATAGATGTAGCCTTTATCAAACAAAGTCTTAAATACCCACAAAATACTCTCTGTATAAGAAGTATCCATTGTTTTATAAGAGTTTTTAAAATCGACCCATCGACCCATTCGAGTTACGTAGTTCTCCCAATCATCTGTACACTGTAAAACTACTTCTTTACATTTATTGTTGAATTTTTCTACGCCAAACTCTTCAATTTGAAATTTACCAGAAATATCTAATTGTTTTTCTACTTCATATTCTGCTGGTAATCCATGACAATCCCAACCAAATCTACGCTCTACGCGTTTGCCTCGCATCGTAAAAAATCTAGGTATAGTATCTTTAATATAAGAAGTCAAAATGTGACCATAATGTGGTAGACCTGTTGCAAAAGGAGGTCCATCATAAAATACATAAGAATTATCTACGCTTCTTTGGCTTACAGACTTTTCAAAAATACCTTCTGCCTTCCAAAAACCAAGGATTTCTTCTTCTAGTTTAGGAAAGCTCTGTCGTGCTTGTACTTCTGGAAAGGGTAACGATTTGTCTGTCATTTTGATTCCTTATTAAAAAAACTCCAAAAGGAGTCAGTTTTGATCATTTGTCTTAATAATATTTACCTAAATATAATAGCAAATACAAAAGATGTTTCAACAATAATTTATAAATAATTCATATTTTGTACAATAGATTTTGTGGTAACTTTAGATATTTGTAAAACATTCAAAACGAATAGCAACTCTTGCATTGGATCGAGCCGTTAGTAAAGACGAAAAGTTTTCTGAATTTATCGTCCCCCAAATATAATCATCTTTATTGGTATAGTCTTTTATGAACAATCTTTGTACAGCTTTTGCAAGTCCTTTATTTCTATAATCTTTTGTTAAAACTATTTCATTAAAATATAATCCTTGATGGCCTAAAAAATTTGAATTTACAGCAGCGATAAGCCCTACCTTCTTGTTATCTATACATATATATTTTAACAAGTTTTGCTTTAATGATTCGTTCATAGTTTCTATATCATTCGCTTGGACACTTTTAGATAACTCTGGTCGTAATTTTGCCTCTTCTTGATATAATTGCAAATACCATACGTAATATTTATCATCAGTGATATCTATAAAGCTAATCGCCTTTTCTTGCCCCCATGGAGGGGTTTCTAATATATAATCTGCTTTAGCAACCATATATACATTGCCTATCTGATCTGCATCAATAATTTTAGAAGTCCAATAAGATATTTGTAGCGGTTTAAATTTAGCAAAGTCCGTTTCAACGAGTTTATATAACTCATAAACCTTGAACTGAACTTCAATCAAAAAATTAGGTGTGATCATTAAAAATGGAAGATCTTTATCTCCGCCATAATGACGAACCCCACATAGAAAACCTTTGTCACTACTTAATGAGTAGTATCTATCTTTATAATCGTCCAAACTAGTATTTGGTATCTTAAAATGCTCAAATCTATAGGCTAATGTATTGAGAGAGTTCACTTCCTCAAAGTCACACATAATTTCTTGCTTTACAGCAAGCTGTGCATCTCTCATATTCATATCTAAGCCATTAAGGTCATAGGTGTTTAGAGACGCTATAGAAAGTGACTCCCACATTGATTCAGAAGGCTTCATTTTTAACCTTTCTTAGAAAATTGGCCAAAAAAAAATCTGGCCATCATAATAATGTTACCAGATTTATAAGCTTATTTTTAAGCTACTAGAATTTCCATTGATAGGAACCAGATGCTACATAATCTCTAGCATCATCTGTAAGACCTATCCCAGCTTTAAATTGCCACTCTCTAGTTTTACGAATTTTTACATTTTTTGAAACAAAGAAAATTACTTCTTCTTTTCTTGTTTTACGGTCTTTAGTACCAGACTGCAATGTCGGACTAGGTTTTAACACAAACTCATTAAAATTTGCTCCAGCAAATAGACCTTTGATTCCAAATCCTAAGACTTCTCTTTTGTTTAAAATTTTAGATCTTAAAAAATTTACTTGCCAAGGATCACTAAAATCAACAGTTTTAAACTGACCATCAGATTCAAAAGTATCTTCTTTTCCTTTTTGTTGAAATTTAATATCAAACTTGTCGGTTGTTCTTTTATCTCTCAGTTTTGTGTACTCAGCCTGTAATGAAAAGTCTATTTTAGATGGGACTCTAGATACCTTAACTCCACCACTATTTCTAAAAGACAATGCAGCTGCAGTCCTATTAGCACCAATACCATATTTAAATTTAGTGGATGGTTTAGCTTTTGCCTTTGCACCTAACATGGCAATTTGTTTTACACTTTTACCATAGCTTACTGTTCTTTTGTAGCCAAAATTCATGGTATCACCTGGCTTTTTATAAGATAACTTACCGAGTTGTGAAGAATAGTTACCATTATGATTATATCCATAACTATACTCAATTTTTTGATTTTTCTTTTGAGAATTAGTAATAGTTACACCAAAGCCTAAATTTAGGCCTTTACCATAAGTCGCATTTTCAAAACCTTGTCCCGTCTCACCAATCGCAGAAGTAACTTTAGACTCATTATTATCTAATTGCTCTTTTCCGTTGGGTAGATCAACTTTGAACTTCCACTTAACACCAATTTTATTGCCTTTGCTTCCGTCTTTAGTCTTTATAGTATGTTGGATTTTAATATCCTTAAAACCCTTTACATTATACTTTTCAGTACCAGTACTTTTATAAATTTTTAGGTCAGCCCATGACTGTTCCATTTTTATAGACATACTATTTTTTTTATTGATGGCAAATTTAAGATCTTCTTTAACAGTAAACCTGCTAACTGATTTGTTAGAATTATCTCCAGCAGAGAAAAAATCTTTTGTTTCAAACATAACAGATGTGTTTCTGCTGCTTTTACCTTTTTCAAGGGTTTTAAAACCACCAGCCTGTAGATGGCTAGTGCTAGAAAATACTATTAGACTATATATAGTAAATACCTTAAAAGTATTATACATCTCATGAACCTCTTTTGAGTATTATTTGAAAATTTGCTTTCACTGTTAGCTAATATAATTTAGTAATGCAATATAACAGGAAAATCGACCGAATCGTAGTAAAATTTTAATATGTTCCTAGTTCTTAATCACTTTTACTTTCTTTAGTTTAGCAATTTGAAAAGATTTGGCTATAATTTGCTCTTTTTCATTAGCATACAAAAAACTAAGTTTTTCTGTTTTGTACAAGAGTTTTGGCTCAACGATGCTTTGTACGACTTCTCCTGCTCTTTCTTCATAGTCAATCAACAGATCTAAGTTTTTAGACAGAGCTTTTTTTATAGACATTAAGGATAATGGAAGCTGAACTGTTAAGATATCTTTAGCTTTAGTAAAATGGGATATCTTTGCTACCTGCTCCATTTGTAGCAGCGTATAACCATCTAAATAAAAGCGATTCATAAGATGTACTAAATACATAGAGTCTGTTAAAGCTCGGTGAAAACCATCTGCCTTAAAGTCATAATGATTTACTAAAGTTTCTAGTTTATGGTTCATAATGTTTTTGATAAACGCTCTTGATAGGCCCAAAGTATCCCAAATATCCACTGGTGGAAGTGGAATCTTATTGATAATCATTTCTGCACCTAAAAACTTTAAATCAAAGTCGGCATTATGAGCCACTAAGACCGATTTATCTCCTATAAACTCTACAAACTTCTCAAGAATCTCTTTAACTAATGGCTTGCCTTGCACATCGGCATCATACAATCCATGAACCTTAGAAGATGCTACTGGAATAGCCATTTGAGGATCAATGAGTTCATCAAATTTACCAAGTATCGTTCCATCAATTTTAAACTTGATTGCTGATAATTCAATGATTTTGTCTTGTACGGGATAAAAACCTGTTGTCTCCGTATCAAAAGCTACAAATTCATATTGCATCAATTTAGTGTCCACAATCTACCTCTTGAAACTTATAAAATATTGATTATACCCAAAATCAAATGCTTTTACTGTTGTTGATTGAACCAATAAAACACCATGTTAGTGGGCTTTGTATTTTTCATGATACTCATCTAATTCAAAATGTAATTTTGATAAAAATTTTTCGTTTTCTGTTTAGTAGAAAAATCAAATATGGATAAGTATATTTGAACTTACTTAATTTAAATAAAACCGAAAATTAATCGTCAGATTTAACTTCAGTGTCTTCCGAATCAGATGGCTCATCCTCTGTTGGCTCTTCTTCTTTAACTTCAGCTACTTCACTAGCTTCAGCTACTTCACTAGCTTCATCGTTCTCTTCTTCCTCTTCGTCAACAATCGGCTCTGCACCGTTGCCTAGGATTTCCATGATTTTGGAACGAACTCTTTTTATATCAAATGGTTTCGCTAAGAATCCGCTGATCCCTAATTTTGCACATTTTAATACATTCTCTTTGTCAGAAAAGGCTGTCAACATTACTACAGGAAGGTCCCCAAACTTTTTTCTGATATTTGTTAGAGTAGTGATTCCATCTTGAACAGGCATGGAGATATCGCATATAACGAGGTCAATAGAGGAATGCTGAACATCCAGGATCTTCTCTGCGAGCAAGCCATTTTCAGCTTCAATCACATTGTGCTTAGCTTTAGTTAAACCACGGTTTAATAATGTTCTATTAAACTTTGCATCATCTACAATTAAAATGGTTGCCATATAATCTCTTAAACTCTATAAAAATAGATTAACTTATTATGTTTTATCAAAAGTTGTGTAAAGCTCATTTTCATTAAAAAGCTTAACAAACCACTGTTTGTAGCTAAACACTAAATAGACTTTTCACCCTTTTCTATAGCTGGATTATTAATTCTAAATATGTAGTAATTGGTATATATTAATAGGGTCTCTATGAAAAGAGCTCTACAAGCTTAGAAACAATCAAACGCAAAATCTGTTTAGTTACGTTACAAAGTGTATCATATATTAGGTTTTGCTAAAAGATAAATGAACATATTTACAGTATTACAGCTAAATCCTAAAAATTCCTTTGTTTCCGTTCCATATATTCCGAAAAATAAGTATGAAGTCTATGATAACTCATCAATCTTATAAACCAGTACTTAATATTACCTATTCTTTTTGCCTATTGAGGTCTAATCTTTCTATCCTCTGTGTTTTCTTATTGATTACATCACAAGGGTTTTCACTGTCATCAAAAGACCCTCAAATTTCTAACATTATTACTCATCCAGTTTTTTTAAATTTTATTCGAGGAAATAATCGTAGAATCATTGATCAAGCTACCTCTAAAACAGAAATACTTAGAAATACTTATGGAAAGTCTCGATTGGATCCTTTAGAATTCTTTCAAACAGAAACAGAGTTTCAAAAACAAAATGTAAAAAATTTAATGAAATCTTATCTAAGATTTTTTCATTCTAAGCAATACATCGTGACACCACCAAATAAGTATCCAACTTTACATAACAGTCATAAATTGGTTCCTATTTTACAATTAGAAGACGGACAAAAAAATCAATATTTGTTACAACGAATCAGTGACACCATATTTGATTTAATACTCTTAGAACACACAGACCGCCATGAACAATATTCAGGTAAAAAGATCGAGAATTATAATATATTTGATTTTATTGAACTGGCACGTGTAACCCATAATAACATTATCAGACTATCGTTATATAAAGACGGATCCTTTGAACTTCCACAGAGAACGAATCTTGAAATCCCCATCCCGCCATTAAGTATGATTCACCTCTTAGCTCTCAAAAAGCAAGCAGAAGATGCTGAGCTATTAGCCGAAAAAAAGCGGCGAGAAGTTTTATTGCACAAGTTAAATCAAAGTAAGAGGGCCGATCACAGGATTCAGCAGTTAAAACGTGAACTTCATCGTTTAAGATTGTATCAAAATGAAGAGCTATCCAAAAAGATCGACTTAGTGAAAATGCGTCTCAACTATTTAGATCTATCAAAAGTTAAAACCCAAAGAGATATTACACTAATCGTTCAAGCAGATATAATTGAAAAAATATTTGAAGCAGAACCAATCGCGAAAAATTGTCCTGGTACAATCAGTTCAGAGGGTTATTGTTATCCTGATGGTGACTGGGATGATAATACTTGGCGTCTCTATAGAAAACTATATAAAATACCAAACGTCACTGCTCTAATTTATCCTACACCAAACCCATAAGGTTTATCATGAAAACATTCTACATTACATTATTTCTACTTAGCTCTGTTAACTATTTTTGTATTGCTACTGGAGAGTTTATACTTAAAAGTGGACACTATTTGAAAGGCGGCCCACTAGGAATCAATTCGAATAACGTGGGCACTATATTATTACAAGACGGAATCCAAAGAATACCCTCACGACTATTTACAAAAAATGGATTAAAACACTTTGAGTATTTGTCTATTAAAAATAAAGACTTCGTAATAACAAAAACCACTGGTCAATTTGGTTTTGATTTTAAGCCCTTGGACAGTTTTTTTGCTTTGAACCAGGTAAAATCGAAAGCAATTAGTTCAATATTTGTTTATATCAATCCAGATTTTGCAGCCACGAAAAAAGTCGTTCATTTTGTCAATACTAATCGAGGATTCTCTTCTGCTGCTTCTTATTTTGAAAAATATGTGTTTAACCCTACTAACACTGAAGAGTTCAAGCTAATTAAGCAAGTAATGAAGGCTGAGTTTCCTTGTGCTGTTATCTTGAACAAAAATCAATCTAATGAAGTACACTCTAATCTAAATACAATGGAAGACGTATTAAATTTGTTTAAAGATTTAAAAAGCACTCTTCCTATGCAAACCACAACTCCACTTAGCTTAACTACCAAATAATACCTTAAAACGTGCTACTTTAGAGTTATGAGACTTAATAGAAATTTGTATCTTTAGTGGGTATTCCTCATACATACTCAAATGAATGATCTCAAGCTTACCGTTTTTATCAATCGTTTTTACAATAGTCTTAGATTCTGGTAGAGCATTTAATAACTGACTCCATAATCTTTGCTTCTTTTTGATATCTAAATATAGTCGCTTACTTTTAAATACAAAGTCACTTTCATATTTATAGACTTTTCCACTTTTTAAGTAAGCAGTAAAACGACTATTTCCATCTATATCTATGATGGTAGGAATACGCGCCAGACCAACTTTGTTTTTCTCATAAGAATAACTATCACGTGGATTTTTTAAAAAGAGTAAATCTTTTATCAAGGTTTTATCCATGGATAATTCTGTAAAGTTTACAATCCTTTGATATGTATCTAAACTTTCAATTTCACTGCAAAATTTAAAGAGAGCTTCTTTAGCTGTTTGGGCACTACTGATTTCTGTAAAAGTAGAGAATATTATGGTGAAAATAATTGATTTTATCAAGTTTAGCAATAGGTTTCAGCTAACCCACCCTCGGAAGTTTCTTTGTACTTATAGGACATATCTTGTCCAGTACGCATCATAGTATCTACACATGAGTCAAAGCTAATTAAATGCTCTTCGTTAGAACTCATAATCAAATAAGAAGTATTAATCGCGGTGCCTGAACCGACAGCGTTTCTTTCAATGCAAGGAACCTGTACTAATCCCTTAATAGGATCACAAGTAAGACCTAAATAATGCTCTAAAGCCGATTCTGCTGCCATCTCTACTTGACGATCACTTCCACCAGATAAAAATGTACAAGCTGCAGCTCCCATTGAACAAGCTACGCCCACTTCACCTTGACAACCAACTTCTGCTCCACTAATCGATGCACGATCAACTACAATATTACCTATAAGTGATGAAATTGCCAAAGCATCACACATATCTCTATTGGTTAAATTAAACGACTCTTTAAGCATATATAATACACCGGGGACTAAGCCACTTGCACCACAAGTTGGAGCTGTAATAATTCTACCTCCACTTGCATTCTCTTCACTTACTGCTAATGCATAAATACCAGCTAATCCCATACCTGGAGCTAATTTTCTCCATTTGTCAGTATTCGATTCTAGTCGTTTTAATGATTTTTTAGCTCGTCTTTCTAAGTTTAACCCACCAGCTAAAACACCTTGAACTTTTAATCCAGCATGTATAGCTGCTTCCATGACTTTCCATATCTTTTCTAAAGAGCGAATGATCTCAACTCTTGTTTTTCCAGTTAGTGCCATTTCTTGAGAATAAATAAACTCTAATAGACTTGTATCACTATCTTTACAGGTTTGCAAAATCTTCGTCATAGACGCTTTATCACCACTGATTGTGTTACGACCACCTTCATAATCGCTCTCTAGACAAACTACTCCACCACCTGGAGATACATAAGATGAGTCTAAAACTATTTGTCCTTGATTATAGGCTATCAACTGACATGTATTTGGATGCTTTAAGTTTTTGAAATTTCTCTGATAAGTGATAAAGTCTAAGCCATTGACTTCTATCTTATTGGAACCTATCTCAATCGTTTTGCAAGTTAGCAAATCTTGGGTAGCATTTTTAATATCTAGAATTGGAGAAGATACGGGATCTAATCCCACAAGACCTGCAATTAATGCATTTGGAGTCATATGAGACTCACCTGTAAACCCAAAACTACCCTTCAAGACCAGCTTGATTTGATCACACACAATCGACTGCTTTAAAAGGGATTCTCTAAAAGTTTGTCCCATTTTCATGGGAGCCAAAGTATGTGAAGAGCTTGGACCTATGCCTACTTTGAGTAAATCAAAAATACTACGTTTTATAATTTGAGACATGAATACTCCTAAATCACTAGGAGGCTGGTTCTGTTGGTGCAGCTTCTTGAGGAGCTAATGACTTCTCAAGTTCTTCTAGTTCTTTTTTTGTTGCTGCAAATTCACCATTTTTTGCACGAAAAGTATTTGCTGTTTGAATAATCAAACGTAACAATAACTTAGTTAAAGTATCCGGACCTGAATTTTGTAATCTTCGATACTCTAGAGTATTAACCCATAAAAGACTCAAATCACTAGCTGCTTTTGCTGTATATGGTCGATTTTGAACATCTCCAAACAAGCTCATAACCTCTATAAATTCACCCGCATTAAAATGCTCCCCTTTTAGCTCGTTACCATTAGCATCTACTGTATAGTAGTCTAGTTCACCTTGTAAAATGAGTAGGAAACCAGCTCCAGGATCACCAGCTGTAAAGACTACTTCTCCTGAATCAAAGTACTTAAACCTAGAGAATTGAAACAGTTTTTTCATCTCTAAATCATCTAAGTCAGTAAAAATTTCGTATTGTTTTAAATCATCCAATAACATGATTAACTTGCCTTTAACTCTTCAATACGTTTACTAGCCTTTGCTTGCTCTGATTTTAAGTTATCATATCTAACACCCAGACCAATTACCAATCTTAACAAAAGTTTTGATAAAATTTTAGGGCCTGAAGTTTGTAGTCTACGAAAATCCAGAGTTGAAATCATTACGGCTGTGAGGGGCTCATAGGCTAAAGCCGAGGCGGTTCTGGTTTGGTTACCATCACCAAAAAGTGACATCTCTCCCATGAACTCCCCTGCTTTTAAAATAGCAAATGTAATTTTATTTCCACCAGGTTCGATGTAGATTTCAACCTTACCCTTTAAAATTAAAAATAGCCCAGAGCCAGGGTCCCCTTGCTCAAAAATTACTTCTTTGTCACCGTATTGCTTAACTTGAGCAAACTGTAGAAGTTTTTTAATCTCAATATCCTCAAGATCAGCAAAAATATCAAAGGATTTTATATCATCAAGTAACATTTACCACTTCTCGGATAAGGGGTTAAACTTAGATTTTTCACCTAAGACATTGTTTGAAATTTCTATCATCTCTCCATCATTTAAAACAATTTCAGAGTCTTGATAACTAAGTTTACTGATTCCGCTGCCTAATTTGATAACAGTTTTAGTCGCTTGGTAATCAACAATCATTTTACTTGGCCGAGCATAGATAACTGCTGAACCAACTTTTATCTCCAAAAGACCTTTTGATCTAGATGAATCAAAAACAAATAAACCTAATTCAGTTTCAATGTTTGTTTTAGAGCCTTTATTGTCATTAAATATTTCGATGCTCGATAACTCAAGCTCTGAGTCGCTTCGAAGTTTTAACAATACATCATCAAATGTTTGTAATTGTAAACTAGAGTCAACTCCCGTCTTAAACTGCCATGAGTCATAGAATTTTTTTGGATCAACAAAGTGAACCCAATCATCTCCGGCTAACTTACGATAAAAAGTATCACCAGTGAATTGAACTGACTCTAGATAGCTTTTCACTTTTGCATCTTGAGAAACACTTTGTTCAGCAAAGAATGAATTTAAACCAATCAACAAGATGATAAGAAACGCTGACCCTAGTGCACCAATAATCATGAAGTTCCATTTTTTTTCAACTTCTTCTACTATGTCCTTTTGGACATTCTGGCGCTTTCGCATGCGTTTTCGGCGTTGGCGTTCTTTATAATCTACAAATTCGACATCTTGCCACTTTTTAGCCAAGATCAATCTCCTTGAGTCAAAACAATGGAGTTAAAGGCTCTATTGCTTTTGTCTATATACTTTCTTTACACTAAAGGTATACCAAAAACTAGGATACTAAGCTAGTAATTATTGTACCTAAATAACCTTCGACATACGAATTACATAAGTTTTATGAGATATTTGCATTTTTCAAATCTATTTATCAACTTTTGAAGGTTTTAAATGTAAACTCACCTTAGTTAATTATTCACCCAATTTGGAGGAGCTCCCGCAGAACCTTCGGCAATAATTTTAGTCGACACATTAAACTGTATGGACTTTTTAACAATAGCATTTCCTACATTGGGAGCAACTGCAATAATATCTAACTCCATACTACTAGATCGATCACTATCACTTTTTAGAAACTTTTTAACAGTAACTGTAGCAACGTTTGACGCCAATAGTTTTTTGCCCACATTATTGCTTTCTTCCGGAGTTAAGCCAGATAGTGAGTCTGTAAAAGACCCATCAGAGCAAGTATATGCTCCTTCTCCCGTTCCATAACTTATATTGCCTGCCGCTGGTGCAACCTCTCCTACTAAACAATATCTAGTTTCGAGTATCAAATCCTGATAAGATAAGTAGGTCTCTGAATTTGGTCCTAATACATTTTTTCGATTGGCTAGATAAAGTAAATGTTTAGCACACCTTGGCATAGCGTCATCTAAACCAGGCATATCTTTAAATCCTGCAACACAAGACGTAAACTCTAAAATTTCTTCATTGGCATCGCTACTCAGACGATTATCTGGGATTGTATCATTGGTTAATCCACTCTTAGTACCTGTGCCAAAGTAGTAATATTCAGCAGCAGCGGCATCACTTGCTGTGTCATTATCGTCTACATTTTCTGTTTGTAAACGTCTTGTCTGATTGCTGTAAGCCTCGGACTCAGATAGTGAGGTACCTTTAATTGTAAACGCCCATTGATCATCTTTATCTTTTAAAACACCCTGAAACTTGTTATAGGTCGGATAGGATGCTTTATTAAACATCTTTTCTATTCGTAGAAAGGTCCTGTCCATCTCTTTTACTGAGTTTGATTTCCAGAGTTCTTTGTTAAATGTTCGTACTCCATGTAAATACATATCTGAAAGATACAATCCAAGCACACTCATGATGGCTGCTACAATTAAGATTTCTATCAGAGTAAAACCACGATTTTTATTTTTTCTCATTCTCTACTAACCTCGTAAACTCCAGTAACGTATTCTACTCTTTCAGCACTAGCTAACTCAGACTCAAAAGTCTGACCCATTTCAAATTTTGATGAATTTGAAAAATCTTCATTGGTCTGATCTGCGAAACCTGATCCCGCTTGGGTCACACCATATTTTAAATAAACACGAGTTAGGTTTCGTGGGCATTGAGGGTTATTTGTTGGACAATTACCCGCACCCGACAAAGTAAGTGAAGATTGAAAAGCCCTTTTTGCTGTTCCACGGCAAGAAACTAAAACAGAATCCACACCGTAATTAACCCCTTTAGCTTTACCAAAAATCAATACTTTATCCACTCGATAACTACCTGCAAAAGGATCAAACCAATTATTACCCATGGCTAAATCATCATGGGGTGCTGAGTCAATCACCACTTCATCATCTTGATCTGTTGCAATATCTTCTAAAAACTTATTTAGATACTCACCCATAACTCCATTGAATTTTTTATCATCATCACTTAACCACCATTGACCCGATCGCTGAAAAATAGGAATTTCATTTCCGCCGTTTCCTTGGGCATTAGCCTCATTGGTAACAATCGCCTCGCCTGTAAAAAAAGCTGGGCCTGGGTTTTCATATCTGGATTTAACTTTAGAAAAATTATATATCGGATTTTTACCTATAGCTAAAGCAGCGGCGTCATAAAACTCTGTTGGCAATAATCTAAATTTTAAAAGAGCATGTTGCTGAGCACCTTTAGCAATAAAGAGAGATTGAGTTCTCTCTTTGGCCTCTTGCATATTACCAGTATTAGAAGTATTACTTGTCATTAAAATAACTGCTAAAGCCATCAATGTCATACCAATACAGATCACCAATAAGACACTGATTCCTTTTTGATTTAATTTCATTTGCTGAATGCTCATCGTTTAGCCCCCTGCAAATTCGCCTTAAAAGATACTAAATAAAACTCTTGTGGTTTTGTAGAGCCGCCAGAGCCACCTTTTCCCCAACCCTTTGGTTGCCATTGAACCCCTACAACGAGTTTCATATATGCACCGTCATCTGTACCATCTTCATCTAAATCTTCAAAGTTATGAAAATCTTTATTTTCTATGCGGATATCTGTACCCCATCCTGGGCGATAACGATCACTAAAGTTAGATCCATTCATTTTTGAAATGTCATTTCTTATGTGAGCCGGAGCACCAGGATCGTCTCCAGCGAGTTGTGTATATGGATCAATGGGACGGTTTTTGGTATCTTCATCACAAGGAGCGCTATAGCTAATGACACAATCATTTGATATATCAAACCATGGGTTAACAAAATATGAAAAGGTTAGTTCTTCGCCCTTAGTAGCATCCGATTGATATGGATCAGATCCTCTAGTTAAAGCCGTACCTCCCCCTCTTCTTTTATATATTCCAGCCCAAACCATGACCTTGTATTTTCTTCTTCCTTTTACAATGATCCTATCACCATCTAAAAGCTTATAGGCTCCGTTTTTAGCCCCTAAGATTTCTTTTAGGTTAAAATCACTAAAATCTAGATTGGGACCAAAGCTATCTCTAAAATCCATTTGTGCGCGAGAGCCACCCATAGCAGAAGTACCAGTACCAAACCCTTCTGGGTCTATCGCAGTAAACGGTACATCCTCTGAGAGAAGTCGGTTCATGACACTATGAGCTAGTTTAGTCCCATCCTGCCATGAGGTATTAAACTCATTTCCACGGGCTCCTAGCATAAAGAGACTGACAACTGGTAGCAAAAAAACAATCAAAATTGACATAGCAACTAAGATTTCAATTAGCGTGAACCCTTTTTGTTTTTTTAAAACCATAGTCATTAATCTCCCTTAGAGCTTAATTTTTAAATTTAGTGGCTCTCATTTGATCTTTTTGAAAAGCCACTATTTTTAAGTTATCCTATTTTATAAAATATCTGCTGCTAAAGAGGCCAGAGTGGATCTCTCAGAACTTGCCAATATTACACCGCAAAACAAGGATTGCCCTTTAAATCTTTCCATAAGAAAAGTCAGTCCATTACTTGATGGATCTAAATAAGGGTTATCGATTTGATTCGGGTCACCAGTCAGTATGATTTTTGTACCCTCACCTGCTCTAGAAATAATTGTTTTTATTTCGTGAGGAGTTAAGTTTTGGGACTCATCAATGATAACCCATTGGTTCGTAATTGACCTACCACGAATATAAGTTATTGCTTCTAATCTTATTTTCTCATTCTTTAATAATAAGTCTAAATGGTCAGATGGTAAACCTTCTGTAATATAATTATCAAAAATAAAATTCAAATTATCAAAAATTGGCATCATCCAATTGTGTAGTTTTTCATCTTTACTACCTGGTAGATAGCCAATATCTTTTCCCATTGGCATGATGGGACGAGACACTGAAATTCTTTTGTAAGCAAGATCATCTACACTTTTTTGAAGACCTGCTGCCAAAGCTAATAGTGTTTTACCTGTCCCTGCTTTTCCAACTAAACAGACCAATTGAATTTGATCATCTAACAAAGCGTCTAAAGCTAAATGTTGCTGATCGTTTAATGCTCCAATACCCCATGGGTAACGGTCATGATACTTTAAAGCCTTTAAAACTCCTTCGCTTTTATTAAAACGAGCGTAGCGCTTTTCATTACCACTTGTTAGTATACAAAACTCGTTTTCATGGAACTCTTCATCCAAGTTTATCACTTGATTTTCATCTAGTGCTTGAATTTGATCTATATTAACTTTTAGAGACTTATATCCTTGATACATTTCATCGTAGTTAACTTTATTTGTCTCGTAATCCTCTACTTTTAGCCCTAACGCATCCGCTTTGATACGTGCGTTTAAATCTTTACTTACAAAAATTACATTTTTTGACTCAGAGCTTACTAAAAACTTGGCTACGGCTAAAATCTGATTATCAACTACCTTCATATCGAAATGCTCTGGTAGGTTGTTCGTAAAATCTACTACAACTCTAACTTTACCGCCCGTCTGCGTTTCTACTCCTTTAGTCAAGCAACTTTTTTCACGAAGGGAGTCTAAATGCCTAGCAACTTGGCGAGCATTACGTCCAAGATCATTTGACTCTTTCTTGAATCTGTCTAACTCCTCAATCACTTGAATCGGTATAACCACATCGTTGTCTTCAAAACTAAAAATTGAATCTGCATTGTGAAGTAACACATTAGTATCAAGAACAAAGGTCTTTTTCATTTCAACTCCTAAGATGGGGATTACCCAAGTAAAAAATCTATCTACATCGATAGTAATAATATTGTATAATTTGAAATAGAAGAGAAGCTCCCAGATGCTCTATAAGCCGGGTTCTGTTCAAAGTGCTTTACGCACTCATCTACACTCATCTATCTAGGATTTACATCACTATAAATCTCAAGCAATCTACCCGAGAATCAGCGGGCCGCCTCAACTTCTCTGCATGATCTTGCTCCAAACGGGGTTTACCGTACCTTATGGTTACCCACAAGATAAGTGAGCTCTTACCTCACTGTTTCACCCTTACCTAAATTAAAAATCTAGGCGGTTTACTTTCTGTTGCACTTTCCATCGGATCTCTCCGCCTTGGTGTTACCAAGCATTTTGCCCTATGGAGCCCGGACTTTCCTCAAGTCCTAAAAGGACTTGCGAGTGTTCAAACTTCTGGAATAATCTCCCCTATTTCAAATTCTACAATATTTATTAATTCATTATTTCTGATTAATTGAGCAATAGCATCGATATCGTCTCTCAAATATCGGTCATTTTCGATAAACGGCACATCTAAACGTACCCTATCGAAGACCTTCATAATCGCAGTTGAAGACCTTTGCTCTGTTAAATTAAACTC
Organism: Candidatus Cloacimonadota bacterium; assembly: GCA_023954715.1. GTDB lineage: Bacteria > Muiribacteriota > UBA6191 > UBA6191 > UBA6191. The sequence continues at coordinate 74,300 of JAGSHD010000009.1, read as the reverse complement.
TAATCCCTGTAAAGAAATCAAGAGCTCTATAGCTAGTATGGACTCTAATCGATCAATGACATCAAGACAGTTTTTAGCTGCTGTAACACCCATGGATACGTGATCCTCTTGATCTGCACTTGTTGGTATAGAGTCCACCACTGCAGGAAAGCTAATCGTCTTGTTTTCAGATACACAAGCAGCACTTGTATAGTGGGCAATCATCAATCCTGAGTTAAGCCCTGAGTTTTCTACTAAAAACGGCGGAAGATTTGACAAGTCGTGATTAACTAAACGATTTTGCCTTCTTTCTGATATAGAGCCCAATTCACACATAGCTACTAATAAAAATCCCATAACCATAGAAACGGGCTCACCATGAAAGTTTCCACCTGAAATGATTTCATCCTCCAAAACAATGGGATTATCAGTTACTGAGTTTAGCTCTATCTCAATTGTTTCTTTTACTCGAAAATAGGTATCCCAACATGCACCATGTACCTGTGGAGCACAACGTAAAGAGTAAGCATCTTGCACTTTTTCACAATCAACATGATTGTCTAAGATTTCAGAACCTTTTAAAATTTTATTTAAGTTTGAGGCGCTAAAAACTTGCCCTTTGTGCGCCCGTACCTGATGTAAACCTTCATGAAAAGGCTTAACTGTGCCTTTTAAGGCATCCAAAGACACGGCTGCAGCTAACTCCGCAATTTTTAATGATTGATTAGCTTTGTATAAACATTTTACAGCGATAGCAGTCATTACTGGCGTACCATTAATTAAAGCTAGCCCTTCTTTAGCCTGTAATACAGAAGCTTTTCTTTGAAAAGAATCTAAGACTTCTTTAGTATCTCTAATTTCGCCTTTAAATCGAACTTTTTGTTCTCCCATTAGACACACTGACATGTGGGCTAACGGAGCAAGATCACCACAAGCACCTAAAGATCCTGTTTTTGGAATTAATGGATAGATTTCATTATTTAGAAAAAATAAAATCTGCTCTATCATTTCGAGTCGTATACCAGAGAATCCTTTGCATAAAGCATTTGCTCTTAAAAGTAAAATCCCACGAACAATATCATCATCAAAGAGATCTCCAACTCCCACACAGTGAGAGCGAATCAAATTTGCCTGAAGTTGCTCTAAATCTTTATTTTCTATTCGAGTATTTGCTAAACTCCCAAAACCTGTATTTATACCATAAATGGCTTTACCAGAATCTAGAACTTTCTCAACTCGGGCACGAGATTTTTGGACTTTCTCAATAGCAGCTTTAGATATTATTACTTCTTGTATTTCTCCTGACATAACAGCATAAGTCATATCAATATCAAGGGAGTTTCCATCAATAATCAATTGTTTTTTCATTAAAATTTTGCCTAAATATTTTGTGTGTAACTAATATTTTACTATTTTGTCTTTTAACACTTCTGCTAAAATAATCTTTGGTTGCTCTACTTCAATATCACTTAGGGTATAAGACTCTAACAATTGCTTTTTTACTTCTTCTAGTTTTGATGTGTCTGAGTAATAGATGTTTAGCAATGCTTCGCCTTCAGAGACTTTATCTCCTACTTTTTTGAACAGTTTTAAACCTACTTCGAGATCTACATCTGCCTCTTTCGTTTCTCTTCCTGCTCCTAGTTTCATAGCTGCGATGCCCATAGATAGAGCATCCATAGATTGAACCCAGCCACTTTTAGAAGACTTTAGCTCAAATACATTTTTTGAAATCTTTAAATTATGTAAAGACTCTAAGCTTCCACCTTGAGCTTCCACCATTTCTTCTAGTTTTTTCAATCCACTACCATCATCAATTGATTTGAGAATCTTTGATTTACCCTCTTCAAGACTATCCGCTTTATTCGCTAAAACTAAAAGTCTTCCACCTAGCTCTGTACATAAATCTACTAAATCTTTAGGCCCGTTTCCTTGTAGAGTCTCCAAAGCTTCTTGCACTTCTAGGGCATTACCAATTGTTTTACCTAATGGAATATCCATATCAGTTACCAAACCAATAACATCTCTATCCATTAATGTGCCTATTTCAACCATTCTTTGGGCTAACTCAATAGATGCATCAAGATCCTTCATAAAAGCACCCTTACCAGTTTTTACATCTAAAACTAGACCTTGGTTCGATAAAGCCAATTTTTTACTCATAATTGAGGCTGCAATCAATGCCACATCTTCAACTGTAGCTGTAACATCTCTAAGAGCGTAAAGCTTTTTATCTGCTGGTACTACATTTCCTGTTTGACCACAAACTGCTACACCAACTTTATTAGCAATATCAATAAAGTCTTGCTCTTCTAATTCGATTTTAAGTCCATCGATGCTTTCTAGTTTATCTAGTGTCCCACCTGTATGTCCAAGACCTCGCCCACTCATCTTGGCTACAACAACACCATTTGCTGCTACTAATGGGCCTAATACTAAAGTCGTTTTATCACCAACTCCACCTGTGGAGTGTTTATCAACCGTGTAACCAGAGATCTTATCAGAAAAATCCATTACGTCACCAGAAACGCGCATTACATCTGTGAGATGAGTTGTTTCTTGGGCACTTAATTTTTGAAAGCAACAAGCCATTAAAAATGCTGACATTTGATAATCTGGAATCTCTCCTTTGACATAACCGGTAATTAAAAATTCTATCTCAGCTTTAGACAGTTCTTCACCGTGCTTTTTCTTATCAATTATATCTACTGCTCTCATAGCAACCCTTACTTTCTATATATGTTTTTAATTTATTTTTACTAATCTTACTATTTACAAGACTATTTAGCCTGTACCCATTTTTGAGTATTTAGTTTTACAGATGCCGGAATATGTAGACTTCCGACTTTTAACTCTAAATCAAACTCCAAAGTCTTTAAGGCTAACAGGGAGTTTACATAGTTATTATTTACAGAGAGTAAATCATCCTGAGCATCTAAAACTTCAATGGAAGACTTTATCCCTTTTTCATAAGAAAGTTTTGCCAATCTTAGGTTTTCATTGGCTCTTTGTAAGTTTTTTTTCAAAACTTCAATCCGCTTTTGATTTGCCTGAATAGATCTCACTGTATTTTTGACATCTAAGCGGATTCCATTTTTCAAGTCTTGTAAAACTCGCTCTTGGGTACGAGAATGAACTCTCTGAATCATCAATGCTTCTCTTTTTTCACGATTACCAAGAGCCATATCATAAGACAAACCGATACTCCAAGTTTTATTATCTAATTTGTTGGCTGCACTATAATCAACACCGTTTCCGTGTTTTTGTAAACTCGTACTTAAATTGATTTTGTTTTTTAATAATCGCTCTCTCAACCGAAGGTCTAATGCTTTTTGCTCTTTAGTTAATTTTTCTATTTTTAAGTCATAACGCAGATCCATAGCTGTTTTTAATAAAGCCTCTACATCATACTCTTTTTGTTGGTAATCAGAGTTGTAATCAATAGAAACATCTTGAGATGAACTTTGATAATTTAAAATATTAAGTAAACTCTCAAGAGAGTTTTTATAATTATTTTCAGAGGAAATAATACTCTCTTCTTGTTGTGCAACTTGAACCTCTACTCTTAGTACATCTAATTTTGTAGCCACTCCAAGTTTATATTTAATCTGAGTCAATGATAGTAGCTCTTGTTGGTACTTTAAAACAGACTCTACTACTTCGATTCCTCTTTTATCTTTTACAACATCTAAATATGCTTTTATAACTTTAAAAACAAGCTTTTGATACTGATGTAAATAAGAGTAATATGACTTCTTTTGATCAATGGAGAGTTTTGCTAAAGAGTTTCTTCTTTGTAAAAAAGAGTCACTATGTCCGTTAACCGGTTTAGATAAACTCACAACAAGTCCACTTTTGTTTTCTTCAGTCACAATACCTGACCGTACCGCTTTACTAAATGCGGTACTATAAGTCAAAGAACTAGATATTCCATTTTTTAATTGTTGTCCATACTCTACAGAGTAAGAGTCCGATTTTGAAGAAGTATCAAATGGAACCGATATTGTTGGAGGTGATGAATTATTTCTTTTTGTATATCCAAATTGCATAGATGGGTCATATAAACCAGCTTTTGCAGAGTTATAAGATCGAGAACTAATTTCAAGTGCATCAAAATTATTTTGGAAACTTAAGTTTTCACGAACAGCATGTTCAATGGCATCTTCAAGGGTCAAAGTAAATGGACTAAAAGCCATTTCGTTTTCTGTTATTTCTAGGTGTTGATCTGATAGACCACTTAAACTCTCTTTGATCTCATGGACTTTATTACGTAAATTTTTTGATGTAGACTCCTGCGCAACTATGCAATTTGAAACTGCAAAGCTACAAAATGCCAATCCAAATATTACTGATTTTTTTGCCTTATTAAACATTTTTACTTCCATTTTTTAATTTTGCTAAATGCTCTTTAAAAGTAGCTAGCTCATCATGAGTTAATTGATTTCTTGTTGTTTTACACTTTGGATAATTACTGCATCCAAAGTACTTTCCATGAACCGATTTTCGCAATAGAAACTCACCATTGCACGACTCACAAAATATACCAGTAGTGACTGCTCTTGATACAGCCCCTTTTTTCTTTTTTATATATTTACAATCAGGATATTTACTACATCCTAAAAACTGTCCAAACTTACCAGACCGAACGATAATCTCAGAACCACAATCAGGACATACTTTATCCTCAGCTTTTAAATCCTCTTCTACAAAACCTTGAAGAGCTAAAATTCGTTCTCTTAAGGGATAATAGAAGTTATCTACTGTGTCTTTCCAGGCGCTTGTACCTTTCGCTACATCATCTAAAGAATCCTCTACTTTTGCAGTAAACTCAATATCTACCACTGACGTAAAGTTTGCCTCTACCCAATCATATACTTTACGACCGACTTCTGTAGTTTCAAACTTCATTTTATTTAAAACTGCGTAGTTTCGCTTAATTAACGTCTCGATAAGGCTTCCATAGGTTGATGGGCGTCCAATTCCAAACTTTTCAAGATACTTTACCAAGGAAGATTCAGTAAATCTAGGGGGTGGTTTAGTAAACTTTTTTTCCGGATTAAACTTTTTAACGATTAAGCTTTGGTTTTCTTCTAATGGCGGCAGATTTACATCCGGATTTTTCTTCTTTTTTGAGCTGTTCTCAATATCACGATCATCATAAGCCTTTAAAAAACCATCAAAACGTAAAATCGATCCCTTTACTTTAAAAGGAACAGAATTAATATCGATATCAACAATCGTTGCATCTGATTCAGCAGGAGACATTTGACATGCAATAGCTTTGTTCCAGATCAATTTATATAACTTATATTGCTCGGGCTTTAAATAAGGCTTAACAAGCTCCGGAGGTGAATCAAAATAAGTTGGTCTTATAGCCTCGTGAGCTTCTTGGGCATTTTTAGTCTTACCCTTATATTGAATCTCTTTTTTAGGTAAATATCTTTCACCGAATTCATTTAAGATATACTCTCTGATTTTCGTAGTAGCTTCTGCACTTAAGTTTACAGCATCTGTACGCATATATGTGATCAATGATTTGTTTTCTCCACGAACTCGAACGCCCTCATAAAGCTCTTGGGCTACTTTCATGGTCTCTTTGACTGACATTTTTAGCTTGGAGTTTGCTTCTTGTTGTAACGTTGATGTAGTAAAAGGAGCTCTTGGCCTTCTTTTATCTACTTTAGCAACGATATTTTTAACAAAAGCTTTTGGGTCTTTTAGTTTTTCTAAATATTGATCTTTCTCTTCTTTTAATAGTTTAGTTTTAGGAGGTAAAACAATCTCTGCTGTAAAACCCTCTTCAAAATCAGCTTTTATGTTCCAGAATTCTTCTTTGGTAAAGTTTTCAATCTCCCTATCCCTTAGAACCAATACTTTTAAAGCAACGGTTTGTACTCTACCAATAGATAGTGGAACATCTGACTCGAACATTTTCCAGATTAGTGGTGATAACTTATACCCAATGAGACGGTCAAGAATAGTACGACTCATACCCGCATCAATCAAGGACTGATCTAAATCTCTTGGATCATCAATAGCCTTTAATACTGCAGCTTTAGTAATTGAGTTAAAAACAACTCGTTTTGCTTTTTTCGGATCCAGTTTAGCTTCATCAAATAGATGCCACGCAATCAACTCTCCTTCTCGGTCTAAATCCTGTGCGAAATATACTTCTTCACAGCTTTTCATAAGACTAAGAATTTTTTTAGTGTTAGCTTGTTTGCCTTCAATGAGTTGAAACTCAGGGGTATAGTTATTATGGATATCTATGCCTAAACCTTTTTTCGGGATTTCTCGTACATGACCAATACTAGCCTCAATACGAAACTCTTTGCCCAAAAATTTGCTAATTGTTTTTATTTTAGCAGGAGACTCTACAATAAAAAGCTTCATTGTAGGGTACCCTTAAGTATTTGGTAAATTTGATCATCCACTCTACATACTTTTTTATCGATCAAAAATAGATGGCTAGTTGTAGCCGAAGCTATGTGACAATCTTCGTGATAAAGTTCATAAGAAAATTGAATTGATTTTTGAGTCAGTTTAATCATTTTTGTTATTAGTTTAAGCTCTTGTTGAAAGTAAGCTGATTGCTTATATTTAGCGTCTAAATGTACAACAGGTAAAACGATCCCTTGGCGCTCCCAATCAGAATATAAAAGTCCTAAGTCTTTTAACCATTGAACCCTTCCTTCAGAGTACCAATCAAAATATCTAGCGTGATTTGCCACTCCCATTTGATCTGTTTCACAATATCGAACAGAAAATAATAGAATGGATTGATTTTCAATTTTTTCATCATTGTTTATAGACATAGATTTTGTGAATCCCAAGACATTTACTTACATTAAGTAAAATCTTAAAGTGACCAGCGAATGGACTTCAACTTTTACTAAGGCAGTATAACAAATAAGTCCTATTTTGTCCTATATTGTCTTAGTTAAATAATCTAATAAGTTTTGCTTTATCTTGAATGGCTAAGTGTTTTTTAAGAGGATTCGTAAAGACCACATGGGTATTAGACCTTTTTACATAAACAACTAGGGGTGACTTTACGTTAAAAACTCTTTGCAATGTTAGATCACCAATAGAGAATTTTCTAAGTGAGTTAAAGTTACCCAAACTCTGGTCAAAAGCCTCTCTTGAAGCAACATAGACTTTATTTCCACCCATTTCAAATACGTAAGCCTTTAATTTTGAAAAATGAGAGTTAGTTAAGTCCGTATTATTTACATAATTTAAAAGCCTACCTGATTTAAATGTGTAGGGACGTAAAGACAGCTTATTGTAAATCGAGTTTAAATACAGTTTTAGTGCTTTAGAATCTGAAGATTCACTTAAAATCATATATTTATCTAGAAGACGATATGACAAGCCATCCAGGCTATAAGAGTGAAAGTCTTTCGTCCAATGCAACGAGAGTGAAATCTTTTGAAAAAATAGCTTTTCAGCTGACTCTGAACTATCAAACTCCAACAAAGCTATATGAATATCACTCTGTGATTTTTCTAAGGATAACTTTTTAAGTAAAGCGGATAAAAAGCCTGTAGGTTTTGAAAAACCTAAGTTATATGTTGCTTTCAAATCGGTCCATTGTAACAACTTCTCTGGTTTTTGTTCACGTACTTCAATGTTTTGCGGGATCTCTAAAACATTAATAATCTGTGGTGCTTCTTTGGTTTTACGAACAATAGGCTCATCAAGCACAGTTTGTTTTGATTGATACTTAAAAAAAATAGCAAAAAGTACTATTACCAAGATAGCAATCAATGCAATACTTGAACCTATTTTTATATCGTTATTACTTTGTATCTCTTGTGGCATTCGCTTTTATCAATTTATATTTTACTAAGATTTCCAATTCAATTTTATCATACTCAGATTTCCAGAGCTTCAAAGACTGTTCAGAATTGAGTTGACTCAGAGCTGACTTTAATCTACTCGTTAACTGTTTATTTAATCGCTCTAGTAAGGGATCCTTAGAAGCAATTTTTGGATTGATCGGGTAATTTACCTTATTTCCTTCATTAAATTCAAACTTTATCCCTTTGTTTAGTTTAGAAATCTCTACTATATTTCTTTTCATCATATATTCTTTAGTATTCAAACTAGAAATAAGTTCTTGCTGAATCGTACGAAACTCTTCAATACGCATAATTTTTGTTTCGATCAAAAATTCCAAACAAAATACATATACTGAAAATAAAACACATAAAACCAGTTTTGACTTGTACGTTCTACTTTTATTAAACAATAAAGCTAAAAACACCCCTCCGATAAAACCACAAATATGTGCAGCAGAGTCAATATTAGCTACAAAAAATGGAATCGCCAAATTGATAGCTAGTAAAGCTAGTAATGAGGACCGTAATTTATGGTATTGCTCTTGATAATAAGATGGCCAATGGCTATTTTTCAAAAATGTAATTGTCAGTAAAGAACCGATCAATCCCATGATAAAGCCAGATGCTCCTACTGATGTACTTTGATCCGGTATAAAAGCTATACTCCCTAATGCACCACAAGAACCGCTAACAGCAACTATTGCAAGATATTTCGAAGAAGAGAAGTGCCTTTCAAGGATTCTACCGATGTAGATCAGTGAAAGAACATTAAAACCTAAATGAGTTAATCCTGCATGACTCAATAGAGCCATAAACATATTATAATAATCATTAGCAAGATAATGGCTTACACTGATTCCAATATCTATAAACCATGGTTCAAAAATAGTAAATTGTATAGATAAATAATTTAAAAAATAAATCAATAATATCAATCCTACAAGAATGTAAGAAATCGTCATTTTTTCAACCGGAAAAGCTTTTACATTTGTTTCAAACATTTGACTTCGAAGATCCGCAAAGTCAAATGGAAACAAAATTGAGTATTGCTTTTGCTTTTTATCCTCTGATAGCACTAATTTATGCTCTCCCCCTGGGAGACATAGATATAGAGAGAGGGATTTTATCCCTTTTTGTAGTGATAAGTGCTTTCTTATATAAAAGTCTGCTTGTTGTAGACTTTCTTTATTTTCAGAGATTACAAAGATATGTTGGCTCGTAATCAATGAAGAACAATACAAATAAACTATAAAACAACTTTCATTTACATCTTCAATCTTATATATTTCTGAATATGAAAGTAATTCCTTATTCAAACTTATATTTTGTAAAATCTCTATCTGTTTTTGTTGTTTCATTTTTTCTACTAAGTGTAACTTACTCAAATCAACTGTACACTAAGAGCTTTAAGTTACAAAGTACAGCCTCTGTATTATATGACATCTCCACATTCTATAAGAAAAACATGATTGCTTACAACCTTGAAAATCGTAAACTTAGTGTTGAATTTAAAAGTGCTAATTTTGATCAAGTATTTCGTCAGCTCATTCTAACTGAAAACTACACACCTTTCAAAGCTAAATCTTATAACGCTTACTATCCAAGAACCAAAAAGATTCCTCCTTTACGAAAGAAAAGAATATCCCTTTCAAAAATTCTTAATACCAATAATTACCCTGCTTTTAGTGCTTCTTATAAAAATGTTGAGGTATATTTGATTTTAGAAAAGATACTACGCACTATGAAGTTTCCTTGTTTATTATCAAATAAAATTTATGGAAACATAACTCTACACTTAGATCAGGTCAATTCATTAGAAGTCCTTGCCTATGTGATGGATGCTTATCAACTTACATTTTTGCAATTAGATGGGAGTTGTCTAATAAAACCCATCCCAGGGACCTATTGAACTTCAATTTCTTGAATTAAGTTTTCAACTTGCTCAATATCAAAGATAGATAAAGCAGTGCTTAACTCTTCACACCAATCGTTTACAAAAGTATTGTCTTGATATAGTGGTAAAACTTTATCGATCAACTCTTGTAGTTCATCAACAATTAGGCCATCTAAAAAGTCTATAAATTTTTGCTGAATATCCTTCGGAAAACAAATTACTCTATGTACTTTTACATTTTCAACAATAGCTTTCTCTGCCTTTACATCAAAAAGCTCATTAAAACACCCCACCAAACCAGCTTGTGAAATTGGCTTAAATAAATGCGTATCATATAGCATTGATAGCTCTTGCTCTTCTTGGGCAGTTGATGCACTACATAACACGAGCTTAGGTTTTAAACCATTATAATCTTTGTCAGTAAAGGGAATTTCTTTGATTTCTTCAGATGAAATCCCCTTTTTATCTATCAAAACAAGGTCTATTGACCCTGTACGGGTGTAGTTATCCACTTCACTACAACTTTGTACAAAGTGCAATTTAGCATTAGTGTATTTTAAAAAACCCTGATAAAGTGTCTTTGACTCTAAAGTGGAATCTACAATCAAAATATTTTTTGAACTTAAGTCAGAAGTAATCATATTGTAGGTATCTTTAATCGCTTCATCATCATTAAATGAAACATCCGGAATCTCTATAATAAAGCTAGAGCCTTGTCCCAACTTTGACTTTAGTGATATTTTGCCACCCATTAATGCAACTATCTTTCGACTGATAGAGAGACCTAATCCTGTACCACCATATTTTTCAAAAGATTGGCCCTTTGTTTGCTCAAACTCCTCAAAAACTTTACCTTGTTGACTATCTTCTATTCCTACCCCTGTATCAATAACACTTATTCGTAAAATATTATTCTTTGGATTTTCTACTTTTATAGTAATTGCTCCTTGATCCGTAAATTTCAAGGCGTTTCCAAACAGGTTGATTAATATTTGTCGAATTCGGACTTTATCTAATTTTACTTGTTTTGGAAAATCCTTAGAAATTTCACATATTAACTCAATACCTTTGGCTTGAGCATTTAGGGTAAAAGTCATTAATACATCATTAATCAAATCTCTTAGGTTGAAGTACCCATCTTCTAAAGTCAATTTACCAGACTCCACCTTTGACAAATCTAAAATATCATTAATGATCTTTAAAAGAGACCTGCCGGAGTTCAAGATCGTTTCCAGATAGTGGCGATGAGAATCATCCTCTATTTCATTGTATAAAATCTCAGTGAATCCTAAAATGGCATTCATAGGTGTACGAATTTCATGGCTCATATTAGACAAAAATATACTTTTGGAGCGATTCGCTTGCCCTGCTTTTAGTGTTTCTCTTTTTAATACTTCTTCGATGATTCTTCGATCAGTAATATCTTGAAAAATGCCAAATAGCTGGTAGACTTTATTGTTTTCATCTAATCTACACTTCCATTGTGAGTACAAAAACTTAGGAATACCATTAATAGGGATAGTTTGAAACTCTAGTGAAAAATCCTGACCACTATCTGTCGCATGAAAAAGGTTTTCCATAAAGGAAAGCTTATCTTTATCATCAATAAAAGATACAAATTGTTCTATGGAGCAATATTGAGACTCTCCACTTATGACAAATATTTTATTTACTTGTTCTGACCACCAAAACTGACCATCTTCGGTGTCGTAAATCCAATGACCCAATTTGGCTATTTCTTCGGCTTCAGTTAATTGCTCTTTTACAAAAAATAGCTCTTGTTCTAGAGCAAGTACATCTTCATTCATGATTGTGTTTTCTAAAGATCAAGTGTACTTCTGTTCCACTCGGCTCATTGATTGATGACAATACTTTTAACTCTCCACCATAAGTTGCCATCAATTGCTTTACCAATGGCATTCCAAACCCTGTTCCTGTTTCGCCTGCTGTTCCACTCCTAGAAGTACAAGCATCTACATCAAACAATTTATCTAGGATATTAACCGGAATACCAACTCCTTTATCTCTTATGATCAGCTCAGTATTGCTAGTATTATCAATACATTCTACCCAAATATTGCTACTATTTTTTGAAAACTTAATGGCATTGGTAAAAATATTAACTAATACAGAGTGAATAAGGGTCGCTTCTTCCGCCCAAACATGTATATTTTCTTCCATGTTGACAATGATATCCATTTCTTTTTCATCAAGTCGAAAGCGCACACCTTTTACAGCCTCGCCCACTGACATACTAAGATCAACAATACTAGTATCAAGCCCTTTAGATTTAACAGCCATAAATTGTTTAATCACATCTAGTAAGTTAACCGTTCGTTGAGCTGATTCATCTATTAATTCAACAGACTCCTCTAGCTCTAACTGATTTTGTTTCAGAAGCTCTAATACTGTAATAATTGCGTGCGTTGGATTGCCGATATCGTGGCATAACATGTGAATCAAGTTTTGGAGTTTTGTTTTTTGTTCAACGATTGTGTTTCGATCTTGGCTCATGGACAAATGAGTGGTAACTCGAGCCAATAATTCTTCTGGGATAAAAGGTTTTACTACATAATCTACAGCCCCTAGACGAAACCCTTTAATGATATCTTTAGTATCTGAAAGGGCCGTAAGAAAAATTACTGGTATATCTTTTGTTACTTTATCAAATTTAAGCTCTTGGCAGACTTCAAAACCAGACATCCCCGGCATCATCACATCTAACAAAATTAAATCAGGAACTTTTGACTTTGCGATAGAAAGTGCAGTCTTTCCTTCTTTTGCTACGGCAATGTTACAAGAAAGACCTTTTAAAATTTTTCCTAGTACTTGTATATTTTCAGCTGTATCATCAACAATCAATACTAATGGTTTTGTCATTCTATTCCTGCTTTTATTCCATAAATTCTGAAAAGTGTTTCAATTGATATTCTGGTATTCTAGAGCTAAAGTCTCCATTATTATATAGATAATCGACTTCTGCGGGTAATTTTATCCAAGCCACACTTGAGATTTGAGGATTGTCACTATTTTCATTTAATTGTAATTTGATTGTACCACTTTTTGCAAATGCATTTAAACTATTTAAAGTAAAGTACAGAAAATCATCCCCATTCATACTAAAGGCTTTGATATTGTCAAAGGCCGACATATCAATAGACTTCAATTGATACCCTCTCAACTTTAAGGCTATTCCTGCTTGATCTTTATATTGAGATGTACCTACTGGATTTGGATTAGACAAATTTAAAGATAGCTCAAGACCTTTCTTTGATTTTGTTTTTAAATAATCTATAGTGGGCGGAGCATAAGCTATCTCCTCGCGCGTTAACAATCGTGAACTCCATCGATTCAAATCAATTATATGACCATTATACCAAAAGTTATCGATCTTCTCTGATAAGTTTAAGGCATCATTGAGCATCATTACAGAGGGGGACAACTCTGTGATTCGTTCGTTTTTTTGAAATTTGATATTATTATCAGAGGCAACTTTATATAGCTTTTTTATGCCTTTCTTTACTTTTTCTTCTGAAATTAAGATTAAGTCACCCTTTTCTTCTGCTGAGAGTGAAATTTTTTGTCCCTCTAGCGTAAAACTACTTTTCATAGTGAAAGATAGATAATAAGGCACGTTTAATTTACTTAAGTGCTTTTGGTAGTACGGTAATTTTTCTTGATCATATATATCAACTTCAAAGATGAAAAAATCTGGAGTCTTTTTAAAAACGATCTTGCTTTCTCTAATATCCTTTACTTGTAATTTCAAACCAAGTTTTCTTTGATACAAAGCCAATTGCTCTTTTATAGGAATGATGCTTAAATCTTTATGGCAAGAATCACTTAAATCTAAGATGATATTTTGAAATTTTCCTTCATAATAACTTATTTCTTTAGCTAAGATTTGAGCTATTTTTTTTGATTCATAGGAGTCTTTACTTAACTTTGTTTGTAATTTAGGATCTAACTTGTATTGTAAATTATGGTTGTAATAATATCGGCTTAACCACTTTTTTTCACTGGTATCCCAAGTGATTGATTTTTTTCGTACAAACTCTCCATCTAAATATATAGATCCTGTGGGATAATAAACTTGCTTGTAATCATAGTTTCTTAGCTGTTCGAAACCACCATCATTTTGAACTATATCCGTATATATTAGTCCATTGCCTCGAAAGTTATTTTTTGGTATTGAAAGTGCCATTACATTTTGTAAAAGCACCACCAAGATCATTATATATCTCATCAATCACTCCATTATAATCACCAGTTAAACTTCAGTCTGATTTAACTTGCATCAAATGATATTTGAAAAAAAATGGGCATATCATCCAATTAAGTCTGACATACCCATGATTTATATTGTTTCATTTCGAATGTCTATCCGAAACTCACTCTACCTGGTTCCATGAAACTAGATGATTCAACAGATGGGTAGATAGTATCTACTTCTGTTCTTAAATCTTTTACTCTAAATTTTATGTAATTTTCCCCAGCTTTTTCATCCATAACTACATCTCCATTGAAAACTAAAATCTTGTGTTCATCAATTAGAAACGTCAACTCAATCAGCGGATGATTTACTTGTGGTAATAATTTTCTTAGGTTTTCAATTGTTGTTCTTAGCTTTTGGATGGAGAAGCCATGCTTTCTAAGAACCTTTGAAATTTTCAACTGGAACAAATCTGTAAACGTATATAATCTATACTTTGATTTTCTGCGATAAGACGGTTTTATAAAATTTGTCTTGTCCCAGTACTGAATCTGTCTGTACGAGATATCTATGATTCTCGCTACTTCTTTTGGTGTAAAAAAACTTTTCATCGCAATTTCCTCTATTTTTTTTGTTACTTCGTTTAATACTGCTTCATTTGCTACTGCGTTTACACTTTCTTATCTTTGCATCTAAGTCCGTGTTTTTGATTTCTTTATTGCGGTCTTTTTTATTTTCGGCTTCAATGGGTAGAGAATTTACAAAAAATGCTAGTTTTTTTACATTTTTTATCCTAACAAAAAACCCTTTAAACCCTTTATTTATGGCACTTTCCAAGTACATTAGTACGCTATCGGGCGAAACATTCTTTAAAGGTACCAACTATGAGTTTTTTGCACGTATTACAACAAAAAAGTACGAGAATTTACAAAATAAACAACAATCATTCAAAATTCACCAGCATGAAAATTTACAATTCCATGACATTTAGACCATAGATTAGTCACAAAATTGTACGAAATATTCTGATGACTCTATAAATGGTGGGATTCTACCTTTTGATACTTCACTTTAGAATTAATCTAAATACATAAGTCCTGTTTAAGTGGAATAATTGAATGACAATTGCTGGTCATAATCTGAATACAATGTATTTTTTATAGATTTTTACTATCTAGATGAGATTTTAAATAACTTAATAAATCACTTGCCACATTACTAGGAATACCTATATCTACAAGATTTTGTACGGTTTGATCTGCTATTACATCTACACTCTTAAACGCATTCAAAAGTTTTTCTCTCCGACTCTTACCTATCCCATGAACTTCATCCAAAATTGAATGTATCGTTCTTTTAGACCTTAATTTTTTGTGATAGGTAATAGCAAAACGGTGAGCTTCATCTCTAATTCTTTGAAAGAATAATCGTACTTGCGAAAAGCGTCCTAGCTGATATGGGCTATTAAAATCGCCATCAACATATATCAGCTCTTCTCGTTTTGCTAATGAAGTGAGCTCAATGGACAAGCCTAAATCTCTTAAACTTTCAGCTGCTGCATGTAGTTGACCAAGTCCACCATCTATAATAATTAAATCAGGCATTTTTTTATGATCATCTTGTAATCTTTTGTATCTTCTAAAGACCGCTTCTCTCATCATAGCAAAGTCATCTGGAGTTTGTTTTACTCTAATTTTGAATCTCCGGTACTCAGAGTTATCCATTTTTCCATTGATAGCTACTACCATGGATGCTACAGGGTCAGTGCCTTGGATATTAGAGATATCAAAACATTCTATGCGATAAGGGATGGACTTTAAATTTAAGCTTTCTTTTGTTTCAACGAGTAACTTGCCAGTTTTGTCAGACTTGTATAGCTCTGCTCTTAGTGCTTCTGAGGAGTTTTTTATAGCTAAATTTAGCAGTCTACGTCTTCTACCAATTTTAGGAATAGAAATGGTAAACTTCTTATTATGCATTAACTCATAAGACTCACAAAATTCATTGAATTGATCATTCTCTTCAATAGGCTCTTCACAAACAACTTCAATGGCACAATCAACAAAGCTTAAATAAAATTGTCTAAAATATTGAATCAATAAATCGCTTCTTGATTGGCGAAAAGTATTTTCTTGCATGATCTTTCGCTGATCTATGATTTTACCTTTTCTGACAAGTAGGTGCTGAATTAAATAATGCTGATCAATAATACTAATAGCTATGATATCTTCATTTTTATCGACTTGGGTTATGACATCTTGCTTATTAGTAAAGATATCCAAAGCCATCATTTGGTTTCTTAGTACAGCGGCCTTTTCAAAGTTTAAACTTTTAGCCTGTAATTGCATCTCAACTTTTAATCTTTGGCTGACTAAAGATACCTTTCCTTCAAACAAATCTTTTATCTGAGAAACCCACTCATTATATTGCAAATCATCGATTTCTTTAAAGCAAGGACCAACACATCGGTTGATCTGATAATCTAAACATGCTTTACCATCTCTATTGGACACATCTTTATTACATTTTACTAATGGATAATATTGATCTATATATTTGAGAATTTGTGAAAGTTTATAAGTATCTACATAAGGCCCATAATACTTTGCACCGTCTTGCTTCACTTGCCTAACTTTTTCTATATAAGGATATTTGAGATGATTGTTAAACTTAATGTAAGGGTAAGTTTTACCATCCTTAAATAAAACATTATATTTTGGCTGGTATTTTTTTATCAGGTTACATTCAAGGATTAAAGCTTCAAGTTCATTTTGTGTTGTCGTATATTCAATTCGTACAATGTGTTGTACTAGCTGGGCCGTACGCATAGAGTCGTGGGTTCTATCAAAATACGAGCGAACCCTCTTTTTTAAGCACTTAGACTTACCAACATATATTATGGTGTTAGATGCATCAAAATATTGATAAACTCCAGATTCATTTGGGATCGACTCTAAAGTTTTTATTAATTGTTGACTAAGATTTACCTTGTAAGACATAGATCTCATCTCTAAGTTTCGCAGCTAATTCGAAATTTAACTCTTCAGATGCTTTATGCATTAATTTGCTTAAATTTTTAACCTCAGCCAATTTATCTTTTTCACTTAGATTTCTAATCTGTTTTACTGCTTCGATAGCTTGTTCTGCTTCTTCTTCTACTGGTATCTCATCACGAATAGAATCATAAACATCTTTATAGATGGTTTTAGGAGTGATTCCGTGAAGCCGATTATATTCTTTTTGTAGAGATCTTCTAGTGTTAGCTTCTTGGATTGAAGCTTCTATTGCGTCTGTTCTTTTATCCGCATAATAAATCACCTGACCGTTGGAGTTTCTTGCTGCTCTTCCAGAAATTTGGATCAAGGCTGTACTCGATCGTAAAAACCCTTCTTTGTCAGCATCTAAAACACAAACTAGAGACACTTCTGGAACATCTAAACCTTCTCGGAGTAGATTGATCCCAATTAAGACATCAAACTTGCCTAAGCGCAACTCTCTAATTAACTCTTGACGTTCAATAGTTTTAACTTCTGAATGTAAATATTTAGCATTAACTCCTTGCTCCACCATATATTCACTTAAGTCTTCAGACATTTTTTTAGTTAATGTAGTAACAAAAACTCTTTCGTTACGCTCAATACGAATCTTACACTCTTTGATTACGTCATCCACTTGAAACTCTACTGGTTTAATAACAATTTCTGGGTCTAATAAACCCGTTGGTCTGATAATTAGTGGAATCAAGTGATTTGAAGCATTTTGTAACTCAATAGGACCAGGTGTTGCAGATACATAAACTACTTGGCGATCAATTTTATCAAACTCTTCGTATTTTAGTGGGCGATTATCAAGAGCAGAAGGCAATCGAAATCCAAAATCTACTAAATTCTTCTTTCGTGCTCTATCTCCATTATACATCCCTTTTAATTGAGGAATCGTCGCATGAGACTCATCTAAGAAAATCATTGCATTGTGTGGTAGATAATCCAGCAATGTCGTAGGAGGCTCGCCTTCGTTTCGCCCTTCTAAGTGTCTTGAATAATTTTCAATACCCGAGCAAAAACCAATTTCACTGATCATTTCTAAATCAAAGGCTGTTCGTTCACGAATTCTTTGTGCTTCGATCAATTTACCTGTACTAGCAAACTCGGTTTCTTGAGCTTTTAGCTCTTTACGAATTCGAATCAATGCATCACCGATTACATTTTTTGGTGTGACATAGTGTTGAGCAGGATATAAGTTAACTTCTTTCAACTCGTTAAAAACTACCCCCGTTAAGGGATCGAATTCGCAAATTTTTTCAACATCATCTCCAAAAAACTCTACTCGTATTGCAGATTCAGAAGTTTTTGGAAAGACTTCAACCACATCACCCCTAACTCGAAAAGTACCTCGTACAAGATAGGATGCCCTAGTATATTGTATGGAAACTAATTGCTTTAATACATCATCTCGATCAACTTCTTCACCAAGCTGCAAAGACACACTCATCTTTAAGTATAAGTCTGGTGATCCTAGGCCATAGATGCACGAAATGGATGCAATAATAATTACATCTTCTCGTTGAAATACAGATCCGGTAGCCCTATGACGTAAATAATCTATTTCTTCGTTAATTTGGGAGTCTTTTTCTATGAATACATCTCTAGAAGGCACATAGGCTTCTGGCTGATAATAATCGTAGTAAGATACAAAGTACTCTACAGCACTCTGCGGGAAAAACGATTTAAACTCTTGATATAGCTGCCCAACTAAAGTCTTATTATGAGTCAGGATAATTGTAGGACGATTGAGTTTTTCAATGGTTTTAGCCATTACATAAGTCTTACCAGAACCTGTGACACCCTTTAATATTTGATGTTTATTACCATCAGAAAGACTTGAACAAAGATCTTCAATTGCAGTTTTTTGATCCCCTTGAGGTTCAAAGTCGGACTCTACTTTAAACATTATTTTCTATTTCTTCTTCGTCTTCTTCTTTTTGACTTATCTTTTTTTTCTGGAGCTTTTTCAACACTAGCAGTCTCTTCTTTAATGGACTCTACTTCTTGTTTCTTTCTGTAGTTCATGTGTTCGTTAGAAATAGTTTCAACAGTATATAGATGATCTCGTTTTTCTAATACTTCTGCTTGTAAAATCTCATCTCCCACTGTCAATTTAGGAAGAATATCCATCCCAGCAATTACTCTAGCAAAAACAGTGTATCTACCGTCTAAATGAGGTGCATCTTGTAGCAATATATAAAACTGAGAACCAGCCGTATTTAAACCAGAGTCAGCCATACCTACATAACCTTTTTTATTTTTTAAATCAGGAAAGATTTCGCTTCGGATGAAATAGCCTGGGCCACCTTCGCCAGTTCCTTCGGGGTCTCCTGCCATAATGATAAAATCATCATCTTTTCTATGAAAGCTTAAGGAGTCATAGAACGATCGCTCTACTAGACGAATAAAGTTAGCTACTGTATTTGGAGTTTGATCTTCAAGAAGTTCAAATTTTATAGCCCCTTTTGTAGTCGTCATTTCAACGATAGGCTTTGGTAAAATCTCCTTCTTTAGAATCTTACTAGCTTTAGACTCTTCAAGATATCCAATCTCATCAAAAACCCGTACTCTATAATAACCATCTTTGACTGAAGATAACTTCGAAACAGATGTACCTTCATACAATTGATATATCACATCAGAGTCCTGCTTTGGCTCTTTTTTTAACTCGATAATGTCACCAACTACAATTAACTCACGCTTACGTGCAGAGATAGTTTTAACAAGACTCAATGTATATTGATACAAGCCTTTTTGACTAGTAATACTGATTAACCCATCTTTTACTGCTGTAGAGCCTCGAATCACCTTTCCAGAGAAAAATTCAACTTTTGCTGCTTGTGTTGTATAAATTGTAAACAAAAATGCTATTAAAATTAATTTCATTAGTAATCCTCTTAAACCTGTGCGTTACCTAAAGATATATTGATTCTACTTAAAGCTGCTGATTGTAAATCACGAATCATGCTAGATTTCATACCTAACATCTCACCAATTTCAACATAATCAAATGTCTTGCCGTCTTCTAAGCCATAATATAATGAAACTACTTCCTTTTCAACGGGTGAAAGTAACTCAAAATTATCACGGATAACTTTGTGTAATTTACTAGGGTCCTCTAATTTTACTTCAGTAGCAGCAGTAACATCTTTAACATATTTAATGACTGCTGCATTTTCTTCATCTAAGGTAGAATCTGAATCTAAAAGCGCTCCACCTAATAGAAGATTCTTTTGTACTTCTGATTGAGGCATGTTCATGGCTGATGCAATTTCGCTCAACTCTGGTAGGCGATTCAAGCGGCTTTTCATACCATTACTAATTATTTTAAACTCTCTAAAAAATTTAGTGATTTTCTTAGGCAAGTTTAGCGATGCTGATGCTTGTCTATCAGACTTTGTTATTGCTTTTTGAATAGACCATCGAGCATAATCTCTAAATGTTCTATTGCCATTACTTTTATAATTATCAACGGCTGTCATGAGGGCAATATTACCATCTTGAATAAAGTCTAAAATCTCATCTCTATTACTACCTTTATCTCGCGCAATATTTAAAACTAGGGGTAAATAAGCCTCAATCAATAGAGTTTTAGCTCGATTGTTTCCACCCTCAATTGTATCTATGATTTCGTTTTCTTGCTCTGCACTCAATTTTTGAATACCGCTAACAATTTGCACGTACCTAGCTAGAGCATTTGACTCATCTGATTTTACTTCTTGATCTTGATCTGTCTCAATTACTTGCTCTTTTTCTTCTTCATCTTTAAGTTCAAATAATAAGTCGATAACATTTTCAATTGCATCGATGGGCATATCTTTTGGTAAAATATCGTTGATTGCTTCAAAATCAATTTCGCCACCATTATCATTAACATTTTTTATAATTGTTTTTACTGCTAAACTGAGTTCTTTCTGATCCATTTTATTCCTGTTTTTAATGAATGAATATTATCTATATATTATTGACTAATTTACTATCATGAAGTAAGCTTTTTACTAATTGGGAACGCTAAAATTATAAAATAGCCTTCAAATTGAGCTAAATCATTTGGTGAAGTTTATGAGTGTTGTGGGAAAATTATTGTAAAAGTAGATCCAACGCCGACAGTAGACTCAACTTGGATTTCTGCGTTGTGCCCTTCTATAATGTTTTGAACAATAGACATTCCTAAACCTGTTCCGTTTTCTTTACCTTTAGTAAAAAATGGCTTGAAGATATTTTGAACTGTCTTTTCCTCCATACCTTTACCAAAGTCTGTCACTTTTATAAACGGACTATCTTCATGTATACCACAAGAAATCTGAATCTTTTTTTGCTCGCAATCATCCATGGCGTCTATACCATTTGATACAATATTTTGTATCACTCTTTGCATTTTAGATTCATCAATCTTTACAGATACGCCTGGTACACTATTAAACTCAAATTCAATGCCACGATCCTTTAGTGAGTCTCTGTTAAATTCGTAAATCTCATTGACAAACTTATCTAGCTGAATTTCAAATGGAGATATATGAATTGTTTCTCCTCTTGAGAACTCTAACACCTCTTGAGTCATACCCACTAATTTATCGATTTCTTTACGTATAATATCGCAATAACGAGATTGCTCTGGATCTTTTAATGCAATCAACTGAGAAAAGCCACCAATAACTTGCATAGAATTACGTAAATCATGAACAATACCCGCTGCCATGTTTCCGACCACAGCTAGTCTTTGATTTGCAAAGCGAGTTTCATTGGCTCTTACAAATTGAATTGCTAAAGCTGATTGTGATGCGATAGATATTAAGATATCCATATCGGATTGATCAAAGTTGCCATCATGACTATTTAATACTTCAACCACACCAATTTTTTTTGCATCAATCATCATAGGTACGCAAAGTAAAGATCTTGTCTCAAAGCCAGTAACTTCATCAACACCTTTATATACGCGGTCATCATTGATTGCATCATTTACAATCAAGGACTCTCCTGATTGAAAAACTGCACCTACAATACCTTGCGAACTCTCAACAGAAAAATCACTCAAATTTAGACCATTTTCATCTGTTACCGAAAAATAAAGACGATCATCATCTTCATTGTATAATAGCAGTGAACAAGTTTCTGAATTTAAAATATCTTTAGTATAAGTCATAATCGCTTTTAAAAGCGACTCTAAAACAAAATGCCCTTTTAGTTGAGAGTTCACCTCTCCTAAAATTCGTATTTGCTCTGCTTGTCTTTTAGCTAGTACAAGTAGATCATCTTTAGATAATTTTTCAAAATCTTCTATCAAAAGTAAGTCCTTTACTACAATATATTTATAACATCGGCCATAGAGCCGGAGTCATGCTAAGCATACACCAATACTAACATTCATATCAAACAAAAATGTGTATCTAAGCTCAATTTTGTACCTTTCCTTCGGAAAAGTACATATAAAAACCTAAATCAAGAAACTCATGTTTTTTTGGCCAAAAAAAAACGACCTATCTTTACAATAAGTCGTCTTTTTATCAAATAATGATTAATCTATATAGAATTCCATTAATTTTTTACTTCTTGAAGGATGTCTTAGTTTTCTAAGAGCCTTGGCTTCAATCTGTCTAATTCTTTCACGAGTAACACCAAATTTTTGGCCTACTTCTTCAAGAGTACGTTGCCAACCATCTTCGAGTCCAAAACGATAATTAATCACTTTATGCTCTCTGTCAGTTAAGCTACCTAAAACATCATGGATTTGCTCTTTTAGCATATTTCCGTAGGCACTTTTTACAGGCTCAAGGACTTGCTTATCTTCTACAAAGTCTCCTAATGCTGAATCATTTTCACCATTTATAGGAGTCTCTAATGAGATAGGATCCATAGCTGTTTTCAAAATCCCTTTCACCTTATCAGGAGTTAAGTCTAGTTCAAGCCCAATCTCTTCATAAGTTGGTTCACGTCCTAATTTTTGGGTCAAGATACGAGCGACCTTTCTCACTTTGTTGATTGTTTCAACCATGTGAACAGGAATACGTATTGTTCTTGCTTGATCCGCAATCGCTCTTGTAATCGCTTGTCGAATCCACCAAATAGCATAAGTAGAAAACTTAAATCCTTTTTTATACTTAAACTTTTCTACAGCTCGAATTAAACCTTGGTTACCTTCTTGGATTAAATCTAAAAAGTGTAAACCACGCTTTGTATATTTTTTAGCAACAGAAACAACTAAACGAAGATTAGCTTTAATCAATTTTGCCATAGCACCTTTATCATGCTTTTCGATTCTTTTGGCTAATGCGATTTCTTCTTCAACGGTTAATAGTTGAATAGAACCAATCTCTTTTAAGTAGATCTTTACAGAGTCATCGTATCGTAATCCATCATCAACAACTGCTTTTTTTGCAGCCTTTTTTTCTTCTTCATAGATAGCCTTGTATTGTGAACTCGTTGGTCCCCCATCACTATCTTCAAGAATCATATCTCGATTACTTACTATACCAGTTTGTTGCAAGTAATTGATCACGTCGTCTAATTCTTGTGCGCCAGTATCTTCTTCTGGTTCTGTGTCTAGAACCTCTTCTGACTCTCTTTCTTCGTTATCGTCATCTTCGTTTGATGCTACGATTTCTTCAGAAACTTCTTCAGACTCATTTACGTTTTTATTTTCATTCGATTTTTCAGCCATTAATCACCTCAAGTTAAAGCAGGGTCATTATATATACATATTTTTTTTAATAATTCAATAGTTTGAGCGAAAATACTACAGGTTTTTCAAAATATTATTTCGCCTTTGAATCAAAGAATTTCTTCTTTGAATCAATGTTTTGTAATCATCATCTTCTACAGATGCTTTTGATATATCATTTAATACATCAGATATTTCTATTTGAAACTTTCCAGTCAAAAAATCCTTTAAGCGAATTTTGTAAGACTTCACATCCATGCTTTTGTTAATTTGTTTATCATTTGTTTGATTATCACATTCCCATTGATAATCGCTTAAATATTTTGCTAGTTCATCTGAACTCTCGTGAACCAATTGATCCAACGGAATCTCTCCCTTTGTAAAATGGATCAATAACTTTGAAAATAGTTCTTTTTGTATTTCATCTTCAAAGTCTTCTAAGTGCAGATTTTTAAAAAATAGTTCAATTAGCTCTTTTTGTTCATAAGCCCAAAGCATTAATTTGAGCCCTAGGTCATGTTGCTTCGGGTAGGTCTTCTTTTTGGTTGCTTGATAATCTATTTTTCTTTCTGCAGGTTGAAAAAACTGTTCTCTTAAAATCCCCTCATCTACTCCAAATTGCGTAGATAAAAAATGAACTACTTCTGGTTCGTTCATGGTATCGTCACCCAATAGAAATATTTGATTTCTACCACGAAAGAAATCTCTTATTTTAATATACGCAGCTTTCTTATTTCGTCTATCGTTCAAAGGAAAGTTTTTTATAACTTCTTCACAAAAAAACCTCGAAGCACTCAAAGCTTGATCTATTTCAGCATGAAATGAATCTACTCCATAGTTTTGCAAATACTCCAAAGGATCTAAGCCCTCTTTCAATCGAACAGCCATTACAACCAAACTAGAATCAACTAACTTTTCAATAGCTCTTGATGTTGCCTTATCTCCAGCATTATCACCATCAAAGATTAAGGTAACTTTTTTAAACTTTCCCTCGAGTAAAGCTACTTGCTCAGTAGTGTATCCCGTACCCAATGGAGCTACTGCATTTTTTATACCATACTCAAACAAGCCAATGACATCCATATAGCCTTCAACGACTAAAATTTCATCGAAACCTTGATCAATCACTCGGTCTAAATTGTAAAGTAACTTTCCTTTTTGAAAGAGGCTTGTTTCAGGGCTATTTAAGTATTTAGCTGAGTTATTGTCATCCTGAATGACTCTTCCTCCAAAGCCGACTATTCTGCTCTTTAGATCACGTATAGGGAACATAACCCTACCTCGAAATCGATTATAAACTTTACCTTTGTCACTTTTGGTAAATAATCCACTCGATTCAAAATAGGCTTCATCGATTTTTGGAAGTTTTCTTTTAGAAAGTCCTAACAGATCATCCCAAGAATCTGGGGCAAAACCTATCCCATATTGATGAATTGTTTTTTGAGATAAACCTCTCGATTTTAAATACTCAAATATGGAAGGTGTCTTTTTCAAATTGCTTAAATAAAACTCTTGGGCCACTTTATGAAGTTCGATTAAAGATGTATATTCTCCAGCTCCTGATTCATCAAAAACAGTGATCCCGGCTCGATCCCCTAGCTCTCGTAATACTTGTGGAAATGACTTACCCTCATGCTTCATGATAAAAGCAATAGCGTCTCCTCCAACTCCACAGCCAAAACATTTAAACATCTTTTTGACAGGAGATACATGAAAAGATGGACGTTTTTCACTATGAAAAGGACACAGGCCGCTATAGCTTGATCCGGCTCGCTTTAAGTGCACGACCGAGCCAACAACGTCTAATATATCAACATTGTCTATAACTTCTTGTATAACTTCTCTTGAAACTTTTTCCATATTAGCCTAAATAGCAAAGATCAATACTACGCGAAAAGAAACTTAAACTGTGGTACAACCCAATTTAAGTTTCTAAGTCTAATTTATAAGATCCGACTCTTTTGTCGCTTCATTTTATGCACTTTTATTTAAACAACTTCCCTGTAAACTCGTCTCAATAACCGTATCAAAATCAGATACTAAGTCTCTTTTATGAGTAATCATAAATACTTGACATAGGTTTGGATTAAAGCCCATCATGTGCTCTAAAAACTCTTTAGACCTTGTGGCATCAAAGGAGTACATAGGCTCGTCCATAAACAAAAATTGAGAATAATCTTGATGAAATTTAGACTGGATCAATGATGAAGCAAACGCCAATCTTAGACAAATCAATAATTGATCCGCTGTCCCACCGCTCAAAGCAGTAAAGTCAACATATCCTTCTTTTTCTGGAGAGTACACATCAATCTCTAAGTCTTGTGATACTTTGACTCTAGAGTACCTTTGGTTCGTTATTTTAGGTAAAATATATCCAATAAATCGTGATAAATTTGGACTCAATCGTGATTTTAGTGAATCGATTGTACCTTTTAGTAACTCTTGTAATAATGCTTTTGACTGATATTGATCTGCACTCAGTTTTAATTTTTCTTGTGCATCTTTTAAAACTTTTTCTAGCTCTTCTTTTTTTAGCCCCATCTTATTCAAGTTAGTTAAAGCCTCTTCCATAAATCGAATTCGTTGCTTGCTAGTCTCTTTACCAACATCCTCTAAAAATAAGCCTTCTTTACTTTTTTGGAATTTTTCATACCATTTCACAACCATTTGCTCAAAATACTTTTTACGCTGATTTAAGCCCTCAAGTTTCTCTTCAAGTGCTTCAAGATCTAAATCCACTAATTTGTCTGGATCTAAGTCCCAAGTAAGTCGCTTATCATCCCATATATCAGGCAATAAGCTAACTTGTTCAGCATATTTTTCTACAATCTTATCTAATCTATTTTGATAGGTCGTCTTTAACTCCTTGAAAGTCTCTTGATCATTAGAGTAGTCTCCTTTGAGTCGATCTAATAAACCTTGAATTAACGAGTTTTGCTTTAATAGGTCTGTCCCATAAGTATCGTCTTTAACTTCAAAGTCTTCGTCTAAAGAGATAAAACTAAGTTCGCTAAGTTTAGCATGTAATGTAGAGTTTTCTTCTTCTAGTTTTGAGAGTGAATCTCGTACTAACAACTTATCTCTAAGTTCTTTTAACTCGGCCCCACGCTCTTTTTCATAAGTCGTTATCTGAACTAAGGACAAAGTAAACAACTCTTTGTTGTCTTGGTATTTTTCGATAATATTAGCTAAACTCGTACGTAGTGGATCATATCTAAACCCTGATCTGATATTCCACAACTGATCAAAACTATGTATATTCTCAAGACAAAAGTCTCGTAAAACTTTTAGCTCTTCTTGTTCTTCTCTTAACTCTTTTTGAACGATAGAAAGGTTCATCGTGATTTTCTCAGCAACCACTTTACCTTCTTCGATATTTTGTTTACCGCTTAATAGTTTAATAACGATCAAAGAGGCTATCCCGATACCAGCTAAAACAGCACCTACCTGAAAGACAGTTTTTGCTGATAAGACTAGAGATCCAATTTCAACTCCTTGACTGCTTTTTAAAAATTCTAAGAAATTATGAACCTGTTGTCTTATACCGAATTGATCACTGAAAAATACAATCAATAAGACTAATAAGGCTACTCCTATGTAAAAAACGAAGTTTTTCCACCATGTTTCTTGGTTAAGTGCTTCTTTGTTTTCTGCTGCTTGGTGCTCTATAAGAATCTTTCGATCCTCAAGAGTCTCAGGACTGAAGTATGATTTGATATTTACACTACCAAACTGACTCTGGGAGTTTTTTTCAATCTGCCCGATACGCTCTTTAACTAAATATTCTAGACCCTTTAAGTCTTGAAAAATCCCATTTGACAACGCAAATTGAGACTCTTTTTGGTCCATTTCACTGTTAAGTACATCCAACTCTTTATCTAATTTGGATCGAGTATTTTCAAGGCTAGCGAAAGTAGCTAAAAACTCGCCTGCTGTTTTAGATAGTCTTTTTTTGTACTCGGCCCCTGTAAATCCTTTTTGAAGGCTTACGAAGTCTTCACTTAGGTGCTCAAAGTCGCTTTTAAAAGACTCTTGTACTGCTAGTTTTTCACTGATTTGCTCTTGGGCATCTATGATCTCTTTTAAACGCTCATTTTGCCTGTTTAAATCTTGCTCTAAACCTTCTTGCTCTTCTAATCGTTCATCATAGGTTTCGATTCTGATCTCCGCGTTAGAAATCTCCTTTTCAAAACCAGTCATTTCACTTTGCAATTGGGGAACTTGTTTTTTTACTGATTGATAGGCTGACTTTAATCGATCCAAACCTGTTAGTTTATCTAATAAATCCCCTGAATCCCCCACTCGTTTTTCATAAAGATCTGTTAACTCTTTTTGACCTAAGTAGAAAGACTGTCGATAAACATCAAACTGTAATGGAAAAATGGACTCAATTTTTGACTCTACTAATGCCAGACCTTCACAGAGTAACTCTTCTACATCATTTGTTATTTTATGGATTGTAGCTGTTTTACCACCTGCGCGATCATAAGATCGAAAAACTCTATAACTCTCATCGTTCACACTAAAATTTACTCTAGCTTCTACATTAGAGGCTTTCCAGTTAATTAGTTTTTGGTAACTATCTGCATCCACTTTCATGGTTCGACCGAAAATAGCAAAAGAAACTGCCTCTAAAATCGAGGTTTTTCCGGATTCGTTGTCTCCAACGATACCAATTACGCCACTCTTTGGAAGATTATCTAAAGTTAACTCTTCATATTTCATGAAGTTTTTTGCATAAATTGAATTTATAATCATGGCTTATCCCTTAAGTAGCTCTTTGCCTTCATCTAAGGCTTTAAAATATAGATCTAAATCTTCATCTTCAAACTTCGAGATAATTTGTACACGCTTTTTTACATAGTTTTCAAATTCTTCAGCGGGATTTTTAACTATTAAGGTGTCACAACTGTCTAAACGATCTTCCATACGTATCTCCTGTTTTAGATCTAGCTAAAGGACTTATTGAATTTATAAGTTAATCTTTAGTTTTTTTGCTAAAAAATCTATAGCATTTTGGTCCAATGATTTTATAGGATAAGGCGTTGATTTTCCATATTTTTTTTCAAAGTTTTTTAGGATCAATTGTTTTATTCGTTTCTTAATTTCTTTGGAATCTTTGTCATGTGCTCTATCCATTAGACTTGAACACCTTTTTGTATAATCTGTATTTGAAAAATTTTGAGAGTTTTTTGTCTTAATTAATTTAGATAAGTCTATATTGCTCGGAAAAACATTAATTTCACCATGTTGTAAAATACAGTTTTTCGTTCTCTTTTGAGCTGATCCAACAATTTTAGCTCCATTAAGAGTAATAGTTTCTACTTTATGCTCCATAAAACAAATGGGATTTTGCCGATCATTGAATAATTGATCCTCGGTAAACTTTACATCAGGATTTAACTCAAATAGAGCATCGTAAATGGGTTGACTCAATATCTTATAACTTTCTTGAAGACCTTCTGCAATCATCGATCTTGGGATATGAATAGAGTAAGTTAAACCTTGATCATGGGTTAATGCCTTGCCACCTGTAACCCTTTTACTACAATCGATATGATCTGGAATTGATTCAAAAACATCCTTTGGCTTCATTGCAAAACCTAATGTAATACTCGGTCGTGAAAACTCATAAATCCGTAAAATAACCTGATCTTCAATCTTTTCAATCAAATAGGAGTCCAATGCCATATTTTGACTCGATGAGTATGTAAAGTCTTGATCTATGTATAACATTTTTTCAAAAACCCCCATTGTTTAGTTTAAGTAACTTTCAATTGAAAACTTTATTATTTTGTACTGAATGCAAAAAACAAGTATCAATAGTTTAACAAACATCTGACACTTGTTTTTTAATTTTGATAACTTATAAGTTTGAATTATTCGCTTAAAAAGTCTTGATAAGCATCATAATCCATTAGCTCTGCATAAAAAGCTTCATCTTCTGGCTTTAGTTCAAATAACCAACCATCACCATAAGGAGACTCGTTAACTAAACCGGATTCATCAGTGAGAGCTTCATTGATTTTGCACAGCACACCTTTACAAGGAGCATATACATCACTCGCTGCTTTCACGGACTCGATCGTTAATGCAGCCTCTCCTTGATCTAGCTCTACTGTTGGTTCTGTGAAATCAACAAATACGATATCGCCTAACTCTTCTTGAGCATGCTCAGAGATTCCTACTCGTACAACTCCGTCAACAATCTTACTTACCCACTCATGATCTTTTGTAAATTTTAAATCTTTAGGATCCATATCAACCTCTTTTTATCTATCCCACGGCATTGGAAAACTTTTAGTAAACTCTTTTATATCTGATTTTATCGATTGTAGCAAGTCTTCATTTTTATGATTGCTTACAACTTCATTGATCCAATCGGCAATTTTAACCATCTCAGCTTCTTTCATGTTTCTTGAAGTAATCGCTGCGGTACCTATTCTAATTCCTGAAGTAATAAAAGGAGACCGTGTTTCATTTGGTACTGTATTTTTATTTACAGTGATACCAGCTGTTTCTAAGGCTTTCTCTACTTTTTTACCAGATAGTTTTTTATTTGTTAAATCAATCAAACCTAAATGATTATCTGTACCACCAGTCACTGGACGAAAGTCGTGTTCAATTAAACGCTTTAACAAAGCGTCTGCATTTTTTACAACTTGCTTTTGGTATTCAGCAAACTCAGAGCTTTGAGCCTCTAAAAATGCTGTCGCCTTAGCAGCGATCACATGCATCAAAGGACCGCCTTGGATTCCAGGAAAGATAATTTTATTTACTTTTTGAATAATTTCTTCGTTGTTAGAAAGTACAAATCCACCACGAGGACCTCGCAAAGTTTTATGAGTTGTGCTTGTAACAACATCAGCTATCCCAACAGGAGACGAGTGTACTCCAGCTGCAACCAATCCTGCAATATGAGCCATATCTACTAAAAGATAAGCCCCTACTTCATCAGCGATCTCACGAAACTTAGTCCAATCAATCTCTCTTGGATAAGCACTAGCACCAGCCACAATCATTTTTGGTTTTACTTCACGAGCTGTTTTAAACAAAGAATCATAATCGATTCGCTCATTTTCATCTAGTCCATAGGAATGAATCTTATAGTGCATTCCAGAAAAGTTTACTGGGCAACCATGGGTTAAGTGTCCTCCTTGAGATAAATCCATACCCATAACGGTATCTCCTATTTCAAGTAAAGCCTCATAGACTGCCATGTTTGCTCCCGATCCAGAGTGAGCTTGAACATTTGCATATTTTGCACCGTATAACTCACATGCTCGGTTAATGGCTAAAATTTCTGCTTTATCCACTATTTCACATCCACCATAATATCTTTTACCAGGATAACCTTCTGCATATTTATTGGTTAATACTGACCCTTGAGCCACCATTACACCTGCTGATGTAAAGTTTTCTGAAGCGATTAATTCGATTGTAGACCTTTGTCTATCTTCTTCGTCTCTTAGAACCTGAAGAATTTCTTCATCGATTAAGTCCATAGTTCCTCTTTTCATTTATATAGATAGTCTTAACAAAAGTAATAAGACTGAATTTATTGGTTTTATTGTTCTCTTTTATAAAATGGTGTTTTGATAATTTTAGCTGATTTTCGTTTGGAACGAATTTCAACCCACACTTGTTTTCCTATTTTTCCACCCAATCGGTCCATTAATATTAATGCACAGGTCTTTTCTAAAGTAGGACAATGGCTTCCTGAAGTCACAATGCCGATTTGTTTACCTTCTACTTCAGCATCAAATACAGGGTAACCCGTTCTTGGGATACCACGATCTAGCATTTCAATTCCTGAAATCTTTTTACTTGGTTTTTGCTCTATTTGTTTTGCCAAAACGTCTTTACCAATAAAGTCATCCCCATCCATATCACAAAATCGTTTTAAACCTGTTTCAATTGGAGTTACTTGATCATTTAACTCGTTTCCGTATAAAGGTAACTTTGCTTCAAAGCGCAAAGTATCTCTTGCCCCAAGACCAATTGGCTTAACATCATCAATAGCTACTAATTCACGATACAAAGTAATAGCGTCGTCATCAGATAAGTAAATCTCAAACCCATCTTCACCTGTGTACCCTGTTCTTGAAACAATGATATCTTTATTATTGTATTTGATTTCAGTAAATCTGTAAGTCGCTACCGTTGATAAATCTTTATTAAAAAACGAAGACAATGCCGCTTGTGCTTTTGGACCTTGAACTGCCAATAAAGAAATTTCATCACTATGGTTTGTTAACTTACAATCTCCGGACAACTTTGAAGACATCCAATCAAAATCTTTTTGAATATTTGAAGCGTTTACCACGATCATATATTTTTTAGAGTTAAATCTATATACCAAAAGATCATCTACCATCGTCCCATTGTCATAACAAAGAGGACTGTATAAGCATTGGCCATCCTCTAATCGAGAAACATTATTTGCCACTATCTTTTGTAAAGCACTTTGTGCATCTTCACCAATTAAGTAAAATTCACCCATGTGTGACACATCAAATACCCCAACGGAGTTTCTTACATGTTCATGCTCTTTAATTATCCCTTCGAACTGTACTGGCATAATCCATCCGTGAAAGTCGATTAATTTTGCACCTAATTCTTGATGCACTTCATATAAAGCTGTTTTTACACTTTCTGTTGCTGAACTCATGGATCCTCCAAAATGAATAATCTAAGTGGTATAAATACTTGATAAGACAATTAATAATTTAGAGTAAAATACATCCTCTATTGAATAGTGTCAATGCTAGTGTATCTACATTTATCTCCTTATAGAATATCCTGGATATTCTTATAAATATTTTGTCTTATCATTATCTATTTTTAAAGACATTTTTGTACTATAAATCTATACTGTTGCTGAGTGAAAATTTTCATCCTAAAAGTACTTCAAACGCTTTTTTATGATTTCAATTGCACTCATTATAAATTAGGTTTAAAATGAAATTGTCTAAAAACTTACCTAACTGCTTAGGATCCCAATATGCCCACATCTTTTTCACTAGAAATTTTTAAGTCCTGCTTTTACAACTACCTAACAGAAGCCGAAAAGATTAACGACTCTGTATCCTACGTTTTTTTTGGTATTATAGAGTACATAATCTCCAAAGATGATACTCCCCTTGAGCAACTTCTAGAAGACCAAAGTACTCGATCCTTTGATACCGCACAAATGCAAAAAAAGTATCTCAAAAAGCGAGATCAACTTTTGGTTCAAGTGAATCAGTTTTTAAACCTGAGCGACTTAATGCAGTCCCAACAAGTTATTCTATTTTTATTTGACGAACTATTTGTAAAGTCGGACTTTAAAAGCGAATTTATTGAAGAGCTAGTTTTGCTCATTGATTTTGTTGAAGAAGAACTAAACACTTATCAAATATCTAAAACAGACTCCTTATATCTAGAGCTTACTAAAACCTCCAATGAAGCTAAAGAGTTGAACAAAGAGCTTTTTCAATTATTTGGAGCTGGTGACTCCAAGCAAGTTGCCGATCAAACTGATACCATTGTTGAAGTGGCCTTTAAACTTACTCATTCTGTGTTTTACCAAGCCCATCTACTATCAACGATCAAACTGAAGCAAATTAATTAAACATGAGTCCAACTATTTCTCATTTTATACAAGGTGATCGAATTCACCTACAAAAGCACACTTTATCTAATGCCCAAACTATGTTTGAAATGATTGATTTAGATCGTGTAGCATTACAAGAGTTTTTACCTTGGGTCCAGAAAACCAATTCCGTCCAAGACTCTGAAACATTTATTAAAATCACACAAGATTGCTGGAGTCTTAATAAGGCCTATGAATTTGGTATTTATATTAATGACTCAAATCAATATATTGGCAACATTGGAGCAATTAATTTAGACTTAGATCAAAAGGTTTGTGAAATTGGCTATTGGTTGAATTCTAAATACTCGGGCAATGGTTACATGATCGAGGCAGTAAAAACATTAGAAAAACAGCTATTTAATTTAGGCTTTTTTCGTATTGAGATTCGATGCATTCCTAAAAACATCAAATCACAAGCTGTGGCACTAAATAGTGGCTATGTTTTAGATGGAGTGTTACGATCAAACTGTATATTAAACAATGAAAGAAGAGACTCTTTAGTTTATTCAAAGCTTAAAAGCGATCTATAAACCAATTTTTCTTTGGATCTCCTTTACTAGCAGTTTTACACAAAAATCAACAAAATACAGCAAAATTAACGGTTTTTTGTTGATTTTAACTTTCAAAATTAGTACGATGACGCAAAATTTTGAGAGGATTTTTGATAATGATTCAAATGTACCAAGTAAATAAGAGCTATTCATCGGATGTGAAAGCTTTAGACAATATAAATTTACATATTCAAAAAGGTGAATTTGTTTTTCTAGTTGGACCTAGTGGTGCTGGTAAAACAACTCTAATGAGATTAATTTTTCGCGATGAAAAACCTACCTCTGGCAACATACTTATTGATGGTAGAAACATTGAACGACTATCACTTGGCGCCATTCCTTATCTAAGAAGATCTATCGGTGTAGTTTTTCAAGATTTTAAACTAATGGCTTCTAAAACTGCCTTTGAAAACGTAGCCTTCGCCTTAAGAGTTGTAGAGGCTAGTTATGATGAGATAGAGCATAAAACAATGCAAGTCTTAGAAATGATGGGACTCGGGCACAGAAAATCAGCCTTACCCCACGAAATGTCGGGCGGAGAACAACAAAGAATCTGTATCGCAAGAGCATTAGTAAACGACCCTGCAATATTATTGACCGATGAACCAACAGGTAACTTAGATCCTGAGTTATCTTATGAGATCATGAAAGTACTATTAGATATTCATGAACGAGGTACTACTGTAATGGTGGCAACTCACGATGCCTCCTTGGTAAATCGCCTACAAAGAAGAGTTCTCCATCTCAAAGGTGGAAAAGTGATCAACGATTCCATGAGAGGAACATACCACGATGAAGCTTAGTACCTTATCTTTCTTCTTTTCAGAAGCACTTCTTGGCTTTAGAAAAGCTGGCATCATGGCTTGGGCAACTATTTCTACAGTTGCAATTTCATTAACAATTTTAGGTGGGTTTTTACTTTTTTATTCTAATCTAAATACACTGCTCTATTCACTTCAAAACCAATTACAAATCAACTTCTATCTAAATGATCACGCTACAGATCACCAACTAGAAGAGCTCGTGTTAAAAATAAAGCAAGATACTAACATAGAGTCTCATCAGTTTATTGATAAAACTGAGGCTCTTGCTCAAATGAGAAAAGATCTTAAAAACGATGGTAATTTACTAGACAATTTGAGCTCAAACCCACTACCTAATACTATTACAATACAATTAAAGTCTAATGCTGACATGGCAACATTTCGAAAGAGCTTTGACTCTTTGGATATTATTCAAGAGTCTTCTACGGGCAAGGATTGGGTCGATCACTTATTGAAGATCATTAATATGACCAAAGCTATAGGTTCATGGATCGTAATTTTACTTGGTTTGGCTAATCTATCGATTATTGTAAATACGATTCGTTTAACCGTGTTTGCTCGTAAAGATCAAATCGAAATTATGAGACTTGTTGGAGCAACTAACTGGTTTATTCGTATGCCATTTTTGATCGAGGGAATGCTACAAGGCTTAATTGGCGCTCTTTGTGCCATTTTGTGTTTATATTGTGGATATGAGTATTTAATTTCTCAAATCTCTACGATTGTTCCGGACCTATTTATCGTTATGAAAACAGCTGCTTTTATACCATTAACAATAAAGCTTTTGTTCTTAGGTATCGCCTTAGGGCTCTTTGGAAGCCTTTTATCCTTAAGAAGGTTTTTAGTATAAATGTTAAAGCTCGTCACCTTATTTTTGGTATTTTCACATACCTTTACTTTTTCAAGCTCTCTACAAGAAGTTAACCAAAAGCTTCTTGGTCAAAAACGAGAGCTCGACTCCTTGATGAGTAAAATAACAGTGGGTAGTTCTAGATTACAAGAGCTTGAGATTCAACAGGACTCCTTAAAAGATAAAATTGCTGCTAGTAAACGAGAGCTCTGGCTGATTAAACAAAAGTCTCAAGAACTCAATGAAAAGATCAAAGCCGTAAAAGTCTCTATAAGTAAAGGTAAATCAAGAGTAAAGTCATCAAAAGTTAAACTTAAAAAATACGAAATCTCGTTTTATGACCGACTCAAATATGTATATACCAACCGAAATCAACCATTTCTAAGTATGCTTTTTTCTTTTAAAAACATTGCAGAGTTTGACCGTAGGATTCACTATTATAACCAAATCATTCAAACAGATTCAGGCCAATTTCAACAATTAAAAAACGAAAAAAAGAAAATGAGTACCGACCTCATTACTTTAACAAAAAATGAAGCCTCTTTAGTAACTCTTGAAAAAGAGCTATTTCAATTAAAAAGTGGTTATTTAGAAAAGTTAAAAACAAATACTAAATTTTTAGCAGACATTCAAAAAGAGCAAACCCTTCTAATTGAGCGTGGCCAAAAACTAAATAAAAGCACCAAGTTTATTAAAGACAAAATTCAAAATCTAGTCTCAGCAAAAGAGCAAATTCAAGGAGATCAGCCTTCAGAGTTTCCTAGTCAGTTTTTAGATAAAAAATCTATCTCTAGAAATAGTTTAAAATGGCCCCTATCAAAACCATTTAAAATTGTTAGTAAATTTGGTAAGGTAGAAGAAGGCAGCGCAACCATATTTAATTCTGGGATCGATTTAGAGTCAGAAAACGTCAAAAATGTTTACGCTGTAGAGGATGGTCAAATCTTTTATAAGGGTAGAGCTGCTGGGGATTCAGCAACTTATGGTAAAGTAATTATGATTAGTCATGATCCAGATGGTAAGTATATCTCTTTGTATGGCAATCTATCCTCGATTTTAGTAGCCTTAAATCAAAAAGTAAAAAGAGGCGATAAAATCGCTAATATTAAACCTCAAAAATCAAATGGATTTACTAAAAACTCCCGTTTGAGATTTGATTTTCGTGTGAATAGACAACCTAAAAACCCACTTTTATGGTTAAAAAGATAAGTTAAATAGACTAATAATACATTGGGAGACAAAATGTTAAACTGGACAAAAAAGATTCTACTAGCTGGAGTCACAATCATTGGGCTTCACTATGTCCTATCAACAGCCAACCTAAATCCTTTTACCTCAGAGCTAACCGCAGCACGAGTTAAAATGAACTTCTTTAGTGAGCTAAAAACTGTATCCGATGTTTTAAAACTCGTACAATATAAATATGTTGAAGAGGATAAAGTTAAAGATCAAAAAGTATTGATTGAAGGTGCCATTCAAGGGATTTTAAAAAAGTTAGATGATCCTTTTTCAAGATACATGCCCCCAACTAATTTTAAATCTATGCAAGAAGAAACCGAAGGTGAATTTGGTGGTCTAGGCATATTACTCGGGATAAGAGATAAAGTCCTAACAATCATTTCCCCTATGGAAGGTACTCCTGCTTTTCGTGCTGGTGTTCGTGCAAGTGACAAAATTATTAAAATTAACGGTAAAGCCACAGAAGGAATGTCTGTTGAAGCGGCAGTGAAAATCTTAAGAGGAAAACCTAAAACAAAAGTTACTATTTCTGTTTTTCGTAAAGGTGAAAAAGAGTTGATTGATATTGATATCATTCGAGATCTTATTAAAGTCCCTTCTGTTAAAGCCGGGATGATCAACGATACTCTTGGATATGCTAGACTTACGGGATTCACTGCAACTGTGGGTAAAGATTTGGATAAAGAGATTACAAAGATGGAGAAAGACCACAAACTAAATGGTTTTATCCTTGATTTAAGAGGAAACCCTGGTGGTCTTCTTACAGCAGCCGTAGAAGTAGGACAACAATTTTTACCTAAAAATCAAACTGTCGTTTCTATCAAAGCTCGACAAGGACAACCTACTGTATTTAAAGCACGATCCAACCATGCCCATAAGTGGCCGTTAATTGTTTTAATCGATGGTGGATCTGCATCTGCTTCTGAGATTGTCGCTGGAGCTATTAAAGATACTAAAAGAGGTATTTTATTAGGTACTAAATCCTTCGGAAAGGGATCAGTACAAACTGTGCTTCCATTAGCTGACGGTTCAGCTTTAGCTCTAACAACAGCTTACTACTATACTCCAAACGATGTAAAAATACATAAAATAGGTGTTTCTCCAGATATCGAAGTTAAGTTTCCAAAGCTTACAGATAAAGAGTTAAAAAGTTATAGAGACGAACTAGAAGCAATCAACCAGAAAAATTACAAAAAAACTGAAAAGAAACAAAATACCTATCTAAAGGATCACCCTACTGATCAGTCTAAAGCAAAAGATCCAATTGATACTAAATCAAAAGTAGCTAGTAAAGACTCTACTGATGATTTTATGAACATTCCTAAGTTTGACGTACAATTAAAACGAGCTATTGATCTTTTAAAGGCCAATGTAATTTTTAGTAAATTAAAATAATATTTTCACAATAAAGGTTGATCTTGTCTTTTCATAGATCAACCTTTTTTGCACTTTAATCGAATTTCAAAGCGTTGGCTTTTGAAAACATAACCTGCTAGATTTGTATTTCTTTTTAGATATAACAAAACTAGACATATACAATTGAACGTACCTATGAAGCAACTATTCTCAATTACTTTTCTTGCAATGCTCTTTGCCATTTCATCAATCCACACAAATGAACAAATCCCTTCTCTTAGAAGTCGTATAAAATCATTAATGGAGGATTACTATAGCAATAATATTAAGTTAGATTATACAGCCGACTATAGACCCATACAAAGTGATTCTAATCAAAGTATTAAAGCATTTTTAGAGACCTATCTAGACTCTCTATCTTACCCCTATTCTATATTGGTTCATGACGATCGGTCCGATCACTTTTTTATACAGTACCAAGTCCCTAATTGGGTAAATCTTAAATTTTTACACCGAAAATTTTCACGGGATATTTTTAAGAACTGTGGTTATTCAGGACAATTTAACTCTAATGAAGTTGGGCAAGAGCTAGAGATTAATCTACAAAACCGTCAGCAAGCACACATCATATTTTCAAAAAACCATCCTAGGGCAAAAGTTGCCATCATCGTTGATGATATGGGTTACATGGGAAAGGGATATCGACTCTTAAAAAAGATTCCTTTATCCATTACCTTTGCCGTATTACCCTTTTACGAACAAAGTAAAGTCTTAGCGAAACAAAGTTATAAATTAGGATATGAGTTAATGCTCCATATGCCAATGCAACCTGCTAAAGGACGCGCCTATTTTGATTTTGACCATATGATCAAAGAAGGTCTAAGCCCTCTTGAGGTACAGTCACGAACTAAATCTCTTTTATCCTCAGTACCATTGATTGTGGGGGTAAATAACCACCAAGGCTCGTTATCTACTTCCAATCAGAAGTATATGGATATCATCATGCAGGAGATTAAGGATCATTCAAAACTATATTTTATAGATAGTATTACTAGTTCAAAGTCCGTTGCCTTTAAAACTGCCAAAAGACTAGGTGTACCTACTCTAAAACGAAACTATGGCTTTTTAGATAATGATAAAGACCAAAATATCATTCGTAATAATCTAAGAGGACTCATTAAAAAAAGTTATAAGCGAAAGACTCAAATTGCCATTATGCACGAAAAAAAGGTCAGTGCACTTGCTTTAATGGATGTGATTCAAGAGTTTAAAGATGCTGAAATTGAGATTGTATCTCCAGGTGACTTACTGTATTAAGTATTTTCAACTTGTTTCTGAGTCATCAGATTAAATGATAGTTTTAAACCATCATTGTTTGGCTCTACAAGTAGTGATAACCCTTGATCAAAAAACCATTGGGCTATAAATGGTACTCTACCATCTTGCACTTGATACGATATTTCATTTTCAATAGCTACTAAGCCATCAACCTTGACTTTAGATAGACTCAAAACCTGTTCAATAGAAACAGCTTTTGTAATAACATTTAAAATGCTACTACCTAACTCTTCAAAA
This sequence comes from Candidatus Cloacimonadota bacterium, assembly GCA_023954715.1. Taxonomy (GTDB): domain Bacteria; phylum Muiribacteriota; class UBA6191; order UBA6191; family UBA6191. The sequence continues at coordinate 34,633 of JAGSHD010000009.1, read as the reverse complement.
AAATCCCCTTCCACATTTACCTCAGGTATTTTTGCAAAGTTAACATTTAGACACAACTTATCGTTTATATTTTCTAAGTAAACATCAAACAGTTGAAAATCAACTTCATATATCTTGCCTTCATTTAGCATTTGAACTTGCCCAAACCACAAATTATTTTGGACTTCAAAGGACAGATGCTTGGAATGCTCTTGTGTTAATACCTCTAATCTTTTAGATAAAAAATATTTAGAAATAGGAATCGTAAACAAAGTTTTCATTGCTGGCTCCTTATGGAGTACTCAAACCAAGAACCATCATAGTTATCTGCCTTAAAACCCCAGTCTTTTAAAACTGCATAAACTAAAGCCGATCTATACCCCGCTGTACAATATACTAAAACCTTTTGATCCTTAGCCATTTTATCAAGTACAGCTGATTTGTTGGAATGGTCGATCAAGCCGCGAGGTGTAAAAAAATCAGACCATGGGAAGGATATGGCATTTGGTAAACGCCCTCCTGTTTGTGATCCGAACGGTGTCGCTCCTAAAAACTCCGCTGTGGTACGAACATCCACGACAGTACCTTGATAGTTTTTAACTTCTGCATAAGATAAAGGTTGCCAATCTTTATCCAATATAATGTTACCAGATTTAATGTTAATAGTACCTTTGGTCAACTTATCAGGAAAGTCTTTAGAATATTGTTTGAAACCACCATCATACAAATAGACATTTGCACTACTAGAGTTACTTAAAAGCCAATACAATCGACCATCTTCACCCCACTTATGAATCCCTAAACCTAAGACCAAATAATTTTTAAAAGAATTTACACCTTGAAGTCTTAAAGCATCTTGTAAGGCATTTTTTGTTAACAATAAACTCGACTTAATACTCTTTGCATCATTTAGTTTGTTTACGTCAATATGAAGAGAGCGCTTGATTCTCTGTTGTTTGAAACTATGAATATTTCGAACATCTAATATCTGATAAGAAGGGATCGATAAAATATCCTTTTTATTTAGAAACACAGTTTGAGACCATGTAAAATTACAGCATAGAATCAACAACAAAAGTAAGTTCAAGATTAATCCTTTTCCAAGAGACTTTGTTTAGACTATGTCAGTGTAGACCGATTTAACTCTGAGTTCAAGAGAACAAACCAGCATAATTTTAAGAGTTTAGTTTGGATAGGTCCATGTTTGGCTGAGCTTTCGTTTTACTCAATACCTCAATAAAGCTCTTTGCACCGATAATAAAAAAGCCTACAGTATACAAAGTCAAAAATGGAAATAGATAAAAATATAATAATCCGAGTTTTGAGAGTGTATAAAACCCTAAAAATGATAAAAGTAATTCAAAGACAAAATGATAGTCACTAATAGCTTTATACTTGTTTTGATCTGTTCCTTGTTTAGGAGTTCGAATAAAATCAGAACTTTTTTTAATGATTGCCTCAAACACTGCTCTAGTGTTGTTCCAAGCCATCCCACACCCTAAAGAGACCATCATCAAATAAAATAATATGCCCCCTTTGTTTTTCTTTTTTAAGACTTTTTGTGAGTACTGATACAAAGCCCCTGGCCCCATGGCAGCGAACAAAATAATTGCCATTAAACGCTCTACATAAACTAAGTTTAATGCATGTGGATTGAGTAGTAAAAAGCACCCTATGATAAAATTAACTAACAATACAGGATGAATCAAATAATGGGTTAAATGAAACAACGACTCCACTTTAATACTCAAAGAAAACTTTGATTTAAATATTGTTGGCAAAAGTTTCATAGCTGTTTGTATAGACCCCTTGGCCCATCGAAACTGCTGAGACTTAAATGCAAATATAGTATTAGGGATTTCAGAGGGACAATCTACATCTAGTAAATAAGTCATTTTCCAGTTTTTTAACTGTACTCGATAACTTAAATCTAAATCTTCAGTTAAAGTGTCTCCTTGCCAATTTCCCCCATCAACTATTGCTTGTCGTCTCCATATCCCAGCCGTACCATTGAAGTTCATAAACAAATCATTCCATGCTCTAGCAGGTTGTTCAATGGCGAAATGTCCATCCATTCCTACAGCTTGAAACCTCGTGAAAAAATTTTCATCACTATTGAGATATGACCATCTCGTTTGTACTAGAGCTAGATCTGGATTAGCGATTAAAGTAGGAAGGGCAAGCTTTAAAAATTGAGCTTGTGGCCTAAAGTCTGAATCTAAAATTAAAATGTACTCTTCTTTTCGTAGGCTCAAACCATGTTTTAAAGCCCCAGCTTTAAAACCTACTCTATTTGTTCTACGAACCAAGGAATAATCAAAATTTCTAACTTGAGTCAACCAAGTTTTGATCAGCTGTGTAGTATCATCATCTGAATCATCTAAAATTTGTATATGCAATCGTTGGGGATCATAATCAAGTCGATCTATACTCTCTAGAAGTTCAAGTGCGCAGGTACTTTCATTATAAAGAGGCAATTGTATCAATACATCTGGTAACCCGATCTTTAAATCACCAAAATGATTTTGTTTTGCTTTGCCAAGCTTAAATTGTAAGCAGGCTAACCACGCGTGTAGCCCCATAATGATTAAAAAGCATGCATTGAAGGCATAAATCACTATTAAAATATTTGTTAAATTCACCCTGTTATTACCTAGTTCTCATCGTTTTTTGATCTACCATAAACATTTGTCCAAATCAGACAGAGTTCCTTACAAAAAATATTTGTAACTATTCAGCTACAATTGTTCAGTTTATTCACAAAGGTTGATTACAAATAGGTGCATCATTAGATGCAAAAAATGCGATACACTTATATACTCCTCGCCTTTTATCGAAGAGATAACCTAAAAAATTACAAATATTTTATGTTTTGGTACTTACAGGAATACTACCGAAAATAAAGCTCTCATGTACCCATAATCCATTCCTGAACTTTTTAATGAGTCTTGAATGGTATAGTGCATTACATTCGATTGTGTAATAGGAGCAGCGATCGTCAAGTTAGCAGAGTTTTGTGCAGTAGGTCCCAAAGTATCTAAAACTCGCTCATAATTAACAGAGCCCAAACCGTTAGCATTAGGAATAGATGTTTTTATAGATACTCTTTCAAGTAGTCTGTTTAAGAAGCCTAAAGTGATTTCACGGTCAAACTCAAACTGTAATAATGGTGATAAGTTTGAGCCTAATGAGATGATCTTTGGTTTTCCAACTACTTCTGTGGCTTTATCGTAAACTAAAAATCGATCTGTACCAACTACCATATAAACCCTAGCAATTAAATTAAAAGATGTCCCTAGAGAGTCACTTAAAATATAATCATCTGCTGGTGCATCGAGTACAGGGATTCCTTTATTTTGTAAGTCACTGAACAACGTTGTTTCCCAAGCTAACTCCTTGCGATTTGGATGGATCAAACGTTGAGGAAACACTGTATCTGAAATCACTAAATTACCGGAGTCATCTGTAGTCAACAAGTCTTTCTTTAACAAAAGATCATCTTTATCACTTAAGTTTTTAGTCTTATTATTGGCAATATCTGTCAAAATTTCGTGTAGATCTGGACTTGATAAGTGTTTAAGTTGAGGAAACCGTTGCGTCTTTGATAATAGTTGGCTTGCTAAAGAGTAGTTTACTAAATCAAAAGAGCCCAAATCCAAAACTGCATCTCCACCTTGGGCAACCCCTAAGGCAATTTCAAAGTCAGAGGCTCCTGTTTTAACGTTTAGCCATAGCTGCTTGTTGGCAAACTCTCCTTCAAAGGTAAATGGAAACTTATTAGACGAGTCTCTATGTAATGTACTTTGATGTACAATAGCACCCTCTGAGTCTTTCAATTCAACCAAGATACTTTGCTGAGTTGCAGAGATATTTTTGGATATGGACTTTGATATACTAGATTGAGTAGAGCCTGAACTGATACTACCATTTATAATAGACATCTTACTTGGTGGCTCAGGAGTTTCACACCCTTGAAGGATGATCGTTAAAGCTAGCATTAAAATCTTTATTTTATTCATTATCTTCATGGTTTTCACTTTTATATTGATTTAAACTACAAATATAGTATCGACAAAAAAGACTAATTTTCAACATGTTTTGTATGGCTAAACCATGAAAATGGCATAAAAAAACTCCTAGCCAACATGTAACTAAGAGTTTTTGTAACTATTCAGCTATAATTTTTCAATTTGCTTACAAAGGTTAATTGCACCTAGGTTTTTGATCATTATTATATTTTTGTATTTAAAGGTTTTGAAGTGTAGTGAACTACTCGAAAAAAGCTTTAAAAACAAAAGATGATGATGAGATAAACCGCATTCGTAAAGCAAAAACTACGAAAAACTTATATGCTCCGTAACTTTTTTCGAAGAAAACACCTGAATAATTACGAGTTTTTAAATAATTAAAGTACTAATGCACCATAAGCCATATTGACTTTTTGTGTAAATACTTTTTTAACACCAAGTGCTTTCATGTACTCTTGTACTAAAATTAGATTAGTAACTTGAGTTTCAGGAAAAGGCCCGCCAATTTGGCGATCATCTTTATTCACAATTGTAGATAAGGCTCGTTTTACATCTTGTGGAGTATAGTAATTTTTCCAACCTGTTAACTCACGAACACTGTGATAATGTACTCCACCGATTCCGTATATAACACCTGTGTGTAACTTCAAGTGATTAGAAATCCAACTCGGTATCTCATTTAAATTTTCTCGAATCACTTCAGAAGCTATTTGCACTTCGACTTTTGACATTGGATTGGGAGACTGCTTAGCTGTCTTCGTAGCTTGCTTTACTTTAGCAATCACATAGTTTTTGAAAGTTTCACTCGCAAACTGTCCTTGAAAAACTTTGGTAGTATCACCCGTCATTGAAGCGATTTGCATCGATCCAGCACCTATATCCCAAATCAAAATATCTGATGGATTTAAATTTTCTAAAACAGACACAGCTAATAGTCCTAAAGTGCCTTCTTCATCAGCACTTAAAACTACAGGTAGTACCCCTGTGTATTTGTTGACTTTATCAAACAACTTGGAGGAATTATTCGCTCTTCTGAATGCTTCTGTAGCATAAATCGTAAATCTAGAAGGATTAAACTGATCCGCCTTTTTCTTTAACTCTAAGATTCGATTGAGTCCCTTATGGATAATTTTTCGACTAAAATTTGAATCACTCGACTTTTTTAGATCATTAAAGAAGTCAACTCTATAAGAGTCTTCTGCTAACACTTTACGTAATTTTCTATTACAACTATCAACTTCGGCTACAACCATCTTTGTTGAACCAGATCCTAAATCTATCGCTGCTACATTTTCAATACACGGGTTTGCAAAAACACTCTGTGATAACCCTAGACCAATCGTTACACCCATAGAAACAATATACTTTTTAATGTTCATTCAAACACTCCAATTTATAGCTTATAATACTTTATACTTAATTCAGTTCTCTATAAGAAACTTCCAATAAAAATATTGGTAACTTTATCCATTATATAGAAACAAATGAAGTATATAATACGTAAATGATAATAATCATTCTTTTAAGGACATTTTTATGAAATCTATTCAACTTTTTTTTATTTTGTTTTCTCTTATATCTAGTTTATGTGCTCAAGACCAGGCTACCCGCTTTGGTTTTCCAAACGGACCACAAATAGGTAATGTAGATCAGGTTATTGATACCCTTAAAAAAGATGATTACAATCTAGAGTTGTTAATTAGTTTTGGTACTTCTAATGGTGGCTCAGCTGGTCATCTAGCATTAAGTGTTCGCGATCCCGAGACAGACCAAGAGATCGTTCATTCTGCTAACTTTTATGCTGATCGTACCGAAGAGCACGCTCAAGGGCATTATACAGATGATTTAATTGTAGCTGTTCCTAAAAAAGAATACATCTTTGGAGTAAAGTCTACTATCTCTGATCAAGCTAGTTTTGGACTTGATTTTGGTGAAATTTTTAAGCGCTCCATCATCGGAATCCGAATTTATGGTGTTTCAGCACGAGAAATTGATGATATTAATAAATTCTACAAAGAAATCAACGATGATTATAGAAATAAAAGATCAGACACTAGGTATCATAGAGGTGACATTGTTTACAATTACATGAACCTTAACTGTGCCAAGTCAGTAGCCCAAGCATTGCGATTTGGAGCAAAGTTTTCTGATATTAAAGTTAAAGGCAACAGCCTTGCCTCTTATATTCCTGGATCTAAATATTTACTATCCCACGTACCTACTAAGACATCTTTAAATATCATGCAAGTTTTAGACAAAGAAAACAAAAGTTTTGATGTAGTATTGTATAAAAAATATGAAGGATCTGACTTTTTAGATCATGATCAACCTGATTTAAAGTTTAAACAACTTCCCAATCGTTTTCCTTCTGTAAAATCTTTAGACTTTTACTCTGGGTCCACAAACTTTGAAGACTATGATAATTTATATGCCATGAACCTATTTTTTTACTTAGGCAAGTATTCTATACAAATCAATGCTGAACAAAATGCTGAGTTTTCAAAGCAAAAAGAAGCAATGTCCTACGATCAAGCCCGAATTTCAGCAAAAAAGAAAGCTAAAAGTTCATCAAAGCATTTTACGCGACGATTGTTTAGAAAAATGGGAATCAGATTAACCCCTGCCACTAACACAGAAGACCTTTATCAATAAAGTGGATCCATTATACTCTCAAGGTCTTTTAAGTGTTATATATCTTACCTACCTTTAGATCTTTTCATGCTTGAAGCATTCAGCATGATTTATCTAAATTCTTCTAAAATAATCATTTTCTGATACCATTACTCAAAATTTGTTTTCAAAAATGTTACACTTCATACATATTTTTAAATCTAATTTTTATTGATAGGTAAATAATATGAAAGCAGAGTTTTTAGTTGCATTAGATAATGATCATCCAGGCTTTAGAGACCCAGAATATAGAGACCAAAGAGATTCTATAGCTGCAAAAGCTAGTAAATATTGGGAAGACGTCTTCGATGGAAAGGATGTAGAGATACCCATAATCAATTATGACCCTGTACAAGATAAAATATGGGAACACGTCTATCAACGAGTAATGCAAGTAGCAGACACTAATGCTGTATCCCAAATTATGGATGGAATGAAAGAACTCAATTTTAATCCAGATAAAATCCCTACTCTAATAGAAGTTAACAATATTTTGACTCCAAAAACTGGAGTACAAATGGTTCCTGTGGCGGGGTTGATCCAGTCTAGACACTTCTTTGCATCATTAGCTAAAAAACAGTTTTACTCTACTCAGTATATTAGACACTCATCTTGCCCAGATTTTACCCCTGAACCAGATATCTGCCATGATTTACTTGGTCATACTCCATTGTTGATGTGTGAGAATGTCGTAAAAACTTCAACCGTTATGGCCCAAGCTGCTACTATATGCCCTGATGAAGATATCATTGAGCTCGAAAGAATCTATTGGTTTACCTTCGAATACGGTCTATGCTACGAGAATAACAAAATAAAGACTTATGGAGCAGGCAACATATCATCCTACTCTGACCTAACTCGATGTGTAGATCCTTCTCAAGTAGATCATATAGATTTTGATATTCAAAAAATCATTGCTACTGATTATAATCCAATGATCAAACAGCCCTTATTATTCGTTAGTAAATCTCTGGATGATGCTTTAAATGAAATATCTAATTATCTCTGTGATAAATATAATTTAAGTGTCTAATCAACTTCGACCTTATTGCCATAAGTACAAACTATCTTTCACACAGATTTGGGAGTTCATCTGTTTTAGTCAAGCCCAATTTATTGATTTAGATTTAATTGCTAAGCAAGCACCCTCTATACATATAGAACAAGATGAGGCTAAAGTTAGCTTTAACAGTAAATCCAAAAGTATTCAATTAGTAGTTAAGCCTACCGACCAGTATTTCTTAGTAGATGAAAATTTAGTTTGTTTGCCTGATTGCTTAAACTTCATCATCGTAAATCATAGATCAAGGTCAATTTTTGGCTTGATAGATCAAATAACAAATACTACCCCTATAAGTTCAACAAAAGTGGTGGATATATCCTATGTAGCTTCATTGATTCAGACCTATCTAAGTGAGTTTCATTTACTAAGCACCAAAGATCAATGGGTGACTATCAATAATGTTCTTCATATTGCAAGTAAAACACATCCTTTACAAATACAACTGCGTTTAAATATACGGACTCCCACTGTCTTATCCATTGTGATTCAAATTAAAAAACGTTATAAACATTTCTGTTTATACAACTCTAATGGTCTTCTAGGTGGAGATGATTTAAAACTAAATAATCTACTTGAATGCATCTTGCTCATTATTGTTGAGCTTATACATATTGATACTAATAAACAATCTCTTTCAGTTATTAACTAACGTTTATAAAAACACCTACATTTTATTGTTCATTGTGATTCAACTCATGATATAATTTTTCAGCATCGTTGTAATCTACCTCTTTTTTTATATCTGGAGAATCTCATGTTTGATAAGCTAAACTTCAAAACTAAAATTATAGTTAGTAACTTCAGTATCATTGGTATGATGATAGTTATATCAGCAATAGTTTTTTTTAGTATAAACTCTCTTTTGGCTACTTTCAAAATGGTAGACCATACGCATCAAGTTTTGGAGCAAGCATCTAGAGTAGAGGCGGCAGCTGTTGATATGGAAACTGGTCTGCGTGGCTTTTTACTTGCCGGTAAAGAAGAGTTTTTACAACCATATCATAATGGAGAGAAAAGATTTCTACAACTGACAAAAAAGTTATCTTTAGTAGTCAGTGATAATCCATCTCAAGTAACACTCATAAAAGAAATACAAACAACTATTTCTAACTGGAAGTTAAATATTACCCAACCTTTAATTCAACTTCGAAAAGAAGTTGGTACTAACAAGACTATGGATGACATAGCTGCTGTAGTCGCCCAAGCAAAAGGTAAAGTCTATTTTGATCGTTTTAGAGCTCAAGTCAAAACATTTAAGGAGCGAGAAGAAAAACTTATGATCACACGAGCCGCTAGCCTTGATCAATCCAGCTCTCAAACTATTTATATCACAATCTTCGGAACTGTTTTTGCATTTATTGTTAGTGTTTTTGTAGTAATAAATTTGATTAAATCAACCATGAGCCAACTAGGAGGTGACCCCCTATATATCTCGCAAATTGTTCAAACTATCGCATCAGGTGATTTAAATATAGACCTCGAAAATAATACAGAAGATCAAGGTGTTTATGCAGATATGAAAGTCCTACTTCAAACTCTCAAGGATAAATCAAATGTTGCTGAAGCTGTAGCAAAAGGTGATTTAACAAATGAAGTTCAGTTATCTTCTGATTCTGATGTTCTTGGAGTAGCTCTAACTGACATGATAGAAAACCTCAATAACACTATCGGAGAAGTTATTCAAGCTTCAAGTGAGGTCTCGGATTGTTCTTTTACTGTCAATGAGTTTAGTGAATCATTATCCACTGGGGCAGAGTCCCAAGCCAGCGCCTTAGAACAAGTTTCTAGCTCTATGACAGAAATTGAAGCACAAAGCAAAGGTAATGCTGACAACGCAAACGAAGCAAATAACTTAGCAATTTCTGCACTAGAATCAGCTAAATTAGGCAATGAACAAATGATAAATATGTCTAATGCTATGGATGACATCACAGAAGCAAGTCACAGTATTTCAAATATTATTAAACTAATTGAAGATATTGCTTTTCAAACAAATTTATTAGCTCTAAACGCGGCTATTGAAGCTGCAAGAGCAGGAGCACACGGAAAAGGATTTGCAGTAGTTGCAGAAGAAGTTAGAAACCTAGCATCTCGCAGTGCCCAAGCAGCTGAGCAATCTTCTCAATTGATAGCGAGTTCTGTTACTAAAGCCAACAAAGGGTTAGATTTAGCCAAAGAAAACACCCAATTACTACAAAAGATTGTTGATACGGTAACTACTGTTGCAGATATTGTACAAACAATATCTAGTGCATCCACTGAGCAGGTTCTAGGGGTTGTACAAATTAATGAAGGACTAAATCAAGTATCAGAAGTTACTCAATCAAGTGCGATAAGCGCTAAACAAGGCTCAGAGTCTGCTCAATTGTTGATACAAAGTGCGGAGCATCTTACTCAGTTAATGGATAAATTCCAAATTAAACAAAATAATCACTCAATAGCTAATACAACAACAAACTCTTTAATCTTTTCAAACGAAACTAACATTAGCCAGCTCACCTATTAATCCTAAGCTATGTTTATTATAGCGAATCACTCTCAATATAAGTATGTCTATAAAATATATCTTAACTATTTTTTTAATCAATCTTAATTATATCCACGCACTAGACAAACATTGTTATGTCTGTCATAACACCTCTCCCATGTGGTTTCTTCAACGAGCGCAGCAAATCAAATCCATGCAGAAAGCAAAGTTACAAAAGGACCGCATCGGTCATGTGTGGCTAAGAACTAGCGATATAGATAAGGTAATCAAAAAGATTAAACCTGTCAAAAAACAGATAACTCAATCATTTTATAAACAACTTCAAGATGCTATTACTAATAAAAATAAACTGCAGGTACTTGATTTGATTCATATTGGAAAACGAGAGGTTCCGAAGTTTGAAATTATATGGAATAAATTACTCTTGCATACTACTGCTGGAGAGTTTGATAGTGATGGATTTAAGAAAGCATATAGATCCCTTTTACATCCGTATTACTATCTTAACTTAGACATGCAAAACAAAGCTAAATATGAAGCTACTTCTAAGGTTAACCTCAAAAAGATATTTTTAGTATTCGGAGGGTTTCGCAATACTATTACTTCTGTATTAAAAGCTAGTTTTGCCAATGACTTAAATATTTTAGATGTCAAAGGTAAAACCTCAAAAAAGTATGAGTTTGAAGGCCTCTATGAATACAAATTAAATGATTTCGGAGCCCTTTCAGGCTTTAAAAACAAAACGAATGTAAGCAATACATATCTTAAAAATTTAAGTTCTGCTTTTGCCCGACCAAATCATCAAAAGTATGAAGAGTTTACTGGTATAAAAAGAGTTTATATGACTCCAAGTAAATTCTTTAAGAAAGATCACTTAGATCTACAAATTACGTTTACGTACGACAGATTTATTCTTGAAAACGATTTACCATTGTTAAAACTTAATTTCACTATGAAAGAACTTCCTAAAAACAGGAGAGACTCTATGCAAGTCTACGGCAAAGGAAGTGTTTTAATGTTTCCTTGGGGCGTCGTTAAAGATTATGAAACTCTTGTGAAGTTTAAATTTAAGGCCCTTGGTTTTAATTTGTTTAGAGGTCAAGTGAGTGAACAACTTAAGTATGTCCAATAGTCATGGACTATGTAATTAAGCAAGTATCTTCAAGATACCTAAATGAAATTGCAAAGATCGCTTCTGAAACCAACAAATTAAAGCTTGCGGAGTCTCTTCTACTATTTAAAAAAGAGTTTTTACAAATCCACTCTGAACGACTAAGTCAAGATAAACGCCTTATGATATTTGTAGCATTAGATAGTAAAGATCAAGTATGTGGTTATGCCCGACTCAAATATCATAAACAAACAGATAAAGAACCAAGTGGCTGGTACCAAATGGGTCTCATTGTAAAAAAGGGCCTGCGACGAAAAGGCATCGCTACGCTCTTGTGTAAAGATAGAGAGAATTGGCTGCACGACTGTAAAGAAACTTTTTGCTTTATCAATTCAAATAACAAAGCTAGTATAGATTTACATAAAAAACTAGGATTTACCCTAATTGATGATGACTTTAAGTTTCCTAATGTAGATTTTACAAATGGTTGCGGATTGTTATTTTGTAAGTATTAACTATGAAACATTAACTTTTCTAGAGTTTTTATAGTATCTTTCGCGTTGGTATGTAAAATTCCTGTTCCGCCTGCTTCTTGCCATTTTTCAATTTTTTTTGGCATATCATCGATAAGCACTCTATGCCACTTAACTTTTGACTTGGGTACAAACTTATCATCTTCCACGTAATGCTCTTTGTTATAAGACAGGATCACATTTACATGATCTCCCAGATTATTACTAACCCACTCACGCTTACCCTGCTTGCAATGATCTGTTTGAGCTGGAGTAGACAAAATAACTGTATCTAAATCTTTGATGAAGTTCCATAGTATTTTACCATCAGGCATCCAAGCCATATCACGCCAATACTCTAGGGGAGCTGTCTCGGTCACTGTGTACCATCGATTACCCAAAGCTTTGTTTAAATCATAAGCACAATTGGCATTTATTTTTGGGAAGTCCTTATGGTTTTTCAAAAAATCACCGTTGTAATATTGAATGACTGCTTTACTAAAGTCTGTTAGTACACCGTCCATATCACAATAAATCAATAGGTTTTCTCTCATGTATATTCTCCCAAGTTGAATGGCTAATTTTTATGGTAGTTTTGCTAATTATTTGTAAGTTACAACCATCAAATGCGGTATAACTACATAGTTAAATAAACCTGTATTATTTATCGACATCCAACTCACTTTAACATAAATATTTTAGTGACTATTTATACAAAATATATCGTATTAGAACAACGATAGTCTTGTATTATTTGAAGATTGTGATAATAATATTTTTATTAATTAATCAATTACAAAGGAAATAAAATGGAAAACATTAAAATACCACAAGAGTTTATAGATCAAGGCGAAAAGATACTTAGCCTATTTGGCTGGAATTTTTTAGCTGCAGTTATAATATTTATTGCTGGACAAATAGTAAGTAAAATCATTACTAGTATTTTCAAAAAGATATTAACCAAAAGCAATGTAGATGAAACTGTTGTAAGTTTTGCAGGTAAACTAATCTACACCGTCTTAATGATTGTTGTTCTTTTATCTGCTTTATCAAAACTGGGTATTCAAACTACTTCCTTTTTGGCTGTACTAGGATCCGCTGGTTTAGCTGTAGGTCTTGCACTTCAAGGCTCATTAACAAACTTTGCTGCAGGTATATTATTACTAGTACTAAGTCCTTTCAAGAAAAATCATTTTATTGAATGTGCTGGAGTAGCGGGAGTTGTAGAAGAAATATTCATGCTAAATACTAAATTAAAAACCCCAGATAATAAAACTATTTTTATACCAAACTCTAGTATCACAAACGGTAATCTCATAAACTATTCTCTTAAAGATACTCGAAGAGTCGACTTAGTTATTGGTGTATCTTATGATGACGATTTAGCTTTGGTAAAACAGTCTCTTGAAAAAATCGTAGAAGCAGAAAGTAAAATCCTTAAAGATGTAGATACACAGATTGCTGTTTCGGAGTTGGCTGATAGTTCAGTTAATTTTGTTGTAAGACCATGGGTTAAAACAGCTGATTATTGGGACGTTAAGTTTAGATTACTTGAAACTGTCAAAGTTGAATTTGATAAGCTTGGAATTTGTATCCCTTATCCACAACAAGATATACACCTTAAAAAAGAAAATATATAACTATTATTATATCAATTTACACCGTCTTGATTAAATGAGTTAAGCGTATTCAAGTCGACTTGATACAAAAAGGGTTTGGTCACTATTTAATAGTGACCAAACCCTTTTTTGTATGCTAGCCCATAGGTCTGACAACAAATTCTATCCAATTATTTATTCTTTTGTTTTCTGTATAAAATATTCTAAACATATAAAAGTTCCCATTATTTAGCAAAATATATATCTACCCGAAATGGTGATTATGTTTAAACTATTTTCAATACTATTTTTACTAATCCTTCTATCTCATTGCTCCAGTCAAAACAGACAATATTGGGATGAAGTACTCTTAAAGAGAACTGTTGTAAAAGCACCAGTAGTTCAACAAAAAAGGAAACACAAATTTTGGATGGCCGATCCTAAAGTTGATTTTTCAAAGCCTGATTTACCCGAAGAAACTGAAAAATACATCTACTATAAACCCAATGATCATATAGACCATACTAGTAAACGTGATAATAGATACTCTGGTAAAAAACTTAGATTAGAATATAAAAAAAGAGAGCGCTTTAGAGTCATCCAACCACGAATCTCTAAACTGTATGGATACCAAACAACCATCTCTAATCGAATATCTTATACTCAATGGAAGGAGCATAATCTATTAAGCTATTATGACTCCTCTATAGCTCAATTTTCTCAAAAGAAACCTTATGATAGAAACAAACTCACAAATATCAGCTTTTCTTTTGGCTTGCAGAAGTATCTAAGTAAAAGGCTCTTTTTTCAACCTGAATTGGGAGTGAAAACATTTGTACCTGATGCCAATACTAAAGCCTATACGAAAACGGCATTTAGTAATGAGTACGACCCAAAGTTTCAAGGCTATTTACAATTAACACTCAGCTATCAATTACTTAAGAAGATTCCGCTTGTCAATCGTCCACTTCGATTGAATGGATCCTACACTTTTGCCAAAGATCATTTGTATCCAGTTCAAAACTTTATGTATGCCTTAAAAGATCAAGGTTTAAGCTTTGGAGCATCGATTCAATTTAAAATTTGATTCTGCGTTGAACACCTAATGACATATCCGATTCACTAGCTATGCTCTGAGTATCTTGCCGTATATATAAACTAGAGCTACCCTTAAGTAGATACTGCATTTTACGCATTTCTGTGACTTGATCATCACGCTGGTCTTGACTTCTATAATAATCTAAGAGGATTCGATGTCCAAGCTTCTTTTGAATTCCAAATCCTTGCGTTTCCCCTGGCTTGAAATCTGTTTTTATCTTGATCCCCTGCTTTTTGAACTTTTCATTAAAGTAGTTATCAACTTTAGAGTTAGCTATAGAAAGAACCTGATCACCTAAAACCTTAGATAGATCTTCGTTTGATTCTTCTCCTCCACCTATGTTGGTAGCACCTTTTAACAAACCGACAAATCCACCTTCGATTTCTTTGCCTAAATCATCAAATAATCGAATCTTCATGTCAGGGTATATTCCGGAGACTTTAACTACAATATCCTTGTCTTGCCATTTCATACCTAGTTTTAAAAGGACTTCTATGCCATCTTTTAAGATGAAGCTTTTTGCAACTTTATCTTGAGCCGTCATATAGGCTAACTGATCCATGTAATTTGTGGTTGTAGTGCTTAGTTTGACCGACTTTACAGATTTTTCAGTGTCTCCAGCTTTTTGATGAAAAGTTAAATATCCAGTATCTAAAACTCTTAAATCATAATCGGAGTATTTTAAAGTTCCATCCAAAATACGGATCGTTCCTGATATATTATTTTCAGAGTCATACTCCATTTCGGTTTGAACATCTAGACTATATTTTTCGTCAACTATATGAATTATTTGATCTTTCAAAGGTTGTACTTTCCATTTAATACGAATAGGTAATGTAGTTTGCTCTGTTGAAACTTCAACACTTTCTTCGCTTGTGGACTTCATTTTCAATTTTGCTGGAACATTAGTAAAAGACTGAAAATCCATTGGCTTTAAGTTAGCAAAAGATAAATTTGTAACACCTTTTAATAATTTATCTTTAAAAGATATTGAGCCTGATATTTCAGGATATGTACTATCCTTAATTTTATATCCTAAAATAGAGTAAGTAGCGCTCTGTTTTAACAAACTACCTTCGGACTTTAGATTAATCATAGTAAGTATACCCATATCTTCTGATGAGAAATCTCTAATAAAAGTACGAGTATTAAACTTCTTTAGATTACCTGATATTTTACTTTCTATAAGTCTCAAATCCATAATACTGGAGCCTATAGCTGATATTTCTAATCCAGCATCAAGATCTTTGAGCTCTTTTATCTTTGCTTTTGCGCTGAATGATTTAATTTTACCTTTAACAGGAGAAACAAACTCTGTGATCTTATCTATATTTAAGCTAGCATCCAAATTTTGAAACATATCTTTAGAGCTTGCTTTAACTAAGATAGAATCAATAGTTGCTAAGTCCGTTACAGAAAACTTTGATATAAGTAAACGCTGTAAGTCTAGATCTAAGTTTTCGTGAATACGTAAGTCACTTAAAAAGCTCATAGTCACGGCTTGCCCTTGTATAGATGACTTTATTTCAGGAGAAGCTACATTTAATAAGCCTTGATTTAAACGAATAGTTAAAGGCAAAGTTAGCGCCACCAAATCACCTTGACTATATAGGCCTATAAAATCCAAATTAGATTTTGAACCTCTATCTTTAAAGTCTTCAAACAAAATATTCAGACTCCCATGTAAGTCTAATTTGGCATTATGCACTTCATACTCTAAATCTTGAAGCCAATGATGTACATTCAAGTCTACCTTTAAGCTTCTTTTCTTTAATCCTAACTTTGTTTGTAGTTTTAGGTTTCCACCATTATCATTGCCAATTTTACAAGCAAAGGAAACAAGGTTGGATTGAGCCAAATTTAAGTTTAAGTTACTTAAGGAGTTTGATATAAAAGCTAAAGCAATAGATCGAATAGAAAATTCAAGTGCAGAAACCGGCAACTCCTTTGGAATCATTCCATCTATCCTTGTTTTAAACTCCTCTAAGTTAAAGTCATTTTGAGGACTACTTGTAATACTTTCTTTGTCAGATGAAGCTACAGCTGTTTGACTAGGAGATGCAGGTAATGAATGAACTATAATATTATCAATTGAAGTTTGCCCCAAGTTTTTATCTTGAATTAAGTGGACTAAATCTATTTTAGTATCAAGTTTTGAAAGAGTCACCAACTTTTTCGTGAGCATCTCTACTTCGACTTTTTCGATGGTCAAATGCGTCAATTGTTGCACTTGAAGTTTTAAGTTTTGCAACAAAACCATGTTTTCTTTTTGCTTTAAATATAACTCTTTTAAATGAAAGTCTAATCCGGATTGAGACGCCTTAAAACTTAAATCAATCTCAAAAGGCAAGACTTTCACATCATCTACTTGGATATGATCAATATGCAATGGTATTTTTATTTTTAACAAACTCTCTATATCTATGGGATCTTGCTTCTCTTGGACCACTGGCTTTTTAGACTCAGGAAGTCTCTTAACTAAAACTTTTGTTACAAACAACTTTTCTACATGAAATGAACTTAAAGACTCTAGGGACCACTCCAATCTAAGATTAGCCATATAAACATCTAAGCCATCTTTAGCTATAGAAAAGTTTTTAACCTCAAAGAGTTTCCATGGGAGTAATTGCACTCGATCTACTTTTAAACCATATTCAAGTAAATCAATTTTATTAAACTCTCCTGACTGTATGGTAAAAATATAGAAAAATATTGCACTTAATGTAAAAGTCAAAATTAATGTAAGATAAATGAGACTTATACAAACTTTTTTAAACACCGATCATCTCCCTAAACTTTTCAAAGAAGTTTTCGTTGTTGATAATTTTTCGTAACTTTCGCTCCCACTCAAAAGGAAACTTAGAGTCCCTTTTTATCTCAATAATTTCTCCGGAAAAGTCTTCAAAAGATGCGATATCAGCATTAGAGATCTCTGAAAACTTATATACTTTTAAAGGTATAGAAAAGTCTTTATGTTCAAGAATTAAATAGCTTTCTCCCCATAAAACAAATTGCTCGTTTTCTGGAACTTCTTGAAAATTAATAACTAGTTTTTCTTGGAGTAACTTTTGCCATACCCCAACTCTAGTGCCAAAATCATTTGTATTTTTAAAAAAAAGCTGACTTCTTAAGAAAGTTTGCCATACTTGTACTTGAAAAAATAATTTTGCAGGAATAAAGCTCCAAGGACTATTTAATCGAACAGCTGGAACCAAACCCAAACGATCTACCAAACATTGTAAAATTGATACATCAAACTCTGTAAACCCGACTGATAATTTATCTAATATATCTTCTTGATATTGTAATATGTGTATCACCGACTTTTTAAAAACATCATCGCTCATACGAGTAGATGCTTTTGAAAACAATTGATACTTTTTTTTATTTATATTTACATAAAAACTCTTTAAAATCATCTGCGAAAATGGGATATCTATTTTTAATTGTAGACGATTTAATACCGAGTCAATGGTATCTAAATCATCTCCCAATTTGATCAATAAATCAGCAATTGACTCTGAAGTACATGCACCTCTTTTTAAAAGTTTTAAATAAGAGAAAACATCGGGGATCATACTTGGAAATCGTTGAATAAATCGATCTAGTAGATCTTTGGACTCTTTGATATTAGGTTGATATAAGAAAACTTGGATCACCTTCACAAAGTCACCAGATACTAAAGTCCCAAGTAAATATTGTAAAAAATCATAGTACATTGATTTTAAATGTGGATAATCATCTACATGTACCTTTAAAAAATAAATCGCGTCGAATATTCTAGATCGATCTCGTGATGATAAACTAGACCCAGATTGTACACACTGATATAGAGTCTTAACTTCATCGATTTCTAAATCTACAAAACCAACGTTCATAACTTCAATGATAGACTCACTACGAAGGTCTGCCAATAAGTTATTTAAACAAGGAGTTTTTATAGTTTCTAGGGAGTACTCTTCTGACTTCACTTGGTCATCTCCTCTAAACTACTTTTAATATCCTTCAATCGTAACTCATTTTTTAAACGAAATTTAAACACAACTCTTCTACTTTTTTCGAAATTTACCTTTTTTGTTTTTTTATCTAAAACTGGCTCAACAAAAGATCGACCATTGGCTGTTAATATTTTTTGAAGTCGAATGTCCTCAGGAGACTCTTTATAGTGGTCAGAGTTTAAAAATTCAACTACTGACAAAGCCCGCTTTTGTGATAAATTTAAGTTGTATAAATAACCACCTTCTGGATCAGAATGACCTTCGATGATGATCTCAGCAATATGTGCTGAAATATACCCATGCTCAATCAATAATTTAGAGTAAACAGGGAAAAACTTCAGTAGTGCGTTTTTACCCTCTTGTTTTAAAGTACTCTCATTATATGCAAACAAAATCTTAGCCGGAAACTGAATATCTCCTGTTAAGGGATCAATCTGCACTTTGACACCCTGTTTAGAAAATTCTTGTTGCATATAAGAAATAATTTTCTTTTTTACTCCTAAGATCTCTTCTACTTTTTGCTTCACATCGTTAAGCTCTTTTTTATTTTTTTCTACAATTTCTTTTAGTGAAAAAACCTGTGTTTCTTTTTTGCTCAGATTTGTTTGTAGCGAGTTTAAGGCACTTTCTTTATCTTTTAAATGCACACTAGATTGAAGAAGTTCTATCTCTTTAGACTTTAATAATTCAGAAGTTTTACTCAAATTATCTGCCTGAGATTTTAAGCTTTTACGCAAAGAGTCCAGCTCTTTTTGTTTTTTATTTTGAGATATTTCTAAAGATTTTAATTGATCATCTTTTAATATTTGTAGCTCTTTTAAGCGGTTTAGCTCTAACAATTGATCTTCAATGTTTTTTCTAAGATTAGCAGCTTCAAGCTCTCGCTTTTCTAAGCTTTCTTTAGTTTGGCCAAGCTCTGTTGATTTTTTTTCTTGGAGCTCTGTTATAACTAACAGAGCTTTTTCTTTGTCTGATAACTCCAGTCGAATCTGCAAAAGCTCCATAGTTTTTTTATGATACTTTTCTTTTTCTTCTTTTAGTTGTTCAGAGGTTTTTATAGCGATTTCTTCTTTTTGCCGTAAAGAAACTTTATTTACAATCAAAGTTAAAACAAATAACAAAATAAAGACAAATAGCAATCCAGACATTAAATCACTAAATGATACCCAGTAGTTTTCTTGTGCTCTACTTCTCTTCAACGAACTCAAAATATACCCCTCTACTTTCTTGAAAGGCTATTAAAAGAATCTTCTGCCTCTTGAACAGCACTTTTAAATAGGGTAACAGTTTGATTTAAGTGTCTACATATCTCAGCCATGTTTCGATCAAACTCTAAATAGGAACTTTCCATTTTTTGTGGAAACTTATTTAAAAGTTGATTACAGTCCTGACCTAAAGCCTTGAAGTTATTACTAGTATCACTTACAAGAACCTTATTCTCTTGATAAAGTTTGGTGAACTCATCTGATAGATTTGTCATGCGAAGTGTTAAATGTTCAGCTGAATTAAGCCATGAACGAGAGTTTTCTGCAATCGTGATACTGTTAATTAGTGAAGAAGACACCTGCGCATTCACTTCTTTTGAATGCTTTAATCCTTCTACTAATGATGTACTTACAAAGTTTAAATTTTCAGAAAGAGTACCCATTTCAATAAATTTATCTCGTAATGAGTTTTGAAATCCTGCTAAGTCCTCTACTAAATAGTTTTCTTTATCTACCAGTTGCGTCATCAGTTGGACAGATTCGTCTAGTTTTTCTGTGTATAATGAAAAAGAACATTGAATACCAGAAAGAAGATTGCCAAGCTCTGACATAGAACTATTAGAGCGATCGTATTTATCTACAATCTTTTGATTTTCAACAACAATAGTATCCAAGTATTTTTGATTCAAAGAGATATTTTCTCTTTCCATATCTTTAGATCTAGAGAATCCTTCTAATATATCCTTATAGTTTAACTGAAACTCTCCAAAGTTATTTAAAACTTGATTCAAACCTTGTGTGATTGTTTTGAAGCTATCTTCATGACTTTGCATCTCTTTGGCTTGACGTAGTTGAGACTCTAATTGCTCATTCACCAATGAACCTGATTTTTCTAGGTTTGTAATGATTTTTATCATTGAATCCTGAGAACTTTGCAAAGATTGTACATTGTCATCTAACTGTGATCCAAACTGCTTTCTTGAGTCATCTAAACCATTGAAAAACTGATTGGAAAAACTTGCTGTAAACTTTTCAAGCTCAGCCAATATTTTATCTGATTTGTCTGTCTCTATATTTTGAATGATCGATTGAACTTCTTTTTGAAGAAAGGTCGAAAATTGACCTAAGTTTTCTGAAAAGTTTGTACTAACACTAGAGATTGTTGTAGATAACTCTTTTGAAAGCTTTGATCTTTCTTCTTTCATTTCTTTCACAATACCAAGCATTTGATCCATTTGATTTGATTTTTGTAGTTCGTCAGAAAACTGTATACTTAAACGAGTATCTACTTGACTTAACAAAGACTCAATTTTCATATCTCCAGTATTACTTAAAAAGGATACGATGTTTCCAAGAAAGATTCCCCAAATAGAAGTACGAAAAGCTAAATAGATACTATCCAACAAAATCGGAATACTCGTTGATAACTGCTCCACATCTCCTAATTGATTTCCTAGGCCTTTTAAACCTAATACAATTCCAACAAAAGTCCCTAAAATACCAACACTAATATAAAGGTTAGGAAACAAGTCGATAGATTTTGGAAAAGATCGAATAGAACAAGAGTAATCAAAATCAGAAGAGCTTGTACCTGTTAATCTTTTTGAAGAATAAAAATCATCCAAACAAGAGTCTTTATAGACCTCATCAATTGAAGAACTATCTTTACTCTTATCTAGAATTTGCTGAATTTCAGAGGCAATTGAATATTTTTTAAACAATTGAAACAGGTTTATTACTAAAAAAAGTACCATAACCCAAAAGAACACGTAGTTTCCGTGCTCCATTGAAGGTTTCAGCAAATGCATTATGTCAGTAAAACTCATTGTATATATCTCCTACTTAATTTAAAAACTAAATCAAGTTTATTCTAAATCTACTTACGGTTATAAATTGGAGCCAATCTTTGATAAAACTTAGAGTAAAAGTCTCTTTGACTCTTGTTTAATTTATTGCCCTTCAAGGCATTTTTAATTGCCTGTAAATTATGTTTTAAATTAGTCTTGGCATGTTTGTCATTTGGGTATGCTTTTACGATACGTTCGTACTGGGTTGCTAAAACATATTGCATCTTAAGACTCTTGAACTTATTTTTAAGTACCAATATTCGAAGAACATATAAACCGTCGTAAAGTTCATTTTTTTCGTTGTGAATCTTCATCGCCGTTATAGCATCCTCTAAAGTATGAATTTTATACCAAGGATCACTTTGAGGAGACATGCTAAACACAAGACTCGTTACACACAAAAACAATAGTAAAACTAATTTACTCATACATCAGCCTTTTGTACTTCAAACTGTAATTTGTCTTGATCAATATAAGGCTTGACTAACTCTAGGTTTAAAGAGTTTACATCTTGTAGTTGAAGACTGATTTCTTGTGCTTGCTCTTGTTGGTCACTATTTTGCAAAATTGATATCAAATATTTTTGAGCTACATATTTATACTCTGGGTGATTTTCACAGCAATCCATGGTTTCAAACAGTGCATTTCTAGCATCCATATTTCGTTTGTTGATCAAATAGTACATTGAGCGTAAAAGATGAAAACGATGATAATATTGTAAGCCTCCACCATACAGAGTCTGCAGATTAGATCTATACCTCTTAAACATATAGGGACCGTTTTCACCATTAGTGGAATTTAAATCCTTCAAAATATTGATCTCCCACTTAGAGGACAATTGCTCTCGAACCGCAAAAGGAGAAAGCGTTATACCCAATATCAAAAATCCAAAGAAAACATATTTCCCATCAAAGCTTAAAGGCTTCAAAGCCTCTTCTTTATCCACAGAGTTTTGTTTCTCTTGAAACGAGTGAACAAGCTCTCCTGTAAACTTTATCGGATCTTCTATGTAGTACAACGAAGAGTATAAAACAGCTCCAAAAGCAAAAGGTACTACCCCTTTAAAAAAGAAAAACAATGTTTTACCAGCCGACTTACCAAAAGACCTTTTCATTCTTTCTAAGTTTTCATTTAATGCATTATCTTTTATAATTGGATACATCTTATAAGCTATGGAGTACCATAAAATTGTCGCAATGATAATAGGTATCAGTCGAAAAAAAACTCGATAAGTTTGGGCATATTGAGAAATAGTTTCCATGAAATAGTCCTAGACTTTTACATATAAAAGTTAATATGTTTTAAAATCTTATCCTTGAATTGATTGTTAAAGTTTATTTTTGTTTACCAAAGAACAAATAGGATTGTTTTAGTTTACACAATACTATGATTTAACAATTTTCTGTAGTGAATACAAAAAATTGAGCCAGATTGAAGCTACAATTTTTATTTTGTCATCTAGGACAAGATTTAAACAAAAGATACTCTTTATGAATGTAAACAATTAACTTTCGATATTACTTATTAGAAAAACCATTCTTATTTCCCGATAAGACTAATATCAATCGATTAATATTTGTTGTTTATTTTTGTTTTAATGAATAAATAATTTTATAGGTATTTTACCCAGTATAATTAAAGTTGATTTTGATATATAATATAAGTAGGCTCTAAAAACTGACTCACCTGTCTAAGTTTAGTGTCTGATACAAAGGTGTGATTTTGGATAAGTCAAAAGTTTTAGGTTGTGAATTAATTGAAATTCAAAACTATTTTGAAAAGAAAATTATGCTCAATAGCCCTGAGGAGCTTTGCAGTCTTTGGTTATACGAAGAGATAATCAGCATTCAAAGGCATCCCAAGTTTTCTGAACTCCTTATCCATAAATTTGATTTTGAATTAGATACATTAGACATCAGTAATAATTTGTCCATCCATAATAAAGGTCAATATAATTTATCATATTATCTTTTATTACTTTTATCATTAATCGCTTATCCTGATTTCATTCCACTCACCAAGAAGTGCTTTTTAAAAGATAAATTTTTTCTTAGTGGTTTGTTTCCATTAGAGGATAGTTGGTCAAATGATTTAGAAGTGCGTAACAATCTAACTTCGATTAGCAAACTTCATAAACAAATATTTCAACAAAACAAACCCATCGAAGCTTTTTTTCATTCATTAAACAAGTTTTGTTATTCTCATTTAAAACAATCGAGTTTAGAGTCAGGCAATTTTATAAAAATAAATCTATCCCTGCAATTGATGGCATTTCGATTGATTCATCAAATAGACGATGGAGAGTTAGCACGAGCCGCTTTTTTGTTTGTTAGTGGTGTAAACTTTGACGATGTTTCTATAGATCTACTCTTTTCTGAAGATGAAGATATTGATCTAGAGCAAATTCATTTCAACGATACCCCTTTAAATACTCCTAAACGTATCATAGAGCTTCCAGATGGCGCAGATGTAAACTTCGATGATATTGAAGACCCAGACAATACTGTACTTAAAATCGGTAACATTACCAAAGATAGTGCAAAAAACACAATCACTGATAAAAAGCTCGATCTAGAGATAGGACATGTAGGTGATGGTGTAGTCATTCGCACTAGAGGGTGTGTAGTGTGTGACTCTATGTATGGAGATCAAATTGAAGGTGAAAATGTCTCTGTTTATACGGCTAAAAATACTAGTATTTATGCGGGAGAGAGCATAGAAATCCTCAACGAGCTAAAATTCTTAAGAAAAATTAAAGCTTATAAAGTAAAAGTTGGAGATGTTGATAAAGACTTGAGACTACCCATCGAGTACGCTTTCCAACGCAGTCATAATATTCCGATAATCGAGGGTGTAAATATAGAGATTTGTGCTCGTCTAAAAGGAAACCTAAGAATATTATGTAGTAGAGAAAGCTTTGAAAATGTTCAACAAGTAGAAAAACAAATTAAATTGCTATTGAGCAAAGAGTATCAAATGAAGCAAAAATTTCAAGAGATATTTGCTCAAAAAGAGCAGCACTTAGAAAAATCACTTCGTTTAAAATATTTCTCTAACAAAAATAGATATCTATTATTTTTTGAATTGTTTCGGGCTCTTAAAAATCAAAAGATAGACCCCGTACTTTTAAAGTCAATGCTTTCAAAGACTGGGTTAAACTCCTACTCTATACAACAACGTTTAGAATTTTGTAAACAAATGAACCTATTGTTTGATCAAATACAACCTGGCAAACAACTCGATCTTCAACGAGAAGTAGCCTCTTTGTTGAGACTTGCAGATTATTCTAGCGGACAGTCTATCGAACAAAGAGTAAATTCCCTTTTAACTGTTTTTCTATCTAAGATTTTAAATGCTATCCGATTAGTAGAGCGAGTAGATTTTACTCTATTTTTAGAGTACCTAACTTTTTCTATCGAGCACTCTCAAATCACTGAACTCAAAGCAAAATTGATCGAACTCAAAGAGCAAAAACAAGCCCTTGAAAACGTAGAGGTAAAGATTGACGTTCAGCTTACTCCCGACTCCACAATAGATTTTGTTTATCGAAAAGCAAATGGAGAGTTTATCTCTCAAGATTTGTTGGACTCAGATATCATTCACGAAATCAAAAACGAATCCGGTGCTGAATGGGAGTCTAAAGTCATGACTCTTCGCGTCACTGATGGACAAGTCAGTATAATTTAATATTTTGTACATATCCCAAAAGTTTTCATGAGACAAAATCTATAACTTTCGGTATAATCTGTCTACTTTACTGAATTCAACTTACAAACAAGAGGCAGTTTATGAAATTTCTACACAGCATGATCCGCGTTAAAGATTTAGATGCATCCTTGAATTTTTATCAAAATGGTTTAGGTCTAAAAATAACTAGAAGAAAAGATTATCCAAATGGCAAGTTTTCACTTATATATCTAGCGACTGAAGAAGGTGAACCCGAAGTCGAACTCACTCACAATTGGGATAACACAGAATCATACTCAAATGGTCGTAACTTTGGACACTTGGCTTTTGCAGTAGATAATATCTATGAAAGTTGCCAAAAGTTGGTGGACATGGGAGTTGAGATTCTACGTCCACCCAAAGATGGGTATATGGCTTTTGTAAAATGTCCTGATAATATCTCCATAGAGTTTTTACAAAAGGGTGAAGCACTAAAGCCAATCGCTCCTTGGATTGATATGCCAAATGTTGGTGAGTGGTAATCAAAAGGGATTCTTATGAGATTTTTATCTTTGCTACTTTATATCTTAATAGTTTCAACTATCTCTTCAACTGAAAACGATGATTTTATTATATCCATAGTTAAAAAAGTTGAATCTCAATATCAAGCAGATACTTCTTTTGCTGTAATGCAAATGAACATAAAAAAGGACTCATGGAAACGCTCTATAACCATGAACTCATGGGGAAAAGGAAGAGATAAGTTTCTAACGAAAATTATTGAGCCTAAGAAAGAGAAAGGTACTGCCTCTTTAAAAATTGACAAAAACATGTGGAACTACCTACCTAAGATAGATCGTGTCATCAAAATACCTAGCTCCTTAATGGGTGATTCATGGATGGGTAGTCATTTTACCAACGACGATTTGGTCAAATCAGATAAAGTTGATGAACTATATCAATTTAGCGTATTAAGCAAAACTAAAGATCAAGCTGTAGTTGAGTCACTTCCTAGAAAAGAAGCCGCAGTAGTTTGGGGTAAAATTATTTATTATCTCGATCTCACCAGGCAGATAGCTAGCAAAGTAGAATACTTTGATGAAGACATGGAGCTTATCCGCACAATGACTCTAAGCGACGTCAAACTTATCGAAGGTCGCTATATTCCTACTCATCTAATGATCCTACCCAAGGACAATCCAGATGAATACACCGAGATCATTTATAAAGAACTCAAACTGAATATACCTTTAAAAAGAGTTAAGTTTTCTATTAGATACCTTAAAAAGAGATAGTCATGTTAAATGTAAAGCTAGCCTTTCGAAACCTTTTTCGAAATACTCGCAGAACCTTACTAACCATGAGTGCCATGAGTGCAGCCACTTTTTTATTGATGATTACTCTATCCATTAACGATGGATTTTTATGGTCTATGATTTTGTCATCCACCGATTATTTTCATGCTCACATTAAAATTACATCTCAAAAGTATGAAGATAAAAAAGATCTCCATCATACAGTTTCTGATACCATAGATAACTCTTTTATTAACTACTCTAAGATTAAAGGAATATCACCTCGTATCACGAGTAACCTGCTCTTTAGCCACCAAAAAGAAGATAAGTCTTGGTCTGTACCAGCTGAGTTACTAGGTATCTCTCCCAAATCAGAGGCCACCGTTACCAAACTACATCAGTCAGTGATTAAAGGCAGCTATATCAGCAGTCTACCACAACAAAAACTTGTTATAGGTAGGTTGTTAGCAAAATCATTGAGAGCAAAAGTAGGCGATGAAATTATAGTGATGGGTCAAGGAGCTTATGGTGCTGTAGCATCAGGTCTTTTTATAGTATCTGGAATTATCTCCACATCAGACAACTTACGCGACTCGCGACTTGCTCTAGCTCATATAAAAGATGTACAAGAAATTTTAGGTCTATACGATCAAGCTCACTATTATACAGCGAGTATACACAGAGTTTTAGAGGCTAAAGAAATTGCAAAAGAGCTTCAACATTTATCTACAAATTATCACGTAGACTCTTGGAGAGATATTTTGGAGCAAGTCTCACAAGCGTTAGATTTTTGGATTATTAGTCAAATCATTATCTTGTGTATCTTTTATTTTGCAGTGATCTTAATTTGTGCCAATACAATGTCTATGTCCATCATGGAGAGAAAATACGAGTTTGCCACATTAAGAGCAATTGGTCTCACACGATTTAGTATATTAAAAATTCTGACACTAGAAGGAGTTTTCTTAAGTTGTAGTGCGGCTATAATTGGCGGAGTCATTGGTCTATCTCTTAGTTTTTTACTTTATTATTATCCAATTGATTTATCTAGCTATTTTGGCCCTTTGGCTTGGGGAGGATCAAGTTTTCAACCCCTTATACGAGCCTATCCTTCATATTTTAACATGTTTTTGCCAGTATGCGTCATGATGGTTTTAGGAGTTATAACCACCATTTATCCGACTATAAAACTACTTGCTACTCCACTCAATCAAGTAATGGGAGATCGATAATGCTTTGGATTAAGCTTGCCTATAGAAATATCGTTCGAAACAAGTCTCGTAGTTTTGTAAGCATTGCTGCAATTGCTGGTAGCATCATCTTGTTAACTTTTATGGATAATATGCAAACAGGATCATATAACGCGATGATCAACAATGGGATCAAAAGTGGATCCGGTCATATTGGTATCTATCATTCAAATTATTTATCAAGCAGAGAACTAGAAGATAGTTTTGATTTTCAGCTAGTTAAACAAAGCTTATTAAACAAGGACATCAAAAAGTATTATCCAAGACTCTATGTACCCTCTTTGATACGATCTTCACGAAACAGTAGTGGAGGTGTCGTTTTAGGACTAGATATCTTAAAAGAGCGAAATATAAGTCCCCTACTTAAAGACAAAGTACTCATCGATGGTGATTGGCCTAGACCAAACAATTCAAAAGATGTTTTGATAGGCTATAAACTCGCCAAAGAGTTGTCTCTTGGAGTGGGTAAAAAGTTTGTAGTTATGGCTAAAGGTAATCACGATGAAATTAACTCAAAACTGTTTCGTATTCGTGGAATTATAAAAGCCGGCGTAAGTAATATAGATAAAACAACGATCATTACTCATTTAAGTAATGTACAAAAATTGATCCAATCTAAAGACCGTGTACATGAAGTCGCCATACACCTATCTAGCTTTGAACAAATTAAAGATAATCTTAATCTTCTATCCCAACAAATACCAGCACCAATTAAAGCATTTTCTTGGCAAGAGGCCCAGCCATCTTTACTTGATTTAATCAAAATTGATCGCGCTAACGGTATCATGATGGGGACCTTCTTAATGCTAATTGTAGGTATCGGTGCAATTAATACTATGGTTATGAGTGTCATGGACAGAACCAGAGAGTTTGGCGTGTTAAGAGCAATTGGAATGAATAGCTCCTATATTCGTTTGATCGTGTTTTTAGAGGCACTTATTCTAGGTTTTATTGCTATATTTATAGGAATGATTATCTCACTACTATTGACTTATTATACTTCAACCCATGGAATTGACTTTTCTGAAGTAATGAAGGATATGGATGTAGCAGGAGTCATGATCGATCCTATCATCTATACGGTCTTAAATCTTAAAGGAAACCTTCTTATCTGTTTATCCATGTTGATTATAAATATTTTATCCTCTATATACCCTGCCTATTTAGCAACTACAATAGAGCCTGCCCAAGCTATGCAAAGGAAATAACATGAGTGTTGTTAAAATTGATAAAGTTTCTAGATTTTATAAGAATGGTTTATTGACTGTTACAGCAGTCGATCAATTATCTATGGAGCTTCATAAAGGTGATTTTTCAGTTATTGCTGGTCCATCAGGTAGTGGTAAGACAACTCTTTTAAATCTGATTGGTGGTTTAGATAAACCAAGTGAGGGCCAGGTTTTTATTGATGGTGAACCCACTCAAAACAAATCCGAACATCAACTCAGTGATCTAAGGCGAGAAAAGATTGGTTTTATATTTCAAGCGTATAACCTATTACCTGTATTAACAGTTTATGAAAATATACAGCTCATTTTACAAATCCAAGGTATTGCTGAAAAACTACATAAAGATAAAATATTTGCTATTCTTGCGGAACTAGATTTACAGGACTTACATGCTCGTATGCCAGCTGAGTTATCCGGTGGACAACAACAAAGAGTCGCTGTGGCAAGAGCACTGATTAACGAACCAAAATTAATACTAGCAGATGAGCCTACTGCAAACTTAGACTCGGAGTCCGCCAATAAATTGATGGACCTGATGCAAAGACTTAACAATGAAAAAGAAGTCACCTTTTTATTTTCTAGTCATGATCAGATGGTCATAGACAAGGCTAAAAAAGTAATCCGAATCCGTGATGGCAAATTGTGCTAGTGGTTTAAAATGCACCTATTTTTTTTACTATTAACTCATCTACTTTCAGCAAATTTGTTTGCACTACACTTTGATCCACCCATTCACTCCCTAAGAACAAGTCTTACTTCAGCTAGTTTCTCGTCTAACTTAGTGCAACAATCTTCTCATTTAATATATACAAACGACTTTAGAAATGTCTTTAATGGAACCATTGGAGATATTTTCGACTTTCAATTACATCTAAATCATCATTATCAACAGAGCAATAAGTCAATCCCTTTAAGACCTTCCATCAGCCCCTTTGAGCAATTCTCTCATCAGATATATAACAAGGATGACTTCCTTTCTAAAATAGATCGTTTGCAATTGAGTTTTCAATCTAAAGGACTAGATTATGTAGTAGGAAGACAAGCTATCAGTTTTGGAACTAGCCACTTTATCTCCGCTATGG
This sequence comes from Candidatus Cloacimonadota bacterium, assembly GCA_023954715.1. Lineage (GTDB taxonomy): Bacteria > Muiribacteriota > UBA6191 > UBA6191 > UBA6191. The sequence goes on along the minus strand of JAGSHD010000009.1, from coordinate 4,513 downwards.
ATGTAATCAATCCATTTGCACCCGGTACCATAGATAGCAGTTTTAAACCTGGTATCGATGCTTTAAGGATTCAAAAAGCATTATCTGATACTGGTGAGATAGAGTTTATTTTTGCTGCCAATCAAATCAATAAAGACAATGCATACTTTTTAAGATCAAGAGTATTAAAAAATAATATTGACTATGAAATATTAGTTGGTAGATTTCGTCAACACAATATGGTCGCTCTTGGTTTTGAAGGTGAAGTAAAGTCTCAAAGTGTTTGGGGAGAATTCTCTCTAATCAATTATGATGAAAATCTCTTAGATACTATAGATCAGCAGAGTTTAAATTTAGCATTAAATCTAGGACTTGATTTTCACCCAAACATTGGAGAAACAATTAGTCTGTCATGGTTTCACCAAGAAGCCGGTGCTAAAAACCCTAAGGATTTTCATCGTGTACAAAGCAATCCAAGCTTTATAGAGCAGTTTTCTTATTTGCGAGGACGAAATTACCTTAACTTAAGCTATCAACGTAAAATTAAGCATCTCGTAGATTTTGCAAGCTCAGTCATCTACAATACACAAGATCACTCTAGCTATATCCAACCTAAGCTTCATATCAATACATCAGATAATTCTAGTCTAGTACTTTTTTATACTCTTGGAATTGGAAAAGAAGCCACAGTCGGTGGAATCAATAGTGATTTTGGAGATCTACCTCATACCGTTGGGTTATTTAGTCAAATCTACTTTTGAGGTATTACAATAGCGCTACTTTACCCTCTACACCTCTGTTTATATACATTTCTACAGAGTTATATAGCTTCGCCATATTGATTGGCTTAGGAAACAAATCCTTAACCTGAGTAAATAACATAGCTTCACGGTATTTTGGATTAATGGCTAAGTTTAAACCAGATGTTACAATAATAGGAATATGAGGGAAATCTTGAGAAATTTCAGAGATTAACTCACACCCATTTAAGTTTGGCATATCAAGATCAGTAATAACTAGATCAAGACTTACTTGTTTCAAAACTTCTGCGCCTTGCAACCCATCTTCAGCTGTATGTACTTCATAGCCCATACCTTCAAAAAACTCACCAAATAAAGTAAGAATATCTAGATCATCATCAACGATTAGTAGTTTTTTCATATTAGCCTCTTACAAATAATGGGTCTGGAGTTGATTTGTGTCTAAGCAAAGAGTAAGCCAATATAATAGATAATCAGTAAAACAATTATGTACCTGTGATTACAATCACCATAGAGCGACTGAATCATCAATCGAGACAATCACCTTGTATTGATTGGTACACTTCAGTTTTTTTTGCCCCAAAACAAGCAGTTTAATTTAAAAGCCGATCTAACTGAACTCGAAAAATGCCAGTAATCCCTGCTTTAGTCCCAAACAAGTATGCTCGTGAAGTTTTTATGGCACCCACTACAATATTTAAATCATTCACAGAGTAAGTTTTGTGTACCCACTCCTCATCTCTTATTGAAAGTAAAGAGATTACAATAGATGTATCAGTTCTTGAACCTCTATATCCACCTAAAGCCACGAGCTTATTATTATAAATCCCTACAACTGGATGGGATACACTAAACCCTTGATCAATAGTTTCCTTTTCACCGGTTGTCAAGTCTATATATTCGATTGTATCTACGTTAACTAAGTAGTCATGAGGACTTTTAACTGACCCACCAATGATATAAAGTTTATCAACATGAACAAGACTTCTATGAAACACTCTATTAGATGTGTAATCACTAGATTTTATCGTATTATTTGAAGTATCAAAAATCTCCATACTCAACATATCTTGTTTAGAATTTGGATCGGCATCTCCTCCATAAAAGTAAATTTTACCATTATAAACTGAAGCAGAGTGATCAGAGCGAGCTGTACCGACATTTATCTTACTCCATGAGTTAAGAGTTAAATCATAAATTAATAAATCATTTAATCTAATATTGGGATTATCATCTGTACTAGTACCAACTTTGTATGGTCGTCCACCATAAATATATACTTTATTATTATAGTAACTTACGGATGCACCTACTCTATAAGCATAAGGTACCATAACAGCAGACCATGATTTTGTTAAATAATCAAAAATTCGTAGTTTTTTATGTTTGTTTTGCTCATCAAGTGAGCTATTAACATATCCCCCATAAAAAAATAGTTTTGTATCACTAGAGTCTGCATAACTAGTATTATATTCCAATTGAAAAGAATCATACTTTTTATATTTCAATTTTGGATATTTCTTAAGCTTAGAAAGATGTTTATGCTGTTTAGCACTTTGGTCATTTTTTTTAGGACTTACTTTTTTAGTCTTTTTATTTTTCTTGTTCCAGAGTATTTTCATTCGTTTCAGCTTACTTTGAATAGCTCCAATTGGAGTATCTTCAAACACTATCTCTGAATAGCTCTCATCACTTGAAAAGGATGTAAAGCACAGTAAAAACATTAAAATAAACTTGACCATTTCTGCCTCTTTTTATTGAACCTTGTATACTAAAGCCAAGTAAATAGCTTTTGCTGTTTACAAATATACACTCTTGTAACATAAAGTGTAAAACCATATTGAAAGGAATTTTGAGACCTACTTTGTTTTTACAAAACTCCTTGACTCTATGAGACAATCGTAATCGTAAGTTTCAGCCAATGTGGCGTGATACCCATAAGGGTTACATACAATTCGAGTACTTTTTTCAATATAATCAAAAACATCATGTGCATGGCCATGTACCCAAACAGAAGGTTTGTTGTTTTCTATAACATGACTCATGTCGCAATAAAAAAATCGAGTTAAATCGGAATCAGCAAATTTTGGTAACACAGAGCCCCTACATGGAAGATGATGTGTTACAACTATATCGTCCTCTTGCACCTCATTAAATAAAAAGGACTTATCTAACTCATTTTGTTCATAGACACTTTTTTCAAAGTCTCGAATACGGCTAAAATCTGATAGTCTATGTTGGTATTTAGAGTTATCAATAGTATCAGAAAACCATAACGTGCTACCTAGTATCCTATGATCACCAATTTTAAAAATACTTCTGTTTAACCAATGAACATTTTTAAAATCCTTTTCAATCCTAGAAGCTTCAAGAAAAACTCCCTCAAATGTATGACCATAAAACTCATGGTTTCCTAGAACGAAAAATACCTTTTTATATTTATTGCTGAACTCTCTATAAACTTTATACATCTGACTCATTGCACAGATATCACCTGCTAAAATGACGTTTTCGGCACTTACAATAATAGACTCTAAAAATTGCTTACCTTTATCCTGATGAAACTCTAAATGAAGGTCTGAAAAAATTTGATAGTTATCTACAGTCATACCATCACTCCTAAAACTACCCATAGAAAAGACCTCCAGAAATGCTAACTATATACCGGTGCAATTGTTATTGAAAAATTTTGAATCTACTTTTTTTTAATAAACTCTAGTTTTTACTATTTATTAACGCTATATCTACTTAAGCAATTGTTTGATTTGTTACTAACTTTGTTGCAAAGTGATATTATAAGATTATTGACAAGAATATTCGAATTTTAAAGAAAATCTTGTTATTATTTATACATGAATAAATTTATATTTAGGATCTGTTTTTTAATCGCACTAATCTCTACCACAGGCTATTATTATATCTCTAGTGAATTAAAACCACCTGATGATTGGGATAATACGATTCTACTTAGAAAGTATATCTCAGCTATGGGAGCAAAAACGGTTACTACTCTCTACAAAGACGGTACTATCAGTGTTGTTTCTGATTTTAATAATAAAAGTGGCTCTTACTTCTTAAACAAACATCAAGTTGATAAAGTTCAAGCAATGATAGTCGCAGCTGGTCCGAAGCTAAGAATCTTCAAACCCAAAGCTGGGGTATTGTACGACAGTAGATTTTCATTAGAAACTAACGTTAAAAAATATCTACTTCATACTTCAACTGATGATCAACTTGAAGAAATACTAAACTATATTAACTTATCAAAGAAGTCTGTTATCAAATAGCTTGAATCACATGGTTGTGAAGTCAAAATTCAAATGAAACATTCCTTCTTAAGACTCTATCTTAAGTAAGCCACATAACAAATTTGTACATAGAAAAATTATTCTAAGGCAAACTTAAAATATGAGTTTTTGATGACTAGCTATTTACTGTTTTAACTAGCGTTAGAGAGCCCAAGGGTTCAAACATCGAAGAAGTTTATATAAATCTATCAGCGTTTAAGCACAACTTCTCAAGATATACGCTATAATGTTTTTATTATCTAGCTAAAGCTAGAAAGCCTCAAGAGACTTAAATATCAAAGATATTTTTAATTAAACCACCAATGTATAAGCACCATTCCCCAAGCAAAACGTTATAATTTTATATAAAAAAAAGACCTTATTTCAATAAAATTGAAATAAGGTCTTTTTAAATATATAAAAAGAAACAATCAAATCATTAAAATCAATTAGATTAGCAAACAGCGATCATCACTTAGGATTTTT